>NZ_JBMQZD010000004.1:0-640768 GCF_057353965.1 Oxalicibacterium sp.
CCTCAAGATGGACAAGAGGCGCGGCAACATCGTCGTCTCGCGCCGCACCGTGCTGGAGGAGACCCGGGCCGAGCAGCGCTCCGAGCTGGTCCAGAGCCTCGAGGAAGGCCAGATCATCGACGGCGTCGTCAAGAACATCACCGACTACGGTGCGTTCGTCGACCTCGGCGGCATCGATGGCCTGCTGCACATCACCGATCTGGCATGGCGTCGTGTGCGTCATCCGTCGGAAGTGCTCACCGTCGGCCAGGAAATCACCGCCAAGGTCCTCAAGTACGATCAAGAGAAGAACCGCGTCTCGCTGGGCGTCAAGCAACTGGGCGACGATCCGTGGACCGGTCTGTCGCGTCGCTACCCGCAAGGCACCCGCCTGTTCGGCAAAGTCACCAACCTGACCGACTACGGTGCATTCGTCGAAGTCGAGCAAGGTATCGAAGGTCTGGTGCACGTTTCCGAAATGGACTGGACCAACAAGAACGTTGCTCCGAACAAGGTCGTTCAACTGGGCGACGAAGTCGAAGTCATGGTTCTGGAAATCGACGAAGAGCGTCGTCGTATCTCCCTCGGCATGAAGCAGTGCAAGCCGAACCCATGGGACGATTTTGCCGTTACCCACAAGAAGGGCGACAAGGTCAAGGGCGCGATCAAATCGATCACCGACTTCGGCGTGTTCATCGGCCTGCCGGGCAACATCGACGGTCTGGTTCACCTGTCCGACCTGTCCTGGACCGAAGCCGGCGAAGAAGCCGTGCGCAAGTTCAAGAAGGGCGACGAGCTGGAAGCAGTCGTGCTGGCAATCGACGTGGAACGCGAGCGCGTTTCGCTGGGCGTCAAGCAACTGGAAGGCGACCCGTTCAACAACTACGCTGCACTGAACGACAAGGGCGCGCTGGTTACCGGTACGGTCAAGTCGGTCGAGCCGAAAGGTGCCGTGATCCAGTTGTCCGATGAAGTCGAAGGCTATCTGCGCGCTTCCGAAATCTCCCGCGATCGCGTGGAAGATGCCGGTACGCACCTGAAAGTCGGCGATTCCGTCGAAGCCATGGTCATCAACGTCGATCGCAAATCGCGCAGCATCCAGCTGTCGATCAAGGCGAAAGACAACGTTGAAACGCAGGAAGCGATGCAGAAGATGTCGGCTGACGCCAACGCTGCTTCCGGCACGACCAGCCTGGGCGCGCTGCTCAAGGCCAAGCTCGACAACAAGAACTAAGTTCATCGTCAATGACCAAGTCGGAGCTGATTGCCCGTCTGGCCGAGCGTTATCCGCAGCTGGTTGCAAAGGATGCGGATTTCGCTGTCAAGACCATCCTCGATGCGATGTCCGACGCGCTGGCGAACGGACAGCGCATCGAGATCCGTGGTTTCGGCAGCTTTGCGCTCAACAGCCGTCCGCCACGTATCGGTCGCAATCCGAAGTCGGGCGACAAGGTGATGGTTCCGGAAAAACGGGTGCCACACTTCAAGCCCGGCAAGCAGTTGCGCGAGCGCGTGGATGCGATGGTGGGGCAGCCGATCATCGATGACTGAGTTGTTTGCAATGAATAATGGAACGGCATCTTCGGATGCCGTTTTTTTTCACGTACAATTCTGACGTTCCACTCCCATCTACGATAAAGGGAATCCCTGCCATGAAAATCCTGTTCAGAATATTCGCCGTGATTCTTTTTATCGTGTTCTTCGGTTTCGCCCTGAAGAACACGCAGGAAGTCGCCCTACAGTTCTTCATGGGATACGAAATGCGCGGTCCGCTGGTATTGCTGCTGCTCGGTTTCTTCGTCGTTGGCGCGGTACTAGGCGTACTGGGCATGGCGCCGACGCTGATCCGCTATCGCCGTGAGGCGGCAAGGCACAGGAAGACCATCGCCACGATGGAAAAGAATGCACAGGAACAGGCGCTGGCGCGATCGCAGCCGCCGCAGCCGGAAACGATGGCGCATCTGTGATGCGCTTGGATAGTTGATTCTCACCGATACGATATTTCATGGAATTTGAAACCTGGTGGCTGCTGGCGATTCCGGCCTTTTTCACGCTGGGATGGCTGGCCGCACGCGTGGATATCAAACAACTGGTCTCCGAATCGCGCAGCCTGCCGCGCGGCTATTTTCGGGGGCTGAACTTCCTGTTGAACGAACAGCCGGACAAGGCGATCGATGCCTTCATCGAAATCGTCAAGCTGGATCCGGAAACGGTCGAACTGCATTTCGCGCTGGGCAACTTGTTTCGCCGTCGCGGAGAAACCGAACGTGCGATCCGTGTTCATCAGAACCTGCTGTCGCGCCCGGACCTGCCGCAGGACCAGAAGGTGCATGCGCAGTACGAACTGGGCCAGGATTATCTGAATGCGGGCCTGCTGGACCGTGCGGAAGAAACGTTCAATCAACTGGTCGAAACGCAGTATGGCGCACAGGCGCGCCGCGCATTGCTGGAAATCTACCAGCGCGAAAAGGAATGGATGCGCGCCATCGAGGCAGCGCAGGCGCTGCAGGAATCCGGTGCCGGCGGCCGACAAACCGAGATTGCGCAGTTCTATTGCGAGCTGGCGCAGGATGAGCTGGTACATACGCATCCTGATGCCGCCATCGCCCTGCTGGACAAGGCTCTGGCTGCAGATCGTACCAGCGTGCGCGCAACCATCCTGATGGGCGACGCTTTTCTGGCGAAAGGCGATACAGAGGCAGCGCTGATGGCATGGCGCCGCGTCGAGCACCAAAGCGTGCCGCACGTCGCGTTGGTGGCGCAGCGCCTGATGGACGGTTATCGTGCAGTGGGGCGTCCGCAGGAAGGGTTGAAGCTGTTGCGTTTCTATCTGGGCGAAGCATCGTCGATCGATCTGATCGAAGTCGTGTTCAAGGCTGTGCTGGAGCTCGAAGGCGTGGATGCGGCGAATCAATTGGTCAGCGATGAATTGCGCCGCACGCCGACGCTGCTCGGCCTCGACAAGTTGCTGGAGGCGCGCCTGATGGATGCGCCGCCGGAAATGCGTTCTGAGCTGTCGATGGTCAAGAATCTGGTGCACGGTTATACGCAAAAGCTGGCGCGCTATCAATGCAGCCATTGCGGTTTCAAGGCGCGCCAATACTATTGGCAATGCCCCGGCTGCAGCAAATGGGAAACCTATCCGCCCCGCAGGACGGAAGAACTGAATGTGATGAACTGATCTGATCCGCCGTTTCCGGCGGATTTTCTTTCCCTTTCTCCTTGAAATTCCCCGTTTTTATGGGATGTCGATCGGCAAGGTTTGTTGATATCTTGCTCACGATTTCTTTTGTATTGTTGTCAAGGAATCGAGATGCTCATCACTATCAATCCCAAGGGAAGGAGAACATCATGTTGAAGAAATGGTTGCTGGCAATTGCCTCGGTACTGGTAATGGGTACAGCCTTTGCAGAAGTGGATGTGAACAAGGCGGACCAGGCCGCGTTGGACAGTGTGCGCGGCATCGGCCCGACGATGTCGAAAGCGATTGTGGATGAACGCAAGAAGGGCAACTTCAAGGATTGGAACGACCTGCAGGCACGCGTCAAGGGAATCGGCGACAAGAGCTCCGATAAATTCTCGCAGGCCGGCTTGACCGTCAATGGCGCTTCCAAACCGGGAGCCAAGGCGATGAACAAGCACCCGGTGAAGGAGCCCGCGATCGCATCGGCTCAGGCTAAGACGGGCAATGCAAAGAAATAAGCAAATGAAATAAGCAGACTATCCATCGTCTTTACGCCCCGGTATGCCGGGGCGTTTTCGTTTGAAACGCATTTGGGGTGAAAACACGCCGCCAGGCATCGTCGATTAAAATGGCACTTTTCAGGAAGCGGATTTCAATTTCATGCAATACATGACGATCGAAGACACCATCGGCAACACGCCGCTGGTGCAACTCAAGCGGTTGAACGGCGAAGAGACGGCGCGCCGCAACAATGTCATTCTCGGCAAACTGGAAGGCAACAATCCGGCCGGTTCGGTCAAGGACAGGCCGGCGTTGTCGATGATCAAGCATGCGGAAGCGCGCAACGACATCAAGCCGGGCGACACGCTGATCGAGGCGACCAGCGGCAATACCGGTATTGCGCTGGCGATGGTGGCGGCGATGCGTGGTTACAAGATGGTCCTGCTGATGCCGGAAAACCTGAGCGAGGAACGGCGCCAGAGCATGGCGGCCTATGGTGCGAAGATCGTGTTGACGCCAAAGACCGGCGGCATGGAATATGCCCGCGATCTGGCTGAACAAATGCAGAAGAATGGCGAGGGCATCATCCTTGACCAGTTCGGCAATCCCGACAATCCGCTGGCGCACTACGAAAGCACGGGCCCGGAACTATGGCAGCAGACGGAAGGCCGCATCACTCACTTCGTCAGTGCGATGGGAACGACCGGCACCATCATGGGCGTGTCGCGCTACCTGAAGGAAAAAAATCCGGATGTTCGCGTCATCGGTGCGCAGCCGGAAGAAGGTTCGCAGATTCCCGGCATTCGCAAATGGCCGGAAGCCTACCTGCCGAAAATCTATGATGCGGCACGCGTCGACCAGCTCGAATATGTAAGCCAAGCTGCGGCGGAGCAGATGGCCCGCCGGCTGGCAATCGAAGAAGGAATTTTCTGCGGAATTTCCGCAGCGGGAGCATGCGAGGTTGCCTTGCGCATCTCGCAAACGGTCGAGAACGCGACCATCGTCTTCATCGTATGCGATCGTGGCGATCGCTATCTATCTACCGGTGTATTCCCGGCCTGATAGTTTTCCCGATGAACTGAAAAACAGCCGGATTATTCCGGCTGTTCCACCGCAGTATTCATTGCCGGTGCGGCATCCTTGTCCTTCGGTTTGAACTGCTTGTCGCTGATACGGAATTTATCGCGACGATCACCCATCAGGATGCGCAGATCGCGGATGCTCAGATCGCTGACTTCGTGCATGCGAATCAGCAGCGAGGCGCCGACCGGCAGACGGCGGTGGCGGATCTTGCTGATGACGGGCGGTGCAACTTCCAGTGCACGCGACAGAGCTGCATCATTTTTCAGATGCAGTTTTTCGATCAGCGAATCCAGCAGGTGGTTGGGATCGTAGTTGACCTGATCGGCCAGTCGGTTGCTCGTGGTTTGAGTGTCCATAGTAGTCATAATTTCTTCGATGTCAAAAAATCAAACAAGGATCGGGACGAATCTTGCCGTGCGAATCATCATGGCGATCATTGGCTACTGATTGGAGTCTTGTCACATTGGTAAAGTTGCAAATGGTGATGTTTTTTCGATAAAGAAAAAGTTGTCGCCATGCAACCAATGTAGCAAAGAGTCCCAGGAAAGCAATTAAAGCCCCGAATGCTTTGGGTCAACGGTTCGAGCCTGCCATTTTGGCCGGAGTTCCCATTATGCAAACGTTTTTACCAAATAAAGTTGCAAATAATTCATCTTTATCGGGAATTTGCCGACAGACAATGTCTGTTGGACATCCCCATTATATGGGATGTTTTGAATTAGCGTAAAAAACAGGCAACAGAATTATTGCCTGCGGGTATGGAGCTGCAACGCTTCCCAACCTTGCTGTCCAAGCCGGCGCAAGGTCTCCATATTTTTCTCGAAGATGCTCTCGGCATCCGGATAGGCTTCCACCGCACGATCGATGCTCGATTCGCGTAGCAGATGCAGGATGGGGTAAGGCGAACGGTTCGTGTAGTTTTCGATATCGTCCGGCAGGGTGCCGGCGAACTGATAATCCGGATGAAAACTGGCGATCTGGATTTCACCCCGCAAGCCGCATGCGTCGACCAGCGCATCGGCGGCATCCAGAAAATCGTTGTAGTCGAGGAAATCTTTCAGCATGCCGGACAGGATCAGCAACGTCGTATCGACTTGCTGCGGATCGCTTTCTTGCAGATGGAGCAGCTCGCTGCGCAGTTCGGCCAGCAAGGCGTCGGTATCGGTGGCGGTGCTGACGACGTAGCGGATCTGCTCCTTCACGTACACGGCCTTGGCGAAAGGGCAGAGATTGAGTCCGATGACGGCTTTCTCGATCCACTCTTGGGTGGCGGCGATAACGGTTTCGGCGGAAGTTTTCGGAATAGGCATGAGGCTTGGAGAGACAGTTTCAGGCGGCCATTTTAATCCCCCGGCGTGTCGAAGCTAGGAAGATGAACGTGTTTGCGCGATAGTGGCTGCCCACGCGATTACGCCGTTCCCTTACAATCCCGCCTTCGCTGACAGAATAAATGCACGCATGGCACTCAAATCCACCATCTTCAAAGCCGATCTGCAGATTGCCGACATGGATCGCGCTTATTACGGCACGCATGCCTTGACGATTGCCCGTCATCCGTCCGAGACGGATGAGCGGATGATGGTGCGAATACTGGCGTTTTCCTTGCATGCCGATCCGGCGCTGTCATTCGGCAAGGGCTTGAGCGCCGATGACGAACCGGATTTGTGGCAGAAGGATCTGACCGGCGCAATCGATCTATGGATGGAGGTCGGTCAGCCGGACGAGCGGCGCATCCTGAAAGCCTGCGGCCGTGCCGAACGTGTTGTTGTCTATAGCTACAGCAGCGCTAGTGCAATCTGGTGGAATCAGGTCGTGGGAAAGCTGGAGCGTGCGAAGAATCTCGACGTCTTCAACTTGCCTGCCGAGTCTTGCCAGGCACTGGCCGGACTGGCGAAACGCGGCATGCAACTGCAATGCACGATCCAGGATGGCGAAGTCTGGATCAGCAGCGATGAAGGCAGCGTGCAAATCCAGCCGGTGGCGTGGAAGACGGCGGGCGACGTCAAACGTTAATCACACGTTGACCAAACGTTGACGATTTGCCGGCATTCCTGCCGGCGGATTACTGCGCTCGCGCAGCGCGTACGGCGCGACTCAGATCGACCACCGACATGGCGTAGAAAAAGCTGCGATTGTACTGCGTAATGGCAAAGAAGTTGTTCGCGCCCAGCCAGTAGTCGGTCGGTCCGTCGCCATTTTGCAGATCGACCAGGCCATACGGCATGTTCGCCGGCGGCTCCGAAGTCGGTATCACGCCGGCTGACTTCAATTCTTCCAGACTGAATTTCGCTTCCAATCCCTGATTGAGGAAGCGCTGCCAGTCGTTGCGTGTGGGATCGACGACGGCCGGAAACACGATCGGTTCACCGGGCCGCCATCCGTGTTCGACGAGGAAGTGTGCCACGCTGCCTACCGCATCGACCGGCGAGTTGCGTAGATCGATATGGCCGTTGCCGTCGAAATCGACTGCGTACTTGCGAATGCTGCCAGGCATGAATTGCGGCCAGCCGATGGCGCCTGCGTAGGAGCCCAGCAGCGAGAACGGATCGATGCGCTCATCGCGCGCAAACAGCAACGTGTTTTCCAGTTCGCGACGGAAGTAGGCCATGCGTGCGTTGCGATTCGGCGTATCCGGATAGGCGAAGGCGAGCGTGGCGATGGCATCCATCACGCGGAAGTTGCCGGTGTTGCGGCCGTAGATGGTTTCGACGCCGAGAATGGCGACGATGATTTCGGCCGGTACGCCGTATTGCGCTTCTGCTCGCGCCAGTGCGTCCGCGTAGGTATTCCAGAAGGCGACGCCGGCATCGATGCGCACCGGTTCGACGAAGCGGCTGCGATAGGCGGTCCAGTTCTTCGGCTTGCCTGGCGGCGCCGGCATCATCAATTGGACGGCGCGATCGACATACTGCGTCTGTTCCAGCGTAGCCTGTAATTCCGCGCGGTCGAAACCGTTGCGCGCGACCATGTCGTCAATGAATGCATCGATGTCGCTGCGCTGAATGACATCGGTAAATGCTTCGCCCTGAACGGGTTTGACGGCTTTCTTCGTCTTGGCTTGCGGTGCGGCCTTGCGGCCGGATTCGCTGGCGGTGGCGCAGCCCGCCAGTACGAGAATGGAAGAGAGGGCCAGCAGCGAAACGGTTTTTCTTCTGGAGAGGGAAAATTTCATCGAATCTGGTTCAGCAGGGTTTTGAGTTGCGACAGCGCATCCTTTGGCGACGGATGGCCGTAGCGCGTTTGTTCATACAGCGACAGAAAGCGTTGCAGCGCTTTTTGCGTTGCCGGTGCCAATGTCCGATCCGCCAGCAAGCGCCTGCCGTAGGTGCGTGGCCCTTCATGCGGACTGCGCGGAAAACCGCGTCTTTCCATCCGCTTGCACAATGACGCATACAGCGCTTCAACCGGATCGCTGTTGCGGCGTCCGGCAAGCAGCGGCACGGCAACGATCAACATCACGATTGCGCTGATCACACACATCATCAGCACCATCGTTTGCCAACCGATGTTACCGAAGCCGAGTGAGCGCAGCAAATTCTTTTGTCTTTCCGGTGTGTAATTCAGCACCCACTGGTTCCAGCTGTTATCCAGTGCATCCCAGCGGAAACGCAACGCGGCGATCCACGAATCGCGTCCGGTATCCAGATTGATCAATCCGCCGAGCATCGGTTCCGTCGTCGGCGCGATGCTGACGCTGCGTTCGATGCGAGCCGGCGAGACCGCTGCAGTCGGATCGACGCGTACCCAGCCGCGTTGCGGAAGCCAGACTTCGGCCCACGCATGCGCATCGGATTGCCGCACGGTCATGAATCCGTCGACCGGATTGATTTCACCGCCCTGATAACCGGTGACGACGCGTGCCGGAATGCCCGACGCGCGCATCACGACCACGAACGCGCCGGCATAGTGTTCGCAGAAGCCGGCGCGCGTAACGAACAGGAATTCGTCGATGCCGTTGCGGCCCAGCAGCGGCGGTTCCAGCGTGTAGCGGAAGCCGTACTTGTCGTCGCGGAAGAGGGCGAGCACTGCGGCAATGCGTTCGGCATCGTCCGGAATGGAACGACGCAAACTGGCGGCGAACTGCAGCGTGCGCGGGTTATAGCCGGGCGGCAGCGCCAGCGATGGCTGCAGGTCGGTCTTGGCGAGTTCGGGCTGCAGCGTATAGCGTAGCGTGGAGACGACGTCGTAACGGACACGCGTGTCGATCGGATGGCGTGCCAGCAGTTGCATGTCCGACGTCAGCCGTACCGGGTTGTCCGGCAGTTGCGGCGCGGCTTGCGGCATGTCGAGCGCGAACAGCCATGGGCGTGAACCCGGTTCCTGCGTGATGCGGTAGCGCAGCGGATCGCCTTGCACGGTCAGCGCATCGGCCGCGTGCCCATCGTCGTAACGCATCGGACGATGCGTCCGGTAGTGCGTCCATGTTTTTCCGTCGAAGCGGTCGAGCACGATACCGCGCCAATACAGCGCCGCGTTCGGCGGTACCGCATCGACGAACTGCGCGCGAAAGGCGATTTCCCGCGACATTGTCAGCTTGGCGATATTGCCGGGTGCCATCTGGTCGGAAAGGCCGGTGCGGCCGGCATTGGCATCGCTCGGCAAGCCCCATAGCGGCCCCTGGATGCGCGGGAACAGCAGGAACAGCACGACGGTCAGCGGTACGGCCAATGCGACGATGGCTGCGCCGGAACGAAAGCGGCGCGCCAGCGGTGGCACGGCGCCGGTGTACTGGAACGACAGCTGCGCGGTGAGCATCGTGACGACCGCGACGATCATCAGCGCGGCGGTCGCGATGTTTTGCGTGTAGAGAAAATTGGCGAGGATCAGGAAGAAGCCGAGAAACACGACGACGAACAGATCGCGCTTCGCATGCATTTCCAGCAGCTTGAAGATCAGCAGCAGCGTCAGCATCGCCACGCCCGCATCCTGTCCGAGCAGCGTTCTGTAATTCAGGTAGATGCCGCCCATCGCCAATGCGGCCAGCGGCAGCAGCAGCCAGCGCGACGGCAGGCGGTTGCCGCGAAAGGTGATCCAGCTTCGCCAGAACAGCAGGATACTGCCAACGCCCGTTACCCACAGCGGCAGATGCGCGGCGTGCGGCGCCAGCACCAGCAGACAGGCCAGCAACAGCAGCAGCGTGTCGGACTTGTCGCGCGATATGTGCGTGTGCGATGACGGGCGCGATGGCATGTGCGATGGCGTACGCGTATCGCGGTCGGTGAAAAACCGGCGCAGCGTCTTCATCTGCCTGCTCCGTGCATATCGTCGTCGGTAGGCAGTCCATACAACGCAAGCGCTTGCAGACACGCCGCCTGATGCGCCGGGCCGATGGCCGGCGGGAAGTACAGATTGTCGAGCCGGAATGCATACGGCAGTCCACGCGCCTCGGCCATCAGCACCCAGCGCGTCATGCGCGACAGGCGCAACTCCACATCCATCGTGCGCGGCAGGCGGGCGAAGTCGAGCGACAGCTCGCTGCTGGCGCCGCCTTCGAACTGCTTGGCGATCAGCGCGTTGCCTTCGGTGCGCGCGATCTGCCGCCATGCCAGCAGGCGCGGCGAATCGCCGGTCTGATAGGCGCGGATGCCGGCGAAATCGTCATGGCCGACAGCACCGCGGCCGTCTTCTCTTTCGCCCTGCAGCAGCGGCAGCGGCGGCGCGTCGTCTTCCGGATGCGGATGGACCAGCGCGCGCAAGTCCGGACGCCAGTAACTCCAGGAGCGCATCAATCCGAGCGGGAAGCGCGTCTGCAGCCGGATGCGCGGTATCGGCATCCAGCCGCGTTCGTGCGCGGTGGCGCTCAGCGTGACACTGGCGGACGATTGCGCGGCGATGTCGCTTGCATGTTCGATCGTGTTGTCCGTATCGACGAAGCCGAGCAGGATCGCGTAGCGATCGTGTTTGCGGCGATTGTGCAGATGCAGTTCGAACTGCGCTTCCTCGCCGGCGAAGACAGGCGTGGTGCGGCCGGGCGATAGATGCAGTTGTGCGAGGTTGCGATGCGTCAGGTGCATGTCGATGACGGCGCAGCCGGCGAGCAGGAAGGTCAGCGCGAATCCCAGACCCAGACTGTAGTTGACCGATGCGATGAACAGCACGATCAGCATCACACCGAATGTCAGTCCGGCGCGCGTCGGCAGGATGAAGACGCGACGCTGGTTCAGCACCACTTCACCCGGCTCGGCGTCGCGCAGCTTCAGCAGCCGGCGTGCGAGCCGCTGGCGGAATCGTCGAAAGAAAGTGGCCACGGAAGTTTCGGCGAATGGCGACGGATCAGACCGGAACCGACTTCATCAGCTGCAGCACCAGATCGCGGCTGTTCAGCGCGCTACCGGCTGCCGATTTCAGCGAACGCAGACGATGTGCGGCGACCGGTACCAGCACGGCCTGCACGTCTTCCGGTATTACATGATTGCGGCCTTCCATCGCGGCCCACGCACGCGCCGCCTGCAGCAGTGCCAGCGTGGCGCGCGGACTCAGGCCTTCGACGAACATGCCGTTCTGGCGCGACGCATGCGCCAGCGCCTGCACGTAGTCGATCAGCGACGGCGCGACGTGGAGCGTCTTCAGCGCGGCGCGCGCGGCCAGCAGGTCGGACGGCTGCATTGCTGCCCTCATTGCTTTCAGCAGTACGCGGCGATCCTCGCCCATCAGCAGCGCGCGTTCGGCGGCTGCGTCCGGATAGCCGAGCGACAGGCACATCAGGAAGCGGTCCATCTGCGATTCCGGCAGCGGAAAGGTGCCGATCTGGTGCGCCGGATTCTGCGTGGCGATGACGAAGAAGGGTTCAGGAAGATCGCGCGTGACACCGTCGGACGTAACCTGATGCTCTTCCATCGCTTCCAGCAGCGCCGACTGTGTCTTCGGCGTGGCGCGGTTGATCTCGTCGGCCAGCAGCACCTGCGTGAAGATCGCGCCGGGGTGAAACACGAAGCCGTTCTTTTCGCGGTCGAAGATCGAGATGCCGACCACGTCGGCCGGCAACAGGTCGCTGGTGAATTGCTGGCGATTGAAGCGCAGGCCGAGCGAGATCGCCAGCGCGTGCGCCAGCGTGGTCTTGCCGACGCCCGGCACGTCCTCGATCAGCAGATGGCCGCCGGCCAGCAGGCAGACCAGCGATTGCCGGATTTGCAGATCCTTGCCGACGACGATGGTGGCGACTTGTCGGGCGACTTCGTGCAGTTTTGCGAACATGCGATCTTCCATGGCGATGCGTGCCATCGGCGCGCAATATTGAAAAGAACAGCGTGAAGGAACAGGCGAATCGGAAACAGAAGCGAAGCAGGCGTGAATCAAGCGTGAAACAAGCGTGAAGCAGACAGATTCTATGCGAGAACGTCGCGTCGCGGGAACGCGTGAATATGGGAGCGGAAGAGAGAGAAAAGGCGATTCAGTCCTGCTTCTGCTTGCGCAGCACGATCCAGAATGCAATGACGGTGAAGGCGGCGACGATGCCGACGACAATCCAGAAGCCATGCGCATGCTCGGCCAGCGGCACGCCGCCGACGTTCATGCCGAGCAGGCCGGCGATGATGTTGATCGGCAGCGCCAGTACGGTGACGATGGTCAGCACGTACAGGCTGCGGTTGTTCTCCTCGTTGACCTGTGCGGCGATTTCTTCCTGCAGCAGCTTGATGCGCTCCTGCAGCGAACTCATGTCGTTCAACACGACGGAGAATTCCTCGGTCGATTGCCGCAGTTCCTGCAGGTCTTCTTCCGCCATCCATGCCGGCGGCCGCTGCAGCAGGCGAAACAGCGCAGCCGGCTCCGGTGCCAGCAGGCGCTGCAGGCGCACCAGCACGCGGCGCAGCGCTCCCAGATCGGCGCGCCTCTCGGTCAGGCGGCCGGCCAGCAGATTGTCTTCGACGCGATCGACGCGTGCCACCGCATTGCGCACGATGTTGACCAGCACGTCGGCCTGGTCGTGGAACAAATGGATCAGCAGTTCGACCGAAGAACGCACGGCGTCGCCCGTTGCTACGGCATGACGCAGCCGATCGATCGATTTCAGCGGCGTGCGGCGCGCGCTGAAGACGACGCGGCGCGACACGTTCAGCCATAGCGTCGCGGTGTCTGCCGAATCCAGCGAAAAGTTGTGCAGCACGTCATTGACGACGGCGACCAGCGTGTCGTTCGCCAGTTCGATGCGAGAGGAGCGCGAACCGTCGTGCAGCGCTTCGACGAATTCCTCGGTCACGCCACCGTATTCGGTCATCCATTTTTCGCTGGCGGTATTGCTCAGGTTGAAATGCAGCCAGAGAAATTTGTCATCTGTGGATGAGGCCTGTGCCAGCCATTCCAACGCTTCCTGCGAACCGATCTGGATCGCGTGCGTGCCGCGTCCAAACAGGAAGCCCCAGATCAGACCGGACGGGTCCGAACCGTAGTTGCCGAATGCAGCGGTGGACATGAGCAAATGGGAAGAAGCGATGCGGGGCGGTGGTGATGCCGAAGCGGCAATACGCTGCGGCGGGAATCTGGTCGGGGCCCTTTATGCGCCGGACCCCGTCGGCGCTGGCAGCCGCCATTCTGCGTAGCGGATGTGACCTCCGTGTGACAGGGCTGCAGAATCGGCGGGAGAGGCAGCCAAGCGGGTAGAATAGCGGCTCGCTTCGCTAGAGAATTCGCAGAGAAATCCGCAGAAAGAGTCACGCATGTCCATCCAATGGTTCCCCGGTCACATGAACGCCGCCCGCAAGAAGGCGGCGGAAGCCATGGAAAAGACCGATCTGGTGATCGAGGTGCTGGATGCACGCGTGCCGCAGGCCAGCCGCAATCCGATGATCGAGGAGTTGCGCACCTTCCGCCAGCGTCCCTGCCTGAAGATCCTGAACAAGGCCGATCTGGCCGATCCGGCGGCGACGAAGCTGTGGATCGATTTCTACAATGCGCAGAAGGACGTGCGTGCGGTCGCGCTCAGCTGCAAGAAGCCGGCCGACGTGGCCAAGGTGCCGGGTCTGGCGATGAAGATCGCGCCGCATCGCGGCACGGCGCTGAAGCCGCTGCGCATCATGATCATGGGCATTCCGAACGTCGGCAAATCGACGCTGATGAACGCGCTGCTGAAGAAGCGCGTGGCGCAGGTCGGCGACGAGCCGGCGGTGACGAAGACGCAGCAGCGTCTTTACCTTGGCAACAACATCGTGCTGACCGATACGCCCGGCATGATGTGGCCGAAGATCGAGCATCCGACCGACGGCCTGATGCTGGCGGCCAGCCATGCGATCGGCAGCAATGCGTTGATCGAGGAAGAGGTCGCGACCTTCCTGGCCGACATCCTGCTGCAGCGCTATCCGCAATTGCTGACGGCACGCTACGCACTCAAGACAGACGGCATGGACGGCGTGGCCGTTGTCGAAGGCGTGGCGCAGAAGCGCGCCTTCCGCATCAAGGGCGGCGACTTCGATCTGGAAAAGGCCGCGCACACCTTCCTGCAGGATTACCGCAGCGGCGCGCTCGGCCGCATCAGCCTGGAAACGCCGGAAAGCCGCGCCGCGCTATTGGCAAGCTATCAGCCGCCGGAATCGCTGAGCGACGTGCAGGCCGACGAAGAGGAAAGCGACTAGATTTCCTCCGCGTTCCGTTATCCCCGCGTTCCTTTATTTCGACGACGTCATTTCGCGCATCTTGCGCCGCAGTTCGCGCTCGCGGCGCTGTTCCTCGTTCCAGTCGTGCCGGATGGCCGACCACAGCGCGATCACCATCAGCACGATGACGACGGTAAACGGCAGGGCAAACACAATGGTGGCAGTCTGCACCGCCTGCAGGCCGCCTGCCAGAAGCAGGCTGACGGCGATGCCGGCTACAAGCAGGCCCCATATCGTCTTGACGCGTGCCGACGGATCGGGATCGCCGCCCGAACTCATGATGCCGAGCACGAGCGTCGCGGAGTCGCCGGAGGTCACGAAAAATACCAGCACCAGGACCGTGGCGACGATCGACATCAGCAAACCCAGCGGCATCGCATTAAACATCGCGAACAATGCTGTCGACACATCGCTGGTGACGGCTTCGCTGATAGGAACGCCTTGCCAGATTTCCATGTGCAGCGCCGCACCGCCAAATACGGAGAACCACAGGAAAGCGGCAAGCGTTGGCGCCAGCACGGTGCCGAGAATGAATTCGCGTATCGTGCGGCCGCGTGATACGCGTGCGATGAACAGGCCGACGAACGGCGACCAGGAAATCCACCAAGCCCAGTAGAACAGCGTCCAGCCGCCTACCCACTGCGTTTCGCGAAAAGGTGTCATGCGCAGGCTCATGCGGATGAATTCGCTCAGGTAGGAGCCCAGCGTGTTGGTCAACGTATCGATGATGGTGATGGTGGGGCCGAGAAGGAATACGGTCAGCGCCAGCAGGGCAGCCAGGATTATGTTGAAATTGGAAAGCAGACGGATACCCTTGTCCACGCCGCTGACTGCCGACGCGATGAACAATGCCGTCGTCACTGCGATGATGCAGACTTGCGCGGTCGTGCCGATCGGTACGCCGAAGACGGTATGCAAGCCGCTGTTGATCTGCAGCGCGCCCATGCCGAGCGAGGCGGCGACGCCGAAGGCGGTGGCGATCACGGCCAGCACGTTGAACAGGCCGGACATCCGCTGGATCGGCCGCCATGGCAGGGTACGCGTGGATTCGCTGATCAATGCGGCACTGCCGCGCCGGTATTGGAAAAAGGCGATCGCCAAGGCGACCACGCCATAGATGGCCCACGGATGCAGGCCCCAGTGGAAGAAGCTGTAGCGCATCGCGGCATTGGCTGCTTCCGGCGTGCTGGGGATGATGCCGGGCGGCGCAATCAGATAATGCGAAACGGGTTCGGCCACACCCCAGAACACTAGGCCGATGCCCATGCCGGCAGAAAACAGCATGGCAAACCATGAGTGCAGCGAAAACTCGGGATCGTCGTCCTCGCCGCCAAGCTTCAGGTTGCCGTATCGGCTGCAGGCAAGGAATAGCGCGAAAACGACCAGCGCCAGCACCAGCCACAGATACAGCCATCCGAAATTCTTGGTCGTGATTGCCAGCGCCGAATCGAAAAACCTGCCGAGCGACGATGGCGAGAGGATGCCCCACAGGACGACGATGAGTATGGATCCAGCGGAAAAAAGCAGTTGCATGGATGTTCCTTTCTTTTTGTGTGGACATGCCGCGACGACAACGGTGTACCTCTCCAGAATAATCAGCGCGAACCGATCAGAACAAATCGATCAGAAAGAATAGGTCATGCCGATGGCCATCCCTTTGTATTGTTCCGTCCGGTCATCCCGATACAGATCGACATAGGTCGTGACGGTGCGCGAGAACGCGTAGACATAGCCGGCACTGATCTTGTGATCGCCGTTGAGCCGATTATGCCCATAGCCGGCGCGAACCGTATGCCGGTCGACGGTATAGGTGGCTGCCAGCACACAGGTATCTTCCGGTTCGCTTCCGCGCAGGCGGTTGCGTGCACAGGAACCCATGATGTCGGCGGGGCCGATGCGATAGCGCGCGCCCAGCAGCCGAATGTCGTCGCGATGCGCGTTTCTCTCGTAGGAGAAGACTGCACGCAGCGGGCCGCCAGTGTAACTGATCGCGCCGCCGACGGGGCGGCTGTCGGCCGCGGCATCCGTTTCCAGCTTCACGGCAGTCTGTACATGCATGCCGAAAAAATCCGGCGTGCTGTAGAACAGCGCATCGCTGAAGCGGGAAAAGTCCGCGTATCCCAATTCCGCGTCATGGATGCCGTCGCTGGTATAGCGGCCGGTCTGATAGGAGGCCAGTGAGGCGTTGAAGCCGCTGTTCATCCACGGTTCGTATTCCCACACGTTCTGCCACAAGGGCGTCATGGCCCGTCCCAGGCGCAGCCGGCCGAAGCGGCTGCCCTTGAGTCCGACCGTGGTCTCGCCTTGCCAATAGGTTTTCGGACGCTCCTGTTCGCCGGTATCGAGGTTGAAGCGGGTTTCGAGAACGAAGGTGGCTGCCAATCCTGCGGACAGCGTTTCTTCTCCCTTGATTCCCAGCCAGTTGTTGAAGCCGCGATCGAGGCGTGTTGCCGATCCGCTTTCCTTGGCAATCCCCAGGTCGAAATAGCCGTAGGGAACGACGTTGGTCTGTGCGGCGAGCGGGGCGGAAACGGCAGCAACGATCAACAAGGCAAAGACCCGTCGGTATGCCGAGAACGTGCGCCATGTTCGTCTGCCTGTAGAGAAATGAAGGGGGATTATTTCCGGCAAGCACTTTCCTCCCATGCAGTAAGAAAGAAACCTGCTACAACAGCGACATCATGGGAGACAGGGAAACATGATTTGCAACAAAAAACAAGCCCGCAAGTTTTACCTTGCGGGCTTGTCTTGTGCAGAAGGCGAAAAGCCGGAGGCCGGTTTTCGCTGGTGCGGCAATTACATCATGCCGCCCATACCGCCCATGCCACCCATACCGCCCATGTCAGGCATCGCCGGTTTTTCTTCGACGATCTCGGCGACCATGCAATCCGTGGTCAGCAGCAGGCCGGCGATCGATGCGGCGTTCTGCAGTGCCGAACGCGTGACCTTGGCCGGATCCAGCACGCCCATTTCGACCATGTCGCCATAGGTGCCGTTGGACGCGTTGTAGCCGAAGTTGCCTTTGCCTTCCAGAACCTTGCCGACGACGACCGATGCTTCTTCACCGGCGTTCTGCACAATCATGCGCAACGGCTCTTCCATCGCGCGCAGCACGATCTTGATGCCGGCGTCCTGATCGGAGTTGTCGCCTTGCAGCTTCAGGTTGGCGCGTGCGCGCAGCAGGGCCACGCCGCCGCCCGGCACGATGCCTTCTTCGACGGCTGCGCGGGTTGCGTGCAGCGCGTCTTCGACGCGGGCTTTCTTCTCTTTCATTTCGACTTCGGTTGCTGCACCGACCTTGATCACGGCAACGCCGCCTGCCAGCTTGGCAACACGTTCCTGCAGTTTTTCACGGTCGTAGTCCGAGGTCGCTTCTTCGATCTGCGTGCGGATCTGCTTGACGCGCGCTTCGATTGCAACAGCCTGGCCGTTGCCGTCGATGATCGTGGTGTTTTCCTTGCCGATTTCGACGCGCTTGGCTTGGCCCAGCTCTTCCAGCGTGATTTTTTCCAGCGTCAGGCCGACTTCTTCCGCAACCACTTGACCGCCGGTCAGGATCGCGATGTCTTCCAGCATGGCCTTGCGGCGATCGCCGAAGCCAGGCGCCTTCACTGCGCAGGTTTTCAGGATGCCGCGGATGTTGTTGACCACCAGGGTCGCCAGCGCTTCGCCTTCGATGTCTTCAGCGATGATCAGCAGCGGACGGCCAGCCTTGGCAACTTGTTCCAGTACCGGCAGCAGGTCGCGGATGTTCGAGATCTTCTTGTCGAACAGCAGGATGAACGGGTTTTCC
Source organism: Oxalicibacterium sp. (assembly GCF_057353965.1). Lineage (NCBI taxonomy): Bacteria > Pseudomonadati > Pseudomonadota > Betaproteobacteria > Burkholderiales > Oxalobacteraceae > Oxalicibacterium > Oxalicibacterium sp. The sequence continues at coordinate 18,128 of NZ_JBMQZD010000004.1, forward strand.
AGAATCGCGGTCTGCTTTTCTGCGTTATTGATGAAGTACGGCGACAGGTAGCCGCGGTCGAATTGCATACCTTCGACGATATCCAGCTCGTCGTTCAGCGATTTGCCGTCTTCAACAGTGATGACGCCTTCCTTGCCGACTTTTTCCATCGCTTCAGCGATGCGTTCGCCGATCGATGCGTCGCTGTTGGCCGAGATCGAACCGACTTGCGCGATTTCCTTGGTGGTCGTGCATGGCTTGGCGATGGTAGCCAGCTGTTCGACGGTGGCTGCAACAGCCTTGTCGATGCCGCGCTTCAGGTCCATCGGGTTCATGCCGGCGGCAACGTATTTCATGCCTTCGCGGACGATCGCTTGTGCCAGAACCGTTGCGGTCGTGGTGCCGTCGCCGGCGTTGTCGCTGGTGCGCGAAGCAACTTCCTTGACGAGCTGCGCGCCCATGTTCTGCAGTTTGTCTTTCAGTTCGATTTCCTTCGCAACCGAGACGCCGTCCTTGGTGACGGTCGGTGCGCCGAACGAGCGTTCGAGGACGACGTTGCGGCCTTTCGGGCCCAGGGTGACTTTGACGGCGTTCGCCAGAACGTTGACGCCTTCGACCATCTTGGCACGGGCTGCGTCGCCGAATACCACTTCTTTAGCTGCCATGTTTTTACTCCTGATTGTTCGTTAGTAATTCGCGTTAGTGATTTGCATCACCGGGGAAGCAATTCGCCTGGCGATTACTTCTGGACGATTGCCATGATGTCTTCTTCGCGCATCACGAGGACTTCGTTGCCGTCGACCTTGACGGTCTGACCGGCATATTTGCCGAACAGGACGCGATCGCCGACTTTCACGTCGAGCGGACGGACCTTGCCGTCTTCCAGGATCTTGCCGTTGCCGACTGCCAGCACTTCGCCCTGGTCCGGTTTTTCCGCTGCTGCTTCAGGGATGATGAGGCCGGACGCAGTTTTGGTTTCCTGGTCGAGGCGCTTGACGATGACGCGATCGTGCAAGGGACGAAGGTTCATACAAACTCCTTAATTATCAGTAGGTTAGGATGATTTTTTGCGGCTGGGCCGCTGCCGTGCGGATGTGTTCACTGCTGACCTGCCGCACTGAAAGTGGGTTCGGGTGCAGAGGGTGTTAGCACTCTACCCCGGCGAGTGCTAAGTATATGGACGGTTGTCTTTTAATTCAAGGGACTGACAAAAGAACATTCAGGCCTGTTTTCAAGCCTGTTATTTGCCATCGGGCTCCATGTCGATATCTTTTGCAAATTTGGAAAGCGTTCGGCTTTGCCCGGCAGGTAATTTTCAGGTATGCCTTCGCGAGATTCAGGGAGTGAAACTGCCGCTCCACCAACCGCTCATCAAACGCTCCGGCTTGACCCTGGCCCGCACCTGCGCACTTGCCTCCCATGCATCAAACTGGACAACCAAGCCGGCGTAAATGCCGTAGCCTTCTCCAGCCCTGATCTCCTCCACTGCAAACAAACTTTCACCAGCCTTGATCATGCCGTTGGCGACGATGGCTTCCTGGGCTTTGATTCCCCAATTTGCTTCCAGATGTCCTTCGCAGACAATCGTTCCACCACATTCGATGCCGTTGCCGGCCGAGATGCAGTTCAAGCCTGTGATCGATCCGCCGGTCCGGATATTTTTGCCACAATGAATTGCGCCATTGCTCGTCAGGTCTCGTCTAACAAATACATTACCGCCTACAGAGAATTTTCCCCCGCAGAATAAATCCCCCTCGACGCGCACGTCACCTCCGCAGCGAAGATCTTCCTGAACATCGAGTCCTCCCGCTTTGATATCGCCACCGGCTTCTATGGATGTTCCGCTACGGATGCCGCCAGACGCACGAATATTTTCTCCTGCCACAATTACATGACCCGCACGAATCCCGCCGCCAGCGTGAATAGCACGTCCTGCCCTTACAACAGATGCGACTTCGATGTTGCCCTGGATTTCCAGTGTTCCCGCAAACACGATTGATTCAGCCTCAATCGCATCTGCTTTCAGTACTGCATCGGTGGGACCGAACTGGGTGAGAAGCCATTGCGCATCGTCGATCCTTCCCGCGTCGACAAGCGCATCCAGCAGAGGCTGATAATCACAGCCTTTTTGGTAGTTCTTGAGAAACCAGCGAAATCCATCCGCACAAGGCCGCTTGTGTTTCACAAAATTCTTTGTCACTTCCATCGCAGTCTCCGCAGAGAGTGTGATGCGCATCTGGTTTGGCGCTTCGATAACGCGGCACAGGGAGGTTCTATATCCAGACGTAACAGACGCACGAAGCGGGACCCGGCGAGATCATTCTCGCCATAGCAATTGAGAAACATTCGATTCATCCTAAAGCGCAGCCAATGCTAGAAATGAGCTGGCTACTATCGCGCTTGGCTTAAGCCCGACGATAGATGAGTTGCGCTAAAGGGAGAGGGAGTATCGTCGGGCTTAAGAATCTGCTGTGAGCAAAAGGGCGTAATCGATGCCCTGAAACCTGAGCGCGTGCAAAAACGGGGCAATTACTGCGGACCGTTTTGATGCGAATGCGCTGAAGCCGTAGACGTGGGAAACCATGTGGCGGGAGTATAGGCGATTCGCGGTGGGGCGGCAAACGGCCCCATTTTCGAGATGCGGACATTCCTGCCAGTGACGCAGACGGGCACACTTGTCAGCGCCGTCTGACCTAATGACGCGGCTTAGTCTGACAAGATCGGACTTCGGATGCTAATAGACTTTGTGTCAATTGCCAATGTGACCACAAGGAGCATGCAATGCCATTGTCCGCCTCGTCCAGCCTTACCTATTATTCCCCTCCCGGTCCTCTGCACGCGATTCTGGTCGCCGGTTCCGTTTCGCTGTTTCTGGGCGCGCTGCTGAGCGATTTCGCTTATTACAAGTCGTACGAGATCCAGTGGAGCAACTTCGCTTCCTGGCTGATTGCCGGCGCCTTGCTTTTCTGCGGACTGGCGCTGCTGTTTGCGCTGGTCAATCTCGCCACGGCGGACAGAAAGGCGGGGCAACCCGTCTGGTATGTGCTGTTGCTGGCAGTGACCTGGGGGCTCGGACTGATCAATGCCTTCCAGCATGCGAAGGATGCATGGGCGGTCATGCCGCTCGGTCTTGTGCTGTCGGTCATCGTCACGCTGTTGAGCTGCGTGTCGGCCTGGATCGGATTGCGTGGCCCGCTCGTGGGAGGTGTGCGATGAAACGATTTAGCATGGTGACCTGCATGAGCGTCGCGCTGCTTTTGAGCGCATGCGGCGGCAAGGGAGATGAGACGCAGGCACGCGGGCCGGATCCCAAATTGCCCGAGCCGCAACGCGGCCTGTTACCCAACATGAAGATCGCCGAACCCGCTGCGTGGGGCGATCGCAAACCGACGGTGCCGGACGGTTACACCATTACGGCCATCGCCACCGATCTGAAGATTCCGCGCCAGACGCTGGTTCTGCCCAATGGCGACATCATCGTGGCGGAAGGCCGTGGCGGCAATGCTGCGAAGCTGAAGCCCAAGGATGTGATCGCCGGTTATATCAAGGCGCAGGGCAATACCAAGGTCAAGGGCGGCAACCGCCTGACGTTGCTGCGGGATGCAGATGGCGACGGTACGTACGAGATGAAGACGGTCTTCGCCGAAAACCTCAACGCGCCTTACGGCCTGGCGTTTGACGGCAACAAACTCTATGTCGCGAATCAGGACGAGCTCGTCAGTTTCGATTACAAGGAAGGCCAGACCAAGGCCAGCGGTCCGCCAGTGTCGATCACGCAGCTTCCTTCGGAAGTGAACCATCACTGGACGAAATCGATGACGCTCAGCCCCGACGGCCGTTTTCTCTATGTCGGCATCGGCTCGAACAGCAACATCACCGAGCGCGGCATGGAAGTCGAACTCGACCGGGCACAGGTGTGGCAGATCGACGTGAAGACCGGCGCCCACAGGGTTTATGCGACCGGGCTGCGCAATCCGACCGCGCTGGCGATGCAGCCGGAAACAGGACAGCTATGGGTAGTCGTCAACGAGCGTGACGAACTGGGCCCTGACCTGGTGCCGGATTACCTGACCTCGGTGCGCGAAGGCGCATTTTACGGTTGGCCGTACAGCTACTGGGGACAGAACGTCGATCCCCGCGTCAAGCCGCAGAAGCCCGAAAAAGTCGCCGCCGCCGTCAAGCCGGATTACAGCCTGGGTTCGCACGTCGCTGCGCTCGGTCTGGACTTTTCCAAGCCGGCGATGGGAGAAAAATTCGCGAACGGTGCATTCGTCGGCGAGCACGGCAGCTGGAATCGCCCCAATCCCGTCGGCTACAAGGTCATCTTCGTCCCGTTCAGCAACGGCCGTCCTGCCGGCGAGCCCATCGACTTTGCGACGGGCTTCCGCGGCGACGATGGGAAAACCCGTGGACGTCCGGTCGGCGTGACGGTCGATACGCGCGGAGCGGTGATCATCGCGGACGATCTTGCAAACACCGTGTGGAGAGTCACCCGCAATCGTTGATCCCGGGCCGGAGGGGCTTTTGTCGACTCAATCGATGTGCGGTCGTTGCCGCGCGGTGAAAAACAATCGTGCCGAACATTCCGTCTCTGGGTTCAAGCCATTCTGTCCGCTCACACTGCTGATGCCGGTTGCGCTGCTTGCGTTGACGGCATCGCTGTCCGCCGCGCATGCGCAGCAGCCGGAGTCGCCGTCGACACTGCCGGAGATCGTCGTCAGCGCGAGCCGCTCCGAACAGGATCGATTCGATGCGCCTGCGGCAATCGATGTCGTGCAGGTCGACGATTTCCGCGCGCAATCGCCGCTGGTCAACATGTCGGAACTGCTGGGGCCGGTGCCTGGCGTGCAGGTGCGCGAACGGCAGAATTATGCGCAGGACCTGCAGATTTCGGTACGCGGTTTTGGCACGCGTTCCACCTTCGGCGTTCGCGGTGTGCGGATACTGGTGGACGGCATTCCGGCGACGATGCCGGACGGGCAGGGGCAGGCATCGACCGCCAGCCTGTCGTCCGCCAGTCGCATCGAAGTATTGCGGGGACCGATGGCGCAGTTGTACGGTAATTCCGCGGGTGGCGTGGTGCAGGTCTTTACCAGAGAGCCGCCGATGAAGCCGGAAGCATCGTTGTCGCTGGGCGCGGGGTCCGACGATCAACGTTTGTTCGGCGTTTCCGCCGGCGGCGGCAATGAAACGGTGAGCGGCATCATCGATGCCAGCCAGTATTCGACCGACGGCTATCGCGATCACAGCGCTGCACGGCGCACCACCATCAACGCCAAGCTCGTGGCGCGGCCATCCAGCGACACCAAGATCACCGCCATTCTCAACAGTTTCGATCAGCCTCTGTCGCAAGACCCGCTGGGTTTGACGCGTGCGGATTTCGAGAGCAACCCGCGTCAGGTGTCGCCGCGCGCCGTCGCGTTCGATACCCGCAAGACGATCACGCAGCAGCAGATCGGTATCCTGCTCGAACAGCGGCTGAGCGCCAGCGATACGCTGAATGCCCGCGTGTATGGCGGCACGCGCAAGGTGTTCCAGTCGCTGGCCTTTCCCGGTGATGAGGATGTTCAGGCCGGCGGCATCATCGATCTGGATCGCGGCTACGGTGGTATCGGCCTGAGCTGGACGCACGAGACCAGGGCAAACGGCTTGCCTTTGAACTGGACGCTGGGCCTGGAAGCCGATTCGCTGAGCGAGCGCCGCCAGGGCTTCGTCAACGATGGCGGCACGCCGGGCGCGTTGCGGCGCAATGAAAACGATCACGCGAAAAATACCGATGTGTTCGGGCAGGTCGACTGGACCTTCGCGCCGCAATGGCGCGCCATCGCCGGCGTGCGCATGAGCCGCGTCAGGCTGTCGGTCGACGACGATTACATCGTGCCGAATCCCGATCCGACGCTGAACAATCCCGACGACAGCGGCAGCGTCGAATACAAACAGACCAGCCCGGTCCTCGGACTGGTATGGAGCGCCAGCGACAACGTCAATATTTACGCCAACGTCGGCGAAGGATTCGAAACGCCGACGCTGGCGGAATCCGCCTACCGCGCCGACGGCAGCGGCCCCAATCTCGGCTTGCGCGCATCGACCAGCGTGCAGGCCGAGATCGGCGCCAAGATCAGGAGCGGCCGTCACCTGATGGACTTCGCCGTTTTCGGTTCGCGTAGCGACGATGAAATCGTGCAGCAGGAATCCCTATACGGACGGGCGATTTTCCAGAACGTCGACGATGTGGAGCGGCGCGGTATCGAAGCGTCATTGCGCAGCGACTGGAACAGCCAGCTGTCGAGCAGCGTCGCCTATACATGGCTGGATGCGCGATTCGGCAAGTCGTTCAGCAGCGCCAACGGGACGGTCGATTCCGGCAATCGCCTGCCGGGTGCGCCTGAACACAGTCTGTATGCCGAACTGCAATACCGCTGGCAAAACACCGTGACGACTGCAGTAGAGATGCGCGCCGACTCCAAGGTCTATGTCAACGACATCAATAGCGATGCCGCAGGCGGCTATGCGGTATTCAATCTGAGGGCAGGGTACGAGTTCGGTGCCGGTCCGGCGAAGGTGATGCTGTTCGGCCGCATCGACAATGTGTTCGACCGCGCCTATGCGGGATCGGTCATCGTCAACGACGGCAACCAGCGGTTCTTCGAACCTGCGCCGGGACGGCGGCTGTACGTCGGGCTGCGGACGCAGTTCTGATCTGCGCCCGCGTATCGGGGTGGCGTTGTTTGCCGGCGAAGAGATGAATCAATGCACGGCCGGTGTTTCGGCCAATGTATCGACCGATGCAGCGGCCAGCGCATCGGCCAGAACACGCGCGACATGCACCGGCTGCTGCTGCGTGCCGTCCGCGATCTGATGGCGGCAACTGGTGCCGTCCGCCACGAACAGTGTGCCGGCTTCCGCTTTGCGGATGGCCGGAAACAGCGACAGTTCGCCCATTGCTTGCGACGCATCGTAGTGCTCGGCCTCGTAGCCGAAGCTGCCAGCCATGCCGCAGCACGAGGATTCGATGACGGAGACTTCCAGCTGCGGAATCCATTTCAACACCGTCTGCACCGGCCGTACTGCATCGAAGGCTTTCTGGTGGCAATGGCCGTGCACCATCGCCTTCGATGTCGCCAGCGGTTTCAATTCCAGCGACAGTCGTCCGGACGCATGTTCGCGCACCAGGAATTCCTCGAACAGGAAGGCGTTGTCCGCCAGTTTTTTCGCTTCGTCGCCGTAACCGTAACCGAGGAATTCGTCGCGCAATGACAGCAGGCACGACGGTTCCAGCCCGACGACGGCCACGCCGCGTTCGACAAACGGCATCAATGCATCCAGCGTGCGGCGTGCTTCCTCCTTCGCTTCCTTCACCATGCCGGCCGACAGGAAGGTGCGGCCGCAGCACAGCGGACGCTCGCCTTCACGCATGTTGAAGTGGACGGTATAACCGGCCGCTTCCAGCACGCGCTGCGCGGCACGCGCGTTTTCCGGTTCCATGCTGTTGTTGAAGGTGTCGACGAACAGCAGCACTTCCTTGCTGTTGTTCTGCGCCTGTGTCGTTTTCCGTCCGTCGAGGAAGGGGCGGGCAAAGCGCGGAAAGCTGCGTTGCGGCGCGAGGCCGATGCGCTGCTTCAGCCAGCCCGCGCCCGGCAGTTTTTCCGCGGCGGCCAGCAGGCCGGCGATGCTTGCGGCCTGCGCTGCATAGCGCGGCAGGAAACCGACCAGCTTGTCGCGCAGCGTATGTCCGTGACGATCGGCCCACGCGGCGCGCGCCTCGATCTTGAAGCGCGCCATGTCGACACCGGTCGGGCAATCGCGTTTGCAACCCTTGCACGAGACGCACAGGTCCAGCGTCGCCTTCACATCCGGATCGGCCAAACCGTCGTTGCCGAGCTGGCCCGATACGGCAAGGCGCAGCGTGTTGGCGCGGCCGCGCGTCAAATGTTGTTCGTCCTTCGTGATGCGGTAGCTGGGGCACATCGTATCGGCATCGAACTTGCGGCAGTGGCCGTTGTTGTTGCACATCTCGACGGCTTTCGCGAGGCCGCCGCTCAAATCGTCGCCGCTGCCGGGTGCGGATTCTTCGCCGCTGACCGGATCGCGCGTGAGATCCCATGCGGACCAGTCCAGCTTGGGTTCGATCGCCAGTTCGCGATAGCCAGGTGCGAAGCGGAAGTTGCTTTTCTCGTCCATCTTCGGCGGCCGCACGATCTTGTCCGGATTGAAACGATTGTCCGGATCGAACAACTGCTTGATCTCGGCGAATGCACGATTCAATTTCGGGCCGTATTGCCATGCCACCCATTCGCCGCGGCACAGGCCGTCGCCGTGCTCGCCGGAATAGGCACCCTTGTATTCACGCACCAGCGCGGCCGCTTCTTCGGCGATGCCGCGCATGCGTACCGCGCCGTCGCGCCGCATGTCGAGAATCGGACGCACATGCAGCGTGCCGACGCTGGCGTGCGCGTACCACGTGCCTTTGGTGCCGTAGCGGGCGAACACGTCGGTCAGTCGCGCCGTGTAGTCGGCCAGATGTTCGAGCGGCACCGCGCAATCCTCGATGAAGGAAACCGGCTTGCCGTCGCCCTTCATGCTCATCATGATGTTCAGGCCGGCCTTGCGCACATCCCACAGCGCTTTCTGTTCTGCGGCGTCGGTCATGCCGACGATCAGATCGGGCAGGTTCAGGTCGCGCATCAGGTCGTTCAGCGCTTCCAGTCGTTCCGTCAACACAGCTTTGTCGTCGCCGGAGAATTCCACCAGCAGCATCGCCTGCGGATCGCCGATCAATGCCTTGCGGATGACGGGGCGGAAGGAAGGATTGTTCAGCGACAGATCGATCATCGTGCGGTCGACCAGTTCGACGGCGGTCGGACCCAGCTTGACGATGTGCTGCGACGAATCCATCGCCTGATAGAAAGTCGGAAAGTTGATGACGCCCAGCACCTTATGCTTGGGCAGCGGCACAAGTTTCAGCACGATCTGCCGGCTGTAGGCGAGCGTGCCTTCGGAGCCGACCAGCAGATGCGCGAGATTGGCCGAGCCGTCGTCGGTATAGGCGCGCGGATTCTGGCAGTCGAACAAATCGATGTTGTAGCCGGCGACGCGGCGCAGCACCTTGGGCACGCGTTCGACGATTTCGTCATGCTCACGCTGCGCGATCTGCTGCACCTGCTGCACGATCTGCTGCAGGCGCGGTGTCTGTGCCATGCGTTCCAGCGTCTCGAAGCGGGCTTGCGTACCGTCGGCGAGTACCGCGTCGATGCCGAGCACGTTGTGCACCATGTTGCCGTATTCGATCGAGCGCGAGCCGCAGGAATTGTTGCCGGTCATGCCGCCGATCGTGCACTGCGCGCCAGTGGAAACGTCGACCGGAAACCACAGGCCGTGCGGTTTCAGCCACGCGTTCAGATGATCGAGCACCAGGCCGGGCTCGACGGTGACGGTGCGCGCGACCGGATCGAAATCGATGATGTTGTTGAGCCACTTGCTGTTGTCTATGACCAGCGCTTCGCCGACAGTCTGGCCGCACTGGCTGGTGCCGCCGCCGCGTGCCAGCAGCGGCACGTTTTCCGAGCGGGCGATGTCCAGGCACAGCAGCAGGTCTTCCTGATCGCGCGGCACGACCACGCCGACCGGCAGGATCTGGTAGATCGATGCATCGGTCGCATAGCGGCCGCGGTCGGCGCGGCTGAACAGCACGTCGCCGCGCAATTCGTTCGCCAGCCGGCGCGCCAGCGGGCTGCCGTCGGTGCGCTTGCCCGGCGTGAAGTGGATGGGCTTGACGGTGGTCGTTGCGGACATTCTTTGCATGGCGTCGCGAGAAGTTGTGAAGGGGTGCACCAACATCAAACCAACATCAGAAATGCATCAGACGAACATCAACCGCACCGGCGGCAGATCGCCGACGCGCCCGGTCACGGTTTCCACCGTGTCCGGAAAATGCATGCCGACGTAGGAACCGGTCGTGATCGGCTGACCGGCCGGCAGCGTCACGCCTTGCGTGCTGCAGTGGTTGACGATCCACGGCAGCAGGCGGCGCGGATCGCCGGCCGGATTGGCGCCGGGGCCGACGAAGGTCGTGCGTTCGTCGATGTGCAATTCGACTTCGGGTGCGATAAAGGGAAAATCGGGGTCGACGGGAACCATCACGCCGAGGATCAGCGCACCGTGGTTCTGCATGTCGGCCAGTTGGGTCAACTTGCCGGCATCGGGCCAGTCGGTGATGCGGCTGCTGACGATTTCGATCGACGCCGCCATCAGGGCCAAGCTAGCCATCACTTCGTCGTCGCTGTAGCCATCGGGGCGCGGCTCGAACGTGCGCGAGAAGGCGAAGGCGATTTCGAGTTCCAGCCCCAGCACGCCGAAATCGCGGCGCGCCAGATAGGCCGGTTCCGGCACCACGCAATCCGACGGCAGCGCCGCGCCATGACGCGGCGCCAGCGGCGATTTGGCGCCGACCTTCCAGCCGGCGATGCGTTCGCCGCGTGCCGCGATCAAGGCATGCTGGATCGCGTACGCATCGGCCGCGCATGCCGGTTCCAGTTCGGCCGGCACCGTGACGCTGCCGCCATCGCGATGCGCCCGCAGCAGCAGGGCGGTGAGCGCGTCGTCGATGGCGGGTTTGGCGGACATGCTGGCGTCGGCTGGCGGTGGTTGATGGTCGCTAATGAATCGGTCGTCTGGCGGTCGTCTGGCGTTGCGCGATATCGTCGAGGATTCCTGTCGATATCTGCCGATCAGGCCGCGGCTTTCAGCGCCGGCACCTTCTGGCCGGCGAGGAAATCCATCGCTGCCGCGACGCCGCTGCCGGCAACCTTGACGCCGGCCAGTTTCAGGCCCATCTCGCAGCCGGCCAGCGTGGCCATCAGCGTCAGGTCGTTGGCTTCGCCGAGGTGGCCGATGCGGAACATGCGGCCTTTCATCTTGCCGAGGCCGGTGCCGAGCGACATGTCGAAGCGTTCGTAGATGGTCTTGCGCACGGCATCGGCATCGATGCCTTCCGGCGTCATCACGCCGGTCAGCACCGGCGAATAGACGGCCGGATCGGCACACTGGATTTCCAGCCCCCACGCCTTGACTGCGAGGCGGCAGGCGGCGGCGAGACGGTTGTGGCGTGCGAACACGTTGTCCAGGCCTTCGCCGAGGATCATGTCGAGCGCTTCGTGCAGGCCGTACAGCAGGTTGGTGTTCGGCGTGTACGGCCAGTAGCCGGTCTTGTTCATTTCGATGATTTCGCCCCAGGCCCAGAACGCGCGCGGCAGCTTGGCGTTCTTGCTGGCTTCGATCGCCTTCTTCGACGGCACGTTGAAGCTGATGCCCGGCGGCAGCATCAGGCCTTTCTGCGAACCAGAGACGGTGACGTCCACGCCCCATTCGTCGTGGCGGTAGTCTGCGGCGGCCAGGCCGGAAATCGTGTCGACCATCAGCAGCGCCGGATGGCCGGCGGCATCGATGGCCTTGCGTACCGAGGCGATGTCGGAGGTGACGCCGGTCGAGGTTTCGTTGTGCACGACGCAGACGGCCTTGATCGAATGGCCCTTGTCTTCACGCAGGCGGGCTTCGATCATGTCGGCCTGCACGCCGCGGCGCCAGCCTTCGATGCCGGGCAGGCCGAGGAATTCCGGTTTCAGGCCGAGCGCTTCGGCCATCTTCTTCCACAGCGTGGCGAAATGGCCGGTTTCATACATCAGCACGTGGTCGCCCGGCGACAGCGTGTTCGACAGCGCGGCTTCCCATGCGCCGGTGCCGGACGCCGGGTAGATGACGACCGGCTGCGCGGTCTTGAAAATCTTCTGGATGCCGGACAGCACATGCAATCCCAGCGCGCCGAACTCCAGGCCGCGATGGTCGATGGTCGGGTAGCTCATCGCGCGCAGGATGCGATCCGGCACCGGGCTGGGGCCCGGAATCTGCAGGAAATGGCGGCCGGCTGGATGAAAATCGAGCTTCAACATGAGGGTCTCCTAAGGAACGGCGTACAATTGAATATTGAATACAAAATACTGTAACAGCCGAAGCCAGGGAAGTAAAGGCTTTCTTGTCGCTGGATGAACGGATAGGGAGAAATGTCGACAATCGCGGGAAACTGTTGTTTTCATGGCTGGAAAGCCATGGCTTCGGCGAGCATTCCGAAGAAAGTGGGCGGACGGAAATGGGAGGGGATTGCCGGTACGGCAATAGGTTGTGACAGGGTAATTGGATTAAAATACGCCAAATCAAGAATCGGACTTAGCATGCAAAATACATTGACGAGTGGCGATAACGGCAACGCTGCGCCGGCACTTCCGCGTCTGGAACGGCAGCGTCTGCACGATACGGTGGTCGAACATCTGCAGAACCTGATCATCGAAGGCGTGCTGGCGCCGGGAATGAAACTGAACGAACGTGAAGTGTGCGAACGCCTCGGCATTTCGCGCACGCCGCTGCGCGAAGCGATGAAGGTGCTGGCGTCGGAAGGTCTGATCGATATCGAGCCGAATCGCGGCGCCTTCGTCTCGAAGATGACGGATACCGAAATCTGGGAAGCCTTCGAGATGATGAGCGGCCTGGAAGCATTGTCCGGCGAACTGGCGGCGGAACGCATTTCGCCGGCAGAGATCGCCGAAATCAAGGAACTGCACGAAGCGATGATCGTGTGTCGCGCGCAGAACGATCTGCCCGGTTATTACAGCCGCAACCAGACGATCCACAACAAGATCAACGAAGCGGCGCGCAATTCGGTGCTGCGCCAGATCTATCTGTCGATCAACCGTCGCCTGCTGGCTTTGCGCTTCAAGTCGAACTTCCGCGAGGCCAAATGGGATCGTGCGATTCGCGAACACGAGGAAATGATCGAGGCGCTGGAAACGCGCGACGGCAAACGGCTGGCCGGCATCCTGCGCCAGCATCTGCTGGACAAGCGTGATTCGGTGATGGCCGATCTGCGTGAGGCAGCGGCGAAGGCAGCAGCGGAGAAAACGTGATCTGCAAGGATGTTCGTGCCGCAGCATAGCCGATAACTGATTATCGGTCGTCGATGCTCAATTACCGATAATTGATGGCCGATCGTGAAACGATCGATAGTGAATCGCTAACAGCAGTAGAAACAAAAAGCCCGGAACGATCCGGGCTTTTTGTTTGCTGCATCTGCCGTCATGCATTGGCATGCGACTTGTTGAACATGCGCTGACGCAGGATGTTGATCAGTCCGCTGATTACTGGCCACAACAGGGCGATCACGCCCAGCGTCATGATGGTGCCGACCAGGCCGTTGCTCCAGAAGATGCCGAGCGCGCCTTTGGAGCCGACCATCGTCTGGCGGAACGCATCTTCCGCACGATCGCCCAGCACCAGCGCCAGCACGAGCGGCGCCAGCGGATAGTTGAGCTTCTTGAAGATGTAGCCGATCACGCCGAAGACCACCATCAGCCAGATATCGAACTGCGCGTTGTGCACCGTATAGGCGCCGATTGCGCAGACCACCATGATGGCGGGAGCGATGATGGAAAACGGGATGCGCAGGATGGCGGCGAACAGCGGCACCGTCGACAGCACGACCAACAGGCCGGCGATGTTGCCGAGATACATGCTGGCGATCAGGCCCCAGACGAATTCCTTCTGTTCGACGAACAGCATCGGTCCCGGCTGCAGGCCCCAGATCATCAGGCCGCCCAGCAGCACGGCCGCCGTGGCCGAACCCGGGATGCCGAGCGCCAGCATCGGCAGCAGGGCGCTGGTGCCGGCTGCATGCGCCGCGGTTTCCGGTGCCAGCACGCCTTCCATGTTGCCCTTGCCGAATGATTCCGGATCGCGCGCGAAGCGCTTGGCCATGCCGTAGCCCATGAAGGATGCCGCCGTCGCGCCGCCCGGCGTGATGCCGAGCCAGCAGCCGATGACGGACGAGCGCAGCAGCGTCATCCAGTAGCGCGGCAGCATGGACCAGGTCTTCAGCACGACTTTCAGATCGATCGCCGCCTTCTTGCCCTTGAACGCCAGGCCTTCTTCCATCGTCAGCAGAATCTCGCTGATGCCGAACAGACCGATGACGGCGACCAGGAAATCGAAGCCGCGCAGCAGCTCGGGGAAATCGTAGGTCATGCGCAGCTGGCCGGACACGGTATCCATGCCGACTGCCGCCAGCATGAAGCCCACGCACATCGAGATGATGATCTTGGCCTTCGGTTCCTTGCCCATACCGATGAAGCTGCAGAAGGTGAGGAAGTAGACGGCGAAGAATTCCGGCGGGCCGAAACGCAATGCGAACTTCGCCACCATCGGCGCGAGGAAGGTGATGATGACGACACCGAACAGCGCACCGATGCAGGAGCCGGTGAAGGCGCTGGTCAATGCCTGCCCGGCCTTGCCCTGTTGCGCCAGCGGATAGCCGTCGAAGGTTGTCGCGACCGACCACGCCTCGCCGGGAATGTTGAACAGCACCGACGTGATTGCGCCGCCGAACAGCGCGCCCCAGTAAATGCACGACAGCAGGATGATGGCCGACGTCGGATGCATCGAGAAGGTCAGCGGCAGCAGGATGGCGACGCCGTTCGGGCCGCCGAGTCCGGGCAGCACGCCGACCACGATGCCGAGCAGGATGCCGATGAACATCAGGCCCGTGTTCTGCAGGCTGAGCACGTGGCCGAAGCCGGTCATGAGCGAGTTGAGTTCTTCCATGCGCGTCTCCTCAATAGCCCAGCCATGCTTCCAGCGGACCCTTGGGCAGCGGCACGCGGAACTGGATTTCGAAAATGTAGAAGAAGGCGATCATCGTCAGCGCGGATACGCCGATCGATTTCCACCAAGGGAACTTGCCGAGCAGGTACATGAAGGCACAGATGAAGATGGCCGACGACACATAGATGCCCAGCCATTTGATGCCGAATACGTAAATGATCAGCGGCAGCAGGATGACCGCGACCAGTTTCGCCTGCGCCACTTCCAGGAACGGCGTGCGGTCGTTGTCGCGCAATGCGTGAAACACCACGAAGCCGCTGGCGATCAGGATGATGATGCCGAGGCGCATCGGGAAATAGCCCGGCTCGGGGCCGTAGGAACTCCAGCCTGAACCGAGCTGGTAATTGCTCCACATGGTGATGAGTGAACCCAGTGCGAGGGCGACTGCCACGATGAGTTCCATGGCGCGGACGGTGATGACGGTGCGAGAGGAAGCCCGCTCTTCCGGGGAGTGTTCAGGGTGATTCATGTTCTCGTTCCTGATGGGGACGCGGCAGGCACCGGCGTGCCGCGTCCGGGTGAAAAGAATTTACTTCTTCTTGGCGAGGAAGCCGGCCTCCTGCATGATGGTCTGATGCAGTTTTTCATCCTTGACCAGGAAATCCGTCAGCGCATTGCCGGAGATGAAGGCCGGCGTCAGCGCATTGCGTTCCAGATAGGCTTTCCATTCAGGCGTCTCGGTGACTTTCTTCATCAGGTCGACGTAGAACTGCGTCTGTTCCGGCTTGACGCCGCCCGGCAGCAGGAAGATGCGGATCATTTCATAGCTGACGTCCAGGCCTTTTTCCTTGCAGGTCGGGATATCGGACCAGGCTTGCGTCGACGTCACCTTCGCCGTGTAGGAGAGGCGCTTGTCGGCAAACACGCACAGTGCCGTATGTTCGCCCGCGCGCCATTGCGAAACGGATTCGGAAGGATTGTTGGTATTGGAATCGATGTGGCCGCCGGAGAGCTGGGTAGCCGCTTCGCCGCCGCCTTTATACGGAATGTAGAGGAACTTGGCGCCGGTCTTCTTCTCGATCATCGTCGTGATCATGTGGTCTTCGCGCTTGGAACTGGTGCCGCCCATCTTGAAGGTGTCCGGCTTCTTCTTGACGGCGTCGATGTAGTCCATCGGCGTCTTATAGCCGGCCTGCGAATTCGTCCACAGCACGAAGGCGTCCATGGCGATCACCGCAACCGGCGTCAGGTCGCGCCAGTGGAACGGCAGGCCGGTGGTCAGCGGCGTGGTGTAGAGCGAGGAAGAGGTGACGATGATCTTGTTGGGATCGCCTTGTGAAGCCTTCATGTCCAGCAGGCCTTCGGCGCCGCTGGCACCCGCCTTGTTCGTCACGATGATCGGCTGCTTCATCAGGTTGTGCTTGGCGATGATGCCCTGAATGGAGCGCGCCATCTGGTCGGAAGCGCCGCCTGCGCTGAACGGCACGACGAGCTCGACCGGCTTGGTCGGTTCCCATGCCGATGCGCTGAGGGCCCAGCACATCGTGGCGGCGAAGAGGCCGAGTTTGATCGGGCGGGATGTTTTTTTCTGCATGATGCTGTCTCCTTTGTGTGGGCGAACCCTTTGACGTCACCGTTTCGGACGCACGGTGCTGCCCGTCCGGATCGGCTGTGGATAAAGCGTCGGCCTCTGCGTGCCTTCAGCCTTATATGCATTCATGAAAACAATTTCGTTACCGCTATTCCAAATGGTCATTTAGAATATTGAATACAATATACACTTTGAGAAAAATGTCAATCGCGGGCAAAGTGTTTTTACCGCGATGACCGTACCGCTATATACATTGGCGAAATAGAAAGAAAAATCGGGAGACTGCATGGCCGAAGACCTAGAAATGTACGTGCCGCCGGCG
This sequence comes from Oxalicibacterium sp., assembly GCF_057353965.1. NCBI lineage: Bacteria > Pseudomonadati > Pseudomonadota > Betaproteobacteria > Burkholderiales > Oxalobacteraceae > Oxalicibacterium > Oxalicibacterium sp. Next base: position 34,663 of record NZ_JBMQZD010000004.1, read on the forward strand.
GCGCGGATCGGCGATCCGCTGCAGCGGGTCGGCACGCCGTCGCTGATGCTGGACCTCGACGCTTTTGAATTCAATATCGACCGTATGGCGACGCTGGCCTGGGCGCACGGTGTCGCGCTGCGGCCGCATGCGAAGGCGCACAAATCGACGGCGATCGCGGCGGCCCAGCTGGCAGCCGGTGCAGTTGGCGTCTGCTGTCAGAAGCTGAGCGAGGTCTATCCCTTCCTGCGGCAGGGCATACGCGACATTCATTTGAGCAACGAAGTCGTCGGTGCCGACAAGATGGCGATGGCGGCCGAGCTGGCGGGCCATGTCCGGCTGAGCATCTGCGCCGACCACGTGGCGCAGGTCGATGCGCTCGGCGCGGCTGCGGCGCAGGCGGGCACGCGCATCACGGTGCTGCCGGAAGTGGATATCGGCCAGGGCCGCTGCGGCGTGGTCGGCAGCGATGAATTGATGGCGCTGGTGGAGCGCATCGCGCGTTACGGCAGCCTGCGTTTCGGCGGCTTGCAGGCCTATCACGGCGGCATTCAGCATCTGGCGACGTGGAGCGCGCGCCGCGATGCCGCCTTGCGTTCGGCCGAGAAGGCGGCGCAGCACATGCGCCATCTGGAAGCACGCGGCATCGCTTGCCCGGTCGTGACCGGCGGCGGCACCGGTACCGTCGAATTCGATGCCGAGAGCGGCGTCTTCACCGAATTGCAGCCTGGCTCCTACGTCTTCATGGACGGCCATTACGGATCGAACGAGTGGGGCGGCACACTGAAGCTGCGCCACAGCCTGTTCATCGCCACCACCGTGATGAGTACCGCCAAGCCCGGCATGGCGGTGTGCGACGTCGGCTTGAAGGGCGTGGCGGTCGACTCCGGCCTGCCGCGCGTGCGGCCCGGTGACGATGATGCGCTGCGCTACACGGCGGCCAACGACGAACACGGCATCTTGCAGATCACCGATGGCGGCGAGGGTGACGGTGACGTGCGCGACCGCCTGGGCGAACGGCTGATGCTGATTCCCGGTCACTGCGATCCGACGGCCAATCTGTACCGGCAATACGTCTGCTATCGCGGCGATACTGTGGAAGCGTTGTGGGATATCGATGCCAGCGGCTTGAGTCGTTGAGCCAATCCGTTACCGAGTTACTGATCGCGTTGCCGAATTGAGTTGCTGAATCTGGTTGATGAATCGGACTACCGCGGCAAGGAAAGGAGCAGAGGATGAGCGAGCAGGACAATACGCAGGGCTGCGTGCATCTGACGATCGTCGACGGTATCGCCGCCGTCGTGTTCGACCGGCCGCAGGCGCGCAATGCGATGACGTGGACGATGTACGAACAACTGGGCGAGATCTGCGAACGGCTGCGCGGCGAGCGCAACGTGCGTGCCGTCACTTTCCGTGGCGCGGGCGGCGAAGCCTTCGTCGCCGGCACTGACATCGCCCAGTTCCGCGATTTCCGTTCGGGCGACGACGGCCTGGCCTACGAGCGCACGATCAACGAACGCATCGCGCAAGTCGAGGCGCTGCCGATGCCGACGCTGGCCATCGTCGAAGGCTGGGCGACCGGCGGCGGACTGGCGATCGCGACCGCCTGCGATTTCCGCATTGCCACACCGGACGCGCGCTTCGGCCTGCCGATCGCGCGCACGCTGGGCAATTGCATCTCGATGGCGAACATGGCGCGCGTGATGGCGGCATTCGGCGTCAATCGCGCCAAGCGCATGCTGCTGCTGGCGGAAAATCTGCCGGCCGACGAATTGCTGGCTGCCGGTTATCTGACCGCGGTCGTGCCGCCGGACGAACTGGAGGCGACGGCGGCATCGCTGTGCGGCAAGCTGGCCGGTCATGCGCCGATCACGATGCGCGCGTCGAAGGAAGCGATCAGCCGTCTGATCCAGTTCGGCCTGCCGGACGGCAGCGATCTGATCAGCGCCTGTTACGGCAGCCGCGATTTCCATGAAGGAGTCGAAGCCTTCCTTGCCAAGCGGCGTCCTGCATGGAGCGGCGAATGAGCGCGCCACAGAAAAACCGCGGCGGTCCGCTGGCCGGCATGCGCGTCATCGAACTGGCGCACATCATGTCGGGACCGATCTGCGGCATGATGCTGGCCGACATGGGCGCGGATGTCATCAAGGTCGAGAAGACGCCGGACGGCGATGATTCGCGCCGCTTCGCGCCCATGCTGCCATGCGGCGAATCGGCATCGTTCATGGTGGTCAACCGCAACAAGCGCGGCATCGGCCTGAACCTGAAGACCGAAGGCGGGCGCGACGTGCTGCGCCGGCTGCTGACGGATGCCGACGTCGTCATCGAAAACTACCGCGCCGGCACGATGGAAAAATTCGGCCTCGGCTACGACGCGCTGAAGGAAATCAATCCGGGCCTGATCTATTGTTCGATCTCCGGTTTCGGCCGCACCGGCCCGTGGGCCGACAAGGGAGGCTTCGACCTGATCGCGCAGGGCATGAGCGGCATGATGAGCATGACCGGCGAAGAAGGGCAGGCGCCGATCAAGGCCGGCTCGCCGGTGGCCGACATCAACGCCGGCATTCTCGCCGCGCTCGGTATCGCCGCCGCCTATGCCAGCAAGCTGCAAACCGGACGCGGGCAGATCGTCGATACCTCGCTGTTCGAGGCGGCGCTGCAGCAGATGTACTGGCCGGCCGCGAACTACTTTGCCGATGGCACCATCCTGCCGAAGATGGGCTCGGCCAATTCCACCAGCGCTCCATATCAGGTGTTCCGCACGCAGGACGGCTGGATCAATATCGGCGCAGCCAATCAGAGCAATTACGAGCGCCTGCTGCAAGTGGTGCAGATGCCGGAACTTGCAGGCGATGCGCGCTTTTCCACCAATGCGGCGCGCATGGAAAACCGCGCGGCGCTGGTCGAATTGCTGACCGCCAAACTGGTCACGCGCACGACCGACGAATGGCTGCGCGAATTCGATGCGGTCGGCCTGCCGGTCGGCCCGGTGCTGGACATTGCGCAGGCACTGTCGCATGAACAGGCGCTGGCGCGCGGCATGACGGTCTCCAGCGAACATCCGCTGGCCGGCACCGTCGGCGGCATCGGTTTGCCTATCCGTTTCTCGGAAGGTGCTGATACCGGCGACGATGCCACGCGCCGCCCACCACCGCTGCTCGGAGAACACACGCGCGAAGTGCTGTGCGATCTGGGCTACACCGACGAAGAAATCGCGGCGCTGCAGCAACAGCAGGCGATCCTCGTCGGCCCGGCCGTTGCCATGCGTCATCACGGTTAGTTAACCAGCGCACATACTTTTCGGGCCTCGCCGCTTACAGTCGAAGGCGTTCCGCATGGAATGCAGGAGACTGGACATTGAAGCAGCGATGGATAGGCGGCAACAGCATAGACCTGCTCGAAAACGGCGAGGAATTCTTCCCGCGCGTGTTCGATGCGATCGCCGCTGCGCGCAGCGAAGTGCTGCTGGAAACCTTCATCCTGTTCGACGACAAGGTCGGGCGCGAACTGCATGACGTGCTGCTGTCGGCTGCGCAGCGCGGCGTGCAGGTCGATCTGACGGTCGACGGCTGGGGCTCGCCTGATCTGTCCGAAGAATTCATCGCCACGCTGGTTGCAGCCGGCGTGCGCATGCATGTGTTCGATCCCGCGCCCGGCATCTTCCATCGCCTGCGCCTGTTTCGCCGCCTGCATCGCAAGTTGCTGGTCGTCGACGGCGAACTGGCCTTCATCGGCGGCATCAATTTCTCGGCCGACCATCTGGCCGATTTCGGTCCCGAAGCCAAGCAGGATTACTCGATTTCGATTCGCGGCCCGCTGGTCGAGCAGATCCGCACTTTCGCATTGGCGGCAGTGCAGCGCACGCGCGAACGGCGGCGCTGGTTTCGCCGCCGGCAAGCGGCCTTGTCTTCCGAAACGCATGAAGAGGGCGCCGTCGCCGCCTTCGTCTGGCGCGACAACGAACGTAACAAGACCGATATCGAGCGTCATTACCGAATGGCGATTCGTCTGGCGCGCGAACGCGTGACGATCGCCAACGCCTATTTCTTTCCTGGCTACGCCTTCCTGCGGGAATTGCGCAGGGCGGCACGGCGCGGCGTGCATGTATCGCTGATCCTGCAAGGCAATCCCGACATGCCGATCGTGCAGACGGCGGCCGGCATGCTGTATCACTATCTGCTCAGCGCCGGCGTGCGCATCTACGAATATTGCGAGCGGCCGCTGCACGGCAAGGTAGCGGTGGTCGACGAGGAATGGGCGACCGTCGGTTCCAGCAATCTCGATCCGCTGAGTCTGTCGCTGAACCTGGAAGCCAACGTGATGATCCGCGACCGCGATTTCAACGCGCGGCTGGCGGAGAAGCTGCAGGGCCTGATCGATCGCAACTGCAAGGAAATCGATATCCGCGAATTGAAGGAATCCAGCTGGTGGCGCCTGATGCGCAGCTTTGTGCTGTTCCATTTCCTGCGCCGCTATCCGGCATGGATAGGCTGGCTGCCGGCGCACAAGCCGCGCGTGACGCCGGCGCAGGAAGTGGCAGCCATCGACGTGCAGGCGATGGACGGCGAGGCATATCGATGAGCGGGCTGTCGAACGCCGCCGGCCGCGCCAGGCAGGCCGGAGATTCGGCGCGCAAAGGCGGACGCGGCATGTCGCTATGGCGGCGCAGCTGGCCGTGGCTGAAGCGGATCGCGCAGACGGCATTCTTTCTCGTCGTCGCCTGGCTGATCGTGACGCAGGCGCGCACGATCGCGTGGGGCGAAGTGTTCGAAGCGATGCGCCGCCAGTCGCCGCAATGGCTGTGGTTGGCCGTTCTGCCGACGGTGGCCAGCCATGCGCTGTACAGCTGCTTCGATCTGCTGGGGCGGCATCTGACGCGACACGGGCTGGCGTGGCCGACCGTGATGGGTATCAATTTCATCAGCTATGCCTTCAACATCAATCTCGGTTCGCTGATCGGCGCGGCGATGCTGCGTTATCGCCTGTATGCACGGCAGGGTTTGCAGACCGATGCGATCGCCCGCATCATCGGCACCAGCATCTTCACCAACTGGTTCGGCTATCTGGCGTTGGCCGGCGCAGTTTTTCTCGTCAGTCCGCTGCAGTTGCCGCCGCAATGGAAGATCGGCGGTGCGGGCCTGCATGTGCTGGGGGCCGCGCTGCTGTCGACAGCGCTTGCCTATCTGGCGATATGTCTTTTTTTCAGCGAGCGGCGCCTCAGTTTTCGTGGCCACGTCGTGACGATTCAACGGCTGCGGTTCGCCTTGCTGCAACTGGTCATGTCCTGCGCCAACTGGATGCTGATGGCGTGCGTGATCTATCTGTTGCTGGAGCGGCAGATCGCCTATACCAATGTGCTGTGCGTGCTGCTGATCGCCGTCGTCGCCGGCGTGATCGTGCATGTGCCGGCCGGGCTGGGCGTGGTGGAAGCGGTGTTCGTGGCGCTGCTGTCGTATCGGCTGGCCGCCAGCGAGTTGCTGGCGGCATTGCTGACCTATCGCTTTCTTTACTATCTGGTGCCGCTGGTGCCGGCGGCGCTCGGCTGGCTGGTCATGGAAGTGCGTGCGAGTAGAAAAAATGCGCGCGGCGGATGACTGCCGTATCGGTTTTGGCGCGATTTTGCGGCCGAGACTTTTCATGTGTGCCGCAAGGGCGAATACGGCCATGACGTAATACAGATACGGCATGGATGCAGGGTGGATGCGGCGAGCGCCGGCAGGAAAACGGCGCGGCTGCTATCATCGCCTTCCCTCCCGATGCCGGGAGCCTGTACGTCACCGCCCATGTCTTCATCCCACACGCCCCCCACAGCGGCGTCATCCGCCAATCGCGGCCTCGATGCATCCGTGCTGTTGCTGATGGCAGTCGCTTCCGGCCTGTGCGCCGGTGGCAATTATTTCAATCAGCCGCTGCTGCATTCGATTGCGCTGGATTTCGGCGTCAGCGAAACCACGGCGGCGCTGACCGTCACGGCGGCGCAAGTGTCCTACGCTTGCGGACTGGTGCTGCTGGTGCCGCTGGGCGACAAGTTCGAGCGGCGCCGGCTTGCGGTGACGCTGATGCTGCTGGCCGGACTCGGACAATTCATCAGCGGATTTGCCGTCAGCATCCATTTCCTGTTCGCCGGCATCGTGATGGCGGGGATGTTTTCGGTGGCGGCGCAAATCCTGGTGCCGGTGGCGGCCATCCTGTCCGATCCGTCGCGCAGCGGCCGTGCGGTCGGGCTGGTAATGAGCGGCCTCTTGCTCGGGATTCTGGCGGCGCGCAGCGTGGCGGGCATTCTGTCCAGCCTTGGCGGCTGGCATACCGTCTACCGGCTTTCCAGTATCACGATGGTGGTGGTGGCGCTGCTGCTATGGCGCAGGCTGCCGACGTCGCGCAATCCGACGCAGGTCAGCTATGGCGAAGTGCTGCGATCGATGGGCGTGCTGATGCGCCGCCATCCGCGTTTGCTCAGTCGCGCGTTGATGAGCGCGTTGGCGTTCGCTTCGGTCAGCGCCTTGTTTTCGACGATGGCCTTGCTGCTGTCCGGGCCGTCGCACGGATTGAGCGACGCCAGCATCGGCTTAGTCGGTCTGGCCGGCGTGGCGGGCGCGTTGATGGCGAATGTCGCCGGACGTTGCGCCGATCACGGCTGGACGCGCGAGGCTGGCATCGTCTGCGTGCTGTTGCTGCTGGCGGGATGGGGATGTTTCTGGCTGGGAGCGACCAGCCTTGTCTGGTTCATCGTCGGCATGCTGGTGATCGATCTCGGCTTGCAGGGCCTGCACATCACGAACCAGCATATCGTCTTCGAACTGGAGCCGGAGGCGCGCTCGCGGATGAACGCCGTCTATATGACGACTTACTTCATCGGCGCTGCATCGGGGTCGGCGCTGGGTTCGCTGGCCTGGTTGCACGGCGGCTGGCCGACGATCTGCGCGCTGGGAATCGTGCTGGCGTTGCTGTGCGGCGCCCTGCTGATTCGCGACGAGCGGTCGGTTTCGGCTCGCTGAGTCCTACATCTATATATAGAAGGGCAAAGAAAAAGGGTTGCGGCATTGCTGCCGCAACCCTTTTTTTATTTCAGATCAGGGAAATCAGTTCCGGATTTCCAGTGCCCGGTTCAGGCTCAGTGCCGCCAGCGATCCGACTGCGCCGGACAGCAGATAGAGGCTGACGTAGCCCAGGCCGAAGTGTGCCGACAGGCCCAGCGCCACCAGCGGTGCGAAAGCCGCGCCGACCAGCCAGGCCAGATCCGACGTGAGGGCCGCGCCGGTATAACGGTATTTCGGCAGGAAGTTGGCGGAAACCGCACCGGCAGCCTGGCCGTAGGACAGGCCCAGCAAGCCGAAGCCGACCATGATGAAGATATCCTGACCCAGATCGCCGCCGTCCATCAGCGTCGGCACGAAGCCGCTGAAGACCGCGATCAGCACGGCCAGCGTGCCCAGCGTGGTGCGGCGGCCGAAGCGGTCGGCGACGATGCCGGACAGCACGATGCCGACCATCGCGATCGCAGCGCCCATCATCTGCACCACCAGGAAGTGGCTGAGCGAGCGTGTCGAGTACAGGTTGATCCACGACAGCGGAAACACCGTGACCAGATGGAACAGCGCATAGCTGGCCAGTGCGGCCAATGCACCGATGACCACGTTGCGCCCCTGGTTCTGTGTCATTTCCATAACATTGGTCGGCTGCAGTTCCCGATCATCCAGCAGATGGGTGTATTCTGGCGTCGAAATCAGGCGCAGGCGGGCGAACAGTGCGACCACGTTGATGGCGAAGGCCACATAGAACGGATAGCGCCAGCCCCATTCGAGGAAGTCTTGCTGCGACAGCTCCAGCAACAGGTAAGAGAACAGGCCGGCGGCGATGATGAAGCCGGTCGGTGCGCCAAGCTGGCCCAGCATTGCATACCAGCCGCGTTTGTTCGGCGGTGCATTCAGCGCCAGCAGCGACGGCAGGCCATCCCAGGCGCCGCCGAGCGCGATACCCTGGCCGACGCGCAGTAATGACAACATGATAATGGCGGTTACGCCGAGATCGGCATAGGCCGGCAGGAAGGCGATGCCCGCCGTGGAACCGCCCAGCAGGAACAGCGCGATGGTCAGTTTGGCTTCGCGGCTGAGCCGTTTCTGCGCTTCCATGAAGAGGACGGTACCGAACGGCCGCGCCAGGAAGGCGAGGGCAAAGATCGTGAAGGCGTACAGCGTGCCTTCCAGCTTGTCCGCGAACGGGAAGAAGACCGCCGGGAACACGAGCACCGAGGCGATCGCGTAGACGAAGAAGTCGAAATATTCGGAAGTGCGCCCGATAATGACGCCGATGGCGATTTCACCGGGGGCGATGTGGGTATTCCGGGTATTCAGGTTCCGGGGACCGTCGCCAATGTCGTGCTGTGCTGCATCGTAGGTGGTAGCCATGGTGTTCGCCTCCATTTCGTTATTATCTAACGCGTCGAAACCCTTGCTGTACAACGGTTTCGGCCGGGGTAGGACAAAACGTCCAATCGGCAAAACGCGTCATTGACGTTACAGTAGCACGATCCTTCAACCTCTGTTAATGCACCCGCATGATTTCTTTGACAACTCGTCGCGGATTGTTACTGCTGCCACTACTGGTACTGCTCGCAGGATGCGACACGGTAGTGATGAATCCATCAGGCGACATTGCCGTCCAGCAGGCAAATCTCATCGTGATCTCCACGCTGCTGATGCTGCTGATCATCGTTCCCGTGATCGCCCTGGTAATCATCTTTGCATGGCGCTACCGGAAAAACAATACCTCCGCCAAATACGACCCGGAATGGGATCATTCGACCAAGCTGGAGCTGATCATCTGGGGCGCGCCGCTGCTGATCATCATCGTCCTGGGTCTGATCACCTGGGTCTACACGCACAAGCTGGATCCGTATCGTCCGCTGGACCGCATCGACGAGAACCGTCCGATTTCTTCGGCAGCCAAGCCGCTGACGATTCAGGTCGTCGCGCTCGACTGGAAATGGCTGTTCATCTATCCGGAGCAGGGCATCGCCACCGTGAACGAACTGGCGACGCCGATCGACGTGCCGGTGCGCTTCGAGATCACGGCTTCGACGGTGATGAACTCGTTCTACATTCCTGAACTGGCCGGCCAGATCTACGCGATGCCGGGCATGGAAACGCGACTGAATGCCGTCATCAACAAGCCGGTCGAGTCGGAAGGCTTCTCGGCGAACTACAGCGGTGCCGGCTTCTCGCACATGCGCTTCAAGTATCACGGCATGGATATCGCCGACTTCGACCGCTGGGTCAATGAAGCCAAGGCCAACGGCGCAACGCTGGATCGTGCGGTCTACACCGAACTGGAAAAACCGAGCACCCGCGAGCCGGTGACCTACTACGGTACCGTGGCGTCCGATCTGTACCATGCGATCCTCAACCGCTGCGTCGCAGAGGGTACCGTCTGCATGGACAAGATGATGTCCGACGATGCGAAACGCATCAAGATCGATGCCGAGGCGCGCAACTTCCTCGACAACAAATCCGCACCGCGCATTGCACAAATCGATGCGCAACTGTGCACTTCTTCCAATTCATTGAAGAACAACGATGCAAACTGATCTGACGAAGCTCATCTTCGGTCGCCTGAGCTGGGAGGCGATTCCCCTTCATGAACCGATCCTGATCGCCACGTTCCTCGGTGTGGTAGTCGGTGGTGTTGCGGTTCTTGCCCTGCTGACCAAATACCGCCTGTGGGGCCCGCTGTGGCGCGACTGGATCACCAGCATCGACCACAAGAAGATCGGCATCATGTACATGATCCTCGGTCTGATCATGCTGCTGCGCGGCTTTGCCGATGCGCTGATGATGCGCGCGCAGCAGGCAGTTGCATTTGGCGACAACGCCGGCTTCCTGCCGCCGCACCACTACGACCAGATCTTCACGGCGCACGGCGTGATCATGATCTTCTTCGTGGCGATGCCGTTCGTTACCGGCCTGATGAACTACGTGGTGCCGCTGCAGATCGGCGCGCGCGACGTGGCGTTCCCGTTCCTGAACAACTTCAGCTTCTGGATGACGACCTTCGGCGCGGTGCTGGTGATGGTTTCGCTGTTCGTCGGTGAATTCGCCAAGACCGGCTGGCTGGCCTATCCGCCACTGTCCGGCATCCTGCACAGTCCCGACGTCGGTGTCGACTATTACATCTGGGCATTGCAGGTCGCCGGTGTAGGCACGCTGCTGTCCGGCGTCAACCTGATCGTGACCATCGTCAAGATGCGCGCACCCGGCATGGACATGATGAAGATGCCGGTGTTCAGCTGGACCGCACTGTGCACCAACGTGCTGATCGTCGCTGCCTTCCCGGTGCTGACCGCCGTGCTGGCGATGCTGTCGCTGGATCGTATCTTCGATACCAACTTCTTCACGAACGATCTGGGCGGCAACGCCATGATGTACGTGAACCTGATCTGGATCTGGGGCCACCCTGAGGTCTACATTCTGGTTCTGCCGGTGTTCGGCGTGTTCTCCGAAATCGTCTCCACGTATTCGGGCAAGCGTCTGTTCGGCTACACCTCGATGGTGTACGCAACCGTCGTCATCACGATCCTGTCGTACCTGGTCTGGCTGCACCACTTCTTCACGATGGGTTCGGGCGCGAGCGTGAACTCGTTCTTCGGCATCACGACGATGATCATCTCGATCCCGACCGGTGCGAAGATCTTCAACTGGCTGTTCACGATGTACCGCGGCCGTATCCGCTTCGAACTGCCGATGATGTGGACCATTGCCTTCATGATCACCTTCGTGATCGGCGGCATGACGGGCGTGCTGCTGGCAGTTCCGCCGGCTGACTTCGTGCTGCACAACTCGCTGTTCCTGATCGCGCACTTCCACAACGTGATCATCGGCGGTGTGGTGTTCGGCGTGTTCGCCGCAATCAACTATTGGTTCCCGAAAGCATTCGGCTACAAGCTCGATCCGTTCTGGGGCAAGTGCTCGTTCTGGTTCTGGGTGATCGGCTTCTACCTCGCCTTCATGCCGCTGTACGTTCTGGGCCTGATGGGCGTGACCCGCCGCATGAGCCACTTCACCGATCCGTCGCTGCAGATCTGGTTCCAGGTCGCTGCCGTTGGCGCTGTATTGATCGCACTGGGCATCGCATCGATGATCATCCAGTTCGGCGTCAGCTTCCTGCGCCGCGACAAGCTGCGTGACGTGACCGGCGATCCATGGAACGGTCGTACGCTGGAATGGTCGACTTCGTCGCCGCCGCCTGACTACAACTTCGCATTCACGCCACGTGTGTATGAAGGCGATACCTGGGCGGACATGAAGAAGCAGGGCTACAAGCGTCCGCTGTCCGGCTTCACCGCAATCCACATGCCGAAGAACACCGGCGCCGGCTTCATCATCGCTGCCTTGAGCGCGCTGGTCGGCTTCGGACTGATCTGGCACATGTGGCTGGTGGCGGCCGCCAGCTTCTTCGTGATGCTGGCTGCAATCATCATTCACACCTTCAATTACAACCGCGATTACTACATCCCGGCGGAAGAAGTCGTCCGTACCGAAGATGCTCGCACCCGTATGCTGGAAAGCCATGTCTGAGATCACTGCACAATCTGCCGGCGCCATGAGCGCTGACCCGAGCGCACGTTTCTACGTGCATGAGCATCACCCGGAACAAGGTACGCTGCTGGGTTTCTGGCTCTACCTGATGAGCGACTGCCTGGTGTTCGCCTGCCTGTTCGCAGCGTACGCCGTGCTGGGCCGCAACTATGCAGGCGGCCCGACCGGTGCCGAACTGTTCGACCTGTCGCTGGTGGCAATCAACACCGCCTTCCTGCTACTGTCGTCGATCACCTACGGTTTCGCGATGCTCGAATCGCAACGCAACAAGCTGAAGAGCACGATGGTCTGGCTAGTCATCACCGGTCTGTTCGGCGCGGCCTTCCTGGCGTTGGAACTGTACGAGTTCCATCACCTGATCCATGAAGGTGCAGGTCCGCAGCGCAGTGGCTTCCTGACCTCGTTCTTCGCACTGGTCGCTACCCACGGTCTGCACGTGACCTTCGGTATCATCTGGCTCGTCACGCTGCTGTTCCAGTTGAACCGTCACGGCCTGAGCCAGGCAAACCACCGTCGCCTGATGTGCCTGTCGATGTTCTGGCACTTCCTGGACGTGATCTGGATCGGCGTCTTCACCTTTGTCTACCTGATGGGAGTTCTGCCATGAGCGCGCATCACAACCACGATCATGGCCATGACCACGGACACGGCCATCACGACGATCATGCCAATCACGGCACGCTGAAGAGCTACGCGATCGGTTTCATCCTGTCCGTCATCCTGACCGCGATTCCATTCTGGCTGGTGATGGGCAAGGTGATCGAGAATTCGAGCACGACGGCCATCGTCATCCTCGGTTTCGCAGCAGTGCAGGTGGTCGTACACATGATCTACTTTCTGCACATGAACTCGAAGGTAGAAGGCGGCTGGTCGATGCTGGCCATGGTGTTCACCATCGTCGTCGTCGTCATCATGCTGGCCGGTTCGATCTGGGTCATGTACCACCTGAACCACAACATGATGCCGCACATGATGTCTGATCCGACGCATGAAATGCACATGCCGAGCAATCACACGATGTCCGACATGCCATGACAGGCGCCCTGGAACGCGACGGCACGGCTTCTCACGAAATCGAACGCCGCCCGCGTTCCCTGGCCGTGCGGCTGATACTTGCCGCGACGGCCGTTGTATTGTTTGCCGGGTTTCTCGCACTGGGAACCTGGCAGGTCTATCGGTTGCAATGGAAGCTGGCATTGATCGAACGTGTCGAAACGCGCGTTCATGCCGCACCGGTGCAGGCGCCAGGTCCTGAGCGCTGGCCGCAAATTACTGCAGCATCCGACGAATACCGCCATGTCCGTCTGACTGGCGTCTATCTCCCCGAACTTTCCGTCAAAGTACAGGCTGCTACCGAGCTTGGCAGCGGCTATTGGCTGCTGACGCCGTTGCGTACCGAAGAAGGCACGGTTGTGCTGGTCAACCGCGGCTTCATCTTCCCGAACGTCGATACAGCGCGTAGCGCGGCGGTCGACGGCGCGGTGACGGTCAGCGGTCTGCTGCGCATCAGCGAACCGGGTGGCGGTTTCCTGCGCCACAATGATCCTGCCGGCAACCTTTGGTATTCGCGCGATGTCGCGGCGATTGCCGCTTCGCGCGGCCTGACGGCTGTCGCGCCGTACTTTGTCGACGCCGATGTCGGCATGGAGCCGCCGGCGGCAAATGGTGCAGTTCGTCCGGTCGGGGGGCTCACGGTCATCCGTTTCCACAACAGCCATCTGGTCTATGCGCTTACTTGGTATGCTTTAGCCTTGATGGTGGCGGGCGCCGCCTTCTGGGTCAAGCGCGACGAGCGCCGCGCCCGGCGCGCCGCCGATCGACAGCATCGTGGAACAGAGGACCACAGCAAAGATGGCAGTCACGACCGACACCCCAGTCACTGAAAAAAGAATCGCCGGGCCATGGAGTGCGCCCAAGGGCGAAGCTGCGGCTGGACACAAGAACATGCGGCTGTTGATCCAGCTGCGCTGGATCGCCGTCATCGGCCAGATCACGACGATCGCCGTCGTCACGATGGGTTACGGCATCGAACTGCCGGTGCGCCACATGCTGGAAGTGCTGGTCTGCCTGATCGCCTTCAACATCGGCAGCCAGCTGCGCTGGCATGAGCGCCGCATCGTCACCAACAACGAAGTCTTTCTCGCGCTGCTGATTGATGTCGCCATCCTGACGGCGCAGCTGTATCTGAGCGGCGGCACCACCAATCCCTTCGCGTTCCTCTATCTGCTGCAGGTCATCCTGGGCGCCGTCCTGCTGGAGGCATGGTCAACCTGGATCATCGTTGGCGTCACCAGCCTGTGCCTGGCCGGGCTTGCCAAGTTTTCCGCACCGCTGGTGCTGTCGTACGAAGACAGCGACAGTTATCTGAGCCTGTACGTGCAAGGCACGCTGCTGTGCTTCGCGATCAATGCGGCGCTGCTGGTCTTCTTCATTACGCGCATCGGCCGCAATCTGCGCGCCGGCTACGCACAGCTCTCTGATCTGCGCCAGCGCGCGGCCGAGGAAGAACACATCGTGCGCATGGGCTTGCTGGCCTCCGGTGCTGCGCATGAACTCGGCACGCCGCTGTCGACGCTGTCGGTGATTCTCGGCGACTGGCGCCGCATGCCGGAGTTCGCCAACAATCCGGAACTGCGCGAAGAGATCGGCGAGATGCAGACGCAGGTGCTGCGCTGCAAGGCTATCGTCAGCGGCATCCTGCTGTCGGCCGGCGAAGCGCGCGGCGAATCGTCGGTGAAGACCACGATCAATACCTTCCTGAACGAGCTGGCCGACGAATGGCGCGAAAGCCGTCCTGTCGTCGCTTTCGATTACGACAATCGCATCGAACGCGATCAGCCGGTGGTTTTCGATTCGGCGCTGAAGCAGATGATCTGCAACGTGCTCGACAATGCGCTGGAAGCATCGCCGCGCTGGCTGGCGATGAAGGCGGAATGCGAAGCCGATCTGCTGCGGCTGACGGTGACCGATTCCGGTTCCGGCTTCGCGCCGGCGATGCTGGCGCAGTTCGGCAAGCCGTATCAATCGACGAAGGGCAGGCCAGGTGGCGGGCTTGGCCTGTTTCTGTCGGTTAATGTCGCACGCACGCTGGGCGGTACCGTAACCGCGCATAATCGCGAAGAGGGCGGCGCGCAGGTGCAGATTACGTTGCCGCTGGCGACGATCGCGATCGAGGAGGACGATATCCATGCAGTCTGAAGAACAGCGCCTGTTGCTGATCATCGAGGACGATGCCGCATTTGCACGCACGCTGGTGCGCTCGTTCGAACGCCGCAATTATCGCGTGCTGCACGCGTCCAGCCAGGACGAGGCGGAGACGTTGCTGGAAGAGCATTCGCCCGGCTATGCCGTGGTCGATCTGAAGCTGCACGGTAATACGTCGGGACTGGCTTGCGTGCAGATGCTGCACGAGCACGACCCGGAAATGCTGATCGTCGTGCTGACCGGCTTCGCCAGCATCAATACGGCGGTCGAAGCGATCAAACTGGGCGCGATCCAGTATCTGGCCAAACCGTCCAATACCGACGACATCGAGGCTGCCTTCGAGCAGGTCGCCGGTAACGCCGATGTCGAGCTGACCAATCGTTCCACGTCGATCAAGACGCTGGAATGGGAGCGCATCCACGCGGTGCTGGCGGAAACCGACTTCAATATCTCCGAAGCGGCGCGCCGCCTCGGTATGCATCGCCGCACACTGGCGCGCAAGCTGGAGAAGCAGCGCGTCAAGTAGTCGGAATTCTCATCACCAGTGGCCGGTACGCGCCAGCGCCGGTGATACTTCCTGCAACATCCAGCGTAACGGGATCGCATGTGTCGTGCGTTGTACGCGTTGCACATGAAACCGCCACAGGCGTTCGGCTCCATCGAAGCGCTCCGCTTCCGGCACTTCCCAGACAATTTCCGTGCGGCCTTGCAGATGCAGCAGGTCGCCGTTCGAAAAATCGACGAACAGCAATGCCGCGCGATCGTCCACCAGCAGATTTCCCAGCGTGTTGAAGTAGCGGTTTCCGGTGAAATCGGGAATCGTCAACGTATTGCCGTCGATGCGTACAAAGCCCGGGTGGCCGCCTTTGTGCGATACGTCGATACCGCCTTCGTTGTTGCGTGCATCGATGCCGCTGGCGACGAAGAAGGTGTCGGCTTGCGCGATCATCTCGCTTGCTGAGGCATCCAGCTGGTCGGCAATCTGTATTTCTTCGCTAGGTGTGCTTTGCGTGACATGCACGACTTCGCGCAGTTGGATGTACTTCGGGCAATTGCCGAACGATTGCGTCACCTGCAGTTCGATGCCGCCTTCACTGACGGCACCATCGATGCGACGGACGATGCCGTTCGCACGATTGCGGCGACGGTTGCCGAGATCGATGCCCAGCATGCCGATCGGCTTTCCCGGTTGAAGCAGGGGCCGTACATTCGCCTGCCAGTTTGCGCGGCCGTCGATATGCAGTGTCTGCGCATCCGGCGCATCGATAAAGCCGGGCGGGCCTGTGACGATCGTGGCGACAGGTGCACCGTCTGCATCGATCGTGGCCAGCATCACGTACGACAGCATCGAAAAGAAGTCACGATGCTGATCCGGCATCGCGTCGCGTATCGCGAAGCCGGGCGGGCCTCCGCCGGCCAGTGCATGGGCGCGTCGTTCGCCTTCGTGGAAAGGCTCTTCCTTGCGCGCCGGCAGGATAGGTGCGTTATTCATGATGCTGCGGGCACGGGCGATGCCGGCATGGGATGGAAATGCGGCAATGCTTCCACGCGCTGCAGCCAGGCGCGGATGGCCGGATATGCTTCCAGCGAAATGCGGCCTTCCGGCGCATGCGCGATATACGAATAGCAGGCGAGATCCGCGATCGTCGGATGCGGCGTCGCCAGCCACTGGCGTTGCGCCAGATGGCTATCCATCATATGGAACAGGCGCGCGGTGATTTTTTCTGCAAGGGCGACATCGACTTCGCCCGGCATATTCCACAGCGCCGTCATGCGCGCACTGGCCGGGCCGTATCGCACTTCGCCAGCGGCAATCGACAGCCAGCGCTGCACCTGCGCGGCGGCGATCGCGTCTGATGGATACCACTTGCCTTGCGGCGCATGGCGCAGACTGAGATAAACCAGGATCGCGTTGCTGTCGCTGAGGACGAGATCGCCGTCGACCAGCACTGGAATCTGTCTCAGCGGATTCAGTTTCAGAAAATTCTCTGAACTGCGCACATCGGCACCTGCGGCGATGAATTCGTACGGCAGTTGCAGCATGTCGAGCAGCAGCGCGACGCGATGGCAATGGCCGGAAAGCGGCACACCGTAAAGCTTGATGGTCATGATGGAATCCTCCGTTGAATGAGAGGCTTCATCGTATGAATTTCTGAAAATGAAGTAAATCAGGCAAAATTGCAATTAACTATTTCAATTTCAGGAATAATCATGGATCGCCTCGACGAGCTGGAAGTCTTTCTTGCCATTCTCGATACCGGCAGTCTGATTGGCGCCAGTCGCAAGCTGCGGCGTTCGGCACCTGCGGTGACACGCCTGCTGTCGTCGCTGGAACAGCGGATCGGCGTGCGGCTTGTCGAGCGCACGACGCGGCATCTGGCAGCGACCGAAGCGGGCATGCGGCTGGCGGCGCAGGCGCGGCAGGTGCTGGCGGATTACGACGATGCGGTGCGCGAGGATGCGGATGCGCCGTTGCGCGGCACGCTGCGTCTGACGACGCCGCTGGTATTCGGCCGCCGGCACGTGGCGCCTATCGTCAACAGTTATCTGGATTTGTATCCCGGGATGCGGGTCGACATGGTGATGAGCGATCGCAATCTCGATCTGATCGAGGAAGGGTTGGACGTCGCGGTCCGTATCGGTGCGATGGCGGATACCAATCTGGTGGCGCGGCGTGTCGGTTCGGTACGCCGCATGCTGGTGGCAAGCCCGGAATATCTGGCGCGACGCGGCAAGCCGAAGACGCCCGACGATCTGGCGGCGCATGACGTCATTTACACGTCCGGCCGCCTGGCTGCGATGGAATGGCGATTTCGCCACGCAGGCCGTGAACGCACGATGCAATTGTCGCCGCGTCTGATCGTCAATGAAATCGATGTCGCCCTGCTGGCGGTGAAGGCCGGGCGCGGTCTGGCGCGGGTGCTGTCTTACCAGGTGGCCGACGATCTGGCTGCCGGCACGCTGGTGCGCGTGCTTTCAAGTTATGAGCCGGAAATGCTGCCGGTACAGTTGGTCGTTGCCGGCACGCGGCACATGGCGCCGAAGGTGCGCGCCTTCCTCGATCTTGCGGTGGAGCAGTTGCGCAGCCTGAAGATCATTCAGCAGCGTTGAAGAAGTTCGTGCATTGCATCATGCAATGCGTAAAAGAAATGCGTGCCGGAAAGAACTTTTTCCTGTTTGGCGCGTTCTACAGACGTTCTCTCCACGGACGCCAGCTTCATCGGCAGGCATGAAACATGCTGCCGTCACGGCGTTGCTCCTCTCTCGATCGACAGAATGACCAATACGCTTTCCCGCCGCTGGGAGCTGGATGCGCTGCGCGGCCTGATGCTGGTGATGATGTTCACCACCCATTTGCCGACCCGTTACAGCAATATTTTCGGGCAGTCCTTCGGTTTCGTTTCCGCCGCCGAAGGCTTCGTCATCCTGTCGGCCTTCATGGCCGGCATGGTCTATACGCGCAAGGCGCAGCGTGATGGCGTGCCGGCGATGCGTCGTGCCTTCTTCCGTCGCACGCTGACCGTCTATGCGTGGCATGTCGGCTGTCTGCTGTTGCTGTTCACCGTCATCGCCGGGCTCGGCCTGAAGTTCGGCCAGCCGGGGCTGAAGAGCCTGATCGGCTTCTATCTGTACGATCCGGTGACTGCGCTATGGGCCAGCGTCCTGCTGATCTACAACCCGCCGCTGCTGGACATTCTTCCGCTGTACATCCTGCTGTTGCTGCTGAGTCCGTGGCTGCTGGCTCACGGCATGCGGTGCGGCTGGCGCGGCATCTTCGCCGTCAGCCTGCTGCTGTGGGCGGCGGCACAGTTCGATATTTCGGCCGCACTGTACGCGATGCTGGTTGCGGCGACTGGCCTGACCGTGCCGTTTCGCGAGACGGGCGCGTTCGAAACCTATGCGTGGCAATTGCTGTGGGTGCTGGGCCTGTGGCTGGGATCCATGCACGCGCAAGGCAGGCTCGATCGCTGGCTGGCTTTTTCGCCAAGAATTCTGGGGACGGCGCTGGCGATTGTCGTCATCTGCTTCGTCTGGCGCCATGCAGTCGGGCAGGCGCCGTTTCCCGGTAATGACGTGCTGAATCGCTGGCTGTTCGACAAATGGCATCTGGCGCCGCTGCGCATGGTGAACTTCCTCGCGCTGGCGATCGTATTGCAGCATTTCGGTCAGCGTATTGCGCCGATGCTGCCGCGCTTGCGTTTCTTCGAAGCCATGGGCGCGGCATCGCTGCCGGTGTTCTGCATGCATCTGCTCGTCGTGCTGGTGATCCGCGCCGTGCTGGGCGACAGCTTCGACGACCGCACCGACTGGGACGATGCCGTACTGCTGATCGGCGGCGTACTGCTGCTCTATCTGGTGTCACATCTTGCTGCGGGCTGGCGCAATCGTCCACGCCGCTGAATGGCCGGCAGGGAGAATGCCGTGCAGGATTCTCCCTGCGGAAAAGACCACGAATAACTGCATCGCCATGAATGGCGGCAAACAGCGGGTCACGAATAGATCGACGGTGCCGGCGTTTCTCCGCTCAGCACCCATAGGCCGACATCCTTCAGCTTGTAGTCCAGCGAATCGTGCAGCGTGTGCACGCGCACGTTGCGCCAGAAACGATCGAAGCCGTACTTGGCCGCCGTTGCGCGTGCGCCCATCACCTCGAAGATTTTCGACGTGATGTCCAGCGCTGAGCGGGCTGCAGCAATCTTGGTTTCGAAAATCGCCACCGCCAGTTCGCCGCGTTCCTGCGCGGTCAGCGCATCGCCGCGTTCCCATGCATGCTGCAATCGCCGTGCCGCATCTTCGGCCAGTACGATTGCGCCGCGCAGTGCGATACGCAGGTCGCCGAAGCGCTGCTGCGTGAACGGATCGTCGCTCGCGCGTTCGAGGCCGGACTGGAACCACGGCCGCCCCTGTTCGTGTACATATTTCCATGCGTTCAGCAGCGCACCCTGCGCATTGCCGAGGTAGATCTCGACCAGGATCAGTTGCGACACCAGCGTGCGCAGCGTCGCGCGTGGCGTGCCGGCGGTGCCCGGCGGACCGAGCACTTCGTTCTTTTCGACGCGCACCTGTGTGAAGGTGACCGAGCCGCTGTCGGTCTGGCGCTGGCCCATGTTGTCCCAGTCGTCCAGCACCTTCACGCCGACGCGGCTGGTCGGAATCGACAGGAATACGCGGTCGGCTGGATCGGCGGAACGCGGCGCGGTCACGTTCAGCATGTCGGAACCCGTCGCGCCGGAGCAGAACGACTTGATGCCGTTCAGCTCGTAGTAGCCGCCGTCCTCATTCTTCCACGTCAATGTCGTGCGAGTATCCAGCCCGTTCGTCGCATTGCCCCAGAACCAGTTCTCGCTGACGGTCTGGCCAAGCAGGCGTTCCTTCTGCTGCGGATTGCCGAACAGCGCGACGCTGGCGACCTGCAGATGCTGGAAGCCGAACAGATGCGCGAGCGAACTGTCGACTTCGGCGAAGCGGCGAATGATGCGATAAATGTCCGGCCATGGCCTTTCCGGTCCGCCGTAGGCAGCCGGCACGGCAAGCTTCAGCAGGCCGCTGTCGCGCAATGCCTGCCGCTCCGCCCACGCGGTGCCGCCCTTGCGGTCGCGTGCGACGGCGGTGGCGGCCAAGGCGGCGGCGGTGGATTCGACGGCATCAGTCAGCGCGCCGAAATCGCGCTGCGCCAGATGCTGCGGCGTGAAAGTAGCGGCGGACGGCAGCAGTTCGCCCGGCTTCGGTAGTTGGCCCATTTCGATTCCGTATGTGGCAAAAATCAGAACATCAATCAGAACAGCGGAACGGCAGTCGCGTTCACCTTCTTCGGCAGCAGTCCTTCGGTGAAAAAGGCATCGGCGATCTTCTGCTGTTCGCTCAGGTGCTGCGGCACGACGGCGCGCACGTTGTAGCTGCGGCGTGCATTGGCTTGCTCGATGGTGGCGGCATCCAGTCCCCACACCGGCGACAGCAGCGCGGCGGCATTGGCCGGTGCCTGCTTGACCCATTTGCCGGTGGTTTTCAGTTCATCGACGATCAGCTTGACGACATCCGGATGCGCTTTCGCGAACGGTGTCGAAGCGAGGTAATAGCGCTGGTAGTCGGCGAGATTGCGGCCGTCGGTCACGATGCGCGCATGTGCCTGGCGCTGTGCAGCGGACAGGAAGGGATCCCAGATCACCCAGGCATCGATCGCGCCTTTCTCGAATGCGGCGCGGCCGTCGGCCGGTGCCAGATAGGCGGGCTGCACATCCTTCAGCGACAGACCGGCCTGATCGAGCGCGGCCAGCAGCAGGTAATGTGCGCCGGCCGCCTTGGCGAAGCCGATGCGCCTGCCTTTCAGATCGGCGACGGTCTTGATCGGCGAATCGGGTTTGACGAGGATCGCCTGCGCGCTCGGCGACGGTGCTTCCTGCGCGATGTAGGTCAGTTGCGCGCCGGCGGCCAGCGCGAACACCGGCACCGTGTCGGCGACGTCGGCCGAGACGTCGACCGCGCCGACGTTCAGCGCTTCCAGCAGCGGCAGGCCGCTGGCGAATTCATGCCAGCTGACCTTGACGCCGAGCGGCGCCAGTTTCTGTTCCAGCGTGCCGCGCGTCTTCAGGATGGTGATCAGCGTCGATGATTTCTGGTAGCCGATGCGTACGGTATGAGCGGTATCCGGCTTGCTCTGCGCCTGTGCGGTGAAGGACAGGATCGCCAGCACCGGCAGCAGCGCAAGCAGGGTGACAACGCGGCGTCGCAATGCGGAAAGAGGCTGATGAATATGGTTCATGTGGTTCTCCCTGTGATGAATGATTGAATCGTGCGATGGCGAAACGATGAACGCGTGCGACCGATAACTGGCGGGTGTCGGCAGACATGTCTGGAGCGCATGCGGGAAAACGGCAGATTAACGATTCGACTTTGCGAAAGGAACGAATCTCTTCGCGCATGCATCTGCGGTTTTTGCATTAGCCGATTTGCGCATATGTACATGCAAAAAAACGCGGGTTCGGACATCCGGCCGTATTGTTTGCTATCGTGTGTAATGCCACGCCGCAGACCATGACGCCATGCACGATGCAAGGAGAGACACCATGACCACACGCAAGGAGCGCGATACGTTCGGGCCGATCGATGTCGACAACGATCGCCTGTGGGGCGCGCAGACGCAGCGCTCGCTGATGCATTTCCGCATTTCCACCGAGAAGATGCCGCCGGAATTGATTGCGGCGCTGGCTGAAGTCAAGCGCGCTGCGGCGACGGTGAACCGCGATCTGGAGCGGTTGCCGAAGGAGAAGGCGCAAGCCATCGTCGCTGCGGCGGACGAAGTCATCGCCGGCCGCCATCCGCAGGAATTTCCGCTGGCGGTGTGGCAGACCGGTTCCGGCACGCAGAGCAACATGAACATGAACGAAGTGCTGGCCAATCGCGCTTCCGAACTGCTGGGCGGCGAACGCGGCGAAAAGCGCCTCGTGCATCCGAACGACGACGTCAACATGGGGCAGTCGTCCAACGACATCTTTCCGACCGCGATCTACGTCGCGGCTGCCATCGGCGTGCACAACCGGCTGCTGCCGGCCATCGAACGTCTGCGCGCGACGCTGCAGGCAAAGTCGGACGAGTTTGCCGACATCGTCAAGATCGGTCGCACGCATCTGCAGGATGCGACGCCGCTGACATTGGGACAGGAATTCTCCGGCTACGTCGCGCAGTTGGCGCATGCGCGGAACTGCATCGCGGCGCTGCAGCCGCCGTTGCGTGAACTGGCGGCTGGCGGTACGGCAGTGGGAACGGGATTGAACACGCATCCGGAATTCGGCGTGCGCATCGCGGCGGAACTGGCGCGCCGCACCGGCGTGCCCTTCGTCAGCGCGCCGAACAAGTTCGCCTCGCTGGCTGCGCACGATGCATTGGTGGCGGTGCACGGCGGCCTGAAGACGCTGGCAGCGGCGATGATGAAGATCGCCAACGACGTGCGCTGGCTGGCATCCGGCCCGCGTTCCGGCCTGGGCGAGCTCGGCATTCCGGAAAACGAGCCGGGCAGTTCCATCATGCCGGGCAAGGTGAATCCGACGCAGAGCGAGGCGGTGACGATGCTGTGCTGTCAGGTATTCGGCAACGACGTCGCGCTGAACATCGGCGGCGCATCAGGAAATTTCGAACTGAACGTCTTCAAGCCGCTGCTGGCGCATAACTTCCTGCAGAGCGTGCGCCTGCTGACGGACGGCATAGACAGCTTCGACGAACATTGCGCGCACGGCATCGTTGCGCATCGCGACCGCATTGCCGACCTGATGGCGCGCTCGCTGATGCTGGTGACGGCGCTGGCGCCGCACATCGGCTACGACAAGGCAGCGCAGATCGCCAAGCAGGCACACAAGGATGGCACCAACCTGCGCGATACCGCGATTGCGCTCGGACTGGTCAGCGGCGAGGATTTCGACCGCTGGGTGCAGCCGAAAGACATGATTCATCCGGGTTGAAGCGCGCTGTATAAAAAAAAGCGGTTTCCGCATCGCTGCGAAAACCGCTGCATGAATCAATTCACTCGCGACCGTGACATGCCGCCGCGGTCAGGCGATGCGCCGATTCTTATTTGTTGGCGTTGGCGGCCGAGATGCAACGCGATTTTTCCGCACCGCTCAGCGTGTCGCATCTTTCGCGCTGTGCAGCGACGTTGGCGTCATGTTTGTCCTCGGCAGCATCCTTGCGTGCTTCGGATGAGGCTTTTGCAGCCTTGGCATCGGCAACGGCGGATTCCTTGGCAGCCTTGGCTTCCTTCTCGCAGACGTCTTTCTGATTACCTTTCAGGTCGTCGCACTTTTCCTGGGCGACTTCATAGTCGGCATCGGCGATGTCCTTGCGTGCCTTTTGGCGTGCCTTGTCGGTGCCTTTATAGGCAGCCTCGGCATTGGCTTCCGTCTTCACGCGTGCAGCCTTGGCCTCCGCCTGGCAGATGTCCTTGGCGTTGTCCTTCAGCGTGTCGCATTTTTCGCGTGCTGCCTTGTATTCGGCCTTCGCGCTTTTTTGCGCGGCATCGTAGGAAGCCTTGTCCTGTGCATGCGATGCGGACATGAAGCCGAAACTGGCGGAGGCGATAACGATCATCGAGAGTGCTTTTTTCATGATGGTGTCCTTTTGTCGTTGTTGAAAAATGAAAGGATGGATTGCGCGCTTACATGAAGCGGCGATCATCGCGATTGCGTTCCTCGAAGGAGCGAATCTGTTTTTCTGCCTCGTCCTTGCTGACGCCGTACGCTTCCTGGATTTGTCCCGAAAGCTGGTCGCGCTTGCCGGCAATGGTGTCCAACTGATCGTCGGTGAGCTTGCCCCATTGCTCCTTGATGTTGCCTTTGAACTGTTTCCAGTTACCTTCGATGATGTCCCAATTCATGACACTTCTCCTTGGTGGTTTGCATTGCTGGTCTGTACTGCTTCCTTCATTGCGGCAAAGATGCCTGCAATACCCTATGCAATACGCGGGCCAGATTTTTTGTCTTTAAAAATCAATAGGTTAAAAATGATGAGTTGATTTTATGTAAATAATTTACGTGCCATTGCAAACACTACATGTGGGAAAAAAAGAGGGTGCATGCCGGAGAACCGGAAGGCGCCGAAGGACAATGCAGCAATGCGTGGCAAACGTACGAAGAAAGATTCAGGCGGGAGTATTGGAATTGGCTGCGTGCGCGTTTTGATCATGGCGCAGCGTGCCGAACCACAACGCATACTGGCGCGTAAAACTGGCGCCGAGGAAGAAGATCTGCGCCGAGTAGTAAACCCATAGCAGCAGCACCACCAGCGAGCCGGCCGCGCCGTAGCCGCTCGCCACGCCGCTGTTGCCGAGGTAGACGCCGATCACGTGCTTGCCGAGGCTGAACAGCGCTGCCGTACCCAGCGAGCCGATCGCGACGTCGCGCCATGACAGCTTGATCTGCGGCAGCATCTTGTAGATGACGGCAAACAGGCAGGCGATCACGAGGAAGGAGATGAGATTGGACAGCGGCTGCAGGACGAAGGCGGATTCCCGCCAGAAGCCACCCCAGTAGCGTTCCAGCACTGCCAGCAGCGCGCTGACGACCAGCGACACCAGCAGCAGGAAAGCCAGCACCAGCACCAGACCGAAAGACAGCAGGCGCACGCGCAAGACATTGCGCCAGCCGCCTTGGCGCGCCATCGGCACATGCCAGATTTCGTCGAGGCTGTCCTTCAGTTCGGCGAAGATCGTGGTGGCGCCGAACAGCAGGGCGCCGATCGCCACGATCGTCGGCGCAAAGCCGACGTCCGGACTGTGCGCATTGGCCACCAGCATCTGGACGGCTTCCGCACCGGCCGCGCCGACCAGATTGTGCAGCTGCGCGAAGATTTCGCCGCGCGCCGCCTGCGGACCGAACACGGCGCCGACGATGCCGATGGTCAACACCAGAATGGGCGCCATTGAAAACAGCGTATAGAAGGCGACAGCAGCACCCTTGCTGCCACCGCGTTGCGCAAACCATTCCGTTACCGAGCAGACCGCGACGATGCGCATGCGTCTCCAGATGGAGAGATTTGCGGAAGGCGATTGTTCCGTCATGGAAATCCCGATCGTTGAGAGTCCAGAAAAAACGCTGTCACAACAGAAGAGTCGATGCGATGCCGAAAAGTTGCCGTTGATCCGTATGCACGATCGCCTGCTTTCCTACGCACGATGCAGTCGCACGCCTATGGAGCAGGCCGGATGGTGTTGCTAGGATGAAGTTCAGGGCGGACCGGCAGCATCGGTCCGGTAATCCACTTCTGCAAGCTCAAGGAGGACATGATGGGTAAATACTTCATTGCCTGGCTGCTGGGCGTACCGCTGGTCGTACTGGTGCTGATCTATCTGATTTTCTGATTTCAGGTTTTGCCGATGTAGCGGAACCATTTCATTTCAACAATATCTGATCTGCGGATTACATCAGATCGCATCTTCGGCATTTTTCGATTTTTGCGTGGAAGCAAGAAGCCGGCTTGGCCGGCTTTTCCTGTCTATTGACAAGCTATAACAGGCTGTCAGGCAAATAGGCATGCGGCGCGAAAAAGCGGACAATGGCGAGCATGCGGTACGGAGTCTTGGGTGCTGACGCATGCGACGATTTGTATTCGCTGTCGTTCGCATCATGCTCCAGCCGTTCGGCAGACGCCGACCAGCAGTTCGTTTCATCCTCAATGGAGTCCGATTACATGTTCCGCACACCGGGATATCGCGCGAGGTATGGCGCGGGGTGCAGCATATTGTTCGCACCGTTGTTCGCCGCCTGCTTCATCGCAGTGATGGGCGTGATCGCCATCGTCAACTGGCATCAGCAGTACTGGCTGTTCAATTTCCGTCTGGCCGATCTCGTCCCCGTGCGGCCGAACGTCGGCATTGCTTTCATCCTGGCCGGCATTGCACTGACGTTGCGCGCAATCCGCATGCCGCGCGGTAGCGCGCAAACGGCCATAACGGTAGGTGCATTTCTGTTTGCCGCGCTGGTTGCACTGTGGGCGCTGCCGTCGCTGACAGTGTTCCTGTTCGGTCTCGGCCTCGATGCGCATGCGCTGCTGCCAGGCATCAGCAAAGCCACGCTCGCGATTTATGCGGATCCAATGCGGCCGCTGACGGCGTTGAGTTTCATGCTGGGCGGCTTGAGTCTGCTGGCGCTGGATTACCGCACCAGGCACGACCAGTATCCGGCCGAATACGGCGCCTTCATTCTGGTGGGCATCACCGGCATTCCGCTGATCGGGCATCTGTACAACGTGATCTCGATCGACGGCATTTCGTCCACGCAGGCGATGATGCCGTTTACCTCGATTGCCTTCCTGATCCTTGCGCTCGGCATCCTGTCGTCGCGCCCTACGCACCGGCTGATGAGCCTGTGGAACAGCAAGTCGCCCGGCGGTCCCTTGCTGCGTCGCCTGCTACCGAACAGCCTGCTGTTGCTGATGATTCTGGATTTCATCGTCAAGTGGGGTGTGCAGCGCGGCTTCTACGATGCGGACAAGGCGTCGCCCTTGCTGATCCTGCTGGCCAGCTCGCTGTTGTTCATCATGTTCTGCCGCACGGCAGCGCTGCTCAACCGTGAATACGAAGGGCGCCAACAGGGCGAAGCAGCGCTGGCGGAAAGCAATGCGCTGCTGCGCGCGGTCAGCGACAGCACGCCGGATGCGATTTTCGTCAAGGATATTTCCGGCCGCATGATCTTCGCCAATCCGGCCAAGCTGCGCCTGCTGGGCAAGGATCGCGAGAATGTGATCGGGTACCGCAATGCCGATCTGTATCCCGATCCGACCGATGCCGAGCGCGTCAGCCTGGAAGATCAGAGCGTCATCGAGAGCGGAAGGCCGCGCGTGTTCGAGACGACGACCAATTTCCCGAGTGGCGTGCGCACGCTGCATTCGACCAAGGCGCCGTGGCTCAATGCGCGCGGCGAGATCATGGGCTTGGTCGGCATCAGCACCGACATCACCGAACGCAAGCGGATGGAAGACACGCTGAAGGCGCACGAGACGCAGCTGGAAGCGCTGGTCGCCGCCCGCACGGCAGAAGTCAGCGAACTGATCGGCCACCTAGAAAGTACACGGGAAGAAGAGAAGCGCGCGATCGCGCGCGAACTGCATGACGATCTCGGTTCGGCGCTGACGGCATTGAACATGCATCTGTCGATGGTCTTCCAGCAGATGCCACCGGATCCGAAATTCACCGAGCGTTCGGTCAAGATCAAGGCGCTGTTGAGTTCGATCACCGATGCAACGCGCCGCATCCAGAACGGTCTGCGTCCGGACAAGCTCGACGTGTTCGGCATCAAGGTGGCGATCGCCGAGCAGGCGCTGGAGTTCGAGAAGTATTCGGGCATGGCCTGCAATGTCAGCCTGCCGGACGATCCGCTGACCTATGCGCCGCGCGTGGACATTGCGCTGTTTCGCATGGTGCAGGAATCGCTGAACAACATCGCCAAGCACGCACAGGCGACGCGCGTGGACGTGATCCTGGACGATACCGACGAGGAAATCGTCCTGACGATACGCGACAACGGCATCGGCATTGCACCGGAGCGGCTCAATAACGTGATGACGCACGGCCTGCGCGGCATGCGAGAACGTGCCGCGTATCTGGGCGGTTCGGTCAAGGTGGCAGGATCGCAGGGGACTGGCACGGCCATCGTGGTGACGATTCCGAAGATCGACGGCAACATGGCGGAGAACGTGGAAGAAACGACGGACGATGTTGCAGAAGGTGCCGAAGAAGCAGCGGTCGAAAGAAACAACGGGAGATAAGGCGCGATTGACCGGGTGAGGTGGGCGAATCTGGTGCGATGGTCAGTTGTGATGATCAGCTGCGATGATTCGGCGAGATCATTAGCGACACCCGGGGCGCGATCGATGCACGCATCAATGGAAAATCCGGAAGTGCAGGGAAGTAGTTATACGACGCAAGAAGAAAACGGTGCAGCAGCGAGGAGTACTCAGGCCGGATTCTCGCACTCCTGCCTGCGACGGCTGAGACCCTTCAGGAATTCGAACATCTGCGGGAATTCCGACGTCTTGTCGTAGAAGTGATTCACGCCATACTGCATGCCGACGCGACGGAAGACTTCGGTGGCGTTGTTGCTGCAGATGATCTTCAGCGCGTTGGCGATCTTTTTCTTTTCGGCGATCTGCCGCAGCAGGTTGATGCCGTTTCCCTTCTTCAGCTGGATGTCGACGATCAGCACGTCGCACGGCAGCGAATTCAACTGGTTCAGCGCATCGCCTTCCGATTCGGAAACGCCGGATACAACGACGCCCGGAATCATCGTCAGGTTTTCGATCATCAGTTCGCGCACGTCTATCGAGTCTTCCACCAGGAAGACACGCAACGGGTGACCGTCGGCATGTGTCGTAGTTTTGCTCATGTTAAAACCGCCAAAAAAACCGTTCTGCATACCGGGCGGTATCTCTAATCGATCAGATTCTGCTTGATCGCGTAGTAGATGATGCCGGCATTGTTTTCCATGTTCATCTTCTGCAGCACGCGCGCGCGATAGGTGCTTACCGTCTTCACGCTCAGACACAGATCTTCCGCGATCTTCGTCACGCCGTGCCCCTGACACAGCTTGTAGAAGATTTCATACTCGCGTTTGGACAACGTTTCGTGCAACGGTTTCTCTGTGTTCGCATCCAGTTCCGTCGTCAGCAGCTCGGCGACGGCAGGGCTGATGTATTTGTGGCCGCGCAGAATGGTCTTGATTGCATTGACCAGTTCATCGGCCAGCGCCTCCTTCTGCACATAGCCGCTGGCGCCGCTGCGCAGGATCTGCACCGCATACCGGCTTTCCGGATGCATGCTGAGGATCAGTACCGGCATTTCCGGCTTTTCGCGCTTGATCTGCTTCAACACTTCTACGCCGCTCTTGTCGGGCATGTTGATGTCGAGCAGGACGATATCGAATTCCTGTGCGCGGATCAGACGGATCGCTTCCTGCGCGGTGCCGGCTTCTCCTTCTATCTTCATGTCCGGAACTTGCGAAATGAAGTACTGCACGCCGGCACGAACTACTGCATGGTCATCGACTACGAGGATTCTTATCATTCTGGTTAATCGCTCAAGCAGACATTAGTTGCGTCCCTGGATGCTGTATGGGCGGGTAATGGCATCCTGCAGGAACAGTTTGGACTGATATTCGTTCAATCGATTGTAAAGCGTTTTCAGACTGACGCCCAATACCTCGGCCGTCATTGTCTTGTTTCCGCCGCAATGGTCCAGCGTGGCGCAGATCAGCTGCTGCTCGGCCTCGGCCAGTTTGCTGCCCAGCGGCACGGTCACGCAATCGCCTTGGCATTCCGGCTGGGCCGCGCGCATCGGGCCGATGGCCTGCGCAATATCCAGCTCGCGGTCGGCCAGGATGAAGGCGCGATGCACGACGTTCTTCAGCTCGCGCACATTGCCGGGCCAGACGTAGGAACCCATCAGGCGCAGCGATGCCCGCGAAAAAGTCTTGCTGCTGCCTTCCTCTTCGTTCAATTGATCGAGAAAAAGTTTCGCCAGCAGCCGCACATCGTCACCGCGTTCGCGCAGCGACGGCAGATTCAGCGGAAATACCGCGAGGCGGTAATAAAGATCGCTACGCAGGATGCCGGCGGCGACGGCTTCGGCCGGATCGCGGTTGGTGGCAGCCACCACACGCACCGATACTTCGGATTCCTCGTCGGCGCCGATGCGGTAGAAGCGGTTGGTTTCCAGCACGCGCAGCAGCTTGACCTGCATGTCCAACGGCATTTCGGTGACTTCGTCGAGGAACAGCGTACCGCCGTTCGCGCGTTCGAAGCAGCCTTTCTGCGTGCGGATGGCGCCGGTGAAGCTGCCGCGTTCGTGGCCGAACAGTTCGGCTT
Organism: Oxalicibacterium sp.; assembly: GCF_057353965.1. Taxonomy (NCBI): domain Bacteria; kingdom Pseudomonadati; phylum Pseudomonadota; class Betaproteobacteria; order Burkholderiales; family Oxalobacteraceae; genus Oxalicibacterium; species Oxalicibacterium sp. Next base: position 64,782 of record NZ_JBMQZD010000004.1, read on the forward strand.
CGATCAGTTGCGGCGATACTGCGCCGCAGTTGAGCGCGACGAAGGGGCTGGCCTTGTCCTTGCTCATCTCGTGAATAACGCTGGCGACCAGCTCCTTGCCGGTGCCGCTTTCGCCGACGATCAGCACATTGGCGCTGGTGGGCGCGACCTTGCCGATCATCTTGAACAAATGTTGCATCGGGCCCGATGCGCCATACAGCTCGCCGCAGCGGGCCAGTTTGCCGGCCGGCAAGTCGTTCGTGTCGTCATGCGGCGCATCGTGCAGCGCGCTCAGCGTCGGCAGGCCGACGACATTGCCGCTGCTGCAGATATCCAGTCCGTTCGACATCGTTTTCTCCTCTGTTGAAATGCAGCACCATGGAAATCATGGAAGGCACTGCAATTTTTACAGAGCGATTGTGATCGATTTGCAAACATTGCAGAATCGGCGCTTGTCCGATTCTGATGTGGGATTCCGCTTACAGCACGGCGGGTCTTGCCGCACGGGGTGGTGCTGTCGCTCTTATTGGTTCATCCACGTGGCGCTCTGCTGGCGCACGACGTCGTTCAGCGAGCCGCTCTTTTCGTAGCTGGCGCGCAACCATCCGGCATCGCCCTGGCCGGATTGCACACGCTGGCGCAACCGGGCCAGCGCATCGGCGGTGCCGAGTGCATCGGCAGCATCGGCCAGCATGTCGAAGGTGCGCAGGATGTCGTCCTGGATCGAGGTCTGCGTGCCGCCGACCGGATCGATCAGCGCGCCGTTCAGGCCGAAGCGGCAGGCCTGGAAGCGGTTGTAGGTATAGGTCAGATAGGTATCCTGCACCGGCCGCAGTTCAGGGTGATCGAAGAAATACTTGGCGAGCGTCTGCGCATAGGCGCCCAGCGCGACGGCGGTTTCGATCTGCAGCGGCGTGTCGCAGACGCGGATCTCGACCGTGCCGTATTCCGGCTTGGGACGGATGTCCCAGTAGAAATCCTTCATGCTGGCAACAATGCCCAGCTTGGACATCTTGTCGAAGTAGGTATTGAACGCCTGCCAGTCGGACAGGAAGGGCATGGTGCCGGAAAGCGGAAATGCATTGATGCTGGTCAGCCGCGACGACTGGAACGTCGTATCTACGCCCTGATAGAACGGCGATGACGCCGACAGCGTGATGAAGTGCGGAATGGTGCGCGCCAGCAGGTGCGACAGCCGGATCGCTTCGTCGCCGTTCGGGCAGCCGATGTGGATGTGCTGGCCGTAGACGGTAAACTGCTTGGCCAGATAGCCGTACAGGTCGGAGACGAGGCGGTAACGGTCGGTCGGATAGATGCGCTGGTCTTCCCAGTGCTGGAACGGATGCGCGCCGCCGCCGGCCAGTCCGAGGTTGAGCTTGTTGGCGGCGGAGACGAGCAGCGTGCGCATTGCCGTCAGCTCGGCCAGCATTTCGTGGTGATCGGTATGCACGGACGTGGCGATCTCGATCATGCTTTCGGTGATCTCGGGCTTGATGTCGTAGCCGTGCGCAGTCTTGTTGATGATCTGCAGCAGATCGTCCGAGCCGCGCGTCAGGTTGTAATCGCGCCGATTGACGATCTGCAGTTCGAGTTCCACGCCCATGGTCAGCGGCGTCGAGTTGTTGAATTCCAGCATGCGGTTTCCTTCAGCGATTGTCTTCAACGGTCTTCAGCGATTTTCTGAACGATCGATGTCGGTCTTATGTCTGGTTTTTTGCTTCGCCCGAAGCGGTCAGCGCATAGCGCGTGCAGATCGGACCGAGCAGTTCGAGGATGACGAGAATGGAGACGACCAGCGCGCTCAGCTGCGCGCCGAATTGCGGATAGTCGCCCAGCGCGTGCTGCACCATCAGGATGTTGAAGCCGGAAAGCGGCACCAGTCCCACGCCCAGCAGCGCGCCCTTGCGCAGTGTCATGCCGTTTACCTGCGCCAGCGCCGTGCTGGCAGTCAGCGCGATGGCGAAGCGCAACGCGATGAAGGCGAGAGCAGCCGGCCACAGCATCACCAGATAGCGCCATTCCAGCTGCGTGCCGCTGAAGACGAACAGTGCGACGTAGAGCAATCCGCTGAACTGGCTCAAATCGGGTTCGACGATCGCATGACGCGCATCCTGGCTGCGGCTGGCGATGCCGAACATTAGCAGCGCGATCAGCGCGGACAGCTTGAACATGACGGCGATGCCGACGGTGGCGGCAATCAGCGCCAGCACCAGGATCAACTGCGCCTGCGTATCGCGCCCCAGGAATTGCCCCAGCCAGACCAACAGGCGGCTGATGATCCAGCCCAGCAGGGCCGAGCCGAACAGCAGATACAGCGGATGCAGGATGTAGTTTTCCCAGCCGGCCTTATATTCGACGTGCACGGCGGCCAGCCCCATCGAAAAGACGATGAAGGCCAGCGCATTGCCGATGACGACGATGTTGAGCATGCGCTCCGTCATCTGGCCTTCGGCTTTCACTTCACGTACCACATGCAGGATCACCGCCGGAGATGTCGCCATGCCGAGTGCGGCGACCATGCAGGCGACCAGCTTGTCGATCTCGAACTGGATCAGCAGCAGGAAGAGGGCGACGAACATCAGCAGGCTGACGGCGATGCCGGTGAGCAGCAGTCCTTTTTCGCGCAGCAGCCATTTGTAATCGACGCGCCGGCCGAGTTCGAACAGCACCAGGCCGAGCGACAGGTCGACCAGAATGCTGATGTCGTCCAGCAATGAGGCATCGATCAGGTTCAGCACCGACGGGCCGATCAACATGCCGGTCAGGATGTAGCCCGTGATCGCCGGCAGTTGCGGAAAGAAGCGACGAAGCAGGCGCGCGCCGAGCAGGCCGACGATCAGGAGCAGGCCGGTCGCGGTCAGCACGTTCAGCGCGTGCGGCATCGATGGAAAGAAACTGTGTGGCGTCATGTTGTTCCCGGCAGTTTAAGAAGCGTGCAACGTGGTGGACGGCACGCATGATCTGACGTCCTGCCGCTCATGTTTCCGAGTGGCAATGCGACACATGGCGACAGGAAAACGGATATCCAGCGCTTTACTGCAAGTGCGAAGAAGCTCGGTAAATGTCTTGCGTTATTGCACCGTGGTTACATTCACAGCAAGCCGTACATTGCCGAGTCGGCGAACCGTGTAACTACGTGGGCGATGCAACGCTTACTTGTTGCAGTTGCGTTGCGGTTGTCGCGGTCACGAAAGGCCGCCGCTATCCGAAATCGGCTGCAAAGTGTAGCAGCAGTCGCAGCCAAAAGTCGCGCATATTTTTTCGCATGTTTTGCGAGCTGCACTGCACTTTATACAGCACGCCTGCATTGGCCGGACGCGATTATAGAGGAAAAATATCGCGAAAATTCTTCTCCGCATGTTGTCATCCATGCATTGATCCGATGTGCGATTCGCTATCCGCTCTACTATTGATTGCTGCTGATTCGCTGTACCGATTCAATATGCCGATTGCGTGTGGCGCTTAGTGCAATTTGACCCGCGGCGACGTCCTGCGCTGCAGCCATTGCCCCAATGAATCGGCCAGCATGCGCATGAAGCCGTGCAGTGCAGCCAGATGCATCTGGTATAACGACAGATAGAGCAGCCGCGCGAGGATGCCTTCGATGAACAGCGCGCGACCGACCAGCGGCCCCATCAGATTGCCGACTGCGTCGAAGCGGCCTAGCGATACCAGCGAGCCGAGATCGCGATAGACGAACGTCGGCAACGCTTCGCCGTTCAGTTTCTTCTTCAATGCATCGAACAGGAAACTGGCCTGCTGGTGCGCTGCCTGCGCGCGCGGCGGCACCGTGCTGTCTTTCTCCGGCCATGGGCAGGCGGCGCAATCGCCGAAGGCGAAGATGTCGGGATCGATTTCCGTCTGCAGCGTCTGCTGCACGATGATCTGTCCCAGCCGGTTCACCGGCAGGTTCAGTTCGCCCAACACCTGCGGTGCGCGGATGCCGGCGGCCCAGACGGTGAGGTCGGCAGGCAGGCTTTGTCCGTTCGCCATCAACACGCGATCGGCCTGCACTTCGGATACCTTGGCGTCGGTCAGCACGTCGATGTCCAGCTTGCGCAGCAGGTCGGTGGTTTTCTCCGAGACTTTTTCCGGCAGCGCGGAAAGTATGCGTGGCGCGGCCTCGATCACGGTAATGCGAATGTCGTGATGCGGATCGAGATGATGCAGGCCGTATGCGCCCAGCACTTCGGCGGTGTTGCGCAATTCGGCCGACAGTTCGACGCCGGTGGCGCCGCCACCGATGATGGCGATGTGCAATTGCGGATGCGTGCCATCGCCGGCAGCGGTGATGCCGCGGTCGGCGCGCATGCACAGGCTGATCATGCGGCGGCGGAAATGCTCGGCCTGATGCAGTGCGTCGAGCGCTACCGCATGCTGTTCGGCGCCGGGCACGTTGAAGAAATTGGTGACGCTGCCGATGGCGAGGACCAGCGTGTCGTACGGAATCTGCCGCTGCGGAATCAGTTCGAGGCCGCTTTCGTCCTGCACGCTGCCGACCGTGATCGTCTTGTTGACGCGATCGAGACCGAGCAGTTCGCCCTGTTGAAACACGAAACGATGCCAGCGTGCCTGCGCCGCGTATTCGAGCTGATGTGTGTTGGCATCCATGCTGCCGGCGGCGACTTCATGCAGCAGCGGCTTCCAGATGTGGATGGAAGAACGATCGACCAGCACGGTGCTGACACGATCGCGCATCTTGTTGCCGAGTGCGGTCGCCAGTTCGAGGCCGCCGGCACCGCCGCCGACGATGACGATGCGATGCCGCGAATCGGCCTGGGTCGGATGCGCCGTTTGTGCGTTTTCAGTATCGGTTGGCATGCTTGCTCCCTTCTTCGTCGATGATTGTCGAGCACTGCGGTACAACGCGCGGCACGCAGCATTTGCATGCAGTCAGACAGCAAGATACCACCCGGCGTTCTGTCAGTCGAAGGCAAAGTTATAGAACAGCGACAGCACGCTGCGCGAGCCGGCTTCGCCTTCCACCGTCAGGCGTCGTGTCAGCGTATAGCGCAGCACCAGAGCGCTGCCGGCGTTATCCAGTCCCTGCTTGTAGCTGACGTACAGCCGTGACGAAATCCGTTTGCCGAGCGTGACGATACGTTCCTCCAGATTGCCGCCGCTGCTGTTATCGGTGCCGACGCTGACATCGTCCAGCCCGAACATCGTGGAGATTTGCGACGTCACGCCGGAAGCCGCGCCCTGTGCGAGCAGCGAACCGACGACGGCCTGCAAGGCGCCAATGTCGCCGTCGCCCGAGTCGGACAGGCCATGTCCCAGCACCAGCCACGACAGCTTTTCGGCGTCCGACACGGTCGGGTCGGATACCAGCGTAACGCGCGGACGCAGTACCGTGCCGCCGACCGAGACGCCGGCTTCCACTTCCAGGCCGCGCCGCATCGCCACGATGTTCAATGCCGGGTTGCCGATCGGACCGTTGAAGCGCAGGATGCCCTGTTCGATTTCCAGTTCGCGGCCGTATGCCTTGAAGGTGCCGGAGACGACGCGCAGATCGCCCACCGCGCGCAGTGCTTCGCCACCGTCAGCCAGCAGGTTGATGTCGCCGGCCAGCATCGCGTCGAGTCCGCGGCCCTGCAGATGGATGCCTTTCTTGCCGAGACCGAGTTTCAGGTCCAGTGCAAGGACGGTTTTCGTGCCCTGGTTCTGATTGCGGCCGACGATGATGACGTCGTCAGACAATTGCGGCATTTCGGTGCTGCCGATGTCGAAGAAGCCGGAATCGGCGGTGAAGCTGCCGTTGATCTTGGCACGGCCTTCGTGCCAGCCGACGTCGCTGCTGCCGCTGACAACCAGCTTGCGGTCGGAACGGTCGATCAGCTTGTATTGCGCTGCCGTGACCGACAGATCGAGCGCCAGTTGCTGGTTGACCATCGACAGCGGCCCGCTGATGGACAGCGTGCCGCCGTTCGTGAAACGCAGTTCCCTGATGATCAGCTGGTCGCCGCGGAATTCGCTGCGCAGCGTGCCTTGCTTCAGGTCGACGCCGGTATCGGTGAACGACAGGCGCAGCTTGTCGGCATCCATACGGCCGGTGATGCGCGGATTCGCGGCGGTGCCGGCAAGCACGACATCGCCCTGCAGGCTGCCTTCGGTCACCAGCATCGGCGAGATCATCGGCCCCAGCCAGCTCAGCGCCGGCGCGGCGATGCGTACGTTGCCGTTCAACGGCGCTTGCGGCGCCAGCGTCAGGCGCTTGTCGCCGCTGCCCAGCGCGCTGGTGAAATCGGCTGCGATGCGGCCGGTCTGCGTGCCGTCGGCGAGGAATTGCAGCGCAAGGCGGCCGTTGCTCGCCGTCGCGTTGGCCTGCAGCGTCGTCAGGCCCAACTTGACCGGCGCATTGCCGAGTATCGATACGTCGCCGCTTTCCCGCCGCAGGCTGAAGCTGCCGTCGAGCCGATTGCCGAGTTTGAAGTCCCACGCACCACCGACGGCGAGGTCGGCGCTGATCGGCGCATCTGGCTGTGCGTAGTGCAGCAGTTCGCCGATCTGCAGATGCGTGAAGCTGCCGCGCGTGGTCAATCCGCGTTCGTTGCGAACGAACTGTTCGATAGCTAAGACGGCATCCTTGCCGATGGCAAGGTTGAAGCGGTCCAGTCGCATCTCGCGCGACGATACCGATAGCGGCGCGACATCGGTCAACCTGGCGTTCAGGCGGCCGTCGGCATCAAGCGAGGCGATGCGGCCTTGCCAGCGCGGTGCGCGCGCCAGATCCAGTAGGCCGCCATCAGCGGAAATTTTCCAGTGCTGCTCGTGTTCGTTCAGTACGATATTCGCCGTGTGCCGCGCGGTGGTGCCGTTGACGGCGATGCTGGCATCGTCTGCGTCCAGCGCGCCACCGGCAATGCCGTCGGCATGCACGGCGATGACCAGCGGTGCATTGGCCTGCGAGGCGAATTTCGTCTGGATGTCGAGATTGCGTATCAGCTGTTCGCCGATGCGCAGGTCTTGCAGTTTCGTCTCGATGTTGGCGGCGGCGAGTGGCATGGCTTTCTCACGCAGGTCCAGTGTCGCGTCGCCTTTGCCTTGCAGTGCAGTGGCTTGCAGCTGGCCGGGCAGACGCACGCGATTGCCGCTCCAGTTGGCGACGATGCGCGGCTGCTGCACGCTGCCGTGCACTTCGCCGTCGACTTTCAGCATGCCGCCGAAGGTGCGGCCGAGCTGATCCAGCTTCGGCGCATCGAGATGGAAGTCGATGCGCGCATCGTTTTGCGCCAGCCGGCCTTCGGCATGGAATCGATTGTCGCCGGCGTGCAGTGCAAAGGTGTGCACTTCCAGCGTTTCGCCGTGCAGTTGGATACGGCCTTCACCGGACAGCGGATTGCCGGCCAGTTTGCTGTCGGCGATGCGGAAGGAGGCATCGGCCTGCATCGCCGGTTGTCGTGTGCCGCTGGCGGCGAATTCGCCGTTGAGCTGCAGTGTCGGCAATTGCGGGAAGTCGCCGAGATCGCGCAAGTCGAACGCGCGTATCGTGCCTTTGGCATCGAATGCCTGATTGCCGTCGAGCGCGATGCGCGCGGTGAGATCGGCTGCGCTGCCGCTGGCGCGCAAGGCCATCTTGTCGACGTCGATCGCATTGTCGGCGACGGTGGCGTGCGCATCCAGCGTCAGGCGGTGCTTCTTCAGCGGTTCGTTCAGCGCCAGCGCAAAATCCTGCTTGCCGTCGGCGTGCCGTACGTCCAGCTTGCCGGCCAGCTTGGTGGTGCGCATGCGTCCGTCGATTTTCTGCAGGTCGAGCGCATCGGTCTGCAGCGTCAGCGTCAACGCACCGTTGCGCAGCCTGCCGCTGCCGGAGACGTTGCCGGCCGGTTGCCGTGCGCTGCCGAAGGCGGCGACGATGCGGCGGAAGTCGAAGGCTTGATCCTGTTGCGCGAATTCGGCGCGCAGGCTGTGCAGCGGTACGCGGCCTTCGTCGTAACGTCCGGCAGCGGGATTGGCGACGGACAGCGTGCCGCTGCCGTTTTCGGCTGCATGCAGATCGACGTTCAACGCAGTCTTCGGCAGGCCGGCGGCGATGACGGACAAGTCAAGCGCACGCGCCGCCACGTCGGTCTTGCCGAGAAGCTGTTCATCGAAGGGGCGCAGTACGGCTTCGCCGTTCAGCGAAGCGTCGGCGATCTTCAGCGCGGTGGCGGCCTGCAGTTCCTTCAGCGAACCATGCAGCAGGAGTTGGCCGGCAGCGCTGATGGTATTGCCGTCGGTCGTCGTTTCGCCGCTGGTCGACAGCGTTGCTTCCAGCGGATAGGGGCTGGCGGTCGACAGGGTGGCGCGGCCTTCCAGGCTGCCGCTGAAGGCAGTCTTGTCGGCAGCAGAACGTGCGCTGAATTCGTCGAGATTCAGCAGATAGCGTTTGCCGTCGTAGTCCAGGTTGAATGCGAACGGGCCGAGCGTGACGACGTTCAGCGGCCCCCAGGCGATGTCGCCGCCTTGCACCTGCACGCTGTCGATGCGCACACGCAGCGGCAGGGCGATGCTGGACGGCAGTTTCGCCGGCTCGTTGCTCTGTGCCATCTTGCCGGTGATGCCGAGTCGGCCGATGCGCAGCAGTGCGACATGCAACTGACCGGTCAGCAGTTTCGGCAGGCGCACGTCCAGTGTGACGTTGTCGGCGGCGATCTGCTGGTTTTCCAGATGCAGCGACAGCTTGCCGATGTGCAGTGTGTCGCTCCAGGTGCCGCTGACGTCTTCCGTCCTGACGATGCCGTTCGACAGGGTCGCTGCAAGTTCGAACGAGGCGCGCGTGCCGCGTTCGCTGTGCGTGACCCAGCCGATACCGGCCAGCAGGGCCAATAGCAGAAGCGTCAGCAATACGGCCAGCACACGCGGCCAGCGGCGCTTGCCGCGTATGTGCGCGTTCGGCGTCGATGGCTGCTTCGTTTGTTTGTCGTCGTCAGAAGCCATAGCCGACCGAGAAGTGAAGCCGCACTTCGTGCGTATCGTGTCCGTAGGCGAGGTCGAGATTGACCGGGCCGATCGGGCTGCGCCAGCGTGCGCCGACGCCGCTGCCGTGCGCAAAGTGGAAGCCTTTCCACGAGTCGGCGGCATTGCCGGCATCGTGGAACACGGCTGCGCCCCATTGCGGCGTGATGCGATAGACCAGTTCGGCGCTGAAGACGGCGCTGTTGGTGCCGCCGACGATGGCGCCGTCCTGTTCGACGCCCAGCGTGTTGTAGTTGTAGCCGCGCACGGTCTGGTCGCCGCCGGTGCGGAACAGCAAATCGGCCGGCACCGATTCGCGGCCGGCGCCGCTTACCTGACCGACTTCGCCGCGCAGCACTGCTTGCCAGCGCTTGTAATACGGCGACAGGTAAGTGGCACGGCCGACCACGCGTGCCAGCGTCTTGCCGTCGCCGGTCGGGCCTGCGGCGAGATCGATCGAAGTCACGTAGCCGCGCGACGGCGAGATCAGGTTGTTCACGCGCCGCCGTGTGTAGGTGAAGGAGCCGACCAGCGCCTCGCGGTGATTCGAATAGTCGCTGCCTTCGATGCGCTGATGATCGGTGTACAGCGTGGTGGCCCACACCATCTCATCGTTCTTGTCTGGACTGGTCAGGCGCGCGGCAGTGGCGGTCTTGTCGTTGATCTCGCCTTCGCTGTTCGTGTATTCGTAGCGTGTGCCGAAGCTGGGACGCCAGTCGTTCCGCAGCGGCGGCAGGAAGATATCGCCGCTCAGCAGGCGATTGTCGCGATCGACCAGCAGGCGCGATTCCAGACGCCAGTCGCGCTGCAGGAAATTGCGGTCCAGCCACTGGATCTGACCGCGCGGGCCGGAGTCGGTCGAGAAGCCGATACCGAGCGATAGCCGCTTGCGTTCGTTTTCGTTGAGTTCCAGCTTGACCGGTACGTTCTTCGGATGCGCCGGATCGATGTTGACGGTGGCGAAGGCGGAACGGAAGTAGCCGGTGTCCTGCACGCGGGCCTGCAGTTCGTTGAGTTTTTCCTGCGAATATGGTTCTCCCGGCTTGATCGGATTCAGGTCCGTCACGATGCGGCTTGCGTAGCGCTGCAGCCCGGAGATTTCCAATTCGCCGAAGGTGAAGGCCGGGCCGGATTCGACCTCCACCGACAATGTCGCGGTGTTGGTCGCCGGGTCGATGCGCGCTTCGCTGTGCGTGATGGCGGCGGCAGGGTAGTCGCGTACCAGCAGTGCTTTCAGCAGATTGTTCTTGGCGTCGTCCCAGTCCTTCTGACGGAAGGCGTTGCCGGCCGGTAGGCTCCAGCGCCGTTGCAGCCGTTCGACGCGTTGCGGATTGGCGGTTGCGACATCGCCCTTGATCCGGATGTCAACCGTATCGACCAGCGTGCGCGGGCCGAGCACCACGGTGTAGTGCGCGGTCCAGGGCACATTCTGCTGATCGAGTTCGTGCGTGATGACCGGCGAGAAATAGCCCTCGGTCGCTAGCAGCGTGCGAATCTGGTTCGGCGCAATGCCGGCCAGCCGGCGGACTTCATCTTCGCTCAGTCCGTCGGCGGAATGGCGGCGGCTGATTTCAATATTATCTTTCAGCAGCGACGTCAGTTCGCCCGCGCCGTCGATGCTGACGGTATAGGAAACGGTTGGAGCGGGCGCCGCGGTTTCCTGCGCCCGTGCCTGAATCGGCAATACGGCTTGCATGCATAGCAGGCAGGCCGCAATACGCAAGGTAAGGGAAATCTTCTTCAGCACTCTGTCCGGAGGGAAATGGTTTTAAGGGTCGAAGGTCGATTAAATGCCGATTTAGGGCCGAAACAGGTCGAAAGCGATCCAAAAAGCGTACCGAAAGACAGCTGGGAAAAACGACGTTGACGTTCGTGCAAGCTTATCAGTATTTGGTGCGATGGAGCGGGCCTCGGCAGAGGTTTTCCCGCAAGCGCCGCGTATTGGTCGCGGCACTCTCTCGCTTGCCGGCCGCCGGCAAAATCCCTATAGTGGGCGCACTTGAATTTCCCCGGATACAGGCGACATGGGCCGTAACAGCAACAAGGACAGCAAGACCGGCAACCGTGCCGACAGCGATGCGCGATCGGTGCAGAAACGGTCGCAAAAACAATCGCCAAAACAGCCACATGAGCAGTCGCACGAAATACGTCCCGGCCAGTCGATCGAATTGCTGAAGGAACTGCATATTCTGACGCGCGACGGCAAGCTGAATCAGGACAGCCGTCGCAAGCTGAAGCAGGTCTATCACCTCTACCAGTTCATCGAACCGTTGCTGCAAGAAGCGCTGGCAGCCAGATCGAACGTCACGCTAGTCGATCACGGTGCCGGCAAATCCTATCTGGGCTTCATCCTGTACGACCTGTTCTTCAAGCAGCGCAATGATGATTCGCATATCTACGGCATCGAAACGCGCGACGAGCTGGTGCGAAAGTCGGAAGAGCTGGCGCAGCGGCTGGATTTTCCCGGCATGTCCTTCCTGAACCTGTCGGTCGCCGATTCGATCACGTCGGACAAGCTGCCGGCGCAGATCGATGTCGTCACCGCATTACATGCCTGCAATACCGCAACCGACGATGCGATCCGGTTCGCGCTGGAGAAGAAAGCGCAGTTCATCGTGCTGGTGCCATGCTGCCAGGCTGAGGTGGCTTCCGTGCTGAAGAAGAACAAGGGGCGTGCGCTGGCGAATTCGCTGACCGAAATCTGGCGCCATCCGCTGCATACGCGCGAGTTCGGCAGCCAGGTAACCAACGTGCTGCGCTGTCTGCAGCTGGAGGCGCACGGCTATCAGGTCAGCGTGACCGAACTGGTCGGTTGGGAGCATTCGATGAAGAACGAACTGATCATCGCCAGCTACAAAGACCTGCCGCGTCGCCGTCCGGCCCAGCGTCTGCATGAAGTGCTGCAGACGCTGGGTCTGGAAGAAATGCAGGCACGCTTCTTCACGCCAGCCTGATTTGCCGGTGCGTCTGCTGTATTTATTTCGGCGACGCTTCCGGTTGCGGTGTCGCGGCTTTTTGCTTCGCCATCTGGTGCAGATAGGCGAGCAGATCGTCGAGTTGCGACTCGCTCAATACCGTATCTGAAAAGGCTGGCATTACGCGCTGTGGCCAGTTGCGTACCGATGACGAATCGCGAATCAGCTTGCGCAGATAATCCTCGTGAAAGTATTCGGTCGGATTGAACGGCAGGTTCAGGTCCGGGCCGACCGTGCCGTCGCCGCCGCCGTTGATGCGGTGGCAACTGGCGCAGTTGACCGTGAACAGATGCATACCGCGCCACGCGGCGCTGTCGGTCGCCGCTTGCGGCACGATTTGCGGATAGCGTTTTTCCAGCGGTTCGACATCGGCAATCGATTCGATCTGGAACGGCCATTGTTCGGGCGATACGCCGCTTTTCTCCGGCATCAGCCAGACCAGATAGAATGCGCCGGCGCTGGGCTTGCCGGGTGCGACTTCCGGCCACGGCCGGGTTTGCGGTTCGAGCGCCAGCCACGGCTCCGAGGCGGATCGCAGCAGGCTGACCGGAATCGTCGCGACGAAGCCGTCGGTCGCCTTGAATTGCAGGGCGTCGAAGCCGCGGATGTCGCGCAGGATGGCCGACAGCGGAATCGCCTGGTAAGTCATGCGGCGCTTGTAGGTCGGATCGTCGGGAATCGTGATGGTTTGCGTGGACGGATGGCGCAGCAGATTGGAAAGCGCCAGCTTCTGTTTCTGGTTGGCGAGTTGCAGTTGCAGTACCGGCTCGCCGGCATGGGCGGTGGTGAGCGTCAGTGCGGCGCAGAGCAGCAGGCCGATGACGGAAGCGAAGGAAATACGCATGGCCAGTGTGACGAACGGAAATGAGGACGCTGTCGAGTATAGAACGGCATCTGCAGTGCGGGAAGAAAAATGGGGAAGGCGGCGATGGCGTGGTTTCTTTACCTGATCGAATGCAGCGATGGCAGCATCTACACCGGTATTGCGGTCGATGTGGCCTCGCGTTTTGCCGCGCACGCCAGCGGCAAGGGAGCGCGCTATACGCGTTCGCGCCCGCCGCGCCGCCTGTTGACGATCGTTGCCTATCCCGATCGCTCGGCGGCATCGAAGGCCGAATATGCGATGAAGTGTCTGAGTGCGGCCGACAAGCGGCGTTTCTGTCTGCGCCGTGACGGTTTGTGGCGCGTGCCGGTTCAGCTAGGGGAGGCTGCCGGCACGCGCCAATGACGCTGTCGAACAAGGTTGGCAAATGCGGCCGATGAATGAAACCGAAGAGCGAAGCCGACGAATGAAGCTGATAAACGAAGCCGATAAACAAAGTCGACAAACGAGGCTGATGTTTGCCGGCAGGATTGCTGTTGAGGTTAGCGTTTCTCTTCGTCGTTGACCGGTAGCGGATCGGCGCGGCAGTCCTTGTACTCGACGCCATTCATTTCGAACAACGCCGTGTCTCCCTTGTTCCAGAATGTCGCGCTGTCGTCGCTGTAGCGTGCGCCCGAACCCGAGATCACCTGCGGCAGCGTGATCGTGCGGCCCGGCAGCATCAGTTCCACTTTTTCGTCGCCGAAGCGGGCGATCATTGCAATCTTGTCGCATTTGAACGGCATGACGGTCTTCGGCGCCGGTGCGATATCGAGATTGGACACGCGTACGACTGGAATGGTAATCGGCTTGTCCTGGTCGGTGAAGGAAACGAGGATAGGCTCGCTGGCCCACAACGGCTGTTCGCGGCCGTCGATGATGGCCGCGCTGATCGCATAACGGTGATCCTGCGCTATCGACTGTGGCAGGTAATGCAGGTCGAATGCGATCGGTACCTGCGTCTTCGGCTGCATCGTTTGTTGTGCGACGAACTGGCCGGTGCGGTTGGCGCGTGTGACGTCTTCCAGGCTGACGATGACCCTGGCATCCGGCGGCAGTGCGATCCGTTCGCGATAGGTGACGTTGCCGGTCAGGTGGCCGGACAGGGCCGGGCCCTGATTGCGCTTGAAGAGCGAGCTGCAGCCGCCGGCCATCAGACAGAGGGCCAGCAGGATGCTGAAGGAGCGAAGCGATGTCATGGCAAGAGTCCTGATGAGTAAGTTGTTCAATAAGCTGTTTCAGTCAGCCGTTTCGGGAATATTTTGTAAAAATGCGCGGTGGCATGCCAGCATGTTTTGCCGTCGGCGCGGATGTACATGGTTTTCTTGACGGACGTTTACGCCGCAAGGTAGGCTTGGCGCCAGCACCGTGCCTTGTTTATGTAGATCACTAATGCAGATCGCTACACATTACATGCAGATCATGCGGGCCGGATATTTTCTTACGATTCATTTCAATGCATAGCCATCGATTTGTCAAAGCGGGACTGATTCATTGCGTTTTCGCCGTCTCTGTGACGGCATTTTCGGGCATGGCTGCGGCCGCCGACGATGAGCAGAGCAGTTGTGTCGCCGAGCCTGGCATCGGCGAATTGAAGAAGTACCCTGGCGTCTACAACTTCTATTACGAAAACGACCTGTTCGCCGGGACCGACAACAATTACACCAACGGCATCAAGTTGTCCTGGGTGTCCACCAACCTGGCGGATTACATTCGCGATCCCTGTCTGCCGCACTGGATACGCGAGTTGAACCGTTTTTCGGAACGCCTGCAGCCAGGACCTTACGAGTCGCGCAACATGGTGGTCAGCCTCGGGCAGGAAATGTACACGCCGACCGACAGGTATCGCCGCGATCTGATCGTCGACGATCGTCCGTATGCCGGCTGGCTGTATATGGGTTTCGCCTATAACGCGCGCCAGGAAACCAAGATGGATACCGTCGAGATCGACATCGGTATGGTCGGTCCGGCTTCGCTGGCGCATCAGGCGCAGGATTTCATCCATGATCTGCGCGGTATCGACAAGTTCGAGGGCTGGGACAATCAACTGAATAACGAACTCGGCTTGATCTATGTTCGCGAAAAGAAGGAGCGGGTGTTTTCGTCCATGACGATGGACGGTCCGAAGATGGATGCGATCACGCATTACGGTTACGCGCTCGGCAACGTCAAAACCTATCTGAATGGCGGCATGGAATTCCGCATCGGCACTTATCTGCCTAACGATTTCGGCACATCGCCGATCCGCCCGGCAGCCGACAGCAATGCGCCGCTGCCGGCAAACTCGTCGCGACGGTTGCTGCAGAGCGGCGTGCATGCATTCGTTTCGTTCGACGTACGTGCGGTGGCAAGGAATATCTTCCTGGACGGAAATACCTTTTCCGACAGTCACAGCGTAGACAAGAAATATCTGGTCGGCGACATAGCGGCAGGCATTGCCTGGCAATGGCCGGGCGTGAAGGTCACCTATGCGCAATATTTGCGCAGCAAGGAATTCGACGGCCAGGACAAGGCGCAAAGCTACGGATCGATTACCGTCAGCTTCGAATACTGAAATGGGGGAAATGAGGAGCGGCAGTCAGGGTGTTTCACCCGACTGCCGTTTTTTTTATTCCGGGATGCCGTCGAAGAATTCGACCGCGCCGGTTTCCAGCGAATATTCGGCGCCGACCACGCGCAGACCGTGATCCTGTATCAGCTTTTCCAGCAGTTCGGAACCGTGGCGCAGATGATTGCAGGAAGCGCGGATATTGGCGCGCACCGACTGGTGCACCAGCGCATCGTGATCGTGCTTGATGCCGCTGTCGAGCAGTGTTTCGACGGAAGGGCGGATACGGTCGACGATGGATTGCAGGTTGCGCGAGGTGCCTTCCCCCGGCGACTTGAGCGCTTCCAGCGTCGCGAGGATGGCGCCGCACTGCGAATGACCGAGCACGACTACCAGCTTGGTGTTGTAGCGTTCGGCCGCGAACTCGACGCTGCCGACCTGCGATGGCGCGACGATATTGCCGGCTACACGGATGACGAAAAGATCGCCCAGCCCCTGATCGAACACCATTTCCGCCGGCACGCGCGAATCCGAGCAGCCGAGGATGATGGCGAACGGTTGTTGACCGTCCGCGATTTCACGGCGGCGGGTGGCCAGCGATGCGTCGCCGGCATTGCTCTTGTCGGCGACGAAGCGGCGATTGCCTTCGCGCAGTCGGTCGAGTGCTTCTTTTGCTGTTTTCATGTGCGATCCTGGTTCGTTGCGGCGCAAGGGCGCGCGCGAGCCGTTACTTTAAAGCATTCGCGCCGTACGCGTCTGCTTGTCAAAAGTGACAAGGCGATGCGTATTCGGCAATGCAGGCGATCGAAGGAGGAACGAAAAAAAAGAGCAGTTCCGATGACGGAACTGCCCAGAGGGTCACACAAGAGAGAAAAAATCAGAAGTCGAACAGCTCGGCCAGCAGGTTCTTCTTGCGCTTCTGGCCATAACCGTCCTTGTCGTAGCCGTAGCGCGCTTCCTGGCGGTTTTGGCGATCGTCGCGATGCAGTGGCGCCTGCGCGCGCGGCGGCGGAGGCGGCTCCGCCGGCAGGGCGGCGAGCGAACGTTCGATCAATTTGTCGAGTTCGCCGCGATCAAGCCAGACGCCGCGGCATTGCGGGCAATAGTCGATCTCGATGCCGTGGCGGTCGGACATGATGAGGTGCATCTCACTGCATACGGGGCATTTCATGGTGTGCCTTTCTATCGCATGAAGCGAACGATCATTCGTCCCCGCCCGCGAAGCCCAGCAGTTGCAGCAGGCTCGTGAACAGGTTGAAGATGGAAACGTACAGCGTGACCGTCGCCATCACGTAATTGGTTTCGCCGCCGTGGATGATGTTACTGGTCTCGTAAAGGATCAGGCCGCACATCAGCAGCACGAAGGCAGCGGACACCGCCAGCGACAGGGCCGGAATCGTGAAGAACACCGCAGCCAGCGCAGCCAGGAAGGCGACCAGGATGCCGGCCGTCAGGAAACCGCCCATGTAGCTGAAATCCTTGCGCGTCGTCAGCGCATAGGCGGACAGGCCGACGAAGATCGCGGCGGTCGCGCCGAAGGCCATCATCACGGTCTGGCCGCCGTTCGGCAGGCCGAGATAGAGATTCAGGATCGGGCCCAGCGTGTAGCCCATGAAGCCCGTCAGCGCGAAGACGAAGGCGACCCCCAGTCCCTGATTGCGGAATTTCGTCGTCAGGAACAGCAGGCCGAAATAGCCGACCAGCGTGATGACGATGCCGGGATGCGGCAGGTTCAACGCCATCGACGCACCGGCGGTCAGTGCGCTGAACAGCAATGTCATCGACAGCAACAGGTAGGTGTTGCGGATGACCTTGTTGGACGAGATGGTGGCAATCGCCGGACGCGTCGCGCCATACGACGGATTGCGTGCGTGATCGATCGGGTTCATGGCATAACTCCTCAAGATGAATTGTTGTCTGCAAGGGTGTATCTGGCGCATCGAGGCACTCTTTTCCTCTTAGACATACACACTGTAGTCGGAGTTTTTAATCACGAAAATTCGAATATAATTAAATTCCAATTCGTAAAAACGGAACATTTATTCTGACATGAGCGCGATCAACTACAAGCATCTGCATTACTTCTGGGTGGTGGCAAAGGCGGGTGGCATCGGCCGTGCCAGCGAACGGCTGCATCTGACGCCGCAGACGATCAGCGGCCAGATCGCGCTGTTCGAGGATGTGCTCGGCTACAAGCTGTTCAACCGCGTCGGGCGGAGGCTTGAATTGAACGATGCCGGGCGCGTGGTGTTGAGTTACGCGGATGAAATCTTCACGCTGGGCGAGGAATTGCAGGAAGTGCTGCGTTTCCGGCCCGGCGGCTGGCCGCTGCAATTGCGCGTAGGCGTGGCCGACGCTGTGCCGAAGGCGATCGCCTATCTGCTGCTGGAGCCGGCGATGGAATTGCCCGAGTCGTTGCGCATCGTCTGCCGCGAAGGCAAGCTGACGAGCCTGCTGGCCGACTTGGCGATTCACCGGCTGGACATCGTCATCGCCGATAGCCCGATGCCGGCCAACATCGACGTGCGCGGCTATAACCACTTGCTGGGCGAATGCGGCGTCTCCTTCTTCGCAACCGAAGAATTGGCAAAGCAGTACAAGAAGGGTTTCCCGAAGAGCCTGGATGGCGCGCCTTTCCTGATGCCGGGCGAGGATGCGGCGGTACGGCCGCGCCTGCTGCGCTGGTTCGAGAAGGAACGTGTGCATCCGCGCATCGTCGGCGAGTTTGACGACGGCGCGCTGCTGCAGGCATTCGGTGAAGCGGGCAAGGGCATCTTCGCTGCGCCGTCGGCAGTGGCCGAGCAGATCGTCAAGCAGTACGGCGTGACCGAGATTGGTCGCACGACGCTGGTCAGCGAACAGTTCTATGCGATTTCGGTGGAGCGCCAGCTGACGCATCCGGCCGTGGTGGCGATCAGTTCCGCCGCGCGAGAGAGCCTGATCAAGTAGTCGCGCTTTCGCGGTCGATATCGCTTTCCAGCAGTTCGGTCAGCCATTCCATGAATACGCGCACCCGCTGCGGCAGGTGGCGGCGGTGCGCGTACAGCAACGATACCGGCATTGGCGCGGCCGTGAATGCAGGCAAGACTTCCACCAGCGCAGCGCTTTTCAGATGGCTGCGTGCGCCATGCCGCGGCACCTGTATCAATCCAAGTCCACCGAGGCAAGCCGCCTCGTAGGCATCCGCGTTATTGACCGTGACGCTGCCCTGCATCGGCAGCATGCGGGTTTCGCCGTCTGCCACATATTCGAATCCTGCGGGCTTGACGCCTAGTATCGGGCTGTAGTGGATCAGACGATGCGATGCCAGATCGTCCAGGCCGTGCGGCATCCCGAATTCTTTCAGATAGGCAGGGCTGGCGAGATTGACCATGACGGCGGCGCCCAGGGCGCGCACGATCAGAGCCGGTTCGACGACCGTGCCGACACGCAGCACGCAATCGAATCCCTCGCGCACCAGATCGACGCGGCGGTCGGTACTGCTGACTTCGATCTGCAGTCCGGGATAGCGCCGTAAAAAATCCGCCAGGTTCGGCATGACGATGCGGCGCGCGGTCGGCGTTGGCATGTCGACCCGCAATCTTCCTTCCAGCGCCGTTCCTTCGCGGCGGAACATGCCCTCCAGTTCATCCATGTCGGAGAGCAGATCCTTGCAGCGCTCCAGCAGTGCGAGCCCGTCGTGCGTGGTTTGCACGCGCCGCGTCGTGCGATGGAACAGCCGCGCGCCAACCAGGTTTTCCAGCACGCGCACATGTTCCGACACGCTTGCCTTCTGCAGTCCAAGGCTGACGGCGGCCTGCGTGAAGCTGCCTGTCTCGGTGACGCGGACGAAGGTTTTCAGCAAATCCAGCTTGTTCATGACATTCCAATTGATATGTTTTTATTGAACAGTAAATTCAATAATCCAATATTTATCTAGAATTTTTTAAACAATATACTCGATCGCATCTTCCACCTCCACCCGAAAGGAATGCGACATGAACGGAAACATTGCCATCGTCACCGGCGCCAGCCGCGGACTCGGACGCAACGCAGCCTTGCATCTGGCCGCGCAAGGTGTCGCCATCATCGGCACCTATCGCAGCAACAAGACCGAAGCCGATTCGCTGGCAGCCGAAATCGCAGGGCGCGGCGGTCGCGCTGCGATGCTGCAACTGGATGCCGGCGACAGCGCATCATTCGACGGTTTCGTCGCGGCAGTGAAAGAGACGCTTGCCGCCTTCGGCAAGGCGCGTCTCGACTACCTGGTCAACAATGCCGGCATCGGCCTGTATGGCGCGATCGCGGAAACGACCGAAGCACAGTTCGACCAGTTGATGAATATCCATCTGAAAGGACCGTTCTTCCTGACACAGAAGCTGCTGCCGCTGATCGCGGACGGCGGCCGCATCGTCAATGTGTCGAGCGGCCTGACGCGCTTCAGCTTCCCCGGCTATGCGGCCTACGCCATGATGAAAGGCGGCGTCGAGGTGATGACACGCTACATGGCAAAGGAATTCGGTGCGCGCGGCATTGTCGTCAATACGCTGGCGCCCGGCGCGATCGAAACCGATTTCGGCGGCGGCACGGTGCGCGACAATTCGGAAGTCAACGCGCAAATCGCTTCCGTGACTGCGCTCGGCCGTGTCGGCCTGCCGGACGATATCGGTGGCGCGCTGTCGGCATTGCTGTCTGATGGCAGTGGCTGGATCAACGGCCAGCGCATCGAGGCGTCGGGCGGCATGTGCTTGTGATGCGGCAACGGATATGGCCTGCCGGCGGTACGGTTTTCAGCGGGCCGTCGGCGAGCGGACATGTTCCGGCCGCACGCCGATGCCGACCGCATAGGCGGGCAGCGTGCGCAGTACAGGCCAGCGCTGCATCAGCTTCAATATCCACGGTGCCGAGATCTGCTGCGTGCGATCGCCGATGACCGGCGTCAGCACACGATTCTGTATTGCGACCTGCGCCGCCTGCGTAACGCGTGCGGGAAACAGGCGACGCCGTTGCACCTGCGCCAGCAGCGGCGTCAATGCGTTGCGGTCGTAGGCCGGATAAGCGAGTGCTGCAGCTAGGATGTTGGCCGCGGCGACTGCATCCTGGATCGCCAGGTTGATGCCGACGCCGCCGATTGGCGACATCGCATGTGCGGCGTCGCCGATACACAGCAGCCCGGGCTTCCACCAGCGTTCGAGACGATCGACGGTCACACTCAGCAGCTTGATGTCGTCCCAGCTTTGCAGCAGTTCGACGCGATCGACGAACATCGGCGCGATCTTTGTCAGCGCTTTGCGGAAGGCGGGCAAGCCCTGTGTACGCAACGTCTCGATGCCGCCTTTCGGAATCACGTACGCGCATTGCCAGTAGCTGCCGCGATGCAGCGTAACGAAGAACTGGCCGGGGGCGACACGCCCGCCGGTCGTCTTGGTATCGCCGGCAGAGACCGGCAGGCGCATCCACAGCACGTCGATCGGCGCGCCCAGATCGCGTACTGCCAGGCCGGCTGCCTTGCGCACCGTCGAATGCCGGCCGTCGGCACCGATCACCAGATCGGCATGCACTTCCAGTACGCCCTCAGGCGTTTGCACCTGCACACCGGTGATGCATTCATCCTGTTCGATCAGGCCGGTCACTTCCGCGTTCTGTATCAGATGGAAACCGGCGAAGGTTTCCGCGTGATCGCGCAGGAAGTCGAGAAAATCCCATTGCGGCATCAATGCGACGAATTTGCACTGCGTGCGCAGCCGCGAAAAATCTGCGAGTTTCCATTCGCGGCCGGCGAGTGTGACGCCGATCTCGCGCGCCTCGTCGTGCGGACGCTGCAGGAAGGCCGGCAGCAATCCCAGTTCGTGCATCAGTTCGAGCGTCGAGGGGTGTACAGTGTCGCCGCGAAAATCGCGCAGGAAGTCGCCGTGTTTTTCCAGCACGACGACGTCGACGCCGGCGCGGGCCAGCAACAGTCCCAGCATCATGCCGGCCGGGCCGCCGCCGGCGATGCAGCAGCGCGTGAGCAGCGTATTTGCCATCTCATCCTCCGTCGAAAACAGGGTATGCGAGCGTGGCCTGATGATTTTGGCAACGGTTCGCGACGGCAACAGATTGTCGTACTATATCGGCTGTTTGCCTATCACGATAATAAGGAAAACCATGCCATTTGCGCCGCGTCGCACCATTTCCTCGGGGTTTCGCCGAACGCTCGGTCGTACTGTGATCGTTGCAGGCCTGCTGGCCGGACTGCAGTTACCGGCAATGGCAGACGATCTGGCAGACGTAACGCAACTATTGCGTGCCGGACAGCATGCGCAGGCCTTGTCGAAGGCCGATGCCTATCTGAGCAAGAATCCGCGCGATCCGCAGATGCGTTTTCTGAAGGGCGTGATCCTCACCGAGCAGAACAAGCCGAACGAAGCGATCGATATTTTCACGAAGCTGACCAAGGATTATCCGTCGCTGCCCGAACCGTACAACAATCTGGCCGTGCTGTATGCGGCGGCCGGCCGCTATGACGATGCGCGTCTTGCGCTCGACAAGGCTATTCGTACCAATCCGACTTATGCGACGGCCTACGAAAATCTCGGTGACGTGCACGCGAAGCTGGCAAGTCAGGCATACGACAAGGCTTTGCAACTGGATCACAACAACGCCGGTGCAAAATCGAAGCTGACGATGATCCGCACGCTGGTCGGCAATACTACCGGCGGCACGAACCCGCAGGTGGCGGTGGTCGCGGCAGCGCCGACGCCGAAATCGGAACCGCCTAAAGCAGAAGTCAAACCTGAGCCGAAACCGGAATCCAAACCCGAGCCAAAGCCGGAACCGAAACAGGAAGCGCCCAAGCCTCAGCCGAAGCCAGCCGAACCCAAGCCCGATCCGAAGGCAGAGCAGAAGCGTCGCGAAGCCGAAGCCAAGCGTGAGGCGAAAGCCAAGGCCGATGCGGAGCGTGCTGAAGTACTGGCAGCCGTCAATCACTGGGCGAAGCAGTGGAGCGAGCGTGATGTGAAAGGCTACCTAAATGCCTATTCGAACGATTTCACGCTGCCGGCCGGACAATCGCGCAAGGATTGGGCGACCGAACGCCGTGCGCGTATAGAAGACAAGAAGCGCATCAGCGTGAAGATCGAATCGCCGCAAGTCAGCGTCAGCGGCAACACGGCGACTGTGAAATTCCGCCAGATATACGATTCGGATACCTTCAACGCGGATAGCCGCAAGATGCTCGTGCTGGTCAAGCAAGGCGGTAAATGGTTGATCAAGCAGGAGCGTGCGAGTAACTGATGATGGGCTTCAAGGGCAAGTTGTGGTCAGCTATATGCGCGATCGAATATCGGACAGGCATGGCGGCTTCGAGTCTGCTGATGGTAGCGGTTGCCTTGTTGCCTGCAACGAGCCTTGCCAGCGGCACCAAGCCGGGTGTGCCGGCACGGCTCGATCCGGAAGTGATGCTGATCGACGTCTACAAGGCGTTGTCGGAGAACCGTCTGCGCGATGCGCAGGCCAAGGTCGATGCGCTGGTCGCCGCTTATCCGAACTTTCGCCTCGGCCAGTTGGTGCGCGGTGATCTGCTGCTGTTGCATACTCAACCGATCAAGACTTTCGGTGCTGCGCCCGATGCGCCTGCCGACCAGCTGGCCAATTTGCGCGCCGAAGCGATCGTTCGCCTGAAATCGTTGCGTGAACGGCCGGACCCTAACCTGATCCCACGCCCCATCCTGCAGATGCGCGACGACCAGAAGAATGTGCTGCTGGTCGATGCCAAGCGTTCCCGCATGTACGTCTATGAGCGCGTTGGCGGAAGCAACGGACAGTTCAAGCTGGCCAGCGATTATTACGTCAGCCAGGGCAAGCTCGGCGTGAACAAGTTCAAGGAAGGCGATCAGAAGACGCCGCTCGGCGTCTACTACATCACCTCGCGTCTGCCGGGGGCGCGCCTGCCGGCGTTCTACGGACCGGGCGCACTGCCGATCAATTATCCGAACGAGTGGGACAAGGCCAATGGCCGCGGCGGTTCCGGCATTTGGCTGCATGGTACGCCGCCGGACAGCTACAGTCGTCCGCCATTGTCTTCCGATGGTTGCGTGGTATTGCCGAATCCGGATCTGACCGAATTGTCGGAGACGGTGCAGATCGGCACGACGCCGGTCATCATCAGTGACGACGTGAAATTCGTCACGCGCGAAAAATGGGAAGCCGATCGCCAAAGCGCCAACAAGATGCTGGAATCTTGGCGCGAAGACCTGGAAAGCACGGACCCCGAGCGTCTGCGCCGCCACTACTCGCGCAACTTCAAGGCGATGCGCGGGCAGAATCTGAACGACTGGATGGAAAAGCTGAAGCAGGCCAACTTTGGTGCGCGCCGCATCAAGGTGGAACTGCGTGACGTCACTCTGTTCCGCTATCCCGAGCCGAAGGACCAGAAGGAAATGATCGTCGCTTCCTTTACGCAGGATGCCGTGATCGGCAAGGGCCGGCACGTCACGCACAAGCGTCAGTACTGGGTGAGGGAAGGTGCCCAGTGGCGCATCGTTTCCGAAGCCAATCTCTGATCGAATCGAATCGCAAGCAAAAAAGCCGCAACATCTTGCGGCTTTTTTGTTTTCTGGAAGATGTACGAAGGAATTTATACCGTGTGCTTTGTACTGTGTTGTTATGTCATTGCATGACGACGAGGCAATGAGACAGTCATGTCGATTAGATAAGGCTGTTCTTCATGCATCTTTACAATTGTAAAAGTCTATTTCCCTCATGGATTTTAAAGGTGGCGTCTATATAGTGATTCCATGCCGATGCGATTGATGAACCGATCCGGTTCGTTGCAGAGGCGAGAGGAGTCGATCATGTTGAACAAAAAATGGATAGGCGTCGCCCTGCTGGCAGCAGCTGCAGTTTCCACCAATGCATTGGCAGACAGCCGCGGCGTCAACACGGCGCTCGGCGCGGTTGCCGGTGTGGTGGTTGGTAATGCGGTCGGTGGACAGAACGGCGCCGTGATCGGTGGCGTGCTGGGCGCGGTCGTCGGTGCCAGCGTTTCCGATCATGATCGCCATGACAATCGCCGCTACTACGGTGCGCGTTATCAAGCCCCCGTTTATGCACGACCGGCGCCGGTCTATGCACGCCCCGGTTATCGCGACCGTTATTACCACGACGCGCGTCGCGTCGAGTATGTGCGTCACGGACGCGGCTACTACCGTTATTGATTGCATGCGCGGAAAGCCAGAGGCTGCCGCGCATTGTTTCGGCATTCGGACGCGAATGAGATCGCGATAAGGATGCATGAAGAAAGGTTGAAAGATGAATACCCCGAACTTACGAGGGAAGTTCAAGCATCTGATGCTGCCGCTGTGTGCAGCCGCAATGCTCGGCGGCTGTGCCGTCGTTCCCTATGATGATGGCTACTATGGTCAGACGACCTATGCCACGCCGGTCTATGTTGCTCCGACGGTAAATTTCGGTCTCAGCTATTCGAATCGCGGCTACTACGGTCCACGCTACTATCCGCGTTATTACGGACGGGGATATTGGGGCGGTGGCCGAGGAGGACACTGGCATCGTTGATCGCGCGTGGCGATGCGATTTGTTACCTCAGATCCAATAAAAATGGCTGATCGAAAGATCAGCCATTTTGTTTTTGCAGCCCGATTAACGAAGCGGCTATGAAGCGGTTAGGGAGTGGTATCAGCGATGTCCGTGACCGCGGCCGCCGCCATGGTGATGATGCGGCCCATGTCCGTAATAGCGCGGAGGCGGCGAACGCCAGCGATAGTAGCTGCGTCCGTAGACAACGACGGGCGGCGGTGCCGTATAGACAGGCGTGGCGCCGTAGATGATCGGCGGCGCGTAGTAATTCGAATAATTGTTGTTGACGACCGGCGGCGGGTAGTAGACCGGTGCGGGCGGATAGTAAGCCGGGTAGGCCGGATAACCGCCGACGCCGATATCCACCGACCAGTTGACGCCGCCGGCCATTGCCGGTGCGGCAGCGGTCAGCGCGCCACAGACGGCCAGCGCAGCGAATGTACGGGAGATGATTGGCATGACGGAAACCTCGCAATGGATGCTTCATTTAACGTCAAACACGCGGGTTTCTCAACCTGGAATGGGTAAAAGACTGTAACAGCGGAGCTGTCACGGCGGGCTTGCCGCGCTGCGCCCGTTCAAGGCGGAGTGCGGGGGAAATGCCGCCGCGCGTTGGTACCGCACGCGTTATTGCCGCGCCGGATCGTGAGCCACCAGCAGGCTGCAGCGGATCTTTTCCACCAGCAGCGTATCGGTGGAGCCACGCCACCAGCGCATGGCCAGCGACTGCAGACGGGAATGGCCGACGATGACGAGATCGATACCCAGCTTGTCGACCAGTCCGGCGATCGCCGGCACGGGTTCACCGACTTCCAGATGCGTTTGCACGTTCAGGCCGGCCTGCCGCAGAAAATCGAGGCCGTTCTGCAGTTCGTCTTCCATTTTCTTTTTCTCGGTGGCGATTTCCTCATCGACACCGACCATGGAAACCATCGCATACTCGCCGATGATGACCGATTGCGGCGGATTGACGACAACCAGCAGATGGACATCGGTAGCAGGGCCGGGCGACAGCCTGACGCATTCTTCCAACGCGGAGCGGCTTTCGGGCGTACCGTTGTAAGCAACCAGAATCTTGCGATACATAACGCCTCCTCGGTTTGCATGGACGTAAATTCAGTATAGCGCCAACCGTACGCCAGGCAAGCGGTTGACCTGCGCGGACGGTCAGGACGCGTCCTTCAGCCGGCTGAAATTGATGGCGATCAGCAGCACGCCGATGGCACCGATGGCGATTACCGGCGTGGTGCCGAAGCGTTCCGCCGCCATGCCCGCAATGCCGACGCCGATCGACTGGCCGAGATAGAAACTGGATGCAAAGGCGGATACCGCCGCGCCGCGTCGTTCCGGCGCCATCTGAGTGGCATTGATCTGCAGTGTGTTGTGCATCATGTAAAAACCGAGACCGCAGAATGCGCAACCTGGAATCGCCCACCACCAGTGGGGCGACAGCGCAATCGACAGCAGCGAGAGCATCACCACGATGCCGCCCCACAGCGCCAGCCTTTTTTCGCCAAGGCCCCGGACGAGCCGGCGCGACGTCAGCGCATACAGCAGGCCGCCGAGGCCGAACAGCATGACCAGCGCGGCGGCATTGGTCAGCGTCATCCCGTGCACGTAATGCAGATGCAGTGCGATGAAGGCGAACGCGCCGTACAGACAGCCACCTTCGAGAAACACCGTCATCAATACGATGCGCGCCCACGGACGTGACAATACCTGCCCGAATTCGGACACCATGCGCCGCAAGGCCGCACCTTCCGCATGGCGGGTCTGTTTTGCGTGCGCGGGCAGGCGGCGATTCAACGCGAACAAGGTGGCGGTGACGACGACGAAATAGGAGGCGATGCAATAGAACGGCAATTGCCAGCCGAAGTGATCGGCGGCCAGTCCGCCCAGCAGCACGCCGGCCGAGATGCCGACGATCTGGCCGATCAGGAATTGCGCCAGCACCGGCTGGCGATCTTCGTACGGCACCACGTCGCCGATCCACGCCATCGACAGCGGAATGATCGCGGCAGCGGTCGCACCGGCCATCAGGCGTGCGGCGATCAGCAGCGGATAGTTCGGAGCCAAGGCGCAAAGCAGCGCCGTAAATGCGCAGCCGAGGCTGGCGCAGGCGACGACGAAATACTTGCCGAAGCGATCGCCGACCGGGCCGAAGAACAGCTGTGATACGCCATAGGCGATTGCGAAGGCCGTGATTACATACGCCACTTCGCCGATCGAGACACCGAATTCCTGCGACAGCCGCGGCAGGAGCGGATCGGTCACGCGCAACGAAATTGCGCTGCCGAAGGCGGCCAGCGACAGGGCGGGAATGGCAAGGCGGGGAATGGTCGGAATGGCTGGCGCGGCGGGAGCGGCTGGCATGAGGTTCCTCTGGTTGGCGAGTGGCAACAAGCCTACCGCAAAATGCGACATCGAGCTTTCCGGCGCGCGATTCTGCACGATTGTTGTGCAACTTCAGTGGCGATTTGCCGGACTTCATCTTTTCCTACAAGAAGTCGCGCCGGCGTCCTATATGGACAAATTGGCTACACCGTTACCATCCATGCACGTCGGATACGCGCGCTTCAACTGCTGCCGTTTTCATGTCAGTCATGGCTGTCATGTATGCATTTCAAGCCCGTTCTGCACATCAGGTCGAGGCACTCTGAGTAGTACCACCGGTTGTCGTCATATAGCCAGATCAGAGGTGAACATGTCCATTACTCAAACAACACATCAGGACGCTTCAGCGAAGCAGGCAGCGATGGCCGAACGTTCGGCCGCAGATTCCCGCAGCGATGCCAGCAATCAGATTATTCATGCGGACCAGCGTCTGGAACGGGCGCTGAGCCGCAAGCGTGCTCGTGCAATTCGTTATCTGGAACTGGCGCGCCGTTTCGGCGGCAGTGCCTACGACAGGAACGAGCCGCGTGTGTTCACGATGCAATTCGTATCGGAACTGGAACAGGAAAATGCGCTGCGCCGTGCCTCGCGCAATCCGTGGCTGGAGAGCATGTTGCTGCCGCTCGCCAGCGACGGCGCCGATCATGCGGCGGCAAATCGCGGCAACGTCCTGCCTTTCGGTCCGCAGATCGCGCCGGTCGAAACGGCCGCGCCGTCGATCTGAACATCTGTCACGTCATCCTTACCGAATAGAGAAATCTCATGAAACTCCAATATCTCCTGGGAACGCTGGCTGCCATCGGTGCGCTGGCCATTGCAATGAATCCGTTATTGGTGGCGGCCGAAGCCAGTCCGGAGCAATTCAGCCAGCAGCCGCAGATCAGCATGCTGGTGACAATCGCGGCAGCGCCGTACAAATGGTAGAAACATAGGAAGTTCAGGGGAAGAAACGAAAAGCCCGGCCAATATTGCAGCCGGGCTTGCATGACAAAGAGATTGTCCATTTACTGGTGTTCGCCTGTTGCAGGCGTTTATTCCAGACGGTTTATTTCAAGCGAATTTCACCGTTGAAATCGACCTTCAGCTGCACGCCTTCTATCTCCAGCGTGACTTTGGCAGGAAACGACTCGCCGCCGGCAATGCGCCCGTCGGCGATCGCTTTCTCGACCGCGGTTTCGATTTCCCGCTGCGAGCTGACGCCGACCATCTTCAGGAATTTGCGCATGCTGGTGTTGAATGCTTCTTCGTCCATGTGTTGCCTCCGTTTTGTGATTGATGGAAGGATGCAAAATTGATCCGTCTGCTGGGATGAGCATAGCGCGATCATAGTGAATTAGCACGCCTTGTCACAGTGGACAAAAAGCCCGGCTCGCTGTCGCGATGCCGGGCTTTTTGACGTTCGCGTGATGCTTGCGCCGATTTACGTCGATTTTGCGTCGCTTGTCAGTGCATCAGACCGGCCACTGTTCGAGACGGTAGGCCGAATCCCAGAACATCCATTCCAGTTGCGCAGCACGCGTATAGGCCTTGTGCATCTCGTTGCGCGTTTCCTCGCTGGCGGATGCGGCGACGCGATCGATGGTTGCGATCACGGCACGCACGGCGGCATGGAATTCCTCGCCTGCATAGGTATCGATCCACGACTGGTAACGGTTGTTCGGTGCGGCGCGGCCGACGATGTCGCGGCCGATTTCCGCATAGATCCAGAAGCACGGCAGCAGGCTGGCCAGCACCACTGGATACGGCGCGCTCCAGGCGGTCGACAGCAGATAGCTGGTGTAGTGATGTGCGGCAGGCGACAGCGGCGTGGAAGCGAAAATGTCCGGCGTGACGTTGAACTGCTCCATGAAATTCTTGTGCAGGCTGCGTTCGACGACGACGGCCGACTGCGCGCCGGTGGCGAACTGCACGATCTCGTCCGGCGTTTCCGCCTTGGCGGCGGCGATCGACAGGCAGCGGCCGAATGCGATCAGGTACAGCGCATCCTGGATCATATAGTGACGGAAGCGTTCCTCGTCCAGCGTGCCGGCGGCGAGTTCCGAGTTGAACGGCATGGTGCGGATGGTTTCGTACAGGGCGGCGTTTTTCTGCCAGATTTCGGATGTGAAAGACATGGTGCTCCTTGCGGGACGACGATGCAGCGCGGCCGAAGCGGCCGGGAAACTGCAGGATGAAAACCGCAAAGGATAGGAAGAAAGCGAGCGAAGGTCAAAAGCTAAATCGCCGATTCTTGACCCGTGCCAATAAAAACCGCGAAGAAGCCGGAAGAAGGGGCAGATACCGCCCCCATGGCTGACAGTAAGACCGGAAGAAAACTGGAGACGCGATCAATCCTTATCGGATATCGGCGGATACTTGCGCGCATTCAGCACCAGCTTGTCGGCGATGGCGGCATCCAGGTCCACGCCAAGCACCGAAGCCAGTCGTACCAGATAGAGCGCAACGTCGGCCAGTTCCTGCCGCACATGCTCCGCGGTAGCTGCATCCTGTGCGACGTGCCAAGATTCTTCCTCGGTACGCCACTGGAAGATTTCCACCAGTTCACCGACCTCGCCGGTGAGTGCCATGGCGAGATTCTTCGGCGAATGGAATTGCCGCCAGTTGCGGGCCTCGGCGAATTCGTCGAGCACGTGTTCCAGCGTCTTGGTATCGAGCAGCGAAGTGGTCATGGGAGAAAAGTGGAATCGATAGGTGACTAGGATAATGCCACGCCAGCCTGCGGAGAGAAGGTGGGCAAACTTCGGCAACGAATCGTGGCATACGAGCCGCGATAGTTCAGCTGCAATGACGAAACTGCGGCAACCACGTCATGGAAAATAAAAAGCCGCTCCGAAAGAGCGGCAGATTCCAATTCCGAAGTGGAAGCCTTATTTGATAATAACCAGGCTGTCGACGTCGATTTCCGGGCTTTCCATGAAATCCTTTTCCACTTCGCCGTGCAGTTCGATCTTGGTCTTTTCGTCGATGCGTTGGCCCGCCATGCGCTTGTTGTCGATATCCACGCGGATTTCGCCGGTGCCGTCGGAGAACAGATATTTCTCCTTGCCCACCTGTTTCGTCAGGAAGCCGCGCAGCACGACCGGTTGGTCGTCGACAGGATGCTTCAGCACGTCGGCTACCGTGGCATGTGCGGGCTGGCTGCCCGGCCCGGCGTATTGCGCATGTGCAGCCTGCATGCAGATGACGGTGGAAGCGGCGAACAGGATGGCGATGCGACTCTTGCGGTTCATGCGTTCTCCTTGAAAGGTGATTGATGCTGCGTGTGCAAAGAATCAGGCAGCTTGCCGCAATTTCTTTGCGACGTCCGACAGCTGATAGGGCTTGTTGATGAACAGGAAGCCGTCCAGATCCGCGTGCTCGGATTTCAGTGCCGGTAATGCATAGCCGGATGCCAGAATGGTTTTCATGTGCGGATAGCGTTTGCGCACCAGCCGTGCCAGCTCGATACCGCTCATGCCGTTGGGCATCATCACGTCGCTGAAAAGAATGTCGATGTCGCTGTTGCGTTCCAGTATATCCAGCGCATCTTTCGCACTGCCGGCGGTATAGACCACGTAACCGATCGCGCGGAACAACTCGGCGGCGACTTCCAGCAGGTCGGCGTCATCCTCGACGATCAGCACGGTTTCCAGCAATTCTTCGCGTTTGTCGTGTGCAATGGCTTCGCCGTCGACCGCCGGCAAATACATCGAGAACTGCGTCCCTTGCCCCGGAGTGCTGGAAACGACGATATCGCCGCCAGACTGCGCGATGAAGCCATAGACCTGGCTCAATCCGAGGCCTGTGCCCTTGCCGATCTCCTTCGTCGTGAAGAAAGGCTCGAAGACGCGAGCCATGACGTCGGGCGTCATGCCGCAACCGGTATCGTCGATCGTTATCTTCGTGTAACGACCGGCGGGCAGCATGCCGATTTCCTGTTCGTCCAGTTGCACGCCATAGGTGGCAATTGTCAGATTGCCTCCTTTCGGCATGGCATCGCGTGCATTGATGACGAGATTCAGCAATGTGGTCTGGAAGCGCGTGGCATCGATCAACGATGGTGGCAAATCTTGTTGCAAGCGGATTTCGAAATGGATGGACGAATTACCGGCACGGCGCAATACCGACTCGAATCCGGCAATCAGTTCGTTCAGATCGCACTTCTTCGACTGCAATGGTTGCTGGCGGGCAAACGCTAGTAGGTGCTGCGTCAGTTCGGCGCCGCGTTCGACGGCACGGCGCATGCTGTCCAGCGTGCGGCTGTCGCCGCGTGCTTGCAGTTGCAGCATATCGATGCCGCTTGAAATCACGCCGAGCAGGTTGTTGAAATCATGGGCGATACCGCCGGTCAGCTTGCCCAGTGCTTCCATTTTCTGAGACTGGAACAGGGCAGCGTTTGCCTTGTGCAAGGCATCGCTGGCTGCGCGTTGTTCGGTGATGTCGCGCGTGACTTTCGCAAAGCCGACTAGTACGCCATTTTCGTCATGGATGGCATCGATGACGACATGCGCACAGAAGCGTGAGCCATCTTTGCGTACGCGCCAGCCTTCCTGTTCGTAACGTCCTTTTTCCCTAGCAATCTTCAATGCGTTGTCCGGCAGGCCTGCTTCCCGTTCTTCCGGCGTATAAAAGCGCGAAAAGTGCGTGCCGATCACTTCTTCGGCCGTATAGCCCTTGATGTGCTGTGCGCCGGAATTCCAGTTCGTGATGATCCCGGATTCATCCAGCATATAGATTGCGTAATCGGTGACACCCTGCACCAGCAGGCTGAACTGCTGTTCGCTGCGGCGCAACGCTTCGGCAGTGGCGGCGCGTTCGGTGATGTCGCGTGTGATCTTGGCGAAGCCGATCAGCGCTCCATCGCGGAATACAGGATGCATGACGACACTGGCCCAGAAACAGGTGCCATCCTTGCGTCTGCGCCAGCCTTCCGATTCATATTTGCCTTCCTGGAGAGCGATGCGCAATGCTCTTTCCGGCAGGCCGTTGGCGAGATCTTCCGGCGTGTAAAAGCGCGAGAAATGCTGGCCGATGATCTCGTGCGCTTCATAGCCCTTGAACCGCTGTGCACCGGCATTCCAGCTGACGACATGGCCGGACGGATCCAGCATGTAGATTGCGTAGTCGCTGATGGCGGAAACCAGTGTGCGGAACCGTTCTTCGTCGTTGAAATTGTCGTTCGATGGAGGGTTCTTCATTGTCCGTCTCGGATCGGCATCATTCGCAGGGTAAAGGATTGCGGCGCGTCGCACAATCTTCCGAGGGATTCTTGTGTCTTCAGCGCATCTCATTTATGGAATGAATCCGGTTGAAGGGTCGGTGCGATACCGAACTGAGACCGGCATTTCAGAGACCGGTTGGTGGACATTTTCCCGAGCGAATGCCGGCCCGGACGACAAAATCCGCGACATTGATTGCCGAAAAAGTCATCGACAGGCCGTACCGGCGCAGTCATGGCTGCAGATGCGCAGTATGGGTAAAGGCAAGGGAAATCAGTTCTTTCCGTGAAACGGAAAAGACTGGTCAGGGAAAAAGATGGGGGAGGTGGGGTGGCCGATGGGACTCGAACCCACGACGACAGGAATCACAATCCTGGACTCTACCAACTGAGCTACGGCCACCATTGCGATACAACTTGCAATTTCCGCTACAGATGCAGCGAAGCTCGCCATTATACAAACTTCCCCTGCGGCTGGCAAACCAAATAAATTTACCTTGCGGACCGCTGCCGGCGGCGGTTTCAAGGCGCGACGGCGGTGATTGGCGGGGTCTGCTGCAACAGGGCCGAAAACGCGTGTTCCAGCTGCGCCTGGCTGCTGGTCGTGAACGCCTGCAGCGAACCGGGCCGGGTTTCGAAGCGCTGCAGGCCGCGTTGCTGCAGCAGGCGTTCCAGCTGGCGCGAAACGGCTTCGCCGGTATCGATGATGGTGATCGGGTCGGCGCCTTCGCGCTGCGCGATGGCTTCGATGGCCGGCTGTACGAAAGGGTAGTGCGTGCAGCCTAGCGCGATCGTGTCCGCGCCGCCGCGCAGGATGGGCGTGACGTAGCGCTCCAGCATGGCGACCGTTTCCGGCGAATCCAGTTCGCCTTTTTCGATCTGTTCGACCAGGCCGACGCAGGCTTGCATCAGGAAGCGCACGCCAGTTGATGCGGTGATCTGGTCGCGCAGTGCGATGAAGCGGCTGCTCGCCAGCGTACTTGCGGTCGCCAGCACGCCGCCGATACCGCTCTTGCTGAAAACGGCCGCCGGCTTCAGGCCGGGTTCGACGCCGACGACGATGAGGTCCGGATGGCGTGCGCGCAATGCTTCGATGGCGGCAGCCGTCGCGGTATTGCAGGCGACGACGATCGCCTTGACCTTCTTCTCCAGCAGGAAATCGGCGATCGCCAGCGTACGCGCGATGATTTGCGTATCGCTTTTGCCGCCGTATGGCGCATGACCGGAATCGCAGAAACACAGCAGATGCTCGGACGGTAGGCGCGCCTGCACGTGGCGCAGCACGGAAAGCGCGCCGACGCCGGAATCGAACAAGCCGATCGGCGCCTCGGCCGCTTCCTGATCAGGGTAGGGAGAAAAACTCACGTTATATGAATGGCGGACAGTCGATGGAATCGTCGGGAAATCAGTTGGCCGAAACCGGAATCTCGTTCAGACGGATCTTCTCGATCTTTTCCTTCCATTCCTTCGGTCCGGTCGTGTGGACCGAGGTGCCGGTCGCATCGACGGCGACTGTCACCGGCATGTCCTTGACCTCGAATTCGTAGATCGCTTCCATGCCGAGATCGGCAAAGCCCAGCACTTTCGCATTCTTGATCGCCTTCGAGACCAGATACGCCGCGCCGCCGACTGCCATCAGATAGGCGGACTGATGTTTCTTGATCGCCTCGATTGCCACCGGACCGCGCT
Source organism: Oxalicibacterium sp. (assembly GCF_057353965.1). NCBI lineage: Bacteria > Pseudomonadati > Pseudomonadota > Betaproteobacteria > Burkholderiales > Oxalobacteraceae > Oxalicibacterium > Oxalicibacterium sp. Next base: position 98,918 of record NZ_JBMQZD010000004.1, read on the forward strand.
CGGCCTTGCCGATCATCGAGATCAGGCCGGTCTGCGACAGCATCATCTCGGTGAACTTGTCCATGCGCGTGGCCGTCGTCGGGCCGGCCGGGCCGACCACTTCGTCGCGCACCGGATCGACCGGTCCGACGTAGTAGATCACGCGGTTGGTGAAATCGACCGGCAGTTGCTCGCCTTTCGCCAGCATGTCCTGGATGCGCTTGTGTGCGGCGTCGCGGCCGGTCAGCATCTTGCCGTTCAGCAGCAGCGTCTGGCCCGGCTTCCACGAAGCGACTTCTTCCTTCGTCAGCGTATCGAGATTCACGCGTTTCGATTTCTCGGTATTCGGCATCCAGTTCACATCCGGCCAGTCCGACAGCGAAGGCGGGTCCAGGTAGACCGGGCCGGAGCCGTCCAGCACGAAATGCGCATGGCGCGTCGCTGCGCAGTTCGGGATCATTGCGACCGGTTTCGACGCGGCGTGCGTCGGATGCATCATGATCTTTACGTCCAATACCGTGGTCAGGCCGCCGAGGCCTTGTGCGCCGATGCCGAGCGCATTGATCTTGTCGCACAGTTCGATGCGCAGTTCTTCGGTCTTGTTCTGCGGGCCGCGCTTGCGCAACTCAACCATGTCGATGTCTTCCATCAACGACTGCTTGGCCATCAGCATTGCGCGCTCGGCCGTGCCGCCGATACCGATGCCCAGCATGCCCGGTGGACACCAGCCGGCGCCCATCTGCGGCACGGTGTTGAGCACCCAGTCGACCAGCGAGTCGGACGGATTGAGCATCGTGAATTTCGATTTGTTTTCCGAGCCGCCACCCTTGGCTGCGACCTGCACGTCCACCGTGTTTCCAGGCACCAGTTCCATGTGCACGACGGCCGGCGTGTTGTCCCTCGTGTTCTTGCGCTCGAACTGCGGATCGGCGACGACCGATGCACGCAGCGTGTTGTCCGGATGCAGATAAGCGCGGCGCACGCCTTCGTTGACGACGTCGGTGATCGATTCGTTACTGCCGAAACCGGCGAACTTCACGTCCATGCCGATCTTCAGGAAGACGTTGACGATGCCGGTGTCCTGGCAGATCGGGCGGCGGCCTTCGGCGCACATGCGCGAGTTCGTCAGGATCTGCGCAATGGCATCCTTCGCCGCCGGGCTTTGCTCCGACTCATAAGCGCGCGCCAAGTGCTGGATGTAATCCTGCGGATGGTAGTAGCTGATGTATTGCAGCGCGGCGGCAACGGATTCGATCAGGTCGTCTTTCTGGATGGTAGTCATGGCGGTTTCGGCTAGAGATGGATGAGGGATGGCGGGCCGGCGAATGGATTAATGCGCGTTGTTCATGGCATGTGTATCGGCCATGATGCGATCGGCATAGGCGATCGCCATTGCGGATAACAAGAAAACGACGTGGATCGCGGTCTGCGCGATCAGCGTCTTGGCATCGTAGGCTTGGGCATTGATGAAGCTCTTCAGCAGATGGATGGACGAAATGCCGATGATTGCCGTTGCCAGTTTCACTTTCAGTACGGATGCATTCACGTGCGACAGCCATTCCGGCTGATCGGGATGGTTTTCCAGGTTCATACGCGACACGAAGGTTTCGTAGCCGCCGACAATCACCATGATCAGCAGGTTGGAAATCATCACCACGTCGATCAGGCCCAGTACTACCAGCATGATCGTTGTCTCGGTCAATGCTTCGGGCCGTGCGGCACCGGGAATGGTGACAACGTCAAGAATGTGCTTCAGGGCATCGGGGCTGCCGAGCACTGCGCCGATCAGGACGGTCAGCTCTACCCAGAAGTGATAAACGTAGACGCATTGTGCAAGAATCAGCCCGAGATACAATGGCAGTTGCAGCCAGCGCGTCGCAAAGATGAAGCCGGCCAGCGGATGGATACGTAAGGAAGCGGCGGATTTTTCGTGATTTGCAGAAGATTTCATGAGGTGCGCAAAGGCAATGGCGAACAAACGGAATGCCGCATTTTACACGCGCATCCGCGCTTTCGCGGCGGTTCGGAAACGCGCCGAGCGGCGGTTTTCAATGAATTTTTTGCAGCACTTGCGGCAAGGATTTGCAGTAAGTTGCGCAGTAAGTTTTTTCAGTAAGTTTTATGTAAGGCTTCAGTAAGCGGAAAAGTTTATTGTGGCCGCCAAAGGATAAGGAACCGGAGGAGAACATGTCCGACATCGAGAGTTTCAAGCAGGAGCAGCGCGTTTTCGATCCGCCTGCCGATTTCGTTGCCAACGCGGCCATCAGCGGCATGGATGCCTATCGCGCAATGTGCGCAGAAGCAGAAGAAGACTACGAAGGCTTCTGGGCGCGCCTCGCACAACAGAATATTCAATGGACCAAGCCGTTCACCAAGCGGCTCGATGCTTCCAACGCGCCGTTCTACAAATGGTTCGAGGATGGCGAACTGAACGTCGCAGCCAACTGCCTGGATCGCCATCTGACCAACGGCAACGCCGACAAGACTGCGCTGATTTTCGAATCCGACGACGCCAAGGTCAGCAGCGTCACCTATCGTGAACTGTACGAACGCGTCGGCAAGTTCGCCAACGGCTTGAAATCGCTCGGCGTGCAGAAGGGCGATCGCGTCGTCATCTACATGCCGATGTCCATCGAAGGCATTTCCGCGATGCTGGCTTGCGCGCGCATTGGCGCCACGCACTCGGTCGTGTTCGGCGGATTCTCCGCCAAGTCGCTGCAGGAGCGCATCATCGATGCCGGCGCTGTCGCCGTGTTGACGGCCGACTATCAGGTGCGTGGCGGCCGCCAGTTGCCGCTGAAAGCCATCGTCGACGAAGCGCTCGACATGGGCGGCTGTGACACGATCCGCAAGGTCGTCATCTATCAGCGTACGGGCGCGGAAATCAAATTCGTCGAAGGCCGTGATCTGTGGCTGCATGACCTGGTGGAGAAGCAATCGGCGGAATGCGAGCCGGTGCCGGTCGGTGCAGAGCACCCGCTGTTCATCCTCTACACGTCCGGTTCCACCGGCAAGCCGAAGGGCGTGCAGCATTCGTCCGGCGGCTATCTGCTGTGGTCGATGCTCACGATGAAATGGTCGTTCGACATCAAGCCCGAAGACATCTACTGGTGCACCGCCGATATCGGCTGGATCACCGGCCACACCTACGTCACCTATGGCCCGCTCGCCTGCGGTGCGACGCAGATCGTGTTCGAAGGCGTGCCGACGTATCCGAACGCCGGCCGTTTCTGGGACATGGTGCAGCGCCACAAGATCAGCATCTTCTATACCGCGCCGACCGCGATCCGCTCGCTGATCAAGGCATCCGAAGCCGATCCGAAGGCACATCCGCGCAATTACGATCTGTCCAGCCTGCGCCTGCTCGGCTCGGTCGGCGAACCGATCAATCCGGAAGCCTGGATGTGGTACTACAAGAACGTCGGCGGCGAGCGCTGCCCCATCGCCGATACGTTCTGGCAGACCGAAACCGGCGGCCACGTCATCACGCCGCTGCCGGGCGCGACGCCGATGGTGCCGGGTTCCTGCACGCTGCCGCTGCCGGGCATTGCCGCAGCCGTCGTCGATGATGCCGGCCACGATCTGCCGAACGGCAAGGGCGGTCTGCTGGTCATCAAGAAGCCATGGCCGTCGATGATCCGCAATATCTGGAACGATCCGGAGCGCTTCACGAAGAGCTACTTCCCGCAGGAACTGGGCGGCACTACGTATCTGGCCGGCGATGGTGCGATCCGTAACGAAGAAACCGGCTACTTCACGATCACCGGCCGTATCGACGACGTGCTGAATATCTCCGGCCACCGTCTCGGCACCGCCGAAATCGAATCCGCGCTGGTCGCCAATCCGATCGTGGCCGAGGCGGCTGTCGTCGGCAAACCGGACGACACCACCGGTGAATCGATCTGCGCCTTCGTCGTCCTGAAGCGCACCCGCCCGGAAGGCGACGACGCCAAGGCCATCGCCAAGGAATTGCGCGACTGGGTTGCCAAGGAGATCAGTCCGATCGCTCGCCCGCGTGAAATTCGCTTCGGCGACAACCTGCCGAAGACCCGTTCCGGCAAGATCATGCGCCGGCTGTTGCGCGTGATTGCGAAGGATGAGGAAATCACGCAGGATATTTCCACGCTGGAGAATCCGGCGATTCTGGAGCAGCTGAAACAGGCCCAATAAAACAAGCGTAATGGAGCAGATGCAATGAAACTCTTGTGAATGTCTGCTTTGGAAAGAGCCGCCGTATCGAACGGCGGCTTTTTTATTGGGAACGATGTTTCGTAGAAGCCGGTTTGGCGGTCGTTAAATTTTCGTTATAATTCCCGCTTTCGCCGCATGCATTGGCGAATTGGATCAGGAGAGATGGAAATTTAGTCGCCGGAAGGCGTGTGCAGATTCACAGACTGTCGCTCGAGTTTCTCTCTTCGTCATGAAAGGCCTCCAATTGGGGAGGCCTTTTTCACTTTTAAAACGATAATGTCTTTGGCGAGCTGCGTTTCGCTACATCTATCAGGAGCAAGGAAGGTCAATAATGAAATACCAGCAGCCACAACAATTTCTGGATGCCGTTGCCGCACGTAACCCGGGACAACCGGAATTTCTGCAGGCGGTCGGCGAAGTCATTGGAAGCGTCTGGTCCTACATCGAGCAGCATCCGCAGTATGCGGAACACGGCATGCTCGATCGTCTGGTCGAGCCGGAACGCGTGATCATGTTCCGCGTGGCATGGGTGGATGACCATGGCGACGTGCAGGTGAATCGCGGCTACCGCATTCAGCACAATTCGGCGATCGGCCCGTACAAGGGCGGCATTCGTTTTCACCCGTCGGTGAATCTGTCCATCCTGAAGTTCCTGGGCTTCGAACAAACCTTCAAGAATTCCCTGACCACGTTGCCGATGGGCGGCGGCAAGGGCGGCGCCGATTTCGATCCGAAAGGCAAGAGCCCGGGCGAAGTCATGCGCTTCTGCCAGGCATTCATCAGCGAACTGTTCCGTCACATCGGCTCGGATACCGACATCCCCGCCGGCGATATCGGCGTCGGTCGTCGTGAAGTCGGCTACATGGCCGGCATGATGAAAAAGCTGTCGAATCGTTCCGATTGCGTATTCACCGGAAAAGGCTTGAGCTTTGGCGGCTCCCTGATCCGTCCGGAAGCGACCGGTTACGGCACGGTCTACTTTGCCGAGGAAATGCTGAAGAAAACCGGCCGCTCGTTGCAGGGCATGCGCGTCTCCGTTTCCGGTTCGGGTAACGTTGCCCAATATGCGGTTGAAAAAGCGATGCAGCTGGGTGCAAAGGTCGTGACCGTTTCCGATTCGAGCGGCACGGTCGTGGACGAGGACGGTTTCACGCCGGAGAAGCTGTCGATCCTGATGGAAGTGAAAAACCATCTCTACGGCCGCGTGAACCAGTATGCCGAGCGCGTCGGTGCGAAATTCGTCGCAGGTGCTACTCCTTGGCACGTGCCTGTGGACGTGGCGCTGCCATGCGCAACCCAGAACGAACTGCACGGCGAGGATGCGAAAACGCTGATCAAGAACGGTGTGATTTGCGTCGCCGAAGGTGCAAACATGCCATCCACCATCGAGGCCGTCGAAGCCTTCGAACATGCCGGCGTGTTGTATGCGCCGGGCAAAGCCAGCAACGCGGGCGGCGTCGCCACTTCGGGTCTGGAAATGACGCAGAATGCAATGCGCTTGTCGTGGACACGCGAGGAAGTGGATGCCCGCCTGTTGGAAATCATGCAAGGCATTCATCGTTCCTGCGTCGAATACGGCACAGATGCTTCGGGTCGCGTGAATTACGTCAACGGGGCCAATATCGCCGGCTTCGTCAAGGTGGCGGATGCGATGTTGGCGCAAGGCGTGATTTAAAGGGCAGGGCCGGTTCTTTTCCCCGTTTTCAGGGAGGAACCGTATTTGCCTGACGGGTTTAGCGTTTCGCCAAACTTTTGCTATAATCCACGGCTTCGCCAAATCCATCGGCGAACCGAATCAGGAGAGATGGATGAGTGGTTTAAGTCGCACGCCTGGAAAGCGTGTATAGGTTCATAGCCTATCGGGGGTTCGAATCCCCCTCTCTCCGCCAGGAATACGAAAGCCCGCTTATGCGGGCTTTTTTGTTTTGGGCGAAGAAAAGGAAGTCGGCTGATTGGTCCCTGCAGGTGATTCGGGAGGTTGTGCTCGCAAGCGAAACGGCAGCTGCGGAATGCAGGCGAATCCAGACTGCCGCAATGCGACAGCGCTGCTATGAGTGACTAACCGGAGACGAGGCTAAGTATGTTACCGTCCGGGTCCTTGAACCAGGCAACCTTCATATCGCCACCGACATAAAGGTCACCTTCTCGCGTCAGCTCCGGCAGATCGTAATGCTCGAAGGTGACGCCCTTTTCCTTTAGCGTGCGCGCAATGCTGGTGATATCGTCGCCGACATTCCATACCAATGCCGTCGCCTTGTTTGTGCCGGCATATTGTGATCGGTAAACGTTGATTCGCGAATTGCCGCAACGATAGGTAATCACCTCGTTGCCTTCTACTGATTCCTTTTGTAGCCCAAGTGTGGTTTCTTAGAATTTCGCCGCGACCTGTATATCCTTGACGGCGACCATTGCGATCGGTTCCTTGCTGTTGAGCATGTCAGTCTCCTTTGGAATTGCCACCCAGGAAATCGACGAGCGTCCGTGAATGTCGGGGCTATGCGCGCAGGTGACAATGTTCGTGTGACTGATGGGTGAAATGAACGTTCAAAAATTCGTGGCGAACGATTTACAAAGACTTGCCTGATATCTTATCCGATTGTACTCATTCTTTTTCGACTGATCTCGGACAGATCGGATTCTTGTATTTGGCAGTATCGCTTCTATACTGCGCTGATTTGGACAGTCTTGATAGCAACCAGCCATCTACGTGTGGAAGATTGCGGTGCAACCATGGACGGCATGTACCCAGACATCTCTCAAATAAATCAATCTTACCTATGCACGATTTGCCTCGCTAACCGATACGCGCAAGATATCTGGCGTACCGGTTATGCATGTCAACAAAATGTCTAGCGACGACGATATCCGGTTGTCGGGGCTGGACCACGTTTTTCCAGATGGCGGAAGGTGACGCGACCTTTGCTGAGATCGTAGGGCGACAGTTCGATGGAGACCTTGTCTCCGGCGAGGATGCGGATATGGTTTTTCTTCATCTTGCCGGATGTGTAGGCGATCAGTTGATGTCCGTTTTCCAGGTCGACGCGGAAACGCGAATCAGGGAGGACTTCAGCGACGAGTCCGATCATTTCAAGCATTTCTTCTTTGGCCATGGTTCTCCAATGTTGAGTACGCTAGTTGTAGCTGATGCCGGTCGAGCCTCGTGGTCCACGCCGCTTTCGGCGATTGGCAAGCAGCTTAGCGATGATGTGAAAAGCCTCGTCTGGCTTGCGAGCACAGACTGGCGCGGATACTGCGGAAACATCGCGGCGTATCAAATACGCCGGTGAGATGAAATCAAGCAACGAAGGCGGTCGGCACAAATGGAACGCAATGATATGTGCCGAATGAAAGAGGCGGGATATGTCATCCCGGCTTTGGTCAAAAAGGCGATTCGCCAGCAGACCGCACACTATAGCAGAGTTAAGGAATTGCTGCGGCCGGCTGGTGCCGGCAGACTCTCGACATTGAAGAACATGTCGTTTGTCGAAACACTGCCAAGCCCACTGTGGCGCAATATGTTCAGACAGTCATCCCGGCCGCATGCATTATCAGCCGAAGCAGCAGCGCAACCACACCGAGCGTGAGCACGCTGGCAGCCCATATCGCCACCAGCCATCCCAGTCTCTTCCACAGCGAAGAGGGCGTGGATATTCTCGATTGCGTGCGCATCAGTGATATCCCTCCCCCGGTTTAACCTTGCCGCGGAACACATAGTAGGACCACACCGTGTACATGAGAATGATCGGGATGATCAGCAGCGCGCCGACCATCGTAAAGCCCTGGCTTTGCGGCGGCGACGATGCCTGCCAGATGTCGATCGATGGCGGAACGATGTTGGGAAACAGGCTGATGCCCAGGCCGCTGTAGGAGAGGAAGATCAGGATTAGCGTCAACACAAACGGCATCAGGTCGGCGCCGTTTTTGATCGATCGCAGCAGCATCCAGGAACAGACGGCGACCAGCAATGGCACCGGCGCAAACCAGAAGATATTCGGGAAGCTGAACCAGCGTTCCGCGATCCGCGCATCGGCCAGCGGCGTCCAGATGCTGATGATGGCGATGACGGCCAGCAACGCCCATACCAGCCATCGAGTGATCGCGTAGGCACGACGTTGCAACGCATGTTCGGTACGCCAGATCAGCCAAGTGCTGCCCAGCAGCGCAAATGCAACCAGCAAACCGCAGCCGGTAAAGATCGAGAACGGTGAAATCCAGTCGAACGCACCGCCTGCAAAGACATTGTTTTCCACCGGAATGCCTTGGATGTATGCACCCAGAATCATGCCTTGGAAGAACGTGGCGGCAATCGAGCCGCCGATGAATGCTTTGTCCCAGAAATGCCGTTCGTGATCCAGTGCCTTGAATCGGAATTCGAATGCCACACCACGAAAAATCAGGCTTAGCAGCATCAGGATGATCGGCAGGTAGAAAGCCGACAGGATCACCGAATACGCAACCGGGAATGCGGCCAGCAGGCCAGCGCCGCCGAGTACCAGCCATGTCTCGTTACCGTCCCATACCGGCGCCACGGTATTCATCATCGCGTCGCGTTCTTCCTTCTCCTTGAAGAACGGATAAAGGATGCCGAGGCCGAGATCGAAGCCGTCCATCACCACATACATCATGATGCCGAACAGGATGATGACAGCCCAGATAAGAGAAAGATCGATACCCATCGCTCAGCTCCTCTGCGAAAGTGAATGCGCGCCTGGTTTGGCCGCTGCAGCGGCGGATAGTGGCCGCATCTGCTGTTGATGCTGGCCGGGGCCGCCGCCTTCCGGTTCGTCGCTTTCATTCGGTTTCGGGCCGACGCGCACCAAGCGCATCAGATAACCGATGCCGGTGCCGAACACGGCGAAATAGACGATGACGAACAGCACCAGTGTCAGACCGAGCTGATCTGCGCTGTGGCGCGACACCGAATCGGCCGTGCGCAACACGCCGTACACGGTCCATGGTTGCCGACCGATTTCAGTCGTATACCAGCCGGCCAGGATCGCGATCAGGCCGGTTGGCCCCATCAGTACCGCACAACGCAGGAATAGTCGATTGTTCCAAAGCGTGCCGCGTCGATGCATGATCATCCCGACGATGCCAAGCAGGATCATGCAAATGCCCAGTCCCACCATGATGCGGAAGGTCCAGAAGACGATGGTCGAATTGGGGCGGTCTGCTTTGTCGAAGTCCTTCAGGCCGGGAATTTCGCCATCCCATTCGTGCGCAAGGATCAGGCCGCCCAGCCGCGGTATTTCGACGGCGAAGCGGGTTTCTTCACGTTCCATATCGGGCAGGCCGAACAGAATCAGCGGCGTGCCGGGGTGTCCGTCGTCCTGCCAGTGACCTTCGATTGCGGCAATCTTGGCAGGTTGATGCTTCAGCGTGTTGAGGCCGTGAAGGTCGCCGATCAGCGCCTGTATCGGCGCGACGACGGCGATCATTAGCAATCCCATGACGACCATTTTTCGGATGGCTGGATTGTCGTTGCCGCGCAGCAGATGCCAGGCTCCCGATGCGACGACGAACAGTGCTGTGGCGAGAAAGGCGGCCACGCTCATGTGCATCAGACGATACGGAAAAGAGGGATTGAAAATCACCTGCAGCCAGTCGGTCGGCACGACACGGCCGTCGACGATGCTGTAGCCTTGCGGCGTCTGCATCCAGCTGTTCGACGCAAGAATCCATGTGGTGGAAATCAAGGTGCCGACGGCCACGGCGGCGGTAGAGAAGAAATGCAGTTTTTCGCCGACGCGATGCCAGCCGAACAGCATGACGCCGAGAAAGCCCGCTTCGAGAAAAAAGGCCGTCAACACTTCATATGCGAGCAACGGCCCGGTGATGGAGCCGGCAAAGTCGGAGAAGTAACTCCAGTTGGTGCCGAACTGATAAGCCATCACGATGCCGGAGACGACACCCATGCCGAAGTTGACCGCGAAGATTTGTAACCAGAAGTGATACAGATCGCGATATACCTGATTGCGCGTGCGCAGCCAGCAGGCTTCCAGTACGGTCAGATAACTTGCCAATCCGATCGTGATGGCGGGGAAAATGATGTGGAACGAAATCGTGAATCCGAACTGGATTCGCGCAAGATCGAGAGCAGACAGACCAAACATGATGCGTCCTTTGGTGACACCTCGTTGGAAAACCTGAAACTCATTCTAGGCAGTGAAACGCACAAAGTGTAGTAGGCATAAAGCCCTAGGGCATATGGCCCCAGGACAATTTGGCACAGTCATGCCGGATTGGCCTCGATTATTTCCGGACGGCATCGTTTGAAGGTTTTACACTTTGTTTCGATTGAGAAAAACAGGGTAGGAACTCCCCATCTTGCAGAGACCTCGAAATAACAAGATTAATCCAATAGTCGGCATCAAGACCCTAAAGGAGCCATTGTGAGCAGTTATCGTGTGCGCTTGATGCGCATTGCCCTCGCACTCTGCCTGATGACATCTGCATCGGCATGGTCGCAAACCTACGTCAATCTCTCCATTACGACGGCACCGCCGCCGTTGCCGGTCTACGTGCAGCCGCCGATTCCGGACAACGGCTATATTTGGCAACCGGGATACTGGGCTTATGAGGATGGCGATTATTACTGGGTGCCGGGTACCTGGGTGCTGCCGCCTTCGGTGGGCTTGTTCTGGACACCGGGCTATTGGTCCTGGCGCAACGGTATCTATATTTTCTTTCCGGGCTACTGGGGGCCGCAGGTCGGCTTCTACGGTGGCATCAATTACGGTTACGGCTATACCGGCTCCGGTTATTACGGCGGCTATTGGCGGCACAACGTTTTCTACTACAACCGTTCGATCAACAACTTCGGCAATCGCCATATCACGCATGTCTACAACAAGACCGTGATCAACAACGTGACCGTCAATCGCGTCAGCTACAACGGCGGCCGTGGCGGCGTTGGCGTACGGCCGAGTGAACGCGAGCGAAACTATGCGCGCCAGAAGCACATAGCACCGACGCAGGCACAGCTTCAGCATGCACGCGAAGCGTTCGGCAACCGCGAGCAGCGTGCGTCTTTCAATCGCGGCAAGCCGCCGATTGCTGCGACAGACAGGCCGGGACAATTCCGGGGCAACGGGACTGTTTCGTCACGCGATGCGGGCGGTGTGCATGATCGTTCACGGAACGAAATGCGCCACGGCGATAGCGGCCGTTCCGATAATCGTGCGGGCGATCCGCATCGGTTATCCAGTACGGGTTCGCAGTCCGGTTTCGCACGCGACAATTCGCAGCGGCAGATCGATCGTACGCAGCAACAGCAGAGGGATCAGCTGCAGCGCCAGCAACGCGAACAGCAATGGCAGCAGCAACAGCAACAGCAGCATGAGCAGCAAGTACGCAGCGCACATCAGCGACAGGGGCAGGAACAACGCGAACGACAGGCACAGCAGCAGCGGGAACAGTGGAACCGCGATCAGCGTGAGCAGCAGATGCGCCAGAATCAGCAGATACAACGCCAGCGCGACCAGAATGTTCAGCGCGAACGGCAGCAGGAACAGATGCGCCGTTCGCAGCAGCAGATGCAACAGCGTGAGCAACAACAATTTCGTCAGATGCAGCAGCCACAGCAGCGCATCGAACATGCAAGGTCGCAGCAGCATGTGCAGAATCGCGGGCCGCAAGGCAGGCCATCCGAAGGAAGCCGGCGTGAATGATGCTGTTCTTCTTGAACAAAAACGAACTCCCGCGATTGCGGGAGTTTTTTATGCACTGCGGAGATGGCACTCCGCTTTCAGGTGCATGTTTTCTGTGACGGTAGCGTATCCGACATAGTGGATTGCGCCCAGCTGCAAGCCGTCATGAGTTGCGCGTCGGCTGCACCAGTGAAAACACATTGGGCGAGCCGGCGTTTTCTTCCTGCAGCCGTTCGATTTCCGCCATCAGCTTCAGCAGCTTTTCGATCCATGGGTAGCGTGCGTAACGTTTGGCACGATTGCTTTCCTCCAACCGTGCAACGACTTCCGCCGACAGGACGCGGGGTTTCTTGCTGCAGATGCCGCCCTGTTTCTGGGCGCGTTTCCCCAGATAGTCGAACGCGCATTGACGCTTGTATTCGGCCAAGATTTCGAGATCGGCAAGTTCATGGGTATCGGAATACATGTCGACGGTGCGGGCGAGATAGGCTTGCCAATCGCCTTCGCGGATGACAAGCGGCTCTGCCTTCTGTGCAACGAGATCGCCGCCGACGGGCTTTCTGGCGGGAAGAATGGTATCCATGACGGTGGACATGATGGCCTCCTTTTCGGACTTCGCACTTCATGAGCGGAGGCTGTCTTGCAACGTGCCTCCTTTTAATCAAATAGGGATGGCATGTCAGAAAAACAATCTTCGCTATCCGAAAAATACGCGGAATCGAAAAAGGGCTATGTACGGCATGGCACAAACCATGTCATTTGTTGCTATTTCCTATTTCCCCAATGCAATGACGTAGTCGTGGTATTTCGGGTTTTGTCTCAAATCGTTCCATGCCTCGACGTAACTTTCTCCATAGACAATTTCGGCAACCAGGAAATCGAGAATCTCGGGAATTTCTTCATTATCGGGAGAATGCGTTTCCGTATATTCGGCCACGCAATCGGAAACGAGATCGCTGATTTCTTCTTCCAGGTCGGGTAAAAATTTGATTGCTTCTTCGATCCAGAATGCAATGGCATTTGCGCACAATTGCAGATTTTGTGCATTGTCCAGAGGGATGGTTGGATCGATTCGAGCAACGATTTTCTTTGGCCAATTCAGGTTTTCGGAGGAGGAAATATCGTAGGTACGCTCACCTTGCATCATCTCCTTGTAGCCTTCGTTACTGATTCCTTCGAGGGTCGTCAGGATTTTCTGTTGCTTTGCCCCTTCATCCAGCTGTTCGCCAAGCACCGAATGAACGAATGTCGCGACTCGCGGCAAAACCTTGTCGAGAAAGCTTTTCGCCTCTTTCGAAGAACCGCCGGCCGGATGGTATTTGTTTCGCTTGATATACGTGAGAATGAGTTCCTGAACCTGCAGGGCATTCAGGTTTGAAACATCACGCTGTTCCTTGACGATTTCGTCGCGGGCGACGCCACTCATCGAAACCGAAAAATAATTCGAGCTGCGAATGGGCACTTTGTTGGCGACTTTCGTGCTTTGCGGTGCTCCCCGGTATTGGGTGAGGTATTCCGCATACTGATAGGAGAAGGCGCGGCCTTCCTTGGACTCCACACGTGCCTTGTTCTGCTTGTTGCCATAGGACTGCAGTTCATGAAGATTGGCGTTCTCGTTTCCCCAGGGAGATTTGAGCAGGAAGTTGGACCAGACGTCGTCATGGATGCCGTAATCGTAGGTGACGGTAAGTCCGGGTTCCGAAGGATAGGAGCCTTTGACCACGCGACCGGCGATGTGACTGAGAATGCTGGCCGTGTATTCGAGCAGATTGTCTTCCTGCTGATAGATGTATCCCGGTGCGGAAAAGACGACTCCTTTCCTTGGACTGCCGGAGCGTTTTCCTGTCCTATCCTGCGTACGCGGTTCGGCGGTGGAAAGAATATTGGCGATGACGTCGCCGTCTTCCACTTGCATGTCGTCGTCCAGATGAATGATGGAGACGAATCGTCCTTCGCCATCCGTTTCTCCCACCTGATGTTGCATCGTCCCGATCAGGCCGGATGTGTGGATATATTCCAGGGCAAGATTGCGCAGGCCGCGATGCGGGATGACGAAGTTCTTGTTGGCGAGCCAGTACTGTTTGGAAAGATGGCGGAGGACGTGACGGGCATTGTCTCGCCCCAACGTTTGTTGCTGCTGGTGGTTGACGGACGGATCGCGCGGCAGATTTTCCCAGGCATCCAGTACGGCAGCGTAATCATCTGAATAATTCGCCGTCTGGGCAAATGGCGTGAGATTGTATGACAGCGACCATCCGCTGCCGAATGCGTGCATGGGACCGAATTGATAGCTTTGCGGAATGCTGTCGAATCCGGGCGTCTTGTATGTGTTGGCGTTGACGACAACCTGGAAATTCGGATTATCGTCTTCGTAACCGGTGGCGTTCCTGATTCTTGCGATATTGGCGGCAAGAAGATCGCGTGTGCCATCCCAGGCGAATGTGGCGCCGCTCGTCGCGTTTTCCATGTTGCCGCGGTGTGTGCCGGCATCGAAAACGTGGGTCACGGGGAAGTTCGCCCATGGTCCCGCATTGATTTGTGTCGGGTTGTCCTGTCCCTTGATCATCGAGCCGATCAGAACGTGGCGCTGGACGATGCCGCCTTGCGCATATTGTCGCGGCATACCCACGGACAAGGTGGCGTGCGGCAAATCATTGGTAATCATGTTTGCAGAGAATTTGAGCTGAGCCGCCTTTTCTCCCATGACATCGGCTTCTCGTTCCAGCCCGGTATCGTCATTGACGGTAATGCCGTCTTTCATCTGCATGGTCGGGCGTACGCGCCCCTGGGCTTGCTGCACGACGTGCCATGCTTCGTGAGGAAGGTGTTTCTCCTGGCCGGGAGCCAGATGAATGTCTGACCCCTGCGCGTAGGCGAGAGCGTTCACCTGGGCAGGCTGTGCGGAGTTGTAATGAACGCGAACATGATCCATCGAGATCCCCGACAGGGATTCGATGCCGGATTTCAGACTGTCCGGCAGACCTGTGCGGTTCTCCATCGGGGGTGCTGCCGTCGACTCGTGTTGCGCTGCCGCCATACGTTGCAGGGCCTTTTGTCGCACAACCTGCTGGCTGTTGTCGGCCAGCAGGTTGTGCCGGCGCTGCGCTGTCGCCACACGCTGCTCTGGAAATGTTGTCGTCCCGCCGTGAGCGAACGAAGAGCGCGTCTGCGAGGCGTATTCGCTATCCCGTGATGTCGCGTGCATTTTCATGGTATTCGCTGCCTGTGTCGTGATGAACGGAGACCGACTCCAGGAAATGATAGGGGCGAAGCCGCGCTATGTCATTCCTTGTAATACATTTCATTGACGAATCCATGCGGCGCAACGAACGCGCCCAGCACGCGCTTGTCGCTCTTGCCGTAATACTCGTGCCACCAGCGTGCCGCCTGCCAAATCGCTTCGGGGCAGCTGGAGCGGCTTTCGAGGCCGGGCGTCAGGTCGAAGCCGTTGGCGGCGAATGCGGTTTCCAGCATCGCGGCCGACGGCATGCCGACGCCGTCGCCGAGCGGGTTGGCGGGAATGCCCGTGCCCCAGGCGTACTGTATCCAGCGCAGCAGCAATGCGGAGAGATCGATCGTCAGGCGTTCGGTTTCGAGTCGCGCCAGACTCTTGTGGATGTCTTGTGCGGCGACGGGGAAGGAGAGCAGCGCCAGATTCGGCAGGAATTCCGGCGATGCAAGCTGTGACAGCTTGCCGTGCTGAATCGCATTGGTCGTCGATGCGTAGCCGAACGGCGGATACCATTCGGTCGGTGCGAGTGACACGCCGATGGTTTCGCTTGCGCCGATATCCGCTTTCAATGACGGGATGAAATACGCCGCGGACCACGCGCTGGTCGACAGATCGGGACGCACATGCGCCTGTGCAAGGCGCAGACGGAACGACAGCGGATCGCTGCCGCCGGTCAGCAGTACGAGCGCGCTATCGCCGCTTTCTGCCAGCGGGCTCTTTTTCATCGCCCGTGCGATCCAGGCAAGATTGTTTTCCTTCGCGGAGCGGCGTTCCAGTTTTTCCACGTGCGGGTTGGCACCCTTGGCGGGCGAATTGCGGTTGATGGCGGCCATGATCGTTTTCCCCCTGTGAATATTGTCGTTACGCTGTTTGTTCTATAGCAGCTTGTTTTATGCGGTTCGTTTTATCCGGCTTGTTTCATATGACTTGTTTCATGCGTTTTTGAGCGGCTTATTGCGATGGTCGCAAACGAAAGGCGAGCTGCCATTTTTCACGCACGTTGACGGTGCGGTCCTTGTGTAGCGGCAGATAGTCGATCTCGACATCGACCGCCGGACCGATGCGGCAGAAGCGCAGCATCAGCGCCATGTTGCCGCGCATCGCAGCCTGTTCGCCGGCGTCATTGTTCAGGATATCGGGCGCATAGCTCACCGTCATGCCGAAGCGCGGTGGCGGTAGCTTGGCATCGTGGTGGCGCGGCCATGGACGCGATTGACCGAATAATGAACGAATGCCGTCGATAGCCAGTGCGACCTGATCGGCTCCCACACTTTCTACCAGCGAAGTCGGCGAAGAAATCACTTCAAAGACGGGTGCCGTGCCGAACGGGCCGGCGGCGCGCAGAATGCGGCCCCAGTGCACGTCGCCAGTCAGGCATAACACGGGCAGGCCGGCGTGCGAAATGCGTTCGATCTGTTCGATGATGAAACGATAGTCTTCCGGATAATCGGGGAATTCGAAATCGGCAAGATTGCCGCGCAGTTCGCCGGCCGCTTCTGCGAACAGCGATTGGCCGGTGACGAGCACGCCGTATCTCGGTTGCGCATCGTCTGCAGTAGCGATCAGCGTATCGGCCCAGTCGCGCAATGCGTCGCGTCCTTGCGCACCGAGCAGATCGCCGGCGGCCAGACGCATCGATTTGCTGTCGGGCTGGTCGCCCTGTCCGCGGTTGCGCGTGCTGCGCGTATCGAGCACGAGGAAGGACAGTGGATCGATATCGATGCGGCGCGGCGTGCCCATCGGCTGCGCGCTGCCGTTCTGGAACATCTCGAACGCAAGTTCGGCGGCATCGCTCCAGTTTCTGCGCCCGGCTTCGGTCCAGCTGTTTTGGATGATGGGGCTGGAAAAGGGCGCGTTGTTCCAGTATTCGTGATCATCCGGCAGCGTGACGACTGGCGCCAGCGACAGGATCTGCGGAAAGCCGGCCGGGATGTCACGTGGCGCCGGTGTCTGTTGCGGCGCGCCGAACCAGTTGATCAGATAGTCCTGCTGGAATTTACGTTGCAGCCAAGCAGGCTCGTCGCGGAAATCGCTCAGCGTCGGCAGATCGAGGTAGACCTGATCGCCGGCCAGGATGGTGAGGTCGGGACGAGGCTTCAGCGTTGCCAGCTCTCGCCCTGCGATGCCGGTCGCATCCTGTGCGCCATGGAAGCAGGATAGCAACAGCAGGTTGAAACTACCGCCGTCCAAGGCGGGCACGGCAGCAGGCAGCGTCTGCATGGTGCGCACAACGGTTTCCTTGCCGTTCTTCAGCGTCACTTCGTATCGGGTGGCTGGCTGCAGTCCGTGCAATTCGAAGACGCCGGAATGAAACGGCCTGCAACCGTCAATGCGCCAGGCTCTCAGGGCGCGCAGCGTTGCCGCTTGTACGGGTTTGCCGTCAATCAGCCATGTCGATGCGGCATCCGGTTCGCGATGAGCGATACCGACCCAGATGCGCAAGGTGTGAGAATCGTCAGCAGCGTGGGAAACGAGTGCCAGCGTCATGCCAGGGAATAGCGTCGGAAGGGTTGAAGATTTGCCTGAACGGTGCGCGAACCATGGCGGTGGACAGGTAAAACGATGGCGCGAAGCATGCGGGATTGCCAAGTGGATGGGCATCCCATGGATATGGGATTTCTCTGAAAGGAACGCGACGTGTGGGGCGAGCGGATGAGACGAATTGATGTTTTATTGATTGTTTTGAGTCTTATGTACATTGCTTCATTCTCATAAAGTGAAGGCTCGTAACGGCATCGAAAAGGCCATGTTGTAAAGGTAAACCGCACATCGGTGAAAAAGCGCGGCAGATACAGTGTGAAATATTCGCTCGCCGCTTTTTCTCTATGATGCCTCATCGTTGAAGCAGGTTTGAATCAAGTTGAATCAAAAGGGACAGGAAGAATGCCACCACAAGTTTTCGATTTCGACGGCCCCAAAGGCTACCGTCTTTCAGGCCGTCTCTCGGAGCCGGAAATCGCGCCGCGCGGCTGGGCGATTTTTGCGCATTGCTTTACCTGCGGCAAGGACAGCCTGGCTGCGACGCGCGTGACGAAGGCGCTTGCCGAGCGCGGCGTGGGCGTGCTGCGTTTCGATTTTGCCGGCTTGGGAGCCAGCGGCGGCGTCTTCGGCGATTCGAACTTCGCAGCTGATGTCAGCGATCTGATCGCGGCAGCACGGGCGATGCAGGTTGCCGGCAAGCCGCCATCTCTGCTGATCGGTCACAGCCTCGGCGGCGCAGCGTCGCTGATGGCGGCCGGCGAACTGCCGACCGTGCGCGCTGTCGTCACTGTCGGTGCGCCGTATGACGTGGCGCATGTGCTGCGCCTGTTCGATCCGGCCGGGCTGGAGAAGGTGGAAGCGGAAGGAGAGGCGGAAGTGCAACTGGGCGGACGTCCTTTCGTCGTACGCAAGAGCCTGGTCGATGGATTGCGGCAGAACGATCTGCGTTCGCGTATCGCGAATCTGCAGCGACCGCTGCTGGTCATGCATGCGCCGGGAGACGATACGGTGGAGATCGCCAACGCATCGCATATATTCGCGGCGGCGCGTCATCCGAAGAGTTTCATTTCGCTGGACGATGCCGATCATCTATTGACGCGGCGAGAGGATGCGGATTACGTGGCCCAACTGATTGCCGCATGGGCGGCGCGTTATCTGCCGAAGGAGGTATCGATGGCGGCGTGATCCATCGCAGAAAAAACTTGCCCGGCAAGTTGCCGGGCAGTGGAGAAATCTAAATCAGTGTGCAGAATCAGTGTGTCAATGCTTGATCGATTTCTTGTCGCCGGTTTGGCGATCGATGTATTCGCGTGCCGTCTGCAGACCGTGTTCGATGCATGCTTCCGTGGTTGGGTACGAATGGCCGTCGATCACTTCGCGATCCTTGAAGCCGTCAGGAAAATGTTCGGTCACATAGACGCGCGGCATGTAGTCCGGCAGTTCGCGGTCGGTATCGATGCGTGAAAGATGGGCCGATACTTGAACGGAGACACTCCAGCCTTTGTATGTTTCGTAGTGCGATTGCATGTGTTTTATCCGGAAATTGCGAATCGTTATCCTAGCATGTGGCAGGTGATGGAGCGTGTGGCACAGAAACGACCAATGAAAAAGCCGCGCCCAGAAACGACACGGCTTTTCGCATGGAGTGTGCAATCAATTCAAATCTTCATCGGCCGTGCTGGTAGACGCTTTCTTCTTGTCGTCACCCGACTGGGGTTTCACGCCAGGGATCGTTTCGTGATGAATGATTTTTTCATCCTCGCTTGAGCGCGATGCGGTCGGATTACCGGATTTGTCGCGGCTTGGCTGATTCGGGTTGTCGGTTTTCATGTCGTCTCCTTGAATCGTGTCGGTAAGACAATCTTATTGTTGGAGGCGGCCGCGAGGGATCGGTGTTTCCCTGCTTCTTCTGTAGGAATATCGTTCACGGCAGCGTCTGGGAATTTCAATCGTCGATGGCAACCGCCAGTCTCCCCGATACTGACAGGATGTGGCGTCAACAGCTACGGGCACGTCAGTGCAGCTTGCTGCGCGCGATTTTCTGTTCCTGAAATTGTTCCACCGTCTGCAGCAGTTCGGCCAGTTCCTTCTCTGCATCGGACTGTATCCATTCAATCTCGTCGCTTTCCAGATCGTCTTCGATGACGACCATTTCCATGCGGAAGATGTGCGGATACTTGTTGGTGGTTTCCTGCAGCAGGACGTCGAGCGTCTTGCGCGTCAAGGCGTCCTTGATGCGCTTGTCGAGAAACAGGCGAACGATGATCAGGCTGTTGTCGGCGGCAAGATCCTGCAGCGCATGCGTTTCATGCTGCAGCCAACGGGGGAAATCTTCGGGCGCGACGAAGTGGGGTACGGTGAGAACGGCGACGTTGAATTGTACGTTCAGACTATCCATTGTTTGTCCTGGATGAGTGGGCGACGTGCGTTTCCATGATAGGCCCAATTTACATTTCTGTGCTGCTCTGTTCGATATTTTCCATGCAGAGGAGGATCGCGAGAATGAATTTTTCTAATGCAGTCAGCACAGCAGTGAGCGTCTGATACGAAATTTTTCCAGTTCGGCTCACTGTGAAAAACGTTGTGTAGCTCATGTCTTGTGGCTCATGTCCCTGTGGTTCATGTGGCAGCGCGATGAATTCATTTTCTCGCTTGTCGGAAAAATGCTATGCCGGATCAAATCGACTGCTTGCACCGCGAACGGCATTGATATGAACGATGCCGTGATTTGAACTGCAAAAGTTTTGTTGGAAATCTTTTAAGGAATCTGGCGGAACATAGCGATGTGTCGTGATGCTGAATTGAAGATGTAACAAAGCGTGCATTTTTTACCTATAAATTCGTTGGCTGATTTGTTGCATTCTGCTTTTTACAAAGTTGCAGAATTATTATTTTTCATAGCCATTTTCCCTCTGTTATTCCCATATACATGGGATAAAAACTATGGCGCCAGTTTGTACGGGCATATGAATTGCATAGTTGAGTGAAACATCCGGTCGATGCGACGGAAATATTTCCGCAATAATGATGCTTGGAGGAATTTTTATCTACTAGAATCATTCATGATGCATCGCACGGCGATCCGCCCGGTCGATGCGCCGACGGCAGCACTCAAGGCAGTACTCAAATTAGAAGTCTCATCCCAATACGATGTCCGGATCGGCGCAGTACGCGCCGTTGAAGTACAGAGAAATGTGTTTGGCAGGTGAAAATGTCTAACGAGTCCGGATCGGTTCGCACCAGCAGCAAGACATGGCTGACAAAGGCAGGGCTGACAGCAGCGATGCTGCTGCTGATCCTTGTGTCGGCCATCGCCTTCTATCGCATCCAGCAGTTCGCCGACAGCGCGCAGCTGGTTAGCCATACCCATCTCGTCATCGAGAAAATCCACCGTATCTTTTCCGATCTGAAGGACGCCGAGTCCGCGCAGCGTGGCTATCTGATCACGGGCGACGAAAGCTTTCTCGAGACGCATCACGCCGTCGTCGTCTCGCTGCCGCAGCAGATCGCGGAGTTGAAGGAGATGACGAAGGACAATCCGAAGCAACAGCAGCGGATCGCGGTCATGGAAGACATGATCGATGCACGCCTGCACGTGCTGCGCCTGGGTATCGACATGCTGGCGGATCGAAGCGATATCAGCAATGCGGAAGTCGTCTCGATGATACGCGGCGACGGGCGGCAGACGATGGGCCAGTTGCACCGCCAGATTCAGACGATGATCGACGTCGAGGAAAAGCTGCTGAAGGACAGAGCCAGCATGGTGGAGCAGCAGGCCGCCTCGACGAAGCGCTGGATCCTGTTCGGCAATCTGCTGGCCGTGGTGCTGCTGTTGTCCGCTATCTGGCTGATCCTGCATGAGATTGCACATCGCAGGACGGCGCAGCGAGAAATCGAGAAGACCGCGGCGCAACTGGAACTGACGAACAAGGAACTGGAAAGCTTCAGCTATTCGGTCTCGCATGACTTGCGTTCGCCGTTGCGCGCGATCGATGGCTATTCGCGCATCTTCGAGGAAGATTTCGCCGACAAGCTGGACGACGAAGGACGTCGCCTGCTGAAGGTCATCCGGACAAGCAGCAAAAAGATGGGGCAGTTGATCGACGATCTGCTGGCGTTCTCGCGCATGGGGCGCAAGCCGGTGGATTTCGGCAAGGTCGACATGAATGCACTGGTCGACGATGTCTGGCACGAGGTGTGCATGAACATGCCGTCGCCGCCGCGGCTGGAGAAGAAGCCGTTGCCGCCATGCTGGGGCGATCGCGCGCTGCTGCGGCAAGTCTTCCTGAATCTTCTGGCCAACGCCGTCAAGTACAGCAGCAAGCAGTCAGATCCGGTGGTCGAGGTATTCAGCGATCCGCGCGAGGATGACGTCATCTATTCGGTGCGCGACAACGGCGTTGGCTTCGACATGCGCTTCTACAACAAGCTGTTCGGCGTATTTCAGCGCCTGCATACGGAAGACGAATTCCCGGGAACCGGTGTCGGTCTGGCAATCGCTCAACGCGTGATCGTACGGCACGGCGGACGCATCTGGGCCGAAAGCAAACAAAACGAATACACGATTTTCAATTTCAGCCTGCCCAAGGAGACACACGCATGAACAACCTGATGCCCGTGCATATTCTGCTCGCCGAAGATACGCCGACGGATGCCGAGATGACGATGCGTGCGCTGAAGAAGGTCGGCCTCGTCAACAACATCACCTGGGTCACCGACGGCCAGCAGGCGCTGGACTACATCGCGCGCGAAGGCGAGTTTGCCGGCCGCGTTGATGGGGATCCCACGCTGATCATGCTGGATCTGAAAATGCCCAAGGTCAACGGCATGGAAGTGCTGAAGAAGATCAAGGGAGAAGAAAGGACGCGGATGATTCCCGTCATCATGTTGACGTCCAGTGCGGAAGAACCCGACATCGTGCGCTGCTACGAGATGGGTGTGAACAGTTACCTCGTCAAGCCGGTCGAATCGGATAAGTTCTTCGAAGAAGTATCGAAAGCCGGATTCTATTGGGCGATCCTGAACCGGATCCCCGGGGCGATTGCGAAAGGCTGAACAAGGGCTGAACAAACCGGAGGGCCGGACGATGATCAGGATTCTACTCGTCGAGGATACGCCGACCGATGCGGAACTGGCATTGCGCGAACTGACGCGCAACGGCATACGTCACGAGGCACGCCGCGTCGATACCGAAGCTGCGCTGCGCCATGAGCTGGACAGTTTTGCACCGGACGTCGTGCTGTCCGATTTCTCGATGCCGCATTTCGACGGCATGTCGGCGTTGAAGGTGGTGCGCGAGCATCGCCCGGATACGCCTTTCATTTTCGTCTCTGGTCGTATCGGCGAAGAACTGGCAATCGATTCGCTGAAGATGGGCGCTAGCGATTATGTGATCAAGACGAATCTGTCGCGGCTGCCGAGTGCGGTGACGCGCGTGATGGAGCAGGTCGAGGAGCGCGACGCACGTCGCCGCATCGAGAACGAGCTGCACGAAGTCAACCAGATGTTCCGTGCCTTCATGGAAAACATGCCGGGCGCGGCTTTCATCAAGGACGGCGACGGCCGTTTCGTCTATGCCAATCACGGTCTGGACAAGGCGCTGAACGTGAAGCAGGGCGATGCGGTAGGCCGGCTCGATACCGAATTGCTGCCGGTGGAATATGCATACAGCCTGCGCGAACTGGACAGGCAGGTGCTGCAGGCGGGAGAGGCCAGGCAGGAAGTCGAGAACTTTCCGTCGGCTTCTGGCGAGCAGACGTACTGGCTGTCGACCAAGTTTCCGCTGATCGATGCGAAGAGCCGCAAGCCGCAGGTCGGCGGTATCGCGATCGACATTACCGAACGGATGAAGGCTGAGCAGGAACTCTGGCTGCGCACGCGCGCGATCGAGGCCTGCGTCAATCCCATCGTCATCGTCGATGTGGAAGCGCCGGGAATGCCGCTGATCTACGTCAACGGCGCATTCGAAACCATCACCGGCTATCCGGGCGAAGAGGCGATCGGCCGCAACTGCAATTTCCTGCAGGGTAACGATACCGACCAGCCGGAACTGGAAAAATTGCGCGCGGCGATCCGCGAGCGGCGTCCGGCCTCGGTGATGCTGCGCAACTATCGCAAGGACGGCACGATGTTCCTTAACGAGCTGTACATTGCGCCTGTCAGCCAGATGAGCGATAGCGCATCGGTGCGGCATTTCGTCGGCGTGCTGTACGACGTCACGCAGATCAAGCGCTACCAGGCCGATCTGGAGCATCAGGCCAACTACGACACGCTGACCGGCCTGGCGAACCGCAATCTGCTTTACGAACGCACCCAGCAGGCGCTGATCCATGCCCGCCGCTACGAGCAGGCGCTGACGCTGCTCTTCATCGATCTGGATAATTTCAAGCTGGTCAACGACAGCCTCGGCCATGGTGCCGGCGACGAACTGATCGCGACCGTCGGCGCGCGGCTGCAGAATTGCGTGCGTGACGGCGATACGGTAGCGCGCATCGGCGGCGACGAATTCGTGCTGCTGCTGATCAATCGCGACGAGGAAGGCGGCAGCACGTTGCGCGTGATGCAACGTATCCAGCAGGAACTGATCAAGCCGGTGCTGATTCGCGGACAGGATATCGTCGTCACCTGCAGCATGGGCGTGGCACGCTTCCCGGAAGATGGCGAGGATGTTGAATCCCTTCTGGCCAATGCGGATGCTGCGATGTACCGCGCCAAATCCAGCGGCCGCAACAACTTCCAGTTCTATGCGAAGGAAATGAACGCGCAGACCGGCGAGCGCCTGTCGCTGGAACGCGATCTGTGGCAGGCGTTGGGCAACGACGAACTGTTCCTCGTCTATCAGCCGCAGATCGATCTGCAAAGCGGTGAGATAACCGGCGTGGAAGCGCTGCTGCGTTGGAGACATCCGAAGCGCGGCATGATCTCGCCGCTGGATTTCATTTCGATGGCCGAATGCAACGGCCTGATCATCCCGATCGGCACCTGGGTGCTGATGACGGCATGCAAGCAGGTGCTGCAATTGCAGCGGGAAGGCCTGCCGCTGCTGCGCGTGGCGGTCAACCTGTCCGCCCGTCAGTTGAGCGAGAAGGATTTCGTGCAGACCGTGCGCGATACGATGGACGCGGCAGGCTTCGATCCACGTTATCTGGAGCTGGAAGTGACCGAAAGCATGGTCATGCACAACATCGAGGAAGTCGTCGGTGTGTTGAGCGCATTGAACGAGATGGGCATCCAGCTTTCGCTCGACGATTTCGGCACCGGCTTTTCCAGCCTGGCCTACCTGAAGCGTTTCCCCATCGATCGGCTGAAGATCGATCAGTCCTTCATCTTCAACTGTGATACCGATCCGGACGACGCCATCATTGCGCAGACCATCATCGCGCTGGCGCGTGGTCTGAAGATCAAGGTCATTGCCGAGGGCATCGAAAAGGCCGAGCACCTTGCCTTCCTGAAACAGAACGGCTGCGATGAAGGGCAGGGTTACTTCATCAGCTGCCCACTAGCCTTCGACGATCTGCGTGCAATGCTGCTTGCGCGACAGAAGCGCTGACATCCTCACGGCACGTCCGCTGACATTTTCTTCCGTTTGAATTCGCCATGTGCTGCAGTCGGGAACGGCTGCAGCCTCCTCGCGTCATACAGCTTTGATCGATAGCCGAAAGGAGAGCGACATGGCCGCAAGCAGAACGACGAAGAGGCGCGCGATAAACCAGTCAAACGACACGCCAAGCCCGGTAGCAGCGAAGCAGCGCGGCATACAACGCCAGCAGGACGACAAGGACGCACGCAAGGCCGCAGCGAAAAGGAGTGCGAAGACGGCCGCAAAGAAAACTGCAAAGAAGGCCGTGCAGACCGGCGCGAAGCGGCAACCCGAACCGCCGCTGGCCGGCAAACATCTCGCCAAGCCGGGACTGGAAGCTGAGCTGCCGCAACAACCGCAATTCATGGCAACGTCTTACAAGGGCAGCGGCAAACTTAAGGGCATGAAGGCGATCGTGACGGGCGGCGATTCCGGCATCGGCCGTGCGGTGGCGGTGTTGTTCGCACGCGAAGGCGCGGATGTGGCAATCGTTTACCTGGACGAACATCGCGATGCAAAGGAGACAAAGCGCCACGTCGAGGCCGAAGGCCGTCAATGTCTGCTGCTGGCCGGCGATATCAAGGACCCGGCATTTTGCGAGAAGGCGGTGAAGAAAACCGTCAAGGCGTTCGGCAAGCTCGATATCCTCGTCAACAATGCGGCCTTCCAGGAACACGCAGATTCGCTGCTCGATCTGACGGACGAGCGTTTCGACGAAACGATGAAGACCAATATCTACGGTTATTTCCACATGGCCAGAGCCGCGCTGCCGCATCTGGGACGCGGTTCTTCGATCATCAATACCGGTTCGGTCACCGGCATTGCCGGCAGCAAGAAGCTGCTCGACTATTCGGCGACCAAGGGCGCGATCCACGCGTTCACCAAGTCGCTGGCGGCCAATGTGCTGGAGCAGGGCATACGCGTGAACGCCGTGGCGCCGGGCCCGGTGTGGACGCCGCTGAATCCGGCCGACAGGAGCGGCGACCAGATCGCCCAGTTCGGTGCGCAGACCGACTATGGACGGCCGGCACAGCCGGAGGAAATCTCGCCTGCTTACGTGTTTCTCGCCTCTGCCGCCTGCTCCAGCTACATCAGCGGGATCGTGCTGCCGATTACCGGCAGCATCGGCGGCTAGCTGCATCTGTAATAAAATGCCGGGCGCGGGAACGGTAGGCTGCATGCAGGCCATGTCGTTTGCGCAATGTACGGGTCGTTGGGCTGCATGTCTTCGACCATCGTGCAGGCCCGGCCGGGTAGTCGCCGGTGCCTGAAGATCAACAGCCGGAACGGCGACAACTCGAGCAGCGCTACATTCGTGAATATCTATATCTGTGGACAAAAGCACTTCGGTGCGGAAGCATTTACGGCCTTGCGCAACGCAGGCCACAACATCGTCGGTGTTTCGTCGCCGGCAACCAGCAGCGACGGCGGCGACGACCGCTTGAAAGCGGTGGCGGAAGCGGCCGGCGTCAAGTGGATGAAATCCGGCCTGCTGAACGAGAACACGATTCCCGACGGCGTGGACCTGATCGTCACCGCGCACTCGCACGATTTCGTGCGCGAGCCGACACGCAACCGCACGACCTTCGGCGCGATCGGCTACCATCCGTCGCTGCTGCCGCTGCACCGCGGCAAGGATGCGATCATCTGGACCATCAACATGGGCGACAAGGTCACCGGCGGCAGCGTCTACTGGCTGAACGAAGTGATGGATGGTGGTCCGATCGCGGCGCAGGAGCATGTGTTCGTGAAACCAGGCGATACGCCGGAACTGCTGTGGAAACGCGATCTCGCACCATTGGGTCTGCGTTTGCTGGTTCAGGTCTGCGATGACCTTTCCAAGGGCAAGGTCGTCAAGATCGAGCAGGATGAAAGCATCGCGACGGTGGAGCCATCGATCAAGCGATGATGTGATCAGTCGCTTCCGATGAATGCACGACAGCTTGCGTTGTCGTGCATTTTCTTTTTGTACATCCGGTTTCGACAGGCGTTTTCCTTGACGCCGGTTGCATGCGCGGCGACATTACGGCATGACTTTTCGTCTTCCCTTTTATCTTTCATTTCCGCATGCGATCCGCATTGTTTCCCGCATGGCGCTCATCGCTGCCATTGCGACGCTTGCCGCTTGCGCCTCGACCCCGGCCGAGCGTACCGCGACGTTGCTGGACGAGGGCGCCAGGCTCGAATTTTCCGCCGTCCGCTACGGCAGCACGCCACCGCTGGTCGGCATGATGCACATGCAGAAGGAATCGATTTCATCCGATGAACTCTGGGTGGTGATCGAAGGCGACGGCCATGCCTGGCTGAACATGCATCAGCCGTCATCCGATCCGACGCCGCGCGATGCCGTCGGCTGGCGGCTGGCGAAGGAATTGACGGCTGCGCCGGTGCTGTATCTGGCGCGGCCCTGCCAATTCCTTTCTTCTGCCGAATTGCAGGCCTGTTCGATCGACGACTGGACCGACGCGCGCTTTGCCGAAAAATGGGTGGCGCGCACGAATGCCGCGATCGACGATGCCAAACGCGCGACGAAGGCATCGCACGTGGTGCTTGCCGGTTATTCGGGTGGCGGCGCGATGGCAGCATTGATCGCGGCACGGCGCAACGATGTCGGCGTCTTGCTGACGGTCGCGTCGCCGCTCGATCATGCGGCGTGGACGCGCCTGCACGGCGTGTCGCCGCTGGCGGCTTCGCTGAATCCCGTTTCGGTGAAAGAAAAATTGTTCAGGCTGCCGCAGGTGCATCTGACGGGTGCGGAAGACAAGGTGGTGCCGCCGGGTCTGCTGCAGGATTTTCTGCGAACCTATCCGACGGACGCGCCGGCAGAACTGATCGTTCTGCCGGGTGTCGATCACCGCATGCGCGCGGCGATCGATCTGGCGCGTATCAGAACTGCCAGTTTGCGCGGGCAGTCAGTTGATGGCCGAGATAGCGGTCGCGCACTTCAAGATCGTAGCCGACCGAAATGACGGTGCCGCCTGCGGTGACGTTGCGATAGCCCACGCCAAGCTGCAGCGCGTCGCGGCCCGGTTGTACGCCGTCGACCTTGAACGACGGGCCGCCGTTGACGAAGGTGGCTTCGACGGCCGGCGTATCGGCGAATTCATGCAGATAACGCGCACGCAGCGTTGCACTGGACGATGCACTGAGCCGGTTGACGAATTCCGCGCCGATGACGCTCTGGAAGGAATGCGCATCCTGACTTTCCACATGTTGCGCCGAGGCGCCGCCGGTTTCGGTATAGCTCTCGTTATCCAGATACGCCGCGCGCGCGCCGACCAGCCAGCGGCCGCTCCATTGCGGATTCAGCTCGAACGGAATGCCGTATTCGACGCGTGCGCCGAGCTGATAGCCTGAATATTTGCCTTTCAGTGTTTCGGTAAAGCCGGGGATGTCGACACGGCGATGGCTGTCGTAGTGGTTGGACGAGAGCGCCACGCTGGCATCCAGCGTGTAGTCGCGATCAGTGCGGCTGAAGTAGCCGCCCAGATGCAGCGCCTTGACGTCGTTGTCGTCGCCGTTGCCGTCGTTGCGGCCATCGCTGCCGGCTTGCGTGTAGCCGCCGGACAGGCCGACCATGTCGCGCGCGTTGAGATCGGTTTCGAAGCCGACGGCCAGGCCTTGCGCGTCGAGGTCATAGCCGTTGGCACCCTTGCGCGCCTTTTGCGTGGCGACCGAAACCAGACCCTGCACCCAGAAGCGCGCGCCGCTGACATCGCCGCCGGCAAGGCCGCTCTTGTCCATTGCGACCGAACCGCCGTTGCGCATCGCGTCGACACGGTTGTCGAAGGCAGAGAACACGCTGCCTTGCGCTGCCATCGAAGCCGATTGCGCAGCGGCGTTGGTTTCCGGCGCGAGCTGCTCGGTGGCCTTGGCGACTGCGTTGGTATCGGGCAGCGCCTGGAATGCATTGAGCAGATCCAACGCTTGTTGCGAATTGACGTTGGAAGCGATTGCGTCCAGTGCGTTGGCAACACCGCTGAAACGCGGCGAGACGACGGAAGCGAGGCCGTGTTCGCGATGCGCGACCAGCTTCAGCGCGTCGGTATCGGTTTCCAGCGTGTAGGAGTAGAAGACGCCGTTGCCGCCGGCGATGTTCAGCTTGGCGGCATCGGCTGTGAGCCCGCTGCCTGCCGAAATCAGCGTGTAGGACGAACCGTCGGTGACGGAACCGGTGATCAGCGGCTTGATCGTTGCGCCGTCGGCCAGTGTTGCGGTGCCACTGGCGAGAATCTTGTCGCTGTTGCTGGCGCCGATGTGGGTTTCCAGCACGCCGCTCGCGCCTTGCGCATAGTTGCCGCTCAGTGTGGTGGTGCGGAAGTTATTGCCGGTCGTGGCTTGCAGGGTGCCGTCGACTTTCAGGTCGGCGGCATCGATATTGCCATTGACCTGCAGGCTGCCGCCGGCATCGATCTGCACATTGCCGCCGGCATTCAGCGCCATGTTGAAGGTGGTGCTGCCGCCCTTGACGGTGATGTTCTGGAAGTTGCTCAACTGGCCGCTACCGAACACTTGCGTGCCATTGGTCTGCAGCAGGTTGTTGCCGGCGCCGCCGTCGATAGTGCCGATCACGCTGCCGCCGTAGAGATTAAGGGTGTCGTCGCCGTCGCCCATGTCGATCGCCAGGCCGTTCCTGCCTTCGATGCGGCCGTAGTTGGTCAGGCTGTCGTTGCCGCCGCCCATCTGTACGGCCGCGCCTGCCGCGGTGCTGTTGTTTGCGCCGACCAGGGTAGCCTGAGCGCCGCCGGTGATGACACCGCTGGCGGTGTTGACGAGCGTGTCGTCGAAGTCGCCGACCAAGCCGATGGCGATTCCCTTGTTGCCGGTGATCGTGCCTTCGTTGACGATGTACGCCTTGGCGCCAGCGGCGTCGGCCGTGCCGCGCACTGCGGCTGTGGTGCCGTCGGAGCCGTCGTCGATCAGGATGCCGTGTGCGTCGCCGAAAATCGTCGCGCCGGCATGGTTGATGATGGTGCCGCCGCCGGCGGCGATGCCGTCGGCGCCGTTGGGCAGACCGCCGGAGTCGAGGCCGCCTGCGCCGGTGCCCTTGATGGTGCCCCAGTTTTCGATGTAAGCCACGCCGTCGATGTCCACACCGTCGCCGTCGCCGTTATCGGTTGTCTGGCCGTCGTCGAGGTGATCGTACACCTTGCCGGCACCCGCGTAGTTGCCGGCGATCGTGCCGTAGTTGAAGACCAAGCCGTGGCCATCCAGACCGACGCCGGAACCGTTGTTACCCGTGATCGTGCCGTCGTTGATGACCACGGGGTTGGCGATCGTCACGCCATTCGTGACATTGCCGTTCATGTCGGTGCGGTCGAAGGTCACACCGTTTGCGCCGATGTGGAAGACGAGCTTCTTCGCGTCCAGCAGGTTGGCGTCAGCGGAGGTGCTGATCGGGCTGCCGCCATCGATGCCGTGACGCGTGCCGGTGATCTTGCCGTGATTGACGAGGGCGACATTGCCGTTCGCGCCGCCTTCATCGCCGTCGTCGATGGAAATGCCGTCGCCGGCCTTGGGCGCGCCGTCGCCGTCGTTCAGCGCATCGCAATCGGCTCCCAGATAATCGGGGCAGGAGGTGTTGACCGCGCTGGTCGAAACGATATTGCCGTAGTTCGTCAGCAGCACGTTGCTGCCCAGCTTGATTGCAGCGCCTGCGTTCGACGTGACGGTTGCGTTGCGGTTGCTTGCGGAACCGTTGACGAAGGTGTTGCCGGTCGTCGGACTATCGGGATCGGGATTGAGCTTGACCGCGTAGTTCTTGCCGTCGCCGATGTCGGCGTTCACCGAGATCGTGCCCTGGTTGCTGATCGCGTAGGCGACGTTGTCGTTGTCGACGCGCACTGCGACATTGTCCGAACGGATGCTGCCGTTGTTGATAAGGCTGAACGTGGTGCCGGCCTTGCCTATGTCGATGGTTTTCTTGCCGCCCGTGCTGCTGATGGTGCCGTTGTTGATGATGGCCGAATTGCCCGCCTTGACGTTGACCGCCTTGTCGCCGGAAACCTGCAGTGTGCCATTGACCGTGAGCGTGCCAGAGACCAGAGTCTGCGCCGCTGTCGAATTGGTGATGATGGTGTCGGTCGTGATGTCTGCCGCATGGACGGCAAGCGGAAAGGCAGCTTGCAGGGCAATGACAAGCGGAAGCGGACGTAACGCGTGGCGGAAGCGCATGGCGGATTTTTCCCAAGAGGTGGATAAAAGCCGCGATTATGCGTAGCACTTATGACAAGACGATTACGAAAAACGGGAGCAATGTGAAGTCGCCGATGCAGCGCATCGACATGATTTGACCGGCATTTGTGCGAAGCCACCATGCATCCAGTGGGGGCATTCTTGCCGGAAAAAGGTGTTTCCGATACAATGAGAACAATTCTCAACTGTCCGGTTGAGTGCCCCGCGATCCCGCATAAAAGCGTCTTTGCTTCCGCAAGCTGAAAGCAGTGGTTGTTCCTGCTGCCCCGCAGCAGCTTCGCCTTCGCTAGTAAAATACGCATTTTTCCCTTTCGCACCAAGCATGCAAAGGGAAGGGCGCGTCACTCGCGCGGCAATTTTCTTAATCTGGGATGTATCGATCTTATGGCTGCCTTTGAAACCTGTCGTGTCCTCAGCGTTCATCACTGGAACGACACGCTGTTCTCCTTTACCACCACGCGCGAACCGAGCTTCCGCTTTGAAAGCGGTCACTTCGTGATGATCGGCCTGCCGATCGACGGCAAGCCGCTGATGCGTGCATACAGTATCGCCAGCCCGTCGTGGGAAGAGCATCTGGAATTCCTGTCGATCAAGGTGCAGGACGGCGCGCTGACCAAGCATCTGCAAAACCTGAAGGTCGGCGACGAAGTGCTGGTGGGACGCAAGCCGACCGGTACGCTGGTCATTTCCGATCTGCTGCCGGCCAAGCGCCTGTTCCTGTTCGGCAGCGGCACCGGCCTTGCGCCGTTCATGAGCATCATTCGCGATCCGGATACCTATGAGCGTTTCGAACAGGTGGTGTTGGTGCACGGCACGCGCCTGGTCAGCGAGCTGGCTTATCGCGACTTTATCGCCGACGAACTGAAGCAGATCGAAGGCCTGGGCGAAGAGATTGCCGCCAAGTTGCTGTACTACCCGACCGTTACGCGCGAGCCTTTCCATAATGAGGGCCGCATCACGACCGCGATCTCGACCGGCAAGATGTGCGAGAGCCTCGGCATCGATCCGATCAGCCCGCTGACCGATCGCGCGATGATCTGCGGCAGCCCCGAAATGCTGAAGGATACGGCGAGCGAACTGGACAAGCTTGGCTTCGAAGTTTCGCCAGGTATCGGCCAGCCGGGCGACTACGTGATCGAACGCGCTTTCGTCGAACGCTGATCGCTGCGCCGCAAGGCGCTGCACTGTATAAAAAACGCCGCCGTGTCGATGGACATGGCGGCGTTTTTTTGCGCTCGTTTTTGGTCAGTTTTGCCGTTTTCTCTGACCGCTTTGCCGCTGCCTTTTTTCCATTATTTTTTCGACGCCTTGTCCAATGCATGTGATGGAAAAAAGCATACGAATCTTCACAATACTTTACCTTGCGGAGGCCCGGATTTCCTTGCCTCGTCGAATGGGACTCGCTATCGTTACGACGACTGTCAGAGCGTGAATTTGTGTGCATCTGCATGCGGATTCGCGACAGAAAATACGCATTCATCGCAACCTTTACTGCACTCTCTTTCGAGCCGATCCATTCATGAAACCAATCGTGCCAGCCGGCTTGCGTCGCCGGCTTTTCAACCGCTACACGATCGCCGCCGTGCTGATCGTGCTGATCGCCGCATTCGGCTATCGCGCCTGGCACAAGGCCTACGGCAAGAAGGATGCACGCGAAACCTATCAGACTGCAAAAGTCGAGCGTGGCGACATCGAAGACGTCGTCACGGCGACCGGCACCGTGCAGCCGCTGGAATTCGTCGACGTCGGCGCACAGGTGTCGGGGCAGTTGAAGAAGCTGCACATCGAGGTCGGTTCCGTCGTCAAGGAAGGCGATCTGCTGGCTGAAATCGATCCGACCGTGTTCCTCGCCAACGTCGACGCGCGGCGCGCCAACCTGCGCAACCAGCAGGCGACGATGAAAGATAGACAGGCGCAACTGACGCTGGCCGAACTGCAGTATCAGCGCCAGAAGAACCTGATGGCAGCCGATGCGACGACGCGCGAATCACTGCAGACGGCCGAAGCGTCGCTGCGTTCGGCGCGCGCACAGATCGAAGCGCTGCAGGCACAGATCGAGCAGACGCAATCGAGCTTGCGTGCCGACGAAGCAAACCTGAACTACGCAAGAATCTATGCACCGATGTCCGGCACGGTCGTCTCATTGACGGCGCGCCAGGGGCAGACGCTGAATGCCAATCAGTCCGCGCCTATCATCCTGCGAATCGCCGACCTGTCGACGATGACGGTGCAGGCGCAGGTATCCGAAGCGGAAGTCGGCAAGCTGTTCAAGGACATGGACGTCTATTTCACGACGCTGGGTAGCCAGGGGCGTCGCTGGTACGGCGCGCTGCGCAAGGTCGAACCGACGCCGACCGTCACCAACAACGTGGTGCTGTACAACGCGTTGTTCGACGTCGCGAACCGCAACTTGTCGTTGTTGCCGAGCATGACGACGCAAGTCTTCTTCATCGCCGCCACGGCGAAGGATGCGCTGCTGGTGCCGACGGCTGCGGTTTCACTGTCGCGCGGCACCGGCCGCAAGGGGACGCAACGCAAGCCGGCGGATTCCGGCAAGGCAGGCGAGACGGCGACGAAGACCGAACAGACACAATCGGCGCCGGCAGAAGACAAGCTTGCCGGCATGTCGCGCGAGGAACGTCGCGCCGCGCTGGAAAAAATGACGCCGGAGCAGCGTGCCGCCTACCGCGAACGCCGCAAGGCAGCACGCGAAACAGGAGCCGCGGCACAGGCAGGGCAGGCAGCTGCGGCAACGGAAGGACATGCCGACATCGTGAAGCAGCCGCGGCCGGGAACGGAAGCCGCGGACACGGATGGCGGCTTTACCGACCAGAGCACTGCGCGCCGGACGCGCCAGGGAACGGTGCGTGTCATCGATGGCGACGGCCAGATCGAACAGCGTACCGTCGAAGTCGGCGTGACCAATCGCGTGCAGATGCAGGTAGTGAGCGGGTTGAAGGAAGGCGATGAAGTCGTCGTAGGCCTCAAGCTGCCGCCATCGGCACATGCGCAGAATGGCGGCAATGCGAAAGCACCGGGTGCAACGGGGCTTGGCCAGGCGCCGCGAGGCATGCGCTGATGGATGCTGTCGCCGACAGCGGGGCATTGCAGCCCGCGCAGACTGCGCCGTCCGACGATCGTCAGGACGGCAGAACGCCGTTGATCGAACTGCGCGGCGTCACCAAGACCTACCGCAACGGCGGTCTCGAAGTAGAAGTACTGCACGGCATCGACCTGAAGATCTATGAAGGCGAGTTTGTCGCGATCATGGGCGCATCTGGCTCCGGCAAATCGACGCTGATGAACATCCTCGGCTGTCTGGACCGGCCGACGACCGGGCAGTACCTGTTCATGGGGCGTGACGTCTCCGGTTTCAGCAGCGACGAGCTGGCGCTGTTGCGGCGCGACGACTTCGGCTTCGTGTTCCAGAGCTACAACCTGATTCCTTCTGCCAGCGCGACGGAAAACGTCGAAGTGCCGGCCATGTATTCCGGCATGCCGCCGGAAGAGCGCCATGCGCGCGCGCACCAGTTGCTGGAAGAACTCGGCCTGGGCGATCGCACGCATCATCGGCCGAACCAGCTGTCGGGCGGCCAGCAGCAGCGCGTTTCCATTTCGCGCGCGCTGATGAACGGCGGCCGCATCATCCTGGCCGACGAACCGACCGGCGCGCTTGACAGCAAGAGCGGCGCCGACGTGATGAAGCTGTTGTCCGACCTGTCGCAGCGCGGCCATACCGTATTGCTGATCACGCATGCGCGTGAAGTGGCCGACCATGCGCACCGGCTGATCGAAATCAAGGACGGCAATATCCTGTCCGACCCCGGCCCGTCGCCCGCACCGTTGGAGCAGGCAGTCTTCACGCGGCCCGTGACGGCTGGCGTCGCGTCGCGGCTGGCGGATATTCTCGAAGCGGCGAAGATGGCATTGCGCTCGCTGCGCGCCAACATCTTCCGGTCCATCCTGACATTGCTCGGCATCGTCATCGGCGTCGGTTCGGTGATCGCGATGCTGGCGATCGGCGACGGTGCGAAGGCGGCCGTCATCGAACGTATCAGCGCGATGGGATCGAACCTGCTGCTGGTGCGCCCTGGCGCGCCTAACCAGCGCGGCTTCAATTCGACGGCGACGCTGGTCGTCGAGGACGTGCGCGCGATCGACGAACTGCCGAACGTGCTGGCCGCGGTGCCGGAACAGAACAGTTCTGCCACGCTGCGCTTTGGTACGTCGGACGTATCGACATCGATCAACGGCACGTCGGCCAAATTTCCGCTGGCGCGGCAATGGCCGGTCGCGCAAGGTTCCTTCTTCAGCGAGGACGACGAGGCGAACTATGCCGCCGTCGCCGTGCTGGGCAAGACGGTCGCTACCGGTCTGTTCGGCGACGAGAATCCGGTCGGCGAATTCGTGCTGATCAACAACCTGCTGTTCCAGGTTGTCGGCGTAATGTCCGAACGCGGCGCCTCGCCGATGGGCAGCGATCAGGACGATATCGTCTTCGTGCCGTATGCGACCAGCAGCCTGCGATTATCCGGCCAGCGCTTCCTGCGCAACGTGACTGTCGCCGTGGAAGACGTCGACCGCATCGACGAGACGCAGAACGATGTCGACAAGCTGCTGAACGAACGGCACGGCGTGGTCGACTACCGGATTCGCAACATGGCATCGATCATCGAGACGACCGAGCAGACGCAGAACACGCTGACCATTCTGCTCGGTTCGATCGCAGCGATCTCGTTGCTGGTCGGCGGTATTGGCGTGATGAACATCATGCTGGTCTCCGTTACCGAGCGTACGCGCGAGATCGGCATCCGCATGGCGACCGGCGCGCGCGAGAGCAACATCATGCAGCAGTTTCTGATCGAGGCGATGGTGGTTTCGGCACTCGGCGGCGCGATCGGCGTCATCGGCGGACTGGCGACGGCCGCCATCATCGGCGCCTTCGGCACGCCAATTGCGTATTCGGTGACGCCGGTGCTGCTGGCCTGCGGCTGCGCCTTCATGACCGGACTGGTGTTCGGCTACCTGCCTGCCAAGAAGGCGGCGCAACTCGATCCGGTGGTCGCGCTGGCGGCTGAATGAGTGAATGACATGAAAACAGCTATCCACAAAAACATGCTCGACGACATAACAGCCATTACCGGCACGCCGGTTCCTTTCCGTCGCTTGCGCATGACGCTTGCGCTGGCGGCCATGCTGGTGCTGGGCGCTTGCGCGCATCGTTTCGATACCACGCATCCTGACGTACAGTTGCCGGCCAGCTGGGCCGAAGCCTCGCCGGGCGAGGCGCAATTGCAGCGCGACTGGTGGTACGGTTTCGGCTCGTCCGAACTGAGCGGCCTGGTTGACGAAGCGCTGACCGGCAGCCCCGATTTGCGCATTGCGCTGGAACGCGTGACGCAGGCCGAAATCGCTGCGCGTAGCGCCGGCGCCTCGCTGTTTCCGCTGATCACGCTGAGCGCCGATACTGGTACCGGCTCGGTCAAGCCGGGTAGCGCCAGCGATGCAGGCTGGCGCAAGCGCGAATCGTCGGGAGCAGGGCTGGCTATCGATTACGAAGTCGATCTGTGGGGACGTGTCGCCGCGCAGGCCAGCGGTGCGCGTGCTTCGCTGGATGCCACCCGCTACGATCTGGAAACGGCGCGGCTGACGCTGACGACCGGAGTCGCCAACGCCTACTTCCAGGTGCTGGCCTTGCGGATGCGCCTGCGCATCGCGCAGAACAATCTGGCGATTGCGGAAAAACTGTTCAACATCGTCGAAGCGCGTTATCGCTATGGCTCGGCGTCGGCGCTGGATGTCAGCCGACAACGCAGCACGGTGCTTGCGCAACGCGCGACCATTCTGCCGCTGCAAGTGCAGGAACGGCAGGCGGTCAGCGCACTGGCCATCCTGCTCGGACGCCAGCCGCAGGCATTGCAGGTGGCAGAGCAGGATCTGGATGCCTTGACGGTGCCGGAAGTCGGCGCGGGTCTGCCGTCGACGCTGCTGTTGCGCCGCCCCGATCTGGCCAGCGCGGAAGCGCAGCTGTATGCCTCCGATGCGAATGTCGCCGCCGCGCGCGCAGCCTTGCTGCCGACCATCACGCTGAGCGGCACGGCCGGTTCGTCGAGCGCGGCGCTGTTGTCGCTGACCGATCCTGCCTACAGCATCGGCATTGCGGCATCCATTGTCCGTACGTTGTTCGATGGCGACCGTCTTGGCCAGCAGGTCGAATTGAACGAATCGTCGCGCCGCCAGCTGGTCGAAAGCTATCGCAATGCGATCCATTCCGCGCTGAAGGAAGTCGACGATGCGCTCGGCAATGCCGAACGCAATCGCAACCAGGAAAGAGCGCAGATCGAGATACGCGAAGAAGCGCTGCGCGCACTGCAGCTGTCCGAGTTGCGTTACCGCGAGGGAGCGGACGATCTGAACAGCCTGCTCGATGCGCAGCGCACTTTATTCACTGCAGAGGATCAGCTGGCGCAGCAGCGCCTGCTGCGTTTGAGCGGTACCACCGATCTATTCAAGGCGCTGGGCGGCGGCTGGAGCCGTCCGATTACGACGCAGTAACGCCGATCAGACGTGTATCTGCGGAGCCTGCGGCGTTTTGCCGCGTAAATTCCGCCATGCGACACCCAGTAGCAGCGTAACGGCCAGGCTGGGAAGCGCAGAGCCGAGTTGCGGCCACCATGCCGGGCAGGCGTGGAAGACGGCGATGCCGATCAGCCAGATCGCAACCGGAACCGTGTTGACCGGACGTTGCGTGGCTTCTCCCCGCAGCGACAATTGCGATACGACGACGCCGAACAGCGGAACGAAGACCGAGCTCAGCATCAGCAGAAAGGGTTCGAGTCCGTGCATCGGCAGCACCAGCGCGCAGGCCGTGGCGGCGATCGCCAGCACGATGCCCCAGCTGCGGATGCTGATACGGCTGTGCAGGAAGTTCAGTGAAACTGAACCGGAATAGACGTCGCCGTAGGCATTGTCCATTTCATCGATCAGGATCAGCCCGAGTGCGACCAGTCCGCCTTGCGCGAGCAGGATGGTCGCCAGCAGGTCCGCATCCGGTGCAGTCGTGCTGACGATCAGCACGCCGAGCGCGTGGCACCAGATGTTGGCGATCGCGAAGCCCAGCCAGGTGCCGCGGAAGGTGCTGGCACTGCTCCTGCCGTAGCGCGCGAAATCCGCCACCAGCGGCAGCCACGATACCGGCATCGCCATTACCAGATCGATGCCGGCTAATAGCCCCATCGAGCCGTCACCGGGCTTGTCCCAGAAATCCTGCAAGCCGTTCGCCTGCGCCTTCAGCAGGAACTGCCAGCTGATCCAGAGCAGCGACAGGATCACCAGCGGCAGGCCGAAACGGCCGACGAAGCGTCGCACCAGTCCGATCATCGAACCGGTTGCCAGCGCGATCAGCAGTAGTCCCCAGAACAGCGCGGTGACATACGGCACCCAGGCGGCTTCAAGTCCGAAGATGTCCTTGATCAGCGCCGTCGTGCCGTCGCGCATGACGACCAGCTCGAATGCGCTCCAGCCGAGCAGCTGGACGATGTTCAGCACGACCGGCAATCTGGCAAACGAACTGCCCAGCGTCTGGCACATCAGCGCCGGACTCGGCAGGCCGCGTTCGCAGCCGATGCGCGCGACCCATGCCAGCAGTGCCGCACCGAGCAGCGAGCCGATCAGGATAGCGACGACGGCATTGCGCGGTCCCAGCGCGCTACCGAGGAAGGCGCCGATCTGCATGACCAGCAGGCCGACGCCGAGGCTGAACCACAGCGCCGCGTGATCGCGAAATGCAAAGACGCGATCGGCCAGTGCAACCGGCGTGAAGACGGATGAGGTGGAAGAAGGTGAAGCGGAAGAAGATTCTGGCAAGGCCATCGTTGTCTTTCAAGGATGGCAGGTCGGCTGATGCGGTGCGGCGCCGTAGGCGGCCGGCATGCTTTCCTGCGCGAGGATTACCTCAATCAGGTTCAACGGGTATTTCTCACCCGCGCAATGACGATGCGCAGGACCCCGAGCGAATTCGCGTTTGGCGAAGGGCGCTACTTTGAGCTAAAAAACGGCAGCAGGCAAGCGGCGATGCTCCGCTGCGAAGAGAGCGTGGAGGATGTAGTGGGGAAAACGGATGGGATGCTGCGGAGATGCCCAAGAAAAAGCCGGACCGTCAAATGTGAGGGGAGGCGGTCCGGCCAAAAAACAGCAGCAAAGAAAACAACAGCAGAGTCGCGATGGGGGATGACGCATTGCCCGCAAAGCAACAATATACTGTATGAAAACACAGTATATTGCCTGTCGCCGTAAAAGTCACGCTTTCCATTTCGGCACCCCAAAAAGCAAAAAGCCGCATGGCAGATGCCATGCGGCCGAAAAGGGGATGGAGCGGATTACAGGCCGAGGCGGGCGGTTGCTTCGCTCATGACGGCGTCGTTCCATGGCACGAAGCCGGTCATGTTGATCTTCGACAACGCGGTGCGGCCGGCGTCGTTGTTGGACAGATCGAGCAGCAGGATGCGCAGTTTGTCACGATCGGCGGCGCTCAGCTTTTTCGACACAACGAATTGCTTTATTGGGACGGGTTTGGTCTCCGCCAGAATGCGTCCACCTTTGTCGACCCAGCTCTTGGCAACCTTGGCCGAACCGGTCACGCCGGCATCGACGAAGCCGTTGTCGATCATGAATGGCACGGCGTCCTGATAGCGGGTCGCCGTATAGGCGCGTTCCGGCTGCGGGAAGCCCAGCTCATTCAGGGCGGCGGTGAACATCGTGGTCGTGATCGATTCGATCGAGGGCACGCCGATCTTCTTGCCGCGCAAATCCTGCATCGACTTCAGCGGCGAATCCTTCTTCACCATCACGTGCGCGCGATAGTCGGTGTAGCCCTTGGCCGTCGCCAGACCTTCATAGCCGTCTTTCTTCACGGCCAGCAGGCCGACGTGCGCCGGATGAATGAAGGCCAGATCGTACTTGCCTTCGGCCAGGCCTTTTTCCAGCGTGGCGTACTTGTCGACGCTTTGCACGCGCACGTTCTGCTTCAGTTCCTTGGACAGCAATTGCAGCAACGGCTTGTAGCGCTCGCTGGCCGGACCGCCGTCCTGATAGGTCACACCTTCGTTGACTGCCAGCACAAGATCCTGTGCCGCTGCCGAACCGATACCGGCAACCAATACCGTCGCCGCCAGAAAAGTCCTGATTAATTTCATGTGTCGCTCCAAGTATCTTTTTTATTAGTAATGCTTATTGGGAGTGAATGTTACATTAATCAGCTAGTGTGAGAAGAGATTTTCTTGCTGTGTGTCAGCATGTTTGTTTTCCGCAAAAGAACGGCGCGCCAGCAGAAAAGCGCCGGCCTGTGTGGGGAAGCGAAATGGCAGGAAAAGATGGGGTTGCCCCGTCTTGTCGCGAGGATTTTTACATTTTCTATTTATCGAAGCGAGGCGATAGCGAAGCGCAGGTATCAGATATAACCCGTCAGCAGCATGATCAGCAGGATCACGACCAGCAGTCCCGTGATGCCGCTTGGTGCATAACCCCAACTCCGGCTGTAGCCCCAGCTGGGCAGCGCACCGATCAGGATCAGGATGAGAATGACGAGAAGAATGGTGCCGAGCGTCATGATGGCCTCCTTTGCCGGGTGGCGTTTCTGTCGTAGACAGACCAGCGTAGATGCGGAAGGACAAAGGCATCTGTACGCTGTCGAACACTGCAGACGAATGGAAGCCGGCACAATGTACTGACATCTTTTCTGACAAAACCAAATTTCTGAAAAATCGAGGAGGCGCCATGCAAATTCGTACCGTGTTGTTCGTCATCATCCTGGGCGCCATTGGCGGGTTGGCGGCACTGAACTGGGAAACCTTCAATGCGCCGACCGAGCTGTGGCTGGGCGTAACGACGGTGCAGGCGCCGCTGGGACTGGTGATGCTGGGGCTGACGGCAGTGCTGACCGCGTTTTTTCTGGTCTTCATCATCTATCTGCAATCGTCGGTGCTGCTGGAGGCGCGCCGTCACGCGAAGGAGCTGCAGGCGAACCGGGAACTGGCAGATCAGGCGGAAGCCTCGCGTTTCACCGAACTGCGCCGTTTCATCGAACTGGAACTGCGCTCCGTCGTGCAGCAGGACACCGAAACGCGCACCGCGCTGCTGGCACGGCTGGACCGTCTCGATACGGAATTGATGGCGGCGGTGAACCAGTCAGGCAATACGCTGGCGGCCTATATCGGCGAAGTGGAAGACCGGCTGGAGCGCGACGGCAAGGTGGATCGGCCACTTCCTTAATGTTTCTACATGGAAATAAATCGAACCGCAAAGGTTACATCGGCTAAACTGTCGAAGTTGCTTTTCGGAACGATCCATGGCGAAGAAGGGACAATCGGACAATTCCACGGTTTACATCCTGCTTGCGGTGGTGTGCGCCATCCTGTGCGCGGCGATGTTGTGGATGTACTTCGACTACAAGCAGCGCACGGCGTCCTATGTGGCGTATGCGAATTTTGGCCCGATGGTCGTGCGCAATTCCGATTTCTCCATCCGGGCCACGGTAGCCGTGCAGACGCGCAATGCCGATGTCTCCTGGTTCGAAAGCAATAAAAGCGCGGTGAACTTTGCGTTGCAGGCAGCACTGGCCAAGGCCGATCCGGCGCGCGTGCGCAAGCCCGACGGTGTGGCCTACGTACAAGGCTTGTTGCGCGATTCGGTCAATGGACGGCTGGGAACGCAGGCGGCGCAGGACATCGTGCTGACCGATTTCCTCATCCAGCAAAACTGATCGACTGCGGCCGTCGCGGGCAGGCATTACAATGCCGTTACCGCAATCGCGAACGCTGCACCGATGAGCAACAACAATTCCGACAATCCCGACGACCGTTCCGCCGACGCAGGCCGCAACAGCCTGCGCCCCGATTCTCCGTGCGCAGGTTACTGCTCCACTTCGCATGGCGACGAAGTCTGCAAGGGCTGCGGCCGTACCTGGGACGAAGTGCTGAACTGGATCATCTACACCGACGAGGAAAAGGCCGCCGTCTGGGCGCGTCTGGAAGCGGCCGGGCTGGTCAAGCGCTAGCGTTGCACTGATATTGCGCTGATTTCGTACAGTTTTTTCGGCACTTCTCCGAACTGCGCGCCAAACCTGGCAGGCCGAATTCGACGGTATTTCAGCTGTTGCCGCAACGGCAAGCCAGGCCGGCAACACCGCATGCCGATTGGACTTCAAGGCAGGGAATCGGTAGACTTGTGGCCTTTTTCCAAGGGCACTCTTCATGTCCGTCACGCCCGATTCCCCTGTTGATTCTTCCGTTGCCGATACCGCCGATGCGGCGCCTGCCGAATCCGGTAACGAAACGCGTGCCGTTTCCTCCGACCTGATTGCCAAGGAAGTTGCGCGCCGCCGCACCTTCGGCATCATTTCCCACCCCGATGCGGGTAAAACCACGCTGACCGAGAAGCTGCTGTTGTTCTCGGGTGCGATCCAGCTTGCCGGTACCGTTAAGGGACGCAAGAGCGGCCGCCATGCGACATCCGACTGGATGGACATCGAGAAGCAGCGCGGCATTTCGGTCGCCAGCTCGGTGATGCAGTTCGAATATCGCGATCACGTGGTCAACCTGCTCGATACGCCGGGGCACCAGGATTTTTCCGAAGATACCTATCGCGTGCTGACGGCTGTAGACTCGGCGCTGATGGTGATTGATGCCGCCAAGGGTGTCGAGGAACAGACGATCAAGCTGCTGAACGTCTGCCGCATGCGCAACACGCCTATCGTCACCTTCATGAACAAGCTGGACCGCGAGACGCGCGATCCGCTGGAATTGCTGGACGAAGTGGAGTCGGTGCTGAAGATCGAATGCGCGCCGGTGACCTGGCCGATCGGCATGGGCAAGAATTTCCGCGGCGTCTATCACCTGCTGCGCGACGAGATCATGCTGTTCGCGCCGGGCAGCGAGAAGGCCGACCAGACGTTCGAGATCGTCAAGGGCATCGACAATCCGAAGCTGGCCGAGATGTTCCCGCTTGAAATCGAACAGTTGAAGATGGAAGTGGAGCTGGTGCATGGCGCCTCGCATCCTTTCGATCTGGATGCCTTCCTGGCCGGAACGCGCACGCCGGTGTTCTTCGGTTCCGCGATCAACAACTTCGGTGTGCGTGAAATCCTAAATGCGCTGCTCGACTGGGCGCAGCCGCCGCGCGAGCGCGATGCGACTGTGCGTGCCGTGCAGCCGACCGAAACGCCGTTCTCGGGTTTCGTTTTCAAGATCCAGGCCAACATGGACCCGGCGCACCGTGACCGCATCGCCTTCCTGCGCGTGTGCTCAGGTCGTTTCGAACGCGGCATGAAGGTCAAGCATCTGCGTTTGAATCGCGAGATCAAGCTGTCGAGTGTCGTCACCTTCATGGCGTCCAGCCGCGAGCAGGTGGAAGAAGCCTATGCCGGCGATATCATCGGCCTGCCCAACCACGGCAACATGCAGATCGGCGACAGTTTCTCTGAAGGCGAACTGCTGCAGTTCACCGGCATTCCGTATTTCGCGCCGGAATTCTTCCGTTCGGTGCGTCTGCGCAATCCGCTGAAGATCAAGCAACTGCAGAAGGGTTTGCAGCAACTGGGCGAAGAGGGCGCAATTCAGGTGTTCAAGCCGGTCAACAGCAGCGACATGGTGCTGGGCGGCGTCGGCGTGCTGCAGTTCGAGGTGGTCGCCAGCCGTCTGATGAACGAGTATGGTGTCGATGCGGTGTTCGAAGGCACCAGCATCAGCACTGCGCGCTGGGTATCCTGCGACGACAAGAAGAAGCTGGCCGAGTTCGAGAAATCGTCGGCAGGCCATAATCTCGCGCACGATGCGGCGGGTAATCTCGCCTATCTGGCGACATCGGGCGTCAACCTGCGGCTGACGCAGGAGCGCTGGCCGGATATCGTTTTCCACGAAACGCGTGAGCACGCCGCCAAGCTGGATTGATCCATCGCTGTCAATGCACGGGTTGTTCGCCGTGCATTGACAGGCATGCAATTGATGCAACATCATGCGAGCGATCGTATCGATGTTGCCGATGGAGACGTGCATGCCGAAAAAATTCAAGTTCACCAGTTTTTCCCTGCGCGATTTGCTGATCACGATCGGGCCGTTGACGGTGCTGATCGTCGTCCTCGGTTATTTCGCCTACAAGCTGGTCAACCCCTTCCCGCCGAAGGAAGTGACAATCTCGACCGGGCAGGAAAACAGCGCCTACGCCTCGTTCGGCCGGCAATATGCCGCGTCACTGGACAAGTTCGGCATCAAGGTCACGCTGAAACCATCGCAAGGCGCACTGGAGAATCTGCAGCGTCTGAAGGAAGACGATTCCGATGTCGACATCGCCTTCGTGCAGGGTGGCTCGGCGCAGCAGGAAGATGCGGAAGAGTACGGACTGGTTTCACTTGGCAACCTGTTTTCCGAGCCGGTCTGGCTGTTCTATCGCGAAGGACTGGATCTGCAGCGGCTGACGCAACTGAAGGGTTTGCGCGTCAATGTCGGCGCG
The DNA here is from genome assembly GCF_057353965.1 of Oxalicibacterium sp. Lineage (NCBI taxonomy): Bacteria > Pseudomonadati > Pseudomonadota > Betaproteobacteria > Burkholderiales > Oxalobacteraceae > Oxalicibacterium > Oxalicibacterium sp. The sequence goes on from NZ_JBMQZD010000004.1 coordinate 143,727, forward strand.
GAAGGCAGCGGGATTCCGAAACTGTTTCGCGATCTGCTGAAGGTCAATGGCGTGAAGGAAGACAGCGTGCGCATCAGTACACTGGACGACAAGCCGGCCGCCGATGCGCTGCTGGCAGGCCGCATCGATGCCGCGGTGTTCAGTTCCGCGCCCAATAGCGCGTTGATCCAGAAGCTGCTGCGCGCATCGAAGATCGACCTGTTCGATTTCTATCAGGCGGAAGCCTATTCGCGGCGCATTCCGTATCTGTCGCCGGTGACGCTGCCGCGCGGTATCGTCGATCTGGGACGCGACCAGCCACCGCGCGACGTGCATCTGATTGCGCTGACGACCACGCTGGTGGCACGTGAAGACCTGCATCCGGCATTGATCAATCTGTTTGCACAGGCTGCCGTGAATATTCACGGCAGCGCCGGCTGGTTCCGCAAGCGCGGCGAATTCCCGAACGCCAGCTATGCCGATATCCCCGTGGTGCCGGCCGCGATCAAACTGTATCGCGACGGTCCGCCGCTGTTGCAGCGTTACTTGCCGTTCTGGGTCGCCAATTTCTTCGAACGCATGTGGCTGGTGATTGTGGCGCTGGTCGCATTGATCCTGCCGCTGTCGCGCGTGGTGCCGCCGCTGTATGTGTGGAAGGTGCGTTCGCGCGTCTATCGCTGGTATGGCGAACTGCGTGTCATCGAGCAGACGGTGGAAGAGGCGCCGCCTGAATCGCGTGCCGAAGTGTATGCGGCGCAGTTCCGCCGGCTGGAGGAACTGGACGACAAAGTGAATCACATTTCGATTCCGTTGTCGTTTGCCGATGAACTGTATCGCCTGCGCAGCAGCATCGGGCTGGTGCGCAAGCGCGTGTTGCGGCTGATCGAAGAGGAGGCGGCGACGCGCAAATGACGTCGCCGTCCTTACCGAAGTTGCACGACTAGCTGTTCCGAATCATGCACCGTTCCATGGCAGGCCGGCCTTGCACCAGCCGTTGACGGTCTTGCGATGGCCTTCGCCATCCTTTTCTCCCTCGAACCCTTCCAGGATATCGAAGCAGTTCGCGTAGCCGTTCTCGGTTGCTAGTTTGGCTGCATGCCGTGAACGCACGCCGCTGCGGCACAGAAATAGCACGATGTCTTCCTTGCCGGCCGCCTGCCCCAGTTGCGGCAGGAATTCCGGATTCGGCGTGCCGCCCGGATAAAGATTCCATTGCACCGCACTCTGTTGTTCGGGCGTGATCGCGGGGCGGCCGATCCAGTCGCGTTCGGCGTTGGTGCGTACGTCGACCAGTTTCACTTTCGTGTCTGCCTGCAGCAATGCATAGGCTTCCTGCGGCGTCATCGCGCCGGCATAGGGAAGTTGTTGTTCCTGCGCGCGTTGTTTCGCGATGGAGATGATGTCGGATGGTTTCATGGCGGTTTCCACGTAAATTCGATTCTTGCAGCCGGGATGTGCTTCATGCGCTTCTCGACATGTCGCGCTCAATGTTGTGATGACAGTTGCCGATCGGCGGAATGTGCCTGCCTTCTGGCTCGGATGACACCCCACGTCAAGCCAAGTATCGCTGCGCAGAGCGAGGCAAGCAACACGCCGAGTTTGGCCGCGCCAAGCAGGTTGACGTCGGTAAAGGCCAGGTTGGCAATGAAGATGGACATCGTGAAGCCGATGCCGGCCAGCAGGCCGACCAGGCAGACGCCGCCCCAGTTGACGCCGGGTGGCAGTGCGCACAAGCCGAGACGGACGGCGATCCAGCTCGCACTGATGACGCCCACCGGCTTGCCGATGACGAGCGCCAGCAGCACGCCGAGCATGACGACAGCCGAACCGTTGGCGGAGAGATCGACGCCGTCCAGCGTGACGCCGGCGTTGGCGAGCGCGAAGATCGGCATGATGCCGAAGGCTACCCACGGATGCAGTGCCATCTGCACGCGGCTGACCGGCGGTAGCAGCGCGCGTTGCGCCTGACGTAATTGTTTCAGCGGCTCGGCCAGATTGTGTGCTTCGACTTTCGGCGCTTCATTGTGCGTCCATAGCTCCTTGACGGCCTGCGCGGCCATGTCCAGCGGGCGTTCGCGGGTGCGTGTGGCGACGACAGGCGTCATCAGACCGAGCACCACGCCGGCCAATGTCGGATGCGCACCGGTCTTCAACAGGCCGATCCAGAGAATGGCACCCGGCAGCACGTAAGCATAGGCGGAACCGGCGCCGATCTGCTGCAAGCCCAGCACCATCAGGATACCGATCGCCGCGATGGCGAAGCCGCTGTAATCGAGCCCGGCCGAATAGAAGAGCGCGATGATCAGAACGGCGGCGATATCGTCGATGATGGCCAGCGCCAGCAGGAAGATGCGGACGTTGACCGGAACGGAGCGGCCCAGCAACGCCAGCACGCCGACGGCGAAAGCGATGTCGGTTGCGGTCGGAACCGCCCAGCCATGCGCCGGCGTGCCGGTGTGGTTGAGCGCGAGGTAGATGAGTGCGGGCACCATGACGCCGCCAGCCGCCGCCGTCAGCGGTAAGGCGGCCAGTTTCAGACTGGCCAGTGCACCTTCATGAATTTCGCGGCGGATTTCCATGCCGACGACCAGGAAGAACACGGTCATCAGCACATCGTTGATCAGGAAATGCAGTGATTGCGATACGCTCCAGTCGCCGAAGGAAAAGGCGACTTCGGTATGCCAAAGATGGTGATAGCTGTCAGCGAAAGGAGAATTGGCCCAGATGAGGGCGATGGCCGCTGCGGCCAGCAGTACGACGCCGCTGAAGGCCTCGATATGCAGGAAACGCTCGAGGGTGGCAAAGGCGCGTTCGGCAATGCGTTGCGCGCGCGGCAGGGTGTTCTCTTGGGAAAGAGATTGGTTCATGGTCAAATCCATATCTTCGCGTGGCGGCCCGACCATCGCGTTGCCTGTCGGCTGCGAATGCAGCACGAACACCCGAACAAGATTTTACACAGGCAAGGAATGCCTTGCAATTCGTCTCACATTGCGGAATATTTCGGCCAAATCATTAACATGCCCTATGCCGGTGCGCATTGAAATTTGTAATGCACTTTTATGGTGCAAATTGTAAATTTGCACCGAATACGTGCACTGGTTTTGCACCTCTCAAAACGCTGCAAACCCGCATAAAACCTGCAATTTAGCGCTGCGCCTCGTTCGGGTGCGGGCCGCCGATTTTCGCAAAGTTGGTGGCATGGAATCTGCTATTATTCCGGCGAGTTATGGACGCATGCTGTTTGACGCAAGCCTCAGCACGGATCACAACCCCCAACAAATTTCGTACGTTCCCAATTTTAGGAGATTCGCATGGCAAGGACGGCCGCAGAGGTCTTGAAGATGGTGAAAGACAACGAAGTCAAATTCGTTGATTTCCGCTTTGCTGATACACGAGGCAAGGAACAGCACGTCACCGTGCCGGTTTCGCATTTCGACATGGACAAGTTCGAATCCGGCCATGCTTTCGACGGTTCGTCGATCGCCGGCTGGAAGGGTATCGAAGCGTCCGACATGCTGCTGATGCCGGATCCGAACACGGCCAACATCGACCCGTTCATGGAAGAGACGACGCTGTTCATGCAGTGCGACGTCGTCGAACCGTCCGACGGCAAGGGCTACGACCGCGATCCGCGCTCGATCGCCAAGCGCGCTGAAGCCTATCTGAAATCCTCCGGCCTGGGCGACACCGCCTACTTCGGTCCGGAACCTGAATTCTTCATCTTCGACAGCGTCCGCTGGAAAGTCGACATGTCCGGTTGCTTCGTCAAGATCGATTCCGAAGAAGCATCGTGGAGCACCGGCGAGAAGATCGAAGGCGGCAACACCGGCCACCGTCCGGCAGTCAAGGGCGGCTACTTCCCGGTTCCGCCGGTCGACAGCTTCCAGGACATGCGTTCGGAAATGTCCCTGATCCTCGAATCGATGGGCATCCCGGTCGAAGTGCACCACCACGAAGTGGCAGGCGCCGGCCAGAACGAACTGGGCACCAAGTTCTCGACGCTGGTCGAGCGCGCAGACTGGACTCAGACGATGAAATACGTCATCTGGAACGTCGCGCACACCTACGGCAAAACGGCAACCTTCATGCCGAAGCCGGTCGTCGGCGACAACGGTTCGGGCATGCACGTTCACCAGTCCGTCTGGAAGGATGGCAAGAACCTGTTCGCAGGCGACGGCTATGCCGGCCTGTCGGAATTCGCGCTGTACTACATCGGCGGCATCATCAAGCACGCCAAGGCGCTGAACGCGATCACCAACCCGGGCACCAACTCGTACAAGCGTCTGGTTCCTGGCTTCGAAGCACCGGTCAAACTGGCTTACTCGGCACGCAACCGTTCGGCTTCGATCCGCATTCCGCACGTGTCGAACCCGAAAGGCCGTCGCGTCGAAGCACGCTTCCCGGATCCTTCCGCCAACCCGTACCTGTGCTTCGCAGCACTGCTGATGGCAGGTCTGGACGGTGTGCAGAACAAGATCCATCCGGGCGAAGCAGCGTCGAAAGACCTGTACCACCTGCCGCCGGAAGAAGACAAGCTGATCCCGACCGTCTGCGCCTCGCTGGATGAAGCGCTGGAACATCTGGACAAGGATCGCGAGTTCCTGACCCGCGGCGGCGTGTTCAGCGATGCGATGATCGATGCCTACATCGAACTGAAGATGACCGAAGTGCAGCGTTTCCGCATGACGACGCATCCGATCGAATTCGACATGTACTACTCGCTGTAATCAGCCGTCGAAGATCGAAACGAAGCGGGAAGAGCGCAAGCTTTTCCCGCTTTTTGTTTTCTTGCGCCCCGGTTTTGCACATGGTGCATCTGATCGCGCGCGGCATGGTGCGATGCATCGATTTGGTGCCTGCGGCCGGCGACCATTGTTTGTCAGCCCGAGTTACTTGGCATAAACTAAGGCCGCATTTAACACTTTCAGACAGAAAGTTTATGAAACGTCAATTCGCCTTCCTGTTGTGCTCCATCATCGTGCTTCCGGCACTTGCGCAAAGCGACGTCTATCTGTGCATCGACGCCAACGGCAACAAGGAATACAAGAACACCGGCTCCACCGCGCGATGCAAGAAGGTCGATCTGCCGCCGATGACGACGATTCCGGCACCGGCGAAAAGTGTCGCACCGGCATCGAAGTCGACGCCGTCCGCGCCGTCTGATTTTCCGCGCGTCGACGATTCCGTCCAGAAGGCGCGCGACAATGAACGCCGCCAGATCCTGCAGGACGAATTGCGCAAGGAAGAGAAGAAGCTTGCGGATATCCGGGCCGAATACAACAACGGACAGCCGGAACGCCTGGGCAGTGAGCGCAACTACGCAAAATATCAGGAGCGCACCGCCACGCTGAAGGACAATCTGGCGCGTACCGAAAAGAATGTCGAAGCCCTCAAGCGCGAACTGAACAACCTGAAATGAGCGCGTGCGGCATCGGTATGATGTTTGCTTGAGTCTGGCCGCATGATGCGGCCATTCTTTTTTGGCTATTATTTTTGTTGTCTGGATTCCCGTGAAAAAAAGTGCGATTGCATTCGATGGCCTGGATCTGCTGGCGTCGGCCGTCCTGGTGATGGATGGCGCCGGCCGTGTGATCTATGCCAATCCGGCTGCGGAAAACCTGCTCGAGAATTCGAGCAAGGCGCTGGTCGATCACACGTTGCCGGAACTGTTCCTCAACAGCGAGGAACTGCAAGGGATGTTCGAGGAAGCGCTGGCACACCAGTTCGCCGACAAGCGACAGGACTTGGCGCTGGAGCGCGCCGGGCGCGAACCGTTGCAGGTGCATGTCGTCGTCACAACGCTCGACGATCCCGAAATGCCGGTACTGATCGAGCTGCGCGAGAACCTGCAGCAACTGAAGCTGGATCGCGAGGAACGCCTGCTCGACCAGAGCCTGGCCAACAAGGAACTGATCCGCAATCTGGCGCACGAGATCAAGAATCCGCTCGGCGGCATACGCGGCGCGGCGCAGCTGCTGGAGCTTGAAATTCCCGAGCGGCACTTGAAGGAATTGCGCGAATACACACAGGTCATCATCAAGGAAGCCGACCGGCTGCAGACGCTGGTGGACCGCCTGCTGGCGCCGCACCGCCGGCCGCATATCGTCGGCGACGTGAATATCCATGAAGTCTGCGAGCGCGTGCGCAGCCTGATTGTCTCCGAATTTCCGAACGGCCTGAAGATCCAGCGCGATTACGACCTGTCGATTCCCGAATTTCGCGGCGACAAGGAACAGCTGATTCAGGCCGTGTTGAACATCGCCCACAATGCCGCGCAGGTGTTGTTGCCGCAAATGGCGGACGACGCGGCGGAGATTACGTTGCGTACACGCATCGCACGGCAGGTCACGCTGGCCAAGGTGCGCTACCGGCTGGCATTAGACTTGCATATCATCGATAACGGACCGGGCATTCCGCCCGATATCCGCGACCGGATTTTCTACCCGCTGGTGTCGGGCAGGGATGGCGGCAGCGGATTGGGATTGACGCTGGCGCAGACATTCGTGCAGCAGCATCTGGGTGTGATCGAATGCGAAAGCCGGCCCGGATACACGGATTTCAGAATCCTGATTCCATTGCCGTGAGGCGGGATAACAATATTGAGGCGATGCATGCATCGCCGTGACACGGGATAACCAAGCCATATGAAACCGATCTGGATTGTTGACGACGACGAATCGATCCGCTGGGTGCTGGAAAAAGCCCTGGCGCGCGAGAATCTCGCCACCAGAAGTTTTTCCAACGCACGCGACGCCATGGAAGCGCTGAAGGACAGCGCGCCGCAGGTGCTGGTGTCGGACATTCGCATGCCGGGCGAATCCGGACTGGAATTGCTGCAGACCATCAAGGCCAAGCATCCCGGCCTGCCGGTCATCATCATCACGGCGTTTTCCGATCTGGATTCTGCCGTCGCGGCGTTTCAGGGCGGCGCCTTCGAATATCTCGCCAAGCCGTTCGACATCGACAAGGCGGTCGAACTGATCCGTCGCGCGATGGAGGAAAGCCTGCGCGAAACCAGCGTCGAATACGATTCGGCCGACACGCCGGAAATCCTCGGTCAGGCGCCGGCGATGCAGGACGTGTTCCGCGCGATCGGCCGGCTGTCGCAATCGAACGTGACGGTGCTGATCACCGGCGAATCCGGTTCCGGCAAGGAGCTGGTTGCTCGCGCGCTGCACAAGCACAGTCCGCGTGCATCGCAACCTTTCATTGCGCTGAATACGGCGGCGATTCCTAAAGACCTGCTGGAATCCGAACTGTTTGGCCACGAACGTGGCGCTTTTACCGGTGCGCAGGCGACGCGGCGCGGCCGCTTCGAGCAGGCGGAAGACGGCACGCTGTTCCTCGACGAAATCGGCGACATGCCGTTCGATCTGCAAACGCGCCTGCTGCGCGTGCTGTCGGACGGCCATTTCTACCGTGTCGGTGGCCATCAGCCGCTGAAGGCCAATGTGCGCGTGATTGCGGCGACGCATCAGAATCTGGAGCAGCGCGTGCGCGAAGGATTGTTCCGCGAGGACTTGTATCATCGCCTGAACGTGATCCGCCTGCGTCTACCGAGCTTGCGCGAGCGCCGTGAAGACATCCCGATCCTGACGCGGCATTTCCTCGCGCAGAGCGCACGCCAGCTCGGCGTCGAAGCCAAGCGCATGTCGGACAGCGCGATGCATTTTCTCAGCGGCCTGGAACTGCCGGGCAACGTGCGTCAGCTCGAAAATCTGTGCAACTGGATCACCGTGATGGCGCCGGGGCAGACTGTCGAGATCAAGGATCTGCCACCGGAATTGACGGCGGGAAGCGGCAGCACATCCGTAAGCGCTCCTGCATCGTTGCCGGCTGACGTGCAGATGGAAACGCGCAACGCCAGTGTTGCCGTCGGCGATACGGTTGCGGCCAACCATGCGCCGCCGCAGGTTTCGGCATCAACCGTCACATCGAGCGAATCGGCAGAATCGGCGAACTGGATGAGTTTGCTGGAAAGTGAGGCGGCAGCCTTGCTGGCGGCGGGGCAGCCGGAAGTGATGGATATGTTGGGACGCCAGTTCGAATCGATCCTGATCAAGACGGCGTTGAAGCATACGCATGGCCGCAAGAATGACGCAGCCGTACGGCTGGGTATCGGGCGCAATACGATCACGCGCAAGATTCATGAACTGGGTATTGCAGGCGCGAAGGAGGACTGAACGGCGTCTGCAGGATGAAGCGAAGCAAGAATGAAAAAGACCCTGATAATTCAGGGTCTTTTGTTTTGTACCGCGAAGAAGTGCATGCGGTTGCTCGTATGATGTCTCGTGAGCGTTTTATGCCGCCATCTTTGCCGTACCACGTCCGCCTTCCAGCAGGAACGACAGGCCGACCACCAGCACCAGTTCGCCTTCCGCCGAGCGCGCGGTACCGGCGATGCCCGGCACGCTCATGGCCGTCATCGGCTTGATCACCAGATCGGCCGTGCCTTCGACTGCGCCGACCGACAGGATGTAGGGTTGCGGAGCGGTGATGACGATGCCGACGCGTTCTGCTGCTAGCTCATAGCCAAGCGCGCCGGCCAGCGAACGCACCGGCAGCGGCCGACCCTGATCGCGCAGTACCGGCGCACCGCCGACCTGATATTCGAACTCCTCCGGCAGTTCGACGACGCGCTCGACGACCGCCATCGGCAGCGCCAGTGCAGCATCCGAACTGCGCACCAGCATCGTCGGCACGATCGACAGCTCGATCGGCAGACGGATCAGGAAGCGCGTGCCGGAACCCAGCTGCGAATCGATGGTGATCGCACCGCGATGCTTTTCGACGGCGGTTTTCACGACGTCCATGCCGACACCGCGGCCGGAAACGCTGTTGGCCACTTCCTTCGTCGAGAAGCCCGGCAGGAACACCAATTGCAGCGCTTCTTCGGTGCTCTGCGCCTGGTTCTCGGTAATCAAGCCCTTGGATAGCGCCTTGTTGCGCAACTGCTGCGGGTCCATGCCCTTGCCGTCGTCGGAAATCTCGATCATCACGCTGCTGGCTTCCTGCCATGCCTTCAGCTTGATCATCGACTTGGCCGGCTTCTTCGATGCAGCGCGCGTGGCGGCATCTTCGATGCCATGGTCCAGCGAGTTGCGCAGCATGTGCACCAGCGGATCATAAAGGCTGTCGACGACGACGCGATCGACTTCGGTTTCCGCGCCTTCGATCTGCAGATCGACATCCTTGCCGAGATCCTTCGCCAATTCGCGCACCAGGCGCGGGAAGCGCTGGAACAGTTTGCCGACCGGCTGCATGCGGGTCGACAGCGTGGCGCGTTGCAGTTCCGTCGAGTAGCGCGAGGCCCGCGACAGCGTTTCCTGCAATGCCGTCATCAGTGTGGCAGCCTGGCCTTCGACCGGGAACTGCGCGAGTTTTTCCAGCAGCACGGCGGCCTGGTTGGCAGCCTGCACCGATTCGCCGGCGACTTCCAGCAGCGTATCGAGCTTGACGGCATCGATGCGGATGCTGTCTTCCTTGACCGATGTTGCGCCGCTTGCATTGCCGCCGCCACGGCGCTCGACGCCATCCCAGCCCTTGGCCGGCGCGGTGGCTGCAGGAGATGCAGATGTCGCAGGCGTGGCTGGTGCGGCAGAGACAGCGGGTGCCGTCGGTGCGAGCGTAGTCGATTCCTGCGGTGCGGATGCAGCGGCGGGAATGGCGGTGCCGTCCGGTACGACGGCGAGGTACAACGCGTTCCAGTCGATGCCATCGTCGGACGTGGATGCTGCCGGCGCGTCATTTGCCTGTACAGCGGGCTGTGCTGTGGCAGCAGATGCTGCTGCGGCACCGCCTTCGATGGCGCTGGTCAGAATGCTTTCCAGCGATGACGGCATCGCCGGCAGGCTGTCCGGCTGTGCGCCGTTGGCGAGTTCGCTCAACTGGTCGGCGACAAAACCGCTGGCCTGCAGAGCTGCCTCGATCGCCATCGGCGTCACCGGCACCTGGCCGTTGCGCAGTGCATCGAACAGGTTTTCCGTCAGGTGGCAGGCGGACACCATCGGCTGCAGGTTCATGAAGCCGGCGCCGCCCTTGATCGTGTGGAACGAGCGGAACACCGCGTTCAGCGTATTGAGGTCGTCGGGATTGCGCTCGAGGGAAAGCAGGTGTTCTTCCACGTTCGACGCCAGCTCCAGCGCCTCGACGACGAATTCCTTGAGCATGTCATCCATTTAGAACCCCAGATCGGCGAGAAGGCTGTCGACATCGTCCTGCGCCATGGCATGCGTGCCTGGGACGGCAGGGCCTGCCATCAGGTCCGTCGGCTGATTGGCCGATTTGTCGGTCGACGGCTTGTCCGGATGCGCGGCCTTCACTTCCGGCGGTGCGTTGTCGCGCAGCAGTTGCGCCAGTTCGCTTTCCGCCTTGTGCGTAATGCCGACGATTTTCTTGATCAGCTGGCCGGTGATGTCCTGAAAATCCTGCGCCATCATGATGTCGAGCAGGCGCGCCTTTTCCGCTTCGGTGGCTTCGGCGACCTTGGCGGAGAAGCTGCGCGAATCGCTCGCCAGCGTTTTGAATTCGTCGACGCCGAGCTTGCCTTCGAACAGCTGCGCCCAGCGCGCATCCATTTCCCTGGCCTGCTTGGAAAGCGCATCCTGTTCCGGCATGCCGATGTCGATGGCGTTGAGCACCTTGTTGGCGGCTTGCTCGGTCAGCGTGGCGACGTATTCGAGGCGGCCTTGGGCATCGGTGATTTCAGTGGCGACGTCGGACAGCGAGCGGTCGTAGCCAAGTTCGCGCAGCGAGTCGTGCAGCAGGCGGACGATACCGCCCAGGCGTTCGTACATCGGCTTGTCGCTGAAATCTTCCGGGAGTGCTGCGGCAGTAGTGGCTGTCGTAGCTGCAGGCGTTGCGGGAGCGGCAGGTTCCGCTGCGGCAGGAGCGGGCGACCCCATGCGTTGCGAGGAAATCTCGTCGAACAATGCTTCCAAATCGTCTTCTGCTTCGCCGCTCATGAACTTACCCTTCCTGTCGATGGAAATTTCCGGCCGATCGCGAAAGCATCCGCATTGATGCCGGACGATGATCGACTATATCTTCCGCCGGAGACAACGGGGCCTTTCGCCCCGCGTTTTATCTAGTTGATTCAAGGCAATAATAACCAGATTTCAGAGGGACGCATAGCCAATCGATGCAAGTTGGCGACGGCAGACAACAGTTGTGAATTTTCGTGAAATATTCTCGAAAACTGCCTGAAATGTGATGAGAGCCGAAACCGTGATCGGGTTGATAATGCCGCGACTCTTGCATCCGGTTGAACATCCGCTTCGATACCTGTTTGACGCCCATTTTCCTCACGCATACACTGCTGCTTCTTTTCCGACCGCAACGCTTTGTGCAATTCACAACCTGCTTGACGAATTGCTCATATTTCCCAGACAAGGATCGTGCCGCTGCGGTGGCGCGTACCCCATGACCATTCCGACCATTTCCCCGACCCATGACGATGCGCTGGCGCGCGCGCTGAGCGCTGCCATCGACAATAAGACCAAACCGCCCGGCAGCCTGGGCATGCTGGAAAACATCGCGCACCGGATCGGCCTGATCCAGCGTACGACGCAGCCGCGCATCGCGGAGCCGGCATTGATCGTGTTTGCCGGCGACCACGGTGTGACGGAAGAGGGTATCTCTGCCTATCCGCAAAGCGTGACGTGGCAGATGGTAGAAAATTTCCTGGCCGGCGGTGCGGCGATCAATGTGTTCGCGCGCCAGAACGGCTGCGCGCTGCATATCGTCGATGCCGGCGTCAATCACGATTTCGGCGTACGGGCCGGGTTGATCGACCGCAAGGTGGCGCATGGCACGCGCAACTTTGCGCGGGAAGCGGCGATGACGCCGCAGCAATGTGCGCAGGCGATACAGCACGGCGCCGAACTGGCGACGAATCTGGCCGGCAATGTGCTGGGTTTTGGCGAGATGGGCATCGGCAACACGACGTCGGCCGCCGCCATCATGCATGCATTGACAGAACTTCCGGCAGCGGAATGCGTGGGCGCCGGTACCGGTCTGTCATCGGCTGGTGTACAGCACAAGCAACAGGTCGTGCAGCAGGCGGTGGAGCGCCATGCCGTGGAACATCATTTTGCGCCGCTGAATGTGCTGGCAACGTTCGGCGGATTCGAGATCGCGATGATGGTCGGCGCGATGCTGAAGGGCGCGGAGCAGCGCAAGGTCTTGTTGATCGACGGTTTCATCGTCACCAGCGCCTTGCTGGTTGCGGCGAAGCTGCAGCCGGCGATTCTCGATTACTGCGTGTTTGCGCATTGCTCGGACGAGCAGGGACATCGCCGCTTGCTGGCATTGCTCGATGCGCAACCCGTGCTGCAGATGGGCCTGCGACTGGGCGAGGGAACCGGCAGCGTGCTGGCCTTGCCGATGCTGCAGGCGGCGGTCAACTTCCTTTGTGAAATGGCGACCTTCGATTCGGCAGGCGTCAGCGGAAACGTCGGCGGACAGACAGTATGAACGACGAATATTTCCCGCAGGATGAAGACGGCTTCGGCAAACGCTGTGTGCATCAATTGAGACTGTTCTGCATCGCGCTGCAATTCTTTACGCGCATTCCCGTGCCGCGTAGCGTCGGCTTCGATCCGCAATGGCTGCAGCAGGCCTTGCGCTATTTTCCGGCAGTCGGCATCGTGGTGGCGCTGGCCACGTCGCTGGTCTACATCATGGCGACGCTGCTGTGGCCGCAGACGGTTGCCATATTGCTGTCGATGATTGTTGGCATCTACATGACCGGCGCCTTTCACGAAGATGGTTTTGCCGATACCTGCGACGGTTTCGGTGGTGGAACGTCGGCCGAGCGCGTGCTGGAGATCATGAAGGATTCGCGCATCGGCGCCTACGGTGCGATCGGTATCATGCTGATGCTGGCATTGAAGGCGACTGCATTGATCAGTCTGCCGCCGCCGACGGTGGTGGCCGCCTTGCTGATTGGCCATCCATTGTCGCGCTGGATGGCGTCCGCGCTGGTATGGCAGATGGCATACGCGAAGATGAACGGCAAGGCGAAACCAATCGCCGAACAGATGTCTAACGCTGAATTCGGAATCGCGACGGCCATCGTGCTGTTGCCGATAGCGGTGATTGGCTGTTTGACAAGCTGGATTGCATGGGAAGGCATCGTGGTCGGCATCGTGTTGGCAGCGGTGGCATCCTATCGGCTGGCACGCATGTTTGATCGGCGCATCGGCGGCTACACCGGCGATTGCCTGGGAGCCGTGCAGCAGGTTGCAGAAGTCGCGTTCTATCTCGGAGTCCTGACCGCCACCGTCTACTGAGGTTTGCCATGCATCTTTACCTCGTTCGCCATCCCAGACCGTCCGTCGCCGCCAATACCTGCTATGGCCGCACCGATCTGATGGTGGAGGAGGAGGAGCTGGCATCGGCGCGCGCATCGTTGTTGCCTGTGTTGCCGAAGAATGCGCAACTGTTTTCCAGCCCGCTGCAGCGCTGCGCCGGACTGGCCAATACGCTGGCAAGCGCGTTGGGTTGCCCGCAACCTCGCTACGACGATCGTTTGATCGAAATGCATTTCGGCGAATGGGAAATGCGTCTGTGGGACGACATTGCGCGCACCGATATCGACGCATGGACGCGCGACATGGCCGGCTATCGTCCCGGTGGCGGCGAAAGCGTGCTGGAGGTGGCGCAACGCGTGCGCGACTTTCGCGATGAACTGTCGGCTATGGCGCTCGAACACGCGATCGTCGTCTGCCATGCCGGCATCATCCGTCTATTGGCTGCCTGCGAACATGGCCTGTCGGTGCCCGAGATGGCGCTGTATGCGGCGCAGAAGCCGCATCGGATTCGCTACGGAGAATTGCTGGTCGTCGACTGCTGAACGTTACAGGTCGACACGCATGCGCCTGACTTGCGTCACCAGCAGATGCATCACGCGAGCGGCAGCCTGTACCGCAACGACATCGCGTCCCCACGGCTTGCGCTGATCCGGCAGGACGCGCAGCCAGCCGAAGGTCTTTGCCGCCTTGATCACCTGGCGACGTACTTCTTCATCGTCCTTGCGCAAATGCCGCAACAGGATTTCCGCCATGCGTTGCGGATCCATCTTCACGATGTAAGCCGTCGAATGCAGGTACAGCACCCAGTCGCGCGCCTGCGCCGACGACAGCGGCATCGTCTGTGTCGGATCGTCCTCGAAATCGATGAAGCTGATTTTGCCTTCGTGCCAAAGCATGTTGCGCGCGAAACACTGACTTGCCGTCTGGCCCAACCGGTGCAGCGACAGGATTGCTTCCAGGCCGCTTTCCCAGTAGCGCTGGCCGATATCCGGATGCCGGCGCAGCAACTGGTCTAGCGTCAGTTCGCCCACCCATGAAAGCGCCAGCCATTGCGGTGTCGCATGCAGCACTTCCGGCACCGGCACGCCGGCGGCAGCCAGCGCGCGCAGGCGTGCGACTTCGATCTGCTGGGCTGCACGTCCGCCGGGTGCCGGCACGGCGCGCAGCATCGGCTGACGCAGCAGGCTTGCCAGCGCGTCGAGCACCGGATAACCCCAGTGCTTCAGCGGTGCTTCCAGTTGCTTGACGATGACCGCCGTGCCGTCCAGATCCAGCAATCGCGTGCGTGCGCGGCTGCGTGCGAGATCGGCTTCGATCGTGGCAATCTGGTCGGATGTCAGCATGGGATGAATGTAGGAAAGGAAGGCGCGATTATAGACCAGCGCGGCCCGGCGGCATTGCATCCCGCCCGCGTGCCGCCTACAATGGCGCCGATTCTGGTGCCCGCGGACATGTTCTTGTCCGCAGTTAAACGGGAAACGCGAGGCCGTAAGTTCTTGGGCTGACGCGTGCTGCCCCCGCAACGGTAATCAAGCGTCGCACATCTGCTGCGACAGATTGTCCTTCACCGCCACTGTGTTCGCATGGGAAGGCAGGACGATGATGCTTGCTAGCCCGGATACCGGCCAGGATGGAGAAGATGCGAATCCGATTCGTCTCTTCGTTGAATCGACCTGCGGGGAGGCAGGTCGATATTTCTCGTCGAAACCACATCATGAAATCTGCTTTTTCGCATCGCCGTGCCGTCGTGTGCAAGGCATTGGCATTGTTTTCCGTATCAGTCATCCAGGTCACGCCTGTTGTGGCGCAGACAGAAGCCGGGCAGCAGCTGCCACCCGTGACCGTATCTGCTTCCCGTTTTGAGAGCGATGTCGCTCCTATTGGCGCAACGGTCATCACCGCCCAGCAGATTCGTGAGGCTGGTATCAATAACGTCAATGAAGCGATTCGCAAGATTGGTGGGGTGTTCGGAAGACAGAGTTTCAGTGGAACCTCCGATTATTCGCTGGACCTGCGTGGTTTTGGCGCAAACAGCGATCAGAACGTCGCTGTTTTCGTCGACGGTATTCGTATCTCAGAGAATGAACAGCAACCCGCAATGATGTCGGCAATTCCGATCGAAGCGATCGAACGTATAGAGATCGTACGTGGTGGTAGCAGTGTGTTGTACGGAGATGGCGCAACTGGAGGCACCATCCAGATCATTACAAAGCGTGGGAAAACTGACGGCACACACGGTACAGCGGTGGTGGAAGCGGGAAATCGTGGATATCAGGAGCTGCGTGCAGCCTTATCGAAGGGCTGGGATGGTTTTTCAATGGATGCAAATATCGGTACATTGAGTACGGATAATTATCGCGACAATAATCAACTGAAACAAAGCAATTTCAGCGGCGGTTTACAGTGGATGTTGCAAGATCTGAAGGTTGGTTTGCGCATAGATGCGGCAAGAGAGGACTTTCATTTTCCTGGTTCGTTGACATTAAGTGAATATCGCCAGAATCCGCGTCAAACGGAAACGCCATTTGACAAGGGATCGCTCGATTCAAATCGGTACACCTTTTTTATCAATCAAAGACATGGAGATTTGGAATTTGCAACCGATCTTTCCTATCGGGAAAAGACATCGATTGGGATATTCCGCAGCAGTGATTTTGTTTCTGATGCGAGGAGTTCGGTAACGCAGCTTTCACCGCGCATTAAGTACAAGTCGACGAGCGGCGCTCTTGCCAACGAGTTGATTGCAGGTATGGATTTCGCCAATTCCAACCGTTTTACGCAGAGCGAGTCTTCATTCGGGCCAAGCAGCCAGCGTGCGACGCAGAATTCGGCAGCGTTTTATCTTCGGAATGAAATCCAGTATGGCAAGGCCAGAGTTGCAATTGGTGCGCGTCATGAAAATTTTGAGCAGCAGGTCGAGGATGCTTACGATCAATCCATATCGGTCAATGCTTGGGATATTCAGGGAAGTTATGCATTTACTTCAACCGTGAGCGTATTTGCCAAGGCAGGACGAAGCTATCGCATTGGCAATGTGGACGACAATGCGTTTCTTTCCAATCCATTGAAGCCGCAGCTTTCCAACGACACGGAAATCGGCGCTGTATTGGGTAGCGATGCGCATCAATTGACTGCTCGTATTTTCCGGCATCGACTGAAAGACGAGATTTTCTTCGATCCGACTGTTTCGTTTTTTGGAGAAAACGTCAATCTCGATCCAACGCAACGACAAGGTGTGGAATTGGAAGGTCGTGTACGTATTGCGTCGGATTTCACTCTCTCTGCCACATT
The DNA here is from genome assembly GCF_057353965.1 of Oxalicibacterium sp. Lineage (NCBI taxonomy): Bacteria > Pseudomonadati > Pseudomonadota > Betaproteobacteria > Burkholderiales > Oxalobacteraceae > Oxalicibacterium > Oxalicibacterium sp. Next base: position 160,310 of record NZ_JBMQZD010000004.1, read on the forward strand.
GCAGCATGTATCTGCGAAGTTTGTAGGTGGGCCTAATGATGGTAATCAAATGGTGCTCGTGCCACAAAACACGGCAACGCTGAGAATAAATTGGTTGTCGGGAAACGGACAAAGTGCAGACATTGGTGTGCAGTGGGTTGACAAGCAGCGGTATGGGAAAGATTTTTCGAATAGCTGCAGCGCCAGAATTCCGTCTTTCGCCACAATTGATGCACGTTACGCAAAACGTTTTGGTCGCTGGGAGTTGGCCATCGTTGGCAACAATTTGGCAGACAAGGATTATTATGCGCAGGCATTTGGAGATTGCTCGGATAAGCGCGCTATCTATCCAGATGCAGGGCGTTCTGTGCGGCTTTCGGCAAGATACGATTTCTAATGAATGTATAGGCAAGTTCGGCTCTTGCCATTACAATACCGCCCAGTTTCTGGTGCCCGCCGGCATGTCCATGTCGGCAGTTAAACGGGAAACACGAGGCTTGATGTTCTAAAAGCTGACGTGTGCTGCCCCCGCAACGGTAATCAAGCGTCACATTCGTGACAGATCGTCCTCCACGCCACTGTGCATATCGCATGGGAAGGCCGGGCGATCATGCTTGCTAGCCCGGATACCGGCCAGAACAGGTGGAAATGCTGCGAACGGGGATCTTCGCAACGCGGTTCATGCACATCCGGGCCTCATCGGCTCCTGTCGTCTGTTCTCGTCGTTCATCCCTGTCCGGTGTTTCCGTTCGATCCGTTCTGCGGGGAGGCAGAGCGGTACGTTTCCATTCGAAACATCATCATGACTTCATCCGCATTGCGGCATGCAGCAGCGGCTTTTCGTCCGCTTGCGATCGCCGTCGGCGTTGCTGCCGCCTATACGCCTGCGTCTTATGCGCAAACATCCACTTCATCGCTCGAACCCGTGATCGTAACTGCTGCGCGTACTGCGCAGAAAGCTGGAGACGTGATTGCCGACCATGTCGTCATTACGTCCGAAGACATTGCACAGTCCGGCCAGACCTCGCTGATCGATTTGCTGCAGACACAGCGTAGCGTCGAGGTGACGCGCAACGGCGGCGCAGGCAATAGCGCGACCGTTGCGATCCGGGGCGGCACAAGCAAACAGACATTGCTGCTGATCGATGGCGTGCGCAGTTTTTCTTCCACGTCAGGTGAGCCGACCTGGTCTGCGATACCGCTGTCCCAGATCGACCACATCGAAATTATCTTGGGGCCGATGGCGGTGTTGTATGGAGCCGATGCAGTCGGTGGCGTGATTCAGATTTTCACGAAGAAGGGCGACGGGAAGCCGCATCCGACTTTTTCTGCCGGAGCGGGCAGCTACGGCGAAGAAGTGTTGACGGCCGGTGTTTATGGCTCGACGCAGGGCGAACATGTCTTGCGCTATGCCTTCAATGTTTCACGCGAGGAGTCGCGCGGTTTCAGCTCCACCAACAAGCTGGTCGGCAAGAGCTTCGATCCGGATGACGACGGCTACAGCAAGCGCAGCGCCAGTGGATCGCTGTCGATGGAAGTGGCGAAGGGACAGGAGATCGGCGCGAGTTTTCTCAGCAGCCGTAATGATGGCGAGTACGACACGTCGCTGGTAAAAAACTACAACCCGCATCTGATCAGTGAGGTTGATGTGTATTCGGTCTATACGCGCAACCGTATTATCGATAACTGGACCAGTCTGTTCCAGGTGTCGCGCAATGAGGACAGGAGCCGTACCTATACCTCGCCGAAGGCCTCGGTGATCGAATCGCAGCAGGATCGCTATACGTGGCAGAACGACATTCGTCTGGGTACGGACCTGTTGCAGATCGTTGCCGAACATTTGCACGAAGAGGCGGCGCTAAGTGAGGCTGAGAACGAGGATCGCGATACGGATTCGCTTGCTGTCGCTTATCAGTTGAACCGGGGTAATCATCTTGGCAGTGCCGGCATTCGTTATGACGACAATTCCATTTATGGTTCGCGCGTGACGGGCAGCCTGGGTTACGGTTATCGCCTGACAAAAGCCTGGCGCGTCAACGGCAGCGTGGGAACGAGTTTCCGTGCGCCGACATTCAATGATCTGTACTACCCAGGATACGGCAATCTCGATGCCAAACCGGAAAAGGGAAAGAACGCCGAAATCGGCATCTACTACGACGACGGCCATACGGATTTCAGCGCGGTTTATTACCGCAATCACCTGACGGATATGCTAGTGACGGTCAAGCCATGCCCCATCACCGGTGCCGGCAACTGCTATTACAACGTCGAGGATGCCGTCTTGTCCGGGCTTTCGCTTTCCGCCGGAACGCGATTCGGCAATTTCGCCTTGCATGGCACGCTGGATCTGCAGGACCCGCGTAATGAAACGAACGACACATTGCTGGCACGTCGATCACGTTCGCATGGCACGATCAGCCTCGATTACGCCATGGGCGCCTGGACGGTGGGCAGCGATGTCTTCTTTTCGGGATACCGCTATGACGACGACAAGAACACCGAGAAGAAACGCCTCGGCGGCTACACCGTGCTGAATCTCCACGCGACCTACGATCTGACCGATAATTGGCAGCTGTTCGGTCGCTGGAACAACGTGACGAACAAGGACTACACACTCGCCTACGGCTACGAAACGCCGGGATCGAACGTGTTTGTCGGCGTGCGTTACGGATTTCAGTAAGCAACGCCAAGGCCGACATGGCGGATATGCGGCGCGGTTTTCGGACGGCGCCGCATCTGCTTTTAAGGAAATGAACAGGCAATAATGAAGATGACCTCGCACGAACGATCGACAGCATGGGAAGCGCCGCGCCGTACGCGTGCGTGGCACGTACTGTCGCTGCTGTCTGTGCTGGCATTGATCAGTTTGCTGCTGGCATGCGTCATCGGTTCCGTTGCACTGACGCCAGCCGATCTGTTCGGCGTGATACGTGATGTCTTTCATGGTCAGACGGGCACGCTGGCGACGACGCTGGTCGAGCTGCGCTTCGGCCGTGCGTTGTCTGCCTTTGCAACCGGCGCCTCGCTGACGCTGGCCGGCGTCATGATGCAGGCACTGTTGCGCAATCCTCTGGCCGAGCCGTATGTGCTTGGCGTGTCCGGCGGTGCGGCAGTGGGTGCTTTGCTGGCGTTGATGCTGTCGGTAGCGGCCTGGATCGTCGATGCTGCGGCCTTTGCCGGTGCGCTGGCGATTGCGTTTCTTCTCTATATTCTGGCGCGCCGCGATCTGCGCAGTGCACCGCATTCCGAAGGCAGTGCACCCTTGCTGCTGCTGACCGGCGTCATCCTTGCTTCGGGTTGCGGCGCATTGATCGCGCTGATGTTGTCGATCGCGCCGGAGAATCGGTTGCGCGGCATGGTGTTCTGGCTGATCGGCGATCTGTCCGGTTCATCGTTCCGCTGGCTGCCGTGGATCGTGCTGCTCGGCGCGCTGACCATTGCCGTGCGGATGGCGCGTGCGATCAACATGATGGCGCTGCATGCGGAGAACGCGTTGACGCTGGGTGTGAATGTGTCCGCATGCCGGCGCGGCCTGTTCGTCTGCAGCGCGTTGCTGACGGCAAGCGCGGTCAGCAATGCCGGCAGCATCGGCTTCGTCGGCCTGATCGTGCCGCATGCGTGCCGTTTCGTGCTGGGGCCGGATCATCGTCTGCTGTTGCCGGCATCGGCACTGGTCGGCGGCAGTTTTCTTGTATTGGCCGATACGCTGGCGCGCACGGTGCTGGCGCCGCAGCAGCTGCCGGTTGGCGTCATTACGGCCATGATCGGCGTGCCGGTCTTCCTGCTGCAATTGCACCAGCTGCGGAGGCGCGGATGAGAGCGGAAAAACTGCTGCTGCGTGTGGCCGGCCGTACGTTGATCGATGCATTGGACTGGCAGATTGCGCCTGGCGAATGCTGGTGCGTGATCGGCCGCAACGGTGCCGGCAAGAGTACGCTGCTGCGCACGCTGGCGGGATTGCGTGCCGCGGACGACGGGCAAGTGCTGCTGCAAGACAAGGCATTGGCTGATTGGCCGTTGGCGGCGCTGGCGCGCGAGCGCGCTTATCTGCCGCAGGGGCGCAGCGATGCGTTTGGGTACCGTGTGATCGAAACTGTGCTGTCGGCACGCCATCCGTATCACGAAGATGCGTACTGGGAATCGGAAAGCGATTTTACGGCGGCGCGCGCGGCGTTGCAGGCAATGGATGTTGCCGGCCTGGCAGAACGCGATGTGCGTTCGCTGTCGGGCGGCGAACGGCAGCGCGTGGCGATTGCCGCCGTGCTGGCGCAGGATGCGCCGCTGATGCTGCTGGACGAGCCGGCGAATGCGCTCGATCTCGCGCACCAGGTCGGCGTGATGCGCCTGCTGGCGAAGCTATGCGCCGAACAAGGAAAATCTGCGGTCATGGTCAGTCATGACCTGAATCTGGCTTATGGCGTGGCGACGCATGCCTTGCTGCTGATGGGCGATGGCAGCTGGCATGCAGGTGCAGCGCACGATGTGCTGACACCGGCGCTGCTCGGCGCCTGCCTGGGCCATCCCATCGAAATCGTCCGGCATGGCGAACGCGCTGTGTTCGTGGCGGCGGAGGAAAATCATGGATAACGAACAAACGAAGGACGGCGGCTTGACCGAGCGACATAACGCGCGCATGGCGCGCAAGAAGGAAGTCGTCGACAAGAAGATTGCGGCCGCCACGCGCAATGCCGGCGTGCTTGTCATCACCTGCGGTAACGGCAAGGGGAAAAGCTCCAGCGCCTTCGGCATGGTGGCGCGTGCGCTCGGCCATGGCATGAAGGTCGGCATCGTGCAATTCATCAAAGGCGCGATTCCGACCGGCGAGGAACAGTTCTTTCGTCGTTTCCCCGACGAAGTCAGCTTCCATGTGATGGGCGAAGGCTATACGTGGGAAACGCAGGATCGCACACGTGACGTGGAGAAGGCGCAGGCGGCCTGGCAGCGCGCGAAGGAATTGCTGAGCGATCCGGCGATTGGCATGGTGATTCTCGACGAATTGAACATTGCCTTGAAATACAAATATCTCGATGTGCAGCAGGTGATTGCCGATTTGCAGGCGCGCCCGGCCATGCAGCACGTTGTCGTAACAGGGCGCGGTGCGCCGCCGGAACTGATCGAAGCAGCCGATACCGTCACCGAGATGCAGCCGGTCAAACATGCATTTGCGGCCGGTATCGCGGCACAGCCGGGCGTCGAGTGGTGACGGCGGTGGAAGTAAAAATGCCAACGTCGTCCGCGCGCGTCGTCCTTGTTTCTGCCGTCGCTTCCGGTCAGGGCAAGACGACGACAACGGCCGCGCTGGCTCGTCGCCTGATTCGCGAGGGATTGCGTGTACGCATCTTCAAGACCGGCCCCGACTATCTGGACCCGATGATCTTGCGCCGTGCCAGCGGCGCGGAAGTCTATGCGCTGGATCTGTGGATGGTCGGCCTCGAACAGTGCCGCCGCCTGTTGGCGCAGGCTGCTGCAGAAGCCGACGTAATCCTGATCGAAGGCGTGATGGGGCTGTACGATGGCGATCCTTCGTCGGCCGATCTGGCCCGCACGTTCGGTGTGCCGGTTGTGGCCGTGCTGGATGCATCGAAGATGGCGCAGACGGCGGGCGCTGTCGTACTTGGCTTGCGGCAGTTCGGCCCGGTCGATCTGGCTGGTGTGATCATCAATCGCGTTGCCAGTGCATCGCATGCGCAGATGGTGGCGGGAAGCATGCGGAACGTACCGTTGCTGGCGACGCTGCCGCGTCAGCAGGTATCGCTGCCGGAACGGCATCTCGGCCTGGTGCTGCCGGAAGAGGTGGAACAGGTCGACCGCGTACTCGATCAGCTGGCCGAGCAGATCGAACTGGACATGAATGTATGGAATGCGATTCCGCTGACGCATTTCGATGCGCCGCCGGCTGTTTCCGACATGCCGCGTCCGCTGGCCGGCAAGACGATTGCCATCGCGCGCGACGCTGCCTTCGCTTTCGTTTATCAGGCCAATCTCGAATGCCTGCGTGAAGCAGGTGCGACGCTGCGCTCCTTCTCGCCGATCGCCGACGAGCCGATTCCCGCTGACGCTGATGCCGTCTACATTCCCGGTGGCTATCCGGAACTGCATTGCGAAGAACTGGCATCGGCTCAACGCTGGCGTGTATCGATGCAGGCCGCGCATGCAGCCGGCATGCCCATACTCGCCGAATGCGGCGGCATGATGGTGATCGCCGATACGCTGACCGATGCAAACGGCAAGGCATGGCCGATGGCAGGACTGATGCCGGGACAGATCGTCATGCAGCCGCGTCTTGCCGGCATTGGCATGCAGTCGCTGGCGACGCCGGATGGCGAACTGCGCGGCCATGCATTCCATTACTCGACGCTGCAGACGTCGGAAGAATCCGTCGCGCAGACGGTGCGCCAGAAAAACGGCCAGCCCGGCGAAGCTGTCTATCGCAGCAACGGATTGACTGCTACCTATTTTCACGCGTATTTCTCGTCATGCCCGGCGGCGATGGCACGCTTCTTTCTGCCGGATACTCCATGACGACACGCACGCTTCTCATCGGCGGCGCGCGTTCGGGCAAGAGCGCGCATGCGGAGCAGCTGGCGCTCGGTGCTGGCAAGTCGATCGTCTATATCGCCACGGCGCGTATCGACGATGATGACGGCGACGATGAAATGCGGAATCGCATTGCGCATCATCGTGCGCGGCGCGACGCAAGCTGGCAGACGGTGGAAGAACCGCTGGCGCTGGGCGATGCGATTGCGCGGCATGCATCGGCGCAGACATTGGTGCTGGTTGATTGCCTGACGGTGTGGCTCTCGAATCTGCTGTTCTCCGAAGGCGGCGATTTTCCCGAGATCGGCACCATCGTGCCGCCGGTTTGCTTTGCGCGCGAGCGTGCCAGTCTGCTGCAAGCGCTGGAGCAGACGGCCGGCGATGTGATTCTCGTCACCAACGAAGTCGGACAGGGCGTCGTGCCGATGGGCGCGGTGTCGCGCTGGTTTGTCGACGAAGCGGGGCGCTTGAATCAGGACGTCGCTGCCCGCTGCGATCGCGTGAGACTGATCGTCGCCGGCTTGCCGCTGGCATTGAAAGGCTGAGATGCTGGCGGGATTGCCGCTGTCACTGCTTGCATTGTTGCTGCCTCTAGGACTGCTGCTGGACTGGTTGCTTGGCGAGGTGCGACGCTGGCATCCGCTGGTCGGTTTCGGCAATGCGGCGAGCTGGCTGGAAAGAACGCTGAACAAGGATGGCGCACGTTTCATGCGCGGCCTGTGTGCGTGGTCCATCGCCGTGCTGTTACCGACCGTATTGGTCTGGATGGCACTGGCGCAATTGACGGAATGGTCTTTGACGGCAGCGTGTATCGGACATGTTGCGTTGCTGTACTTCAGTCTGGGTTTGCGCAGCCTGCGCGATCATGCATTGCCGATCGCACGTGCGCTGGCGGTTGGCGATCTGCCGCGCGCGCGCCGGTTGACGGCACGCATCGTCAGCCGCGATACGGCGCAGGCAAAGGAAGGCGATCTGGCGAAGGCTGGCGTCGAATCGCTGCTGGAAAACGGCAACGATGCCGTGTTCGGTGCGCTGTTCTGGTTTCTCGTCGCCGGCGGCCCTGGTGCGTTGCTGTTTCGTCTGGCGAACACGCTGGATGCGATGTGGGGTTACCGCACGCCGCGCTTCGATGCGTTCGGCCGCACGGCGGCACGTATCGACGACGCATTGAATTTCATCCCGGCGCGCTTGACGGCACTGTCGTATGCCATGCTCGGCAATACGCGGCAGGCATGGCAGTGCTGGCGTGCGCAGGCGTCGGCGTGGGGCAGCCCGAATGCCGGGCCTGTGATGGCTGCCGGTGCAGGAGCGTTGGGCATCCTGCTGGGTGGCGCGGCCATCTATCACGGTGAAATCGAACAACGTCCGCCATTAGGTACGGGGCCGGAAGCCGAAGGCAGCGATATCGTGCGCGCATGGCGACTGGTATCGGCAACGGCCTGCCTGTGGGCGGGAATAATCATGATTGCGGGAGTATTCCGTGCTTGATCACGGCGGCAATCTGCACGATGCGGTACGGCGATACGGTCGGCCGCGTGAAGACTGGCTGGACTTGTCGACCGGCATCAATCCCCATCCATATCCGGCGCCGGCATTGGCGGCGGACGCCTGGCACCGCTTGCCCGAGACGGATGCGGTTCTGTTGCAAGCGGCGGAAGAATATTACGGTGCATCGCCGCTGCTGGCGGTGGCCGGCACGCAGGCAGCCATTCAGGCGCTGCCGCGATTGCGCGGCCCGTCGCGCGTAATCGTGCCTTCCATCGCCTATGCCGAACATGCGCATCACTGGAAGCGGAACGGACATGCGGTATGCGAGCTGCCGTATGCGGAGCTTGCAACGGCCATCGACGATTGCGATGTGATGGTCGTCTGCAATCCGAACAATCCGACCGGCGAGAGCATCGCGCCGACGATCCTGCATGATTGGGCGAGCCGGTTGGCGGCACGCGGTGGCTGGCTGATCGTCGACGAAGCCTTCGGCGATGTGACGCCGGAATTGAGTGTGGCCGCATCGGCTACAGTTCCCGGTCTGATCGTGCTGCGTTCCGTAGGCAAGTTTTTCGGGCTGGCGGGGTTGCGCCTGGGTTTTGTCGCTGCGGAAGCTGGCTTGCTGGAACGCTTGCGTGACATGCTCGGCCCGTGGGCAGTCAGCGGCCCGGCGCAGCAGATCGGTGCGGCGGCATTGCGCGATACCGTGTGGCAATCGCAGATGCGCGAGCGCCTGCGCGAAAAGGGGGCACGACTGTATGCGCTGCTGGCATTGCATGGCGTGGCCGCCAGCGGTTGCGCGCTGTACCAGTATTGGCCGGAAAAGAGCGCGCCTGTTTTTGCCGATCACATGGCGCGGCATGGCATCTGGATCAGACAATTTGCGCATGGCGTGCGCCTCGGGCTGCCGCCGGACGAAGCCGGCTGGCAGCGATTGCAGCATGCGCTGGCCGATTGGCAATCTTCTCAGGGAAGTACATGAAACGTTATCTCCATCCCATCGCTGCTGCGATATGCGTATCGTTGTATGCCGTGCAGGCTTTTGCCGCCGTTACCGTGCGTGACGATGCCGGCAACGCCGTCGTGCTGGAGAAGCCGGCGCAACGCATCGTCTCGCTGGCGCCGCATGCGACCGAACTGATCTTTGCGGCCGGCGGAGGTGACCGCATCGTCGGCACCGTCGGTTACAGCGATTATCCGGAAGCGGCGCTGAAGATTCCGCGTGTCGGCGATCATCGGCAGATCGATCTCGAACGTGTGATCGCGCTGAAGCCCGATTTGCTGGTCGTATGGCTGCACGGCAGTTCCGAGCGCCAGCTGGACAGCCTGCACAAGCTCGGTATTCCGTTCTTCTATAGCGAGCCGAAAAAGCTGGCCGATATTCCCGATTCCATTTCGCGTCTCGGCAAGCTGATGGGTACGGAACAGCAGGCCGAGAAAACCGCTGCCGACGAACGCGCGCAGTTGGCGCAATTGCAGAAACAGTACGGCAGTCGACCGCCGGTGCGCACCTTCTATCAGGTCTGGGGCAAGCCTATTTATACGGTCAACGGCAGCCACATCATCAGCGATATGCTGCAGCTATGCGGCGGCGTCAACATCTTCGGCAACCTGGGCGTGACCGCGCCGACGGTTTCCATCGAAGCGGTGCTGCTGGAAAATCCCGAAGCGATGATTACCGGAGAACGCAAGACGACGCAGGGACTGGAAATCTGGAAACAGTATCCGGAACTGCTGGCGGTGAAGCGCGACAACCTGTTTTCCATTGATGCCGATCTGCTCAATCGCGCCGGTCCACGTCTGATCGACGGCGCGACCTTCGTCTGCGAAAAGCTGGAACTGGCACGCAGCCGGCGTGTGAACGGGAAATGACATATGGGAAGTGATGCCAAAAACGGTGGTGCGGATTTCCCGTTCAAGACCCTGATGGTGCAAGGAACGACGTCGGACGCGGGCAAGAGCGTGCTGGTCGCAGCACTGTGCCGCCTGCTAGCACGCGAAGGCTTCAAGGTCGTGCCGTTCAAGCCGCAGAACATGGCCCTGAATAGCGCAGTGACGGCCGACGGCGGCGAGATTGGCCGCGCGCAGGCGCTGCAGGCAGTCGCCGCCGGCATCGCGCCACATACCGACATGAATCCGATCCTGCTGAAGCCGTCCAGCGATATCGGTGCGCAAATCGTCATTCACGGCAAAGCGCGTGCCGACATGAACGCGCGCGATTATCACGCCTACAAGCCGGTGGCGATGCAGGCGGTGCTGGAATCATACCGGCGTCTTGCGGCGCAATACGACGTGGTGCTGGTAGAAGGTGCGGGTAGCCCGGCCGAGATCAATCTGCGCGAGCGTGATATCGCCAACATGGGTTTTGCGGAAGCCGTCGATTGCCCGGTGATCATCGTTGCCGATATCGATCGCGGCGGCGTCTTCGCGCATCTGGTCGGCACGCTGGCCTGCCTGTCGGAAAGCGAGCGTAATCGCGTCGTCGGTTTCGTCATCAACCGTTTTCGCGGCGATCTGTCGCTGCTGGAACCGGGGCTCGACTGGCTGGAAGCGCAGACCGGCAAGCCGGTGCTGGCCGTGCTGCCGTATCTGCACGGCCTGTTCCTCGATGCGGAAGATGCGGTTGAGCAGACGCAGGCGGCGTGCGGCGCCTTCCGCGTCGTCGTACCGGTGCCGCCGCGCATCAGCAATCACACCGACTTCGATGCGCTGCGCGCGCATCCGGATGTCGATCTGCAACTGGTCGGCCCCGGCCAGCCGATTCCGCCGGCCGACCTGATTATTCTTCCAGGCAGCAAGCACACGCGTGGCGATCTCGAATGGCTGCGTGCCAACGGTTGGGAGCAGGCATTGCTGCGTCATCTGCGCTACGGCGGCAAGGTGATCGGCATTTGCGGCGGCTACCAGATGCTGGGACGCACGGTATCCGATCCACAGGGTGTCGAAGGCGCGCCCGGAATATCCGAAGGACTAGGCTTGCTGGATGTCGACACGGTGCTGACGGCGGAGAAACGGCTGGAGCAGGTCGGTGGTCATTGCACCTTTGCCGATGCCACCGTCAGCGGCTACGAGATCCATATGGGCGCGTCCGACGGCGCTGCACGCGGCAAGCCGGTTTTTTTCATTGAAGATACGAGTGGCGTTTCGATCGGGAATAGGCCCGAAGGTGCGCGTTCCGACGACGACCGTGTACTTGGCACTTATCTGCACGGCGTGTTCGATACGCCTGCTGCGTGCAATGCGCTGCTGCGCTGGGCGGGCCTGCATGGCGATGCTGCTGTCGATACTGCACGTTTGCGCGAAGCCAGCCTGGATCGCATCGCCGATGCTGCGCTACCGTTGTTGCAGGCGCTGCGCGCATACGGCGATCGCGGCTGATCGATTTTCTTCCGGCTGCCGTCGTCCGGCGGCACATGCTATTCTTGCCTTTCTGCAATTGCGGCCCGCCCGGGCTGCGTCGTTTTCGCTGATCGTGCAAAGGGAGAATGCCATGCCAGTCATCGTCATCGCCAACCCGAAGGGCGGCGTCGGCAAGAGTACGCTTGCCACCAATCTTGCCGGCTATTTCGCCTCGCAAGGGCACAAGGTCATGCTCGGCGATACCGACGTGCAGCAATCGTCGCGTGCATGGCTGAAGCTGCGTTCGCCGGCGTTACCGGCCATTCAGGCATGGGAAATCGAGGACGGCCATGTCGCCAAGCCGCCCAAGGGCACGACGCACATCGTGCTGGACACGCCCGCCGGTTTCGGCGGCAAGCGTTTCGAGAAAGTGATGGACATCGCCGACAAGGTCATCGTGCCGCTGCAGCCGTCGATGTTCGATATTCTTGCAACGCAGGATTTCCTGCAGAAGCTGGCCGATCGCAAGCAGAAGGACAAGGTCGATGTCGGCGTACTGGGCATGCGCGTCGACGTGCGTACGCGTGCTTCGGAGCAGTTGGCAAATTATGTCGAAGGACTAGGTCTGCCGGTGCTGGGCTTCCTGCGCAGCACGCAGAATTACGTACAACTGGCCGCCAACGGCGCGACGCTGTGGGATGTGGCGCCGGGCCGCGTCGAAAGGGATAGGGAACAGTGGCAGGATATCCTGCGCTGGGTGGGCGGCAAATGAACGTTGCCTGATCGGATAAAAAATGCCGCAACAAAGTGCGGCATTTTTTTCGTCCGGACGAGTGACGGAAGATCAGATTTCCAGATTGTCGATCAGACGTGTGCTGCCCAGTTTGGCCGCAGCAAGCACGACGAGTTTTTCTCCCTGCGCCATGTCGCCAGCGGCCGGCGGCTGCAGATTGGATTGCTTGCGGATCGATACATAATCCGGTTTCCAGTTGCGCTGCGTCAGTTCGGCCATGGCCTTGCGCTCCAGCTCGGACACATCCAGATGGCCGCTGCGGACTTCGTTGGCGACTTCGTTCAGCACGCGGTACAGCGTCGGCGCTTCGGTGCGTTCGTCGGCAGACAGGTAGCTGTTGCGCGACGACAGCGCCAGTCCGTCTTCCGCGCGGAAAGTTTCGGCAGCAATGATCTCGGTCGGCAGCGCGAACTGCTTGGACATGTTGCGCACGATCATCAGCTGCTGGTAATCCTTCTTGCCGAACACGGCCACGCGCGGCTGTACGCAGGAGAGCAGCTTCAGCACCACGGTCGTCACGCCGGTGAAGAAGCCGGGGCGGAATTCGCCTTCCAGCGTATTGCCCAGATCGTCGGGCGGCCGCACGCGGTATTCCTGCGGCTCTGGATACATGTCCTTCTCGGTTGGCGCAAACAGGATGTAGACGCCTTCCTTTTCGAGCTTTTCGACATCGGCCTGGAAGGTACGCGGGTATTTGTCGAAGTCCTCGTTCGGCCCGAACTGCAGGCGGTTGACGAAAATCGATGCGACGACCGGATCGCCGTGCTTGCGCGCGAGCTTCATCAGCGACAGATGGCCGTCGTGCAGATTGCCCATGGTCGGCACGAAAGCGGTACGCAACTGGCCGCGCAAGTGATCGCGCAATTCCTCGATCGAAGAGATGATTTTCATAAACCTGCCTTGATTACCTTGATAGAGCGCATGCGCCGTCGGCGCGATATGTCGAGTGGGAAGGGATCAGGTCGGCGCGTAGGCCAGACGGACGTAGATGGGAGCGAAGGGTTCTGCCTGCGTGATCTCGATCAGCGTTTCCTTGCCGAGCTCCAGCAGTGCGACGAAGTTGACGACGACGACCGGCACGCCACGCGACGGATCGAACAGATCGGTGAATTCGACGAACTTGCTGGTCTGCAGCCGGCGCAGGATGGATGTCATGTGCTCGCGCACCGACAGTTCTTCGCGCGTGATCGTGTGATGCGCAGTCAGCTTGGCGCGGCGCAGCACGTCGGCCCACGCGGCCTGCAGGTCGTTCATGTTGACCTCGGGCCAGCGCACCACGGTGTTCTGTTCGATGTAGACCTGCGTGCGCACGTAGTCGCGGCCGAGCTGCGGCAGTGCGTCCAAATGCTGTGATGCCAGCTTCATCTGTTCGTATTCCAGCAGGCGGCGCACCAGTTCGGCACGCGGATCTTCCGCTTCCTCGCCGGTATCGGCCTTGCGCACCGGTAGCAGCATGCGCGACTTGATTTCGATCAGCATCGCCGCCATCAGCAGATATTCGGCCGCCAGTTCAAGATTACTCATGCGGATCTGCTCGACATACTGCAGGTATTGCAGCGTGACTTGCGCCATCGGGATATCGAGGATGTTGAAGTTCTGCTTGCGGATCAGGTAGAGCAGCAGATCAAGCGGGCCTTCGAAGGCTTCGAGGAAGATTTCGAGCGCATCCGGCGGAATGTACAGGTCGTTCGGCAGCTTGAACAGCGGTTCGCCGTACAGACGAGCAAAGGCGACGCCGTCGATGACGTCCGGTGTCGTGTCCGGCTGGCCGGCGACTTCGATGTCCGGCGCGCTCGAAGGCATCTGCGCCAGCATCGGATGTGCGCCGCTGCGCTCGTCGCTCATCGAATCAGCGGACTTTGTTCTGGTAGACGTAGGCCTGTTGCTTGACGCGCGACGCCTTGTTGCGTTCCATTTGCTCCAGATCGAGCGGCGCCTTGTCCCACAGCAGCGCACGGCCGGCGCGTTGCGAGGCTTCCAGGTTCGGGTTTTTTTCCTTCAGTTCGTTGATGAACTTGGTGATTTCGGATTGATAGTTATAGTGCTGTTTGCTGAACATGGTCGATTTGATAACAGGACGGAAACAGCCGCTATTTTACCTTGTCTTTGCGCCAATCGGACCAGCCGGCAGGTTGCGATGGCAGAGCGATTCGGGCAAATTGACGGCAGTCTCATTCTGCGGAGCTTTCATGAAAAACTTTCTGCGTGCGGTTTTCGGCCTGTTGTGCGGCTTGCTGATGTTCGGTTGCCGGCCAGTCGAGGATTTCGGCCTGGAAAAACTGACGAAGGGTGTTTCCACGGAAGCGGATGTGCGTGCGGCAATGGGCGAACCGGAAGCAGTCTGGCCGCAAGGTGGCGGCGGGCGCACGCTCGAATATCCGAAAGGCCCGGAAGGGCATCGCACCTTCATGATCGAGATCGATGCCGGCGGCACCATGCGCGACTGGCGGCAGGTGCTGACGCCGGAGAATTTCGCCACCGTCGAGGTCGGCATGACGCGCGACGAAGTGCGCCGCAAGCTCGGCAAGCCGCGTACCGTGGTGACGTTTCCGTTGAAGAATGAGGAGGTCTGGGACTGGCGCTATCAGGCTTCGCCGGGAGAGGACAAATTCTTCAACGTGCATTTCGACCGCGGCAGCAATCGCGTCGTGCGGATGTCGGAATCCGAGGAACTGCACGGCTGATTGCCGCGCAATGGCTGGATGGCAGTTCCGTAGTTCTCAGTTCTTCAGGATGCGCCGCATGACGGTCGGCGGCGGGTCCATCGGATTGGCGTGCGCATATTCCAGTTCGGGCGCCTCGCAGAATTCGTAGGCTGCGTAAAGATCGAGCAGGCGGGGCTGGTCGTGGCGTACCGCCAGCCGCAATTCTTCCACTTCATTGACGTAGGCGTGGTGGATGATGGCCTCCACCAATTGCTGCGACAGGTCCAGCCCGCGGTAGGCCGGCAGCACGCCGATGCGCAGCATTTCCCAGATCGCGGGATTGTCCTCTCGCGGCAGCCAGCGCGCGGAGCCGACCGGTTCGCCGTCGACCAGCAGGATGAAGCCGCCGCCATGCAGAAGATGCTGGCTGACCCTGCTTGCCGTCTCGCGATGGCCGCCGGATGTGACGGCCACGCGATTGGCCCAGGCCGCACGCGTCAGGCTGGCGATCAGTTGCGCATCTTCCAGGGTGGCTTCGCGTATCTGGGTCTGCATGATGGCGAACGGTGCGTTTTGCTATCGCTTTACCTGATGCGCATGCCCGGTTCGGCACCGGGCCACGGATTCAGGATGTAGATGCCCGGATTCTGTTTCTCGTCGGGGGCCGATGCGGCCAGCACCATGCCTTCGGAGACACCGAACTTCATCTTGCGCGGCGCAAGGTTGGCGACCAGCACGGTCAGTTTGCCGACCAGGTCTTCCGGCTTGTAGGCCGACTTGATGCCGGAGAAGACGTTGCGCATGCGGCCTTCTCCGACGTCCAGTGTCAGGCGCAGCAGTTTGTCGGAACCTTCGACGTGTTCGCAGTTGACGATCTTCGCGATGCGCAGATCGACCTTGGCGAAATCGTCGATCTTGATTTCGTCGGCCAGCGGTTCGATGCCGGTCGCTGCCGCGGTCGCCGCATTGTCTGCCGTATTTGCCGCAGCATTGGCTGACGGCATTTCGAACAGCGCATCCAGCATTTTCGGTTCGACGCGTGTCATCAGGTGCGCATAAGCATTGACCTGATGATTGTTCGGTAACGGCGTGCCGACGTCGCTCCATTGCAGCGGCGCAATGTTGAGCAAGGCTTCGACTTGTTGAGCGACATTCGGCAGCACCGGCTTCAGATAGATCGTGAGAATACGGAAAGCTTCCAGCAGGCGGCTGCAGACCTGCTGCAGCACTGCATTGTTGGCCGGATCCTTTGCCAGCTCCCACGGCTTGTTGGCATCGACGTAGACGTTGATTGCGTCGCACAGCTCCATGATCGCGCGCAGGGCCTTGCCGTATTCGCGCTGGTCGTAGAACGACTGAATCTCCGGTGCGGCATTGCGCAGCTTCGCGATGAAGGCATCGTCTGCGGTCGCCCAGTCGGTGACGACGCGGCCGTCGAATTTCTTCGTGATGAAGCCGGCGGCGCGGCTGGCGATGTTGACGTACTTGCCGACCAGATCGCTGTTGACCCGCGCGATGAAATCCTCGCGGTTGAAGTCGATGTCCTCGTTGCGCGCGTTCAGCTTGTTGGCAAGGTAGTAGCGCAGCCATTCCGGGTTCATGCCCAGGCTCAGATATTTCAGTGGATCGAGGCCGGTGCCGCGGCTCTTGCTCATCTTCTCACCGTTGTTGACGGTCAGGAAGCCGTGCACGAATACCTTGTTCGGCGTCTTGCGGCCGCTGAAATGCAGCATCGCTGGCCAGAACAGCGTGTGGAAATTGACGATGTCCTTGCCGATGAAGTGAACCTGTTCCAGTTTCGGATCGGCCATGTAGGTGTCATAGCTCTCGCCGCGCTTGTCGAGCAGGTTTTTCAGCGAGGCCAGATAGCCGACCGGCGCGTCCAGCCACACGTAGAAATACTTGCCCGGCGCATCGGGAATTTCGATGCCGAAGTAGGGCGCGTCGCGCGAGATGTCCCAGTCGCTCAGGCCTTCGCTGGTCGAGCCGTCGATGTTGTCGCGTACGGTGAACCATTCCTTGACCTTGTTGGCGACTTCCGGCTGCAGGTGCGGCTTGCCGTCGACGTCGTTGCCGGAAATCCATTCCTCGAGGAAGGCCACGCTGCGTGGGTCGGACAGCATGAAGAAGAAGTGATCCGAATGCTTCAGCACCGGGGTGGCTCCCGTCAATGCCGAGTACGGATTGATCAGGTCGGTCGGCGCATAGACGGCACCGCAGACTTCGCAGTTGTCGCCGTACTGGTCCTGCGCGCCGCATTTCGGACACTGGCCCTTGATGTAGCGATCCGGCAGGAACATGTTCTTTTCCGGATCGTAGAACTGCTCGATCGTGCGCGTCTTGATCAGGCCGTTCTTCTTCAGGTCCAGATAGATCTGTTTGGCGAGCGCGTGGTTTTCCGGCCCGTCGGTCGAATGCCAGTTGTCGAACGTGATGTGAAAACCGTCCAGATACTGCTTGCGGCCGGCGGCGATGTTCGCCACGAACTGCTGCGGCGTCAGGCCGGCTTTTTCCGCCGCGATCATGATCGGCGCGCCGTGTGCATCGTCGGCCCCGACGAAATTCACCTCGTTGCCCTGCATGCGCTGGAAACGGACCCAGATGTCGGCCTGGATGTACTCCATGATGTGACCGATGTGGAAGGCGCCGTTGGCGTAGGGAAGGGCGGTGGTGATGAACAGCTTGCGCGGCGTGGAATTGCTCATAAGGTGATGCTGGACGGAAATTTCGGGGAAAGGCGACATTTTAGCAGTGCTGATGCCGTCGGTTGGTGGCCTCATTGAGATGGCGATCTTAATGAAATACTAAACATCGGGTTTAGTTTTCTAAACAAGTGTTTAGTGAAACGCTAAAATGACGAACTTCCAATGTATTGAGTGACGGCTTTGGCAACAAGGCCGTTTTTATTTCATGACCGTTCGTACCCGTTTTGCTCCCAGCCCGACCGGCTATCTCCACGTTGGCGGCGCGCGCACCGCGCTGTTTTCCTGGGCTTATGCTCGCCACTTCGGCGGCCAATTCATCCTGCGCATCGAGGATACCGATCTTGAACGTTCGACGCCGGAAGCGGTGCAGGCCATCATCGACGGCATGAACTGGCTGGGCCTGCAGCACGACGAAGGTCCGTTCTACCAGATGCAGCGCATGGATCGCTATCGCGAAGTGATCGCGCAGATGCTGGCGGTCGGCTCGGCCTATCACTGCTATTGCACGCCGGAAGAAGTCGAGGCGATGCGCGAGCGTCAGCGTGCCATCGGCGAGAAGCCGCGTTACGACGGCACCTGGCGTCCGGAAGAGGGCAAGACTTTGCCGGCGATACCGGAAGGCCGCAAGCCGGTCGTGCGTTTCCGCAATCCGCTCGACGGTGAAGTGACGTGGAACGACGTCGTCAAAGGTACGATCACGATCGCCAACCGCGAAATGGACGATCTGATCATCGCGCGCAGCGACGGTACGCCGACCTACAATTTCTGCGTCGCCATCGACGACTGGGACATGAAGATCACGCACGTAATCCGCGGTGACGATCACGTCAACAATACGCCGCGCCAGATCAACATCCTGCGCGCGCTCGGTGCGGAACTGCCGCAGTACGGCCATCTGCCGATGATTCACGGCACCGACGGCCAGAAGCTCTCCAAGCGCCACGGCGCCGTCAGCGTGATGGACTATCCGGCGCAGGGCTATCTGCCGGAAGCGATGCTGAACTATCTGGCGCGCCTGGGCTGGAGCCATGGCGACGATGAAATCTTCTCGATCGAACAATTCGTTCAGTGGTTCGATCTTGATCACCTGACGAAATCGCCGGCGCAATTCAATTTCGAGAAATTCGACTGGCTGAACAATCACTATATCAAGCAGGCCGACAACGGCCGTCTTGCCGATATCGCGCGTCCGCTGATGTCCGAGCACGGCGCGCAGTTTGACGGCGCGCCGGAGTTGCCAGCGGTGATCGCACTGATGAAGGACCGCTTCAACACGGTCAACGAATTGGCCGTTGCTGCCATGCTGTTCTATCGCCAGCCTGCGCCGGATGCCGATCTGCTGGCACAACACGTGACCGATGCGATCAAGCCTGCGCTTGCGCAATTCGCGGATCAATTGCAAGCAATCGACTGGAATAAGGAAGCCGTGTCCGCCGCGTTGAAGGAGACATTGGCTGCGCACAAGCTGAAGATGCCGCAACTGGCGATGCCGTTGCGCCTGCTGATCACCGGCCAGTTGCAGACGCCGTCGATCGATGCCGTCATCGCCTTGTTCGATCGCAACGTGGTGTTGGCACGCATCCGGAAATATCTTTGAGAAATTTTTCCAAAGGGTATTTACAAGAGCGAGAAACATCTGCATAATCTCGCTTCTGCACTCGAGGGGGTATAGCTCAGCTGGGAGAGCGCTTGCATGGCATGCAAGAGGTCAGCGGTTCGATCCCGCTTATCTCCACCACCGAAATGCAGTAGGTCAGTAACAAGGACAGTTTTCTGTCCCCTTCGTCTAGAGGCCTAGGACATCACCCTTTCACGGTGAGTACAGGGGTTCGAATCCCCTAGGGGACGCCAAATAAAACGCCACGCAATCGCGTGGCGTTTTTCTTTTCTGCATCGATCTCGCTTCGATTCCGATTCGATTCCCTTTCTCGAACGCATCCTTCCTTTCGCTTCCATCTCCTTCTTGCCGTTGCCCCGATCGTCGATTGGCATCGCGCGACGAAATTCAATTTCGTTCCATTTCAGTTCTGGTTTTGATCGTCCCATATCGATGGGATTGGAAAACGCGCAAGTGATTGCAATAATCGCAACGCTTTTTGTCGGTATGTCCGGCATGGGCCTGGCCGCTGCGATGCACTGTGTTGCGCATGACGGCTTGCATCATGACGTTGCCGGAGATTTTCCACATGCAGGCATCAACAGAAAATGGTTTTTCGCTGATTGAAGTTCTGGTTGCCGTATTCGTTCTGGCAGTCGGCGTGATCGGTGCGGCAGGAATGCAACTGGCCGCCTTGCGTACGTCGCAGCAATCGTCCTTCCAGACACGTGCGTTGCATCTGGCTGCCGAGATGGCCGAGGTCATGCGTGCCAACGTCGGACAGATGAAGCGTGCTGATGCCGTCAATCCCTATCTGCATGTCGATTACCGTTTCTCTGCGACGGCGACTTTGCCGGCTCCCTTGATCAGTTGTTATGGCATCGATGCGCAATGCGATGCGAACGAGTTGGCGCAATTCGAAATCGCCGAATGGCTACGCCGCCTGACGATGGCATTGCCGGGCGCACGCACCAGAATCTGCCGCGATGCAGCTCCCTGGGACGAGGGCGGTCAACGGTTCCGATGGGAGTGTACGGCTGCGCAAGGCCATGCCATTGCATCTATCGTCATCAAGATCGGTTGGCGGGAACGGCATGCCGATGGCCGGCTGCTGCATGAAGACGGCAACGATGCGCCCGGCATCGCATTGCTGGTTGCGCCCTACGCCGAATGAATATCCGTCGTTACTCGCCGGCCCAATCCGGGCTCACGCTGATCGAACTGATGATTGCGATGGCGTTGGGTTTGTTCGTCTTGTTGGCGGCAACCGGCCTGCTGCTGTCCAGCAAGGCCGGCTACACGGTGCAGGATCAGACGGCGCATGTACAGGAGAGCGGCCGTTACGCAATGGAGATTCTGACGCGCGCGATACGTCAGGCCGGCCATGAAGACAGTCGCATGCTGCCGGTAGCGATGACGCAGGAGGCGACGCCGAACGTCATCGGCCTGGATGCGATGACGTTGAAGAAAACCGCTGCCGGTCTGGATGGTGCTTCGGCAAAAGGCGTGGTGAACGGCAGCGATGTGCTGGCATTGCGCTTCTTCGGTGACGGCACGGATGAACAGGACGGCACCATTCTCAATTGCGCAGGATTGCCGGTTGCGGCGGCGGACGTCTCGGACGACGCCGAATCGGGACGCGGCTGGAGTATTTTCTTCGCCGGCGAGGATGCAAAGGGCGAGCCCGAACTACGCTGCAAGTATCGAACGCAAACGGGATGGAATGCCGATGCCATCGTGCGCGGCGTCGAATCCTTTCAGGTGCTGTACGGCGTGGACGCGGATGACGATGGCCTGCCGGATCGGTTCGTGAATGCGGATGCGGTCGATGCACTGGATGGACAATTGCCGCTGAGTGGAGAGAATGCCGTCGCGCGTGCGGCGGATCTGCAGCGCAGGACGCACTGGAAGAAAATTCGTTCGATTCGTATCGCGATTCTGGTGCGCGGCACGCAGCCGGCGCGCGATGACGATCTGTCTGCCGTCTATGAATTGTTCGGCGCGGAATACGCGAATACGTATGCAGAAAGAGATCGCGGGACGCTTGTGAGGGAAGGCGATATTCCACCTGTCGAACGCAACCGGCTCAGAAAAATATTCGAACAGACGATTCAGTTGCGCAATGATGTCGCCGGCGGTGCCGTATGACGAGCGGACCGTACGGTTTTGTTTCGGCCGGCGCAGTGGTGAGAGAATGTGGCGCGACGCTGATTATCGTCCTCTTGTTGTTGATCGTCGTTCTGCTACTGGGCGTGTCTGCATCGCAGATTGCCTTGCAGGGTGAAAAATCTTCGCGCAACAATCGCGATCGCCAGATCGCCTTCCAGGCTGCCGAAGCGGCCTTGCTCGATGCGGAAACCGATATCGAAGCATCGCCCGATGTCTTGCGTTCCCGTAGCCATCTGTTTTCTGCAAGCGGTGTGGAAGGTTTTACGGAAACGGTCGAAGCAAGCTGCGCCAGCGGTGAAAACAATGTCTTCCTCGGCGTGTGCGGATATGCGGGAGAAGACGAGCCGGCATGGCGCTACGCCGATTTCTTGATAGCCGACATGGCATCGGTGCAGTCGGTGCCTTACGGTCGATTCACCGGACAAACCTTTCCGGCAGGTGTCGGGCCGCTGCCGGCCAGATTGCCGCGCTACGTCATCGAAGTGCTGCCGTATCGGAAATCGGGAGCTGCGGCTGATGACACGCAGCACGTTTACCGGATCACGGCCGTTGGTTTCGGCGTTCGCGAAACCACGCAAGTGGCCTTGCAGACCGTTTATCGCAAGGCAAGTCGATGAAGAACTTACTGTTGCTGCTTCCGATGACGATTGCGTTGACGCTGAAGACGGCAGTCGCGGCGCTGCCGTCGGTCGAACTGCAGAACGTGCCCTTGCATCGGCTGTCGTGTCCGTCCTCCACGGCTGGCAACTGGGTGGAGACGACTTCCGTACAGTCGAATGATGATGAGGCAGCGATCGTCTATCAAACCGGATATCGTCCTGCAACGGGAGCCGGCAGTCTGAAGAAACGATGGGCCAGCAGCCGGACGGAATTCGAATGGGATGCCGGCGGGCTGCTGAATGTCCGTACATCGGCACGCAGGCTATGGAGCGCGAGCCGCGAAGGCGGCAGCCATCGCGGCATGCCGTTTGAATGGGCATCGCTGGATGCGGAACAGCGGCTTGCGTTGAATCGTTCGCCTGTCGACGGCAGCGACGACGGACTGGGGGCAAAGCGGCTGGCGTATCTGCGCGGCGTGCGAACGGGCGAGACGAATCTGTTTCCGGTACGGGAACGCTTGCTGGCGGCGATCGTGCATGGTGTTCCCGTGGTTGCCGGACGGTCTTTCGCCGCGACGGACGATTATCGTTCGATTGTTTATGCTGGCGCCAGTGACGGCATGCTTCATGCATTCGACGCGAGAGATGGCAGTGAGGTGTTCGCTTACCTTCCGCGTGCCGTTTTCGATCGGTTGCCGTCGCTGACGCAAGCCGGCAATGCGGAAGGTCTGCCCATCGATGGCGGGATTGCGGTCAGCGATGTGCAGACGGGTGATCGCTGGCGCAACGTTCTGGTGGCCGGCATCGGAAGAGGTGCGCAAGGCGTCTTCGCACTCGATATTTCGACGCCAGATAGTTTTGATGGCAACGACGTGCTGTGGGAATTCACCGATGCGGACGATGCCGATATCGGCAATGTGATCGGCACGCCGCTTATCGCGAAATTCAGAACAGGGCTTGCACGTGGCGTGCCGCAGTATCGTTATTTCGCGGTAGTACCGGGCGGAGTCAACAATCACATTGCTGATGGCGACGGGCGGTTCAAGCCGGCAGGTAAAGCGGCGCTGTTCCTGCTGGCGCTGGACAAGCCGGCGGCGGAGCCGTGGCAAGCCGACACCAACTATTTCAAGTTTGTATTGCCAACATCCGATGCCAGTCGCGCGAACGGTATCGTCGAATTGGCGATGAGCACATTGCCCGATGGTTCGGCCAGCGTCGCATACGCGGGCGATTTGCTCGGCAATCTGTGGCGATTCGATTTCGACGGCAATGTGCTGGACGATCGATCTCCACAGTTGCTGTTCGTCGCGCGCGATGCCGCCGGCAATCGCCAGCCGATCACGCAACGGCCGCGTATCGTGTTCGCGCCTGAGCGCGGTTACATGGTGCTGTTCGGCACCGGCAAATATCTGGAAAGGCGCGATCTGGATCACGGTGCGTATGCGCCGCAATCGTTCTACGCCATATGGGATCGCGATGGTGCGCGGATCAACGGTCGCGGAGCGTTGGTCGCACGGATTGTGCAGCCGCAGGGCAGCGATGGTCGATACACGGTCGACGGAGAAGCCTTGATGTACGTGCCGGCCGGCAAGCGAGGCTGGTATCTGGATTTCCCGCAATCGGAACGCACCGGCGAGCGCAGCATTGCATCGGCAACCATGCTCGATACGCAGCTCATGTTCGGCACGCTGATTCCAGCTTCATCGGCATGCGTGCCTCCTCTCGGACACATCTATTTGCTTGATGCGCTAACCGGTCTTCCTGTTTCGGCGCATTTCGATGCTGTTTTGTCAGAAGCGAGTTTCCCAGGCATCCCGCCGCCGTTTTTCGTCATGCCGGTCGAAACGAGTGAACGCGATGCTACCGGTAAGCGACGCGTCGTT
This sequence comes from Oxalicibacterium sp., assembly GCF_057353965.1. Taxonomy (NCBI): domain Bacteria; kingdom Pseudomonadati; phylum Pseudomonadota; class Betaproteobacteria; order Burkholderiales; family Oxalobacteraceae; genus Oxalicibacterium; species Oxalicibacterium sp. The sequence goes on from NZ_JBMQZD010000004.1 coordinate 184,044, forward strand.
ACGCGTTTGAGAAGGACAAAAGCGGAGAAAGCGAATTCGGATACGAATGCGCCGTCGGACGAAACGATCGTTGAAGCGGTGACGACGGCAGGCCGTCTCAGCTGGCGGGAAATCATCGATTGGCAGGAATTGCGTAGTGAAAGATAAGGAGACGAAGATGCGAACGATGAGGATGTATGGCTTTACCGCGGTCGAACTGATGGTCGTACTGATCGTCATGGCGATCCTGGCGGCGATCGCCTTTCCTTCCTATCAGGAGTCCGTGCTAAAGACCAAGCGCGTCGAAGGCAAGTCTGCCTTGATGCGAATTATGCAGCAGCAGGAGCGCTATTATTCGATGCATGCGCGCTATCTGGTTTTCTCGGCAGCATCGAATGATGAGGCGCGGGGTTTTCGCTGGTATTCCGGCGACAATCCGCAGGCCAGCCTGTATGAAATCAGCGCGCAGGCGTGCGAAGGTAAAGACATTCGCGATTGCGTGAAGCTGAAGGCCGTGCCCGGCACGCAGAACGTCAATCCGGATTACAGCGATCTCGCATGCGGCACGCTGGTGCTGACCAGCGAAGGGAACAAGTCTGCCAATGCGGATCATTGCTGGTGATGCAGATGCGGTCGCACAATTGTCGTCTCCATCGCCATACTGCCGGTTTTACGGCCATCGAATTGATCGCAATCGTGACGATCGTCGGTATTCTGCTGGCCGTCGCCATTCCATCTTTCCAGTCGCTGATCCAGCGTCAACGCTTGACGACCGCGGCCAATGCCTTGTTCATGGCCGTCAACCTGACGCGTTCGGAAGCGATACAGCGCGGCACGCGCGTCGATCTGGTACCGGCGGGAGGCGGTCATTCGTGGAACGATGGTTGGGTGATCTTCGTCGATACCAACGGCAATCGGCATCCGGACGCCGGCGAGACTATCGTTTTCATGCATGATCCGGTCGATCGCGATCTGCGCATCACGCCCCGCTTCACCGATTCGAAAGTACAATATATCGCGTTCAACGGCAGCGGCCGCACGCGTACCAACGCCAGCCGGCATACGTCGCAATCGGGGCACTGGCTGCTGGAACTGGGCACGCAATCGCGCAAGATCGTCATCAATTTTCTTGGTCGGCCGCGCGTCTGCGATCCGCAGTCTGCCGCCGGTTGCTGATGCGGGCAGCTTCTCGTCAATCCATCATCCAAAAAAGAATCACGTGGAAATTCATAGCGATGTGCAAGGCATGCGCCTTGCGCTGGAACTGGCAGCAAGGGGCATGTTCACGACGACGCCGAATCCGCGCGTTGGCTGCGTCATCGTCAAGGACGATCGCCTGATCGGTGCCGGCTACACGCAGCCGGCCGGCCAGGCGCATGCGGAAGTGCAGGCCTTGAACGATGCGGCGGCCAAAGGGTTCGACGTGGCCGGCGCGACCGTCTACGTGACGCTGGAACCCTGCAGCCATTTCGGCCGTACGCCACCCTGTGCCGATGCACTGGTTCGCTCCCGCGTGGCGCGGGTGGTGGTGGCGATTACCGATCCGAATCCGCTGGTGGCGGGGCAGGGCATCGCGAAGCTGGAAGCGGCCGGCATTCAGGTTACAAGTGGCGTTCTGGAAGACGAAGCGCGCGAGATGAACATCGGTTTCTTTGCGCGCATGCAACGCGGCCGGCCGTGGGTGCGGATGAAGACAGCGGCCAGCCTGGACGGCATGACCGCGCTGCACAACGGCGAAAGCCAGTGGATCACCGGCGACGAAGCGCGTGCCGATGGCCATCACTGGCGCGCGCGCGCCTGTGCCATTCTGACCGGCATCGGCACCGTCATCGAAGACGATCCGCAACTGACGGTGCGCGCCATCGATACGCCGCGCCAGCCGCGCCGTATCGTCATTGATAGTCGCCTGCAGATCAGTCCGCATGCACGCGTGCTGGAAGGTGGCGGCACTTGGATCGTCGCTGCGCAACCGCAGCCGGAAAAGGAAAAGATGCTGCGCGATGCGGGGCATGAAGTGATCCTGTTGCCGAACGCCGACGGCAAGGTCGAATTGCCGGCGCTGATGCAGGAACTCGGTAAGCGGCAGATCAACGAAGTGCACGTCGAAGCCGGCTTCAAGCTGAACGGATCGCTGATCCGCGAAGGCTGCACCGACGAGCTGCTGGTCTATCTGGCGCCGTCGCTGCTGGGCGATGCACAGCGCATGTTCAATCTGCCGGCACTGGAATCGTTGCAGCAGAAGAAGACGCTGGCTTTCCACGACATCAAGCAGATCGGCGCGGATTTGCGTATCCTTGCCCGCTTCACCTGACTTTTTTCACCCGATTCATTTTTTCATCTTCGCGCCATGTTTACAGGAATCGTTGCCGCTATCGGCAAAATCACCGAGATATCTCCGCTGGGCGACGTGCAGGCCGGCCATCGCCTGACTGTCGATGCCGGCACGCTGCCGCTGGCCGACGTCGCGCTCGGCGATTCGATCACGCTGAACGGCGCCTGCATGACGGTGGTGACGAAAACCGATCGCAGCTTCCAGGTCGACGTCTCGCGCGAGAGCCTGAACTGCACGTCCGGCCTGGATCGTCTCGGCGAAGTCAATCTGGAAAAGGCGGTTACGCTATCGGAACGACTCGGCGGCCACTTGGTATCCGGCCATGTGGACGGACTGGGCGAGGTCGTGAAATTCGAACCGGCGGGAGAATCGTGGCTGCTGGTCGTTCAGGCACCGAAATCGCTGGCGCGCTATCTGGCTTTCAAGGGATCAATCGTCGTCAACGGCGTGTCGCTGACAGTGAACAGCGTGAGTGATACGGCGGCGGGCTGCGAGTTCTCGGTCAACCTGATTCCACATACGGTGCAAGTGACGACGCTGAAGCATTTGCAGAAAGGCGCGAAGGTCAATCTCGAAGTGGACCTGATCGCGCGTTATGTCGAGCGGATGCTGCAGTTCTCCGACAAGTAATTCCCTTCCTGCGCGGCACGCATGTGCTGATTCCCTGAGGTATCCGGCGTATCATTCCCTTCGGCACGTATCGTGTGGAAGGGGGGAATATGCCATTGGATTTCATGCGCCGCCTGTCCGGCCGTCATCGGACGCCGCGCGCAAACAAGCAGCTCGGCGGTTTCCTGGCGCTGATCGCCGGCGCAGTCAATGCGGGCGGCTTCCTAGCCGTTCATCAGTACACGTCGCACATGAGCGGCTTCGTTTCCTCGGTGGCCGACAATCTCGTGCTCGGCAACATGCTGCTGATGCTGGCCGGGCTGGGCTCCATTCTTTCCTTCCTCGCCGGTGCCGCCTGTACGGCGGTGCTGATCAACTGGGCGCGGCACCGTGATCTGCAGGCGGAATACGCGCTGTCGCTGGTGGCGGAAGCGGTGTTGCTGCTGCTGTTCGGTTTTCTCGGCGCACACCTCGAAATCTACATGGCGGTGACGGTGCCGCTGACGGTGATCCTGCTGTGTTTCATCATGGGATTGCAGAATGCGATCATGTCCAAGATGTCGAATGCGGAAATCCGCACCACGCACCTGACTGGCGTGATTACCGACCTGGGTATCGAACTGGGCCGGATGCTGTACTGGAACCGTACGCACGGCAAGGATGCGCCGGGCTACGTGGGCGCGCGCAAGCCGAAACTGGCGATGCTGATCGGCATCCTGACGATGTTCTTCGCCGGCGGCATCATCGGCGCGCTCGGCTTCAAGCACATCGGCTTCAGCGTGGTGCTGCCGTTTGCCTTTGCCTTGCTGGCCGTGGCGATGATGCCGATGCTGGATGACGCCGTCGCGCACTATCGCGCGCTACGTCGATAGGAAGAATCAGCCTCAAAAAATCAACGTAGACAATTGAGGCAGAGAGTCAGCGTAGATAATTAACGCGGCAGCATCTTGCGGCGCGTACTGACGCTGGCATCGACGATGGCCGGGCCGTTGTACGCATCCTGCTCGCGACCGGTGCGGAAGACCGAGATCGAGCGCAGCAATTGCAGCGTTTGCTCTTCGAGACTCTTGGCCGCTGCCGCTGACTGTTCCACCAGCGCCGCATTCTGCTGCGTGGTTTCATCCATCTGCGTGACTGCCATGTTGACCTGATCGATACCGTTGCCCTGTTCGCGGGTAGCAGTGGCGATCTCGTTCATGATGTCGGTGACCTGTTGCACCGACTGGACGATCTCGTCCATCGTGGCGATCGCGCTGCCGACCAGTTGATTGCCAGTTTCAACTTTTTGCACCGAATCGTCGATCAGCGCCTTGATTTCCTTGGCGGCACCGGCCGAACGTTGCGCCAGGCTGCGGACCTCGGCGGCGACCACGGCGAAGCCGCGTCCCTGTTCGCCCGCACGTGCGGCTTCGACAGCAGCGTTCAACGCCAGGATATTGGTCTGGAAGGCGATGCCGTCGATCAGGCCGATGATGTCGACGATGCGCTTGGCCGAGGTGCTGATTTCGTTCATCGTCGTACTGACGTTCTGCACCGCGCTGCCGCCCTTGCCGGCGACTTCCGAAGCCGACAGCGTCAGCCTGTTCGCCTGTGATGCGTGGTCAGCCGTTTGTTTGACGGTAGAAGCCAGTTCTTCCATGCTCGATGCGGTTTCTTCCAGGCTGGAAGCCTGTGCTTCGGTGCGGCCGGAAAGGTCCATGTTGCCGCTGGCGATTTCGCGGGTGGCGACATTGATCGACGCGACATTGGTGCAGACATCGCCGATGACGGAGCGCAGATTGATGCTCATCTGCTGGATTGCCTTCTGCAACTGGCCCATGTCATCCGACCGCTTGGTATCGAAGGCAATAGTCAGGTCGCCGCCTGCCATCGTGTTGGCGCCGGCGATCAATGTGCGCAACGGCCCCACGATAGCCTGATGCAGGAAGAACCAGACGCCCAGCGTAAGCAGCACGCCGATGGCGGTTGCAACGACGAAGTTATTCACTTCGTCCGGTTCAGCGCTCAGGATGGAGAGGCCACCCATGCCGAGGATCAGCAGGTTCAGGATCATCATGCTGATGCCGATGCGCATGCCGAGTCCGATATTGCGCAATGCGGCGAAGCAGCCGGCCAGGCCCGTCGGGACGATCTGGCCGCGCTTGAAGCGGATGTTGCCGGCATTGCCGGATTTGAAGCGCGCGTACAGTGCTGCAGCTTCCTGGATTTGTTCAGGCGAGACCTTGTTGCGTACCGACATATAGCCGACGACCTTGCCGTTTTCGCGGACGGGTGTGGCATTGGCCTGCACCCAGTAGAAATCGCCGTTCTTGCGGCGGTTCTTGATGATGGCGTTCCACGGATGGCCTTGTTTCAGCGTTTCCCACAGATCGGCGAAGGCTTCTTCCGGCATGTCCGGGTGGCGCACCAGATTGTGCGGCGCGCCCATCAGTTCACTGTCGGAAAAACCGCTGGTTTCGGCGAAGGCCGGATTGAAATAGATGATGCGTCCCTTGGTATCCGTCTTCGAAACGAGTGACGTACCGTCTTTCAGGACGTATTCGTTGTTGGTAACGGGCTGGTTATTGCGCATCGATCTGGACTCCGTGGGTGTTTGACGAGAAGATGCTCGTATGCTGAAACGACGATATGTCGACGGTCGCGATAATATTAACGTGCGGAAACGAAAATTTTCCTGATCCTGACTAAGCCAGTCAGGAATTGATCGGTGTGCGGCAGTGACAAGCGGGCAAGTAAATCGATGCAGAGCGATAGTTGGCGCGGAATGCCGTGCCGCAGTGCAAATCCTTTAAAATAGCGGGCCTGTTACGAGATAGCCACATGTCCATTTCAACTACCCAGGAAATCATCGAAGAAATGCGCGCCGGCCGGATGGTCATCCTGGTCGACGAGGAAGATCGCGAGAACGAGGGCGATCTGGTGCTGGCCGCCGATTTCGTCACGCCGGAAGCGATCAACTTCATGGCGAAGTACGGCCGCGGCCTGATCTGCCTGACGCTGACCGAAGAACGCTGCGACCAGCTTGCGCTGACGATGATGACCGCCCGCAACGGCACGTCCTACGGTACCGCCTTTACGGTATCGATCGAAGCGGCCGAAGGCGTGACCACCGGTATTTCCGCCGCCGACCGTGCGCGTACCGTGCAGGCTGCCGTTGCCAAGAACGCAAAACCGGCCGACATCGTGCAGCCCGGCCACATCTTCCCGCTGAAGGCGCAGAAGGGTGGCGTGCTGATGCGCGCCGGCCACACCGAAGCCGGTTGCGATTTTGCCGAGCTGGCCGGATTGACGCCGGCGGCGGTGATCTGCGAGATCATGAAGGACGACGGCACGATGGCGCGCCTGCCGGACCTGATCGAATTTGCCAAGGAGCACGGATTGAAGATCGGCACGATCGCCGACCTGATCCACTACCGCAGCCAGAACGAATGCTTCGTCGATCGCATCGGCGAGCGCACGATGGAAACCGCGCACGGCAGCTTCCGGACCGTGCTGTACCGCGACAAGCCGAGCGGTTGTGCGCATCTGGCGCTGGTGCATGGTGACATCCAGCCGGATCGCGAAACGCTGGTGCGCGTGCATCAGCCGGTGTCCGTGCTGGATCTGCTGGAAACCAAGGCGACCACGCATTCGTGGAATCTGGCGTCGGCGATGGCAGCGATCAAGCAGGCCGAGCGCGGTGTGCTGGTGCTGCTCAATTGCGAGGAATCGGCCGATGAACTGTTTTCCCAGTTCGCTGCGCTGTCCGAGCCGGATGCGCAATCACAACCGCAACCACGCGCCGCACGCATGGATTTGCGCACCTACGGCATTGGCGCGCAGATTCTGCGCAGCCTGTCGGTCGGCAAGATGAAACTGCTCGCCAATCCGCGCAAGATGCCGTCGATGGCCGGCTTCAATCTCGAAGTAACGGGTTATCAGGCAACGCCGGAAAATTGAACGCTCATTCCGCTTCGGCGGAATTTCACAGAAAAATCAACGCAGTGCATGCAGTCGCAGGCACAATACAGGAATCGAAAGCGCAGCAGCGCATGAAGGAATCACCATGACAGTTGGCACCTATGAAATGAACCTGGACGGCGAAGGCCTGCGCATCGGCATCGTGCAGGCCCGGTTCAACGAAGACGTCTGCCACGGTCTGCTGGCTGCCTGCCTGGCCGAACTCAAGCATCTGGGCGTGGAAGACGAGGACGTACTGCACGTGACGGTGCCCGGCGCGCTGGAAATTCCGCTGGCGCTGCGCAAGATGGCCGAAACCATGCAGTTCGATGCACTGATCGCGATCGGCGCGGTGATTCGCGGCGAGACCTATCACTTCGAACTGGTGTCGAACGAATCCGGTGCCGGCATCACGCGCGTCGGCCTCGATTTCGGCATCCCGGTCGCCAACGCGGTGCTGACGACCGATACCGACGAACAGGCTGAAGCCCGGATGGAAGAGAAGGGTGCCGATGCGGCGCGCGTCGCCGTCGAGATGGCGAACCTGACGATCGCGCTGGAAGAACTGGCCGACGAAACCGACGACGAGCAGTAAGTCTGCCGCGTCGGTGCCGAACAGCTTCAGGTTTGGCGCGAGCGTCACAGCACAGTATCGCGCTGCCAATATCATTTACCTGCTTTTATCCGCTGCGATCTACGTAGCGCTGAATTTTCCGGTTAGTCCATGAATACCAAATCCGAACACGCCAACCCGAACAAGAACCGCACGCCGCGCCATCGCGCGCGCGAATTCGCGCTGCAAGGCCTGTACCAGTGGCTGCTGAATAATGAAGAAGTCCGCGCCATCGAATTGCACATCCGTCAGGCGCACGGTTTCGACAAGGCCGATATCGAGCATTTCGATGCGTTGCTGTACGGTGCCGTGCGTCAGGCCGATGAGCTGCGCGCCGGACTGGCACCGCTGATCGATCGCGAAATCTCACAACTGTCGCCGATCGAACATGCGGCACTGCTGATCGGAGCCTATGAATTGAAGAATCACATCGAGATTCCGTACAAAGTTGTCATCAACGAAGCGGTCGAACTGACCAAATCGTTCGGCGGCATCGACGGCCACAAGTACGTCAATGGCGTATTGGACAAGTACGCGGCGTCGGTACGCGAGACCGAGGTGCATGCCGGCCGTAAGTGAGGTGCCAATTTAATCGGGCATGTCGCCTGATCGCTGGCGTTGATCGATTTAGATTTGCCGGATTGACGAACCGACCGGATTGATTGACCGGGTAATGATTGTTGATTGCTTCGCCACCGCCTTGCCGGTGGCGATTTTCATTGAGGAAGTTGTTGATGTTGCAGCCCGAACAATTTGCCGGCCTGGCGGCTCGTCTGGAACATATCGCGCCTTTCCACGTGATGGAACTGGCGAAGGTGGCGGCCGACCTGGAACGGCAGGGGCGGCACATCATCCACATGGGTATAGGCGAACCGGATTTCACGGCGCCGCAGCCCGTGATCGACGCCGCATCGCGCGCGATGGCGGACGGCAAACTGCAGTACACGTCGGCCACCGGCCTGCCTGAACTGCGGCAGGCAATTTCCAAGTATTACCGCGATTGTTATCAGGTCGATGTCGCGCCGTCGCGCATCGTCGTCACGGCCGGGGCCTCGGCCGCCTTGCTGCTGGCGTGTGCGGCGCTGGTGGAAAAAGGCGCGGAAGTGCTGATGTCCGATCCTTGCTATCCGTGCAACCGGCACTTCGTGGCTGCCTTCGACGGCGTGGCGAAGATGATCGCCAGCGGTCCCGAACATCGTTTCCAGTTGTCGGCCGATATGGTGCTCGAGAACTGGTCGAGCGCTGCACGCGGCGTGCTGCTGGCATCGCCGTCCAATCCGACCGGCACCTCGATCGAGGAAGCGGAATTGCGCCGCATCGTCGAAACCGTGCGTGAGCGGGGCGGCTTTACCATCGTCGACGAAATCTACAATGGCCTGCATTACGGTGCCGAAGCCGATGCTGCGCCGTTCTCGGCGTTGTCGCTGGGCGATGACGTGATCGTCATCAACAGCTTCTCCAAATATTTCAACATGACCGGCTGGCGGCTTGGCTGGCTGGTGGTGCCGGAGCGGCTGGTCGCGCCGATCGAAAAGCTGGCGCAGAACCTGTTCATCTGCGCTTCGAGCGTGGCGCAACATGCGGGGCTGGCCTGTTTCACGCCCGAAGCGCTGACGATCTATGAGGAACGCAAGAATGAATTCCGTCGCCGCCGCGATTACATCGTGCCGAAATTGTTGCGCCTGGGATTCCGTGTGCCGGTGATGCCGGACGGCGCCTTCTATGTATACGCGGATTGCTCGGCATTGTCGGACGATGCCGATCGCTTCACGCGTGAGATGCTGGAGCAGGCAGGCGTTGTCATGGTGCCGGGACTGGACTTCGGCCCTTCTACTACGCGTACCCACGTACGCATTTCGTATGCGACGTCGATGGAAAATCTGTGCGAGGCGGTTTCCCGGCTGGAGAAATTCCTGCGAGACCGATCCTGAATCGGGGGCGGAGGCAAATAAAAAAGGAGCCATTGGCTCCTTTTTTATCGTTTCGGCATCGGATTACAGCGAGGTGGTCTTGTCGCCGCCGTTCGCCGGTTGCTTGACGGCCTGATCTTCCATGGCAGTCTTGGCGTCGATCATGCTCGGTGCCTTGGCTTCAGCCGGTGCAGCTTTCGGCGTCACGCGGCTGGCCATCGAGGCATAGATGGAAATGCGCTTGCCTGCAGCCACGGCTTTCAGGCGATCGTATTCGCCGAGCACCTTGGCGCCGTAACCGGCATCGGTCGCCATTTCGGCTGCGCCGACATAGCGTTTCAGGCCGGCTTCGACCGAGCCGCCGCGCGTAACGTATTCCTTCAGAATCATCGAGCCGACGCGGATGTTCGCGACCGGGTTCAGCGCTGCCTGCGTGCCGCCCATGTCGGCGAACTTGTCATGGTGGACCTTGGACATGACCTGCATCAGGCCCTGCGCGCCCACCGGGCTTTCCGCGAACGGGTTGAAGCGCGATTCGATCGCCATCACTGCCAGGATCAGCAGCGGGTCCAGATTGATTTCCTTGGCCGTCAGGTAGGCGGCAGAAACCAGCATGTTCGTTGCATCGCCGGCCACGCGGTAGCGTTTGGACAGCCACTCCGTGACACGCTTCTGTTGGACATCGGTGCCGAGCATCGGGCTTGGTGCGGTGCTGATCGGTGCCGGTGCGACCGTATCCGGCGTCGCCGCGGCCGAAACCGTGGCGGCGGCAGGTTCTTCCATCAGATTGGCCAGTGCCGGCATTTCGTCCGATGCGGTCGAAGCGACGGCCGGCGTGAACGGCGACAGCGCTTGCAGCTCGTCGGCGACTTCAGGCTTGAAGAAGATCAACGTCACGATGCCGAGGGCGATCAGTCCGAAGACCATCAGTCCGTGCTTGGCCGCGACAATCATGCGGTTGGTGGTTTCGCGCATCGAAATCGAGCGCGCAATCGTTTTTTGTGCCGATTGGCTGGCGATCTTTCGCATCGCCGTTGTCATGTGATTCAACATTTAAAACTCCTGCTGGATTGACGCGGCAGGTGAAGGGCTCCACTAGACAATCTTGAATGTAGAACCCTGAACATGCCGTGAATCAGAGAAATCGCCTGTCACCGCATCCCGCGTATGAACAAGCGTCGGAGTTGATTACTTATCGATGCTCTGCGGCATCCCTGGTAAAGCAAACAACTGCATTTCTTCGGGAGAAGGCGAATTGCCTTTGAAGCACTCCTGGGTTGGTTGGGATCCCGAAGTCCCACTTGAAGTGAAGAGCGGTTTCCTTTATCCCGGATTTGGTGTTCCAATACGGGGCCAGCTCTTCAAGCTGCGCGAATTGTAGGAGTCGGTTTATATCGAGTCAATACTATAAAAATGTAATTCAATAACTTTTATGTCTTACTTTTTATTAATTTTTTCTCGAAAGTAAATGAAATCAATGACTTGGACTTTTCACTTCAATGACTAGTTCCGAAGTCGGCCACTGTGAAAAACACATGAAATATTTGGATTTACGCGACTTCATTTCCCAATTGCAACAAATGGGCGAACTTAAGCGCATAAATGTGCCTGTTTCGCCGCATTTGGAGATGACCGAGATTTGCGACCGGACTTTGCGCGCTGCGGGACCGGCGCTGCTGTTCGAGCAACCGACGGGGCACAATATCCCCGTGCTCGGCAATCTGTTCGGTACGCCGCGACGCGTGGCACTGGGAATGGGCGCATCCGACATCGGCGAATTGCGTCGCATCGGTCATCTGCTGGCGGCCTTGAAGGAGCCGGAACCGCCGAAGGGATTCAAGGATGTGCTGGGCCTGGGTGGCTTGGTGAAGTCGCTGTGGGACATGACGCCGAAGGAGAAGCGTGGCGCGCCGTGCCAGGACATCGTCTGGGAAGGCAACGACGTGGATCTGTCGAAGTTGCCGATCCAGCATTGCTGGCCGGGCGACATTGCGCCTCTTATTACATGGGGACTGGTGATTACGAAGGGACCGCACAAGAAGCGCCAGAACCTCGGCATCTATCGCCAACAGGTGATCGGTCGCAACAAGGTCATCATGCGCTGGCTCGCGCATCGCGGCGGCGCGCTGGATTTTCGCGAGCACACTATTGTTAACAAGGGGCAGCCTTACCCGGTTGCGGTCGCGCTCGGCGCCGATCCCGCAACAATCCTGGGTGCAGTGACGCCGGTGCCGGACAGCCTGTCCGAATACCAGTTCGCCGGCCTGCTGCGCGGCAGCCGAACCGAACTGACGAAGGCGATCGGCAGCGAACTGCGGGTGCCGGCTTCGGCAGAGATCGTGCTGGAAGGCCATATCTATCCGGACGCGAACCATCCGTCCGGCTACGAGCATGCGCTGGAAGGGCCGTACGGCGACCATACCGGCTATTACAACGAGCAGGATAGTTTCCCGGTCTTCACGATCGATCGCGTCACAATGCGGCGCGACCCGATCTATCACTCTACGTATACAGGCAAGCCGCCGGACGAACCAGCTGTGCTGGGCGTGGCGCTGAACGAAGTGTTCGTGCCCTTGTTGCAAAAGCAATTCCCGGAAATCACAGACTTCTACCTGCCGCCGGAAGGCTGCAGCTACCGGATGGCGGTCGTGCAGATGCGCAAGGCCTACGCCGGCCATGCGAAGCGCGTGATGTTCGGCGTCTGGAGTTTCCTGCGCCAGTTCATGTATACGAAGTTCATCATCGTGGTCGACGAGGATGTCGATATCCGTGACTGGAAGGAAGTGATCTGGGCGATCACGACGCGCGTCGATCCGACCCGCGATACGACGCTGGTCGACAACACGCCGATCGACTATCTGGATTTCGCCTCGCCGGTCAGCGGCCTCGGCAGCAAGATGGGCATCGATGCGACGAACAAGTGGCCGGGCGAAACCAGCCGCGAATGGGGCACGCCGATCGTGATGAGCGACGACGTGAAGCAGCGCGTCGATCAGATCTGGCAACAGTTGGGTATTTGAAATCGAACAAGGAAGGCGGGCGACCAGTGTCGGGTGTCGGACGCGCCTTGTCGAAAAGAACTGCAGCATCGGGAATGACAGCGTAGCCGCAATTTTCGCAGCGGCTGCCTGTCATTACTGGTAAAATATTCGTCGGCGGGCCCCTGCGCATTGTGGCATGGTCAATCTGGTCAGGTCGGGAACGAAGCAGCCACAGCCATTCCCCGCAAGTGCCGTAGACAAGGCTCGCCTCTTACCTGTTTTTCCTCCCTCGATTTTTCTTTATCTGTCCTGCGGTTCTTCTTTCCGCAGATTGTCGGGGCATTTCTCTTTCAGTCATTCGAAGCCCTGTTGCCGTCCGGTACGAGGGACATGCTATTCTGCTGCCGGTTATCCTATGCGACTAACGGATTTCTAACAGTCTCTTACCTCGCTGCCCGTTGGCGGCGTCTCGCAAGCGTGAACATGCAACACACCAGAAAAATTCTCGCGATCGGTGCCGGACTGATAGTCGTCGGCGCGATTGCCTATTTCGCCCTGTCGGACGAACGCCAGGCAACGCATGGCGCTACGGCGCAATCGGTGCGCACCGCACTGGCCGAACGCAAGACGATTCCGATCACCGTGCATGCGAACGGCTACGTCACTGCCATCAATACCGTTGACGTGCGGCCGCAGGTACAGAACATCGTGCGCGAAATCCATGTGAAGGAAGGGCAGTTCGTCAAAGCGGGGCAACTGCTGTTTACGCTGGACGATCGCAGCGACCGTTCCAATCTCGAACGTGCGCGTGCCGAAGCGGAAGCTGGGCGCGCCGACTTGGCCGACGCCGAACTGACGCTGAAACGTAATCGGGAACTGCTGGAAAAGAATTTCGTTTCGCAATCCGTCGTCGATACTGCGCGCAACAAGGTGGAATCGCTGCGTCGCACGCTGCAGGCGAACCAGGCCGCAGCGCAGGCCAGCAACGTGGCGCTCGGCTACAACCGCATCGCGGCATCGATCACGGGGCGTCTCGGCGTCATCAACGTGCATCCGGGCAGCCTGGCGCAACCTTCCGGCGATCCTATGGTGACGATCACGCAGATCGATCCCATCCATGTCAGCTTCTCGCTGCCTGAGCGTGAGCTGACCAACATCACGACGACCTATCCGAACGGCGGCGCGCCCGTGCGCGTGCAGTTGCCGGGCCAGCCGGAGATGACCGGCAAGCTGGTCTTTATCGACAACACCACCGATCCGCAGACCGGCACGATCAAGATGAAGGCTGAATTTGCCAATGGCTCACACAAATTGTGGCCGGGCAGTTATGTGAGCGTCAGCCTGGTTTCGCGCAATGTCGAGAACGCGGTGCTGGTGCCGGCACAGGCTGTCGTCACCGGGCCGGTCGACAAGTTCATCTATGTGGTCGGCACTGACGACAAGGTCGTGCAGCAGAAGATCGACGTGGTTGCCATCGAAAACGGAAATGCGGCGGTGACAGGGCTGGCAGCCGGCGCAAGAGTCGTCGTCGAAGGTTCGCAGAATTTGCGCCCCGGCAGCCGCATCGTCGAAGCAAAAGACGAAAGCGCGGCGCGCAAGAAGCCGGCGCCGGGTACCGATTGATGGTGGCGCATTTCCATCCAGCCATGATCATCGTCCTGCAGGCGGCATAGCGCGTGAATATTTCCGAACTGTGCATACGCCGGCCGGTCATGACCGTGCTGCTGTCGATCGCGGTAGTCGTGATCGGCCTGTTCTGTTATTTCAAGCTGCCGATCGCCGCGCTGCCGAGCTACGACCGACCGGTCATCAACGTCACCGCCAGGCTGCCGGGCGCAAGTCCCGAGGTGATGGCGTCCTCGGTGGCGACGCCGCTGGAAAAACAGTTCTCGACGATCGCCGGTATCGACGTCATCAGTTCCAGCAGCACGCTGGGCAACACGTCCATCGTTCTCGAATTCGACCAGGACCGCGACATCGATGCGGCCGCGGTGGACGTGCAGGCTGCATTGCTGCGCGCGCAGCGCAGCCTGCCGGAGGAAATGACGGACCTGCCGGCTTATCGCAAGGTCAATCCGGCCGATCAGGCCGTGCTGCTGCTGTCGCTGACATCGCCTTCTCTGTCGCTGTCCGAACTGAACGATTATGCCGAGAACCTGATTTCACCATCGCTGTCGACGATCGACGGTGTGGCGCAGGTGCAGGTGTACGGCCAGCGCCGCTATGCGGTGCGCGTGAAGGTCAAGCCGGACGAGCTGGCCGGGCGCAACATGACGCTGGACGAACTGGCCGGTGCGATCCGCGCCGCCAATGCCAATTCGCCGGTCGGCGTGCTCGACGGCCCGCGCCAGACGCTGACGTTGCAGGCCAACAGGCAATTGCAGAATGCGGCAGCTTTCAGCAATCTGATCATCGCGACCAATGACGGCCAGGTCACGCGGCTGCGCGACGTAGCGACGGTGGAAGACAGCGTCGAAGTGACGAAGAGCGGCAGCTGGGCCAACGGTGAACCGTCCATCGTGCTGGCAGTGCAGCGCCAGCCGAACGCGAACACGGTGGCGGTCGTCGATGCCGTCAAGAATACGCTGCCGCAATTCCGTGACCAGATGCCGAACTCGATCGAGATGCGGGTGCTGAACGACCGTTCGACGTCGATCCGCGAGGCGATTCACGACGTCAACTTCACGCTGGCGCTAACCATCGTGCTGGTCGTGCTGGTGATCTTCCTGTTCCTGAAGCGGCTGACGGCGACCATGATCCCGGTACTGTCGCTGCCGATTTCGCTGATCGGCTGCTGCGCGCTGATGTACTGGCTGGGCTACAGCCTGGACAACGTGTCGCTGCTCGGCATTACGATCGCGGTAGGCCTGGTCGTCGACGATGCCATCGTGATGCTGGAGAACATCGTGCGCCACATCGAGGACGGCATGGAACCGCTGGCGGCTGCGCTGAAAGGCTCGCGCGAAGTCAGCTTCACCATCATCTCGATTTCTATTTCGCTGGTGGCCGTCTTCATCCCCATCTTCTTCATGCCGGGCGTGATCGGCCTGCTGTTCCATGAATTTGCCGCAGTCGTGTCGCTGGCCGTGCTGGTGTCGGCGGTCGTGTCGCTGACGCTGGTGCCGATGCTGTGCAGCCGCGTGCTGCGCCACGAGAAGGGGAAAGAGCAAGCGGAAGAACATCGCGACAATGCGGTCAGCCGTGCCTTCGAGCGTCTGTTCGATCGCACGCTGGCCCTTTATGCGCACGCGCTCGACTGGTCGCTCGCACATCGCCGCACGATCCTGGCACTGGCCTTCGTCACGTTTGCCATGACGGCCTGGCTGTTCATCACGATTCCCAAGGGTTTCTTTCCGGTCGAGGATATCGGCCAGATCAGCGCCACCGTCGAAGGGCCGGACGATGCGTCGTATCCGACGATGGTGAGCTTGATAACGCAGGCAGCCGACATCATCCAGAACGATCCGAACGTGGCGACGACGACTTCGCGCACGCGCGATAGCAATGTCGGCAATCTGTTCATCGCGCTGAAGCCGCGCGGTGAGCGCGATGCGATGGACAAGGTGCTGCACGACCTGCGCCGCAAGCTCGCTGCGATACCCGGCGTGACCGTCTATCTGAATCCGGTGCAGAACCTGCGGCTGGGCGGACGTACGACGAAGAGCCAGTTCCAGTTCGTGTTGCAGAGCGTGCGTGCCGAAGAGCTGACCGAATGGGCGGAAAAGATGCAGGCGGAAATGCGCACCGACCGCAGCTTCATCGACGTCACCAGCGATTCGCAACTGAAGGGGTTGCAGGCGCAAGTGGACATCAACCGCGATCGCGCCAATGAGGCAGGCATCGATATCCAGGCGATCCGCACGGCGCTGTACAGCGCCTATGGCGATCGCCAGATTTCGACGATCTATACCAGCAGCAACAGCTATTCGGTGATCCTGCAGGATGCGGGTGTCGGCGATCTGGACGAATCGGCATTGAGCAAGATCTATCTGCGCGGCGGTAGCGGCGCGCTGGTGCCCTTGCTGAGCGTGGCGACCGTGCATCGCACGGCCGGGCCGATTTCGGTCAACCATCAGGGGCAATTGCAGGCGGTGACGATCTCGTTCAACCTGGCGCCCGGTGTGTCGCTGGGTGCGGCGACCGGCAAGATCGAGCAGATCAAGAAAGCGATCCAGTTGCCGTCCAGCATCGTGACTAACTATGCGGGCGACGCGGCCGTATTCCAGTCGTCACAGGCGAGCCAGGCGGCGTTGATCGTGCTGGCGGTGATCGTCATCTACATCCTGCTCGGCGTGCTGTACGAAAGCTATATCCATCCGATCACGATTCTGGCCGGTCTGCCGTCGGCTGCCGTCGGTGCGTTGCTGGCGCTGCGCATCTTCGGTTTCGAACTGACGATGATCGCGACCATCGGCATCCTGCTGCTGATCGGCCTGGTCAAGAAGAACGCGATCATGATGATCGACTTTGCGCTGGATGCGCAGCGCAGCCAGGGTCTGCCGCCGTCGGAAGCGATCCGTCAGGCCTGCATCCTGCGTTTCCGGCCGATCATGATGACGACGTTGGCGGCAGCGGTCGGCGCCTTGCCGATCGCATTGGGACTGGGGGCGGGCGCTGAATTGCGCCAGCCGCTGGGGCTGGCGGTGGTCGGTGGCTTGCTGGTGTCGCAAGTGATCACGCTGCTGATCACGCCGGTCATCTATTTGTACTTCGACCGTTTCAGCGGCGCAGGGCCGCTGCAATTGACGGCCGAACAGGAAGCGGCGGCGCGTTAGTGGTTCAGGCCGGATAGGCGCGTTGCAGGATGCGCTGCAATGCTGCGCTGGAGATGTCCCATGTGCTGATCGACGTACTGCCCGGACTTCCAATGAGGGTGCGGCTCAACGTTCCATATACGCGGCCATTGGCTGCGTCGCCACGACTCGCGACAAAGATTTCCGCGCTTTCCTGCGGCGCGTAGCGCAGCATCAAGACTGCTTGCGCAGCCAGCACCAGTTGCTGTGCGAGGCGTCTGGCCTGCATTTGCAACTGGTCCAGCGGCAAGGCAGTCATCTCGCGTAGTGCGTGCAGTTGCGTTTTGAGCACGGCATGTCCGGCTGCCGTTTCCTGCAGATGCTGTAGCAGCGCGGCCCATGCTTCCGGTTCGCGTTCGATTGCGCGCAGCACGTCCAAGCACATCACGTTGCCTGAGCCTTCCCAGATCGAATTGACCGGTGCCTCGCGCAGCATGCGCGCCATCGGCGCTTCCTCGACGTAGCCGTTGCCGCCCCAGACTTCCATGCATTCGCCGCAGAATTCGATGGCGCGCTTGCAGATCCAGAACTTCGCGGCCGGTACCACGATGCGCCGCCATGCGCACTCCAGCGGATCGGCTTCGTTGTTGTGCGTTGCATCCGCTGCCTGTGCCAGTCGCATCATCAGCAGCATGGCGGCTTCGCTTTCCAGCGCAAGGTCGGCCAGTACGTTCTGCATCAACGGTTGTTCGGCCAGCAGCCGGCCGAAGGCGCTGCGATGGCGCGCATGGTGGATCGCCTGTACCAGCGCATGCCGCATCAGGCCGGCGCTGCCCATCACGCAGTCGAGCCGCGTATGGTTCGCCATCTCGATAATGGTGGGAATGCCGCGGCCTTCTTCGCCGACCATCAGGCCCCAGGCATCCTGAAATTCGACTTCGCCGCTGGCGTTCGACTGGTTGCCGAGCTTGTCCTTCAGGCGCTGGATCAGCACGGCATTCTTGCCGCCGTCGGGACGCCAGCGCGGCACGAAGAAGCAGGAGAGGCCACCTTCGGCCTGCGCCAGCACGAGATGCGCATCGGCGTGCGGCACCGAATAGAACCATTTATGGCCGGTCAGCAGATAGGGATGGCCGCGGCCGCGGGCATTGGTGGCGTGCGCGACCGTGGCATTCGTGCGCACGTCGGAGCCGCCCTGTTTTTCCGTCATGCCCATGCCGATCAGGATGGCGCGCTTGTCGGCGATCGGCAGGTCGCGTGGATCGTGTTCGTGCGCGAACAGTTTCGGCCCCAGCACGGCAGCCAGTGCCGGCTCCTGCTGCAGCAGCGGAATCGACGCGAAGGTCATCGTGATCGGGCACAGCGAGCCTGATTCCAGCTGCGCCTGCAGGTAATAGCCGGCCGTGCGCGCCGTATGTGCGCCGGCGCGCGGCTCCGACCACGGCAGCGATTGCAGATTGGCCTGCCGCTGCAGCGCCAGCAGTTCGTGCCATGCCGGATGGAAGACCACGCTGTCGACGCGGCGACCGACGCGGTCGTGTGTCTGCAGCTGGGGCGGATGGCGGTTCGCGAGCGCGGCAGTTTCGCGCATGGCGCGCGTGCCGAGCGTCGCGCCACTGTGCGCCAGTGCCGCGGCATGCCAGGCGGCGTCACGTTGCACGGCTTGCTGCAGCGCGGCATCGATTGCATAGAGATTGCAGTCGGGCAGATCGGGCGCCTGGTTGGCAACGTCATGGGTGGGCCACTGCATGAACATTCCTTTCCGGTTCAAGGCAAACTGGACAAACGGTACGGCTGCCGTCGTTGCGCTTCGTCGCCGCGCTCTGTCGTTCTGTTTTGCCGCTCTGTTCCGTCGCTGTTTCTGCTGTTTTAGCGTACATCCGCCGGAATTGCCAGCCTGCCCGGTGCGATGGATGCGATGACGGAGAATCCGGCGCGGCTGTCAGGTAAAATGCGGTTTGCTTTCATTCGCGAACGGCTTCCATGTCCTATCAAGTTCTCGCCCGCAAGTACCGCCCGAAAGGCTTCGACACCCTGGTCGGGCAGGAGCACGTCGTGCGGGCGCTGACGCATGCGCTGGAGCACAAGCGGCTGCATCACGCCTATCTGTTCACCGGTACGCGCGGCGTCGGCAAGACCACGCTGTCGCGCATTCTCGCCAAATCGTTCAACTGCACCGGCCCCGACGGCAACGGCGGTATCACGGCCGCGCCGTGCGGTGTCTGCGAAGCCTGCACCGCGATCGATGCCGGCCGCTTTGTCGACTACATCGAGATGGATGCCGCTTCCAATCGCGGTGTCGACGAGATGGCGCAATTGCTGGAGCAGGCGATCTACGCGCCGTCCAATGCGCGCTTCAAGGTCTACATGATCGACGAGGTGCACATGCTGACCAACCATGCGTTCAACGCGATGTTGAAAACGCTGGAAGAGCCGCCCGAGCACATCAAGTTCATCCTCGCGACCACCGATCCGCAGAAGATTCCGGTGACGGTGCTGTCGCGTTGTCTGCAGTTCAACCTGAAACAGATGCCGCCGGGACACATCGTCTCGCATCTGGAAAACATCCTCGGTCAGGAAAGCATCGAATTCGAAACGCCGGCGTTGCGTCTGCTGGCGCAGGGTGCGCACGGCTCGATGCGTGATGCGCTGTCTCTGACCGATCAGGCGATCGCCTATGCGGCCGGCAAGGTCACGCTCGACGCGGTGCAGGGCATGCTGGGCGCGCTCGACCAGTCCTTCCTCGTGCGTCTCCTCGATGCGCTGGCGCAGAATGACGGTGCCGGCCTGCTGGCGGTGGCGGACGAGATGGCGGCGCGCAGCCTGTCGTACAACGCGGCGCTGCAGGATCTCGGCTCACTATTGCATCGCGTTGCGCTGGCGCAATCGGTGCCGAGTGCGGTACCGGACGATCTGCCTGAACGTGAAGACATCCTGCGGCTGGCGGCATTGTTCGATGCCGAGGAAATCCAGTTGTTCTACCAGATTGCCGTGCATGGCCGTAACGAGCTGGGCCTCGCGCCCGATGAATACGCGGGTTTCTCGATGACGCTGCTGCGCATGCTGGCGTTCCGCCCCGGCTTCGGCCCGGCAGAGGCGAAGCCGGCTGCTGCACCGTCGTCGGTAGCTCGTCCAGCCGCAGCCGCTAGCCCATCGTCCGCTTCCGCCCCGGCCGCAAGGCTGAGTGCGGCGCCGCAGGCGGCGATTTCGAGCGCACCTGCCAGTGCGCCGGTATCGGCAACTCCTGTATCTTCTGCATCTGCTGCACGTCCGGCCGGCATGAGCCCGGCGCGGGCAGCGCTGGAAGCAGCGCGTGCTGGCGCAGGTGCGAAGATGTCGTCGTCGCCACGTGCACTGTCTCCGTCTCCCACGGCACAGGCCACGCCGCAACCATCCGCACCGGCGCCGTCCGCAACGGTATTGCAAGCGGCGCAGGTGCCGGCATCCTTCGATCAGGCACCGCCCATCGATCTTCCCGATTTGCCGCCGGCACCGCCATGGGACGACGAGCCAGGCTTTGTGCAGCCTTCGGCTCAAAAAAAAACTGAAGAGCCTGCCGTAGCGGAAAATGTTGCACTCGCACCCGACGCAACTGCCGCATCTACTGTTTCCGCAAGCGCAGCAGCCGAATCCACAGCCGCGCCGTTGCCGCCTTATGTGCCGCAACCGGTTCTCGAATTGCAATGGGACGGCGACTGGCCCAAGCTGGCCGCCACATTGCCGGTGCGCGGCGTCGTGCATCAACTGGCGCAACAGAGCGAGCTGCTGAAATGCGAGGCGGACGGCAATGCTTTCCGTTTCGATCTGCAGGTTGCCGTTGACGGACTGCTGGTCGCCGGCAGCGTGGACAAGCTGGCCGCCGCGTTGACCGAGCGCTTCGGCCAGCCGGCGCGCGTCGTCACCAGCATCGGTCCCGTGCGCTACACGGCCAATGTGCAGGCACAGGCCGACCGTGCCGAGCGACAGCGCGAAGCCGAGCAGGCAATGCAGGACGACCCCTTCGTACAAAAATTGATGCGCGAGTTCGGCGCAACCATCGTGCCGGGCTCCATACGTCCGGTCTGATGCCGGAACTGATCATCCCGGCTTGATTACCTTTTCCCATTTTTCGATTTTGCAGAGGAGCAGTTCACCATGATGAAGAATCAGCTGGCAGGCCTGATGAAGCAGGCGCAGGCAATGCAGGACAATATGAAGAAGATGCAGGAGCAGCTGGCGACGATCGAAGTCGAAGGCCAGTCCGGCGCCGGCCTCGTCAAGGTCGTGATGAGCTGCAAGAATGACGTCAAGCGCGTCACCATCGATCCTTCGCTGCTGGGCGACGACAAGGACATGCTGGAAGATCTGGTTGCTGCCGCCTTCAACGACGCCGTGCGCAAGGCCGAGGCCACCTCGCAGGAAAAGATGGCCGGTGTGACGGCAGGCATGCCGCTGCCGCCCGGATTCAAGATGCCTTTCTAAAAACGGCGCGTAGTGAAAACACCGTCCAGTCTCGATTTCCTGACCGAGGCATTGCGTCGCTTGCCGGGTATTGGCCCGAAGTCGGCGCAGCGCATGGCCTATCATCTGATGCAGCACGATCGCGACGGCGCGGCCATGCTGGGTCGTGCGTTGACGCAGGCCGTGGAAAAAGTCCAGCACTGCGCGATGTGCAATACCTTCACCGAAAACGATATCTGCGAAACCTGCGTCGATCCGGAACGCAATGCCGCGCTGCTGTGCGTGGTCGAAACGCCGGCCGACCAGTTGATGATCGAACAGACGCTGACCTACAAGGGCTTGTACTTCGTGCTGATGGGAAGGCTGTCACCGCTGGACGGCATCGGTCCCAAGGATATCCATCTGGAAAAACTGGTTGCCCGTGCTACCGACGGTATCGTCGAGGAAGTCGTGCTGGCGACCAATTTCACCAACGAAGGCGAAGCCACCGCGCACTACATCAGCGAAACGCTGAAGGCACGCGGCCTGAAGGTCAGCCGGCTGGCGCGCGGTGTGCCGGTCGGCGGCGAACTGGAATACGTGGACGCCGGCACTATCGCGCGTGCGATGCTGGACCGACGCTCGACCTGAACGCGGCACGCGTGTATCTTGCAGGTATGTGCTGCTTGCCGGTGCTGGGGCGCTGGGTATGTGCCGGATATCTGTCGATGCTTCATCCTTTCGCGAAAGGTGATCGCCATGTTTACGCACTCGCCGGAAAACCAGGGTTGGCTGCGCAACAAGTGGCAGGCGCTAGTCATGTCGGTGCAGGCGCAGCCGGCAGCTTCCGATGCGGTCTGGGATGAACTGATCCGCCATTATTCCGAACCGCACCGCGCCTATCACAATCTGTCGCACGTGATGACGCTGTTGCGTCATGCGGAAACGCACCGCCATCAGATCAGCCGGATGGAAACGGTGGAATTCGCGATCTGGTTCCATGATGTCATCTACGATACGCACCTGAAGGACAACGAGCGGCGCAGTGCTGAATGGGCGCGTCGTGCAATGGTGGCAATGCAGATCGACGAGCGGCATATTCCTCCGGTGATGGAATGCATCAGCGCTACCGAGCGGCATGAAATCGCATCGTCGCGCATCGCCGATCTGCCGTTGTTTCTCGATTTTGACCTAGCGATTCTCGGTACGCGGGAAGAAATCTACCGGCAATACAGCGAAGTGATCCGAGCCGAGTACGGCTGGGTGCCGTTGGCTGAATACAAGATCGCGCGCGGCGGTTTCCTGCAGCGCTTCCTCGAACGGCCGGCACTGTTCTTCACGACGACAATGGCGGATGGGCATGAACGTCAGGCCAGAATGAATCTCGAATCGGAATTGCGCGAGCTCGCGCAGACTTGAACATAGCCAATTGCAACATGACGACAAACGTATCGAATAACGCATCAAACAATGCATCTGATAAAGCCTCCGGTCCGCTGGCAGGCATCAAGGTTCTCGAACTCGGCACGTTGATCGCCGGTCCGTTCTGCTCGCGCATGCTGGCTGAGTTTGGCGCCGACGTCATCAAGATCGAAACGCCGGACGGCGGCGATCCGCTGCGCCAATGGCGTGTGCTGAAGGATGGCACTTCGCTTTGGTGGAGTGTGCAGTCGCGCAATAAGAAAAGCCTGACGCTGAACCTGAAGGATGCACGCGGGCAGGAAATCGCGCGCAAGCTCGCGCTGGATGCCGACATCATCATCGAGAACTATCGTCCCGGCGTGCTGGAAAAATGGTCGCTCGGCTACGAACAGTTGAGGGCGATCAATCCGGCCACGATCATGGTGCGCCTGTCGGGCTTCGGCCAGACCGGGCCGATGAAGGATCAGCCGGGTTTCGGCGCGGTCGGCGAATCGATGGGTGGATTGCGTTATGTATCGGGCTTTCCGGATCGTCCGCCGCTGCGCGTAGGCATCTCGATCGGCGATTCGCTGGCGGCGCTGCACGGCGTGATCGGTGCGATGATGGCGCTGCGCCATCGCGATGTCACCGGCGGACGCTGGAACGGAAAGTCGGATACAGATTGTGTGGCGGGGCAGGGACAGATGGTGGACGTGGCCTTGTATGAAGCCGTTTTCAACATGATGGAATCGCTGGTGCCGGAATACGATGTCGCCGGCGTCGTGCGCGAGCGCACCGGCGGCGCGCTGCCCGGCATCGTGCCGTCGAATACCTATACGACCGGCGACGGTGAAAACATTGTTATCGCCGGCAACGGCGATGCGATCTTCAAGCGCCTGATGCTGGCCATCGGTCGCGACGACATGGCCAATGATCCGCAACTGGCGCGCAACGATGGCCGTGTGCCGCGCGCGGTCGAGATCGACGAAGCGATCCAGTCATGGTGCGCAACGCAGACCATAGCCAGCGCACTGGAAACGTTGAAAAAGGCCGATGTGCCGACCGGAAAGATTTATTCGGTGCGCGACATGCTGACCGATCCGCAATTCCTTGCGCGCAACATGTTTGAGCAGCATGCGTTCGCCGACGGTTCGCCGGTCAAGCTGCCGGCGATCACGCCCAAGCTGTCGGCTACGCCAGGCGAGACGCGCTGGCTGGGGCCGCAGCTCGGACAGCATACCGACGAGGTGCTGCAATCGCTGGGATACGATGAACAAGGCATCGCCGTACTGCGTGCCGACGGCGTGGTGTGACGAAAGAGAGGGCACGAATGAATCGTCAATTCTGGAAGCAGTTCGCGATCGCGCTGGCCTTGTTCCTGCTGGGATACTGGTCGTTCAACGGCCTCTTCGGTTAGTGCTGCATGTTCCGATTTATTTGCAGGCTTCTGCTGCCACGGGAAATCTGCTTAAATAAGCTTCCCTGCCGTTCAGGCATCGCCGGACTGTCGTACCGGAAGCGCCGGGGAATTTTCTTCACTTGAAAAGGAGGATCAGATGGGCATTCTGAGCACGATTTTCAGCAAGATTTTTCCGTCCGCCAAGGCAGAACCGGCACCGACTGCAACGGCATCGACTTCCGCTCCGGCGGCAGGATCAGCCGCGGCGGCTCCACCCGCTGCACAGGTCGATGTCGCCGCCATCCTGAACGATCTGGCCGTCAAGAATCCGCAGAAACTGAACTGGCGCACGTCCATCGTCGATCTGATGAAACTGCTCGATCTCGACAGCAGCCTGACGGCGCGTAAGACGCTGGCACAGGAGCTTGGTTACAAGGGCGACATGGGAGATTCTGCGACGATGAACATCTGGCTGCACAAGCAGGTGATGATCAAACTGGCAGAGAATGGCGGCAAGGTGCCGGACGAATTGAAATAAGCCGTTTGTCGAAGATAAAAATCGGGCATCGCTGCAGGGCGGTGCCCGATTTTTTTATGCCGCTTTTTGCGCTCTTAGAAGCGCACCCCGCCGGTCCACATCGCGCCGGCCGTGCCGAACACGATGATTTCGGTGCAGAGCTGCTTATAGCAGTAGCCGACTGCGGGCAGCACGGCGGGCGCCGTACCGTATTTGTTCAACGGGATCTTGTCCTGGTATTCATCCTTGTAGCCGTGGATCAGGCCGCCGACGATCTTGATGTAGGCATTCGGCGCGGCATCGAAGGGATGATATTTCTTTCCCCAGTAAATCAACGTGGTCGGTTGCCGGTACGAGTTCTTGAAATAGGCACCGCCGACGACGGTATTGTCGCGGTAATTCCATTCCAGATTCAGCAGATGCTGCGTGTTGTTGTGTATCGGATCGGGATGGAAATGGCGGGTGGCGATGCTGGTGTTGAAATAAAGATTGTGCGGCGCGCTTTCAGGTGCGGCGACGTCGATTGCATTGTCGGCAGTATTGCCGGTTTCCGCCTGCGCCGATGCGGCAAGCGGCGCGCAGAAGAGAAGCGCGACGATGAAAGTCGACGTGAAACGCATCAATGGGGTAGTGATCATGCATCTGAAAAAGAGGGAACGATATCGGTCTGACATGACACAGGGCAATTCGTTCCGCTGTCGTTTTCAGCGAATGTCGCGGGCGCGGGCAGCAGTAGATGCAGGCGATCAGGTCCCGGTCTCGACAAAAACCAGCCGGTTGCCGAACGGATCGTGGACGGTCATTTCGCGACTGCCCCATGGCGTGTCTTCGATGCCCGGTTTCATGTAGCGATAATTTTTTGCCGTCAGTTCGGCATGGAAGTCATCCAGCTGCGCTGTTTCTATCCGCAGCGCCGTACCGGGGCTGCAGTCGCCGTGGTGTTCGGTCAGATGCAGCACGCATTCGTTGCGCGACACCTGCAGATAGAGAGGAAAATTCTCGCCGAAACTATGCGTCCAGTCGATGCCGAAACCGAGAAAGTCCACATAGAATTCCGTCGCCTTGTCCACATCGAAGATGCGCAGCAGGGGCGTGATGCGCCCGAAATGCATAGGATTCCCGGTCAATTCATTTGCCGAGCAG
Source organism: Oxalicibacterium sp. (assembly GCF_057353965.1). Lineage (NCBI taxonomy): Bacteria > Pseudomonadati > Pseudomonadota > Betaproteobacteria > Burkholderiales > Oxalobacteraceae > Oxalicibacterium > Oxalicibacterium sp. The sequence continues at coordinate 210,019 of NZ_JBMQZD010000004.1, forward strand.
TGTGCCGGCTGTGATCAGCAGCGACACGATGGCCAGCACGATTGCGATATTGGCGCGGCGCGCCATCGTCGAGCAGGAGAGCGAGACATTCTGCAATTGCTCGATCGTTTCCTTCAGCAGTTTCGATTGCTCGGCTTGCAGCGATTCGTAGTATTCGAGCTGTTTGATCGCCGCGTTCAATTTTTCCTCGTGATCGGCGGAGGGATTGATGCGTGGCGGCGGTGCGCTGGTTTTCTTGAACAGCCTGCTGGCCGTATCGATCAGCGTCGGCAGCGTGGCGATGATGGTGGTCCAGGGTACGGGCATCTGGTTTCCTTTCGATGACGGTTCGCGATAACACATCGGACGCCGCCGGGAGCAGGCCCGACGATGGATCAGTGTGGCGCCTCAGTGCAATGCCTCAGTACAGTGCCTCAATCAGCTTTTCCAGTTTCACCGCATCCGCGCAGAACGCGCGTATGCCTTCCGCCAGTTTTTCCGTCGCCATCGCATCGTCGTTCAGCATCAGGCGGAATGTCTTTTCGTCCAGCACGAGTTTGTCGACTTGCGTCTGCTGTGCCGCTTCGGGACTTAGTTTGCGTTCCAGCGGCGCATCGGTTTCGGCCAGCTTCTGCAGCAGTTCCGGGCTGATCGTCAGCAGATCGCAACCGGCCAGTTCGACGATCTGCGACGTATTGCGGAAGCTCGCGCCCATGACTTCGGTCTTGTAGCCGAACTTGCGGTAGTAGGTGTAGATGCGCTTGACCGATTGCACGCCCGGATCGTCGGCGCCGGTATAGTCGGTGCCGGTGCTTTTCTTGTACCAGTCGTAGATGCGGCCGACGAATGGCGAGATCAGTTGCACGCCGGCTTCGGCGCAGGCGACTGCCTGCGGCAGCGAGAACAGCAATGTCAGGTTGCAGCGGATGCCTTCGGCTTCCAGTGCCTGCGCTGCGCGTATGCCTTCCCATGTCGAAGCAATCTTGATCAGCACGCGTTCGCGTGCGATGCCGGCTTCTTCGTACAGACGGATCAACGCACGGCCCTTGGCAATCGTGCCTTCGGTATCGAAAGACAGGCGCGCATCGGTTTCGGTGGAGACGCGGCCCGGAATCACTTTCAGGATTTCCTGGCCGAAGGCGATCAGCAGGCGATCGATGATTTCTTCGGTGCGCTTGCCGGCATGATCGCGCGCGACGCGTTCCATGATCGGGCGGTATTCGTCCTTCTGCACGGCTTTCAGGATCAGCGACGGATTGGTGGTGGCATCCTGCGGTGCAAACGCCTTGATCGACTGGAAATCGCCGGTGTCGGCGACGATGGTGGTGTACTGCTTCAATTGTTCGAGCTGGTTCATGACGGTCTCTGTCGTTTTCTGTTATTTATCTGTGCAAGCAGGTTCTATTGTACGTCGTGCTTTGCGTCGCGGACTGCAGTGCCGGTGGGGGCAGAAGCCGGGCGATCTAATCGCCGTCCGGCATTTGCAGGAAAGAATCGAATTGCATCTCGATCTTCTGCAATGCCTTTTGCGCGTGGGCCATCTTGCGGCGGCGTTCGGCCGGCAGGCGCAGTGCCAGACCGACGGCGAGGATATCGATGACGACCAGATGCGCGAGCCGTGCCGAGATCGGCGTGTACGGATCGGTGTGGAAGTGCAGGTCGATCGGGATCAGCGCCGTCGCCAGTTCGGCCAGCGGCGTGCCGCTCGGCGCCAGCGCGACGACATCGGCGCCGCTCGTGCGCGCCAGCTGCACGCTGCGCAGCAGTTCCGGGCTAGTGCCGCGCTGCGAGATGGCGACCACGGCATCGCCTTTTTTCAGCAGCGACGCCGCGATGCTGTGCACGTGCGGATCGCTGTAGGCAACGGTCGGAATGCCGCAACGGAAGAACTTGTGCTGCGCGTCGGCGGCGATGATGCCGGAGGTGCCCTGGCCGTAGAACTCGATGCGCGTGGCGTGCGACAACAGTTGCAGCGCGCGCTCGACGGCATCGGGGTCGAGGCTGTTGCGCAGGTCGAGCAGGGTATTGATCGAGCGGCCGCAGATCTTGATGACCAGATCCGCGGCGGGATCTTCCAGCGCCGGCGATGCATCCGCGCCGGGAGACAGCGCCAGGCTTTGCGCCAGCTTCAGCTTGAAGGCATGCCAGCCGTCGAAGCCGATCGCGCGGCAGAAGCGCACCACGGTCGGTTCCGATACGCCGGCTTTCTTCGCCAGTGCGGCGATGTTGGCATCGATGGCGCGTTCCGGCTGCTCCAGCACGGCAAGAGCGACTTTCTTTTCCGACGGGGAAAGCGAATCGTATTGCGTGCGGATGGCGTCGAGCAGCATGCGAGAAAGTGATCCGGCTTATTCGGGCAGCACTTCTTCGCGCCATTGCAAGCCGTCGCGCCCGATCAGCGCGCTGGCGGCGGCCGGGCCCCAGCTGCCGGCGGTATACGGAATCGGCTCGTTGCCTTCCTGTTCCCAGTAGCGCAGCACGGGTTCGACCCATTCCCAGGCGGCTTCCAGTTCGTCGCTGCGCATGAACAGCGTCAGATGTCCGCGCAGCACGTCCAGCAGCAGGCGCTCGTAGGCATCCATGCGCGGCGTCTTGAAGGTTTCGGAAAAATCGAGTTCCAGTTCGACCGGCTTCAGGCGCATGCCGTCGCCCGGCGTCTTCGCCATCAGGTTCAGCTGCAGGCCGTCGTCCGGCTGCAGGCGGATGACGAGGCAGTTCGGCAGGAAGCTGCTGGCCGATTGCGCGAAGATCGAATGCGGCAGCGACTTGAAGCGCACGACGATCTCGGCCAACTGGTCGGCCATGCGCTTGCCGGTACGCAGGTAAAACGGCACGCCGGCCCAGCGCCAGGTATCGATCTCGGCTTTCACCGCGACGAAGGTTTCGGTGTTCGAATCGGGATCGGCACCGTCTTCCTGGCGGTAGGCGGGCACCGGCTTGCCTTCGACGTGGCCAGCGCGATACTGGCCGCGCACGACGTTGCGCGACAGGGTGGTCGGCGTGAACGGCTTCAGCGAACGCAGGACTTTCAGTTTCTCGTCGCGTACCGCATCGGCACCGACCGACAGCGGCGGTTCCATCGCGGTGATGCACAGCAGCTGCAGCAGGTGGTTCTGCATCATGTCGCGCAGCGCGCCGGACGTTTCGTAGTAGCCCATGCGGTTACCGACGCCGATTTCCTCGGCAATCGTGATCTGCACGTCTGAAATCCATTCGCGCCGCCAAAGCGGTTCGAACAGCACGTTGCCGAAGCGCAGCGCCAGCAGATTCTGCACGGCTTCCTTGCCGAGATAGTGGTCGATACGGAAGATCTGCGATTCCTTGAAGACGCGGCCGACTTCCTGGTTGATCTGCTTGGCGCTTTCCAGATCGCGGCCCAGCGGTTTTTCCAGCACGACGCGCGAATTGTCGGTGGCGAGGCCGCGCTCGGCGAGGTTATGGCAGATCTGCGCGAACAGCGTCGGCGACACGGCGAGATAGAACACGCGCGTCAGTTTCGCATCGTTACGCAATGCGTCGATCAACGGCTGATAGGTGGAAGCGTCGGTCGCGTCCAGAGAAACATAACGGATGCGTGCGCAGAATTTGTCCCATGCCGCCTGCGAGAATGCCTTTTCGGCGATGTGCGGCCGTGCGTTCTCGTTCAGCGCGCCGACGAATTCCGTATCACTCCAGGGATGGCGGCCGACGCAGACGATCTGCGCAGTCGACGGCAGATCGCCGGCGCGGTCGCGGGCGTAGAGCGCGGGAATCAGCTTGCGCATCGACAGGTCGCCGCCGCCGCCGAACAGGACTAGATCGAAATCGTTGAGTGCCATGATGATGAAGGAATCCGGTATGTGTTGTCAGGTATTGCTTGGGTTTTCGGGCTTCGTGAACGGTAGCAGGAGTTTCCGGCAGCGGCAATTCGCACAATGCGCATTCAAGTCATTCATCGGGGGCGTGAATCGGAACGTTGAAAACGTTACGGAACACTACAGCGCCTTGCGGGCACGTGCGATCAGGCCATTGGTCGAACTGTCGTGCTGCGCCGGTTTCGGCTGGCCGACCAGTTCCGCCTCGATGTTCTTCGCCAGCACCTTGCCGAGCTCCACGCCCCACTGATCGAAACTGTTGATGCCCCAGATCGCACCCTGCACGAAAACCTTGTGCTCGTACAACGCGATCAGTGCGCCCAGCGTTGACGGCGTCAACGCATCCATCAGAATCGTGTTGCTGGGACGGTTGCCGGGGAAGGTGCGGTGCGGGATCAGCCGTGCGATTTCGGCATCGGGCAAGCCTTGCGCTGTCATGTCGGCGCGCACTTCGTCGGCGGTCTTGCCGCGCATGAAGGCTTCCGATTGCGCGAAGCAGTTCGCCAGCAGGCGCGCCTGATGATGTTCAAGGTGATGCGACGGTTTCAATGCAGCGATGAAGTCGACCGGCGTGATATCGGTGCCTTGGTGCAGCATCTGGAAGTAGGCGTGCTGGCCGTTGGTGCCGGTGTCGCCCCAGATGACGGGGCAGGTGGCGACCGATACCGGTGCGCCGTCCATCTGCACGCGCTTGCCGTTGCTCTCCATTTCCAGCTGTTGCAGATAACCGGGGAACAGCGACAGATCCTGATGATAAGGCGCGATCGAAATCGACGTGCTGCCGAGGAAATTGCGGTTCCAGATACCGGTCAGCGCCATGATGGCCGGCAGGTTTTTTTCCAGCGGCGTGGTGCGGAAATGCGTATCCATCGCATGCGCACCGGCAAGGAAATCGCGGAAGCCGTCGATGCCAATTGCCAGTGCCAGCGACAGGCCGATTGCCGACCACACCGAATAGCGTCCGCCGACCCAGTCCCAGAAGGGAAACATGTTTTCCGGCGCGATGCCGAACTCTGTCACCAGTTCCAGATGCGTGGAGACGGCGACAAAATGCTGCGGCAATCCGCTTTCCGGCGCATGCTGCAGGAACCACGCGCGTGCCGATTGCGCATTCGTCATCGTCTCGGATGTGCTGAAGGTCTTGGACGAAATGATGAACAGCGTGGTCGACGCATCGATCTGTGGCAGCAGCGCATCGAGATCGTGGCCGTCGACGTTGGAGACGAAGTGCATCTTCAAGCGCGGATGGCAGAACGGGCGCAGCGCCTGGCAGGTCATCTTCGGGCCCAGATAGGAGCCACCGATGCCGATGTTGACGATGTCGGTAATCGTGCGGCCGTCATGGCCCAGCCATGCGCCGGAACGCACGCGTTCGGTGAATTCCGCGATGCGATCGAGCACGGCATGCACGTCGGCAACCACGTCGTGGCCGTCGTGCAGCAGCTTGTCGCCACGCGGCCGGCGCAGTGCCGTGTGCAGTACCGCGCGATGTTCGGTGCCGTTGATTTCCTCGCCGGCAAACATCGCATCGCGTTTTTTCTCGACTTGCGCATTGCGTGCGAGAGCGCACAGCAGCGTCATCGTCTTTTCGTCGACAATGTTCTTCGAGTAGTCTAGGAACAGGCTGGCGCCTTCGGTGGAGAATGTCTCGAAACGCTTGGCATTGCGGGCGAATAGGTCGCGCAGCTGCCAATGGCGGGCATCCTCCAGATGCTGTTGCAGCGCTTGGTAGGCAGGAGTGTCGGTAAGGGAAGTGGGCATGACGGTATGGCGATGATTGAAATAACTATATCAGATTATGGTAATTCCACTACAAATAGTTTCGGTGCAGTGCCTGCGAAGCGAACGGGAGACGCATTGTCCGGTCGCAAGCGTCCTGTAACGGATAACGCGATCGGCGGAAAGTTCCATTGACAGGGGAAAGCGCTTCGCGGACGTCCGCCGATTGTCATCGGGCAGAAATGAATTTCATCCGTGATCGGCAGTCATAGCGGGAAAGACCGGCCGCGCGTGCTGGAGCATTTCCGGGAGCATTTCCGCATTTGCTTGCCGGACGGCATGTCATCTTGTAGTAAAATTTCACATTCGATTTCGAGGAAGAATCCATGCAGCTCCACCCCGTCCTAGCCGCCGTTACCGGACGCATCATCGAGCGCAGCCGCCCTTATCGCGCCGCCTATCTGCAGCATCTTTCGGAATCCGTCAGCCGCGGCGTGCATCGCAGCACGCTGTCGTGCACGAACCTGGCGCACGGATTCGCCGCTTTCCCGCCGAACGACAAGCTGGTCCTGAAGCAGCAGAAGCTGCCGTCGGTCGCCATCGTGTCCGCCTACAACGACATGCTGTCGGCGCATCAGCCCTATCATCGCTTTCCCGACATCATCCGCGAAGCGGTGCGCCATGCTGGCGGCGTCGCGCAGTTCGCCGGCGGCACGCCCGCGATGTGCGACGGCATCACGCAGGGGCAGCCGGGCATGGAACTATCCTTGTTTTCGCGCGACACGATCGCGATGTCGGCCGGGATTGCGCTGTCGCACAATATGTTCGACGCCGCCGTCTATCTGGGCATCTGCGACAAGATCGTGCCGGGCCTGTTGATCGGCGCGCTGCACTTCGGCCATCTGCCGGCCGTGTTCATCCCGAGCGGACCGATGACGACCGGCATGTCCAATTCCGAGAAATCACGCATCCGCCAGTTGTATGCGCAGGGCAAGATCGATCGCGATGCATTGCTGGAAGCGGAGAGCAAGTCGTATCACGACGCCGGCACCTGCACCTTCTACGGCACCGCCAACAGCAACCAGATGCTGATGGAAGTGATGGGCCTGCATTTGCCGGGTGCAGCCTTCGTCACGCCGAATACGCCGCTGCGCGATGCGCTGACCGCGCAGGCGGCACGCCGCGCCGTCGAGATCAGCCTGCAGGGCGGGGCGTTCACGCCGGTGGGGCAGCTGGTGGATGAAAAGACCATTGCCAATGCGATCGTTGCGTTGCTGACGACGGGCGGCTCGACCAACCACACGATTCATCTGGTGGCGATCGCGCGTGCGGCCGGCATCGTCATTGACTGGAATGATTTCCATGATCTGTCGACTGTTGTGCCTTTGTTGACGCGCATCTATCCGAACGGCGAAGCCGACGTCAATCATTTCCATGCCGCCGGCGGTACCGGTTTCGTGATCCGCGAACTGCTGGACGCCGGCCTGCTGCACGACGATGTGACGACCATCCTCGGCAAGGGTTTGCGCGCGCATTGCTGCGAGCCTTTCCTGGAAGGCGAGAATGTGGTCTGGCGTGATTCTCCCGATACCAGTGCCGACGAGAACGTATTGCGCCCGGCCGAGCGCCCGTTCGCGCCGGATGGCGGCCTGCGTCTGCTGACCGGCAATCTCGGCCGCGCGGTGATCAAGATTTCTGCCGTCAAGCCGCAGCATCATCTGGTCGAGGCGCCGGCCATCGTCTTCAATTCGCAGGAAGATTTCATGCACGCCTACCAGGACGGCAAGCTGAACCGCGATTTTGTCGCCGTGGTGCGCTTCCAGGGGCCGAAGGCGAACGGCATGCCGGAACTGCATGCGTTGACGCCGGCGCTTGGCAGTCTGCAGGATGCCGGCTATCACGTCGCGCTGGTGACGGACGGACGCATGTCCGGCGCATCCGGCAAGGTGCCGGCGGCGATCCACGTGTCACCTGAAGTTTTGGCGAACGGTCCGTTGGGCCGTGTGCGCGACGGCGACATGATTCGCCTCGATGCCGAAGGCGGCACGCTGCAGGCATTGGTCGACGAAGCGGAGTGGCAGCTCCGGCCGCAGGCAGCAGCAGACTTGTCTTCCAACATGATCGGCATGGGGCGCGAACTGTTTGCGATGTTCCGCGCCACTGCCGGTGCGGCGGAAGAGGGCGCGGCCAGCTTCGGCCTGCCGCATCTGATGACGCCGGCATCGACGGAAATCAACCAGCCCAAGGGTGATGCCGAGCCGTTCAGCGACGAAGATACCCACGTCCAACAATCGATATAGGCCATCCATGATGAATTTGCTTGAAATCATGCGCGTCTCGCCGGTGATTCCGGTGATCGCGATCGACGACATCCGTCATGCGGTACCGATGGCGAAGGCCCTCACGGCCGGCGGCATTCGTGTGCTGGAAGTCACGCTGCGCACGCCGCACGGCATTGCTGCGATTCGTGCAATCGCGGAGCAGGTACCGGAAGCCATCGTCGGTGTCGGCACGCTGACGCGGCCTGAAGAGTTTGCGCAGGCGCGCGACGCAGGCGCGGTATTCGGCGTGTCGCCAGGGCTGACGACGGCCTTGATCCAGGCAGCAGCGGCCAGCGGGTTGCCGCTACTGCCCGGCGTGATGACGCCGTCGGAGATCCTCGCTGCCCGCGAAGCCGGATTCCGCCAGGTCAAGCTGTTCCCGGCAGTACCGGCGGGCGGCGTCGGCATGCTGAATGCGATTGCGGGGCCGATTCCCGACATGCTGTTCTGCCCGACCGGCGGCATCACGCAGCAGACGGCTGCGCAATTCCTCGCTTGCAAGAATGTCGCCTGCGTCGGCGGTTCGTGGCTGACGCCGAAGGATGCGCTGGCAGCCGGCGACTGGGCGCGAATTACGGAAATGGCTAAGGCGGCAGCGGCGCTGCGCTGATCTCGATCAGGCGGCGCTGACGATGCGGTTGCGCCCGCCCGCCTTGGCCTGGTAGAGGGCAGCGTCGGTACGCCGCATCAGGTCGGCAATCGATTCCTGTCCCGTGCGTACGGCCATGCCAATGCTGACCGTGCAGGACACCAGACGGACTTGCTCCGGATCGGGCGCTGCCGCCAATGTCAGACGCAATCGTTCGGCGATCACCATGGCTGCTGCCGCATCGGTTTCCGGCAGCAACACCGCGAATTCCTCGCCGCCGACGCGCGCGATGCAATCCATGCCGCGAATCTCCTTTTCCGCGCGCTGGACGATTTCCTGCAGCACGCGATCGCCGACCGCATGACCGTGCGTATCGTTGATCTGCTTGAAATGATCGACGTCGAACAGCAGCAGCGATAGCGCCCGGCCGGTACGGCGCACGCGCACCAGTTCGCGTTCGGCCAGTTCGAAGAAGGCACGGCGCGACCAAGCACCGGTCAGGAAATCCCGGTTGGCGGCGGCCATCGCCTGTTCCATCATGCGGTTGTGGACGATCATGATGATGCCCATCGCGAATACGGGAATCACCATCGTACCCATCGAGATGAACAGCAGATTCACCGGCGACGACTGGAATGCCGACGACAGCTGCTCGATATTGCTGCCATGCACGATGCCACGCACGCCATGGGAGAACGCAAAAAAAATCGCCATGCAGCCAGTGAAACGGCAGGAATAGCGTGCCGTATCGTTGGCGGAGGCGCGCAGTACGAGCAGGCCGATGGCAAGGCACAGCACGCCGTGAAACAGCGAGACGAGTGCGATGCGCACGTGCAGCATGTCATAGCCGTAATGGAACAGGGCGAGCAGTGCGATCAGCAGCGCCAGCGACCCAGCCAGCGTTTTCGTCGGAACCGGGCGCGCGAAGAAGCGGCAGAAACCGGTATAGAGCAGGCAGATGGCAGCGGCATACAAGGTATTCGCCAGCTCGAACGACAGGATGGGAGCGATCTTGCCGCGACTGGCGAACAGCAGCAGCGCGACGATGGCGCTCACGATCGCCAGCAGCCAGTCGCGCACGCCGGGGATGCCGCTGCGCATCAGCGACAGCAGCACGAACAGCATGACGACGCCGAAAGCGGCCGTAAGCAGCAGGAGATTGAAGGAGTTGAGCATGATCGGTCTGGAAGGCGGGGCATAGTATAGCCGCGTTATGCCGGCGCAAGATCATTGTGTGGACACCGGAATCACCACTGTGTAATTTGATGGCAGCGAACAGCGGTACGGATATCTTCCCGTCTGCGTAATCCCGGCGGGCGGCTTCAGACTTTGGGAAGAGGCAGCTATGCATGGAGCGGAATTCATTCAGGACCTTGCAGTGATCATGCTGATCGCCGCCATCGTCACGCTGCTGTTCCACTGGCTCAGGCAGCCGGTCGTGCTCGGCTACATCCTGGCCGGCGTCATCATCGGCCCGCACACGCCGCCGTTCGAGCTGATCCAGGACGACCACACGATCAAGATCGTGGCCGAGCTGGGTGTGGTGTTCCTGATGTTTTCGCTGGGGCTGGAATTCAACCTGAAGAAACTCAGCAGCGTCGGTCTGACGGCTTTCGTCTGCGCGATGTCCGAGATCGTGCTGATGACGTGGATCGGCTACGAGATCGGCCGCTACTTCGGCTGGAACACGATGGATTCGCTGTTCCTCGGTGCGATGCTGGCGATCTCTTCCACCACCATCATCGTCAAGGCACTCGACGAACTGGGCATGAAGCGCGAACGCTTCGCGCAGCTGATCTTCGGCATCCTGATCGTGGAAGACATCCTGGCGATCGGCATGATCGCGCTGCTGTCCGGCATCGCGATGAACGGTTCGGTCGATGCCGGAGATGTGTTCGCCACCGTCGGCAAGCTGTCGCTGTTCATGATCGTCACATTGGTGCTGGGTCTGCTGATGGTGCCGCGGCTGCTGGCCTGGGTGGCGCGCTTCGAGAGTACGGAAATGTTCCTGATTGCCGTGCTCGGCTTGTGCTTCGGGTTCTGCCTGCTGGTGCTGAAGCTGGACTACAGCATCGCGCTCGGTGCCTTCATGATCGGCGCCATCATGGCGGAAGCGCGCCAGCTGCATTTGATCGAACGGCTGATCGGGCCGATACGCGACATGTTCAGCGCGCTGTTCTTCGTCGGCGTCGGCCTGCTATTCAAACCGGCGGTGCTGGTGGATTACGCGCTGCCGATTGCGCTGATTACGGTGGCGGTGGTGCTGGGCAAGATGGTGTCTTGCGGATTGGGTGCCTTCGTCACCGGCAACGGCGGCCGAACTTCGCTGCGCGTCGGCATGGGGTTGTCGCAGATCGGTGAATTCTCGTTCATCATCGCATCGCTCGGCCTGTCGCTGCGGGTAACCAGCGAATTCCTTTATCCGATCGTGGTGGCCGTGTCGGCCGTGACCACACTGCTGACACCTTATTTAATCAAGCTGGCCGATCCGCTGTCGAGGCAGGCGGCGGACGCGATGCCAGCATCGATTGCCAATGTCGCGAGCCGCTACACGGCGTGGCTGCGCAGCAGCCAGCCGGAGGGCGACCGCGCGGCGCTGATCCGCATCGTGCTGCGCATCGTTGCACAGGTGCTGGTGAATTTTGCGATGACGGTGGCGGTGTTCGTCGCCGGTATCTACATCTTCGGCGTGATCGAACTGAACCTGGCGTCGTCGATTTCCGACGAACAAATCCAGAAGGCCATCGTCTGGGGCGGCGCGCTGACGATATCGCTGCCGTTCCTGATTGCCGCCTACCGCAAGCTGAAGGCCTTGAGCCTGCTGCTCGCCGAACTGGCGATCGGCGACGCCGGCATTGTCGGCCGCGGGCTGCGGCGCGTGGTTTCCGAAGTGATTCCCATCGTTTCGATCGTCGTGATCCTGGCGCTGATCGCTTCATTGAGCCGGCGCATTCTGCCGTCGCCCGAGATGCTGATGATTATTCTGATCTGTGCCGCAGCGCTGACCGCATTGATGTGGCGACCTTTTGTGCGCTGGCATTCGCGGCTGCAGATCGCGCTGTTCGATACGCTGAAGGGCGAGCCGGATGGCAATGCATGATGCGAACGCCGTTGCGCATCGATTCAGCCTTGCCCGCGGCAGGGAACCGCACGCATCCGTTAAAATAGCAGCCTTCCGACCAGACTTCCTTTTCCGAATTGCAATGACTCAAGACGAAATGAAACAGGCGGTGGCGCGCGCCGCCATCGAATACGTGGTGCCCGGCGAGATCATCGGCGTGGGCACCGGCTCCACGGCCAACTTCTTTATCGATGAACTCGGCGCGATCAAGGATCGCATCAAGGGTGTGGTGGCGTCGTCCGAGGCGACGGCAGAGCGACTGCGCGGCCACGGCATCGAAGTGTTCGACCTGAACGACGTCGATTCGCTGGCCGTCTACATCGACGGCGCCGACGAAATCACGCTGCAGGGCGCGATGATCAAGGGCGGCGGCGCGGCGTTGACGCGCGAAAAGATCGTCGCATCGGTGGCGCGCCAGTTCGTCTGCATCGCCGACGGTTCCAAGCTGGTCAAGATGCTCGGCAAGTTTCCGCTGCCGGTCGAGGTAATCCCGATGGCGCATGCCGCCGTTGCGCGCAGCCTGCGTGCACTGGGTGGCGATCCGCAACTGCGTGCGAAAGACGGCAAGCCGGTTGTTACCGACAACGGCTGCTACATTCTTGACGTGCATGGCCTGCGGATTGGCGATCCGGTTGCGGCGGAACAGCAGATCAACCAGATCGTCGGTGTGGTGACGGTCGGCCTGTTCGCGCAGCGCGGTGCCAACGTCGGCCTGCTGGGCACGGCGGAAGGCGTGAAGCGGATGACGTTCTGATACGTCTTGCCCGAAGGCAAACGGCCGGCAAACATGCCGGCCGTTTTCATTTTGATCCGCCCTTGCGCGTGGTGGCCGATGGCTTCATGTCTGCAGCAGACGCAGGAAATCCTTTTCAGGCACCGGCCGACTGATCAGATAGCCTTGTCCTTCGTTGCAACCGTTCTGCCGCAGCAATGCGGACTGTTCCGAGGTTTCTATGCCTTCGGCCAGCACGTTCAGATTGAGATTGTGTCCGAGCGAGACGATGGCACGCACGATGGCGGCGCTGTTGCCGTCGGTGGCGATGTCGCGCACGAAGGACTGGTCGATTTTCAGCGTATCGACCGGGAAGCGTTTCAGGTAACTGAGGCTGGAATAACCGGTGCCGAAATCGTCGAGCGAAATCCTCACCCCCATCGCGCGCAACTCGGTCAGCATCGCGAACGATTTCTCGACTTCGGTTGCCATCACGCTTTCGGTGATTTCCAGTTCCAGCCATTGCGCTTCCAGGCCGGTTTCCGCCAGTACGCGCTCGACCTGCTGCACGATGTCGCCGCGAGCCAGTTGGCGCGGCGACAGGTTGACGGAAATCACGACTGGCGGATAGCCGGCATCCTGCCACGCGCGATTGCGGCGGCACGCGGTCTGCAGCACCCATTCGCCGATCGGGATGATGAGGCCGGTTTCCTCCGCCAGCGGGATGAAGGCGCCGGGCGAGATGAGGCCGGAATGCGGGCTGTTCCATCGGATCAGCGCTTCGACACCGATTATCTCACCGCTGGCGAGATTCAGTTTCGGCTGGTAGTGCAGCACCAGTTCGTCGTTCGGAATCGCCTGCCGCAGCCGGTTCAGCAGTTCCAGCCGGTCGGTGACGGTGGAATTCATCTCGGCCGAGTAGTACTGGAACATGTTGCGGCCAAGTTCCTTGGCCTTGTACATCGCCGAATCGGCGTGCTTGAGCAGCGTTTCCGCATCGCGGCCGTCGTTCGGATACAGCGTGATGCCGACGCTGCAGGTGATGCGGAATTCCAGGTCGTTGGCGGCCCACGGTTTTGCCACTTCGTGCAGTACCCGCTGCATCGTCTGCGTGATCGATTCCTCGTTCGGCTGACTGGTCAGCAGCAGCACGAATTCGTCGCCGCCCTGGCGGGCGACCGTGTCGCTTTCGCGCAGGCAGGATTTGAGCCGCTGCGCGGTGATCTTCAGCAGTTCATCGCCGACCTGGTGACCGAGGCTGTCGTTGATGAACTTGAACTGGTCCAGATCGAGGAAGGCGATCGCAGTCAGGTTGCCGTAGCGTTCCGAATGCAGCATCGCCTGCTGCATGCGGTCGTACAGCAGTGTGCGGTTGGGCAGGCCGGTCAAGGCATCGTGCGTGGCCTGGAAGCGGATCTCGGCTTCGTGCAGCTTGCGTTCGGTGATCGCTTCCACCGTGCCTTCGAAGAACAGCAGTTTGCCACTGCTGTCGTGTACGGCGCGTGCGTTTTCCGAAATCCAGATGATCTCGCCATTGCGGCAGTAGATGCGCGATTCGAAATTGGTGACGACGTCGTTCTGCTCCATCAGCCGCATGAATTCGGTGCGGCGATGCGGATCGACGTAGAGCTGATGATCGATGTCGCGCAGCATGTCGATCATTTCCTGCGGCGAATCGTAGCCGTACATGCGCGCCAGCGCCGGGTTCACCGCGAGGTAGCCGTCGTTCGGCGTTGATTGATAAATCCCCTCGATTGCATTCTCGAAGATGCTGCGGTAGCGGCGCTCGGCCTCGCGCAGCGCTTCGTCGGCCTGCTTGCGTTCAGTGATGTCCTGGATGAAACCTTCCAGCACATCCCAGTGCTTGCGCCCCGGTGTGATGTTGGTGCCGCGTTCCCATACCCAGCGGATGGCGCCGTCGGCGCGCACGATCCGGTATTCGATGTCGAAGCGGCGATTGTTGGCGACGGCTTCCAGGATCGTCGTGCGTACGTGCCGGCGGTCTTCGGGATGCGTAATCTGGTCGTAGGAGATGCGGCTGTTGAACAGGATGTCTTCTTCGCGGTAACCGGTCAGCGCCAGACAACCTTCGCTGACGAATTCCATCGTCCAGTGTTCGTCCAGACGGCAGCGATAGACCATGCCTTCGAGGTTGGCGAGTAGTGTGCCGAGCATGCGTGCCAGCAACGCAGGATCGGTGGAGGCGGATGGCATCGACAGCAGCATGGGCGAACGATTCGGATCACGATGGCGACAATTCATCGTTCCCTTGTAGCAATAATGGTGCCATCGCCTTGAGGGATGGACGCACTGCAATGACGCAACCCTATTGCCGGGAAAACAATCGGCTATCGATGCTGCAATTTCAATATGAGAAGAAAGGCAACGAATCCCGCGAGCAGCGCGATGAGAAGAGAAACTGAGGAGGGAGATGAAAAAACGGCGGCCCCAAGGCCGCCGTTTTTCGTGTCGAGAGCAGTTCAGCGCGGACGATCGACGATCTCGCGCGCCATCCTGTCCTGACGATCGTAGAAATCGCGCGTGCCGATGTCGCCGCGATTGCGTTGGCGATCGGGTACGAGGAATTCGAGATCGTGGATCAGCTCGTCGTCGATTTCCGCGTCTTCGTCGTTGCCCCAGCTGGTATTCATAAGATTCTCCTTGCAGGCCGGTATTTTACGATGCCGATGCCAGCGCTGCCAGTGTCGTCAGTCAGCCGAGCGAATCGGGCACTTCGCCGTTGCCCGGCAGCTTGGCTGCCATGACGTCCATGCGTTCTATTGCCAGCGGCCTGGCCAGCAGTTCGCCGGCCCGCTGGCCGAGCGCCTTGGCGATTTCGCCTTCCAGATGCGCCTTGCGGCCGGCTTCATCGGCAAAGGCATCGAAGATGCCGAAGGTGTGATTGTCGAACTTGACGGCGAACCATGAGACGGTCGCCGGCTCACCCAGCGCATAGGAAAGTTGCGCACGCAGAAATTCTTCCAGTTCCTTTTCCTTGCCGGGCTTGGCTTCCAGACGGACTTGCAGTGCGACGTTCACCATGATGGTCTCCTATCGAAATGGACGGGATACAACAACAACGGGGATATCGTCGATTCTATTACGGTTCCGCCGCAAGGAATGTGCGGTGAAAAACGGAAGCCGTCGAAATCTCTAGTGTTTTGGCAGGCTGTACCAGCCAGCCACGACCACCGGGATCGCCAGCGCGACAGCCGATAACGCATCCCACACGTCGTCGCCCAGCAGTGCGGCGATCAGGCCGACGGCGGTGATGATGCCGATCAGGATCGGCACGCCCCACATGCGTTTGAAGGCGGCATCCATCAGATTTCCTTTCCTGCGGTAGCCAGCGCCGGCTGTGCGGACTCGTTGGCTTTCGGCACTTTCTTGCGCTTGAGCCACAGATACAGACCGCTGCCGAGCACGATGATGGTGGCGATATCCAGTAGCGCCCACAGGATCTGCATCGGCAGGCCGCCGTAATCGCCGAAGTGCAGCGGTTGCGAAATCAGCAGCGCCGTTGCGTACCACGGCAGCGTGCGACTGTCCGTCACCTTTGCGGTTTGCGCATCGACCAGCACCGGCTTGAGCAGGCGCGATGTCGCCGGCGTCTCGCCGCGCATGAAAATCCCGTAATGATGCGGGCTGGAGAACGAGGTACCTGGGAAGGCGATGAAAGACAGCTTCATGCCGGGTTCCAGTGCCCGCGCTGCATCGACCGACTGCTGCAGCGAGCCGAGACGTGCAGGCGGCGGCAGGTTCTTGTACGGCGCGATCATTTCGCTCATCTGGTCGTAGCGCCAGTAGGCAATGATCGGATCGGCCAGCGTGTTGATGACGCCGGTCAGCGTTACCACCGATGCCCATACCAGCGTGACGATGCCGAGCAGGTTGTGCAGGTCCAGCCATTTGACGCGCGGCGAGTTGTCGCGGCGCACGGTGCCAAAATCCAGTTTGCGCATGAAAGGGGAGTAGAGGATGACGCCGGAGACGATCGCCACTGCCAGCAGCAGCCCCATGAAACCGAGGAACAGCGTGCCCGGCAGACCGGCGAACAAGTCGACGTGCAGACGGAACATCAGATTGATGAAGCCGCCTTCCAGTCTCGGTTGCCCCAGCACGGCGCCGGTACGTGCATCGACGGCGACCTGCTTCAGGTCGGTGTCGGAAGTCGGCGTTGCGCCCATCGTGACGAACCAGATACGGTCGTCATCTTCCTCCTGTGCGGCGAACATGCCGACCTTGTCGGGGAATTGCGATTTCGCCACTTCCATCACGCGATCCAGGCTGACGCGCGGCGCATCGGCGGACATTTCCGGCGCCTCGATATCGTCGCCCAGCAGATGGCCGATCTCATGGTGGAAGATCAGCGGCAGGCCGGTCAGGCACAGCAGCAGCATGAATACGGTGCAGACCAGGCTGCTCCATTTGTGTATCCATGCCCATTGGCGGAGGCGGTGGGCTTTCATGTCGATCCTGTTGTATGAATGACGAATATTAATGCAAATCATTCCCATTTGAAATGACGGCGACTACAATGAGAACCTTTCTCATCTGAAAGACAGGTATTTCCTCATGTCCTCCCGATTCCGACGTTCCCCCATAGCCATTGCAGCCTTTCTCGTGGCCGGCGGCGCTTTTGCACAACAGTCGACCGATACGACTGTCACCACGCCCGAGCAGACGCTCGGCACCATCGTCGTCAATGCGTCTGCAGACGCTTCGGCGGAGGGTTTGTCGAAACCATATGCAGGCGGGCAGGTGGCGCGCGGCGGTCGTATCGGGATTTTGGGGACGCAGGACAATATGGATGTGCCGTTCAATATCACCAGCTATACGAATGAGCTGATTCAGGATCAGCAGGCACGCACGATTGGCGATGTGTTGAAAAACGATGCATCGGTGCGCGTGGCACGCGGTTTCGGTAATTTTCAGGATTCCTACTTCATTCGCGGCTTCATTCTGCAATCCGACGAGGTTGCTTATAACGGCTTGTATGGCATTCTGCCGCGCCAGTTGATCGCCACGGAACTCGTCGAACGCGTCGAAGTACTGCGCGGCGCGAGCGCTTTCCTGAACGGCGCGGCGCCGGGCGGCGGTGCTATTGGCGGTTCGATCAATTTGGTGCCTAAGCGCGCGGGTAACGAACCTTTGACGCGCGTGACCGTTGGCGAGGCGACTGGTGAGCAATACCGGGTATCGACCGATATCGCGCGTCGTTTTGGGCCGGATCAAAGTGTTGGTATCCGTATCAATGCAGTACGCGGAAATGGTGGTACAGGAGTTGATAGGGAAAATGTGGATACCAGCGTGTTGTCCGTCGGGGCAGATTGGCATAGTCGCGATGTGCGGTTGTCCGCCGACTTGGGCTTCCAGGACAATCAACTCAAGCGAACCAGGCCAAGCGTGACGCTGGGAGCAGGATTGACTTCTGTGCCAAGTCTCCCAGATAGCGACGACAACTGGGCGCAGAATTGGACCTATTCCAATGAACGCGACAAATTTGCAACGCTGCGCGGCGAGTATGATATTGCTCCGAATATGACAGCATGGGGTGCCGTCGGTATACGCAAGAGCAAGGAGGCAAGTTCGCTTGCCGGCATCAGGGTGGATGATGCGCAAACCGGAGACGCCAGCACTTACCGTGCCGACACGACGCGCGAAGATACGGCCAAGAGCGGGGAAGTTGGCGTGCGCTGGAAAGTACGTACGGGCGACGTGGGGCACAGCATCGTGGCCTCCGCCTCGACCTACCGCTTAGATAAAAAGGCTGCGTATGCATGGAGCAGTTATTACGCATTGCCGACCAATCTCTATCGCCCGACTTTTTACGCTCCACCGGCTCTTGACGGGTTCAGGGGCGGCGTTCTGGACCATCCTGCGATCACGGGACGTACTCGGCTGAATAGCACGGCAATTGGCGACACGCTGTCGTTCGCGGACGATCGCGTGCTATTGACCTTGGGCATGCGCCATCAAAGCATTGACGATCGCTCGTATGACTACAATACCAGCGCTGAAACGGATGCCTACAAGAAATCCAATAATTCTCCGTTCGCCGGCGTAGTCTGGAAAGTGCGTGACGGTCTGTCTGCCTATGCCAATTACATTGAGAGTCTCAGTAAAGGAGATGCGGCGCCTGGCGACGCCATCAACAATACGGCCATGCTTTCACCGTACGTCTCCAAGCAGAAGGAAGTCGGCCTGAAGTACGACGGTGGCCGTATTGGTGGCACCGTCGCCTTCTTCACCACCGAGAAACCGAGTGGCGTGCTGGATCCCGTCACGAAAATCTTCAGTGAAGGCGGCAAGGACAGGCACCAAGGCGTTGAATTGTCGGTATACGGCGAAGCGGCAAAAGGCCTGCGTGTCCTGGGCGGCGTGACATTCCTTGACGCCAAGCAGCGCGATACGGCGGGCGGAACGAACGACGGCAATCGCGTCATCGGCGTTCCCAAGGTCCAGGGCAATCTCGGTGTCGAATGGGATGTGCCTGGCATCCAGGGATTCTCTCTGGATTCGCAGATCGTCGCGACGGGAAGCTCTTATGCCGATGCGGCGAATACACAGCGGGTACCGGGTTGGGCGCGTCTTGATCTGGGCGCGCGCTACATGATGGAAGTGAGCGGCAAGCTGCTGACATTGCGGGCACGTGTCGACAACGTTACGGATCGCGATTATTGGGCGTCCGTCGGCGGCTATCCGGGCAATGGCTACCTGACCGAAGGCGCACCGCGCACGTTCACCGTCAGCGCTTCGATGGACTTCTAATCCTTTCCGTAAGACGGGGAGTGCAATGCTTCGGTATTGTCCTCCCTGTCCGTTTCCGGCGGAAGCATCCTGCTTCCGTCTTCTTTTTCCGTAATGCCGTATCATCATGGCCCTTTCACCAATGGAACGCGCCATGACAAACGCATGCGGTGTCGATTTCGGCACATCGAACTCGACCTTCGGCTGGCATCGGCCGGGGCAATCGCCGCTGCTGCAGCTGGAGGACGACAAGGTGACGCTGCCGTCCGTCGTCTTCTTTAACGCGGACGAAGAACAGGTTTACTACGGCCGTGCGGCGCTCTCCAACTATCTTGAAGGCTACGAAGGCCGCCTGATGCGGTCGCTGAAGAGCCTGCTCGGCACCGGCCTGATCGACGATCAGACGGAAGTGATGGGAACGGTGTTGCCGTTCCGCATGCTGCTGACGCAGTTCATCGGTGAACTGAAGCGCCGCGCGGAAGCAGCGGCGGGGCGCGAATTCACGAATGCAGTATTGGGACGACCCGTATATTTCGTAGATGGTGACGAAGAGGCGGATATGCTGGCCGAGGATACGCTGTACGAGATCGCGCAATCGGTCGGCTTCAAGGAAATCGAATTCCAGTACGAACCGATCGCTGCCGCTTTCGACTACGAATCGCAACTCGATCGCGAGGAACTGGTGCTGATTGCCGATATCGGCGGTGGCACGTCGGACTTCTCGCTGGTGCGCCTGTCGCCGCAGCGTGCGAAACAGGCCGACCGCCGCAGCGATATCCTGGCTTCCGGCGGCGTCCATATCGGCGGTACCGATTTCGACAAATACATGAGTCTGGACAGCATCATGCCGCTGCTTGGGCTGGGTTCGCGCCTGTCCAACGGCACCGAAGTGCCGTCCAGCTATTACTTCAACCTGGCGACCTGGCACACGATCAATCTGGCCTACACGCAGAAGACCTGGCTGCAGATCAAGGACATCTACCGCGATGCACGTGAAAAGGAAAAGCTGGATCGTCTGCTGAACGTGATCGAGCAGCGTGCCGGCCACTGGCTGGCGCTGAAGGCGGAAGAAGGCAAGATCGCGCTGTCGTCGGAACTGCAGACCGAATTGCATCTTGATCGCCTGCAGCCGGCGGAGTTGCTACTGCTGAAGCGCGACAGATTCGAGCAAGCCATCGGCAAGCTGGTCGATTCCGTCGAAAATACGGTGGCGTGCCTGCTGGTCGATGCAGGCATCGCCGCGCACGACGTCGATACCGTCGTCTTCACTGGCGGTTCCAGCGGCGTGAATCTGCTGCGCGAACGCATTGCCGCATTGCTGCCTGCCGCACGTCGTGTCGAAGGCGATCTATTCGGCAGCATTGGCGCCGGACTGGCGCTGGATGCGGCAAGAAAATTCGGCTGAAGCATTTCCGATCTCCAGACTGCCATTCGTGCAGTTGCGTTTTGTAGCGAACTGATTGGCACTGATCATTTGCCATTTTTCTGACATTCAGGCGACACACAACATGAGGCGTGTTTCCTGTTTGGCGGACGTAGAGCTAAAATGGTATAAATAATTTCCGTATTTTTCGACATGAGATTCCGATCGCAGTTTGCTGGCGACTGGAATCGTCATCAAGCGGTCACAATGCAGGATTATCTTCACGAACTTTTCGTCGCGGCTCGATGCTGCCGCGCACAGGAAAACACGCCTGAAAGGATCAGATGTTTGCGGCAGTGGATTTGGGATCGAACAGTTTTCGCCTGCATATCGGCCGACACGATGGCGAGACGATGCGCATCATCAAGAGCGCACGCGATCCGATCCGCCTTGGCTCCGGGCTGGATAACAAAGGCAATCTGACTGCCGCGGCGATGGACAGCGCCGTCGAATCACTGGCCCGTTTCAATTCCATCCTGAGCACTTATCCATTGAATGCGGTGCGTGTGGTCGCCACCAACACGATGCGCATTGCGAAGAATGCTTCGGCTTTTCTGCCGCGCGCGGAAGCGGCGATCGGCTATCCGATCGAAATCATCTCCGGCGAGGAAGAAGGGCGACTGATCTATCTGGGCGTCGCCAGTGCCTTGCCGTCGAACGAACGCCGGCTGGTGCTGGACATCGGCGGCGGCTCGACCGAACTGATCCTCGGCAAAGGGACGGAAATCGAGGTCGTCGAATCGTTCAGCATCGGCACGGTGCCGCAGACGAACGGCTTCTTTGCGGACGGCAATATCGATGCGGCCGCCTTCGATGCCGCCATCCTGTCCGCACGTTCGCGCTTCGAGGATGCCGCGCCGCAATATCGCGAAAAATCGTGGACGAATGCCTACGGTTCGTCCGGCACGATACGGGCGATTGCCGATGCGATTGCGCGCAACGGCATCGGCGACGGCGCGGAGTTGACGCTAAAGAGCCTGGAAGCGATGAAGCGCCGCCTGATTCAGTTCGGCCATGCCAGCCGCATCGATCTGGCCGGCATGAAGGCCGACCGCGCGACCAGCATTACCGGCGGGCTGGCGACGCTGATCGGCATCATGCAGGAACTCGGCATCCGTTCGATGAAGCCGGTGGAAGCCGGCTTGCGGATGGGCGTGTTGTGGGATCTGCAGCTGCGCGCAACGCTGCGCGACCGGCGCGAATGGTCGGCGCGCGATTTCCTGCGGCGTTTTCATGCAGACGAGGGACGTGCCGATCGTGCCGCCCATATTGCAGCGACGATATTTGCACTGCTGAAGCCGAACGACGATACCTATGCGCGCTTGCTGTACTGGAGCGCGCTGCTGCACGAGATCGGCCTGTCGGTCTCGCACAGCGGCTATCACAAGCATGGGGCCTACATGATCGAGAACGCCGACCTGTCAGGCTTCACGACGCGCGAGCAGCGTACGATGGGGCGCTTCGTGCTGGCGCAGAAGGGGAATCTGCGCAAGATCGGCGACAGCCTGGCCGATGCGGATTTCGCCAAGGCTGTGCTGGCCTTGCGGCTGGCAGTAACGCTGATGCATGCGCGTATCGATGTCGGCCCGGATGCGGTACGCCTGAAGATGAAAAACCGCATCGAGCTGGAAATGCCGCGTGCGTGGGTGGAAAGCCATCCGACGGTTTCCTACTGGATCGCCAAGGAGCAGGAGGCCTGGGGCGAGGTCGGCGTGGATTTTTCCGTTCGTCTGGCGTGATTGTCACAGCGTCGGCTGAACCTTTGCCGGCGCATCCTCTCTGAATCAGCGCAGGTTTCTACACGATAGAGAGATCACGTGCCGCATTACAATGGCGGACGCGATATTTCCCACACTTTTTCCGGAGTACATCTTGTTCGACAGCATTACCGACATCGTCTCGCAAAGCGGTTATCTGGGCATCTTTCTGCTGATGCTGGCGGAAAACGTGTTCCCGCCAATTCCTTCCGAATTGATCATGCCGCTGGCCGGCTTTGTCGCGGCGCGCGGCGAGCTGGATTTGATCTTGGTGATCCTGTCCGGCACGGCGGGCTCCGTGGTCGGTGCGCTGCCGTGGTATTACGCCGGCGCCTTGTTCGGCAAGGACAGATTGAAGCGGATGGCGAATCGTTTCGGCCGCTGGATGACGGTTTCGCCGGCGGATATCGACATGGCCTCCGACTGGTTCGAGCGACACGAGGGCGCTGCGGTGTTCTTCGGCCGTCTGGTTCCGGCGATCCGCACGCTGATCTCGGTGCCGGCCGGCATCGTGCGCATGCCGATGCTGCCATTTCTCGCCTATTCGACGATCGGCTCGCTGATCTGGACCACGCTGCTGACGATGGCCGGCTTCCTGCTCGAATCGCAGTATGAGGTGGTCGAAGGCTATGTCGATCCGCTGTCCAAGCTGGTGGTGCTGACCGTAGTGGCGGTCTACGTCTATCGTTTCATCCGCTTCAAGCCGCAGCACTGATCAGAACACCAGCGCGCCTTTCATGAACAGCGCGATATCCACATAGTCAGACAGCCGGTTGTCCGGCTTGGCGACCGCTGTCAGGCCACCGAGCTCGATCACGCTGCCCGGCTTCGTCAGTTCCTGCATGGCGCCGTCGGGGCGCTTGCTGCGGCGGATCGTCAGTGCCAGTGTCTTTGCCACGGCGAAGCCTTCCAGCGTCAGCGCCGATGGCGGTTCGTCGCGGTACTTCTTCATCATGTTCAGGTGTTCCAGCTGCAGCGCGGTCTTGCCGTTGTTCGGATTGGGCACGACCTGCGAAAACACCGTCCATTCCACCGCGCGCTGGCCGGCGAGTTCGCGCAGCGTTTCCAGATTGGTCAGCGAAGTGCCGGCAACGAAGGTCTGCGGCGCCGATTTGCGGAATTCCTTCAAAAACAACGCCGTGCCGATCGCATCGCCGATCGCGATGACGAAGCCGGGCTTGGCGGCAGCCAACTGTTCGATCTCCTGCACATTGCGTTTCTCGTCGGCACCGATGCGCACCGTGCCGCGCAACTGCAGCTTGCGTTGCTTCAGTTCGGCGGATAGCGCCTGGAATGCCTGTTGCGAAGAGGGATCGTCCTGGTAGACGACGCCGACGTTCTGCATGCCCAGCGGCGCGAAGTGCGACAGGATGTGGCGGATTTCCTGCAGATAGTCGGGACGCCAGAACACGACGCGCGGGCTGTCGATTCCGGTCGATGCCACCAGCGGCGCGAACAGTTGCAGATGGCTGCGCTTGAAGGCCGGCGCATCCAGGATTCCTCTTGTTACGCCGTCACCGACGCCGCCGAGCAGGTAATCGACGCGATCACGCTCGATCAGCTCGCTCGCCATCCGTGCGGCTGTCTGCGGCGAGGCCTGATCGTCGCGCGTGACGTAGCGTATCCGCTTGCCGTTGATGCCGCCGGCCGCATTCAGCGCGTCGAAATAGGTCTTGATGCCAGCCACGTAATCGCGGCCGATGGCGGCATTCGGGCTGGAAAGGTCGATGACCTGGCCGACCACGATGGTGTCGGGCTCGTCGGCCGGGAAGGCCGGGGTCGTCATCAGCAGTGCGGTGGAGGCAATGGAGAGAAAGCGGAAAAGGCGTGGCAGCATGTATTGGCGCAGAGGTGTCCTATTGGAGCGCGATTCTGCTTGCCGATTGTGACGTGTTGATGAATGGTCTGATGAATGACGCCGCAGACCGAAGCGGAAACGGGCGTAAATTGCGTCAGTCTTACGTCTTGCCTAAATTGAATAAACTATATATATTATTTATACGATTTATTCTTGAGGAGGGTGGTGTGAAGGAAAATGCAGACAAGGTGTCGGACGGCAAGCCGGCAGCGCAAAAGGAAACGGTAGCCGTTTCGAAGGATAAACCAGTTGCGGCCGGCAAGCCGGCCGGAAAAACGCCGGTGAAGAAACAGGCGGCAGCAAAGCGGCCGGCGGCAAAACAACCGGCGAAAAAGGCTGCGCCGGCGAAAACCGGCTCTGCGGCGAAACAGCCTGCCAGAAAGACGGGAACCAGGGCGACCACCAGGACTGCAACGTCGGCAGCAAACTCGGTAAAGTCTCCGAAACCGACGGCCGGGTCGCCAACCAAATCGGCGCCGAAACCTGCGGCAAAGCCGGCGCCAAAAAGCCAGCCGAAGGCTGAAGTGAAGGAAAAGGCCAAGAAGGCCAAGCTGGTGCGTGACAGTTTCACGATACCGGAATCCGAATACCAGGTGCTGGCGGACGTGAAGAAGGCATTCCTGAAGCAGGGTGTTTCGGTCAAGAAGACCGAATTGCTGCGCGCAGGGCTGGTGCTGATCCGCACGACGGATATCGGCAAACTCAATGGCGTGATCCAGGCGCTGGCGCCGATCAAGGCAGGCCGTCCGAAGAAGGAAAAATAAGCAAACTACACGGCTGTTGCTATAGAGAATGCAGGTTGCAATACCCAAGGCTGGCGCGGGAATACGCGCCGGCCTTTTTTCATCTGTTGTAGTGTCATCAAACTGACATGACGCTGTCATTTTGCTGAAGTAATCGGTGGTTACGCTTCGTCCCGTCACACTACAAAGGACGAAACATGCAGACACAGACGACCTCCGCCGATGCAGCCGCTTCCTCCTCGCGCCTGACGTTGAGCTTCGCCAGCACGCCGGAAGAAGTGCGCGAAGTGCAGCGCTTGCGCTACAAGGTGTTCATCGAAGCGATGGGATTGACCGCGCTTGCCAATGCGGAAGGCCTGGATCGCGACGAATACGACGCCTATTGCGATCACCTGATCGTGCGCGATGCCGAAACGCTGAAAGTGGTCGGCACCTATCGCGTGCTGAGCCCGCAGGGCGCGCGCCGTGCCGGCCGTTTCTACTCCGAGCAGGAGTTCGATCTCGGTCGCCTGCATCACCTGCGCAACCGCATCGCCGAAGCGGGCCGTGCCTGCATCGATCCTGCCTATCGCAGCGGCGCCGTCATCATGATGCTGTGGGCCGGCCTGGCCGCCTTCATGCAGCGTGAAAAATGCGAATACCTGATCGGTTGCGCCAGCATCAGCCTGGCGGACGGCGGCCACAATGCCGCGGCGCTGTACAGCAAGGTCAGCGAAAGCAATCTGGCGCCGACCGAATACCGTGTTCGCCCGCACCTGCCGTTTCCGCTGGAAGATCGCGATGCCACGCAGGCGCCGACGATTCCACCGCTGATCAAGGGTTACCTGCGCAGCGGCGCCTGGATCTGCGGCGAACCGGCATGGGATCCTGATTTCCACAGCGCGGATCTGTTCATGATGCTGCCGCTCGCCAAACTGGACAGTCGCTACGCCCGCCACTACCTGAAGGAGAGCCAGCCAGCATGAAACCACGCGATCCCTTTCTGACGGCAGATTTCATCGGTGCGGACACCGCGTCCGGTTCCGGCAAGCGCGAACCGGTCCGCTTCCGCACCATCTGGATTTCGGACGTGCATTTGGGGACGACGGGGTGTCAGGCGCAGCGGCTGCTTGAATTCCTGCGCCGCACCGAATCGGAGACGCTGTATCTGGTCGGCGACATCATCGACGGCTGGCAGCTGAAGCGCCGCTGGTATTGGGAGCAGTCGCACAACGACGTGGTGCAGACGGTGCTGAAGAAGGCGAAGAAGGGCACCGAAGTCATCTTCGTGCCGGGCAACCATGACGAAGCGGTGCGCCAGTTCATCGATCTGGATTTCGGCGGCATCCGCGTGCGCGACGAACTCGTGCATACGACGGCGCAGGGCAAGCGCATGCTGGTACTGCACGGCGACCGTTTCGACGGCGTGATCGCCTGCGCCAAGTGGCTGGCCTATGTGGGCGACAGCCTGTACACGATGATCCTGAAATGGAACCAATGGTTGAACAGCTGGCGCGCCCGTGCTGGCCTGCCGTACTGGTCGTTGTCGCAGTATCTGAAGCTGAAGGTGAAGAATGCGGTCAGCTATATCTCGTCCTTCGAGCATGCGCTGGCCGAGGAGGCGCAGCGACGCGGGCTGGACGGCGTCATCTGCGGCCACATCCACAAACCGGAGATCCGCAGCATCGAGGGCATTCTCTACTGCAACGACGGCGATTGGGTGGAAAGCCTGTCGGCGCTGGTGGAGGAGCATTCCGGCGAACTGCGGCTGGTGAGCTGGCAGGAAATCGTTGCGCCGTCGGCCGCCGCCAAGCAAAAAATGGAGGAAGCATGCGTATCGCCATCGTGACCGATGCCTGGGCACCCCAGGTCAACGGCGTCGTCAATACGCTGAAAGCCACGCGCCGGCAGTTGCGCGCGTTCGGCCACGCGGTGCTGATGCTGACGCCGGAAAACATGCGCACCTATGCCTGCCCGACTTATCCGGAAATCCGGCTGGCCTACAAGCCCTATGCAAAAGTGGCGGCAGCGTTGAAAACGTTCGATCCGGATTGCATCCATATCGCCACCGAAGGGCCGATGGGACTGGCGGCGCGCCGCTATTGCCTGAACAACGGGCTGGACTTCACGACGGCCTATCACACGCGCTTTCCGGAATACCTGCGCGCGCGTTTCCGCCTGCCGCTGGCGATTTCCTATCGCTGGTTGAAGTGGTTTCACCGTCCGTCGAAATCCGTCATGGTGCCGACGCCACGCATGCGCGAAGCGCTGGAGCGCAGCGGTTTCCGCAACGTGGTGCTGTGGAGCCGCGGCGTCGATACGCAGCATTTCAAGCCGGGCCCGCGCGAGGAGTTGACGCAGGAGCGGCCGTTGTACCTGTACGTCGGCCGCGTCGCGGTCGAGAAGAACGTCGAAGCCTTTCTGCAGATGGATCTGCCGGGCGCGAAATGGGTGATCGGCGACGGCCCGATGCGCGAGGAACTGGAGGCGAAGTATCCGCATGTGCGCTTCCTCGGCGCGAAGACGCACGAGATGCTGCCGGCCTTTTACAACTGCGCCGACGTGTTCGTGTTCCCCAGCCATACCGATACCTTCGGCCTGGTCATGATCGAGGCGATGGCCTGCGGCGTGCCGGTGGCGGCCTATCCGGTCGAAGGGCCGGTGGACGTGGTGGCGCATGGCAAGTCGGGCATGCTGGACGAGGATCTGGCCAAGGCCTGCTTTGCAGCGCTTGGCATGAAACGCTCGACGGTGCGCGAGCATGCGCTCTGCTATTCGTGGGAAGAGGCGACGCAGCAGTTTGTGCGGCATCTGCATCCAGTGCGCGGCGTCAAGGCATTGCCGGCGGTGCGCTCGTCGATTGCCTGACCGTCGGTTGGAAGAAATGAAAAAAGCGGGAGGCGTTTGCCCCCGCTTGTCGTTTTGATGCCGGCATCGGATTGATGAGCTTCGGCATGATGACGGCATTACTTTGCCGTCATTGTTTCAGCGGCTTTACTTCAGTATTTCAGCCTTGCTTCACACCATTTCGCCAAATCATTTTGCAAGATCGGGTCCCATCACCGATCGGATGAAATGTTCGGTCACGCCTTCGCGCTCGCGCTGCACGATCCACCAAATGTTGCCCTTGCGGATCGTCCAGTCCTGTGGCGTGCCGGTTAGCAGCGTGGCGGCGACCTGACCCAGCGTCGGCTGGTGGCCGATGATGAGCACCGGCTCGCGGCTGTCCGGCCAGTGCGCGGCGGCGAGTATCCGTTCGGCTGTCGAATCGGGGGCGAGGTCGGGAACGATCTTGAACTTGCGGCCCAGCGCTTCGGCGGTCTGCACGGCGCGCGTGGCGGGGCTGACCATGATGCGGCAGCTGTTGGGCAGGTTGCGGTCCAGCCATTCGGCCATCTTCGACGCCTGCTTGTGACCCTTGGCCGTTAGCGCGCGGCCTTCATCGGGCTCACCCATTTCCGCTTCCGCATGTCGCCACAGGATCAGTTCCATCGTTTTACTCCACAGGGGTGCCAAGTATCTGCATCAGATATTGCTGCGCGCCGAACGCGGCCAGTTTTCCGCGCGGCTTTCTCTTGTGATAGTTGCCGTCCGAGTCGAGTTCCCAGGCGTTGACGTTATCTTTCAGGTAGGGATTCAGGCCTTCGTTGATGACGCGTTTCTTCAATGCGGGATCAAGAACAGGGAAGGCGACCTCGATGCGGCGGAACAGGTTGCGGTTCATCCAGTCGGCACTGGACAGGTAGACGTCGTGCGCCAGATCGTTGCGGAAGTAATAGATGCGGCTGTGTTCGAGAAAGCGGCCGACGATGGAGCGCACGCGAATGTTTTCCGACAGGCCTGGCACGCCGGGACGCAGGGCGCAGGCGCCGCGCACGATCAGGTCGATTTTCACGCCGTCGGCAGAAGCAGCGTACAGCGCACGGATCACCGATTCATCCAGCAGCGCGTTCATCTTGGCGATGATGCGGCCTGGGCGGCCTGCTTTCGCGATCTTGGCTTCGTTGCGGATGGCGCGGATGAATTCCTTCTGCAGCGCGAACGGCGCCAGCCACAGGTGGTGCAGCGTTTTCGGCTTGGTCAGGCTGGTCAGATGGATGAAAACTTCGTTGACCTCGGTCGAGATCGCCGGATTGGCTGTCATCAGGCCGAAATCGGTATAGAACTTGGTCGTACTCGGATGGTAATTGCCGGTGCCGAGGTGGGCGTAATAGCGGAACGTGCCTTCCTCGCGGCGAATGACGAGCGCCAGCTTGGCGTGCGTCTTCAGGCCGACGACGCCGTAGACCACCTGCGCGCCGGCACGCTCCAGTCGGTCGGCCCAGTTGATGTTGGCTTCTTCGTCGAAGCGCGCCATCAGCTCGACGATGACGGTCACTTCCTTGCCGCGCTGGGCGGCCAGGATCAGCGATTCCATCAGGTCCGAGTTCATGCCGGTGCGGTAGATGGTCTGCTTGATGGCGACCACGTCCGGATCGAGCGCCGCTTCGCGCACAAATTCCAGCACCGGTTGGAACGATTGATACGGATGGTGCAGCAGCACGTCCTGCTTGCGGATGGCGGCGAACAGGTCGACATTGGCCAACCGCGGCGGGTAGGTCGGCGAGTAGGGCGGGAAGCGCAGTTCCGGTTTCGACGCGTGATCGATGATCTCCGACAGGCGCACCAGATTCACCGGACCGTCGACCGCGTACAGCCGCGACTTGTCGATCGAGAATTGCTGCAGCAGGAAATCGGACAACTGTTGCGGGCAATTCTTCGCGACTTCCAGCCGTACTGCGACGCCGAAGTTGCGGCTTTGCAATTCGCCCTGCAGCGCCTGGCGCAAATTCTTCACTTCTTCCTCGTCCACCCACAGATCGCTGTTGCGCGTGACGCGGAATTGCGAGTACGACATGACTTCGCGGCCGGGAAACAGATCGTTGATGTGCGCGTGGATGACGGAAGACAGCAGGCAGAACGCGATGCCGTCCTTCGACAGCTCCGGCGGCAACTGGATGACGCGCGGCAAAACACGCGGCGCTTTCAGGATGGCAATCCCGGTGCCGCGGCCGAAGGCATCCTTGCCGGACAGTTCGACGATGAAGTTCAGGCTCTTGTTGACGACCTGCGGGAAGGGATGCGCGGGATCGAGGCCGATCGGCGTCAGTAGCGGGCGGACTTCGCGGTCGAAATACTGCTTGACCCAGGCGCGCTGCTCGTCGCTGCGGTCCTGATCGCGTAATAAATAAATGCCTTGCTGCGCCAGCTGCGGCAGGATATTTTCATTCAATACGCGATACTGGTGTTCGACCAGTCGATGGCATTCCGCTCCGGCAATACTCAACGCAGCCGAGATCGCCGGCACTTCGGACGGCTCGACTTCCATATGGTTGTTCGCCAGCAGGCTGGCAATGCGCACCTCGAACAATTCATCGAGGTTGTTGCTGACGATGCAGAGATACTTGAGGCGTTCCAGCAGCGGCACATTCGGATTTTCGGCCTGTGCCAGTACGCGCCGATTGAAAGCCAGTTGCGACAGCTCACGATTCAGATAAATGGCAGACTTCGGCGGAACATGGGCCGGCACGATCTCAAGTACGGCTTTCTTGTGCATTTTCCTGGATTTCTTCATGAAGACACGCTGAGTCTATTAGTCGTTTATGACAACTTGATGACAGGAAAATCGTGATTTTTCGCATTTATGACACGAATTTTGCGGCGTCATAAAGCTGTCATATTTGCTGGGTAGAGTCTCGCATGTCTCACCAAGTTGGTTATTTATCTAAGGAGCAGTTATGCGATTGAATCTCTTCGTGAAATCCGCTGTCATCGCTGCAGGTGCGGCTTTGACGATCACTTCGGCAATGGCGGCAGACATCACCGGCGCCGGCGCAACCTTCCCGTACCCTATCTATTCGAAATGGGCAGAATCCTATAAAGCAGCAACCGGCACCGGCCTGAACTATCAGTCGATCGGCTCCGGCGGCGGCATCAAGCAAATCAAGGCGAAAACCGTCGACTTCGGCGCATCCGACATGCCGTTGAAACCGGAAGACCTGCAGGAAGCAGGCCTGGTGCAGTTTCCTGCCATCATGGGCGGCGTGGTGCCTATCGTCAACCTGGACGGCGTGGCGCCAGGCCAGATGAAGATGACGCCGGACGTGCTGGCCGGTATCTATCTGGGCAAGATCACCAAGTGGAACGACGGCAAGATCAGTGCGATCAACCCAGGCGTGAAGCTCCCGGACAGCGACATCACCGTCGTCCACCGCTCGGACGGTTCGGGCACGTCCTTCCTGTGGACCAACTTCCTGTCGCAAACCAATGCCGATTTCAAGAATGAAGTCGGTGCAGGCACGGCTGTCAAATGGCCGGTCGGCGTAGGTGGCAAGGGTAACGAAGGCGTCGCCGCCAACGTGCAGCGTATCAAGGGTTCGATCGGTTACGTCGAATACGCTTATGCGCACAAGAACAAGCTGTCGCACACGCAGCTGAAGAACCGCGACGGCAATTTCGTCCAGCCTGACGACGCAAGCTTCAAGGCAGCTGCTGCCGGCGCTGAATGGGCCAAGACCCCGGGCATGCAAATCGTGCTGACCAACCAGCCGGGCAAAGCCAGCTGGCCGATCACCGGTGCTTCGTTCATCCTGATGCACAAATCGCAAGCTTCGGCTGAACGTGCGAAGGAAGTCCTGAAGTTCTTCGACTGGTCGTACAAGAACGGTGGCGCAATGGCTTCCGAACTGGACTATGTCGCAATGCCTGAGTCTGTCGTGAAACTGGTGCAGGACGCCTGGAAAGCCGACATCAAGGACGCTTCCGGCAAGGCGATCTGGTAATCGACGTTTCACGCTGCTTAACATAACGGGCCGGCTGCAATGACGAAATCCGACAAGGGTTCCGCTTTGCCCCGGCCCAATTCCACTGAAAAAACCATGAGCGCACGTCCCGATACTCTTTCCGCTCCGGCCATGATGGGCCAGGATGCCAAAACCCAGGGCGCCGTTTTCAGCAAGTCGCTGATGGCCACGATGCGCCGACAGCGTTTGCAGGATTTTCTGTTTCACAAGGTTACCTTCCTGTTCGCATTGAGCGTGCTGCTTGTCCTCTTGGGCATCATCGCCTCGCTGATGATCGGCGCGTGGCCGGCCTTGAAGGAATTCGGCCTGCCATTCATCACCAGCATCGAATGGGATCCCGTCAACGACCAGTACGGTGCGGCGATCGCGATCGTCGGCACGCTGGTTACTTCGCTTATCGCCTTGCTGATCGCGTTTCCGGTTAGCTTCGGCATCGCATTGTTCCTGACTGAAATCTGCCCGGCCTGGCTGAAGCGCCCGCTGGGCACTGCGGTCGAATTGCTGGCCGGTGTACCCAGCATCATCTACGGCATGTGGGGCCTGTTCGTCTTCGCGCCGCTGTTTTCCGAAGTCATTCAGCCGGCGCTGGCGGTAACACTGGGCAAGCTGCCGATCATCGGCAACCTGTTTTCCGGCCCGCACATGGGCATCGGCATCCTGGCCGCCGGCATCATCCTCGCCGTCATGATCATTCCCTTCATCGCTTCGGTGATGCGCGACGTGTTCGAGATCGTGCCGCCGGTGCTGAAGGAGTCGGCCTATGCACTCGGCTGCACCAAATGGGAAGTCGTGCGCAAGGTGGTACTGCCTTATACGCGCATCGGTGTGGTCGGCGGCGTGATGCTGGGTCTGGGCCGCGCGCTGGGCGAGACGATGGCGATTACCTTCGTCATCGGCAATGCGCACAAGCTGTCGTGGTCGTTGTTCGCGGCCGGTAACAGTATCGCGTCGACGCTGGCGAACGAATTCGCCGAAGCGGAGACGACGCTGCATGTGTCGTCGCTGTTTGCGCTTGGCCTGATCCTGTTCGTGATTACTTTTCTCGTCCTGTCGGCTGCCAAGCTGATGCTGATGGGAATGGCCCGCAAGGAGGGCGCAAAATGACCGATACCGTCATGAAAAAAGAGCAGGTCAATCCCGTCTACCGCAAACGCCTGTTCATCCATCGCGTTGGCATCACGCTGTCGTTCCTGGCCATGGTGCTCGGCCTGTTCTTCCTGATGTGGATTCTGTTCACGCTGGTCGTCAAGGGCGTGGGCGCAATCGACGTGGCGATCTTTACCGAAACCACGCCGGCGCCGGGCAGCGAAGGCGGTGGCCTGATGAATGCCATCGTCGGCAGCCTGCTGATGGTGGGCGCGGCAACGCTGATCAGCACGCCGATCGGCATCCTGGCCGGCGTCTATCTGGCCGAATACGGCGAAGTCAGCCTGTTCGCGAAAGTCACGCGCTTCGTGACCGACATCATGCTGTCGGCGCCGTCCATCGTGATCGGCCTGTTTGTCTATGCGATTTACGTGGCGAACGTCCAGCACTTCTCCGGCTGGGCCGGTAGCTTCGCGATTTCGCTGATCGCGATTCCGGTCGTCGTGCGCACCACGGACAACATGCTCGGCATGGTGCCGACCAGCCTGCGGGAAGCGGCATTCGCGCTGGGGGCACCGCGCTGGCGTGTTTCCACCTTCGTGCGGCTGCGTGCGGTCAAGGCCGGCGTGATCACCGGCGTGCTGCTGGCAGTGGCACGCATTTCCGGCGAAACGGCGCCACTGCTGTTCACCGCGCTGAACAACCAGTTCTACAGCGCCAACATGAACGCGCCGATGGCCAATCTGCCGGTCGTCATCTACCAGTTCGCAATGAGCCCGTATGAAAACTGGCGCGCGCTGGCATGGGGCGGTGCGCTGCTGATCACGTTCAGCGTGCTGGCGCTCAACATCCTGTCGCGTTCGATGTTCAACCAAAAGATCAATCACTGAATTCTTCCGGGCACACTCTATGACTACGCAAACGTCTGCGGACATGATCAACAAAAAGACCCTCGAGATCCAGAATCTCAACTTCTACTACGGCGGCTTCCAGGGCCTGAAGAACATCAACCTGGACATTCACGACAAGAAGGTGACGGCTTTCATCGGCCCATCCGGCTGCGGCAAATCGACGCTGCTGCGCACCTTCAACCGCATGTATGACCTGTATCCGGGCCAGCGCGCGGAAGGCCGCATCCTGTATCACGGCGCGAACATCCTCGAGCCGGGGCAGGACGTGAACATGCTGCGTGCCAAGGTCGGCATGGTGTTCCAGAAACCGACGCCGTTCCCGATGTCGATCTACGACAACATCGCCTTCGGTGTGCGCCTGTACGAAAACCTGCCGAAGGGCGAAATGGACGAGCGCGTCGAATGGGCTTTGAACAAGGCAGCGCTGTGGAGCGAGGTGAAGGACAAGCTGAACAAGAGCGGCCTGTCGCTGTCCGGCGGTCAGCAGCAGCGCCTGTGCATTGCACGCGGCGTGGCGGTCAAGCCCGACGTGTTGCTGCTGGACGAACCGACCTCGGCGCTGGACCCGATTTCCACGGCGAAGATCGAGGAACTGATCAGCGAACTGAAGGGCGACTATACAATCGCCATCGTCACGCACAACATGCAGCAAGCGGCGCGCTGCTCCGACTATACCGCTTACATGTATCTGGGTGAGCTGGTCGAATTCGGCGAGACGGATCAGATCTTCATGAATCCGGCCAAGAAGGATACGCAGGATTACATCACCGGCCGCTTCGGCTGATCGCGACGAGAAGAAATGCAAGAACGACGCGACGCACGACATCAGCGAGCGACCCGTTAAACGAATATTCAGGAGAAACCATGACAGGCGAACACTCTTCCAAGCAATACGACATGGATCTGGAAACCATCCGTTCCAAGGTGTTGTTGATGGGCGGCTTGGTCGAAAGCCAGTTTCAGGATGCCATTTCCGCTTTCCGCAGCGGCAACGTGGCGCAGGCAGACCAGATCATCAAGGCGGACGAAAACGTCAACAATCTCGAGGTCTCGCTCGACGACGCGTGCAGCCACCTGATCGTCAAGCGCCAGCCGGCCGCCAACGATCTGCGTACCGTGATGGCGACGATCAAGGTCATCACCGACCTGGAGCGTGTGGGTGACGAATCGTCCAAGATTGCACGTGCCGCCAAAACCATCAGCGAGCGCGGCGTGACGGCCGTCAACCATTACGAAACGATTCGCGTCATGGCCACCAGTGCAGGTAATATGCTGCATGATGCGCTCGATGCTTTCGCACGCCTGGACGGCAAGCAGGCGATCAGGCTGATTGCGCAGGATCAGGCGATCGATCACGAGTTTCGCTCCGTCATGCGCATGCTGATCACTTTCATGATGGAAGACCCGCGCACCATCTCCAGCGCGCTGGATACGCTGTGGGTGGCCAAGGCGATCGAGCGCATCGGCGATCATGCGAAGAACATCGCCGAATACGTGATCTACATTGTCGAAGGCAAGGATATCCGTCATACCGACTATGCGGCTTCCCGCCTGGATGAACGTACCGCCAGCTAATCGAATATGCCCGCTGAAAAACCAACGATCCTGATTGTCGAAGACGAACTGCCCATCATCGAACTGGTGACGTTCACACTGAAAGGCGCCGGCTGGAACGTCGCTTCCGCGCAGAATGCAGCCGAAGCGTGGGAATTCCTGCAGCAGCGCCTGCCGCAACTGATCCTGCTGGACTGGATGCTGCCGGACCAGAGCGGCCTGCGCCTGCTGTCGCGCATCCGCAGCGACCGCCAGTTCAACGAACTGCCGATCATCATGCTGACGGCCAAGAGCATGGAAGAGGACAAGATCGCCGGCCTAGACAACGGCGCCGACGACTATGTCACCAAGCCGTTCTCGCCGCGCGAGCTGACGGCGCGCATCAATGCGCTGCTGCGCCGCAAGACGCCCGAGCATTCGCAGACGCTGATGAGCGCCGGACCGATCACGCTCGATCCGATCAGCTGCAGCGTTACGCTGCAGGGCGACAAGATCGACATCGGCCACGCCGAATTCAAGCTGCTGAAGTTCCTGCTGGCGCATCCGGAACGGGTGTTCTCGCGCAACCAGCTGCTGGACAAGGTGTGGGGCGACCACGTCGTCATCGAGGAACGTACGGTCGATGTTCACGTGCTGCGCCTGCGCAAGGCGTTGAAGGATGCGGAGCACCTGATCAAGACGGTTCGTAGTGTAGGCTATATGCTCTCTGAAAAATAAGCCGAACCCATTCCGTCCATGAGTCCACAGTTGCTGTTCTGGGTGCCTGCTGCGCTACGGCTTTGCCTCGTCCTGGCTGGTGCAGCCGTTGTCGGTTGGTTCTTCGGCCCGGTCGCAGGGTTGGCTGTGGGACTTTTCTGCGCGATCGCGCTGATACTTGTCCAGCTCAACTACCTGTACCTGCTCTCCGGCTGGCTTGATCGCCCCGACAGCGAAAAGCTGCCGGACGGCTGGGGCGCCTGGACCGACATTTTTTCCCGCCTGTACAAGCTGCGCCGCGACGACGAACGCAACCGCGCCGAGCTGAGCGAGTGGCTGGCACGCTTTCGCCAGGCGATGAGCCTGCTGCCGGACGGCGTCGCTATCATGGACGACGTGCTGTTCCTCGAATGGTGCAATCCTGCCGCCGAGCGGCATCTGGGTCTGAACAACAGCCGCGACAAGGGTATGCGGGTGACGAACCTGATCCGCAGCCCGGATTTCATCGACTACATTATCCTCGGCCGTTACGAACAGCCGTTGACGCTCTCTCTGCGCGACCGCAAGCTGATCGTGCAGATCATCCCGTTCGAGAACCGCCGCCAGATTCTCGTCACGCACGACGCGACCGAGTCCGAACGCATCGAGATGATGCGCCGCGACTTCATTGCCAACGCCTCGCACGAACTGCGTACGCCGCTGACCGTTATCAACGGCTTCCTGGAAATCGCCTATAGCCAGCCGGACCTTGCGCAGGAAACGCGCATGGCGCATCTGAAGCTGATGATCGAGCAGGGCCAGCGTATGCAGAATCTGGTCGAGGACATGCTGACGCTGACGCGGCTGGAATCGATTGACTATCCGCTGCGCGCCGAACCCGTCAACATCCCCAATCTGCTGGAGCAGATTCTGCAGGAAGCCAGAGCGCTATCCGGCGGCCGCCATACGATTTCGTTGTCTGTCGACGGACCGGACGTGCAGGGCAGCAGCGACGAGCTGCGCAGCGCCTTCAGCAATCTTGTTTCCAATGCCGTGCGCTATACGCCGGAAGGCGGCCATATAGATATCGCATGGAAAAACGGCGAAGCCGGCCCGGAATTCTCCGTCCGGGACGACGGCATCGGTATCAGCGCCGAACATATCGCGCGCCTGACCGAACGTTTCTACCGCGTCGACAAGAGCCGCTCCCGCGAAACGCAGGGCACCGGCTTGGGGCTGGCGATCGTCAAGCACGTACTGTTGCGTCATGGCGCTGCGCTGGCGATTGAATCAGAGCCGGAGCAGGGCAGTACGTTTACTGTGCGTTTCAATTTCCCATCTTTTAGCTAATCCCTTTTTCTTTGCAAATAGGCAAGCACTTTCCAGAGCGGAAGAGTGTTCCTGTGACCGGATGTAAATAGATAACAAAAAGGCATGGGCTTGTGGCAGAATCGCTGCACCTAGAAGCTTTCCATTCCTCAATTCCTAACAAAAAACAAATGAGGTGGAAGTAGGCAGTAGTGGATTATTTGTATGCCGGAGACTAAATTGAAAATAGCCGTAGCCGGCACAGGTTATGTGGGGATGTCGAACGCCGTTTTGCTGGCGCAGCACCACGAGGTGGTCGCAATTGACATTAATTCCGAACGTGTTGCACTAATTAATCGCCATGAATCCCCGATCATTGATACCGAGATCGAGGATTTCCTGAAGAATCGCAATCTGGATTTGAAGGCGACGCTGGATAAGAGGGAAGCCTACGCAGGTGCAGATTTCGTCGTGATCGCCACGCCGACCGACTACGATACTGAAACTAACTACTTCAATACCAGCTCCGTCGAATCGGTGATCGCCGATGTGATGGCCGTCAATCCGCAGGCCGTTATGGTGATCAAGTCCACCGTTCCGGTCGGTTATACCGCTGCGATCAAAACCAAAACGGGCAGTGACAACATCGTCTTTTCCCCGGAATTCCTGCGGGAAGGCAAGGCGCTATACGACAATCTTTACCCGTCGCGCATCATCGTCGGCGAGCGCTCCGAACGCGCGAAAGTTTTTGCCGATCTGCTGCTGGAAGGTGCGGTCAAGAAGGACGTTCCTGTCCTGTTCACGGATTCCACCGAGGCCGAGGCCGTCAAACTCTTCTCGAATACCTACCTTGCGATGCGAGTGGCTTATTTCAACGAACTGGACAGCTACGCCGCCACGCATGGACTGGATACGCGCCAGATCATCGAAGGCGTCTCGCTGGATCCGCGTATTGGAAACCACTACAACAATCCATCGTTCGGTTACGGCGGCTACTGCCTGCCCAAGGATACGAAACAGCTACTGGCGAACTATCGCGATGTGCCGCAGACCTTGATGCGGGCGATCGTGGATTCCAACACGACGCGCAAGGATTTCGTCGCCGATTCCATCGTCCGGATGAACCCAAAGGTCGTGGGTATCTATCGCCTGATCATGAAAGCCGGCTCAGACAATTTCCGCGCTTCCAGCATCCAGGGGATCATGAAGCGCATTAAGGCCAAGGGCATAGAAGTGATCGTCTACGAACCCGTTTTGCAGGAAGACGAATTCTTCCGGTCTAGAGTTGTGCAGGATTTGGCGGCATTCAAGCGAGAGGCGGATGTGATCGTGGCCAATAGATTGGACACGCCATTGATGGATGTAAAGGATAAGGTCTATACACGCGATCTGTTTGGAAGTGACTGATTGGCAATATAATCCCTCCCATATTCATGAGAGTGTTTATTTCTGCTGTGAATATAGAATGGCGGGTTTTTTGAATTCTACTGAGGCAATTGAATGTTTC
The DNA here is from genome assembly GCF_057353965.1 of Oxalicibacterium sp. Taxonomy (NCBI): domain Bacteria; kingdom Pseudomonadati; phylum Pseudomonadota; class Betaproteobacteria; order Burkholderiales; family Oxalobacteraceae; genus Oxalicibacterium; species Oxalicibacterium sp. The sequence continues at coordinate 248,707 of NZ_JBMQZD010000004.1, forward strand.
TCCCCGTAATCATGTCAGGTGGCGCAGGTTCGAGGCTATGGCCCGTTTCGCGCGAAACTTTACCTAAGCCATTTATCAAACTGCCGGACGGTGCGACGTTGCTGCGCAAGGCCTTGCAGCGTGCCGCGGGGCTGAAAGATGTTCAACGCATTCTGACGGTAACGAACAAAGAATACTATTTTCTGACCCGTGACGAATATGAGGCGGCCGGCGTGAACGTCGATCACGATTACTTGCTGGAACCCGCCGGCCGTAATACGGCTCCCGCCGTTGCCGCGGCAGCATTGCAGGCCGCGCAACAATACGGCGAGGATACGGTTCTCCTGGTGCTGCCGGCCGATCACCTGATCGGCAACGAGGAAGTGTTTTCTCGATCTGTTGCTGAGGCTGTCGAACTGGCACGAAAGGGCTGGCTAGTCACCTTTGGCGTGGAACCCACGCGGCCAGAAACGGGATACGGCTATATAGAGGGTGGCGACAGCATTGAAGGAAGTGTCGCACGCCAGGTTGCTCGCTTTGTCGAGAAGCCGGATCTGCAAACCGCTGAATCCTATATCGCTTCGAAACGTTTCAGCTGGAATTCCGGCATGTTCTGCTTCGCGGCAGGAACGATGATTGCCGCCTTGCGCGAGCATGCTCCGGATGTATTAGCAGCAGTAGAACGCACAATGACTGAAAGCAGTCTCGATATCGCGCCGGTCATGTTGCATGCGGACAGTTTTGCGCAATGCCCGGACATCTCCATCGACTATGCCGTAATGGAACGTGCTTCGAAAGTCGCCGTCATTGCGGCGGATTTCGACTGGAGCGACATCGGTTCCTGGAGCGCTCTTGCCGAGTTGGTTTCACCGGATGCCAAGGGCAACAGGGTCAACGGCGAAACCTTGCTCGTCGATACGGAAAATTGCTATATCCAGAGTGATTCCCGCATCGTGGCCGGTATCGGCATCGACAACCTGTTGGTAATCGATACGCCAGATGCGCTGCTAGTTGCACACAATTCCCGTGCGCAGGATGTCAAAGGTGTCGTCAAACAGCTCAAGCTTCAGTCCCATGCTACCGCCAATTACCATCGTACGGTGCATCGTCCATGGGGCACCTATACGGTGCTGGAAGAAGGCAGCAACTTCAAGATCAAGCGTATCGAGGTCAAGCCGGGTGCGAGCCTTAGTCTGCAGATGCACCACCATCGCAGCGAGCACTGGATCATCGTCAGCGGTATGGCAAAAGTGGTCAATGGCGATCGCGAACTGTTCGTCAATACAAATGAATCCACGTACATCCCGGCAGGGCATAAACACCGACTGGAAAACCCCGGTGTGTTGGACCTGGTCATGATCGAGGTGCAGAGCGGCGAGTACCTCGGGGAAGATGACATCGTCCGCTTCCAGGATAACTACGGGCGTGTCTGATGGCAGCGCTGACATGCTTCAAGGCTTATGATATCCGTGGGCGTCTGGGCGAGGAGCTCAACGAAGACATCGCCTATCGTATTGGTCGTGCTTTCGCACAATTCTTGGGCGCAAAACGTGTAGCGGTTGGCGGCGATATTCGCCTCTCCAGTGAATCGCTGAAGCAAGCATTGGCACAAGGGCTGATGGATGCTGGTGCCGATGTCATTGACATCGGCATGAGCGGAACGGAAGAAATCTATTTCGCCGCTTTTCATCTCGATGTAGACGGCGGCATAGAGATTACCGCCAGTCACAATCCCATCGACTACAACGGCATGAAGTTGGTGCGTCGTGGTGCGCAGCCGATCAGTGGGGATACGGGACTGAAGGACATTCAGGCACTGGCCGAAATGGGCAACTTCGCACCGGCACCGAAGAAGGGCACGTTGACTGGCCAATCGATACTGGCGCCATACATCGAGCATCTGCTCGGCTACATTGATGCTACAGCCATCAAGCCGCTCAAGCTTGTCGTCAACGCCGGCAACGGCGCAGCCGGCCACGTCATTGATGCGCTGGAAGAAGCATTTCGCGTCCGCGCCGTTCCGATCACCTTCATCAAGGTGCATCATGAACCGGACGGCACCTTCCCCAACGGCATTCCTAATCCGCTGCTACCGGAAAATCGTGCTGCCACAGCCCAAGCGGTCAAGACTACCAAGGCCGACATGGGTATCGCGTGGGACGGCGATTTCGATCGCTGCTTTTTGTTCGACGAAAACGGTGAGTTCATTGAAGGTTATTACATCGTAGGCCTGCTGGCTGAAGCCTTTCTGCGCAAGCATCCGGGCGAAAAGATCATCCATGATCCACGTTTGACGTGGAACACCATCGATATCGTCCAGCGTTCTGGTGGCATTGCAATACAGAGCAAGACCGGCCACGCCTTCATCAAGGAACGCATGCGTGCGGAAAATGCCATCTACGGCGGCGAGATGAGCGCCCATCATTATTTCCGCGATTTTGCATATTGCGACAGCGGCATGATTCCGTGGTTGCTAGTAGCTGAACTGCTCAGTCGCAGTGGCAAACCTTTGTCGCAACTCGTCGGCGAACGCATCCACGCCTATCCTTGTAGTGGAGAGATCAATTACAAGGTAATCGATGCACGCGAAGCGATACGGGCGGTGCATGCGCACTACGCAAAAGCGTATCCGAAGGAAGACACGACGGACGGTCTCAGTCTGGAATTTTCAGACTGGCGTTTGAACTTGCGTAGTTCTAACACCGAACCGCTGTTGCGGCTGAACATCGAAGCGAAAGGCGATGCCAGCCTGGTCACGCAGCGTGTGGCCGAAGTGGAAGCCCTTCTTGCGAATCATCTCGCACGGGACATGATTCAATCCGCAGCCTGAGCACATGGTTCCCTACCTTTCCGATATTTACCGTTTCCGCGGCTTCATCCTCGGTAGCGTCAAGCGCGAATTCGCTTCTCGTTACCGTAATTCCATGCTTGGAGTTTCATGGCTGGTATTGCAGCCGCTAGCACAGATACTGGTGTATACGCTGATCTTCGCTAATGTGATGCGGGCGCGCTTGCCTGGCGTGGACACCGCCTTTGGTTACAGCATCTTTCTGTGTGCGGGAATTCTGACATGGGGGTTGTTCACCGAAATGGTGGCACGTTGCCAGAACATGTTCATCGACAATGCAAATTTGATGAAGAAACTCAGTTTTCCGCGCATTGCATTGCCTGTGATTGTCGTGCTCAATGCCTGCATCAACTTCGCAATCATTTTTGGATTGTTCACCTGTTTCCTGATTGCTTCAGGTAATTTCCCCGGTTGGCCATTTTTTGCAGTGCTGCCGATTCTGTGCGTGCAGATCCTTTTTGCGCTTGGTCTGGGTATGGTCATTGGCGTGCTGAACGTATTCTTCCGGGATGTGGGGCAACTTTTTGGCATTGTTCTGCAGTTCTGGTTCTGGCTGACCCCCATTGTCTATCCGTTGACAAGTTTGCCGGAGTGGGTACGGCGGTTGGTGATGCTGAATCCGATGACGCCAATAATCAATGCCTACCAGACCATCATGGTGCATGATGCATGGCCGCAATGGGTGCAGCTTGTCCCAGTTCTGGTTTGGGCGTTACTACTGTGTTTTCTCGGATTGTGGTTGTTCCGTAAGCATGCTGGCGAAATGGTGGATGAACTCTGATGGGTACTATTACTGTCACCAATCTTGGTAAGGCTTACAAGCAGTATCCAACACGCTGGTCGCGTTTGATCGAATGGTTGGACCCGCGTCGTAAGCCTCATCATCAACTACATTGGGTACTACAAAACTTGGATTTCAGCGTGCTTTCCGGGGAGGCTGTTGGCATCATTGGTATAAATGGAGCAGGTAAGAGCACGCTACTGAAGATGATCGTTGGTACTACCCATCCAACCACCGGTAGGGTGCAGATGATGGGGCGAGTTGCGGCACTGCTCGAACTGGGCATGGGATTCCATCCGGATTTTACTGGACGTCAGAACGCTATCATGGCAGGTCAACTGTTGGGCATGACCGCCGAGGAAGTCCTATCTCTTATGCCAGAAATAGAGGCCTTCGCTGAAATTGGTGACTACATTGACCAGCCGGTACGAGTCTACTCTAGCGGTATGCAGGTACGTCTGGCATTTAGTGTAGCCACGGCAGTCCGCCCCGATGTATTGATCGTAGATGAGGCTTTGTCGGTGGGGGATACTTATTTTCAACACAAAAGCTTTGACCGCATACGTGAGTTCCGTAAACAAGGTACTACGCTGTTGATCGTGTCGCATGATAAGGCAGCCATCCAGTCTATATGTGACCGTGCCATTTTGCTCGATAGTGGAAAATTGGCGATGGAGGGAAAGCCTGAAGCAGTAATGGACTACTACAATGCGCTTCTTGCCGAGAAAGAAGATCAAATAGTACGCGGAAGAATAGACGACGGAAGAGTGCAGACTACCTCTGGAACAGGGGAAGCAACTGTTGAAAAGATTGAGCTATTGAATGATAAGGGACAGCGAATTGAATCAATAAATGTAGGTCAACTAGTCACTCTTTTTGTCAAGATTAAAGCGCATGCCCCTATTCCTTGCCTCGTTTTAGGTTACATGATCAAGGACAGATTGGGGCAACCTATGTTCGGTACCAATACTCATCATATGAGAATCCCTCTAAACGAAGTAAGGGAAGGGGAATCAATAGAGTATCGCTTTACTTTTTCTGCCAATCTTGGAAGTGGCAACTATTCTGTAGCAACGGCTTTGACTAATGCTGATACACATTTGCAGGACAACTATGAGTGGCGTGATTTAGCATTTCTATTTACCGTTGTTAACTATGATCGTCAAGAATTTGTGGGATGTAACTGGTTAGCGCCGGTTGTTGAGGTGAAGCGATGAGTGATTCTTTTTATAGGGAATTTGAGGATAGGTATCGGGGTTCGCGTGACTTGATTATTTCTCGTTTGAAGGTGTATTTGCCCTTTGTCCTCCCGTTGCAGGGCTTATATTCTCAGTCCTCAATAGTAGATCTTGGCTGTGGAAGGGGGGAGTGGCTGGAACTTATGCAGTCTGCTGGATTTGATGCGCGAGGAGTAGATCTGGATGAGGAAATGCTCGCCGGTTGCCGTCAATTGGGCCTAAATGTCGAATCTGGTGATGCCATTGCATTTCTAAAAAAATTGCCAAATGAGAGTCAACTCGTTGTCTCAGGTTTTCATATTGTGGAGCATATCTGTTTTTCAAATTTGCAATTATTGGTACAAGAAGCCTTGCGTGTTTTAAAACCGGGAGGACTATTAATTCTTGAAACACCTAACCCAGAAAACATTGTGGTTGGTACGGCCTCTTTTTATTTAGACCCGACACATCAACGGCCCATTCCTTCGCAGCTTCTCGCATTTTTGCCAGAATATTATGGCTATAAAAAAGTGAACGTATTGCGTTTACAAGAACCGGAATCGGTAAACGATAAACATACAAATTTGCTGACGGTTTTGGAGGGAGTAAGCCCAGATTATGCCATTGTGGCTCAGAAGATGGCGAACGCTGACGTCCTTGAGAGAAATGCGGAATTTTTTGAAAGGAGATATGGCGTAACGTTGGAAATGCTTGCTTCGGAATATGATCGGAAAATGTTGTCTAAGATAGGGGAGATTGAGGCTAGGGTACAACAAGTTGAAAGAGTATTAGACACGATACGCAATAGTATTTTATGGAGGCTTACGGCCCCACTCAGAAGAATTGTTAGTGTGGTTAAAAAATTAGGCAGGCCTAGCCAACTGTAAAAGATATATTGGAAATGATGGGGATGGCGTGAAAGCAAGACTTAAGACGCTGTTAATACATATAGCGTTGTATATCAATTGTAGGCCAGCACTTAGACGTGTTGTGATGCGTATATTAAATCACCTACCCACTCAGAGGCATTGGTTGAGAATGATGATGATAAGAGTATATGCCTCTCCTCATCAGTCAAGACGTATTAGCGTAGAAAATTTGTCTCCCCGTGGCCAGCAAATATACGCGCAACTTAAAACCGGTATTCAGGGAAAACAGGGAAGTAATTAATGCGTATAGTGATTGATTTGCAAGGAGCACAAACCGAAAGTCGCTATAGGGGTATCGGCCGTTATTCTCTTTCTCTGGCACGGGCAATTGCGAAACAGGCCACAGCACATGAGGTTTTTATCGTGCTGAACGGTCGTTTGCATGAAAATATTGAGGAGTTATTCCAAGCTTTCTCGGGATTGATTTCTAGGGAAAATATTCGCATTTTTGATGTGCCTGCTCCATTAGCTGAAGTTGATCCAAAAAATTTAGTGCGTAGCCGGGTTGCAGAAAAAATTAGGGAAGACTTTATTCAACGGATGGACCCCGATGCCGTACTGATAACAAGTCTGTTTGAGGGGATATCCGATGATGCTGTGGCTTCGGTGGGAGCTTTTTGTGACGGCGGGAATACAGCTGTTATTTTGTATGACCTGATCCCGTTATTAAATCCGAAGGCTTATCTGAATACGGATGCTCACAGAAATTTTTATCGACAAAAAATCCAATATCTAAAAAATGCTGGGCTGCTACTCGCAATATCTGATTATTCCTGTCAAGAGGCAATTGAAACGTTAGGAATTGCGCCTAGTAAAGTTGTCTCTATTTCTACGGCTATAGATGAAAGATTTCGGATCTATTCTCGGGAAAAAACTTTCCCCCTACTACAACGGCTTGGTATTTCCAAAAAGATGGTGCTATGTGCTCCTGGCGGATTTGATCCGAGAAAAAACATTGAGAATCTGATTCAAGCGTATAGCTTATTGACACCAGAAATACGATCTGACCATCAACTGGTGATTGCCAGCAAAATGACGGAAGAGAATAAAAACCGTCTAGAGAAAATTAGAAAAAGTACAGGCTTAAAGGACGATGAGCTGATATTGACGGATTATCTCCAAGATGAAGATCTTGTGAAACTATATTCCGAAGCGACATTATTTGTGTTTCCATCGAAGCATGAGGGATTCGGCTTGCCTGTTTTGGAGGCGATGACGTGTGGAGCTCCGGTGGTTGGATCTAATGCGACAAGCATCCCTGAGGTGATTGGGTGTGAAGAGGCGTTATTTGATCCGGATTCCGCTGTTGCCATTTCCCAAAAAATGAATAGAGCGCTTTCGGACGTATTGTTCCGGGAGAGACTTCGTCAAAACGGGATGGTTCAATCCCAAAAATTCTCATGGGACGATTGCGCAAGAAAGGCGATTAAGGCGCTCGGAGATTTGAAGTCTTCAGCTGGCAATAGAGTTTCTCCGAATGATTCGAAATCGCTCATAAGCTCGATAATGCAGACCCCAAAGATTAATGAGATCGGTGAAGAGGAACTTGCGGAAATTGCAGAATGCATCACATTTAATTTGCCTCTTGCGAGAAGTCGGGAAGTTTTATTAGATATTTCTGTTCTTGTCCGAGAGGATGTGAAATCAGGAATTCAACGAGTGGTACGAAGTTTGTTGCTGGCATTACTTTCATCACCGCCAGATAATGTTGCTGTAAGGCCGATTTATTTTGATGATGCAGGCAATTATAGATATGCCAATCATTTTGTCTCCAAGATTGCAGAACACTCACTATGGGAAGGTGAAGATGAAATTGTTGAGTTTCACCAAGATGACATCTATCTGGCGTTAGATTTGAATGCACATTTGGCTTCCTTGGCACATCCATATCATCAAGTGTTAAGAAGAAGAGGCGTGCAGCTTTATTTTATTGTTTATGATCTTTTATTAATTCATCATCCTGAGTGGTGGGTCAAGGGCATCAGTCAGATTTTTGAGAGCTGGCTACGAAATATTTGTGATGTTGCATCGGGCTTACTTTGTATTTCTGCTTCCGTTGCAGATGAGGTACATGAGTGGTTGAGACAGAATCCACCTAAGCGCCAAATTTTGCCGAACGTTCAAAGTTTTCATCTAGGAGCGGATATGCAGAATAGCGCTCCGACGCGGGGCGTCCCAGATGATGCATCGGATGTTTTGAGTAAGTTGGCAAAGCGGACGACATTTTTGACGGTGGGTACGTTGGAGCCTCGTAAAGGACATGCGCAGATGTTGAAGGCATTTGAACGTCTTTGGCAACACTATGAAGATGTAAATTTGGTTATTGTTGGGAAAAAAGGTTGGTTGGTAGAGCCTCTAGTGGCAGATCTACAGTCGCATATTGAATTGGGACATAGGTTGTTCTGGCTGGAAGGTATCAGCGATGAATATTTGGAGAAAATTTATTCATGCAGCGATTGCCTAATTGCTGCGAGCGAGGGCGAAGGGTTTGGATTGCCTCTGATAGAGGCTGCACAACATAAAAAACCTCTTATTGTTCGTGATATTCCAGTTTTCCGAGAGGTCGCGCAGAATCACGCATTTTATTTTTCGGGTACGGAGTCTGAAGATTTGGCGATTGCGATTGAGAACTGGTTGCAATTACATAAACAAGGATTAGCCCCCAGCTCGGAAAACATGCCATGGCTGACTTGGAAGCAGAGTGCCGAGTTATTGAAAGAAAAACTGTTTCCTCGGAATAGTTTTTCATAGATGCAAGAATTTTCTTGCACCTATCCTCTAGATAACTAGAATGGCGGTTTCAAAAATAAGGGGAGGAAATTTTGAAACTTATCATCCAAATTCCCTGTTTCAATGAGGCGCAAACACTATCTATTGCGTTGTCTGCGTTGCCGCGAAAGGTCCCGGGATTCGATGTAGTGGAATGGTTGATCATCGATGATGGTAGCAAGGATGATACGGTTCACGTGGCTCGTGAGAATGGGGTTGATCATATCGTCCGTCATACCTGTAATCAAGGATTGGCCCGTGGTTTCATGACAGGATTGGACGCTTGCCTTCATCTAGGTGCGGATGTCATCGTCAATACTGATGCAGATAACCAGTACAACGCGGACGATATTCCCGCCTTGACTGCGCCCATTCTGGAACGCCGCGCTGACATCGTGGTAGGTGCGCGTCCGATCGAGACGATCGAGCACTTTTCGCCCATCAAGAAGATGCTGCAAAAGCTAGGAAGCTGGGTTGTTCGCGTGGCGAGTAATACTGATATCCCTGATGCGCCAAGTGGTTTTCGTGCAATGAGTCGCTCTGCAGCGCAGCGTTTGATGGTCTTCAATGATTATACCTATACGTTGGAGACGATTATTCAGGCAGGGCAGAAAAACATGTCCATTGTGTCAGTGCCTATTCGAGTCAATGAAGACTTGCGTCCCTCTCGTTTGGTAAAAAGCATTCCGTCTTATATCAAACGTAGCGTTATCACCATCATTCGTATTTTTATTATCTATCGGCCGTTCCGTTTTTTGGGAGCAATCGGAGCGATGCTGTTTAGTGTTGGTACTTTGTTGGGCTTGCGATTTGTATATCACTATATTAATGGCGATGGCGATGGACACGTACAGTCAGTAATTCTTGCTGCGATATTCCTCGGAGCCGGTTTTCAGACCTTGTTGGTCGCGATCATTGCCGATTTGCTGGCCGCAAATCGCAAGTTGATAGAGGATGTGCGAATTCGCTTGCGGGAAAAAGAGGAGCAACAAGTAGGGCATTTGCCTGTAACTCGGATGACTGCTACAACCGAACTTCAGGAGTGGCAGTAACTCATGCATATTGTGATGTGGGGGACTTATGACGAGGGGAAGCCCCGAGTCAGAATTTTACGCCGAGGTTTAATTGAGAATGGTGTAACAGTTTCAGAGTGTCACACAAACGTGTGGGGTGCAATTGAGGATAAAAGCCAAGTAAAGGGCGGGTGGCGTCGGTTAATGTTATTACTGAAATGGTTAGCGAGCTACCCATTTCTTATCTGGCGTTTTCTTCGTCTTCCTAAACATGATGCGGTTGTTGTCAGCTATTTAGGCCATTTAGATGTATTAATTTTGTGGCCATTCGCACGGCTTCGCGGTGTCCCTATCATATGGGATGCGTTTTTATCGCTGTATAACACCGTAGTGGAAGATCGGCGAATGCTTTCGCCACGTAACCCGCTAGCGCGGCTGCTATGGATGTTGGAATGGTTGGCCTGCCGGGCTGTGAATCGTGTGGTTTTGGACACCCGTGCTCACGCCGACTATTTTGTGCGGACATTCCAATTGCCTGTACAGAAAACGGCGGCGATCTTCGTTGGAGCAGAGCCTGAGGTGTTTCCACCGCTATCAACGAAAATATCGAATGCCGTGCCTATCGTTGTTTTTTATGGTCAATTTATTCCCTTGCATGGAATCGAAACCATCATCAAGGCTGCGCGAGCTGCGCAGCAGGACGATATTGATTGGGTGATTATTGGCACTGGTCAAGAGGCGAAATGGATACGTTCCATGCTTGATACCAGCCCTATTCCACGTTTAACGTGGATTCCTTGGGCAAAATATTCCGAGCTAAGCAATTGGCTCCAACGTGCTTCTGTTTGTCTAGGAATATTTGGGAATACCGAGAAAGCTTCGCTTGTTATTCCCAATAAAGTGTTTCAGATACTGATGAGTGGTAAGCCCCTTATTACCCGCGATTCTGCAGCTATAAGAGAATTGATAGAACCAGGAAGTGTAGGCGTGTGGCTTGTCCCACCATCGGATTCCACAGCGCTGCTGGATGCCGTTCGTGAGGCTGTCCGTACTGTGGCGGCCGAAGGTATGCATGAACAGTTTAGACGTCAGATCGTTCCTGCGTCCTTGGGATTGCGTTGGCTGGAGCTTATAAATATGAACAAATCGGTATAAAGCTACCTTATGGAATATCACCCGTTATACGGTCTCAGTGTTACGGAAAAAGCATGGGTTCCGGCGCCCAGTTTTCTCTTAAGAAGGGACAGAATATTGCGCTTGATGGACGGTTGTCGACCTGGTCGGCTTCTTGAGATTGGGTGTGGCGCTGGAACAATTTTGTATGAGCTGAGCCAACGGAAGTTCATATGTGAGGCGTTGGAAACATCATCCGCTGCGTTGGAGGTGGCTACACATGTTAACGGTGAAAATGTCACCTTTCATAAGGAAGCAAAGTGTGACTGGAATGATAAGTTTGACTATGTGTTTGCTTTTGAAGTTTTGGAGCACATTGAGTTCGATCAGAAGGCATTGGTAGATTGGTATCGTTGGATAAAACCGGGTGGAACGATATTGATATCGGTGCCAGCTCATATGAAAAAGTGGACGTCATCCGATGTATGGGCCGGACATTATCGGCGCTATGAAATGCAACAAATTAAAGATCTGATGATGGTTGTTGGATTTGAGATTGAAAAAATTGAGACTTACGGCTTTCCATTATCCAATCTGTTGTTGCCGCTAAGGGCGCGAGTACACGCGCGAAACTTGAATGGAGAATCATCAGCGGTACGTGCAACTAATAATGATCGAAGTGGTGTGGAGCGAGATGCAGAATCGCGACTATATCCTATTCTTAAAAGTTTTCCAGGACTAATGGCTATGCGCCTTGCTTTACTACTTCAGCATCATAGTCGTTTCAAAGATTGGGGGACCGGCTATCTTTTACTGGCAAAAAAGCCTATGGGTGTTATGCCGAAATAATTTCAATTATAAAACTTGGCTAATAAAAAATTGCCGAGTTGCGAAGATTCTTATGGAGATCATTAATGGAATTAGAGCCAACAGGCGAGCGGATGGTCGAAGAGTTCTACCATAGTTCACCACAAAACTTTCTTATATATTTGTTTCATATTGCGACGTACAACTTTGCGGCTGAATTTGTGCATGGAAAGAAGATTCTTGATTATGGATGCGGCAGTGGTTATGGAACGCATCGTATAGCATCATCATGTGACAATATTATTGGAGTAGATATTGCTGCAGAGGCTATCGAATATGCTCAAACAAATTACGTTGCCAATAATTTGACGTATCAAAAAATTGAACGTGCCGACCTTGCGCCGCTTCCATTCGACGACTCTAGTTTTGATACTGTCCTCTCATTTCAAGTTATAGAACATATAGAGGATGTCGGACCGTATTTATCGGAAATCCGTCGAGTATTGAAGCCGGGGGGGGTGTTCGTGTGTGCAACTCCTGATCGATCCACTCGTCTTTTTCCAGGTCAAAAACCTTGGAATATGTGGCATGTACACGAGTACGATGAAGAAGGCTTGGGCCATGCGTTGGGATCTTATTTTTCTACCATTAATATACTTCGCATGGGCGGGAAACAGTCCGTGTTAGACCTGGAGATAAAACGCACAAAAAAGTTGATGTGGTTAACGCTTCCGATTACGTTACCGTTTCTGCCGGAAGCTATGCGAATTGGAGGGCTAAAGATGTTGAAACGTCTGGCTAACCAGAATAAACAGGCAGCACAAAAAAATGCGGGCCCATTTAGTTTCAATGAATCAGATCTCATGATTGCACGTGATGTGTCACCTAGTGTCAACTTGATTGCGGTGGCACATAAATAATGACAATGAAAGCGTTATGGCGCTTGGCAAGCATTGCAGTGGCCTTGATGTCTGGAGTGTATTTTCTGGACTATGCAAGTAAATACATTCACGATATTCCGTCGAGCATATGGGCAATTGACAATATTGCGGTGTTTGGCATCTGTATTTTATTGTGGATCGTGAATATTTCCCTTGGGGCCATAATTTGGCAGCGGATTTTAAAGGACTTTGGGATACGGTTTGAGTTGGGCAGAACATTAGGCATATACGCGTTAGCTCAATTTGGAAAATATCTGCCAGGGAATGTTGGACATCATGTGGGGCGGGTTGTCTTGGCAAAAGCAGCCGGTATTCCTGCCCGCACCACAGGCCATTCGATGTTGAATGAATTTCTATGGAGCGTAAGTGCTGCATCGTGCGTTGCGTTGTCAGGGTTAGTTTATTTCAGTTATGAAGCGCACCGTGCTAACGATATTTCACTCTCTATTCTTATAGCGGCGGCAGTTTTCTCCATGTTGTTGCCGTGGCTCGTGGTTTGGCTTTGTAACTTTTTTTTGTTGAGATATGGCAAGCGCTATTTCGGCAGTGATGGTATTGAGTTTCCTCGTCTCCATACAATGCTCTTCTGCTGGTCTGCCTATCTTGGCAGCTTTCTTATCATGGGACTGATAATGGATCTTCAGGCCAAACTCATTTTTGGCGCTACGAACAACCACGTGCTGATGCTCTCAGGCATTTTTGCTTTATCGTGGATTGCTGGGTATGTAGTGCCTGGTGCACCAGCGGGGCTTGGCGTACGGGAGGCAATTCTATTGTCTTTTATGACGCCGCTTTATGGCGGCAGTGTTGCAGTCGGACTAAGCCTCGCCCTAAGGTTAGTCACAATATTGGGAGATGGGATCTGTTTTTTGCTGGCGTTATTTGCGCGGCATCTATTAAAAAAAAACAATGCTAAAACATTGGTTGAAAGATGACTGGAGGCACCATTGGGTTAAGCGCTTAATAATTCTTGATGAAGCACTTCGTTTTTTCTGCCATTACGGCATCGTGGCTTCGAATATGACTAAAGGCGCAAATTAAGTAATAGACATGGTAAATATGAATTTAAGTTGGAATGGCAACAAAGATATGAATTCGTTCATGAGAAATAAACAGAGCGAAGAATATATTTACAAGTTTGTTATTTTGCTATGTTGTTATTTACTTGGCCTTATTCTACAGGGCGCAATACCTTTCTTTGGCTTAACGACACTTGGACAATCTGTTGCTGTCGTTGGCTACCCAATTAGTTTTTTGCATCAAGAAACATTCAGCCTATATGCATCACATATGGGCTTCCCGTCGCAATCCCCTATGAGCACCATGCTCGCTCCGGCATTAGTCATGGAGTTCTTCTTATTTATAGGGGCCAGCCCTGCTAACTCAATAAGTCTCGCTTTTATAGTTTGGTATTCATTTGGCTTTTTGGGTTTGTGCTCTATCGCAGCAAAATGTAAGGTGAATTTTTTTAATTGTGCTTTTTTGGCTTTGCTTTGGATGAGTTTCCCCATTATTTGGAACTCAAAAGGCTACATACATTTGCATTTTGGATTTGTTTTTTTTCCTTTTCTTTTTTATGTTTTGCTTTCGCTGATAGATAGTATTTTTTCTAAAAGGCTTTTCTTTTATATATTTCTTTATGTGGCAACAGTAATCGTCCTTGCATTTACTGACGGTTATGTATTTATGTTTGCAGCAGTTTCATCCTCTATTTTTTTTGTGTCTCATTTTATTTTTAATAAAGAAATTAGAAGAAAACTATTTGCAGTTATATATCCTGTACATGTTGTCGCATTCTTGAGTGCCTATATATTGTTCAGTTCATATATTGGCATGTCTGAGTTTGAATCTTCTCCCATTGATTTCTTTAGGGGATGGGGGATGGATTTGTCCTTTGCTTTGTTGCCAACTTCTGGTGTGCATTGGTTTTGGGACTTGTTGGGCTTCTCTACTACAAGACTGAGTAGTCAATTTTTTGGTGATTCCTCTGTTTGGATTACAACATTTATATTGCCATTGTTTGCGGTTGTATTTATTGCTTCATTCCGATTGAATAAACGTAATGCAACTTTTTTTGCAGCATTGGCTATAGGACTTTTTAGTTTCTATATGTCACTCGGTCCATCAGTTAAGTTTTTCTCAACTAAGAAAGAATATGAATCTGAACAAAGAGTAATGAAGAAGGAGCAGGCGATATTTCGTACAGGCAGTGCCATCTTGTCTACAAATATTCCTGGTTTTAGAAATATGCGCGCTTCCTATAGATGGATTTTTCTTACATATTTTTCTTTGTGGTTTCTCTTCGTTTTATATTTATCTGGAAAGTCTAAGTGGATAAATTCTTTTTTAATTATTGGTCTTTTCTTATTGTATGTCCCGAATATCCAAATGGTTATTGATGAAAAGGAAGGGAATTACAATAATTTTAAAGATATCAATCATGAATTATTGAGCTCTTTGAGAGAAAAACTTTCCGTAGGCGAAATAGTTGCGTTTTTACCTAATGGGAACGATTTTTTTGTTAATTATTTAGCGCCAGCATTGAACATAAAGACCTATAACATAGGGGGGGATAAAAATGTGACTGCTGCGCAATTGGGTTGGCCACCCGAAATGCTTGCTTTAGGAGGAAAACTTGATGCTTTTAAAGCTCCGATCGCAGTAAAAATGTTAATTGATGGCACTGCGGATGTTTTAGTTTTGCCTTACTTTGACATGCTTAAAGCCGCACACTATTGGCCATGCGGGCGCCTAATACCTAGCCAATTAAATGAAGAGCAACACGAATCTTCCCGTCGTATTTCTAAGTTTGTCTGCTTGAGTGAACGAAAGGCAGAGCTTCAATCTTTCATTGCTACTTTACGTGAGTCGCCTTATGTGGAAGTGTCGGACTCCGAGCTATTTGCCACAGTAAGATTGCGTCCTGAATTTTCAGGGGAATTCGCCCGTGCGGTATTGCGCGCTGCTGATTTGGAGAATATTCGATACCCAATTTTATTAAATTCAGAATTTGATAAAAGCTTATATGTGCTTAGAGAGGGATGGTATCCACTGGAGGCGCATCATGTCTGGTCGAGAGCTGTCGCAAAGTTGGCACTTCCTATTCCAAAAGGATGTGAAAAGAATAATTGCTTTGCAGTTCTAAAATTTGGTGTTTTTGGTGCGAGTCCGGAACGACTTATTTCAGTTAACTTCAATAGTGCGGAGCAAGGATGGCAATGGTCTCAGAGAATAGTGGCAAATTCAGCAGATGTGATCGAAGTAAATGTTCCACTGGCTGGGACGGAGGGGGTACGAAGAATTTTAATTTCAATACCGGAAGCGACATCGCCAAATGCCTTGAATCTCTCAGTTGATGCTCGCGTGCTTGGCATTGCTCTTCAGCGAATTGAATTGCTACACCAATGAAGATCTTAACGAAAAGAAGCTTACGAATGAGGGCGGGTGTCACAATTGCATTGCAACTAATTATGGTCCGGAAAACAGTTTGAATATTTAAACCTATTGAAGCTGTTATTTTGATGTTGAGGCTATCACGCCATTGTCTTCCTTGTATCTCCTACGGAAGCTGATCTCATTAAATCCTCAGTAGCTCTACTTTGTCATAAGGTCAAGACGTCCCCCCGTGCTGGGAAACTGCCGTGAGCTTAGCATGGGGGTGACTCGATGGTGTACTCGTTCTCTTTATGCATGCGATGAATTAAAAATTACGTTGGGTATAATTCGAGTTTTTAAATATTACATAGACAATGAAAAAAACAGCCATTGTTACCGGTATATCAGGTCAGGACGGCGCATATCTCGTCCAACTTTTACTTGACAAAGAGTACGTTGTTTACGGCACCTATCGCCGTACTAGTTCCGTCAACTTTTGGCGTATCGAAGAATTAGGTGTTCAAAATCATCCTAATCTTCATCTTGTCGAATATGATCTGACTGACCTGGGAGCAAGCATTGCCTTGGTACAGAAAGTGCAGCCGGATGAAATCTACAATCTGGCCGCACAAAGTTTTGTTGGCGTCAGCTTCGATCAACCCAGCACGACGGCCCAGATTACCGGCATCGGCGCGCTCAATCTACTGGAAGCGATCCGATTGGTGAATCGCAAGATTCGTTTCTATCAGGCTTCCACTTCGGAGATGTTCGGCAAAGTGCAGGCGATTCCGCAAACCGAAGATACGCCGTTTTACCCGCGTAGCCCCTACGGTGTAGCCAAGCTGTATGCGCACTGGATGACCGTCAACTACCGTGAAAGTTACGACATCTTCGGATGTAGCGGTATCCTGTTCAATCATGAAAGTCCATTGCGTGGCCGTGAATTCGTGACGCGAAAGATTACCGATTCGGTTGCCAAGATCAAGCTGGGCAAACTCGATTGTCTGGAGCTAGGCAATATTGATGCAAAACGCGACTGGGGTTTTGCGAAGGACTATGTCGAAGGCATGTGGCGCATGCTGCAGGTAGATGAGCCGGATACCTATGTCCTTGCCACGAACCGGACGGAAACCGTGCGTGATTTCGTCACGATGGCCTTCAAAGGCGCAGGCATTGCGGTGGAATTCAAGGGTAAGGCCGAGGAAGAAACGGCGATCGATGTGGCAACCGGCAAGACCGTGATGCGCATCAATCCGAAGTTCTATCGCCCTGCCGAAGTGGATCTGCTGATCGGCAACCCAGCCAAGGCCAAGGCCAAACTGGGCTGGGAACCGAAGGCCACATTGGAAGAGCTGTGCCAGATGATGGTGGAAGCTGATCTGCGCCGCAACAACGAAGGATTCTCGTTTTGAGGATTCTGGTTACAGGAGCTGATGGATTTACCGGCCGCCATTTCCTCGCCGCTGCCGAAGCGGCGGGACATCAGGTGATCCCGCTGGCGGCGGACTTGAAGGATGCGGCAGCGTTGAAGGACGCGGTTTTGGCTGCGACGCCTAATGCAGTTGTTCATCTGGCCGCGATCAGTTTCGTTGGGCATGCCGATACCAGTGCTTTCTATGACGTGAATGTTGTCGGCACGCTGAACCTGCTGGATGCCTTGGTGGCGTTGCCGCAACCTCCGCGCAGTGTGTTGTTGGCAAGCAGCGCCAATGTTTATGGAAACACAGAGTGTTCCCCTATCGCGGAAACGCAACCGCCAGCGCCCGTGAACCACTATGCGATGAGCAAATTGGCCATGGAGTACATGGCGAGAACGTATGCGGATCGGTTGTCCTTGTTCTTCACGCGCCCCTTTAATTACACAGGGCCGGGGCAGGATGCATCTTTCGTCATTCCCAAGCTTGTCGCGCATTTCGCACGCCGTGCGCCTGCGGTTGAATTGGGCAATCTGGATGTCGAGCGCGAGTTCAACGATGTTCGTTTTGTCTGTGAAGCTTACTTGAGTTTGCTGCAGAAAGCCGTACCGGGTGAGGTGTACAACATCTGTACGGGTGCTCCGCTTACTTTGCGTGCGGTGATCGACCTGTTGAAGCAGTTGACTGGTCATGATCTTGAGGTCAGCGTGAATCCTCGCTTCGTGCGTAGTAACGAGATTAAGCGGCTCTGTGGCGATCCTGCCAAGCTGATCGATGCAATCGGCAAAGTTCCGTTGCCACCTTTGCAGGAAACTTTGCAGAACATGCTTGAGCAGGCTTCACCGGAATGATGCGGCTAGGATTTGGCGTAACCGTGCTTGCCCGATGCTTGGCATCGAATGGTGTGGATGGCATTGGTAATTACACACGTGAGCTGCTGAAAAGATTGGCCGTTAAGGACGATATTGATCTTGTTCCTGTTTCGTACGGACATCCGGTTGCACAATTTCCCGATATTCCTTCCAATACATTGGAGTTCGGTGGATTTGCCAGTTCGGTTGCTTTCTCTGTTCTTTCTGGAATGTCGTTTCCGGGCACTAGTGAGGTGAAGAAGAAAGTAGATTTGGTTCACGCAACGGATCACTTGATTCCTCATCATGGAAAGATTCCGGTTGTTGCCACCCTTATGGATGCAATCCCTCTGGCGCATCCTGAATGGGTAACGATCAAGTCTCGCAAGATAAAGAATGCGGTGTGGAAACGTACAACCCGTTGGGCATCGCATATCATCACCATCTCCGAATATTCGAAACGCGAGATCGAACAATATTTCGGAATCGAATCCGAAAGAATTAGTGTGACTCCACTTGGGGTTGATGAAAGGTGGTTTCGTCCTGTTCCTGCAGAATTGATGGATGCAACGATGCAGCGGTATGGCTTGCCACAAAATTATTTTTTATTTGTCGGCACCTTGCAGCCACGAAAAAATATTGCGCGCGTAATTGAAGCATATCGTTCTCTGCCACAAGGAGTTCGCAACGAAGTGCCATTGGTAATTGTTGGTAGGGGAGGGTGGCAATGCGAAGATATTGTGGAGGCGTTGAATGCCAATTCATATGGCCCCACTCTCGTATGGCTCAAGCATTTGCCGGATGCTGATTTGCTGGCTGTGCTAAAAGGGGCGACTGCCCTTGTGTTCCCTTCGTTGTATGAAGGATTCGGCCTGCCTGTCATCGAGTCTTTTGCGGCAGGGACGCCTGTGATTACATCAAACAGTACTTCTTTGCCCGAAGTTGCGGGTGACGCGGCGTTATTGGTTAATCCATTCGATACGCAAGAGATCGCTGCCGCAATGCAGTTGATGCTGGAAAATAACGATATTGCAGAATCTTTTAGTCTAAAAGGGCGTGAGCGAGCCTTGACATATTCCTGGAGCCGGACAGTCGATATGACCCTGGATGTCTATAAGAAGACAATCGCAGCGACTTAACCTGAGTTGTAAATCTACGGTTTCATGGTGATACATACTTCCTCATGCTCATCCGCTTTTTAAGTGCGCAATGGTTCGCAGTAAGTTTTGTGGGGGCGATTTCCCTCATGGTCAGCATCCTTACTGCTCGCACTCTGGGCCCGGATTTGTTTGGCGTATATTCCATCGCCCTGTCGGGTGGTGCTATCGCAGCCATCTTGCTGGACGGTGGCTTCGGACGTTTGCTGCAGCGTGAACGTGCGCATCCCACTGACACATTGCTCCACTTTCTTCCGGTATTACCGCAAGCAGCATTGGGACACGTGATCGTTGCCGCAGGTGTCCTGTCTCTGTTTGCTGTGTTCCTCTTTACCAAGCATGCACCGACGACGGTTGCTGCGATCTGGTTTTATGCCGCATCGGTGATAACCCAGTTTGGGCTGTCCATTCTGCGTGGCGAGGGGCGCATGGTGAAGGATGCTTCCTGGCAGGTTGGTAGTCGGACGTTTACAGCCGTGTGTGTGGGTATCGTTATCATGTTGGGGGCGGGGCAACCTTGGCAGATATTCTTTGCCCAGTTCATTGGCGCTGCCGCCTTTGCTTTCCTGGTCATGCGTTTTTTGCGCATGAGACCGCTATGGAAAATCCCTCCTGCCGTTTATGCAGCCACGTTGCCGTTTGTATGGCTTGATCTGGCAACTGCCCTATATTTTCGGGCGGACATGCTCTTGCTGGAGTGGCTTGATGTTCCCAAGTTCGAAGTTGGCAAGTATGGCGTTGCCTATCGGCTGATTGAGGCGGTCATTTTGTTTGCGTCTCCCGTAGGTTTGATCCTGTTTCGCAAATTCCGGCTTGGCAGTGGATCGCCCGGCAAGATGTTGAAGGAAATGATACCGGCGTTGATTGGGGCGCAATTGATTGGCCTTGCATTGATGGTTGGCATCATGCTTTTCAGTGAGCAGTTGATCAATTTGGTATATGGAGCTGCGTATGCCGGCGCTCATAACCTTTTGGCAGCACTAGGTGTTTCCCTTCTTTTCATTCTTCCAAACGGCGTATTGAATCAGGCAGCCCTGGCGTTAGGACTGGAGAGATGGTTTGCCATTTCGGCGACGATTGCTGCCGTTGTCAATGTGACGGGGAATATATGGCTGATTCCGACACACGGTCCATTAGGCGCGGCCTGGATGACCGTGGTGACCGAGGCAGTACTCGGATGCGCCGTGGGTATAGGGGTCTGGCATCGCTGTCGACGTAGCAAGTTGCAAGGAGAGGCGATGTGATGAATCCGGCTGTACTGCATGTGTACCGAACCTATTTTCCGGATCCGCCGGGAGGATTGCAGGAAGCTATCCGGCAGATTGCATTGGCGAGCGGTATGTATGGCATCGACAACACGATCTTCACGCTGTCTCCACAACCGGAGCCAGCGGTATTGCAGCGCCCGGAAGCACACGTGGTGCGTCGGCGCTCGTGGCTGGCGCCGGCTTCCTGTGATCTTGGTGGGATCGCTGCTTTTTCCGAATTTTCCCGGTTGGCGAAGAAATCGGACGTGCTGCATTATCTCTTTCCATGGCCGTTTGCCGACGTCCTGCATGCTGCGGTACGACCGGATCGTCCTGCGGTAATGACCTACATATCGGATGTTGTGCGCCAGCGTTTTCTGGGAACAGTTTATGCACCGTTGATGTGGCGGACCTTGCGCCAGATGCGCGTGATCGTCGCCAATGCACCGGCCTATGCTCGCACCAGCCCGATTCTTTCGCATCCGGAAATACGGGAAAAGGTCAGGATCATTCCGCTGGGGATTGAGGAGTCCTCGTATCTGAAGGAGGGCGATGAGACGATTTTGAGCCGTCTTGGCCTGGAAAGGGAGGAACCGTACTTCCTGTTCATTGGGGTCCTTCGCTATTACAAGGGCGCGCATTTTCTCGTGCAGGCGGCGAGACAGGTGGGTGCCAAGGTCGTCTTTGCCGGTTCGGGGCCGGAAGGGGAGCGTCTTCACGCACTGGCAGACGAGACGGGAGCCGACAACGTGATTTTCGCCGGTCAGGTCAGCGATGCCGAGAAGGTGGCGCTGCTTCAGCACTGCCGGGCGTTGGTGTTGCCGTCGCACCTTCGATCGGAAGCGTATGGCATGGTGCTGGTCGAGGCGGCGATGTTCGGACGTCCGCTGATTTCCTGCGAGATCGGGACCGGCACATCGTTCGTGAATAGTCATGAGGAGACTGGATTCGTTGTGAAGCCGGAATCTCCCGACGAGCTGGCTCGTGCCATGTCTGTGTTGTTGACAAATGCATCGCTTGCCGATGGCATGGGGGCGTCGGCCAGGCAGCGTTATGAGCGGCTCTTTTCCGGGCCGGCGCTTGGCAAGGCATATGCCGATCTGTTCCGTGAGCTGGCATCATGAACCAGTTCAACACGATGGGTAGAGTCCTGGTAACGGGCGCAAACGGTTTTGTCGGCAATGCGTTGTGCGAGATGTTGCGAATGCGCAGCATCGCCTTCGTGCCAGCTGTCCGTCGTGCGACCGCGGAAGGGCAGATCGAAGTGGGAGATCTGGATGCATATACGCGGTGGGATGAGGCTTTGCCCGGCTGCGATACGGTGATCCACCTCGCAGCTCGTGTCCACATGATGCGGGAAAGTGCGACTGATTCTTTGACGGAGTATCTCCGCGTAAATCGCGATGCGACACTGAACCTGGCGAGGCAGGCGGTACAGGCAGGTATCCGGCGCTTCGTGTTCGTCAGCAGCATCAAGGTGAACGGAGAGCATACTGTACCCGGCAGGCCGTTTTCCGCCTTTGATGCGCCGAATCCGCAAGATCCTTATGCAAAGTCCAAGCTGGAGGCTGAGGTGGGATTGGCCGATCTGGCTCGGGAAACCGGTCTGGAGGTTGTGATTGTCCGCCCGCCGCTGGTATACGGGCCTGGCGTCGGTGCGAATTTCCAGCGCTTGATGAATCTTGTCCGGAAGGGCATGCCATTGCCGCTGGGGGCGGTATGCAATCGACGTAGCATGGTGGCGTGGGGAAATCTCGTCGACCTGCTTATTGTGTGCGCACGCCATCCAGCCGCTGCCGGACAGATTTTCCTCGTCTCGGACGATCAGGATGTCAGTACGCCGGAGCTCATTCGCATGTTGGCTGCTTCCATGGGACGACATGCCATGCTGGTGCCGGTGCCGGTGCGTCTGCTGGCCGGAGCCGCCGCTGTGCTGGGAAAAGGCGCGGCGGCGGAAAGGGTACTTGGCTCGCTGCAAGTGGAAATTTCCCATACCAGGGAAAAGCTGGAGTGGACGCCTTGCATCGCTATGCATGATGCGATTGATGCTACTGTTGCGCATTTTTTATCGCATTCCTGATTCCCGGTATGAAGAGAACGTTCGATTTCTGTGTGGCCTTGCTGGCATTGATCACGCTGTTGGTACCGATCGCGCTGGTTGCCTTGGTGGTACGGTTGACTTCGAGGGGGCCGGTTATATATTGGTCGGACAGGGTCGGGCAGCACAATGCCATTTTCAGTATGCCGAAGTTCCGAACCATGCTGGTGGATACACCGGCGGTGGCAACGCATTTGTTGGCAGACCCCAAGCAATTCCTGACGCCTGTCGGCTCCTTTCTGCGCAGATCGAGTCTGGACGAATTGCCTCAACTCTGGAGCATTCTTGTGGGGGACATGAGTTTTGTTGGTCCGCGGCCGGCTTTGTTCAATCAGGATGATCTGATATCGTTACGAACAAGTTATGGTATTGATAACATTAAGCCGGGACTGACTGGTTGGGCGCAAATCAACGGTCGGGATGAACTGCCAATTCCGCAGAAAGTGCAGCTGGATGCTGAGTACATGGCGCGGCAGTCGTTTTGGTTCGATATAAAGATCATTCTGCTGACTTTCTGGAAGGTCTTCCGAAAAGACGGTATTACCCACTGAGAAAACCTAGATGAAATTCTTCCTCGACTTGCCGAGGTTTCAGAAGCAATTACTGGCAGCCGCCGTTGACCTTGTCATGCTGCCTCTGACCTTCTACATTTGCGTGTTGCTGCGCTATGACAGCAGCACGCCGCAATTGTTCGAGATGTATTTTTGGATGATCGTTGCGGCACCTTTGATTTCAATTCCGATTTTCATCCGACTTGGTCTTTATCGGGCGGTCATTCGATTCATCGATCAGAAGATCGTATATGTGGTCGTGTTGGGTGTCACACTATCAGTTGTCTGCTTGGCAGCACTAGGAACTTTTACGCATATGGCGCATTTGTCCCGCGGTGTGTTTGGCATTTACTGGGTTAGTGCAATTCTGTATGTGGTTGCCAGTCGTTTCCTGGCGCGCGGATACCTGCTTCGGATGGATCACGATGGCAATGCGATACGCGTGGCGATTTACGGAGCCGGCCACGCGGGTATGCAGCTGGCAAGCGCATTGCGTGCCGGGCATGATTATTTGCCGGTGGCCCTAGTCGATGACCGGAAGGAATTGCATGGCGCGACCATTGCTGGCGTGCAGGTATGGTCGCCTGCCGAGCTGCCGAGACTGGTAGAAAAAAGGCGGGTCAAGGAGATTCTGCTGGCAATGCCATCACTCAGCAAGGCTCAGCAGAAAGCTATTCTTGAGAAGTTGGAACCGCTGAAAGTCAAGATCAAGGTGACGCCGCCGATCGCCAGTTTGGTTAATGGCGAACTGCGTGTGCAGGATATTCGTGATATCGAGATTGAGGATTTGCTGGGCCGCGATGCGGTTACGCCTGACCCGCAATTGCTTTCTACCTGCATTGAGAACAAGACCGTGATGGTGACGGGCGCCGGCGGTTCCATTGGTTCGGAGCTATGTCGTCAGATCGTCCTGCTTTCGCCATCCCGGCTGATTCTGCTGGATATATCGGAATATGGCCTATATCAGATCGAGCAGGAGCTGCAAGGGATCCTGAAAAACAAAAATATCCCGCTTGAGGTGCTGCCTTTCCTCGGTTCCGTGCTGGATGGCGCCAAGTGCGAGCAGATTTTGCGCACCTTCGCGGTCGATACGATTTATCACGCAGCAGCTTACAAGCACGTGCCGCTGGTGGAACATAACCCGATCCAGGGGGTGCGCAACAATGCACTGGGGACGAAAGTACTAGCGCAGGCTGCGGTCGATGCGGGCGTCTCCTGCTTCGTGCTGATTTCGACTGACAAGGCTGTACGCCCGACGAATGTAATGGGGGCGACGAAGCGGCTTGCCGAATTGATTCTGCAAGCTTTTGCACGTACGCAGCAGACTACGCGATTCTGCATGGTGCGCTTTGGCAATGTGCTGGGTTCTTCCGGCTCCGTAGTGCCGCTGTTCCGCAAGCAGATCATGGCTGGCGGACCGGTTACGGTGACACATCCGGAGATCACGCGCTATTTCATGACGATTCCGGAAGCGGCGCAACTGGTGTTGCAGGCTGGATCGATGGGCGAGGGCGGCGATGTGTTCGTGCTGGATATGGGCGAGCCGGTGAAGATTCTCGATCTGGCAAAGAGAATGGTGCATCTGAGTGGGTTGGAAGTGCGTGGTGAGAGCGATGCGCCGGATGCGATCGAAATCGAGCATGTCGGCTTGCGTCCGGGCGAGAAGCTGTATGAGGAGCTGCTGATCGGTGCCAATGTCGAAGGCACGCAGCATGCGTTGATCATGCGTGCACAGGAAACCGAATTGCCGTGGGATGAGCTGAATACGATTCTGGCAAAGTTGGAAGATGCCTGCGAAGGCTTCGATTATCAGAAGATTCGTGAGTTGCTGCAGCAGGCAGTGGAGGAGTACGCGCCGCAATGCGAGATCGAGGATCTGCTCTGGCGCGAAAACAGGGATGCCGGCATGTACCAGAAGAAGCTGGAAAGCGGCAGGGAAGAACAAGTGCGATCGCACCTGAAACAGGTGATCTGAAGACGGCAATTTTCTGCCGTCGTGCATCTTTGAGGAATCATCCGGATGATTTTGGTAACGGGCGGAGCGGGTTTCATCGGCTCCAATTTTGTCTTGGACTGGCTTGCGCAGTGCGACGAGCCGGTGGTGAATCTCGACAAGCTGACTTATGCGGGCAACATGAGCAATCTGTGTTCGCTGCAGGACGATGCGCGGCATGTGTTCGTACATGGCGATATCGGCGATGCCGCGCTGGTGGCGTCGCTACTGGAAAAGCACCGTCCCCGCGCCATCGTGCACTTTGCGGCGGAAAGCCATGTCGATCGCTCCATCCATGGTCCGGCGGCCTTTGTCGAAACCAACATCAACGGCACGTTCACCTTGCTGCAGGCGGTATTGACATACTGGTCGGGGCTTGAAGCGGCCGAGAAAACGGCTTTCCGCTTCCTGCATGTTTCCACCGACGAAGTGTACGGCTCGCTTGGCAAGGACGATCCGCCGTTTTCCGAAACGACTGCCTATGCGCCGAACAGTCCGTATTCCGCTTCCAAGGCGGCATCCGATCATCTGGTGCGCTCCTATCACCATACCTACGGCTTGCCGACGCTGACGACCAATTGCTCCAATAACTACGGCCCTTATCATTTCCCGGAAAAGCTGATTCCGCTGATGATCGCCAATGCGCTGGCGGGCAAGTCGTTGCCGGTTTACGGCGATGGGCAACAGGTTCGCGACTGGCTCTACGTGGGCGACCATTGCGCGGCGATCCGCCGTGTGTTGGAGGCCGGCAAACCGGGCGAAACCTATAACGTTGGCGGTTGGAACGAGAAGGCCAATCTGGAAGTGGTACACGTGCTGTGCGACATCCTCGATGCATTGTCGCCGGCGGCACACGGCAACAGTTATCGTACGCTGATCGCGCATGTGACGGATCGTCCCGGCCATGATCGCCGCTATGCGATCGATGCGCGCAAGATCGAGCGTGAGCTCGGATGGAAGCCGGCGGAGACGTTCGAAACCGGCATCCGCAAGACCGTGCAGTGGTATCTCGACAATCAGGCATGGGTGCGCGACGTGCAATCCGGCGATTACATGCATTGGTTGGAACGGAATTACAACCAGAGAGACAGCCTGTCGGGCGCAGGCGAAACACAGAAGATAGCATGAGCCAGCCTTCCCAATCCGTTGCCCGCAAGGGCATCATCCTCGCCGGTGGTTCCGGCACGCGCCTGTATCCGGTGACGATTTCGATCTCGAAGCAGTTGCTGCCGGTTTACGACAAGCCGATGATCTACTACCCGCTGACCACGTTGATGCTGGCGGGGATACGCGACATCCTGCTGATTTCCACGCCGCAGGATACGCCGCGCTTTCGCGAACTGCTCGGCGACGGCAGCCAGTGGGGAATCAACCTGCGCTATGCGGTGCAGCCTTCGCCGGACGGCTTGGCGCAGGCTTTCATCATCGGGCGCGAATTCGTCGGCAACGATCCTTCCGCGCTGATCTTGGGTGACAACATCTATTACGGCCATGCGTTCGACCAGCAGTTGCATCAGGCGGCGCAATCGGCCGAGGGTTCCACGGTGTTTGCCTATCATGTGCTGGATCCGGAGCGATATGGCGTCGTGGAATTCGACGCCAATCAACGCGCGGTCAGCATCGAGGAAAAGCCAACGGTGCCGAAGTCCAACTATGCGGTGACGGGGCTGTATTTCTACGACAACCAGGTGTGCGACATCGCGGCGTCGATCAAGCCGTCGGCACGCGGCGAACTGGAGATTACCGACGTCAACCGGCATTATCTGGAGCGCGGACAGCTGAATGTGGAGGTCATGGGGCGTGGGATGGCGTGGCTGGATACCGGTACGCACGAGTCGCTAATGGAGGCGGGGCAGTTCATCGCGACCATCGAACATCGGCAAGGATTGAAGATCGCCTGTCCGGAAGAGATCGCGTTCCGCAAGGGTTACATCGATGCGGCCCAACTGGAAAAGCTGGCCGAGCCGCTGAAGAAGAATGGCTATGGCCGCTATCTGTTACGCATCCTGAAGGACAAGGTGTTTTGAGATGAATGTCATACGTACGGAAATTCCCGATGTGCTGGTGATCGAACCCAAGGTGTTCGGCGACGACCGGGGATTTTTCTTCGAGAGTTTCAACGAGGCGCGTTTTGCCGAAGCGGTTGGCAGGACGGTTGCCTTCGTGCAGGACAATCACTCTCGCTCGGCACGCGGCGTGCTGCGCGGCCTGCATTACCAGATCCGGCAGCCACAGGGGAAGCTGGTGCGCGTCGTGGCGGGCGAGGTTTTCGATGTCGCGGTCGATCTTCGCAAGGATTCGGTGACCTTCGGCCGCTGGGTCGGGATGACTCTGTCCGCCGAAAACAAGCGTCAGATGTGGATTCCAGAAGGCTTTGCGCACGGCTTCGCCGTGACAAGCGATACGGCCGAATTCCTGTACAAGACAACCGATTACTGGGCGCCAGAACATGAACGCTGCATCGCATGGGATGATCCCGCGGTCGGCGTCGCCTGGCCGATTGACGGTGCGCCGGTGCTGTCCGAGAAGGACAAGCGGGGCTTGTCGCTGGCTGATGCGGAGGTCTTCGCGTGAAGATTCTGCTTACCGGCAGGAGCGGGCAGGTCGGCTACGAACTGGAGCGTTCGCTGCAAGGGTTGGGCGAAGTCGTTGCGGTGGATCGGGCGCGCATGGACCTGGCCAATCTGGATCAGGTACGGGAAGTGATCCGTTCGGTCAGGCCGGGATTGATCGTCAATCCGGCTGCGTACACTGCTGTCGATCTGGCGGAAAGCGAACCGGAATTGGCGATGCGCGTCAATGCCGAAGCGCCGGCTGTCACGGCGGAAGAGGCGAAGAAGCTTGGCGCGGCATTGATTCATTATTCGACCGATTACGTTTTCGATGGCGCCAAGGCGAGTGCTTATGTCGAAGTCGATGCGCCGAATCCGCAGAACGTCTACGGCCGCAGCAAGCTGGCCGGCGAACAGGCGATTGCCGCAAGCGGCGTGCCGCATATTATTTTGCGCACCAGTTGGGTGTACGGCATGCGCGGACGGAATTTCCTGCGCACGGTGCAGCGTCTTGCGCAGGAGCGCGACGAGCTGCGCATCGTTGCCGATCAATTCGGTGCGCCGACCTGGTGCCGGACGATTGCGGAAACGACGGCACATATCGTCATGAAGCTGCAGTCCGTTTCGCAATCGGCCGGCAGCGCGGATATTGCGGCGGATGTCTGGCGCGAATATTCAGGGCTCTATCACCTGACGGCTCAGGGCAGGACCAGCTGGCACGGTTTTACGCAGGCGATCGTCGATCACGCCTCGACCGCAAGAAAACCTGTGGTGGTGCCGATTGCGACGCAGGATTATCCGTTGCCGGCGAGACGGCCGCAGAACTCCGTTTTGTCATCTGACAAGTTGATGCGTACCTTTTGCGGGCTTCCCGATTGGCAGGCGGCATTGCAGCTTTGCCTGGATGCATGAGATAAATCTGGGCGCCAATTTGGGTAGATCCGGCATCGATTCTTTCCCCCCGGGTTCTTTATCCATGCCGGATACCGCGGCAGCCCCGTCGCTGGAAAAAGTGTACCCTTCCGTTCTTTGTCCAGAATGACGCCATGATGTTGACAGCTTGTATCCATCGTATCGCCGCTGTTGCGCTCGTAATGACGCTGGCAGGTTGTTCCTTTCTTTCCCGGCCGCGGCCGGAATCTGCGCCCGAGTCGCCGGCGGCGCAACCTGAAGCCGTTGCCCCGGTAAAGCCGAAAATCGCCCTGGTGCTGGGCGGCGGCGCTGCACGCGGGTTTGCGCATATCGGCGTGATCAAGGTATTGGAATCGCAAGGCATCGTGCCGGACATGGTGGTCGGCACCAGCGCAGGCAGTGTGGTCGGTGCGCTTTATGCGGCTGGCAATAATGGCTTCGCATTGCAGAAGATGGCGATGCAGATGGACGAGGCGGCGATTTCCGACTGGTCCGTGCCGTTCTTTTCCACCTCCAGCGGCGTGCTGAAGGGCGACGCCTTGCAGAATTACGTCAACAGGGCGGTCGGCAACCTGCCGATCGAAAGGATGAAGATTTCGTTCGCCGCCGTCGCCACGGATCTCAACAGCGGCGAACCCATTCTGTTCCAGCGTGGCAATACCGGTATTGCCGTGCGCGCATCATCCGCCGTGCCGGGCGTGTTCCAGCCGGTGAAGATCGGCCGCCATCTGTATGTGGACGGCGGGCTAGCAGCGCCGGTCCCGGTACATTTCGCGCGCGACATGGGGGCGGATTTCATCATCGCAGTCAACATCTCGGTGCAGCCGGAAGTGCAGGCGGCTTCCAGTTCGTTCGACGTGCTGTTGCAGACGTTCGCCATCATGGGGCAAAGCATCAACCGTTTCGAGCTGCCGGGCGCGGATGTGGTCATTCAGCCAGCCTTGGGCAGCATGAAAGGCAACGACTTCACGGGACGCAATCGCGCGATTCTGGCGGGAGAGCAGGCAACGATGGCGGCGATGCCGGAAATCCGGCGCAAGCTGGACGCTATTCAGGTGAAACCGGCAATGGTGAAACAGACGGCGCTGCAATAAAAAACCGCACTTCGGTGCGGTTTTTTTATTTTATGGAAGCTTGCGACACCCCGGGGGCGCTGATGCGTCGCGCACCGTTGAAGCGTTTCTTCCAGTAGCCGACGTCCATGCTTTCGATGCGCACTTTGCCGCCAGTGGAAGGCGCGTGGATGAATTTGTGGTCGCCCAGATAGATGCCGACGTGGGAGAAGCGGCGCTTCAGCGTATTGTAGAAAACCAAGTCGCCGGGCTGCAGATCTGCTTTCTCGACGTGCTCGCCGGTCTGGCTCAATTCCTTGGCCGTTCTCGGCACATCCTTGCCCCATGCTTCCTTGAAGATCAGATGCACCAGGCCGCTGCAATCGAGTCCGGTTTCGGGCGTGTTGCCACCGTACTTGTAGTCGATGCCCAGCATTCCCATTGCGCGCATTGCCAGTTCGGAGGCGCGATCGGTCAGTTGGTGCAGGCGGGAGACGGGTTTGTCGGAAGGGGGAAATGCCAGGGAAATATCGCTACTCCATGCCGAGCCGGCCGCCGTCAGGGCAGCCGCAAACATCGCGGCGCGCGTCAGTCGACCGAGGCTGGGAGTGTGTTGAAAAATTGTCATCAAAGGTATTTCCCTGTATTGAGACCGAACGAATGTAAGGGAAACTCGAAGTGCTGTCAAAATTTATTCGCCGGCGGTATGCTTGGGTGATATTGAAAAGGTAACTGCATGCGCCCTGATTCATCCCGCGATCTTTCCCTGAAACCCCGTATTTTGATTGCCGACGATTCGCGTATCGTGCGTGCGGCGCTGATCAAGCAGATCGAAGGAATGTTCGAGTTTCGCGAGGCGCTGGACGGCGAGCAGGCCTGGGAAACGCTGCTGATCGATCCGAGCATCCGTGTCGTCATTTCGGATCTGACGATGCCGAAACTGGATGGCTATGGCCTGCTGCAGCGTATCCGTTCGTCGCGGATCGGCCGGATCCGGACTATGCCGGTGGTGGTGGTATCGGGAAGCGACGAACAGGCCGAGCGTGAGCGCGCCAAGGCGGCAGGCGCGACAGACCTGATCACGAAGGGCATCGGCACGGCGCAACTGCTGTCGCAACTCGAAATCCTGTCCAAGCTGGTTAGCACGCAGAGTGAATTCGAGCGAGGCCTGGAAGCGCTGATGCAGCACGATGCAGAACGTATCGTGTTGCCGACGCCGCAGGCATGGGAAGAGCAGGCCGAAGGAATGCGCGCCAGCGCAGTGCGGCAGAACCGGAATTTCGTGATCCTGAATGCCTGCATCGGTGTACGGCAGAGCGATGGCAACATACCGGTTGTGCCACCGACCGATATCGTCGAAGCAGTCGGGCAATTACTGCATCGCACGGTGCGGCAGACCGATTGCGTGGCGCGTACCGGTGATATCGCATTCACGATCGCTACCGGCAGCATTCATTTCGATTCGGCGCGGAATTTCGCCGAACGCGTATGTCGCGCAATTGTCCACGCCGATCTGGGCAATACCGGTGGGGCAGCGTTGATCGCAAGCTGCGGTGTCGTCTCGATTACCGAATACCCGCACGAGAAAATGATGACGGATGGTTCGCTGGCCGACATGCGCGACGTGGCGAATCGCCGCGCCTTGCTCGGCTTGCAGAACGGTATCACCGGCGTGATCGGCTCGCAGGAAGAAATGCTGCTGAGTCAGGGCCAGCGGCCGCCGGATTTGCTGCCGGATGCGCGGCAGTCGGTCGATGTGGCGGCGGAACTGTCCATCGATCTGGCGACGCTGTTGCGCTGGATCAAGGAAGGCAGGGAGGCACAAGTGCTGGCGCACATCGACAAGGTGTCGGCCGAACTGCAGCCGCTGGTCGATCTTCTACTGAAGCAGCAGCGTTCCTGAGTCGGAATCGCTGTCGTACAATGCGATCTTCATTTGATAGGAGGCACCATGCAAACCAAACAGATACTGACGCTCGAAGACGTGAAGAAAATTGCGGCAGCAGCGGAGACCGAAGCGAACTTGCACAAATGGTGCGTCACGATCGCCATCGTGGATGACGGCGGCCATATGCTGTGGCTGCAGCGCATGGACGGCGCCGCGCCGATTTCGTCGCATATCGCACCGGCCAAGGCAAAGACTGCCGCGCTGGGCCGCCGCGAATCGAAGGTCTATGAAGACATCATCAACAACGGCCGTTTCTCGTTCATCACGGCGCCGGAACTCGAAGGCATGCTGGAAGGCGGCGTGCCGATCATCATCAACGGCCAGTGCCTGGGCGCGGTCGGCGTGTCGGGCGTGAAATCGATCGAAGACGTGCAGATTGCCAAGGCCGGTATCGTCGCGATCGGCGGCTGACGCAGGCCGTTATTCGACGCCTTTCCAGACGCTCTCGCGGCACCGTTTCAAGTTGCCAGACGAGGGCGTCTTGCGCTATAATTCGGCGGTTTAGCTAATTTTCTTCCGCCGTAGCGCATACCCACTTCCCATCGTCTCAACAGGACCTGTACGACGCCTTTGCGAGCCCTCCGGCTCGGGCGCAACGCGCGCAAAGTACGCGGGTGTTTCGACGGTCGTTCTGGCGCAGCGCAGCGGCGGTAACTACATCAGGAGTTACCCCTTGCCGCCATTCTTTTCCGACCAAACGGTCCCCGCCATCCTGGCACTGGCAGACGGGTCGATTTTCAAAGGTTTTTCGATTGGCGCTTCCGGCCATACCATCGGCGAAGTCGTCTTTAACACGTCGATGACCGGTTATCAGGAAATCCTCACCGACCCCAGCTACAACAGTCAAATCGTCACCCTGACCTATCCGCATATCGGCAATACCGGCGTCAATGCCGAAGACGTCGAATCGAAAAGGATTCACGCTGCCGGTCTGATCATCAAGGATCTGCCGATCCTGACCTCGAATTTCCGTTCCACGCAGACGCTGTCCGATTACCTGAAGTCCGAAAACGTCGTCGGCATTGCCGGCATCGATACGCGCAAACTGACGCGCATCCTGCGCGAGAAGGGCGCACAGAACGGTGCGATTCTGGCGGGTGCCGATGCCACGCCGGAAAAGGCGCTGGAACTTGCGAAATCGTTCGGCGGGCTGGCCGGCCTCGATCTGGCGAAGGTCGTGTCGGTGAAGGAACCCTACGTCTGGACGCAAACCGAATGGCAACTCGGTCAGGGCTATGGCGAGCAGACTGCGCCGAAATACCATGTGGTCGCCTTCGATTACGGCGTCAAGTTCAACATCCTGCGCATGCTGGCGCAGCGTGGCTGCAAGGTTACCGTGCTGTCGGCACAGGCTTCTGCTGCCGACGCGCTGGCGCTGAATCCGGATGGCATCTTCCTGTCCAATGGGCCTGGCGATCCGGAGCCGTGTGATTACGCGATCGCGGCGACGAAGGAACTGATCGAGCGCGGCATTCCGACCTTCGGCATCTGCCTTGGTCACCAGATCATGGCGCTGGCTTCCGGCGCAAAAACACTCAAGATGAAATTCGGTCACCACGGTGCCAACCACCCGGTGCAGGATCTCGACAGCAAGCAGGTGTTGATCACGTCGCAGAACCACGGCTTCGCCGTCGATGCTGCCACGCTGCCAGCCAGCTGCCGCGTTACGCACGTGTCGCTGTTCGACGGTTCGCTGCAGGGTTTCGAGCGTACCGATAAACCGGCATTCTGCTTCCAGGGGCATCCGGAAGCATCGCCCGGCCCGCATGACATCGCCCCCTTGTTTGATCGCTTTGTGGCGATGATGGAGAAAAATAAAAATGCCTAAACGCAGCGACATTAAAAGCATCCTGATCATCGGCGCCGGTCCGATCGTGATCGGCCAAGCGTGCGAATTCGACTATTCCGGTGCACAAGCCTGCAAGGCATTGCGCGAGGAAGGCTACAAAGTCATTCTGGTCAACAGCAATCCGGCCACGATCATGACCGATCCGGAAATGGCCGACGTTACCTACATCGAGCCGATCACCTGGCAGGCAGTCGAACGCATCATCGACAAGGAACGCCCCGATGCGATCCTGCCGACGATGGGCGGTCAGACCGCGCTGAACTGCGCGCTCGATCTGTGGCGCAACGGCGTGCTCGACAAATACAAGTGCGAACTGATCGGCGCATCGCCGGAAGCCATCGACAAGGCGGAAGACCGTTCCAAGTTCAAGCAGGCGATGACCAAGATCGGCCTCGGTTCGGCACGTTCCGGCGTGTCGCACACGATGGAAGAATCGTGGGAAGTGCAGAAGGAAATCGGCTTCCCGGTCATCATTCGTCCATCGTTCACGATGGGCGGCACAGGCGGCGGCATCGCCTACAACGCGGAAGAATTCGAAGCGATCTGCAAGCGCGGCCTGGAAGCCTCGCCGACGTCCGAACTGCTGATCGAGGAATCGCTGATCGGCTGGAAGGAATTCGAGATGGAAGTCGTGCGCGACCGCGCCGACAACTGCATCATCGTCTGCTCGATCGAGAACCTCGATCCGATGGGCGTGCACACCGGCGACTCGATCACCGTCGCGCCGGCACAGACGCTGACGGACAAGGAATACCAGATCATGCGTAATGCATCGATCGCGGTGCTGCGCGAGATCGGCGTCGATACCGGCGGCTCGAACGTGCAGTTTTCGATCAATCCGAAGGACGGTCGCATGATCGTCATCGAGATGAACCCGCGCGTGTCGCGTTCGTCTGCGCTGGCATCGAAGGCGACCGGTTTCCCGATCGCGAAGATCGCGGCCAAGCTGGCAGTCGGCTTCACGCTGGACGAATTGCGCAACGAGATCACTGGCGGCGCGACACCGGCGTCGTTCGAGCCGAGCATCGACTATGTCGTGACGAAGATCCCGCGCTTCGCGTTCGAGAAATTCCCGCAGGCAGACAGCCATCTGACCACGCAGATGAAATCTGTAGGCGAGGTGATGGCGATCGGCCGTACCTTCCAGGAATCGTTCCAGAAAGCGCTGCGCGGTCTGGAAGTCGGCGTCGACGGCATGAACGAAAAGACCACCGACCGTGAAACCATCGAGGAAGAACTGGGCGAACCAGGACCGGAGCGCATCTGGTACGTCGGCGATGCCTTCGCGCAGGGTTTTACGCTGGAGGAAGTGTACGGACTGACCCATATCGATCCGTGGTTCCTCGCACAGATCAAGGAAATCGTCGATATCGAACTGTGGCTGGAAACGCAATCGTTATCCGCACTCGATCGCGATACGCTGTTCCGCCTGAAGCAGAAAGGCTTTGCCGATCGTCGTCTGGCCAAGCTGTTGAAGACGACCGACAAGGAAGTGCGCGAAAAACGCCGTGCGCTGAACATCCGTCCGGTCTACAAACGCGTCGATACCTGTGCCGGCGAGTTTGCGACGAACACCGCCTACATGTATTCGACCTACGACGAAGAGTGCGAATCGAATCCGACCGGCAAGAAGAAGATCATGGTGCTGGGCGGCGGTCCGAACCGTATCGGCCAGGGCATCGAATTCGACTATTGCTGCGTGCATGCTGCGCTGGCGATGCGCGAAGACGGCTATGAAACCATCATGGTCAACTGCAACCCGGAAACGGTTTCGACCGACTACGACACGTCGGATCGTCTGTATTTCGAGCCGCTGACGCTGGAAGACGTACTGGAAATCGTCGACAAGGAAAAACCGCACGGCGTGATCGTGCAGTACGGCGGCCAGACGCCGCTGAAACTGGCGCTGGATCTGGAAGCCAATGGCGTGCCTATCGTCGGTACTTCGCCGGACATGATCGACGCTGCGGAAGACCGCGAGCGTTTCCAGAAGATGCTGCATGAACTGAAGCTGCGTCAGCCACCGAATCGTACTGCGCGTACGGAAGAGGATGCATTGGCGCTGGCGCAGGAAATCGGTTATCCGCTGGTGGTCCGTCCTTCTTACGTGCTGGGCGGCCGTGCGATGGAAATCGTGCACGAGCAGCGCGATCTGGAACGCTATATGCGCGAAGCGGTGAAAGTTTCGAACGATTCGCCGGTGCTGCTGGATCGCTTCCTGAACGATGCGATCGAAGTGGACGTCGACTGCCTGTCCGACGGCAAGCGTACTTTCATTGGTGGTGTGATGGAACACATCGAACAGGCCGGCGTGCACTCTGGCGACTCGGCATGTTCGCTGCCGCCGTACTCGCTGTCGCAGGAAACGATCGCCGAACTGAAGCGTCAGACTTCGCTGATGGCGAAAGGCCTGAACGTGATTGGTCTGATGAACGTGCAGTTCGCGATCCAGCAGCAGGAAGTCGATGGCAAGGTGCAGGACATCGTCTACGTGCTGGAAGTCAATCCGCGCGCCTCGCGTACCGTGCCGTACGTTTCGAAGGCGACCGGTCTGCAACTGGCGAAGATCGCTGCACGCTGCATGGTGGGCCAGTCGCTGGACAGCCAGAAGATTACCGATGAAGTCGTGCCGGAATACTTCAGTGTCAAGGAAGCCGTGTTCCCGTTCGTGAAGTTCCCGGGCGTCGATACCATCCTCGGTCCGGAAATGAAATCGACCGGTGAAGTGATGGGCGTCGGCAAGACCTTCGGCGAAGCCTTCGTCAAGTCGCAGCTGGGCGCAAGCATCAAGCTGCCGCGCGAAGGCAAGGTGTTCCTCAGTGTGAAGAACAGCGACAAGCCGCGCGCCGTGCAGATTGCCAAGGATCTAGTCGACATCGGTTTCTCGGTCGTGGCGACCAAGGGTACGGCCGCCGAGATCGCAGCTGCAGGTGTCGAGGTGCAATCGGTCAACAAAGTGGCTGAAGGTCGTCCGCACATCGTCGACATGATCAAGAACAATGAAATTGCGTTGGTCATCAATACGGTCGAGGAAAAACGTAGCGCAATTGCCGATTCGCGTACGATCCGCACTTCGGCGCTGGCTGCTCGCGTGACGACATACACGACGATCGCCGGCGCGGAGGCCGCAGTGGAAGGCATGGCCCACTTGGACGAGTTGCACGTCTACGATTTACAAGGCCTGCATAAAACTTTACACTAGGCCCAAAGTCAAACCGTAACCACAGAGGTCACAGAGGGCATCGGATATCCCGATGTTATCTGCGGCCTCTGTGGTTTTCCACTTATGGATCGAAAATTATGAGCACTCCCATAACGTTGCACGGTGCGAATCTTCTGAAGGAAGAATTGCAGCGTCTGAAAACCAAGGATCGTCCGGCTGTCATCAACGCCATCTCGGAAGCGCGTGCGCAGGGCGACCTGTCGGAAAACGCCGAATACGATGCCGCCAAGGAACGCCAGAGCTTCATCGAAGGCCGCATCGCGGACATTGAAGGCAAGCTGGGTTCGTCGCAGATCATTGATCCGAAAACGCTGGAGGCCGATGGCCGTATCGTTTTCGCGTCGACGGTGGATCTTGAAGATTTGGAGTCGGGCGAGACGGTCACATATCAGATCGTCGGCATCGATGAGGCAGACCTGAAGGAAAACAAGGTATCTGTCACGTCGCCGATCGCGCGCGCGATGATCGGCAAGTACGAAGGCGATGTCGTGGCTGTCGAGGCGCCGGCCGGCTTGCGCGAATACGAAGTGCTGAAAGTACGTTATATCTGATCATGCTGACGCGTTGCCGCTTGCTGATTGCCGTACTTTGGGTCGGTGCATTGTGGACGGTGGGATTCATCGTCGCGCCGACATTGTTCGCGACATTGGCGGACAAGGCCTTGGCGGGAACGATCGCCGGCAGCCTGTTCCGCGTGACGGCATGGCTGTCGATCGTTTGTGCCGTATTGCTGCTGGTGTTGCGCAAGAACATGGACGCCGCGAATGCACGGAGTGCACTCTGGCTGATTCTCGGCATGGTGGCTTGCGTATTGATCGGCTATTTCGCCCTGCAGCCGCAGATGGCGGAACTGCGTCTGGTTCTGCATGTGACGGTGGACGCTGGACAGGTAGCCGAGGCGAAAAAGCAGTTCGGCATCCTGCATGGCGTTTCCACCGGTTTTTACATTGTGCAGAGCATCCTGGGAGCGTTGCTGGTCCTCAGAATGCGTTAATGCGCTGAGCCCGCCGGCTTAACTGCCGAGTGCCGATTTCTTCGTGCTTCTCTGGCGCGCCTTGGCGCGCTTGATGTTGCCGCCCTGGGTAACGCGCTCATTTCCCTTGACCATGACCTTGGTAACCGACGGACGCTTGGTGCCGCTCGCGCTGGCCTTGACGATGGTGACTTCGCGCAGGCCTTTGCCGCGTGAATCGCTACGTGTCTTGACGGCTTCTTTCTGCGGGCGATAGACGACGAGCAATTTACCGATGTGCTGGATCGGTGCGGCGCCGAGTTTGCTGCAGATGGTCTCGTAGACTGCCAGGCGCGCCTCGCGATCGTCGCCGAACACGCGAATCTTGATCAGTCCGTGGGAATCGAGACTGGTGTCGATTTCCTTGAGTACGCCGGGCGTCAGGCCGGCTTCCCCGATGATGACGACGGGGTTGAGCGGATGAGCCTGGGCGCGCAGGGCGCTGCGCTCGGCAGAAGTGATTTTCAACATGATGAACCGAATGAAGTGGTAGAGGGCGCGGGACGGCGGATTGCATCCTCGCCCAAGTAATAAACCGGTATTCTACGCGAATGGCAAAGAAGAAATTAAACAAAAGCTGGCTGCACGACCACATCAATGACCCGTACGTGAAACTGGCTCAGAAGGAAGGCTATCGCGCGCGCGCCGTCTACAAGCTGAAGGAAATCGACGAGGACGAAAAGCTGATTAAGCCCGGGCAGATCATCGTCGATCTGGGCTGTACGCCGGGAAGCTGGTCGCAGTACGCGCGCAACAAGCTGGCCGGTGCGGCTGGCGGCGGCATCAACGGCACGATCATCGGGCTGGACATGCTGCCGATGGAGCCGATCGCCGATGTGCATTTCATTCTCGGCGACTTTCGCGAACAGGATGTCCTGGAGCAGCTGGAAGAGGTGTTGCAAGGCCAGAAAGTTGATCTGGTGCTATCGGATATGGCGCCCAATTTGTCCGGCATTGCCGTAGCTGATGCGGCCCGCGTGCAGGATATTATCGATCTGGCGGTGGATTTCGCGCAGCATCACATGAAGCCGTCCGGCTCGCTGCTGGTTAAGTGTTTCAACGGCTCCGGATACAATTATCTGGTGGAAAAATTCCGTCAGGAATTCAAAACCGTCACGCAGAAAAAGCCCAAAGCCAGCCGCGACAAGTCGTCGGAAGTGTTTTTGCTCGGGAAAACGCTGAAAAATCCGCTTTGACAACATTTGCAGCCTTGTTTCAGGGTGAATTGTCCCCATACCGGATACTGCACGTCCCGGTGTTTACGAGTAGAATCGATCTACATTTCCAAGTAAAAGGCGCGTCTGGCGTCGAGGAGTCCTAGTGAACAACATGTTTTCCAAGGCCGCCATCTGGGTGGTCATCGGCATGGTCCTTTTCACGGTGTTCAAGCAGTTCGACGGCCGTACGGCAGCCGGCGCAGCGACACCGATTCCGTATTCCGATTTCCTCGATGAAGTCAAAGCCAAGCGCATTCGCGAAGCCACGATCGAAGACCGCGTCATCGTCGCGACTACGACCGACGGCAAGAAGATCAAGTCTGCCATCACCTATCTGGATCGCGGCCTGATCGGCGACCTGATCAACAACGGCGTCAAGTTCGACGTCAAGCAGCCGGAAGAACAATCCTTCCTGTCGCAGATATTCATTTCCTGGTTCCCGATGCTGTTACTGATCGGCGTCTGGGTTTTCTTCATGCGACAGATGCAGGGCGGTGGCAAGGGCGGGGCGTTCTCGTTCGGCAAGTCCAAGGCGCGCATGCTGGATGAAACGCAGAATGCCGTGACCTTCGCTGACGTCGCCGGCTGCGACGAAGCCAAGGAAGAAGTCGGCGAGCTGGTTGAATTCCTGCGCGATCCGTCGCGCTTCCAGAAGCTGGGTGGCCGTATTCCGCGCGGCGTGCTGATGGTTGGCCCTCCGGGTACCGGTAAAACCTTGCTGGCGCGTGCGATCGCAGGCGAAGCCAAGGTACCTTTCTTCACGATCTCGGGTTCGGATTTCGTCGAGATGTTCGTCGGCGTTGGCGCATCCCGCGTGCGTGACATGTTCGAGAATGCGAAGAAGCATTCGCCTTGCATCATCTTCATCGACGAGATCGATGCGGTCGGCCGTCATCGCGGTGCCGGTATGGGCGGTGGTAACGACGAGCGTGAGCAGACCCTGAACCAGATGCTGGTCGAGATGGACGGTTTCGAGCCGAATTCCGGTGTCATCGTGATCGCCGCAACCAACCGTGCCGACGTGCTGGACAAGGCGCTGCTGCGTCCGGGCCGTTTCGACCGTCAGGTCATCGTCGGCCTGCCGGACATCCGTGGCCGCGAGCAAATCTTGAATGTTCACATGCGCAAGGTGCCGATTGCGTCCGACGTGCAGGCTGGCATTCT
Source organism: Oxalicibacterium sp. (assembly GCF_057353965.1). Classification (NCBI taxonomy): domain Bacteria; kingdom Pseudomonadati; phylum Pseudomonadota; class Betaproteobacteria; order Burkholderiales; family Oxalobacteraceae; genus Oxalicibacterium; species Oxalicibacterium sp. The sequence goes on from NZ_JBMQZD010000004.1 coordinate 288,720, forward strand.
GGCACGCGGCACGCCGGGCTTCTCTGGTGCCGATCTGGCCAACCTCGTCAACGAGGCTGCATTGTTCGCCGCACGTCGCAACAAGCGTCTGGTCGAGATGCAGGACTTCGAAGATGCCAAGGACAAGATCATCATGGGTCCGGAGCGCAAGTCCGCTGTCATGCGCGAAGAAGAGCGCCGCAACACCGCGTACCATGAATCGGGCCACGCGGTTGTCGCCAAGCTGCTACCGAAGGCCGATCCTGTGCACAAGGTCACGATCATGCCGCGCGGCTTTGCGCTGGGCCTGACCTGGCAATTGCCGGAGCATGATCGCGTAAACATGTACAAGGACAAGATGCTGGAAGAAATCTCCATCCTGTTCGGCGGCCGTATTGCCGAGGAGATCTTCATGCACCAGATGTCCACCGGCGCATCGAACGACTTCGAGCGTGCAACGAAACTGGCACGCGCAATGGTGACTCGTTACGGCATGTCGGAGACCTTGGGCACAATGGTCTACGAAGATACGGAGCAGGATGCCTACTTCGGCCGCATGTCGTCGAAGACGGTATCGGAAGCAACCCAGCAGAAGGTAGACCAGGAAATCCGTACCATCCTGGATACGCAATACACGCTGGCGCGCAAACTGCTGGAAGACAATCGCGACAAGGTCGAAGTAATGGCCAAGGCGCTGCTCGACTGGGAAACCATCGATTCCGACCAGATCAACGACATCATGGAAGGCCGCGATCCGCGTCCGCCGAAAGCCGGTCAGCCGACCAAGAACACGACGCCGGACAATCCGTCCGATGGTGTGGAGCCGGCGACGGCACCTGCCTGATTGGCTGATCCGATGGCGTTTGTCGTGAAGCATTGCTGAGCGGCATCCAAATACGGGGTGAGGAGTGATCCTCGCCCCCTTTTGTTTGTACCGGTGTTTGCCTCCGTATTTCATATCCCGAATGCTTTTCTCTCATCTGCAATGCGGCCGTTACCGCTTTCCTGTCGATGCGGCGGCCAGGCCGCTGGTCATGGGCGTGTTGAATGTCACGCCGGATTCGTTTTCCGATGGCGGCCGCTATGCGACGCTGGATGCTTCGCTGTCGCATGCGGAAGAAATGATCGCGGCCGGCGTCGACATCATCGATATCGGCGGCGAATCCAGCAGGCCGGGCGCAGCACCCGTATCGTTGCAGCAGGAACTGGATCGCGTGATGCCGCTGATTTTCGCGTTGCGCGATTGCGGCAAGGCATTGTCCATCGACACCTACAAGCCGGAAGTGATGCGCGAGGCGATTGCCGCTGGTGCCGACATGATCAACGACATCAACGGTTTCCGGGCCGAAGGCGCACTGCAGGCGGTGCGGGATGCAGATTGCGCGCTGTGCGTGATGCATATGCAGGGCGAGCCGCAGACGATGCAGCTGCATCCGGAATATGCCGACGTCTGCGCAGAAGTCAGGGAATTTTTGGCCGACCGGACGAGTCTGATGCAGCAGTCCGGCATTGCACCGCAGCGACTGTGCATCGATCCCGGCTTGGGTTTCGGCAAGACGCTTGAACACAATGCAATGCTGCTGAAGAATATCGGTACTTTGCAGGATGATCTGGGTTTCCCGCTGCTGGCCGGTTTGTCGCGCAAATCGATGATAGGCGCATTGACCGGCAGACCCGTCGAACAGCGGATGGCCGGCAGTCTCGCGGGCGCACTGGCGGCAGTCATGCACGGTGCGCGTATCGTGCGCGTGCACGATGTGGCGGAAACCGTAGATGCGTTGAAGGTTTGGCAGGCTTTGGCCTGATAAAGAAAAACGAAAAGAAGAGAGCGGAAATGACACGTAAATATTTCGGCACCGATGGCGTACGTGGACGCGTGGGAAGCGCACCGATCACTCCGGATTTCGTGATGCGACTCGGTTATGCGGCCGGCAGCGTGCTGGCAAAAGCGGAATCCGCCGGCAGCCGGCCGGTTGTGCTGATCGGCAAGGACACGCGTATTTCGGGCTACATGCTGGAGGCGGCGCTGGAAGCGGGATTCGCCGCAGCCGGCGTCGATGTGATGCTGGCCGGCCCCATGCCGACACCTGCCATCGCTTATCTGACGCGTGCCTTGCGTCTGGCGGCTGGCGTCGTGATCTCCGCTTCGCACAATCCCTATGAAGACAACGGCATCAAATTCTTCTCCGCCTCAGGCAACAAGTTGCCGGACGCGGTCGAACTGGAAATCGAGGCAGCACTCGATACGCCCATGCAGTGCGTAGCTTCGGAGAAGCTGGGCAGGGCAAAGCGCCTGGACGACGCGCGCGGCCGCTATATTGAATTCTGTAAAAGCACCTTCCCGAATGAGCTCGACCTGCGCGGCCTGAAGATGGTGGTCGATTGCGCGCATGGCGCGGCTTACCATATCGCGCCGGACGTGTTCCACGAACTGGGCGCGGAAGTGGTCGCCATCGGCAATCAGCCGAACGGGTTCAACATCAACGACAAGGTCGGTGCGACGGCGCCTGCCGCGCTATCGGAAGCCGTACGCGCGCATCGTGCCGATCTCGGCATTGCGCTGGATGGTGATGCGGATCGCCTGCTGGTTGTCGATGCCGACGGACGCATCTATAACGGCGACGAATTGCTCTACATCATGGTGCGGGACCGCATGAACGTGCATGCGGTCGATGGTGCGGTCGGCACGTTGATGACCAATATGGCGCTGGAAGTCGCTTTCAGGAAAATGGGGGTCGACTTCGTCCGCGCCAATGTCGGCGATCGTTATGTGCTGGAGGCATTGCAGGAGCGTGGCTGGCTGCTGGGTGGCGAAGGATCGGGGCACATGCTTTGCCTGGACAAGCATACGACAGGCGATGGCATCATTTCCGCGCTGCAGATACTGTCTGCGTTGAAACGTAGCGGCAAGAGCCTGGCTCAGTTGACTGCAGATATCGCTATGTTCCCGCAGACGCTGATCAATGTGCGCGTCACCCCGGGTTTTGACTGGAAAAAGAATCCGGCACTGCTTGCCGAGAAAGAGGCAGTTGAGCAGGAATTGGGCGAATCAGGACGCGTGCTGATCCGTGCATCAGGAACGGAGCCCCTGATCCGGGTAATGGTGGAGGCGAGAGATGCGCATGTTGCCGAAAAAATGGCAAAACGGATTGCTTCCACGCTGGAACCTGCCGCGGCCTGAAGGCGACAAGATAAAAAACTTGTGCATTGCCGCAAGCGCCAAAATGAGGTAGAATTTCGTTCTTGTTCGGAGTGTAGCGCAGCCCGGTAGCGCATCTGCTTTGGGAGCAGAGGGTCCTAGGTTCGAATCCTAGTACTCCGACCATAAAGACAATCAAGGGGCTGGAAGAGAAATCTTCCAGCCCCTTTTCGTTTTGTCATTTCTGTCAGGCATGCATTCGCCGGTTTCTGCAAGCAATCGCCATATTCATGGGATTGTGACAATGTATGCGCTGCTATGTAATCGCGTCTCCTCCACAGCGATTGCTTTCTTCATTATGTCGAGCACCTTCATCGTCGGCGAATTTCGAAACCAGACCACCGGCGCGCTCTGTACGGTCATCAAGTTGATGCCGACGGATTTTCGGCCCGGAAGCGAATGCTATGTCACCGACGATGCGGAATATCTTGAACAGGATCCCATCGATCCGAACCGGTTCAAGACGTCAAACGGCGACGTCCTGACGATTATCAAGTAATGTCCTGTGCAACCTGTTCCACGGCTCCGATAGTCTAGAAATGACAGAAAAATCGCGGCAGGAATTTGCCGCGATAGGAAGGGAATAGTCCAGTGATAGTCCGGTATTCTCTGAAAACAGTCAGCGTTTTTCGCGTAACGACTCGATGACGGAAAATTCCGATTCCGTATCGATATAGTCGTTCTGGTCGACCGCCTTGCCTTTCTCCTCCTGCCTGTTTTTGCTGGCGGAAATGCGTTCCTGCTTCTTCTCCTTGCTGCCGGCCTTGTCGCTTGGGTTATCTTGATTCGGCATGAATACTCCTCTACGTGGGTGGGTCATGCGCCGATCTTAAAAAGACCGCGACAGGATGCCTATCGGATAATATGACATCGCCATGTAGGAAAATCGTGCCGGCGCATGCAGTTGCCGGAACTCATCGGCGCGCTTGTATGTCTTTCAGGATCGAGGATTTGATCGAGGGAGCATCTCTCATGATTGCTATGTACACAGGGTACGCAGAGCCGGCGCCGTTTTGCCCGATAGGGGGGCGATTGTCGGCACATGCGATGCATTTGCATCGCGCACCTACGCCGGAACCACCTGAGGATCCATTGCCGGGGGAACATCCGGTTCCGCAGGATGAGCCGGTGCCTTCTCCCCAACCGGAAAACCTCCCAGAACAAGGAAAGCCATGGACAAGCAATTGAACTGGAGTACCGAGTTGTACAAGGGCATGGAAGTCCATGTGACGACCCTGCAAAAGGAGAAGGCGGCGCAGGGATGGGACTATACGGTACGCATTTGCGAACCCGGCGTCGACGCTACGGCGGAGAGCGAGTTGGTGGCGGAATCGGGAGACGACGCGGATTACGCCTCGCAAAGCGCGGCGCTCGCGGCCGGTTTTGCACGTGGCTATGTCATGGTCGACGGATTAAAAAGATAAGGGCCGCCGCGAGGCGGCTTATGAAGGCGGCGATCCCGCCCGTCTTGCAACATTGAAACGCCACATCAAACAGGGCATAATGCAACGCCTTGCCGCGTGCCGGCGCAGCGTAGCTGCACATTCTGCCCATAGCTCAGCTGGATAGAGCAACGGCCTTCTAAGCCGTAGGTCGCAGGTTCGACTCCTGCTGGGCAGGCCAATCTTCTTCATCCTCTTTCCCATTTTATTTCTCCTGCAGGAAGGTCCATTGATCTGCCCGATAGAAGCGCAGGATGGTCAGTCCGTTTCATCTCTTTTCGGCAGGAATGCAGTCTCCGACTTTGAACGTGGCTTGGACGTTCATTCCTGATTTGTCTGATGCCAAGGACTGGCTGGCCGTGCAATAATTTTCAATTGCCTGGCAATACAGAGCGTGTATATATGGCAACGCACGGCCGGATGACCTGTCCACCATGCACAACCAATAAACCACTCGGAGCCAGGAGACAACATGACAGACATGAACCGACGCGGCGTCCTTCAGACAGCCGGCCTGATGGCGGCAGGTGCCGTTACCGGCTGTGCGATGCCGATCAATGCGGCAAACAAGGAGAAAACCATTTTTGACGTGAAACAACCGACGCTTCCTATCGTCGGCACCAGTGATGTCTTCCCGATTCGTCGTATCTACTGCATCGGCCGCAACTATGCGGCGCATGCACGCGAGATGGGCTCCGATCCGACGCGCGAGCCGCCGTTTTTCTTTCAGAAACCGAGCGACGCGATCCAGTACGATCCGATCGGCACGACCATCGATCACCCATATCCGACACTCACGAAGAACTACCATTACGAGATCGAACTGGTGGCGGCCATCGGCAAGGGCGGCAAGAACATTCCGGTCGAAAGTGCACTGCAGCACGTCTACGGCTATGCGGTCGGCCTGGACATGACGCGGCGCGATCTGCAAGGTGCGATGAAGAAAGAACAGAAGCCGTGGGAAATCGGCAAAAGCTTCGACCATGCCGCGCCGATCGGCCCGATCCATCCGGCTTCCAAGGTGGGCAACTTCACCGAAGGCAAGATCTGGCTGAAGGTCAACGGTCAGGTCAAGCAAAGCTCAGATCTGAAGAACATGATCTGGTCGGTTGCCGAACAGGTCAGCAATCTGTCGAAGGCCTTCGAGCTGATGCCGGGCGACATCATCTTCTCCGGCACGCCGGAGAACGTCGGCCCGGTTGTTCCGGGCGATGTGATGACGGGACATATCGACGGCCTGCCGGATTTGTCGGTACGCGTCGTCAAGGCCTGAACGGGCCATGCATGAAAAAAGCCGGGCGATGTGCCCGGCTTTTTTGTTGCGCCGAATGTACTGCGCAATGCAGTACGAATACCGCTTACATGCCGAGCGCTTTCTTTACGCCGGCACCATAGGCCGGATCGCATTTCGTGCAGTTGTCGATGTGGCGTTGCTTGATTTCCTTTGGTGCATCGCCCATTGCGCGTGCCGTGTTGTCGAACAGCGCCTGCTGCTGCGCCGGCGTCATCAACTTGAATAGCGCACGCGGTTGCGAGAAGTAATCGTCGTCATCCTTGCGGAAATCGAAACGGTCGGCTGCCCCGTTCAGCTTCAGCGGCGGTTCGCGGAAATCCGGCTGCTCCTGCCATTCGCCGTAGCTGTTCGGCTCGTAGTGCAGCAGACTGCCGTGATTGCCGTCCACCCGCATTGCGCCGTCGCGATGGAAAGAGTGGAACGGGCATTTCGGCGCATTGACCGGAATCTGGTGATGGTTGACGCCGAGGCGGTAGCGCGCCGCATCGCCATACGAGAACAGACGACCCTGCAGCATGCGGTCTGGCGAGAAACTGATGCCGGGAACGATGGTGGCCGGATTGAATGAAGCCTGTTCGACTTCGGCGAAGTAGTTGTCCGGATTGCGGTTCAATTCCAGCACGCCGACCTCGATCAGCGGATAGTTCTTTTTCGGCCAGACTTTCGTCAGGTCGAACGGATGGTAGGGCACTTTCTCCGCATCGAGTTCCGGCATGATCTGCACCGACATCGTCCAGCGCGGGAAATCCTTCTTCTCGATCGAATCGTACAGATCGCGCTGCGCGCTTTCGCGATCGCGTCCGACCAGTTCGCTCGCTTCGGCATCGGTCAGATTCTTGATGCCCTGGTGCGTGCGGAAGTGGAACTTGACCCAGAAGCGTTCGTTCTTCGCATTGATGAAGCTGAAGGTGTGCGAGCCGAAGCCGTGCATGTGGCGGTACGAGGCCGGAATGCCGCGATCGCTCATGACGATGGTCACCTGATGCAGCGCTTCCGGCAGCGAAGTCCAGAAATCCCAGTTGTTTTTCGCGCTGCGCATGTTGGTGCGTGGATCGCGTTTGACGGCATGGTTCAGGTCGGGGAATTTCAGCGGATCGCGGAAGAAGAAGACCGGCGTATTGTTGCCGACCAGATCCCAGTTGCCTTCCTCGGTATAGAACTTGACGGCAAAGCCGCGGATGTCACGTTCCGCATCGGCCGCGCCGCGTTCGCCTGCAACGGTGGAAAAGCGCAGGAACAGGTCGGTCTTCTTGCCGATCTGCGAAAACAGTTTCGCTTTCGTGTATTTGGTGATGTCGTTGGTGACGGTGAAAGTGCCGTAGGCGGCGGAGCCTTTCGCGTGCATGCGTCGCTCCGGAATAACCTCGCGATCGAAGTGAGCCAGCTTTTCGAGGAACCAGACATCCTGCAGGAGCTGCGGTCCGCGCGGGCCCGCGGTCAATACATTCTGGTTATCGGGGACCGGGGCGCCGGCAACGGTGGTCAGTTTTTTCTTGGACATGCCTTGCTCCTTCAAGTGGGTGATCGAGAGACTGGGAATCCAATCGGGAATCCATATTGCCGAACGATTCTAGCACCGGGTTTTGCGCTGCGGCGTTTGGAAAAAGTGATGATGAAACTAGGAAGATTCTATCGTTCGAGGACGAAAAAGAAGATGGCCGGGAATGACGAAAATGGGAGAAGAGAGACGTGCAAAGTCGCACACAAAGACAAACGGCAACCCCGATCTGCATCGGGATTGCCGTCGTGAGAGCGAAAGGTTGCGTTTCGCCGTCAGGGATCAGAGGCGAGTATAGACTTCGCCGTCTCCCTTCAGCTTGAACTTGCCGTTGCCCAGATCTTCCGCGATGCGATCGGTGTCCTTGATGCGAAAGCCGGTGAAGTCGCGCGGCAGCTTGATCGAACCGTAATCGAGATAGGTAACGCCCTTGCCATCCTGTTCCAGGATGATTTCCTTGCCGCTCGGGCTTTTGACGCGGAATTCTGCGATTTCTTTCATGAATATCTCCTTACTGGAAGGTTCAAGAAAATAACCGGGCATCGCGGACCGCCGATAACCCGGCACGGCTTTGACGAGCGATATTTATATCATCTGCGCGACGATATTGCATGCGACGATGCAAGGTGCGGCCGACCATCGCTTTTTTGCGGACGCCGTTTGCGAATCTGGTGCTGGTATGTTTCCCGACCGCCAGCCCCGGTAGGGCGGGACTGTGCCGCCAGGGGAGCTCCTTCACAGAGCCGGCGGCCAGAATAACAGCGGCATGTGACCGGCGTTTTACAAACGGCTGCAATCGGTCAGAAGCGGTCATAAACAGTCATAAGCGGCCGCATGCTGCCTGGCAGAAAAGTTTATTCCGTTGCGCGTGAATCAGATTGCGCATTCCAGTTCATGTTTTTCGGCCGCGCGTTTCGCTGTGCGACGTGCGCGCTCGGACGATTTTGGATGGGCATGGGCGGCATCTTCTTCGGCCCATTTGCGACGCAGCGCCAGGTTGTCGCATTTCTTCTTTTTCGAGGCTTGCGCCTTTTGGTGTTTGCGGTATGCACGTTCATCGGCGGCTTGCTCTTTCTGCCGCGCGTTTTCCAGCCGCTGCAGTTCTTGTTTGTCCTGCTCGGTGCGCTGTAGCGCAGCCTCGGGATCGCCGATCGGCCCCGCATCGATGTCGAGCGTGGTCGTCTTGCCGCTGCGGCACGGCGTGTCGCTGTAGACGACGCGGTCGCCGGATTCGCACTTGTAGATTGCCAGCGCAGGCGGGGAAAAGGTGAGTAACGAGATGGTAAAGAACGCAAGCAGAAGCAGAGAGTGATGCATCGTGGTCTCGCGGAGAGTTGAAAAATCGAATCAGACGACCTTGCTCGGATTCATCAGGTTGCGGGGATCGAGCGCCTGTTTGATGGTGCGCATCAGCTGCATTTCGACCGGCGACTTGTAACGCAGGATTTCCTCGCGCTTCATCGCACCCAGTCCGTGCTCGGCGGAGATCGAGCCGCCGAAGCGGTGCACGCTGTCATGCACGATGCGGGTGATGGCGTCCTGATGCGGCAGCAGCCAGGTATCGTCTTCACTAATGGGCTGTGCAATGTTGTAATGTAGATTGCCGTCGCCGAGATGGCCGAAGATCACCGGGCGCAGGCCGGGATACGACTGCTGCAGTTCGGCGTAGGTAGCATCGATGAAATCGGCGATGTGCGAGATCGGCAGCGAGACGTCGTGCTTGACGTTGCGTCCCTCTGCCGCCTGCGCCAGCGGGATGCGTTCGCGTAGTGCCCATAATTGCTGCGATTGCGTCAGCGAGAGGGCAGCGACGGCGTCGCGGACGATGCCTTGCGCATGTGCTTCGCCGAGCGCGCCATCGAGCAGTTCTGCGGCATGCGTTTCCGATTCATGGTCGGACAGTTCGAGTAGCGCATAGTAGGGATGCGGCGTGGCAAACGGCAGGGAAGTCTGTGGAAAATGCCGGACAACCAGTGCCAGGCAGAAGCCGGACATCAGCTCGAAGCCGGTCAGTGCCGCATCGCATTGCCGCTGCGTCAGTGTCAACAGGCGCAGTGCGTCTGCCGGCGAATGCAATGCCGCCAGCGCGGTACGTTGTGCCTTGGGCTGCGGGAACAGTTTCAGCACCGCGGCGGTGATGATGCCCAACGTGCCTTCTGCCCCAATATAGAGATCGCGCAGATCGTAGCCGGTATTGTCCTTGCGCAGGCCGCGCAATCCGTTCCAGATCTCGCCGTGCGGCGTGACGACTTCCAGCCCCAGGCAAAGCTCCCGGCTATTGCCGTAGCGGAGAACCGCCGTGCCGCCAGCGTTCGACGACAGGTTGCCGCCTATCGTGCAGCTGCCTTCGGCTGCCAGCGACAGCGGAAACAGCCGTTGTGCCTCGGCGGCGGCCTGTTGCACGCGCTGCAGGATGCAGCCGGCCTCGACGGTCATCGTGTTGTTGACGGTATCGATGGTGCGAATGGAATCCATTCGCTGCAGTGACAGGACGACGGCCTGGCCGCTGCGGTCCGGAATGCCGCCGAGCACGAGGCCGGTATTGCCGCCTTGCGGCACGATGGGGATGTTGAATTCGTTGCAGAGCCGGACGATGGCGGCGACTTCTTCCGTCGATGCAGGGCGCACGACAGCGCAAGCGGTGCCGGTGAAACGGCCGCGCCGGTCGAGCAGGTAGGGAGCGGTATCCGCTTCTTCCGTCAGCACGTGTCGCGCGCCGATCGCGCGGCGGCAGGCGGCGACGAAATCGGTCATTCGGCGGCCTTTTTCAGCGCCTGTTTCGTCAATGCCTTGGCAGCTTTCTTGTAGGGGCGCAGATAGCAGAGCAGACAGGCGAAGAAGACCAGCGCCAGCGCTACCTCGATCCAGCCGAGCATGGCCGACGGGCCCGGATCGCTGGCGCCGCGCACCAGACCTTCGCCGAAATACAGCAGGATCAGCATCGACGACCATTGCATCGTGTACAGATCTCGTTTGAGAATGCCGCGCAACGGCAGCAGCAACGGAATGACTTTCAGCACCAGCCATGAGCCGCCCGGACGCAGCGGCGCCAGCAGCATTTCCCACGCGATACACAGCAGAATCAGCGCGATCAGACTGGCGATGGCGCCGACGTGGAAGAATTTCTGGTGTTGCGCATTCATGCCGGCCTCACGCCTTCCTCAAGTCTTCTGCAACTTGACGGCAGTTTGCGCCAGCCGCCGGCCAAGCGCGATGGTCAGCGTGCGCGTTTCGGTCGAAATCGGATGGTTGCCGTTGACGCCGGCCCAGTGCGAAGCGCCGTAAGGCGTACCGCCGCTGGAGGTGGTCATCAGTTCTGCTTCCGTGTACGGCAGACCGACCAGCAGCATGCCGTGATGCAGCAACGGCAGCATCATCGACAGCAGCGTCGACTCCTGGCCGCCGTGCAGGCTGCCGGTGGAGGTGAAGACGCAAGCGGGTTTGCCAGACAGTGCACCGGCCAGCCATTGTGAGGTGGTGCCGTCCCAGAAGTATTTCATCGCGGCGGCCATGTTGCCGAAGCGGGTCGGCGAACCCAGCGCCAGCGCCGCGCATTCTTCCAGATCGCGCAGTTCGACATAGGGCGCGCCTTCAGCGGGAATTGCCGGTTCGGTCGCTTCGGTAACGGTAGAAACGGCCGGCACCGTGCGCAATCGCGCTTCGCAGCCGGCGACGCTGTCGATGCCCTGGCCGATCAGTTCGGCCAATTGGCGCGTGGCGCCGTGGCGTGAATAATAAAGAACGAGAATGGGGAGTGTGGATGCGTGCATGCTTGGTATTATAGGATGCTTTATAGACAACTCATTCTGTTCTGCAACCATCGACGGCATCGGCGATAGCGATGGCAATTCGATGGCATCTGAACAGACGACGCATGAAGCATCGATTTACTTTCGCGCGCGACCTGACATGGCCGCAGGTGCGCGACCTATTCCGGTTCGCCGCACGCCGGCTCGACGAAGAGCGCTTGCCTCAAGTGGCCGGCAGCCTGACATTCACGACGGTGCTGGCGCTGGTGCCGATCCTGACGATCGCGCTGGCGATCTTCACGACCTTCCCGCTGTTCAATACCTTCCGCGCATCGCTGGAAGCGTACTTTGTGCAGAACCTGATGCCGAAGGGGATCGCCAATACCATTCTCGGTTATCTGACACAGTTCTCAAGCAAGGCGACACGGCTATCGGCTTTCGGCGCGGTGGCATTGATCGTGACGGCAGTGGCGATGATGCTGATGATCGATCGCGTGTTCAACCAGATCTGGCGCGTGAAGACGAAACGGCCGATCGCGCAGCGCATCCTCGTCTACTGGGCGATCGTCACGCTGGGGCCGTTGCTGATCGGCGCATCCATCACGCTGACGTCCTACCTGTTTTCAGCAACGAACGGCGCGGTCAAACATGTGCCTTTTCTCGGCGCGATCTTCTATTCGTCGGTTTCCATTCTGCTGACGACGGTGGCATTTACGTCGCTGTACGTCGTCGTGCCGAACCGGCTGGTCGAATGGCGCGATGCCTTGTGCGGCGGCCTGCTGGCGGCGCTGGCGTTCGAGATCATCAAGCGGCTGTTTGCAGTGTTCATCGTGAAGGTGCCGACCTACACGGTGATCTATGGCGCGGTGGCGGCATTTCCGATCTTCCTCGTCTGGCTCTATCTGGGTTGGCTGATCACGCTGAGCGGCGCTGTGCTGACTGCGGCGCTGCCTATCGTCAAGTACGAACGCTGGTGGCATGTGCCGCAGCCGGGAAGCGCCTTCGTCGATGCGATGGCGCTGCTGAAAGTGCTGTACGGGGCACGGCAGTCGCGACTGGCACTGGTCGAAATGGCGGATATCCGCCAATGCACGCGGCTCGGCTTCGACGAAGCGGAAACGTTGTTGCAGAAGATGCTGGATGCCGGCTGGGTAGCGCGCATCAAGGCCGATGGCCCGCGCCGCATGCAATGGGGCAAGCGCATCGTTGACGGGCTGGACAGCTGGATACTGGTGGCAAATCCGGCCAGCCTGACACTGGCAGACGTCTACCGGATGTTCGTCTTCGATGCGTCAGGCAATGCCGAACTGGCGAAGCAGGTGGAGGGCGCCGTCGAGCAGGGATTGCAGCAGACGCTGGAAGCGCATTTTTCCCATCCTGCGCCGGCAGCAATGCCGAACTAGAAGGAAATTTGCCCCGTCAACAATTGCCAGTACATCAGCCAGGCGGCGGCGAACGAATAGAAGGGTTGGCGCCACGAGGCCGGCTTGTTCTTTTCGAACATCAGATGGCCGATCCATGCGAAGCCGTAGAACGACAATGCGGCTGCCAGCAGCCATGTCATATTGCCTGTCAGCATCAACGCGATCAGGAAAAAGATCGCCAGCGTTGAGCCGAAGAAATGCAGTTCGCGCGACGTACGGTCCGTGTGTCCTGTCAGATAATCGGCATAGAACGCGGCGAACGTCGGATGATTCTTGTGTGCGATGACAGCCATGGTGGGTCTCCCGCTACGGTGCTCGTTTCAGACTAGTCTGCAAGACGGAGGAATGCAAGCCGTGCGCGCTGCCGTGCAGTTATTTCGTGGCCGCCTGTTGCGGATGGATTGTCTTGCCGGGAGTACCGAACGAAACGATGTCGGAAGTGGTGAAGGGAGCTGCGAAGTGCAATGTTCCTGACGCATAACTTACATCGCGCCGCCGCTGTGGATTTTTCGTCCTGCTTGGGCTACATTGGAATCGTCCAGAGTCGAAGTACAACCATAACTTGCGAGGACGGGGCCATGAAAGTATCCGAAATACTGAAGGTAAAGGGAAACATCCTTTTCACTGTGACGCCGGACAGCCCGATGCTCGACGCCGTCAATGCCATGGCGGAAAAGGACATCGGTTCGCTGGTTGTCATGGAGGGCGGCAACCTGATCGGCATGCTGTCGTTTCGTGAAGTGATGGCGGCCGTGCATGCAAATGGCGGTTCTGTCGGTGGCGGTACCGTGCGCGATCACATGCACAGGAGCCCGATCACCATTTCTTCCGACACCGATATCAACGAAGTACGACGGCTGATGCTGGAAAAACATGCGCGTTATGTGCCGGTACTGGACGGCAAGATACTGGTCGGCGTGATGTCGTTTTACGACGTCGCAAAGGCGGTGCTGGAAGCGCAGAGTTTCGAGAACAAGATGCTGAAATCCTATATCCAGGATTGGCCTGCAGTCGCCGACGAGAGAGAAGCCTGACGAATAGGATTTTCTCGGAAAGAAAAACCGTTCGCGCATCATCACAGGTGCGCGAACGGTTTTTTGTTTGAGGCATCGATATCCCGCTTCCCCATTTGCATTCGCTGGCATCAGCGTCACTATCCGCAACGCATCACGTACAATCCGGTGAGCCGAAAGCGAAGCAGGACGTGAACTGAAAGCAGTACATCTGTTTCGCTTCTGCCGATCGCTTCCCATCTTTTTCGATTGTTCCGGGTGTTTTCCCGATTCCAAGATGCGCAAACCCAATCAGTTTTCGCTGCTCGCGCAGCGCCGCTTCGCGCCGTTCTTCTGGGCGCAATTTCTTGGCGCCTTCAACGACAACGTCTTCAAGACGGCCTTGCTAACCGTGCTGACGTTCGAGGCGATGGATTGGACCACGCTGGATCGCGGCTTCCTCAACAACCTGATTCCAGGCCTATTCATCCTGCCATTCGTGCTGTTTTCCGCGCTGGCCGGGCAGCTTGCCGACAAGTTCGAGAAAGCGGGCATGGTGCGGCGTATCAAGCTGCTGGAGATCGCGATCATGCTGGTTGCTGCCTTTGGCTGGTTGCACCACGATTTGTGGCTGCTGATCGCAGCGGTCGCCGGCATGGGATTGCATTCGACGCTGTTCGGCCCGATCAAGCATGCGTATCTGCCGCAGAAGCTGCACGTCGATGAACTGGTGGGCGGCAACGGCATGGTGCAAATGGGAACCTTCGTCGGCATCCTGTTGGGACAGGTGCTGGGCGCCATGCTGGTATCGCAGAAACCATGGGGCATCGAACTCGTGGCCGTCGGCACGATCGTGGTTGCGGTTGCTGGCTGGATCGCCGGCCGCGCGATGCCGTATTCGCCTGCTCCTGCACCGGAATTGCGGGTCGACTGGAACATTGCGGCGGAGACAGTGCGCAACATCCGCTTCTCGATGCGCAATCGACCGGTGTTTACCGCGATGCTGGCCAATTCATGGTTCTGGTTCTACGGCGCCATCGTGCTGGCCCAGTTCCCGTTATATGCGAAGGAATGGTTGCATGGCGACTACGGCATTTTCGTGCTGCTGCTGACGATCTTCTCGCTCGGCATCGGCGCCGGTTCGCTGCTGTGCGAACGCCTCTCCGGCAGGCGTGTGGAAATCGGCCTGGTGCCGCTGGGTGCGCTGGGGCTGACTTTGTTCGGATTTGACCTGTATCTGGCCAGCGACAGCTATACGAATACCATGCTGGTCGACATCGGCGGCTTTCTGCAGCAGACAGGCAGTTGGCGCATCGTATTCGATTGTCTGCTGATCGGCACATTCGGCGGTTTCTACATCGTGCCGCTATTCGCCTTGATCCAGACACGTTGCGATCCCACGCATATTTCGCGCACGATCGCCGGCATGAATATCCTGAATGCCCTGTTCATGGTGGTGGCGGCATTGCTGGCGATGCTGCTGCTGCGTGCCGGCATGACGATTCCGCAGATATTCCTGGTGACGGCCCTGCTGAATGCGGTGGTTGCCATCGTGATCTTCTCGACGATGCCGGAATTCGTGACGCGTTTTGTGGCGTGGATGACAGGACGTCGCTGACCTTGCCCGTTGCTTGTCGTCGTTATTGCGCCAGACTCAGGTGAGCGGCGGAAGGCCGTGCAATTTAGTGCCTAGTGCCGACTCGTATATTCGTGCAGCCAGTCGTGCAGTACGTCGGAAGTCAGCGGTTTGGCGAACAGATAGCCTTGCCCGACCGAACAGCCGAGTTCGGCAAGAATTTCGGCCTGACGTTCGTCTTCCACACCTTCCGCGACGACGTCCAGATCCAGATTGCGGCCGAGCTGGATGATCGCTTCGGCGATGCTGCTGCCGCGTGCGGATTCGGTGATTTCGGTGACGAACGCGCGGTCGATCTTCAGGCGGTCCACGTTCAGCTTCTGTAGATGGCTGAGCGATGAGAAGCCGGTGCCGAAGTCGTCGATCGCGATGCTGACACCGGTGGCCGTGATCTGATCCAGCAGCCGGATCAGCGCTTCGGGTTCTTCCATCGCCATCGATTCGGTGATTTCCAGTTCCACGCAATGCGCGGGAGCCTGCGTCTCCTGCAGCGTGCGGCGCAGCATCGCAAGGAAATGCGGATGGCGGAACTGCACTTGCGATACGTTGACCGACACCATGAAGTCGGTGAACCCCAACTGGTGAATGCGCACCAGTTCCTGGCACGCCTGTCGCAGCACCCATTCGCCGAGATCGATGATCAGTCCCGAATATTCGGCGATCGGAATGAAACGGTCCGGCGAGATCATCGTGCCGTCATCGTCGCGCCAGCGTAGTAGCGCCTCGGCGCCGACCGGGGTGCGGGTGGCGATGTCGATCTGCGGCTGGTAGACGACGTACAACTGCTTTTCTTCGAAGGCGGCGCGCAGCGCATGCATCATGTTGACGCGTTCGCGGATGTCGATGCCCATGCTGCGCGAGAAGTAGAAGTGTCCGGTGCGCTGCTGCAGCTTGGCACGCTTCAGCGCGATGTGCGCATTCTTCAATGCCTCGGCGCCGCGGCCCTCGTGTTCGGACAGACGGACCAGGCCGACGGTAGCCGACAGCTGGACGTCTTGTCCATCGATGCTGAAGGGTTTCTCGAATTGCGCGAGCACGGTGTCTGGATTGACCTGATTGTCGTCGCCGAGCACACCGAAGGTGTCGCCGCTCACACGTGCGACGATGAGGCGGTCGCCCAGTCGAGACTGCAGGCGCGTGGCGACCGACAACAGTAGCAGGTCGCCGAACTGGTGGCCGAGCGTGTCATTGGTTTCGGCGAAGTGGTCGATGTCGATCAGCGCCAGCGTGGTGGGGCGGCTGACCGAGCGGTTCTTGCGCGCCGCGGCCAGCGTTTCGTCGATGATGTCCTTCAGGCGCGTGCGGTTGGGAAGCTTGGTCAGCGAATCGTAGAACGCCGAGTTGTGCAGCCGTGTGACCAGCATCAGGTTGGCAAGACCGACGGAGATGTTGCTGCAGAAAACTTCCAGCAAACGGATCTCGATATCGTTCAACGGCCGTTCGGTGCGAATGAATGCGGCGAAGTTACGTGCGGCGTCACCGGTGAAATGCAGCGCGGCGAAATCGCGGCCATAAATGTTACGGCTTTCGCTCAGCGCGCGGCTCAGCGCATTGCCGACGAGCGCATCGTCGAACGATGAAATCGGATGATTGACCAGATTGCCGTAGATGCCGGTTGCCGCAACGACGAACAGTTCGGTCTGCTTGTCGTGCAGCGTTTCCTGTACGCAGAGCAGGCCGTCGGCTGGCAGATTCAGCAGATTGCCGATGCGCCGGATGACGTTCGTGGCGAATTCCTCGAGCGTGGTTTGCGCCATCAGTTCGGTGCTGGCGCGCAGGATGTTGTCCAGGCCGGTGCTGTTGGCGTTGATCGTGCGAATCTGTTCGTAGGAGCGGAGCGCAGCCGCGACGACGGTGAACAGCTTGACGCGGGTCAGTTCGGATTTGGTCTTGTAGTTGTCGATGTCGTACTGCAGGATGGCATCGATTTCCGGTGTGAGGTCGAATTGTCCGGTGCGCAGGATGATGCGCACTTCAGTACGGAGCAAATCCTCTCGGATGTAACGGAGCAACTGCAGGCTTTCGTGCTGCACCATCGCGACATCCAGCAGGATGACTGCGATATGAGGTTCCGCTGCCAGGATTTCGTGGGCCTGCGGTGCCGAATAGGCATGCAGGAATGCCAGCGGCCGGTTTTGTATCTCAATACCATCGAGGGAAGAGGCCGTTGCGGAATGGACATCCGCATCGTTGTCGATGATCAGAATCTGCCATGGCAGATCTTTTGTTTCAGTCTTGTTGTCACCGGAGCCGCGCACCGTTTCTTCCAGAAATACAAGGTCATCCTTGCGATGGCTGACCGCCTTGCTCATGGGTGCCGTCTCCGATTCTTATGGGTTCCCGTTTGGAAACCGTATATTGCACACCGATCCGGCATCAGGCAATGCTTTTTCCCTATGGAATTGGAACGACGTCGGCTGCTGCGCTGGTAGAATGACCACTTTACCAAGTCAACCTCGCGTCCCATTATGTCCGGCAATACCCTAGGCACACTGTTTACCGTTACTACATTCGGCGAATCGCACGGCCCCGCAATCGGCTGCGTGATCGATGGTTGTCCGCCTGGCATGGTGTTGTCGGAAACCGACATTCAGCCAGAACTGGACCGTCGCAAGCCGGGCACGTCGCGCCATGTGACGCAGCGCCAGGAGTCGGATACTGTCGAAATCCTGTCCGGCGTATTCGAGGGCAAGACCACCGGCACGCCGATTGCGCTGCTGATTCGCAACGAGGACCAGCGCAGCAAGGATTACGGCAACATCGTCGATACCTTCCGTCCCGGCCACGCCGATTACACCTATTGGCACAAGTACGGCATCCGTGATCCGCGCGGTGGCGGCCGTTCGTCGGCGCGTTTGACTGCGCCTGTCGTCGGCGCGGCGGCAATCGCCAAGAAGTGGCTGAAGGAACAGTACGGCACGACGTTCAAGGGCTGCATGAGCCAGTTGGGCGAGATCGCGATTCCATTCGAGGACTGGAAGCATGTGCCGGAGAATCCGTTCTTCGCGGCCAACGCGAGCATCCTGCCGCAGCTGGAAGCCTACATGGACCAGTTGCGCAAGGACGGCGATTCCTGCGGTGCGCGCATTGACGTGGTGGCGCAGAATGTACCGATCGGCCTGGGCGAGCCGCTGTTCGACAAGCTGGATGCAGACATCGCCTATGCGCTGATGGGCATCAATGCCGTCAAGGGCGTCGAAATCGGCGCGGGTTTCCGCTCGGTGGCGCAAAAGGGCACCGAACATGGCGACGAACTGACGCCGCAAGGTTTTGGCAGCAACAATGCCGGCGGCGTGCTCGGCGGCATTTCGACCGGCCAGGACATCACGGCATCGATCGCCATCAAGCCGACTTCCAGTATTCGCACCGGCCGCCAGTCGATCGACAAGGCCGGCCATCCGATTACGGTGGAAACGCTGGGACGTCACGATCCCTGCGTCGGCATTCGCGCCACGCCGATCGCCGAGGCAATGCTGGCGCTGGTGCTGATGGATCACGCATTACGCCATCGCGCCCAATGCGGCGATGTTTCTGTCGCCACGCCGAAGATTCCGGCCGCACGCTGAGCCGGGTCGGCGCCATCGGCGCCTTTACGTCTCTTTATGCCTTTATGTCTGGAGGAAGGAAGATGAAACCGTTTGGCCTGCGTACCCTGATTTCCGCATCTGTTATCGCCGGCGCACTATCGCTGGTAGCGTGCGAAACCGTGCAGACGACGCAAGGCGGTACGGTCGGCATCGATCGCCAGCAGCGCATGCTGGTATCGGAGCAGGAACTGGATCAGGCAGCCACCAAGCAGTACACGGCATTGATCGCCGAAGAGAAAAAGAAGAATGCATTGAACCGCGATGCGGCGCAGGTCGCACGCGTGCGCAGGATCGCTGACCGGCTGATCGCGCAGACGCCGGTGTTCCGTGCGGACGCGCGCAGCTGGAAATGGGAAGTCAACGTGTTGTCGTCGTCCGAGGTCAATGCCTGGTGCATGCCTGGCGGGAAGATTGCGGTCTACACGGGATTGATCGACAAGGTGAAGCCGACCGATGACGAACTGGCTGCGGTGATCGGCCACGAGATTTCCCACGCGCTACGCGAACACGCGCGTGAGCGTGCGTCCGAGCAGATGGTGGCCGGCAGCCTGATTTCGGTCGGTTCGGCATTGTTCGGCCTCGGCGACCTGGGGCAGCAGGGCGCGCAATACGCCTACATGGGACTGGTCGGCCTGCCGAACTCGCGCAGCCACGAAACCGAGGCCGATCGCATGGGCGTCGAACTGGCCGCCCGTGCCGGCTACGATCCGCGTGCCGCCGTGACGTTGTGGCAGAAGATGGGCCGCGTCGGCGGCAGCGAGCCGATCAAGTTCCTGTCCACGCACCCGTCCAGCGCCGACCGCAGCCGCGACCTGACCGATTATTCGCAGCGCGTGATGCCACTTTATCTACAGGCAAAAAAATAGCCGCTGCCCCGGTGACAATTGCCGTCGATTCCGCCGCGTTGTAACGGCGGAAATCATCCCCATCTTGTCAACGAAACGCGTTCAGCCGCGTTGGCAATCTCGAGCCTTGCTCATTCAGGCAGGGCGCAAATATGGCATAATCGAGAGCTTTCCCGGCCTAGTGCCAGCCTCTACAGCAAGCGAAACATGGCTCAGACTCTCTACGACAAACTCTGGCAAGCGCACGTCGTCGATACTGCCGACGACGGCACGACGATTCTCTACATCGATCGTCACCTGCTGCACGAAGTGACCAGTCCGCAGGCATTCGAGGGACTGAAGCTGGCGCATCGTCAGCCGTGGCGCCGTTCCGCCAACCTGATGACGGCCGACCACAACGTGCCGACTTCCGGCCGCGACCAGGGGATCGCCGATCCGACATCGCGCCTGCAGGTCGAGACGCTCGACCACAACGCGCAGGAATTCAAGCTGACCTACTTCAGCATGCGCGACAAGCGCCAGGGCATCGTCCACGTGATCGGCCCGGAGCAGGGCGCGACGCTGCCGGGCATGACGGTGGTTTGCGGCGATTCGCACACGTCCACGCACGGCGCGTTCGGCTGCCTGGCACACGGCATCGGCACTTCCGAAGTCGAGCACGTGCTGGCGACGCAGACGCTGCTGCAGAAGAAATCCAAATCCATGCTGGTGCAGGTCGACGGCGCACTGCCGACCGGCGTGACTGCCAAGGACATCGTGCTGGCCATCATCGGCAAGATCGGCACCGCCGGGGGTACCGGTTATGCGATCGAATTCGGCGGTTCGACGATCCGCTCGCTGTCGATGGAAGGCCGTATGACGATCTGCAACATGGCGATCGAAGCGGGCGCGCGCGCCGGCATGGTCGCCGTCGACGACACGACGATCAATTACGTCAAGGGACGCCCGCTCTCGCCGGTCGGCCCGCACTGGGATCGCGCCGTCGAATACTGGCGCACGCTGCATTCGGACGAAGGTGCGAAATTCGACATGGTCGTCACGCTGAATGCCGCCGAGATTCTGCCGCAGGTCACCTGGGGCACGTCGCCCGAGATGGTGGTGCCGGTCGACGGCCGCGTCCCGGACCCGGACAAGGAAAAGGATCCGGTCAAGCGCGACGGCATGGAAAAGGCGCTGGTCTACATGGGCCTGAAGCCGAATACGCCGATCGAGGATATCCGCATCGACAAGGTGTTCATCGGTTCCTGCACCAACTCGCGCATCGAGGATCTGCGCGCAGCTGCCGCCGTCGTGCGCGGCAAGCAGCGCGCATCGAACGTCAAGCTGGCGATGGTGGTGCCGGGCTCCGGTCTGGTGAAGGAGCAGGCAGAGCGTGAAGGCCTGGACAAGATTTTCCGCGATGCCGGTTTCGAATGGCGCGATCCGGGCTGTTCGATGTGTCTGGCGATGAACGCCGACCGTCTGGAACCGGGCGAGCGCTGTGCTTCGACGTCCAACCGCAATTTCGAGGGCCGTCAGGGAGCCGGTGGCCGCACGCATCTGGTCAGCCCGGCGATGGCTGCGGCGGCCGGTATCGAAGGCCATTTCGTCGATGTTCGCCTGTTGAAGTAATTTGATTGTGTGAAGTACCGAAAGTAAGCAAGGGAGAAAAACATGAAAAAGGTTGTGCTTCTGCTGATCGCTTCTGTCTGGCTGCTGGCCGGTTGCAATACCGTGAACGGCTTCGGCAAGGATGTCGAACGTGCAGGCGAAAAAATCCAAGGCAGGTAAATCCTCCGGTTTGCAGCCCTAATGACGTCGGCGTTAGCCGATGTCCATCATCAAGTTGAAGTTGAACGGCATGGAAAAATTTACTCTTCTCGACGGCCTGGTGGCGCCGCTGGATCGCGCCAACGTGGATACCGACGCGATCATCCCGAAACAGTTTCTGAAATCGATCAAGCGTACCGGTTTCGGTCCGAACCTGTTCGACGAATGGCGTTATCTGGATATCGGCCAGCCGGGCCAGGACAATTCCACGCGTCCGCTGAATCCGGACTTCGTGCTGAACCAGCCGCGCTATCAGGGCGCTTCCATCCTGCTGGCGCGCAAGAATTTCGGCTGCGGTTCGTCGCGCGAACACGCGCCGTGGGCGTTGAGCCAGTACGGCTTCCGCGCTGTCGTCGCGCCCAGCTTCGCCGATATCTTCTTCAACAACTGCTACAAGAACGGCTTGCTGCCGGTCGTGCTGACCGAATCGCAGATCGACAAACTGTTCGATGAAGTGAAGGCCTTCCCGGGTTTCCGCCTCGTCATCGATCTGGAAAAGCAGACCATCGGCACCAGCAACGGCAACATCACCTATCCATTCGAGATCGATTCGTTCCGCAAGTACTGCCTGCTGAACGGTCTGGATGACATCGGACTGACGCTGCAGAAGGCTGACAAGATTCGTGCATACGAAGAACGCCATCTGGCTGCGCAGCCGTGGCTGTCCAACACGATTTGAACCTGTTTCACTGATCTACGCTCACGATCCCATTTCCATTTTTTAAGAAGTCATCCAATGAAAATCGCAATCCTGCCCGGCGACGGCATCGGTCCCGAAATCATGAACCAGGCCGTCAAGGTGATGAATGTCCTTGGCGAAAAATTCGAAACTGAAACCGTGCCGGTCGGCGGCGCAGCGTATGCGGCTCACGGCCACCCGTTGCCGGAATCGACGCTGAAAGTCGCTAAGGAAGCGGATGCCATCCTGTTCGGCGCCGTTGGCGATTTCAAGTACGACACGCTGGAGCGTTCGCTGCGTCCGGAACAGGCGATCCTGGGTCTGCGCAAGCATTTGTCTCTGTTCGCGAACTTCCGCCCGGCGATCCTGTATCCGGAACTGGCCGGCGCCTCGTCGCTGAAGCCGGAAATCGTCTCCGGTCTGGACATCATGATCGTGCGCGAACTGACCGGCGACATCTATTTCGGCCAGCCGCGCGGCATGCGCGAAGCACCGGACGGTCCGTTCAAGGGCGAGCGCGAAGGTTTCGACACGATGCGCTACACGGAGCCGGAAATCCGCCGCATCGCGCACGTCGCCTTCCAAGCAGCGCAGAAGCGCGGCAAGCGCCTGACCAGTGTCGACAAGGCCAACGTGCTGGAAACCTTCCAGTTCTGGCGTGACGTCGTGACTGACGTCCACAAGGAATATCCGGACGTCGAGCTCGACCACATGTACGTCGACAATGCCGCGATGCAGCTGGTGCGCGCGCCGAAGAAGTTCGACGTCGTTGTCACCGGCAACATGTTCGGCGACATCCTGTCGGACGCGGCCGCGATGCTGACCGGTTCGATCGGCATGCTGCCGTCGGCTTCGCTGAATGCCAAGAATCAGGGTCTGTATGAGCCGTCGCACGGTTCGGCGCCGGACATCGCTGGCAAGGACATGGCCAACCCGCTGGCGCAGATCCTGTCGCTGGCGATGATGCTGCGCTATTCGCTGAACAAGGCCGAGCAGGCCGATCGCGTGGAAGCTGCGGTCAAGGCCGTACTGAAGCAGGGCCTGCGTACGCCAGATATCTACGAAGCCGGCACGACCAAGGTCAGCACCACGCAGATGGGCGACGCGGTCGTGAAGGCATTGGCATAAGACAGAGACGCCGCCGGAGGATGTACTACGGCGGTTTGATGAACGCGGCGATGCAATGCCGCTTCTTGAGGAAATGATGATGAAACGAGTTGGCTTGGTCGGTTGGCGCGGTATGGTGGGTTCGGTCCTGATGCAACGCATGCAGGAAGAGAAGGATTTCGACCACATCGAGCCGATTTTCTTCACGACGTCGAACAAGGGCGGCCAGGCGCCGGCGATGGCGAAGAACGAAAAGACGCTGCAGGATGCCAACGACATCGACGCATTGAAGCAATGCGACATCATCATTACCTGCCAGGGCGGCGACTACACGACCGAGATTTTCCCGAAACTGCGTGCTGCAGGCTGGGATGGCTACTGGATCGACGCCGCTTCGACGCTGCGCATGAAGGACGACGCTGTCATCGTGCTCGATCCGGTCAACCTGAACGTCATCAAGGACGCGATGGGTCGCGGCATCAAGAACTACATCGGCGGCAACTGCACCAATTCCATCTTGCTGATGGGCGTGGGCGGCTTGTTCCATGCCGGCCTGGTCGACTGGGTCAGCTCGATGACGTATCAAGCTGCGTCCGGCGGCGGTGCCAACCACATGCGCGAACTGCTGTCGGGCATGGGCGTTGTGTACAACTCGGTGGCCGAGGAACTGAAGACGCCGTCGTCGGCGATTCTCGATATCGACCGCAAGGTAGCGCAGACGATCCGTCAGGACGTGCCGACCGAGTTCTTCGGTGCGCCGCTGGCTGGCGGCCTGATCCCGTGGATCGATGCGCAATTGGAAAATGGCCAGTCCAAGGAAGAATGGAAGGGTCAGGCCGAAGTCAACAAAATCCTCGGCAACACGCAGCCGATCCCGGTCGACGGCCTGTGCGTGCGTATCGGCGCGATGCGTTGCCACAGCCTGGCGCTGACGATCAAGCTGAAGAAGGATGTGCCGCTGGCCGAGATCGAACAGATCATCCGTGGTGGCAACCAGTGGGTGAAGTGGGTGCCGAACGAGCGTGCAATCACCGTCAAGGAATTGACGCCGGCATCGATTACCGGCGGTCTGGAAATTGGCGTGGGTCGCGTGCGCAAGCTGAACCAGGGACCGGAGTATCTGTCGGCCTTCGTCATCGGCGACCAACTGCTGTGGGGTGCGGCCGAACCGTTGCGCCGCATGCTGCGCATCATTTTGGGTAAATAAGGCCCCCCTGAAAAGCCCGATTACCGTCCGGATCGCGTTGTCCAGACGCAACATAAACCCGCCAAATCGAAGCGTTTCACGCTTGGATGGCGGGTTTTAAATTATGTGACAAGCTGCTTGCGCTTGCGCGTGTAAGTCCATGATGCTAAGGTAAAAGTCCTTAAAAAAACTATAAGTAAGCGTCGCTTGCAGTCCTTCCAACGTACGCCAACGGATTCCCCATGCCTCCAAAAATGCGGTCAATTTCTCGTTCCAAGGTTTCCTCGTTTCAACTGAAGACTTTGAGCGCGGCGCTGCTGTCCGCCGCGATGCTGTCGAATGTCTACGCCGCCGGGTTGGGGAAATTGACGGTGCTATCGTCGCTGGGGCAACCGCTGCGTGCCGAGATCGAACTGACATCGGTCGAACCGGATGAACTGGGCACACTGGTGCCGCGTCTGGCGCCGGCCGATGCCTACCGTCAGGCCAATATCGATCTGAATCCGGTGCTGCTTTCATTGCGCTTCGCCACCGAGCAGCGCAACGGCACGCCGATCATCCGCGTGACGTCGACGCAGCCGATCAACGAACCGTTCGTCGACATGCTGCTGGAACTGGGCGGTACCAAGGGCAAGCTGGTGCGTGAATACACCTTCCTGCTCGATCCGCCTGAAATGCGTTCGGCGCGCGCATCGCAGGTGACGCCGGTCGCGATCGGACAATCTTCTCCGGCGCCGGCGCAATCCGCGCCGCCTGCCGCATCCGCTCCTGTACGGTCGGCGCCGGCAGCTGCTGCGCCGACGAGCGCCGCACGAAGCAACACGGTGCCATCGCGCCCCGTACAATATTTGGCAGCGCCTGCTAATGCCGCAGCAAATCCGGACTATGAGGTCAAGAAGGGCGATACGCTGGCGAAGATCGCCAACCAGTACCGTGAGCCCGGCGTGTCGCTCGACCAAATGCTGGTCGCCCTGTATCGCGCCAATCCGGACGCCTTTGTCGGCAAGAACATGAACCGCCTGCGCGCGGGACAGATTCTGTCGATCCCTGCAGCGACGACGGCCGAAGTCATCGAACAATCCGAAGCGCGTGGCGTCGTGGTGGCGCAGGCGGCAGATTTCAACCGCTATCGCAGCAAGCTGGCGGCCCAGGTTGCCGCCGCCAATGCGCAGCCTTCGGAAGAGGGGCGCCAGATCGCAGGCGGCAAGATCACCACGCGCATCCAGGAAGAATCCGGTTCTGCCAATAATGATGCGCAGGACAAGCTGAAACTGTCGAAATCCGGTACGGCTGTCGGTTCGACCGGCAATGCCGGCGTCACCGAAGAGGAATTGATCGCACGCGACAAGGCGCTGGCCGAGGCGAATGCGCGCGTGAAGGAGCTGGAAAAGAACGTCAGTGAATTGCAGAAGATCCTGGAAATCAAGAACAAGGATCTGGCAGCACAGCAGAAGCAGGCGGAAACGACCGCAGCCCCGGCTGCCGGTACGGCGACGAGCCCTGCTGCTGCATCCGCTGAAGCAGAGAAGCCGACAGCAGAAGCTGCCGATAACGCAGCCAATACGTCCGCAAATGCTGCTGCGAACGCCACGGCTACCGACGCATCTGAACCGCCAGCAGCCGCATCCTCTCCGGATGCCGCGGCAGCCCCGGCCGCGGAGCAACCCAAACCTGCGCCAAAACCAAAACGCACGCCGCCTCCGCCGACTCCTGTGCAGCAACCGAGCTTCTTCGACGATCTGGCCGCCAACCCGATGTTCCTGCCGGGCGCTGCCGTCTTGCTGGCCTTGCTGGCCGGTCTGGGCATCTACAGCTCGCGCCGCCGCAAGCAGCCGGCAAAGTCGTTTGAAGACAGCATCATTACCGATTCCAGCCTGAAATCGAATTCGCTGTTCGGTTCGACCGGCGGCCAGAGCGTGGATACGAACAACAGCGTCTTCAACTCCAATTTCGTGCCGTCGGCCAGCCAGCTGGATACCAACGAAGTCGATCCGATTGCCGAAGCAGACGTCTACATCGCCTATGGCCGCGATGCGCAAGCCGAGGAAATCCTGAAGGAAGCGCTACGCACGCAGCCGGACCGTCATGCCGTGCGCGTCAAGCTGCTGGAAATCTATTCCAATCGCAACGATGTGCGTTCATTCGAAATTCTTGCGACCGAGCTGTACAGCATGACCAAGGGCGAAGGCGAGGACTGGCAGCAGGCCGCCGCGCTCGGCATGGCGCTCGATCCGAGCAACCCGCTCTATGCATCGGGCAATGTACTGCCGGCAGACGTCGCGGCGAAGGCTTCGTCGCTGACTGCTTCCACGCAGCCGCTCGACGAGCAAGGGCTGGATGCGCTGCTCGATACGACGCAGCCGGATCCGAACACGACACTGGAAAGCTCGCCGTATTTCAACAATACGACGATGCTGACCGGCGATACGCAGCCGATGATGCCGAAGGAAACGCCGGCGGCTGCCGCAGACGAACAGAAGCCGCCGGTCACCGATCTGGATTTCGATCTGGAAGGTTTCGATATCGGCCAGTCTGAAAAGAAAGAAGCAGATACGCCTGCGCCGAAAGCCGAATTGCCGGCCGATGTCGCATCCATCGATTTCGGCTTCCTCGACGGCGACAAGCCGGCGGCGTCCGAATCGGTATCGGCATCGGAAGCTGCGGTACCGTCTGCGCCTGAAGCATCGTTGCCGGAATCGTTCGATCTCGAATTCCCGTCTTCCAATGAACCGGCTTCGGCGCAGCAGCCGGCTGCCAAGCCGGAAGAATTTGATCTGTCCGACATTACGCTGGAACTGGAGCCGTCTTCTGCATCGGCTGCCGAACAGCCATCCGATGCGCTGCCGCCACTGGAAGGTCTGGACGACGAAAGCTTCTCCAGCAATACCGAGATGGCGACCAAGCTGGATCTGGCGATTGCCTATCAGGAAATCGGCGACAAGGAAGGTGCACGCGAATTGCTGGAAGAAGTCGTCAAAGGCGGCAACAGCGAACAGTCGGCGCGTGCCGGCGAACTGCTCGCCAAGCTTTCCTGAGATAATTGAGCCGCTGAACGACGGGCGCAGCTTGCGCCCGTTTTCTTTTTTGTCCTGATTTCATTTCCGTCAATGAACGACGATTCCAAACGCATCGTGCTCGGCGTGCAATACGACGGCGCGCCATGGCAAGGCTGGCAGACACAGCCGCACGGAGAAACCGTGCAGGATCGTCTGGAGGCTGCGCTGCGCCAGTTCGCAGGCATGGATGTGGCGACCACTTGCGCGGGCCGCACCGATGCCGGCGTGCATGCGCTGGAGCAGGTCGTGCATTTCGATACGCCGCTGGATCGCGACATGAATTCATGGGTGCGTGGCGTCAATACCTTCCTGCCGCCGTCGATCGCGGTGCGCTGGGCGACCGCAGTGGCCGGTAACGCGGAGCAGGAATTCCATGCGCGTTTCAGTGC
Organism: Oxalicibacterium sp.; assembly: GCF_057353965.1. Taxonomy (NCBI): domain Bacteria; kingdom Pseudomonadati; phylum Pseudomonadota; class Betaproteobacteria; order Burkholderiales; family Oxalobacteraceae; genus Oxalicibacterium; species Oxalicibacterium sp. The sequence continues at coordinate 316,591 of NZ_JBMQZD010000004.1, forward strand.
GCGTTCGCGCACCTATCAGTACGTGCTGTACAACAATCCGGTGCGTGCGCCGCTGCTGGATGGCAAGGCCGGCTGGGTATTCCGCCCGCTGGATGTGGATCGCATGCGCGAAGGCGCGGCACATCTGCTGGGCGAGCACGATTTCTCGTCGTTCCGTTCCGTGCAGTGCCAGGCGAAATCGCCGGTCAAGACGATGTATGCGATCGATCTGCAGCGGCGTGGCGACATCCTGCTGCTGACCTTGCATGCGAACGCTTTTCTGTATCACATGGTGCGCAATATCGTCGGCTCGCTGATTTTCGTCGGTACCGGTGCACGTCCGCCGATGTGGGTGAAAGAGTTGCTGGACGGGCGCGATCGCAAGGTTGCTGCGCCGACCTTCATGCCGGACGGCTTGTACCTTGCGAAAATCGATTACGATCCCAACTGGAAATTGCCGCAGACACCGCCGCAGAATTTCCTGTGGTTGTAAACCATGCAATTGAATTGTTTCAATTTTCAATCCGATCATTCATTCTCGACATGAAGACAGCACCATGACGCATCGCACACGCATCAAGATCTGCGGATTGACGCGCGAGCAGGATCTGCTGGGGGCCGTCGCGGCCGGCGCCGATGCAGTCGGCTTCGTGTTTTATGCGAAGAGTCCGCGCTACGTTGTGCCCGAAGCGGCAGGCAAGCTGATCAGGCAGATACCGCCATTCGTCACGCCTGTCGGCCTGTTCGTCAATGCGTCGCTGGAAGAAGTAGAGGCTGTGCTCGCGCATGCGCCTGTTTCCATGTTGCAATTTCATGGCGACGAGACGCCGGAACAATGTGCGGCGATCGCGACGGCAGTCAATCGTCCCTTCATGCGCGCAGTGCGCGTGAAACCGGAAACGACGGCAGGCGATTTGCTAGAATGCGAGTCTGAATATCGTGCTGCCAGTTCGCTGTTTTCCGGCCTGTTGCTGGATACCTATGTCGACAGCTATGGCGGCAGTGGAAAGGTCTTCGATTGGTCTCTCATTCCAGAAAGTCTCGCGCCTCGGGCCGTTTTAAGTGGTGGCTTGAACGCACAAAACGCGACTGACGCCGTGCAGCGCATTCGCCCCCATGCAGTCGACGTCAGCAGCGGCGTCGAGGAAGCGAAGGGCATCAAGGACGTCGCGAAGATTCGCGCCTTCATCTCCGCCGTACGCGCAGCCGATGCGATGCGTACGGATTGACAGACAAAGAGAATACACATGAAAGAACTCGATCCGCTCGGCAATTTCGCCGAGCGACAAGCGCTGAACGAAGCGGCATTGCACCAGGCTGCTCCTTACAACCTGCCGGACGTACGCGGTCATTTCGGTCCGTACGGCGGCAGCTTCGTTTCCGAAACGCTGAGCCATGCGCTGGCGGAATTGCGGGAAGCTTATGCGCGCTACAGCAAGGATCCTTCCTTCCTGGCCGAATTCCATTACGACCTCAAGCATTTCGTCGGCCGCCCGAGCCCGATCTATCACGCCGAACGCTGGTCGCGGCAAATCGGTGGCGCGCAGATCTACTTCAAGCGCGAAGACTTGAATCACACCGGCGCGCACAAGATCAACAACGTGATCGGCCAAGCGCTGCTGGCGCGCCGCATGGGCAAGAAACGCATCATCGCCGAGACCGGTGCTGGCCAGCACGGCGTGGCGACGGCGACGATCTGCGCGCGTTTCGGCCTCGAATGCGTGGTCTACATGGGTAGTGAAGACGTCAAGCGCCAGGCGCAGAACGTCTATCGGATGAAACTGCTGGGCGCAACTGTCGTGCCGGTCGAGTCGGGTTCGAAGACATTGAAGGACGCGCTGAACGAAGCGATGCGCGACTGGGTGACGAATGTCGAAACGACGTTCTACATCATCGGCACCGTCGCCGGCCCGCATCCTTACCCGATGATGGTGCGCGATTTCCAGTCGGTGATCGGCAACGAATGCATCCAGCAGATGCCGGAAATGGCGAGCCGCCAGCCGGATTATGTCGTCGCCTGCATCGGCGGCGGTTCCAACGCGATGGGTATTTTCTATCCATACATTGATTACAAGGACGTGCAGCTGATCGGCGTCGAAGCCGCTGGCGACGGCCTGGATACCGGCCGTCACGCAGCGTCGCTGACGGCGGGCTCGCCCGGCGTGCTGCACGGCAACCGCACCTATTTGCTGCAGGATGCGAACGGCCAGATCATCGAAACGCATTCGGTGTCGGCCGGTCTCGACTATCCGGGCGTTGGTCCCGAGCATGCATGGCTGAAGGATTCGTCGCGTGCCCAATACGTCTCGGTTACCGACGAGGAAGCGCTGCAGGCTTTCCACGATTGCTGCCATATCGAAGGCATCATTCCCGCTCTGGAATCCAGCCATGCGATCAGCTATGCGACCAAACTGGCGGCGACGCTGCCGAAGGACAAGATCGTGCTGGCAAATCTTTCCGGCCGCGGCGACAAGGATATGCATACCGTCGCGCAACGCATTGGGCTGAAGTTCGACTGAAGGCAAGGCGCTTCGCATTCACGGAGCGCCTTTCTTTCGTCCGTTGTCCGCAGGGATGCCCGAAACAAATCATCAGAACAAGATCATGTCCAGAATCCAAGCTACATTCGCCGCGCTGGCGGCAAACAAGAAAAAGGGACTCATCCCGTTCATCACCGCCGGCGATCCGGCACCCGAACTGACCGTGCCGCTGATGCACGCGCTGGTCGAAGGCGGTGCCGACATCATCGAGCTCGGCGTGCCGTTTTCCGATCCGATGGCCGAAGGCCCGGTCATCCAGCGCGCCTGCGAGCGCGCACTGAAATTCAACGTCAGCATGCAGGACGTGCTCGGCTTCGTGCGCGAATTCCGAAAAACCAACACCGCCACGCCGGTCGTGCTGATGGGCTACGCCAATCCGATCGAGCGCATGGGACAGGCCGCCTACGTGCAGGCGATGCAGGAAGCCGGCGCCGACGGCACCATCGTCGTCGACTATCCGCCGGAAGAATGCGAGGAATTCGCTGTCCTGCTGAAGGCCGCCGACCTTGATGCGATCTTCCTGTTGGCGCCGACGTCGACCGAAGAGCGCATCCAGCAGGTCGCCCGTTTCGGCAGCGGCTTCAGCTACTACGTGTCGCTGAAGGGCGTGACCGGCGCTGCGCATATCGATACGGCCGAAGTGGCGCAGCGTATCGCTGCGATCCGCAAATACGTGAAGCTGCCGATCGGCGTCGGTTTCGGTATCCGCGACGCGGCGACGGCGAAGACGGTGGCGGCCGTGTCCGATGCGGTCGTGATCGGTAGTCGCATCATCCAGGAACTGGAAAATACCCCGCAGGACAAGGCGGTAGATGCCGTACGCACCTTCCTGTCCGGCATCCGCAAGGCGCTGGACGAATAAGGTGAAATTGTCCGGCCGGGCGGGTACAATGCCGCCCGGTTTGGTAAAACATGCAACAACTGGCGAATTGCCGTTCGAACAGGACAAATTCGGTACAATTCGCCCATTCGAATTCTGAAAGGTCTGCGATGAGCTGGCTAGAAAAACTGCTTCCGCCCCGTATCCAGCGCTCCGACAGCGCGCAACGCAAATCGGTGCCGGAAGGTTTGTGGGTCAAGTGCCCGTCGTGCGAATCGGTGCTGTACCGCACCGATCTGGAATCCAACATCCACGTTTGTCCGAAATGTTCGCATCACCTGCGCATTCGCGCGCGCGATCGTCTGGATGCGCTGTTGGATGCCGGCGGCCGCTACGACATCGGCCAGGAAGTGCTGCCGGTCGATACGCTGAAATTCAAGGACAGCAAGAAATACCCGGATCGCCTGAAATCGGCTCTGGAAGCGACCGGCGAGACCGATGCGCTGGTCGTCATGGGCGGCTCGATCATGAGCCTGCCGGTGGTGGTTGCCTGCTTCGAATTCGAATTCATGGGTGGTTCGATGGGTTCCGTCGTCGGCGAGCGTTTTGCCCGTGCTGCACAGGTGGCGCTGGAACAGAAAGTGCCGCTGATTTGCATTACCGCAACCGGGGGGGCACGCATGCAGGAAGGCCTGTTGTCGCTGATGCAAATGGCGAAGACGACCGCAATGCTGACCAAGTTGTCGGAAAAGAAACTGCCGTTCATCTCCGTGCTGACCGATCCGACGATGGGCGGCGTGTCCGCTTCGTTCGCCTTCCTCGGCGACGTCGTCATCGCCGAGCCGAAGGCGCTGGTCGGCTTTGCTGGTCCGCGCGTGATCGAGAATACTGTGCGCGAAAAACTGCCGGAAGGCTTCCAGCGCGCCGAATTCCTGATGCAGAAAGGCGCGGTCGACATGATCGTGGATCGCCGCAAGATGCGCGAGGAAATCGCGCGCGTGCTGGCGCTGTTGCAGAATCAGGCGGCTGACGTACTGGCCTGAACACAGGCCGATCCGGACAAGCCCGAACCGCAGCAAGGTTCGGGCTTTTTATTTGACCGAATGGCGTCATCTATCTGTTGTTTCTTCCCGGGGCTTTCCTTGGAATTCTTCCTGTTTCCTTCTGCATGAACACTTTGCCAACGACACTGAACGACTGGCTGGCTCGCCTGGAAGCCATGCATCCGAAAGCCATCGACATGGGGCTGGAGCGCACGACGCAAGTCAAGCAGGCGATGGGGCTGCAGTTCGATTGCCCGGTCATCATCGTCGGTGGCACCAACGGCAAGGGATCGACCTGCGCGATGCTGGAATCCATCCTGTTGCGCGCCGGCTATCGCGTCGGTCTGTACACGTCGCCGCATCTGCTGGTCTTCAACGAGCGCATGCGCGTGAATGGGCAGTCGGCAAGCGATGAAGCGCTGATCGCTGCTTTCGACAAGATCGAAGCGGCGCGCGGCGAGACATCGCTGTCGTATTTCGAATTCACCACGCTGGCGGCGATGCAGCTGTTTGCCGATGCGAAGCTGGATGCGGTGATCTTGGAAGTCGGCCTTGGTGGCCGGCTGGATGCCGTCAACGTGCTGGATGCGGATGTTGCGATCGTCACCAGCGTCGATATCGACCATACCGAATACCTGGGCGACACGCGCGAGAAGATCGGCTTCGAGAAGGCCGGTATTTTCCGCAGCGGCAAGACGGCAATTTGCGGCGATCCGGTACCGCCCGCATCGCTGGTCGAACATGCGGAAAAGATCGGCGCCGACCTCTGGCTGTTCAATCGCGATTTCAACTATGCGGGCGACCGCCAGCAATGGAACTTCAGCGGCCGCGGACGACGCCGTAATGCGCTGGCCTATCCGGGACTGCGCGGCGCCAACCAGTTGCTGAATGCGTCGTCGGTATTGGCGGCACTGGAAGCCTTGCATCTGCGATTGCCGGTCAGTGCGCAGGAGGTGCGTTCCGGACTGGCTCAGGTCGAGCTGCCGGGACGCTTTCAGGTATTGCCGGGGCGACCGACCGTCATCCTCGACGTCGCTCATAATCCGCATGCGGCAGCGACGCTGGCGCAGAACCTCGGCAACATGGGTTTCCATCCCTATACCTATGCAGTATTCGGTGCGATGCAGGACAAGGATATCGACGGTATCGTCGCGCATTTGAAGGGGCATATCGATCACTGGTGCGTGACGGACCTGCCGCTGCCGCGCGCGGCAGCGGCCGATGATATCGCCGAAAAACTCAGGCAAGTCTACGGTGATTCCGAGCCACAGGCCGAAATCAGCATCCAGTCCTTTGCATCACCGGCAGAAGCCTATGCAAACGCTCTGAGCAGAGCGGGGGAGAATGATAGAATTGTGGTTTTCGGATCGTTCCTGACCGTCGCTGGCGTCATGGAAATTCGCCATGCCGCGCACCACTCAACGAATTGAACATTGAATCGTATGGGCTTGCTCTCGTCTTTTCGTAAAAACAAGCAGGAATCGTCGACCGGCAGCAGCGATTTCTATTCTCGGGCCGATGAAGAAATCCCGGCCGGACGCAGACGCAAGAGCAGCAAGCGAGATGAGCCGGTAGATCCGGTTCTGCCGGAAAAGAAACGCGCACGCCGCCGCCTGGTCGGCGCCATTGCCTTGGTGCTGGCGGTCGTCATCGGTCTGCCGATGATTCTCGATCCCGAACCCAAGCCGCTGCCCGACGACATCAATATCCAGATTCCTTCCCGCGATACGCCTGCTCCGGCTCCCGTAGTTGCTGGCAATTCGGAGAAGGTCGCGCAGCCGGAAGAAGCCGCGCCAGCGGCTTCGGCTGCCCCGCAACTGCAACCGCAATCGCAGCCTGAGCCGGCGAAAACGCCAGCCGCACCGGCAGTTTCCGAACCCAAGCCGAGCACCAAGCCGGCCGAGCACAAGCCGGACACGCCCGCACAAGACAAAGCTCATACTGCGCCAACAGCCGCCGACAAGGCTGCGACAGACAAGGCGGCAGCCGATGCCGCACGCGCACGCGCCATCCTCGAAGGCAAGGCTGTCGCATCGCAGCCAAAAACTGCCGGCAAGGTCGCAATACAGGTTGCAGCATTGGCATCGCAGGATAAAGTGAATGAACTGCAGAAGAAGCTGCAGGCGGCAGGATTGAAGTCATATACGGAGAAGGTGTCGACTTCGGCGGGCAGCGTGATTCGTGTGCGTGTCGGTCCGTTCGCGAATGAGGCGGAAGCGGAAAAGGCGCGTGCCAAGCTGACCAAGGCAGGTCTGAGCGGCAAGCTGGTGCCGGCCTGATGTCGGCTGTGTGGCGCAGCGGATTGCGGTAAAGCAGGGCGATTGTGACGATATTCGATTATCTGGTCCTGTTCGTCCTGATCTGTTCGGTCGTCATCAGTATGCTGCGCGGGCTGGTGAAAGAGATTTTGTCGCTGCTGGGCTGGATCGTCGCCTTCGTCGTCGCCAATGCCTGGGGCGGTACGTTGGCGCAGTGGCTGCCGGATGCGATTCCCGGCAGCACGGCGCGCCTGATCGTCGGATTCATCGCGCTGTTCATCGGCGTGCGCATCCTGATGGGATTGCTGGCGATGGCGCTGGATGCGGTGATCAAGGCAGCGGGCCTGACGCTGGCGGATCGCGGCTTGGGTGGATTGTTCGGCCTGGCGCGCGGGCTGCTGATTGTGTTGGCGGCGGTATTGCTGTGCGGGATGACGGCGATGCCGCAGCAGCCGTTCTGGAAGCAGGCATTGCTGAGTCCGCTGGCGGAAACCGCCGCGATGACCGTGGTGCCGTTTCTGCCAGGAGAACTGGCGCAGCGTATCCGGTTCTAATGGATGCGCGTTTTGAGTTTTGGTTTGTTTTAAGTTGAGGAGTCCACCATGTGTGGCGTTATCGGCGTTGTTTCCCACAGTCCTGTCAATCAATTGATCTACGATGCGCTGCTGCTGCTGCAGCACCGCGGCCAGGATGCGGCGGGCATCGCCACCGACAATGGCAATGCGTTCAGCATGCACAAGGCCAACGGTCTGGTGCGCGACGTGTTCCGCACCCGTAACATGCGCTCGCTGCCCGGCAATGCCGGTGTCGGCCAGGTGCGTTATCCAACCGCCGGCTCTTCCAGCGAGGACGAAGCGCAACCGTTCTACGTCAATGCACCGTTCGGCATCATCATGGCGCACAACGGTAACCTGACGAACTGGGAACAGCTGAAGATCGAGATGTTCAAGAACGATCGCCGCCACATCAACACCACGTCCGATTCGGAGGTGCTGCTGAACGTGCTGGCGCATGAAATCCAGGAAGCGACGACCGGTTACTCGCTCGATCCGGCTGCCTTGTTCAAGGCGGTTTCCGTGCTGCACAAGCGCGTGCGTGGCTCTTACGCGGTGACGGCGCAGATCGCCGGCTACGGCTTGCTGGCTTTCCGCGATCCATGGGGCATCCGTCCTCTGTGCATCGGCTTCAACGAAACCGACGCCGGCACCGAATACCTGATCGCCAGCGAATCAGTGGCGCTGGAAGGCCTGGGCTTCCGCTTCCTGCGCGACGTGCTGCCGGGCGAGGCGATCTTCATCGACATCGACGGCAAGCTGTACAACCAGCAGTGTGCGGAGAATCCGTCGCTGAATCCCTGCGCATTCGAATACGTCTATTTCGCGCGTCCGGATTCCGTCATCGACGGCGCATCCGTCTATGCGACGCGCCTGAAGATGGGCGAATACCTGGCCGAGAAGATCCGTCGCGAGATTCCGCTGGGCGACATCGACGTCGTGATGCCGATTCCCGATTCGTCGCGTCCTGCGGCAATGGAGCTGGCACATCGCCTGGACATCGAATACCGCGAGGGCCTGATCAAGAACCGCTATATCGGCCGCACCTTCATCATGCCGGGGCAAAGCACGCGCCGGAAGTCTGTGCGCCAGAAGCTGAACACGATCGGTTCCGAATTCAAGGGCAAGAACGTGCTGCTGGTGGACGATTCCATCGTGCGCGGCACGACCAGCCGCGAGATCGTGCAGATGGCGCGCGATGCCGGCGCGAAGAAAGTGTTGTTCGCTTCCGCCGCGCCGCCGGTCAAGTTCCCGAACGTCTACGGTATCGACATGCCGACGCGTGCCGAACTGATCGCGCACGGCCGCACGGAAGAAGAAGTCTGCCGCGAGATTACGGCCGATGCGCTGATCTACCAGGATCTGGATGCATTGAAGCGTTCGATCTCCGATGTGAATCCGGCACTGAAGAGCCTGGAGGCATCCTGCTTCGACGGCGTCTATGTGACCGGCGACATCTCGCGCGACTACCTGGACCGCATCGAGTTTGCGCGCCATAACAGCAAGGCCGAGGAACTGGCGCGCTCGCAACTGAACCTGAATCTGGCACAGGTCGATTAAGCCGCGCACGCGCCGATCAGATGCCTGATTGCGCGTGCGTGCAATCAGGCATTTTCATTTTTGACGACGATCATGAACGATAAGAAAAAATACGGTTTCACGACGACCATCCTGCACAGCGACCGCCAGAAGGCGATCGAGCACGGCTCGCTGCACAAGCCCATCCATACCTCGGTGACCTTCGGTTACGACGATGCACGTGAGCTGGCGACGGTGTTCCAGGGCAAGAAGCCGGGATACCGATATGGACGTCAGGGCAATCCGACCGTGTCGGCGCTGGAAGACAAGATCAACCGTATGGAAGAGGGCGCTTCGACGATCTGCTTCGCCACCGGCATGGCGGCGATCGGCGCGCTGGCGCAGGCGCTGCTGCGTGCCGGCGATCACGTCGTGTCGTCTTCCTTCCTGTTCGGTAATACGAACAGCCTGTGGCAGACGGTGGCCGGGCACGGTGTCGACGTGGCGATGGTCGATGCGACCGATGTCGCCAACGTGGAGGCGGTGCTGAAGCCGACAACGAAGCTGGTGTTCGTCGAAACGATCGCCAATCCGCGCACGCAGGTGGCTGATCTGGCGCGCATCGGCAAGCTGTGCGCCGAGCGCGGCATCCTGTACGTGGTCGACAACACGATGACGTCGCCGTATCTGTTCCGTCCGAAAACGGTTGGCGCCGGCATCGTCATCAATTCACTGACGAAGTCGATCGGCGGCCACGGCATTGCGCTGGGCGGCGCGTTGACCGATACCGGCCTGTACGACTGGTCGCGCTATTCGAACATCCTGGAAACCTACAAGCGTTATCCGACGCCGCAATGGGGCATGGCGCAGATCCGTGCGAAAGCCTTGCGCGACTTCGGCGCTTCGCTGGGGCCGGAAGCGGCGCACCATCTTGCCGTGGGTGCCGAGACGATGGCGTTGCGGATGGAGCGCGAATGCGCGAATGCGCTGGCGGTCGCGCAGATGCTGGAAGCGGACGATCGTGTGGCAGCCGTCTACTATCCGGGTTTGAAATCGCATCCGCAGCATGTGCTGTCGACGGAATTGTTTCGCTCTTACGGCAGCCTGTTCAGCTTCGAATTGAAGGACAGCATCGACTGCTTCGATTATCTGAATCGCCTGAAGCTGGGCGTATCGGCCAGCAATCTGGGTGATACGCGTACGCTGGTGATTCCGGTCTCGCACACGATCTTCTACGAGATGGGGCCGGAGCGCCGCGCCAGCATGGGCATCGCCGAATCGCTGATCCGTGTGTCGGTGGGCATCGAGGATACGACCGATCTGGTCGAGGATTTCCGCCAGGCGCTCGGCTGATGCCTGACGCCTGACGTCGTTTATTTCCGTTTATTTGAACAGCTGTTGCGCGGCCAGCGCATCGCGCAGCTTCGTGCTGTGTTTCGGTACGAAACTGCGCAATTGCTGCATCAAGTCCGGCGCTGTCGGCGCATGCAGCATCAGTTCAGCCTGATCCGCCTTGACGAATCCGCAGTCGACCTGCGTTTGCAGGAAGGCAACCAACCCGTCATAGAAACCATCGACGTTCAATACGCCGACCGGCTTCTGGTGAAAGCCCAGTTGCGCCCAGGTCAGGATTTCGAATAACTCTTCCAGCGTTCCCAGGCCGCCCGGCATCGCGATGAAACCGTCGGCCAGTTCCGCCATCTTTGCCTTGCGCTCGTGCATGTTCTGCACGATGTACAGATGCGTCAGTCCGGTGTGGCCGACTTCCTTGTCCATCAAGGCCTGCGGAATCACGCCGGTCGCTTCGCCGCCCAATCGCAGAATCTCGTCCGCGATAACGCCCATCAGGCCAACCTTGCCGCCGCCATAGACCAGGCCGATGCCGTGCGCGACCATTTCTGCGGCCAGCGCACGTGCGGCTTCGGCATAGACAGGTCGATTACCGAACGAGGAGCCGCAATAGATGCAAATCGATTTCATGGAGCCAGAACGTGAATGAAAAATGGATTGTGTGTCATGCCGCCGCTGCAGGATTGCGCGGCAACTGGATCATCTTGGTCCCGGCGATGCGGTCATGCAAAAATTGACGGCTGGGATGCAGGCAGGCGGACAATGCCCAGGCAATGACGTTGGCGACGATGAGGGCTACTGCCATCCATGCCTTTGCACCCAGCATCCACGCGATCGCAGCACCGGGCAGGAACCACAGCCAGGCAAGCAGATAGCGTGCGACGGCACGACCTAGCGTGACGGCATGCCCGTCGCGCGTGACCAGGCGCATGCGCCATGTCTTCATCGGCAGCGTTTGTCCGCCGTGCGTCCAGAACCAGACGAAATAGGCGCCGATCACGATGAACAGCCAGTACTGCAGTTCGTGCCGTAGCGTGATCGCACTGCGTTGCTGGAACAGGATGCCGAACAGCAGTGCGGCAATGGCAACGACGCCGAACAGCAGCACACCTTCATACAGCATGGTGGTCAGACGGCGTTTGATGGTGGGAGCAGGGAAGGAAGTTTCGGAACTGTTCGCTTGCATGCGTCGCTACCGGATCAGGGCGTGGAAGGCGACGATTGTACAGGGATGGCGTGCGGAGGAGGAGTTTCCGCGGCAGGTGCAGAAGATGCCGGCATTACGGATGCGGCGGATGTGACCGGGGCCGGTGCGGTGGATACGGGTGCCGAGGCAGCTGCCGGAGCGGATGCTGATGGTGCTGCTGCATGCGGACGCGGCGGCTTGGCGACCATGCGCCTGGTCGGTGCGCGGGATGCCAGTTCCTGCCGCTTTTCTTCCGGCAGTTGCTGGTATTGCTCCCACTGTTCGGATTTCTTCTCGGCGTGCAGCTTCTTGACCCGCGTATAGTTCTTGCGCGCGATGCGGCGCTGCTCGGGAGACAGGCGCACCCATTTCTGCATGCGCTCCTGCATTCGTTCCTGTTCGGTCGGCGACATCGCCGCATAGCGGTCGGCCAGTTCCAGCCATTTCTTGCGGCGGAAGCTGTCGAGCGATTTCCAATCGTTGGCCAGCGGCGCGAGTGCGCTGCGTTGTGTCGCCGTCAGTTTGTTCCAGTCCGAAGTCGGCGACTTGCCGTTCGACGATTTGGCGGACTTGACCGGCACGGCGGCCTTGGCTACCGGCGTCGGATGCGGGGGCGCCGATGCGCTATTTGCCGGTGCGGCAGGCGTCTCGGGCGCTGCCGCAGGAGCGCTGGGCACAGGATTCGCGGCAGCGGTTCCGATCAGCGCGGAGGCGAACAGCAGTGACGCGGCGATTCTTCCGTAGCGGAGACGGCAATCCGGCGGAAAACATGCTTGCATGTCAGTTGTCATCCTCGTTGGCATTTGACAGAAAGGCATTGAAACCGTGGTCGAGATAGGCGGACAGCGGCAGATCGTCCGTCAGCACCTCGGCATCGATGTTGGCCGTTTCGATGATCTGCTCGCGCTGTTCATACCGGTACAGTCCCATCAGGCCGAATATCATGACTACCAGCGGGATCAGGACGCCCATGCGTCCGGCCCAGATTGTCAGGTTGTCAAAATGGAAGGTGTGGCGCGCATGATCGTGGCCGACGCCTGCCGCGCGCGGTGCGAACGCGATTTGCTCGGATTCCTGCTTTTTGCGGGAAAGGGCAATCTTGCGTGCAGATGCAAGGCGTTCAGCAGCATTTTCGGGCAAATTTTCGGCACCTTGATCCAGCGCATGCCGTACTTTATAGGCAAGAGTCAGGTCTTTCGCGTTCATAGATAGATTCCTTTGGCTCTGAGCGCATGGGCCAAGGCATGCGTGGCGCGTGAGCAGTGCGTCTTGACGCTTCCTTCTGAGCATCCCATCACCGCTGCAGTTTCCGATACGTTCAGGTCCTGCCAATAACGCATCAGGAAGGCCTCGCGTTGACGGGGCGGCAGGTTTTGTATTTCGCTCTCGATGATGTCGAGAATCTGCTGTCGCTCGAGGGCATTCTGACCCGATTCGGCGCCGTAGCTGCCTACCTCGGCTTCGATCATTTCCATCGCATCGAAGTTTTCCTGATCCGGCTGCTTGCCGGCAAAGCTGGAAAACAGGCTGATCCACGAACTACGCACCTTTTCCCGCCTGAAATAGTCGCGGATCGTGTTTTGCAGGATGCGCTGGAACAGCATCGGCAGCTCCGCGGCGGGCTTGTCGCCATATTTTTCCGCGAGCTTGATCATGGCATCCTGCACGATATCCAGCGCGGATTCTTCCTTGCGTACCGCATAGACCGCCTGCTTGAACGCGCGGCGTTCGACGTCTTCGAGGAAATCGGAAAGTTCTTTGTCGGTTGCCATTGGATGCAGCGCTGCGTGCGCTGCCGGGGATATCGCAGGAAGGGCGCCTTCGCCGGCGTCGTCGTTTTCAAAACTGCACGCATGCTAGCAAAAAAGCCTCATTCGCGCGTGTTTTTTGCATGAAATCTTTGATTTGACGGCGGTTTTGCCCAATTTCGACTTGACCTGAATGGTGCAGCGCGGTAACGTATCAGGTCCCTTTGCCATCTCGAAGGGGCATCGATAGCCTGTCGCGGCCTGCGCATGATGCAGACCTGCCGAAAAGGCGCGCTTCAATTTTTGAAAGCTAGTTTGCTCTAACCCGCGCCACAAGCGCGAGAAATCCCGCAAATACCGCCTTCAGCACCTCCGACCGAACGAGTCGCGTTTAGCGCTGGTTTGCAGCACATTCACAGATGTGTGAAGAATCGCCGTGACCGCACAAAAAAGGGACGTCAGAGCACTGGAGCCGTATGCGGTTTCACAGGAGAGAGCATCCGATCAATTTCCAATGGACCTTGAAAGGACTTAGCATGACCGCAGAAACAAGTCAGGCCGTCGGCGAAGAGCTGACCGGCGCTGAGATCGTCGTTCGTTGTCTGGAAGAAGAAGGTGTCGAACATGTGTTCGGCTATCCGGGCGGCGCAGTGCTCTACATCTACGACGCGATCTTCAACATCAGCAAATTCCAGCACATCCTGGTTCGTCACGAACAGGCTGCCGTGCACGCTGCGGATGCGTATTCCCGCAGCTCGAACAAGGTCGGCGTCTGTATCGTCACCTCTGGCCCCGGCGTGACCAATGCCATCACCGGTCTCGCGACCGCCTACATGGACTCGATCCCGATGATCATCATTTCCGGTCAGGTGCCTTCGCATGCGATCGGTCTGGATGCGTTCCAGGAGTGCGACACGGTCGGTATCACCCGTCCGTGCGTCAAACACAATTTCCTCGTCAAGGATGTCAAGGATCTGGCCGAGACGATGAAGAAGGCCTTCTTCATCGCGACTACCGGCCGTCCGGGCCCTGTGCTGATCGACATCCCCAAAGACATCACGATGCACAAGACGACCTTCTCGTATCCGAAGGAAGTCGAAATGCGTTCGTACAAACCGGTCGACAAGGGCCATTCGGGCCAGATCCGCAAGGCGGTACAGCTGCTGCTGCAGGCGGAACGTCCGATGATTTACACGGGCGGCGGCGTCATTCTGGCCAACGCTTCCGAAGAAGTGAACCGTCTGGTCGACAAGCTCGGCTATCCGTGCACGAACACGCTGATGGGCCTGGGCGGCTACAAGGCGACCAGCGACAAGTTTGTCGGCATGCCGGGCATGCACGGCACCTATGAAGCCAACATGGCGATGCAGCACTCGGACGTGATGATCGCGATCGGTGCGCGTTTCGACGACCGCGTGATCGGCAATCCGAAGCATTTCTCCGCCACGCCGCGCAAGATCATCCATATCGACATCGATCCGTCGTCGATCTCGAAGCGCGTCAAGGTCGATATTCCTATCGTCGGCAACGTCAAGGAAGTGCTGCAGGAACTGCTGGCGCAACTGGACGCGGCCGAAGCCAAACCGAACAGCGCTGCGCTGTCCGACTGGTGGAAGCAGATCAACGAATGGCGCAAGCGCGAATGCCTGAAATACACGCCGTCGACCGAAGTCATCAAGCCGCAATCCGTCATCGAGAAGGTCTGGCAGATCACGAAGGGCGATGCGTTCATCACGTCCGACGTCGGCCAGCACCAGATGTGGGCCGCGCAGTACTATCCGTTCGACAAGCCGCGCCGCTGGATCAATTCCGGCGGTCTGGGCACGATGGGTGTCGGCCTGCCGTACGCGATGGGCGTGCAGATGGCCAATCCGGATGCGACCGTCGCCTGCATTACCGGTGAAGCGTCGATCCAGATGTGCATCCAGGAACTGGCGACCTGCAAGCAGTACCACCTGACGCCGAAGATCATCCTGTTGAACAACCGTTTCCTCGGTATGGTGCGCCAGTGGCAGCAGCTCGAATACGGTTCGCGTTATTCCGAGTCGTACATGGATTCGCTGCCGGATTTCGACAAGCTGGTCGAATCCTACGGCCACGTCGGCATGACGGTCGACAAGCCGGGCGATCTGGACGGCGCGCTGAAGCAAGCGTTCGACATGAAGGATCGTCTCGTATTCATGAACATCATCACCGACCAGACCGAAAACGTCTGGCCGATGGTCAAGACCGGCAAGGGCCTGACCGAGATGCTGCTGGGCTCGGAGGAACTGTAATGCGCCATATCATTTCTGTATTGCTGGAAAACGAAGCGGGCGCGTTGTCGCGCGTGGTCGGTCTGTTCTCCGCACGTGCGTACAATATCGAAACGCTGACCGTGGCGCCGACCGAGGATGCGACGTTGTCGCGCATGACGATCGTCACCAGCGGTTCGGACGACGTGATCGAACAGATCACCAAGCACCTGAACCGTCTGATCGAAGTGGTCAAGGTCGTCGATCTGACCGAAGGCGCGTTCATCGAGCGCGAACTGATGCTGATCAAGATTCGTGCGGTCGGCAAGGAACGTGAAGAGATGAAGCGCACCGCGGACATTTTCCGCGGACGCATCATCGACGTCACCGACAAGACCTACACGATCGAGCTGACCGGCAACAAGACCAAGCTGGACGCGTTCATCGATTCGATCGACCGCACCGCCATTCTGGAAACCGTTCGTACCGGCGGCTCCGGCATCGGCCGCGGCGAACGCATCCTGAAGGTTTAACAAGTACAAAGCACCGTTTCAACCAATTCCAATTCAACACACACTAGGAACATCATGAAAGTTTTCTACGATAAAGACTGCGATCTGTCGCTGATCAAGGGTAAACAAGTCGCCATCATCGGCTACGGTTCGCAAGGCCACGCGCACGCGCAAAACCTGAGCGATTCCGGCGTCAACGTCACCGTCGGCCTGCGCAAGGGCGGCGCGTCGTGGGACAAGGTTGCCAAGGCCGGCCTGAAAGTCGCGGAAGTCAACGACGCCGTCAAAGGCGCCGACGTCATCATGATCTTGCTGCCGGACGAGAACATCGCCCAGGTCTACAACGAAAACGTCGCACCGAACGCCAAGCAGGGCGCCGTCCTGGCCTTCGCACACGGTTTCAACGTGCACTACGGCCAAGTCGTGCCGCGTGCCGACCTCGACGTCATCATGATCGCGCCTAAGGCTCCGGGCCACACCGTGCGCGGCACCTACTCGCAAGGTGGCGGCGTGCCGCACCTGATCGCCGTGTACCAGGACAAGTCCGGCGTCGCGCGCGACATCGCGCTGTCGTACGCAATGGCGAACGGCGGCGGCCGTGCCGGCATCATCGAAACCAACTTCCGTGAAGAAACCGAAACCGATCTGTTCGGCGAACAAGCCGTTCTGTGCGGCGGCGCGGTCGAACTGATCAAGGCCGGTTTCGAAACGCTGGTGGAAGCCGGCTATGCGCCTGAAATGGCGTACTTCGAGTGCCTGCACGAACTGAAGCTGATCGTCGATCTGATCTATGAAGGCGGCATCGCCAACATGAACTACTCGATCTCGAACAACGCGGAATACGGCGAATACGTGACCGGCCCGCGCGTCGTGACTGAAGACACCAAGAAGGTCATGAAGCAGGTTCTGAAAGACATCCAGACCGGCGAATACGCAAAGAGCTTCATCCTGGAAAACAAGGCTGGCGCACCGACGCTGATCTCGCGCCGTCGCCTGAACGCAGAACACCAGATCGAACAGGTCGGTGCGAAGCTGCGTGCGATGATGCCTTGGATTGCCAAGAACAAGCTCGTTGATCAGTCGAAGAACTAAGCTCTTATCGAAGTAAGGCATCATGCGGTGTTCGCTTGCAAGCGAACACCGCGTCCGAGCTAAAAGCCGCACACAAGTGCGGCTTTTTTACGCTCTCACGTGCCTTGGATCGCCAAGAACAAGCTGGTCGATCAATCGAAAAACTAAGCTTTTGTCGAAGCAGGGCATCATCGGCATGCGCTTGCAAGCGCATGCCGCGTTCGGACGAAAAGCCACGCATTTGCGTGGCTTTTTTATTGCTCTTTTGTACGTAAAGTGAAAGAGCAAAGAAATCGAACAAGGGGAGAACGAATTCAGGCAGCATGCTGTGCTCTGGGCCTTCCGAGTGAAGTCGTACACAGCTACGGCTTTTTTCGTTTACAGTTTGTTGCAATAGAAACAGACCGCTTGCCGAAAGGAAAGAACCAAAACGCCTCTGTTTCTGTCATAACAACACGCTTCATTTCCATCATCAGGGCAAATCTCACACTGTATTGCCCGCTATTCAGGAGATCGTCATGCCACGACTGAAATCGCTGTTGTTCGCCGCTGCCTGTACCGTTGCCGGTTCTGCCGCTTTTGCTCAATCTGCTCCGCAGACCAGCGGCACGCTGGTCATCGTTCCCGCATTCGGCGAGGTCAAGCATGCCAACGATCAGGCCGTGCTGACGCTGACGGTCGAGGAGCAGGACAAGGACAAGGCGGCCGCTGCATCGCGCGTCAACCAGAAGATGAAGCAGGGCATGGACATCGTCCGCAAGCAGGACCCGGGTGCGGTGCTGTCCACACGCGGCTATTACACCTATGCCGTCTATCCGGAAACGCAGCCGCAGCCTAAACAGGCGAGCAACAAACCGCCGCAACCGGTGGCTTGGCGTGTCGGCCAGTATCTGGATGTGAAAACGACGAATCTGTCCGGCCTGCCGAAAACAGTATCGTCCGTGCAGAGCATTCTGTCGCTTAACGGGCTGCGTTTCGGTTTGACGGATGCAACGACGCGCAAGCTGGATGCGCAACGCATTGATGCTACCTACAAAAACCTGAACGAACGCATCGTCTCGATCGCACGGGCGATGGGTCGTAATCCTGCCGATGCAGTGCTGGATACCGTCGATTTCGAAGGTTCGGGTAATTACGTGCAGGATGCCGTTGCAGCAGCACCGCAGATGATGCGGACATCCATGATGGCAAAATCCGAGGCAGCAGTCGAAGAGCCAAGTTTCGAGCCGGGAGAAACAACGTTGTCGATGCGCGTGGTCGGCAAGGTGCGTTTCCGCTGATGGGCGGTATTGGCATCCGCTGACGGCGGCCGTCACAGATAAAATCGCATCGTGCGTCTTCGGCGCCGATGCGATTTTTCACGTGCTTTCGTTCCGGTTTCAAAGTTTTGACGAGCAGACACCGGATATCGGTCTGCTACACTAGCGGCCTCCGATTTTCCACTAAGAACATTACCTGACAAGGCGGGATCGCATGCCAAGCTTTAATCGTCGCAAGGCGAAAAACACTTCTTCCACGTATGCAAGAACGCGTCCGCTCGGCAAGCTGGCACGGGGCAGGCAGGCGTTGCCTGAAGAGAGGGAAGACGATGCCGTTTCGTCCGGCCATACGCTGCGTCGGCGCGGCATCTATCTGCTGCCGAATGCCTTCACGACTGCCGGATTGTTCTGCGGCTTCTATGCAATCGTCATGGCGATGGGGCAGAAGTTCGATTATGCGGCGATCGCGATTTTTTCCGCGATGCTGCTGGATTCGATCGACGGACGCGTTGCGCGGCTGACGCATACGCAAAGCGAATTCGGTGCGCAATACGATAGCCTGGCCGACATGGTTTCCTTCGGTGCGGCGCCGGCGCTGGTCGTCTATGTCTGGGCGTTGCAGGGCATGGGCAAGCTGGGTTGGCTGGCGGCTTTCGTCTACTGCGCGGGCGGCGCACTGCGGCTGGCGCGTTTCAATACCAATATCGGCGTGGTCGACAAGCGTTACTTCCAGGGTTTGCCGAGTCCGGCTGCGGCAGCGCTGGTCGCCGGTTTCATCTGGCTGATGCAGGATCTGGGCTATCCGGGAGCGGAGCTGAGTTGGCCCGCATGGATCATCACGCTGTATGCAGGTCTGACGATGGTGACCAATGTGCCGTTCTACAGCTTCAAGGACATCAACTATCGCAAGTCGGTGCCGTTCATTACGATTTTTCTGATCGTGCTGGCGCTGGTCGCGGTGGCGGGCGATCCGCCGAAAGTGCTGTTCGGCCTGTTCATCCTGTATGGTCTTTCAGGTTATGTCGTCTATTTCTGGCGACTGGCGAAAGGCAAGCCGGTCAGTATCGTGCAAACCGAAATGGAACACGACGATCACGCTTGATAGCATTGCGGCGCGATCTGCGATGGCTGCGCTGAATCGTGTAGCTTGAAGGCGCGACACGTTCCTGCATTTCTATATGGGACATCCTTATTGGCATGTCCCATGTTTATTTCTCTCGTTCTGGGTACCGGCCATCTTCTGCCGGAAGCTTATTCCATTGCCGTACTGTAGAAAAAGCATTGTGCGTTGCATGGCGGCAATGGCGTGTTCCGTTGCGTGCGTCAGCGTACAGAGCATTGCCGGGCGGATGCATAAGATGTTTCCATCGCGATCTTGGCGGCGGGGGAGACGGAAATGGATGGCACAGGTAATGGAAGGACGAAACCATTCCGATTGTTTCTGATGAGCGCCATATTGGTCGCCTTCACATTGGCCGCGGCGATCGGCATTATCGCGTGGGTGCCATTGCTGCCCGAAGCGGTAGCCGTCGACATCGGCAGCCGCTCCGATTATGCCGAATACATCGTACTGCATGAGTCATGGCATTCCGTCGCGGCAACTTCCCGCTTTGCCTTCTGCAATCGTTGAAATAAAAAGTGAAATGCATCACCGTGCAGCATGCAGTCGAGTGTGACGGCGCATGCCTTGTACGATGTTTTCTATGTGCGCTGTCGAACAGAGCAGGCATACGATTTCCCTCATAGTGAACTTCATTCGCCGGTGCATCGGTTGCATCGGTTTTTTCAAATCCCGTTGGCGCGTTTTGGTCCATTTTCCGGGCCACGTCGGCGATGCCGGACAGCACTATGTTCCGAGCGATTTCTGAAAGGACATAATCATGAAAGATAGCGAAGTGATTTCGACCTTGAACGACCTGATCGAAACCTGCAAGGACGGCGAAAAAGGATTCAAGACCTGTGCAGAGGACATCGCCGACAGTCAGTACCGCCAGCCGTTCTTGACGCTGGCAGCCGGCTGTGCGGCGGCGGCACAGGAATTGACCGGTCTTGTGCTGGCTCGTGGCGGTGATCCCGAAACGCGTTCCAGCTTGAGCGGCACCTTGCATCGTCGCTGGGTGGACATCAAGTCCGCCATCATGGGCAAGGACGACGAAGCGATTCTCAACGAATGCGAGCGCGGCGAGGATGTGGCAAAAAAAAGCTACGCGAATGCACTGGAGAAGGACCTTCCTCCTGATGTGCGCGCAGTCGTGGAACGTCAATACCAGGGAGTGTTGAAGAACCATGACATCGTCAAGACCATGCGCGATCGGGCACGCGTTGCGGCACACTAGGTTGCGCAGCCGATTGCTGGCGATCTGTTCAACCGCTCTTGGCGGATCAAACTGGCAGATCGGATATCAACCCGATACGGAGGAGTGTAACGATGATGGAAACGAAACTGGACGATGTCACCAAGGATGTGAAAAACCTGTCGAAGGATGCCAGGGCACTGTCGAGCGAAGCGCAGGAAGATGTGCGGGAAAAGGCTGGCGAGTTGAGCAAGAAATGCACGGAATTCCTGAATTCCGCCATGGCCGCCGCCAAGGAAGTACCGACGATCGCAGCGACGCGCACGAAGGAGGTCGCAGTATCCACCGATGAGTACGTGCATCAGAAACCGTGGCGTGCCGTCACGCTTTCGGCCGGGCTCGGCATTCTGCTGGGTGTGATGTTCGCAAAACGGGATAATCGTTAGCAGAAAGATTCGGCATGGCTGCATGCACCGATAAAAAAGCCCCGCATGGAATATTTCCCTGCGGGGCTTTTCTTGTTCAGCCGCTAAAGATCAGCGGTCAGACTGTGGCGTTGCTTTCGGCGGGCGGATAGAAGGAAGCCGATTTGCCGACGACCGCACCTTCCGCGTAACCAATACCGATACGCTGCAGCATTGCCAGCTTTTCTGCATCGTCGACGTTCTGCGCGATGGTGTCGATTCCCATCACACTGCTGATGCGCTGAATGGCTTCCACCTTGGCATAGTCGACCGGATCGCCGGCCATGCCGCGGATATAGCTTCCATCGATTTTCAGGAAATCGACGTGCAGGTGCTTCAGGTAAGCGAAGGAAGACATGCCGCTGCCGAAATCGTCCAGCGCAAAGGCGCAGCCGTGCGGTTTCAGTGCTTCGATGAAACGCAGCGCGCGCGTCAGATTGGCAATGGCTGTCGTTTCTGCGATCGAGAAGCAGATGGCGTTGCGCGGCAGATCGAATTCGGCGAACTGTTCGTGGATGAAATCGATAAAGTGTTCGTCATCCAGTGAATTGCCCGATATCTTCAGCATCAACACGTGCGCGCCGAGGTCGCCGCCGGCGTCCATCGCGCGCAGCGTTACGGCGTGTTGCGCGAATGCGGTGCGGATCACCCAGCGGTCGATCGTCGGCATGAAGTGATAGCGCTCTGCTGCGGGAATGAAGGCGCTCGGCGGGATCAGACGGCCGTTCTCGCCTGCCATGTAAAGACGCAGTTCCTCGAACAGGTGATCTTTGCGGTTCGGTTTCAGGTTGACGATGCGCTGCACCTGTAACCGGAAACTGTCGTTCTCGAACGCTTTCTGAATGCGTTCGTTCCATTTGACTTCGCCTTCGCGTGTGCCGTGCGGATGGTCTTCTGCACGATAGATATGCACGCGATTGCGGCCATTGTTCTTGGCCATGTAGCAGGCCGTATCCGCCGCGCTGAGCAGATCGGGCAGCGACAGCGTGTTGTTGTTGAAGTTGACCAGGCCGATGCTGACGCCGATCGGGAAGATTTTGTCCTGCCAGATGAAGTGGAAGTCGCAGATCGTTTGCCGCAGTTTTTCGGCGATGCGCACGGCCGATTCCGGCGAGCAGTTTTCGAGGAAGGCGCCGAACTCGTCGCCACCCAGGCGCGCCAGCGTGTCGCTGTCGCGCACCAGCGGTTGCAGCAGGGCAGTGATCTGGCGCAGCAGTTCGTCGCCGGCGCTGTGGCCGCAGGTATCGTTGACGATCTTGAACTGATCCAGATCCAGATAGAGCAGCGCATGCTGGCGCGGCTGGCGCGCCAGCGTATCGATCGCCAGTTCCAGCCGGCGTTCGAACTCGCGGCGGTTGAACAGACCGGTCAACGGATCGTGCGCGGCTTGATGCGACAGCTGGATCGCCAGCTTGCGCGAATCGCTGACGTCATGGAAGACCAGCACGACGCCGATGATCTCGCCGTCGCGATCGCGGATCGGCGCAGCGGAATCCTCGACTGCATATTCGTTGCCGTTGCGACTCAGCAGTACGCTGTCCTTGCTCAGTTCGACGTTGTCCTGTTGCGCCAGCGCGGTTTCGACCGGATCGGCCACCGGTTCGCGCGTGAAGCCGTTGATGATGCGGAACACGCGCGATGACGGCAGTCCTTCCGCTTCGGTCTTGCTCCATCCGGTCAGCTGTTCGGCGACCGGATTCATGTATTCGATGTTGCCCAGCTTGTCAGTCGTGATGACGGCATCGGCAATCGATGCCAGCGTCACCTGTGCGCGCTCCTTTTCGGCGAACAGCACAGCCTTCGATTCCTCGCGTTCCGCCTCATGCTGTTGCAGCGAAGCGATCATGCCGTCGAAGGCGCGTGCCAGCTGGCTGATTTCCTCACGGCCGTAGCGGATGCCGGTGCGTGCGCGCAGATTGCCGGCGCCGACCTGATCGGCAGTTCGCACCAGCGTCTTGACGCGACGCAGGATGATGACGTCGCCGACGAACCAGGCTGCCAGCAGCGCCAGAAGAGCAATGATGGCCAGCGTGCCCAGTTCCACCATCTGCAGCCGGTTGGCCGGTGCCACGATGTCGTCCATCGGCACGCCGATGCTGACCTTGAAGTTGGAGACGTCGCTGGTACCGACCGGTGCGAATGCATGCAGGCGCGTGATGCCGTCGGTGTCGGTCAGTTCGGATGTGCCGAAGCCGACCTTGATCATCACGTCGAACAGCGATGGCGAGGTGCGCGTGCCTATCCATTTTTCAGGGTCGGGCCGGCGCGCGATGATGGTGCCACGGCTGTCGGCCGTGATCAGTACGGCGCCTTTCGGCAAGGCGATGTCGCTGACGAATCGATCCAGATAGCTGAGATCGAGCGCGGCGAAGATCACGGAGCGCACGTTGCCCTTGTTGTCCAGCACGGGGTAGGTCAAATTGATCGTGTGCCTGCGGCTCATGCGGCCGAACACGTAATCGCCCGCAGTGAAAGTGCGTTGTTCGACCGTCTGCTTGAAATAGGCGCGGCTGCCAAGGTTGACCTTGTTCTGCAGTGGCAGAGCGCTGCAGCTCACGTCGCCATTCAACTGGATCAGGCCGAAGTTCGTATAACCTTCGTTGCGCTGCAGGACGCCGGAGAGGAACTGGCTGCAGGTTTTTGGACTGCCTTGCAATTCGGGCAAGGTCGACAGCACGGTCAGCAACTGGCGCGCACCTTCGATCATGCGCGCCTCGCTGGTGGCGGCCAGCTGCGTCATCTGTTGCAGATTGTCTTCGGTGATGCGGATGGCTTGCTGCCGCTCCTTCCATGCACCATAGACGGTCAGGATCACCGGCGGGACGATCGCAAGCAAAACGAGGACGAGCAAGCGGCTGCGCAAGCTGTCGAAATTGAGCTTCTGGCCGAGATTCTTTTTCAAAGCGTGGACTTTTTGATAATCATCGGATGCGGATGCGATGGCCGTCACTTTTCAATGTAGTCGATATGGACGGAATGCGCCATGCCGCAGCGTGCTTTCCCGTGTCGTCAGACCGGGGCAGCGCGGAAAGAGTTTCCGCGAAACAGCGGAAATGTGAAATTTTGTTCTTGAATTCTGCCGTTAGACGGCGCGCCGCATTTTCTTCGCGGTGTAGTCCTTGGGTTCGGCAACCGGCTTGACGAGCTTGACGACTGCCAGCGTGCAGTTGTCGGCTTTGCCGGGTATGGCGCGGGCACGAGCTTTCGCCACCAGCATTTCGCAGGCCTGCCGTGCCGGGTTCATCGCGATGGCAGCGCCCAGTTCGGCATCGGTGAAATATTGCCAGAGGCCGTCGGTGCATAGCACGAAGGCATCGCCGCTTTTCAGATTGTCGCGCCGGCCGATGGTCAGGGACAATTCATTGGTGCTGCTGCCGAGGACGTTGACCAGCAGATTGGCCAGCAGCGGATCTCTTGCCTTTTCGTCATCCAGCTTGTTTTCCGCTTTCAATTGCGCCAGATAGGTATGGTCTTCGGTGCGGCGTACGCAGTTCGGGCCATCGAAGCTGTACAGGCGGGAGTCGCCAGCATGGGCCCAGATTGCCGTGTTTTGCGGCGTCAGGATCAACAGCACGACGGTGCTGTGCGGCTTCTTGTCGGACGACATCGCGGACAACTTGATGACGGTATCGGCTTCGTGCGCGATCGTCTGCAAGACGGTTTCCGGATCGTCGGTCAGCGGCGAAAAGCGTTCGAAGATCTGTTGTGCGGTACGCACGACCTGTTCGGCTGCCAGCGCGCCGCCAGACATGCCGCCCATGCCGTCAGCGATCACGGCCAGCATGTGGCCGGGCGCCTTGGGCGCCGCGAAGAGAGCGGTTCTATCCTGCTGTTCCTGACGGTCTCCGATGTGCTGGCCGGTTCCGGCTTCTATCTTGTATTGGCTCATGCGTCTGCGTAGATTAAACTTATGGCTCGGTTGTTGTGCGCCGGATTATTGCATGTGTCATGCATTCTGTAATCGAAAGCGGGCGGAGCGAAATTGTAAAAATCTTTTGCAGCCGCCTTTCGCGAGTCGTGACATAAAGATAACGAATTTGCACGAACCGATGCGCACATTGTGTGTTGGATGAAGGCTTTTGTAGATAAATTGCCACGTTTTGAATGAGGCCTTCGGGCATGAGCGACTGCGTCGGGAATGACACTATGGCAACGAATTCTTCGCAAGACATCCAGCGCCGGATCATCGAACTCGAAGTCGAGCACCGCGATCTGGACGCCGCGATCGAAACATTGATTCGCGATGGACGGCATGAAGAACTGCAGTTGCGCCGCCTGAAGAAGCGCAAGCTGCAATTGAAGGACAACATCACTTTGCTGAAGATGCAGCTGGTGCCGGATATCCCGGCCTGATGGACGCATCTTTCGCATTCTTGGCGTATTGCTGCAACGTCAGGCGTTGCCGATTCTGATTACCAACGCATTCATCAACGCATTTTCCAGGCTGTATTTTGACCGTCGAATCCTCTGCCATACCCGAACCTGCGGACCACGATGACGAAATCGACGTCCTCTTCGGTACCGGCAGTCCGCTGGGAGAGGCGGTCGGCGGGTTTCGGCCGCGCCAGTCTCAAACTGAAATGGCGAAGGCGATCGCCAGCGCCATCGCCAACCGGCGCACGCTGATTGCCGAGGCCGGCACCGGTACCGGCAAAACCTTCGCCTATCTGGTGCCGTCGCTACTGTGGGGCGGCAAGGTCATCGTTTCCACCGGCACCAAGAATCTGCAGGACCAGCTGTACCTGCGCGATATTCCGACCGTGCGTCGCGCGCTGAATGCGCCGGTTTCGGTTGCATTGCTGAAGGGACGTGCCAACTACGTCTGCCATTTCCATCTCGAACGCACGCTGCAGAACGGCAGGCTGACGTCGCGCGACGATGTCGGCCACCTTCGCGAGATTTCGCGCTTCGTCAAAACCACGAGCACCGGCGACAAGGCCGAATTGTCCAAGGTGCCGGAAACCGCTTCGGTCTGGAATCTGGTGACGTCGACGCGCGACACCTGCATGGGCGCCGAATGCCAGTATTACCAGGACTGCTTCGTGATGAAAGCGCGCAAGGAAGCGCAGCAGGCGGACGTGGTGGTCGTCAATCACCATCTGTTCTTCGCCGACGTTGCGCTGAAGGATACCGGCGTGGCCGAATTGCTGCCGTCGGCGAATACCGTGATCTTCGACGAGGCGCACCAGTTGCCGGAGACGGCGACGCTGTTCTTCGGTGAGACGGTGTCGACGTCGCAGGTTCTGGAGCTGTGTCGCGACGTGTTGGCCGAAGGACTGGCGCATGCGCGTGGCGGCGCCGACTGGCCGGCCGTCGTGACGACGGTAGAGCGCGCGGCGCGCGATCTGCGCCTGACGTTCCCGCAGGATTCCGTACGTTTTTCCGTAGGGCAGATCGCGCCGTCCAGCCCGTTCTTCCCGGCGCTCGACGGGCTGAAGGATCAACTGGACGCGATGCTGGCCGTGCTCGAGAAACACGCGGAGCGTGCCGAGACGATCGAACAGTGCCGCGTGCGTGCGCTGGAACTCGCGATGCGCCTGGATGCATGGAACAAGCCGGTGGCCGATCCGATCATCGGCCAGGAAACCGTACAGTGGGTCGAAGCGTTTGCCTCGTCGCTGCAACTGCACCGTACGCCGCTGTCGATCGCGCCCATCTTCAACAAGCAGCGCGAAGGTTCGCCGCGTTCGTGGATATTCACGTCAGCCACGCTGGCGGTGAAGAACGATTTCAACCACTACAGCGCGCAGATGGGATTGTGGGAAGAGCCGGCGCAAAGCTGGCCCAGCCCGTTCGATTACGGCAACCAGGGTTTGCTCTATGTGCCGGAAAACCTGCCGCAGCCGAATGCGCTCGAATATACCGATGCCGTCATCGATGCCGCGCTGCCGGTGATCGAGGCGGCAGGCGGTCGCGCCTTCCTGCTGTGCACGACGATACGCGCGGTCAATCGTGCAGCCGAACGTTTGCGCGACGAATTCGCGCGGCGCAAGCTGCCGTTCCCGTTGATGGTGCAGGGCGAAGCGGGGCGTACAGAATTGCTTGATCGTTTTCGTGCAGCGGGCAACGCGGTGCTGATCGGCAGCCAGAGTTTTTGGGAAGGCGTGGACGTACGCGGCGATGCATTATCTCTGGTGATCATCGACAAGCTGCCGTTCTCGCCGCCGGACGATCCGGTGCTGGCGGCGCGCATCGAGGCGCTGGAGAAAAAGGGAATGAACGGCTTCATCCATCATCAGTTGCCGGCGGCGATCATCAATCTGAAGCAGGGAGCTGGCCGCCTGATTCGCGATGAAACCGATCGTGGCGTGCTGATGATCTGCGATCCGCGGCTGATTTCCAAACCGTACGGACGCCGCATTTGGCAAAGCTTGCCGCCGTTCAAGCGGACGCGCGAACTGCCCGTCGTGCAGGCTTTCTTTGCATCCGCCGAACAAGCGGAAGACGTGGCATAAAAGTGTCATGCAGGGTGGGTGAAGGGTGATAAAGAACGCGTGTTGGCTTCGGGAAAAGAGAGTGCTTCGGTTAGAATCGTTCCATGAGAATTCTTATCAGTAACGACGATGGATATCTGGCGCCGGGTTTGAGCGCATTGGCGGATGCGCTGGCGCCGATTGCCGACATCACCGTCGTCGCGCCCGACAGCAATCGTTCCGGCAGTTCCAATTCGCTGACGCTCGATCGCCCGCTTTCCGTCTTCCAGGCATCCAACGGTTTCTATTTCATCAACGGCACGCCGTCGGACTGCGTACATATCGCGCTGACCGGCATCATGACCGAAGCGCCCGACCTGATCGTCTCCGGCATCAACCAGGGACAGAACATGGGCGACGACACGTTGTACTCCGGCACGGTGGCGGCGGCGACGGAAGGGTATCTGTTCGGTTTGCCGGCGATCGCGTTTTCGCAAGTCGAGAAGGGCTGGGGCGAACTGGCATCGGCAGCGCGCGTGGCACGCGATATTGTCGAGCGTCGCCTTGAAGACACGTTCTCCGATCATTTCCTGTTGAACGTCAATATTCCCAATCTGCCTTATGCGCAGTTGAAGCCGCCGGTGCCCACGCGGCTCGGCAAGCGCCATCAATCGGAAGCGGTCATCAAGGCCTACGATCCGCACGGTCGTGAAATCTACTGGATCGGTCCTTGCGGCGGACAGAAGGATGCGGGTGAAGGTACCGATTTCCATGCGACGGCGCTCGGTCATGTGTCGATCACGCCATTGCAGATCGACCTGACGCACAACGCGCAGCTTGCCGGATTGAAGAAGGCGCTGGCATGACGGACAAAGACAAGGGCAAACGTTTTCCGCTGTCGCTGTCTTCGCTATCGGAAAAAGCGCCGCGCTCAGGCATCGCCAGCCAGCCGCAACGGCACGTCTCACGCGTGGTGACGCCGCAAACGGCGACGTCGAATGCGGCGCAGCATGCGAAGCGTGCAACCGTTGCATCGAATCCGATCGTAAAGTCGAATGCTGCTTTGAAGCCGACCGTGCCGACATCCGCATCCTCACCATCTTCCGGCCGCGGCGCGCCGCTGGTGTCGGATGCGATCCGCAAAGCCATGACGGCGCGCGTGGCACAGCAGGGCGTGAAGGATGCGAAAGTGCTGGCCGCGATGGATGCCGTGCCGCGCCATTTTTTCATCGAAC
Organism: Oxalicibacterium sp.; assembly: GCF_057353965.1. Taxonomy (NCBI): domain Bacteria; kingdom Pseudomonadati; phylum Pseudomonadota; class Betaproteobacteria; order Burkholderiales; family Oxalobacteraceae; genus Oxalicibacterium; species Oxalicibacterium sp. The sequence continues at coordinate 345,069 of NZ_JBMQZD010000004.1, forward strand.
CGGCGCTGGCCAGCCAGGCCTATATCGACGCTTCCCTGCCGATCGGCTATCACCAGACGATTTCGCAGCCGTACATCGTTGCGCGCATGATCGAAGTAATGCGCGCCAATTCCCACGGCGGTGCGCTCAACCGCGTGCTGGAAATCGGTACCGGCTGCGGATATCAGGCGGCGGTGCTGTCGCTGGTGGCGAAGGAAGTCTATTCGATCGAGCGGATCAAGGGATTGCATGAACTTGCGAAGGCCAACCTGCGTCCTATGCGCGTGGCCAACATCCGCTTGCATTACGGAGATGGTATGCTTGGCCTGCCGCAGGCAGCCCCGTTCGACGGCATCATTCTTGCCGCAGCCGGGCTGGAAGTGCCGCAGGCTCTGCTGGAGCAGATGACGATAGGCGGACGCCTGGTCGCTCCGGTAGGCGACCGCAGGCAGGTGCTGCAACTGATAGAGCGCGTCGGCAAGTTCGATTGGACGACTTCGACGCTGGAAGATTGCCATTTCGTGCCGCTGCGCCCTGGAATGATGGGTTAGGCAGCGCGCATGTAGGAAAAGATTGAACGCAAGAAAATGAAAAAATTACGACTGATATTTCCGCTGTTGCTGTCCGTCGGGCTGGCCGCATGCAGCACGACGAAGCACAATGCACCGGTGACCGAACGTACGATCGGCGGCACCAGCACGCCGGTGCGGCAGGCGGAGGATCGCACCTACTATACGGTGAAGAAGGGCGATACGCTGTATCGCATCGCACTCGATTTCGGCCAGAGCTACAGCGAACTGGTGACCTGGAACAATCTCTCCGATCCAAATGACATCAAGGTCGGCCAGGTGCTGCGCGTTGCACAGCCCGACATGCCTGCCGCACGCAGCGGTGGCGCACAGGTCGGCGCGGTATCGACGTCGTCCGGCGTTGAAACGCGTTCGCTGTCGGCGCCTGCGCCGGTTGCCGGCAGCAACAAGACCGAGCCGCATGGCGACAAGCGTCCATATTCGGATGCGACGATGGCAGGAATGCAGAAAGGCGACGAAAAGCCGGAAGCAGCGAACGGTGACGAGGGCGCGGTTTCCTGGATGTGGCCGGCAGATGGCAAGGTCGTTTCCAACTTCGATGACAGCAAGAAAGGCATCGACATCGCTGGCAAATCGGGCCAGCCTGTACTGGCGGCCGGCGCTGGCAAGGTCATGTACGCAGGCAGCGGCATCCGCGGCTACGGCAATCTGGTGATCGTCAAGCACACCAGCACGCTGTTGTCGGCCTATGCGCACAACAAGACGATCAGCGTGAAGGAAGGCCAGACCGTCAGCAAAGGACAGAAGATCGCCGAGATGGGCGATTCCGATGCCGATGCGGTGAAACTGCATTTCGAAATCCGTCAGCAGGGCAAGCCTGTCGACCCTGCCAAATTCCTGCCGGCCCGATAATGAGCAGAAATCGCGACGTGCAGTCCGACGACGAGCAAAATGCAGATGCATTGCCGTCGGACATGACGTTTCGATCCGCCGACGAGACTGACCGTACCGACGACGACGAGGACGAGGAAAAACAGCAGGAGCCGGCCCATGAGGCCCCGGCCGAGGTCGCTGGCATCGATGAACTGAAGAAAGTTCTATCGACCGAACTGTCCACCGATGCCACCCAGCATTACCTGAATCAGATCGGTGCGCGTCCGTTGCTGACGGTCGAGGAAGAAGTGCGCTATGCGACGCTGGCCAAGCAGGGCGATTTCGCCGGCCGGCAGAAAATGATCGAGCACAATCTGCGCCTGGTCGTCTCGATTGCCAAGCATTACATCAACCGCGGCGTCGTGCTGCTCGACCTGATCGAGGAAGGCAACATCGGCCTGATGCGCGCGATCGACAAGTTCGAGCCCGAACGCGGCTTCCGCTTCTCTACTTACGCAACCTGGTGGATCAGGCAGAGCATCGAGCGCGCGATCATGAACCAGGCGCGTACCGTGCGCCTGCCGGTGCATGTGGTGCGCGAACTGAACCAGACGCTGCGTGCGAAATTCCATCTGGAAGCGCAGCATCACGACGGCAAGGATGCGACGGCAGAAGACATTGCGCATCTAGTCGATCGCAGCGTCGAGGACGTGCAGGACATTCTTGCTCTGTCAGAACATGCGACGTCGCTCGATGCGCCACTGGATGGCGATCCGCAAGCCAGTCTGATCGATCTGCTGCCGGGCGATCATGCAAACGATCCCGACACGCAAGCGGAACATCACGAAATGACGGTACTGGTGCGCGACTGGCTGGATAAGCTGCCGGACAAGCAACGTCTGGTGATCACCCGCCGTTTCGGGCTGGACAACGACGATCCGGCCACGCTGGAAGAACTGGCGTCCGAAATGAATGTGACGCGCGAACGCATCCGCCAGATCCAGCAGGAAGCGCTGATCAAGCTCAAGCGCTCGCTGGCGCGCACCGGCGTCGGCAAGGATTCGCTGCTCTGATTTCCCTCTGATCTTCAGTTTGCCTCGAAGGCAATGCGTTGTTGTCGACGCAATTTGCTATCATCCGCACTCGCGATTTTTTCACCGATCATCAGCCGGCGCGTCTTGCGGTTCCGGCAACTTCCATTTTTATGCAGCAAACCACCATCGATATCGAATCCCTCGACATGGAGGCGCGCGGCGTCGGCCATCTGCAGAACGAGGACGGCACGCCGGGCAAGGTCATTTTCGTCGAGGGCGCGCTGCCGAAAGAGCGCGTAGGTTTTTCTTCGTTTCGCAAGAAGCCGAACTGGGAAGCGGCGAAGCTGACCGATATCTACAAGGAATCGTCGCAGCGCGTGCAGCCGAAATGCCCGCACTTCGGCGTCTGCGGCGGCTGTTCGATGCAGCATCTGGATGCCGGCGCGCAGGTGGCGATGAAACAGCGCATCCTCGAAGACAACCTGAAGCACATCGGTAAGGTCAGGGCGCAGACGATGCTGCGTCCGATCCACGGGCCGACCTGGGGCTACCGCTATCGCGCGCGTATCTCGGTGCGCAATGTGCCGAAGAAGGGCGGCGTGCTGGTCGGCTTCCATGAGCGCAAATCCAGCTACGTCTGCGACATGAAAAGCTGCGAAATTCTGCCGCCGAACGTATCGGCGATGCTGGTACCGTTGCGGCATCTGATCGCGTCGCTATCCATCATCGACCAGATGCCGCAGATCGAACTGGCGGTCGGCGAAGGAGAAAACGGCCGTGCGACCACGGCCATGGTATTGCGTAATCTGGTATCGCTGACGCCGGACGACGAGCAGAAACTGGCTGCATTTGCCGCACAGTACGGCGTGCAATGGTGGTTGCAGCCGAAGGGGCCGGACACAGTTCATCCTCTCGATCCGTCGGATGCCGATCTGCATTACCTGTTGCCGGAATTCGGTATCAAGATGCCGTTCAAGCCGACCGATTTCACGCAGGTCAATCACCGCATCAATCGCGTGCTGGTGGCGCGTGCACTGCGCCTGCTGGACGTGCAACCGGAAGATCGCGTTGCCGACCTGTTCTGCGGTTTGGGGAATTTCACCTTGCCGATCGCGACGCTGGCCAGGGAAGTCGTCGGCATCGAAGGCAGCGATAGGCTGACCGAGCGTGCGCTGGAAAACGCGGCTGCCAACGGTGTGGCGGAACACACGGCCTTCCATTGTCGCAACCTGTTCGAGGCGACGCCCGAGGATTTCGTCGCGCTGGGCAAATTCGACCGCATGCTGATCGATCCGCCGCGTGAAGGGGCTGCCGCCGTCTGCGCGGCGCTGATGGAACTGGCGAAGACGCATCCGGAACTGCTGCCGCGCCGCATCGTCTACGTGTCATGCAATCCGTCGACGCTGGCGCGCGATGCGGCGATGCTGGCACAGGGCGGTTACATCCTGCAGCATGCCGGCGTGGTCAACATGTTTCCGCATACCTCGCACGTCGAATCGATGGCGGTGTTCGACCTGCAAGGGTAGGCATAGCGCTGCGTCTGATGAAGCCGGCCGTAGGCCGGTTTTTCGTTGGGATGCTGTCATTTCATCAAGGCGGGAAAAGTTGACCGTGGATGAGAAAAATATCCGAACGGCAATCCGCGGCAGAACGCGTGCCGATGCGGGTTTCTCTCGAAAAGCGCCCGACTTTGACGCCTATGCATGGGTGTTTCATGCTAGAATCAATGGTTAGCCGAATTCTCACATTTTTATCTTAACCCCTTATTTTTATTGGAGTTTTTTCAGATGGCAATCGAACGCACCCTGTCGATCATCAAACCGGACGCAGTCGCGAAAAACGTGATCGGCCAGATTTATACCCGTTTCGAAAGCGCCGGCCTGAAAATCGTCGCCGCGCGCATGGCACAACTGTCGCGCGCCGAAGCGGAAGGTTTTTATGCTGTTCACCGTGAGCGTCCGTTCTTCAAGGATCTGGTCGACTTCATGGTTTCCGGCCCGGTCATGATTCAAGTGCTGCAAGGCGAAGGCGCGATTGCCAAGAATCGCGACCTGATGGGCGCCACCGATCCGAAGAAGGCAGACAAAGGCACGATCCGCGCTGACTTCGCGGATTCGATCGACGCCAATGCCGTGCACGGCTCCGACGGCGAAGATACGGCGAAGAACGAAATCGCCTACTTCTTCCCGGCGCTGAACGTCTACTCGCGTTGATGTATTGCGTCCTTCTCGCGAAGCGTTTCGCGTGAGGTGCGGTAACAAGGCAAGACCATGACGACTCTCACCAATCTGCTGGACCTCGATCCTGCGCAGCTCGTCGCCTACTGCGGCGAGTTGGGTGAGAAGCCGTTTCGCGCCAAGCAATTGCAGCGCTGGATTCACCAGTTCGGCGCCAGCGATTTCGACGCGATGACCGATCTGGCGAAATCGCTGCGCGACAAGCTGAAGACACGCGCGACAATCGTCGCTCCTGCGATCATTTCCGACCACACGTCGGCCGACGGCACCCGCAAATGGCTGGTCGATGTCGGTAACGGCAATGCGGTCGAGACCGTCTACATTCCCGAAGAAAACCGCGGCACGCTGTGCATTTCGACGCAGGCGGGCTGTGCGGTCAACTGCCGTTTCTGTTCGACCGGCAAGCAGGGCTTCAACCGCAATCTGAACGTCGGCGAAATCATTGGCCAGCTGTGGATGGCGGAATTCGAGCTGCGCCGCACCAAGGGCATTGCGCCGGGACCGAAAGGCGAACGGCAGATCACGAACGTCGTGATGATGGGCATGGGTGAGCCGCTGCTGAACTACGAGCCGACCGTCACCGCGCTGAAGCTGATGCTGGACGACAATGGCTACGGCCTGTCGCGCCGCCGCGTGACGTTGTCCACCAGTGGCGTGGTGCCGATGATCGACAAATTGTCGCAGGATTGCGCGGTGGCGCTGGCGGTATCGCTGCATGCATCGAATGATGCGTTGCGCGACGGACTGGTGCCGCTGAACAAGAAATATCCGCTGCGCGAATTGATGGATGCATGTCGCCGCTATCTGGCGTTTGCGCCGCGCGATTTCATTACATTCGAATACTGCATGCTGGATGGGGTCAACGACAGTGACCAGCATGCGCGGGAACTGATCGCGCTGGTGCAGGGAAGCAATCCTGTGCCGTGCAAGTTCAATCTGATTCCTTTCAATCCGTTTCCAGAATCGGGCCTGACCCGTTCGCAGAATCCGCGCATCAAAGCGTTTGCTCAAATCCTGATGGATGCCGGCATTGTCACGACGATTCGCAAGACGCGCGGCGACGATATCGATGCTGCCTGTGGCCAGTTGGCCGGCGAGGTGAAGGATCGTACGCGCGTGCAGGAACGGATGAAGAAAATGACCGAGTACCAAGAAAAATTCGGCAAAGATTTCGGACGCATCGTGGAGATTTCATCTTGAGGATAAAACGCTGTTTGGCCTGGGCGGCCACCGCTGCGCTTTCTGCCGTTTTGCTTGCAGGTTGCGCGACCAACCAGAATGCGGCATCCGCCGGCGACCAGACGGCCGACCAGGATCATGATGTGCAGCGTCGCGCCGGTATCCGGTTGCAACTGGCCGTCAGTTACTACCAGCAGAGGCAGTGGCAAACGGCGCTGGACGAGGCACGCCAGGCTATCCAGATCGATCCGACGCTGACCGATGCCTACACGATGGCGGCGTTGACCTATATGGAGCTGGGCGATGCGCGGCAAGCAGAAGAATATTTCCTGCGCGCGATGAAACTGTCGCCCAACGATCCGGACCTGAGCAACAACTACGGCTGGTTCCTGTGCCAGAACGGCCGTGCGCAGCAATCGATTCCATACTTCGAAGCGGCCGTGAAGAACAAGGCCTACCAGTCGCCGGCCAAGGCTTTGTCGAACGCAGGCAGCTGCAGTCTGCTGCTGAAGAATACGGCGGAAGCCGAACGTTATTTCAATGAAGCCTTCCATCGCGATCCGACCGATGTGAAAGCCAACGTCAATCTGGCGCGCATTAATCTGGCGCGCGGCGATTTGAAGAATGCGCAGTTCTATACCAATCGGCTGGTAAACGCGAACGTGCTGACGGCAGAAGTGTTGTGGCTGGCGATTCGCGTCGAGCACAAGTTGGGTAACCGTTCGACGGAAAACAGTCTGGGAACGCAATTGCGTCGTCGTTATCCGGATTCTCCGGAATTTGCCTCCTATCAGCGCGGAGTATTCAATGAGTGATGAAGTGAATGCAGTAGAGGAGAACCGCGAAGAACCGCAAGGGCAAGAGGAAATGTCGGCGCCGCGAGTATCTGCCGGCACGCAATTGGCTGCCTTGCGCGAAGCGCGCGGCTGGACGATCGAGCAGGTGGCAAGCCAGCTGAATCTGGCCAGCCGTCAGGTGCATGCGCTGGAAACCGATAACTACGCGGCCTTGCCGGGCATGGTCATCGTGCGCGGCTTTATCCGTTCCTATGCAAAGCTGTTGCGCGCCGATGCTGCACCTATTCTGGCGGCCATCGCCGACGAACAAAGTGAGCCGGTCGTGCTGCAGGACCGTGGGTCGCTTTCGGCAACGTTCTCCGAGGGCAAGATACCTTCCGCCAAATCGAACAACGCATCGTCGAAGATCCTGTTCGCGGTTCTGGCCGTGGTTGTCATTGCGGCGCTCGGTGTGTTTGCGCAGCGCATGGGCTGGATGTCGAAGACATCGAATCATGTGACGAGCGCGACGAATTCCGTGACGGCGGAAGAGCCGGCGACAGCTGCAGATGCTTCAGCGCCGACGGAAACGCCAGCACCTGTAGACACGATGTCGACTCCGGTTGTTGCAGCGAGCCAGCAAGTCGAAGCGGTGCAGTCGCAAACCGTGGCCGAAGAAAAGACGCAAACGACGTCTGCATCGCCGGTCGCGATGGAAACTGCGGTGGACAATGCAGCGCCGGTGGCGATCGACAGCAAGAATGCGCTGGTCTTCCAGGTGAAGGAAGATACCTGGGTGGAAATTCGCCGTGCGGATGACAGCATCCTGGTGTCGCGCCTGTTCAAGGCCGGCACGACCGAGGCTTTCGAGATCACCGGTCCGTCGTCGATGGTCATCGGCAATGCTGCGGGCGTCAGTGTCACGCTGCGCGGCAAGCCGCTCGATATATCGGGCAACAGCAGCAACGTTGCCCGCCTGAATGTGAAGTAATTATGTCCCAGCAACAGCAGATCGCTTCCGGCCCATTGGCCCGCCGTCGCAGTCGCACCGCGGTCGTGCGTGCCGGCGAGCGCGAAATCCGCATCGGCGGCGACGCGCCTGTCGTCGTGCAGTCGATGACGAACACCGATACGGCAGATGCGATCGGCACGGCGATCCAGATCAAGGAGCTGGCGCGTGCCGGTTCCGAAATGGTGCGTATCACGGTCAATACGCCGGAAGCGGCGGCGGCCGTGCCGTCGATCTGCGAACAGTTGGACAAGATGGACGTCGTTGTGCCGCTGGTCGGCGATTTTCATTACAACGGTCACAAGCTGTTGAGCGATTTTCCGGAGTGCGCAAAGCTGCTGGCCAAGTACCGAATCAATCCGGGCAACGTTGGTAAGGGCGCCAAGCGCGATACGCAATTCGCGCAGATGATCGAGATTGCCTGCCGCTACGACAAGCCGGTGCGTATCGGCGTCAACTGGGGCAGCCTGGATCAGGAACTGCTGGCGCGCATCATGGACGAGAATGCCGCACGCACAACGCCGTGGAGCGCGCAGGCCGTCATGTACGAAGCGCTGGTGACGTCCGCCATCGAGAATGCGCAGCGCGCCGAGGAAGTCGGAATGGCTGGCGACCGCATCATCCTGTCGTGCAAGGTGTCCGGCGTGCAGGACCTGATCGCGGTGTACCGCGAACTGGCGCGCCGCTGCGACTATCCGCTGCATCTCGGCCTGACCGAGGCCGGCATGGGCAGCAAGGGTATCGTCGCGTCGACGGCTGCGCTGTCGGTATTGCTGCAGGAAGGTATCGGCGACACGATCCGTATCTCGCTGACGCCGGAACCGGGTGGCGACCGTACGAAGGAAGTCATCGTTGCGCAGGAAATCCTGCAGACGATGGGCTTGCGCAAGTTCACGCCGATGGTGATCGCGTGTCCGGGCTGCGGCCGCACGACGTCGACCGTGTTTCAGGAACTGGCCGACGACATCCAGACCTTCCTGCGCGAGCAGATGCCGGTCTGGAAAAAGCAGTATCCAGGAGTGGAAGAGATGAACGTGGCCGTTATGGGCTGCATCGTCAACGGTCCCGGCGAATCCAAGCATGCGAACATCGGCATCAGTCTGCCGGGTACGGGCGAATCGCCGGCGGCGCCGGTATTCGTCGATGGCGAGAAAACTGTCACATTGCGCGGCGAGAATATCGCGCAAGAATTTCAGGATATCGTGCTGGATTACGTGAAGCGCCGCTACGGCAAAGAACAACAAGAGATCGTTTCGCAGACGGCCTGAGCAGTCAGGCCATATCAACGCGGCGGCAAGGCCGCAGAACACCAATGTCAGACAAGAAAACAGAAAAAATCGTCGGCGTGAAAGGGATGAACGACATCCTGCCGGCCGACGCTCCCTTGTGGGAGTTGTTCGAGAATACCGTCCATACGGTATTGAAAAGCTACGGCTTTCAGCAGATTCGCACCCCTATCGTCGAGCCGACGGCGTTGTTTGCGCGCGGTCTCGGCGCCGTCACCGATATCGTCGAGAAGGAAATGTATTCCTTCACCGATACGATGAATGGCGACGAACTGACGCTGCGCCCCGAATGCACGGCGGGTGTCGTCCGCTCCGTGCTGGAACACAATCTGACCTACGACAGCCCCAAGCGCCTGTGGTACGCAGGCCCGATGTTCCGCCATGAGCGTCCGCAGCGCGGCCGCTATCGTCAGTTCCACCAGATCGGCGCGGAAGCGATCGGCTTTGCCGGTCCGGACATCGATGCCGAACTGATCCTGATGTGCCAGCGCCTGTGGGACGATCTCGGCCTGCAGAATATACGCCTCGAATTGAATTCAATCGGCAATGCCGACGAGCGCAATCGCCATCGCGCCGATCTGATCGCCTATTTCGAAAAGCATCTCGACGTGCTGGATGAGGAAGCGAAGCGTCGCCTGCATTCGAATCCGTTGCGCATCCTGGATACCAAGAATCCGGCGATGCAGGAGATGGTCAATGCGGCGCCGAAGCTGCTCGACTATCTGGGCGACGAATCGCGCACGCATTTCGAAGGCGTACAGAAGATTCTGCGTCACAACAATATTCCGTTCACGATCAATCCGCGCCTGGTACGCGGCATGGATTACTACAATCGCACCGTATTCGAATGGGTAACCGATCAGCTCGGCTCGCAGGGCACCGTCTGCGGCGGCGGCCGCTACGATCCGCTGGTCGAAATGTTTGGCGGCAAGCCGACGCCGGCGTGCGGTTTTGCGATGGGTGTCGAACGCTTGCTGGAGCTGATGAAGGCCAACGGCGACCAGCTGACGCCGAACCAGTGCGACGTTTATGTCGTCCATCAGGGCGAAGAGGCGCAATTGCAGGCGACCGTCGTGGCGGAACGTTTGCGCGACGCCGGACTCGATGTCGTATTGCACTGTGCATCGGCAACCGGACTCGGCAGCTTCAAGTCGCAGATGAAACGGGCAGACGCCAGCGGTGCGGCCTATGCCATCATCATCGGCGAGGATGAAATCGCGAAAGGCGAGGCGGTCGTCAAGGAAATGCGCGGCGCGGAAACCGGCGGCAGCCAGTCGCATGTCGCTTTTGCGGCGATTCCGGACTATTTGGTCGATCAGATCGTCGGCGACGATCATGACCACGATCACGAGCACGTACACTATCACCACTAATTCTTCGGACCATCATGGCATACGATCACGCAGAACAGGAACAACTGGCCAGCCTCAAATCATGGTGGGGCCAGTACGGCAATCTCATTACCTGGGTAGTCATCATTGCCCTGGCTGCCTATGCGGGCTGGAACGGCTGGAATTACTATCAGCGCAACCAGTCGGCGCAGGCTGCGCATCTGTACGAAGAATTGCAGCAGGCTGCCGAAGCGCAGGACAAGGATAAAGTGCTGCGTGTGGCATCCGACGTGCAGGAGCGTTATACGAGCACGGCCTATGCACAGATGAGTGCGCTGGCTGCAGCCAAGATGGCCTTCGACAGCAGCGATTATCAGGCGGCAAAGACGCAATTGCAGTGGGTGATCGATCACGGTCGCGATGACGCATACAAGGCCATTGCCAAAGTACGTCTGGCCGGCATCCTGCTGGATGAGAAGGCGTATGAAGAAGGACTGAAAGTGCTGTCCGGCGATTTCCCGGCGCAGTTTGCCGGCGTGATGGAAGATCGCAAAGGCGACATTCTGGTGGCGCAGAACAAGCTGGATGAAGCGCGTGCGGCATACCAGTCTGCGATCGACAAGACCGACGCACGCAATCCCGGTCGCCAGCTGATGCAGATCAAACTCGATGCCATCGGCGGTTCGCCGGCCGACAAGGCAGCATAACGTTTCGATCCGAGAATATCCGAGAACAGAAGGAAGACAGATCAGATGCGCTTCACGTCAAAGATTCTTTGCACAGGGCTGTTGATTGCAACGGCCGGTTGTTCGTGGCTGAACCCGTTCGCCAGCAAGCCGTCGCCGCGTACGCAGCCGGCGCCGCTGGTCGAGTTCAAGTCGACGATGGATGTCCGTACCATCTGGACTGCTTCGGTTGGCAAGTCGGAAAAATACGTGTTTACGCCGGTCTCGGTCGGCAATTTCATTTTTGCCGCTTCTGAAAACGGCACGATTGTTAAGATCGAGGCCGATACGGGACGTACGGTCTGGCGCATCGATGCCGATACGAAGCTGACTGCCGGCGTCGGTAGCGATGGCGTGTCGGTCGTGGTGGCAGCGGAAAATGGCGCGATCCTCGCTTTCGATGCGGAAGACGGCAAGCAGCGCTGGAAGGCGAGGGCCAGCAGCGAAGTGTTGTCGGCGCCCGCGATCGGACAGAGCGTCGTCGTCGTGCGCAGCATGGATAATCGGATTACCGCTTTCGATGCTGATAATGGCAGCCGCAAGTGGACGGTGCAGCGTACGGCGCCTGCATTGACGTTGCGTACGTCGCCCGGCATTGCGATCGCCGGACCGAATGCCTACATCGGCTTGTCGGGAGGCCGGCTGTTGGCTGTCGCTCTCGCAACCGGTGCGCCGCGTTGGGAAGTCGCTGTCGGGGATCCGCGCGGAGTGACCGAGCTGGAGCGCATCGCCGATATTTCCGGTACGCCGCTGGTGGCTGGCCGCGATGTCTGCGCAGTCGCCTATCAGGGGCGCGTAGCCTGTTTCGATTCTGCCAGCGGTACGCCGCGCTGGGCTGCACCACTGTCGAGCGACGTCGGCGTTGCGGCAGACAATCGCTTTGTCTATGCGGCCGACGAAGAGGGTACCGTGGTGGCGATTTCGCGTCTGGGCGGTGGCATCCTGTGGCGCAACAACAAGTTGAAGAATCGTCGACTTTCGACGCCGATCGCATCCGGTCGTGCAGTGGCAGTCGGCGATTATCAGGGATATGTGCATTTCCTTTCCAAGGACGATGGCAACTTCCTGGCACGCGTTGCCACCGATGGCAGCGCGATCATGAGCGTGCCGCTGTCAGTTCGGGGCAATCTCGTTTTCCAAACTCAATCAGGAACCGTGGCTGCTCTGGCGGCCGAGTAACACTATTCAATGAAGCCGGTTATCGCACTTGTCGGCCGACCCAATGTCGGTAAATCCACACTGTTCAACCGGCTGACGCGCTCGCGCGATGCCTTGGTTGCCGATCTGCCCGGGCTGACGCGCGACCGCCACTACGGTGAAGGACGCATCGGCGAACGGCCTTTCCTGGTGATCGATACCGGCGGTTTCGAGCCTGTTGCCAAGAACGGCATCATGCATGAAATGGCCAAGCAGACGAAGCAGGCGGTGGCCGAAGCGGATGCAGTGATCTTCATCGTCGATGGACGTCAGGGGCTGACGCCGCATGACAAGACCATCACGGATTTCCTGCGCAAGTCTGGCCGCCCGGTAATGCTGGTGGTCAACAAGGCCGAGGGCATGAAATACACGACGGTCACTGCCGATTTCTACGAACTCGGCCTGGGCGATCCCTACGTGATTTCGGCCGCGCATGGCGACGGCGTGCACGATCTGGTGGAAGAATCGCTGAATCTGGCGATAGAGCAGCGACCGTCGGAGGAAGAGGAGCCGCCGTCACTAGCCAAGCATATTCGTCTGGCCATCGTCGGACGCCCGAACGTCGGCAAATCGACGCTGGTCAATACGCTGCTGGGTGAGGACCGCGTGATCGCCTTCGACATGCCGGGCACGACGCGCGATTCGATCGAGATCCCGTTCGAGCGCGACGGACGACATTACACGCTGATCGATACTGCCGGCATCCGTCGCCGCGGCAAGGTGTTCGAGGCGATCGAGAAGTTTTCGGTCGTGAAGACGCTGCAATCGATATCCGAGGCGAACGTCGTCTTGCTGCTGCTGGATGCGCAGCAGGATATCTCCGAGCAGGACGCACATATCGCCGGCTTCATTCTGGAATCGGGCCGGGCGCTTGTGATCGGCGTCAATAAGTGGGATGGCCTGACGAGCGACCGACGCGACGAAATCAAGATGGATCTGGAGCGCAAGCTGAATTTCCTGTCGTTTGCCAAGACGCATTTCATCTCGGCGCTGAATTCGACCGGTATCGGGCCGATGATGAAATCGGTGGATGCGGCTTATGCGGCAGCCATGTCGAACCTGTCCACGCCGAAGCTGACGCGCGCGCTGATCGAGGCGGTCGAGCATCAGCAACCGCGCCGCAAGGGATCGATTCGGCCCAAACTGCGCTATGCACACCAGGGCGGCATGAATCCGCCGGTCGTCGTCGTCCATGGCAACGCGGTAGAAGCCATCGATGCCAATTACAAACGATTCCTCGAAAAGCATTTCCGAGAAACTTTTTCACTGGTCGGGACTCCACTACGTATCGAGTTTCGTACCGGGAAGAATCCGTTCAAACGGTCCGAAAAATAGCGTAATTTGGCGAAAATACGCGAAATCGATTACATTCCCACTGAGTAGAGGCACTTGAAAACAGGAAAGATGTCTCAACCTCCTTATCACAACAACACAATGGAGCTGTTATGACCAATAAAGGGCAACTTTTACAAGACCCGTTCCTCAATGCCTTGCGCAAGGAACATGTTCCTGTTTCGATCTATCTCGTCAATGGCATCAAACTGCAGGGACATATCGAATCGTTCGATCAGTATGTCGTCCTGCTGCGTAACACCGTGACGCAAATGGTGTACAAACATGCAATTTCGACCGTTGTTCCTGCACGTGCCGTCAATCTGAACGTCGATTCCGACGTTGAGTAAGCGCAGCATTTTTACCCTGCCGGTGCGGTACTGATATGCGTGCTGTACTGGTAGGCGTCGATTTCGGCAAAGGCGATTTTGCCGCAAGCCTCGAAGAACTTTCCCTGTTGTCCAGATCGGCCGGTGCCGATCCGGTCGTCATCGTCACGGGCAAGCGTTCCGCTCCGGATGCCGCCCTGTTCGTCGGCTCCGGCAAGGCGGACGAGATCGGCGATGCGATTGCCGACAACGGCCTCGACATCGTCATTTTCAACCACGCCCTGTCTCCGGCGCAGCAGCGCAATCTTGAACGCCACCTGAAGGTGCGCGTGGTGGACCGCACCAGCCTGATCCTGGACATCTTTGCGCAGCGCGCACAAAGCCACGAGGGCAAGGTGCAGGTCGAACTGGCGCAATTGCAGCATCTGTCCACGCGCCTGGTGCGCGGCTGGACCCACCTTGAGCGCCAGAAGGGCGGCATCGGCCTGCGTGGTCCCGGTGAAACGCAGCTGGAAACCGACCGCCGTTTGCTTGGCGAACGCGTCAAGATGCTGCGCTCCAAACTGGAAAAGCTGCAGAAGCAGCGCGCCACGCAACGCCGTGCGCGCGGGCGCAACAATGCGTTTTCCGTGTCGCTGGTGGGATATACCAACGCCGGCAAATCCACCTTGTTCAACGCCTTGGCTAAGGCGCGGACGCTGGCGGCGGACCAGTTGTTTGCCACGCTGGATACGACGTCGCGCCGCATCTATCTTGGCGAGGCGGGCAGTGTCGTCATTTCGGACACAGTCGGCTTCATCCGCGAGCTTCCCCACCAGCTGGTGGCGGCCTTCCGCGCCACGCTGGAAGAAACCATTCATGCTGATTTGCTGCTGCATGTGGTCGATGCCGCCAGCCCGGCGCGCATGGAGCAGATCGAGCAGGTCAACATGGTTTTGCAGGAAATCGGCGCCGATAAAATTCCGCAAATTCTCGTCTGGAACAAGATCGATGCAGCAGGGCTGGAACCTGCTTTGGAGCGTGATGAATATGATAAAATCCGACGGGTTTTTGTCAGTGCCCAGACTGGAAGCGGATTGGATCTATTGCGAGAAGCGATAGCCGAATGCGCAAAAGCGCGCGCCGCTAGCCTAGAAGATGCATCGCTTGTCGCATCGGACGATGTAAATGCGTAATGTAATTGACTTGGCAATCCACCCCTTACTTTTCAGCCCGGACCGCGAACGCATGCTTGCTTCCCTTAAAAAAAGACTTGGTGTGAAGTTTTCTCTCAACGATCCCCGCTGGGGACGTGGTTCGCAGGATGACAAGAACCAGAACGGTCGGCGGCCGAATGACGGCCCGCCGGATCTGGATCAGCTTTGGCGCGATTTCAACCAGCGCCTGGGCGGTCTGTTCGGCAATCGCAAAACAGGCGGCGGAGGCAACGGCAACGATGCCGGCGGCGGCGAAGGATTCACGCCGGATATGCGAGGAGCAGGAATCGGCGCGGCGGTGATCGCGGCGATTGTCGCTTTCCTGTGGCTGGTCAGCGGCTTCTTCATCGTGCAGGAAGGCCAGACGGGTGTCGTCATGACCTTCGGCAAATACAGCCACATGACGCAATCCGGCTTCAACTGGCGCTGGCCGACTCCGATCCAGAGTCATGAAATCGTCAATGTCTCGCAAATCCGTACCGTCGAAGTCGGCTATCGCGGCAATGTGAAGAACAAGCAGCCGCAGGAATCGCTGATGCTGACGGAAGACGAGAACATCATCGACATCCAGTTCGCAGTCCAATACACGTTGAAGAATGCATCCGACTGGATATTCAACAATCGCGAGCAGGACGAAATGGTCAAGCAGGTGGCGGAAACGGCGATTCGCGAAGTCGTCGGCCGCAGCAAGATGGATTTCGTCCTGTACGAAGGTCGTGAAAAGGTTGCTTTCGATACCAGCACATTGATGCAGCAGATCGTCGATCGCTACAAGGCCGGCGTACAGATCACCAATGTGACGATGCAGGCGGTGCAACCGCCGGAGCAGGTGCAGGCGGCATTCGACGATGCGGTCAAGGCAGGCCAGGATCGCGAACGCCAGAAGAACGAAGGCCAGGCCTATGCGAACGATGTGATCCCGCGTGCACGCGGTGCGGCTTCGCGCCTGCTGGAAGAGTCGGAAGCATATCGTTCGAGCGTCATCGCGAATGCGGAAGGTGAGGCGTCTCGCTTCAAGCAGATCAATGCGGAATACCAGAAGGCGCCGGCCGTGACGCGCGATCGCATGTATCTGGACACGATGCAGAAGATTTTCGCCAGTACGACCAAAGTCATGGTGGATGCGAAAGGCAGCAACAACCTGATTTATCTGCCGCTGGACAAACTGATCTCGCAGTCGGCGCAGCCGCAAGGCGCAACGCCGTCGACGGGCACGGCATCGCAATCGCATGCCACATCGTCATCGATCATACGAAACGATCAATCAACACTGGAGATGCAATTGCAACAGGATCCGCGCTTGCGCGGCGATGATCGTAGTTCCCGTGAAAGGGAGGTGCGCTGATGAATCGCCTGTTTTCCTATCTGATTGCGCTGGCCATTGCGCTGGTGCTGCTGTTCTCCACGATGTTCGTGGTGGACCAGCGACAGTATGCGATTGTGTTTGCTCTGGGTGAAGTCAAGAGCGTCATCAAGGAACCGGGGCTGCACTTCAAGTTGCCGCCGCCGTTCCAGAACGTCATTTTTCTCGATAAGCGCATCCTGACGCTGGATACGCCGGATGCCGATCGCTTCATCACGGCAGAGAAGAAGAACATTCTTGTCGATGCTTTCGTCAAATGGCGCATCGTCGATCCTCGCCTGTATTTCGTCAGTTTCGGCGGCGACGAGCGTAGTGCGCAGAATCGCATGAACCAGATCGTCAAGGCTTCGCTGAACGAGGAAATTACCAAACGTACCGTGCGCGAAGTGATTTCCGGCGAGCGCAGCAAGGTGATGGATGGCATCCAGAAGAAGGTGTCGGAGGAAGCCAAACAGATCGGCGTCGAGATTGTCGACGTGCGCCTGAAGCGTGTAGATTACGTTGAACAGATCAACAATTCCGTTTTCGATCGGATGAAATCCGAACGTGCACGCGTGGCGAATGAATTGCGTTCGCTTGGCGCTGCCGAATCCGAAAAGATTCGTGCTGATGCCGATCGTCAGCGTACGGTGATCCTGGCGGAGGCCTATCGCGATGCGGAACGTATTCGCGGTGATGGCGATGCACAGGCTTCGCGTATCTATGCACAGGCATTCGGTCAGAATCCGGAGTTCTACAAGTTCTATCGCAGCCTCGAAGCCTATCGTGCCAGCTTCAAGACGCGTAACGATACGCTGGTCATCGACCCGAGTTCCGAATTCTTCAAGTATTTCAAGAGTGAGGGCGGCAAGAAGAATTGATGCCCGTTGTATGAGCATGTGGGGAAAAAGGCGCGGCCTTTTTCCCGTGCGGCAGGAGTCTGCCGCTAGCCGGTGGATCGGCGTTATGCCGATGAACCCGGCTTTTGCCTTTTTTGTTTCTTTCCTGAGTTATTTCGTTTCCCGTCATGCCTAACTGGCTGTTACCCGAAAATATCGCCGACGTCCTGCCGTCCGAAGCGCGCAAGATCGAAGAGCTGCGTCGAGCGATCATCGACAATTTCCATCTGTACGGCTATGAGCTCGTCATGCCGCCGATGCTGGAATATCTGGATTCGCTGCTGGCGGGAGCCGGGCATGACGTGGAATTGCGCACGTTCAAGCTGGTAGACCAGTTGTCGGGCCGTACGCTTGGCATTCGTGCCGACATGACGACGCAGGTGGCGCGCATCGACGCGCATCTGCTGAATCGGCCTTCGATTACGCGTTTGTGCTATTCCGGCAGCGTGCTGCATACGCGCCCAAGCGGCCTGCATGCGACGCGCGAACCATTGCAGATCGGTGCCGAGATATACGGTCACGCGGGCCTGGAGGCCGACGCCGAAATTCAGGAACTGGCGCTAGCTTCGCTGGCGCTGGCGGGCGTCAAGCATGTCCGCATGGACTTGTGCCATGTCGGCATCCTGCGCGCGATTCTGGAAAACGATGCGGACGCACGCAAGGACGAGGCTTTGCTGTATGCCTGTCTGCGTGCCAAGGACGTGCCGGAACTGGAGAAGATCACGGCGAATTATGCGGATGATACGCGGCGCGCATTGCTGGCATTGCCTGGACTGTACGGTGATGCATCGGTTCTGGCGCGCGCGCGCGAAGTGCTGCCTGAATTGCCGGGCATCACGCGGGCGTTGAATGAGCTGGAATCGTTGTCGAAGCTGGCGGGTGGGGCGAACGTCATCACGATCGATTTGGCCGATCTCGGCGGTTATCAGTATGAAAGCGGTGTGATGTTTGCGATCTACGTCGACGGCCTGCCGAACGCGGTAGCGCGCGGCGGCCGTTACGATCACGTGGGCGAAGCGTTCGGCCGTGCGCGGCCGGCAACCGGGTTTTCGATGGATTTGCGTGAGCTGGCGCGATTGCTGCCTGCCGCGGCACCCAAGCGCGCCATTCGCGCACCGTGGGGGCGCGACGCGAAGCTGCATGAAACCATTGCGTCGCTGCGCAAATCGGGCGAGGTGGTGATACACAGCCTGTCCGGCGACGAAAACGATCAGGACGAATTCGAGTGCGATCGCGCACTGGTCTTCGAGAATGGCAACTGGATTATCAAAAATTTAGGTTAAGTGATGTCTACAAAAAACATGGCAAAGAACGTCGTAGTTGTCGGCACCCAGTGGGGCGACGAAGGCAAGGGCAAGATCGTCGATTGGCTGACCGACCATTCGCAAGGCGTGGTGCGCTTTCAGGGCGGCCACAATGCCGGCCATACGCTGGTGATCGGCGGTCACAAGACGGCGTTGCAATTGATCCCGTCGGGCATCATGCGCGAAGGCGTGGCCTGCTACATCGGCAACGGCGTCGTGCTGTCCGTGCCTGATCTGCTGCGTGAAATCGACAAGCTGCAGGCGATCGGCGTCGAAGTGCCGTCGCGACTGAAGGTTTCGGAAGCCTGCCCGATCATCCTGCCGTATCACGTGGCACTGGACGTGGCGCGCGAAGTGGCACGCGGCGAGAACAAGATCGGCACTACCGGCAAGGGTATCGGCCCGGCCTATGAAGACAAGGTCGCGCGCCGCGCAATTCGTGTGGCCGACTTGCTCAACGAAAAGCGTTTTGCCGAGAAGCTGTTGGAAAATCTCGACTATCACAATTTCGTGCTGACGCATTATCTGAAGGTGCAGGCGATCGACTATCAAAAGACGCTCGACGATGCGCTGGCCGACGTGCCGCGCCTGAAACCGATGGTGGGCGATGTGTCGAGCGAGCTGTATGCGGCATTCAACAACGGTTCCAACCTGCTGTTCGAAGGCGCGCAAGGCAGCCTGCTGGACGTCGATCATGGTACCTATCCGTATGTCACGTCGAGCAACTGCGTGGCCGGTAATGCCGCAACCGGTGCCGGCGTCGGCCCCGACATGCTGCACTATGTACTGGGCATCACCAAGGCATACACGACGCGTGTCGGCTCCGGCCCGTTCCCGTCGGAACTGCCGACGGATCAAGGCATCGGCAAGCATCTGGCTACCGTCGGCCACGAATTCGGTACGGTGACCGGCCGTGCGCGCCGCTGCGGCTGGTTCGACGCTGCATTGCTGCGCCGTTCGGTGCAGATCAATGGCGTGACTGGCATGTGCTTCACCAAGCTCGATGTGCTGGACGGTTTGGAATCGTTGCACATCTGCACCGGCTACAAACTGCATGGCAAACAGGTCGATATCTTCCCTGTCGGTGCCGAGGATGCCGCAGCATGCGAACCGATCTACGAGGAAATGCCGGGTTGGAAGGAAAGCACGGTCGGCGCCAAGTCGATGGACGTGCTGCCGGCCAATGCACGTGCCTACATCAAGCGCATCGAAGAACTGGTGGGCGTGCCGATCGACATGGTTTCGACCGGTCCCGATCGTGAAGAAACGATCGTTCTGCGTCATCCATTCAAATAATCGACGGGTGATGTAATGCGTGATGCGTGTGAACCGGCTTCCTCTGATCTCTGGGTTGACTGGGACGCGTATCACGATGCCATCGAGCGGCTGGCGCTGCTCGTTCACGAATCAGGATGGGCATTTGACCAGGTGCTATGTCTGGCGCGCGGCGGTTTGCGGCTGGGCGATATCTTTTCGCGCATTTTCGATGTGCCGCTTGCGATCCTGTCGACGAGTTCCTACCGTGCGGATGCGGGCAGGGCGCAGGGGCAACTGGATATCGCCGCGCATATCACGATGACCAAGGGCACGCTGGGTGGCAAGGTCTTGCTGATCGACGATCTGGTGGATTCGGGCGTGACGCTGGAGCAGGTGCAGCGTCATCTGGCAGAGCGTTTTCCCGCCGTGAGCGAGATCAGAACGGCAGTCATCTGGTACAAGGCATGTTCTTCGGTCAAGCCGGATTTTTATCTCGACTACCTGGCCGACAATCCATGGATACATCAGCCGTTCGAGCAATATGACGATTTGCGGCCGCATCAACTGGCGGCGCGCAGAAAAGGTTCGTAATCAAATCGAGCGCAAATCGAGCGATTGCGCGACCAGGACACAAGTACACAATACGCCGCAGTGAAGTGCACAAGCAAGAAGAGAGTACAAGAGGGCACGAATGTGCCGGCAGAAAAGAAAAAACCCGTTGACGAATCAACGGGTTTCTCTTTGTGACCTGGTGCCCACGGAGGGACTCGAACCCCCACACCTCGCGGCACATGGACCTGAACCATGCGCGTCTACCAATTCCGCCACGTGGGCCTGCTGCTGTACTGCTGCAGAAAGACCGCCATTATATAGGGATTACGGAGGCTGTCAACACCCATTGCCAGATAATTTGTCGGATCACCGACTTGTCATGCAAACATCCACATGCTCCGTTACACTCGCTTCGTTCAATCAAATTTTAGTCAGTAGAAAGCGCTTTTGAGCCAATACACATATACCATCCCGAGCCGGGAAGAAATCCTCGGCATTCTTCGCACGGCGGCCACTTCCCATGATGCCGATTCGCTTGCTGCGGCGCTGGGCGTCAAGCCCGACGAAATGGAAGGATTCACGCGTCGCCTGAATGCGATGGAGCGCGACGGACAGATCAAGCCGGACCGCGCTGGTAATTATCAACTTGCACATTCGTCGCACTTCATCGAAGGCCGTGTCAGCGGTCATCGCGACGGTTTCGGTTTCCTGATTCCCGACGACGCCAGTTCGGATATCTTTCTGCCGGAAAAAGAGATGCAGAAAGTGTTGCACGGCGATCGCGTGCAGGTGCGCATCGTCGGCACCGATCGGCGCGGCCGTCCGGAAGGATCAATCGTCGAAGTGGTCGAACGCGCCAACACGCATGTCATCGGTCGTCTGCTGAACGAAAATGGCGTCTGGATCGTCGCGCCGGAAGACAAGCGCATCGGTCAGGACATCCTGTTGGCCGGATCGCCTGGCAAGGCGAAGGCAGCGCAGGTGGTCAGCGTTGAATTGATCGAACAGCCGTCGCGTTTCAGCCAGCCGGTCGGCCGCATTGTCGAGGTGCTCGGGGATATCGACGATCCGGGCATGGAAATCGAAATTGCCGTACGCAAATACGGTGTGCCGCACGAGTTTTCCGAAGAGGCGAAGAAAGCGGCATCCAAACTGCCGAGCGAGGTCCGTGCAGCGGATCTGAACGAGCGTGTCGATCTGCGCGATGTGCCGCTGGTGACGATCGACGGCGAAGATGCGCGTGACTTCGACGATGCCGTCTACTGCGAGCCGTGCAAGATCGGCCGCGCTTCCGGCTTTCGCTTGATCGTTGCAATTGCCGACGTCAGCCATTACGTGAAGCCTGGTGAGCCGTTGGATGTGGATGCGCTGGAGCGTAGTACGTCGGTGTATTTCCCGCGCCGCGTGATTCCGATGCTGCCGGAAAAGCTGTCGAACGGTTTGTGTTCGCTGAATCCCGATGTGGACCGCCTGACGCTGGTGTGCGATGCCGTCATTACCGCGAAGGGTGAGATCAAGGCCTATCAGTTCTATCCTGCCGTCATTCATTCAGCTGCACGTCTGACTTATACCGAAGTTGCCGCGATTCTCGGCAATACGAAAGGTATCGAGGCCTCGCGCAAGCAGGCGCTGGTGCCGCATCTGTTGCATCTGTACGGCGTCTATCAGGCATTGCTGCAGGCTCGTCATGCGCGCGGCGCCATCGATTTCGAGACGACCGAAACGTATATCGTCTGCAACGAGGTTGGCAAGATCGAACAGATCGTCCCACGTACGCGCAACGAAGCACACAAGCTGATCGAAGAATGCATGCTGGCGGCGAACGTTTGCGCAGCCGATTTGCTGGAGCGGCACAAGCATCCGAGCCTGTATCGCGTGCATGCGCTGCCGACGACGGAAAAGCTGAATCAGGTGCGCACCTTCCTGAAACAGGTTGGATTGAATCTGGGCGGCGGCGACAAGCCGGCAGCGGCGGACTATGCCGAATTGATGACGAAGATCAAGACGCGGCCGGATGCCTTGCTGCTGCAGACGATGCTGCTGCGCTCGATGCAGCAGGCGGTCTACAGTCCCGACAACATCGGCCATTTCGGCTTGTCCTATGCGGCATACGCGCATTTCACCAGCCCGATCCGCCGTTATCCGGATCTGCTGACGCATCGCGCAATCAAGGCGATCCTGCACGGCAAGCGCTACACGCCGAAGAGCATCGACACCAGCCAGCTCAATACCATGCTGTCGCCGGCAGCACGCAAGAAGAACGCGCAGGACAAGGCGGAAGGCAGGCAGAAGGCGAAAGCGGAAGGCGATCTGGCTATCTGGGAAGCACTGGGGATTCATTGCTCGGCAAACGAGCGCAGGGCCGATGAAGCTTCGCGCGATGTCGAGGCATGGCTGAAGTGCTACTTCATTCGCGACAAACTGGGCGAAGAGTTCACCGGTACGATTTCCGGCGTGGCGGCATTCGGCATTTTCGTGCAGCTCGATGCGTTGTACATCGAAGGCATGGTGCATGTCACCGAACTGGGGGCAGACCATTTCAAATTCGACGAAGCACGGCACGAGTTGCGCGGCGAGCGTACGGGTATTCGGTATCAGCTGACGGATCGCGTGACGGTGCAGGTCAGTCGTGTCGACCTGGATGCGCGCAAGATCGATCTGCGACTGGTCAATGAACCGGGAATTCGTACGGTATTGAAAAACGAGGCGCGACGCGCAGAAGTCGAGCAGGGCGTCCGCGCAGCCAAGCCGAAGAAATCGGCCAAGGCGGCTCCGCCCAAACCGGCTTCCGCGAAAAAAGCCAAGGCGCAGCCCAAGCGTGCAGCGCCGCCACGCAAGCAGCGCGCTGCCGCTTCCCGATCAGGCAAGAAGAAACGATAACAATGAAAAGCAAGATGATTTTCGGCTTCCATGCCGTGACGGCGCGTCTGCGCCACGATGCCTCGTCGATCGAGGAAATCTATATCGACGCGGAACGCCGCGATCCGCGCATGAAGGAATTGATCCGCGCGATCCAGACAGCCGGCGTACGCATGATCCAGGCAGACGACGCCCGCCTGAATGCCATCGTCGGCACGCGCCGCCACCAAGGGGTGGTGGCGAAGGCTGGCCAGTTGTCTTTGGCACGCAATCTGGACGAATTGCTGGACGGCATTGAAGGACCGCCGTTGCTGCTCGTGCTGGACGGCGTGACCGATCCGCACAACCTCGGCGCCTGCCTGCGCGTGGCGGACGGCGCCGGCGCGCATGCCGTGATTGCACCCAAGGATCGCGCCGTCGGCCTGAACGCGACGGCGGCCAAGGTCGCCAGCGGCGCTGCCGATACGATGCCGTACATCACGGTGACGAATCTGGCGCGCACGCTGCGTGAACTGAAAGAGCGCGACATTCTGCTGGTCGGCACTACCGACGATGCGGAGAAAAACCTCTATCAGGCAGACTTTTCCGGTCCGGCGGCACTGGTCATGGGTTCGGAAGGCGAAGGCATGCGCCGTCTGACACGCGAAACCTGCGACGTGCTGGTCGGCATCCCGATGTTCGGCTCGGTCGAAAGCCTCAACGTTTCCGTTGCTTCCGGCGTCTGTCTGTACGAAGCGCGCCGCCAACGGATCGTCTGACGACATTCAGCCGTTCCTGTCGCCGACGTCCCTGTGCGGCGGCATTCATGATCGGCCATTACAGGCTAAACTTGCGTATTGCGCATTTTTTCATGCGCAATACGCATAATCATTAAAGTCCTGCATCCTACGCATTTTTCAGCATTCCGAAATCCATGTTCAGCCGTATCCGAGAAGACATCGCCAACATCATGACGCGTGATCCCGCCGCGCGTAGCGCGTGGGAGGTCATTACCTGCTATCCGGGTTTTCACGCCATCGTCATGCATCGCTGGGCGCATTGGTTCTGGAAGCGTGATTGCAAATGGCTGGGCCGTTTCACGTCGCATATTTCGCGCGGCCTGACCGGCATCGAAATCCATCCGGGCGCGACGATCGGGCGTCGCGTCTTCATCGATCACGGTTTCGGCGTGGTGATCGGCGAGACGGCCGAAGTCGGTGACGATTGCACGATCTACCAAGGCGTAACCCTGGGCGGCACGTCGCTGAGCAAGGGCGCCAAGCGTCATCCGACGCTGGCGAACGGTGTCATCATCGGCGCCGGCGCGCAGGTACTGGGTGCGTTCACGGTCGGCGAGGGCGCCAAGGTCGGCTCGAATGCGGTTGTCGTCAAGGAAGTGCCGGCAGGTGCGACGGCGGTTGGCAATCCGGCACGCATCATTTTGAAGGAAACCAATGCGCGCGATGAAACGGCTGCACGCATGTTTGCTGCCTACGGCGTGACGCCGAATGGCGACGATCCGCTGTCCAAGGCCTTGCACGGCCTGATCGACAATGCAGCGACACAGGAACATCAGATCGAGAAAATCCTCGCCGCGTTGAAATGTGCAGGCATCGATTGCGAAACGCTGCAGTCGACCGAAAAATTCGATGCAGAACAGTTGAACAAGCTCGTCGAATAAGTACGGCAAGTGACAATCTGCGACAACCAGACGAAATAATGAGTAGTGAAGAAACACAGCCGATCGTCGCAACGCCGGTCGAAGGACAGGACTTGTTCGATGCGCATGAGCTGCGCGTACTGGCAGTACTGGCGGAAAAAGAAGCGCTGATACCGGACAACTATCCGTTGTCGTTGAATGCACTGGTCAATGGCTGCAACCAGTTGTCCAGCCGCGAGCCGGTGATGGCACTGAGCGAGAATGATGTGCAGCAGGCCTTGCAGCGATTGATGCAGGAGCGCTTCGTTGCCGAAGTCAATCAGTCGGGAGCACGTGTTCCCAAGTACGAACATCGGCTGCGGATCAAGTGGGCGCTGGAACAGGACAAACTGGCCGTGCTGGTCATCCTGATGCTGCGCGGCCCGCAAACGGCAGGAGAGATACGTGCTCGCTGTGGCCGTCTGCAGGAGTTTGCGTCGTTGGCAGACGTCGAAGCCTGCCTGCAGTTCCTGATCGATAAGTATCCGCCGTTGGTGGCGAAGCTATCGCGCGCGCCGGGTTCGAAGGAGGCGCGCTATGTGCAACTGCTGTCGGGAGAGGTCGATCCATCGACGATCGCTTCCGGTGGTGCCGATGTTGCTGCACCGGTGTCGCGAAATGACCGCATTGCTGAGTTGGAGCATGAGGTCGCTGCGCTGAAGGCAGAAGTTGCTGCGCTGACCGAGCAATTCGGAAGATTTCGCGCGCAGTTCGAGTAGTCTGCCGCCAAGCCGCTGCCAGTTGCGCAAACCGTCAGCGGTGCAAGTCAGCGGCGTAAATATCCCGGTTCAGTTTTCGATTTCGCCGCCATGCAGGTCGTGGCGGCGTATCGTTCCATGGTTGTCGATCGATAGCCAGTCGCCGCGCGGCGCACCATGATCCAGATCCCAGTCCGAAAGTACGTAGCGTAGACGTGCGGCATCGTCGACTTGATGCTGGTGTACAGCCGGCCTGTGTGTGTGGCCGTGGATCATGACCGTCGCTTCAGTACGTTCGAACAGGTCGGCTATGGCCTTGTCGTTGACGTCGGTGATTGCATAGGACTTGCCTATTTGCGCTTCCCGGCTGCCGGCACGTAACTCTTCCGCGATTTTCTTGCGTTGCGCGAGCGGCAGTGCAAGGAAGTTCTTCTGCCATTCCGGCTGGCGCACCTGTTCCCGGAACTGCATGTAGGCGGTATCGTCGGTACACCACGCATCGCCATGCGTCAGCACGAGAGAGCGGCCAGAAATCGTGGTGACGACTGGGTCGTCCAGCAAGGTCATGCCGGCGGCCTGTGCGAAGCGCTCGCCGACGAGAAAGTCGCGATTGCCTGCCATCCAGAAAACGTTGGTTCCCTGTTCGCTCAGAAAGCGGATGGCGTCCGCCATGAGGCGGTGGCAAGGATCGTCGATATCGTCGTCGCCGACCCATGCTTCGAAGATGTCGCCCAGCAGATAGAGTTGCGCGGCGCGCGGCGCCTGCTCCTGCAGGAAGGAAAGGAATGCCTGCATGGTGCGTGGCATGTCTTGCTGCAGATGCAGGTCGGAAACGAAAAGCGCAGCCATTTCCGGCTGCGCTCGTCTTGATGCCTGAACGGTCATCGTGCCGCCGTCATCAGACAGCTTCGGCTTTCTCGATCACGACGTCTTCAACCGGCACGTCGGCATGCATGCCGGCACGCGTGGTCTTGACCGAACGGATCTTGTCGACGATGTCGGTGCCGTCGGTGACTTTGCCGAACACGCAGTAGCCCCAACCGTCTTGGCCTGGATAGTCAAGGAAGCTGTTGTTGTTGACGTTGATGAAGAATTGCGCGGTTGCCGAGTGCGGTGCCGAAGTGCGCGCCATCGCGATTGTGTAGTGATCGTTTTTCAGGCCGTTCTTGGCTTCATTCTCGACCGGTTCGTTGGTCGGCTTCTGTTTCATGCCCGGCTCGAAGCCGCCACCCTGAATCATGAAACCGTCGATCACGCGATGGAAGATCGTACCGTCGTAGTGGCCTGCATTGACGTAGGCGAGGAAGTTTTCCACCGTCTTCGGTGCTTTCTCGGCGTCGAGTTCGATGGTGATCTTGCCGTGGTTGGTGGTGAGGATGACAGCCATGGATATTCCTTCTTATGGGTTGATATGAATGTATGACAGAGATTACCGGACGACGGTGGCGGATTCAATGACGACCGGTGTGGTCGGTACGTTCTGGAAGTAGCCGCGGTTGCTGGTAGGAACCTGTTTGATCTTGTCGACGACTTCCGTTCCTTTAACGACCTTGCCGAAGACGGCGTAACCCCAGCCGTCCTGGCCAGGATAGTTGAGGAAATCGTTGTTCTTCGTGTTGATGAAGAATTGTGCAGCGGCCGAATTCGGTTCGCTGGTACGCGCCATTGCGATCGTATAGACGTCATTGCGCAGGCCGTTCTTCGCTTCATTCGGAATCGGCGCACGCGTCGGTTTTTCGCGCATATCCTTGTCGAAGCCGCCGCCCTGGATCATGAAATTGCCGATTACGCGATGGAAGATCGTGCCGTTGTATTGGCCGCTCTCTACATATTGCAGAAAGTTGGCGACCGATTTTGGCGCCTTGTCGGCATTCAATTCCAGTTCGATATCGCCCATGCTGGTTTTCAGCAGCACGCGAGGAGCTGCGGCATAAGCTGGAAGAAACGCGATCGACAGCGACAATGCGGCTGCAAAACCCAGAAGCCGGCGGCGGAGTGGTTGCATGCGGTTTTCCTGTTCAAGACGGATTGAAAAAAATGTCATGCCCGGGCGGCAGAGCGCGGTTGCGATAACAGTCCTGCTGGCATATCATGCCGTCCCTTTGCGACATCCTTGTTGTGCGTGGCAAAGAGACGAAGGAGCGTCTGCAGCAATCGATAAGCCGGCTTGAGCCGTTTTCATCAATGCTATACTGCCGCGAAAACGTGCATTTTATCAAAAGAAGTATGACCAAGTGTCTGGCGTGACCGCCGCGCCATCTGACGAAATGCCGTTGCGGATGCGAGCGGTAAACGCATCCAGCCAGCGGTACATTCCTGACCGACACACGATATCCATGAGTTTGCTGAAGATCTACAACACGCTGGCGCGCGAGAAGCAGCCGTTTACGCCGATCGAGCCGGGCAAGGTGCGCATGTACGTTTGCGGCATGACCGTCTACGACTACTGTCATATCGGGCATGCGCGCGTGATGGTGGTGTTCGATCTGGTGCAGCGCTGGCTGCGCACTTCAGGTTACGACGTCACTTACGTGCGCAACATCACGGATATCGACGACAAGATCATCAAGCGGGCAGCGGAAAACGGCGAATCGATTTCGCAACTGACGCAGCGCTTCATCGATGCGATGGACGAAGATGCGGCCGCGCTCGGCGTGCAGAAACCGGATCAGGAACCTCGTGCCACTGCTTACGTACCGCAGATGCTGGGATTGATCGAGGCACTGGAACGAAATGGCCTGGCTTATCGTTCCGACGACGGCGACGTCAATTTCGCCGTGCGCCACTTTGCCGGTTACGGCAAGTTGTCCGGCAAGTCGCTGGACGATCTGCGCGCCGGCGAGCGCGTTGACGTGAATACAGGCAAGCACGATCCGCTGGACTTCGTGCTGTGGAAGGCATCGAAGGCATCCGAGCCCGACGAAGTGAAGTGGCAATCGAAGTGGGGCAGCGGCCGCCCCGGCTGGCATATCGAGTGCTCGGCAATGTCCTGCGAGCTGCTGGGCGAGCATTTCGACATCCATGGCGGCGGCGCCGATCTGCAATTTCCGCATCACGAGAACGAGATTGCACAATCCGAAGGCGCGACCGGCAAAACTTTCGTCAATTACTGGATGCACAACGGCTTCGTGCGCGTCGACAACGAAAAGATGTCGAAATCGCTGGGCAACTTCTTCACGATCCGTGAAGTGCTGGCGAAATTCGACGCCGAGGTCGTGCGCTTCTTCATCCTGCGCGCGCACTATCGCAGCCAGCTGAATTATTCGGATGCGCATCTGGACGATGCGCGCAATGCGCTGACCCGCATGTATACGGCATTGAAGGATGTCGCACCGGATGGCTTGCCGCTGGACATGACGGAAGCGCATGCGGTGCGTTTTGCCGAGGCGATGAACGACGATTTCAATACGCCGCTGGCCGTTGCCGTGCTGTTCGAGCTGACGAATGAAGTCAACAAGACAAAATCTCCGGTACTGGCGCGCCAATTGGTCGGTCTCGCTGGTATAGTCGGTCTCCTGCAGCGCACACCGCAGGAATTCCTGCATGCCGGCCTGGCCAACGATGGCGATCTGGAAACATTCGTGACCGAGCAGATCGCCGCCCGCATCGATGCCAAGAAGGCAAGGAATTTTGCAGAAGCGGATCGCATTCGCGCAGTTCTGCTGGAAAAGGGCATCGTTCTGGAAGACAAGCCGGGTGGTTTGACCGAATGGCGAAAGGCATAAGGTCGCATGGGGAAACTGATCGTCGCTGAAGAAACATGCATCCTGCCGCCATATTGGGAGGAGGCCAAGGTCGAGCTGATGAAGCGCGACCGGATCATGCGCAAGCTGATTCCGCAGTTCGGCGATCTCCATCTGGTCAGTCGCGGCGATCCTTTCCTGACATTGGCGCGTTCCATCATCGGCCAGCAGATTTCCGTCAAGGCAGCTGAAAGCGTCTGGCAGCGGCTTCTGGAAACCTGTCCGAAGTGCACGCCGGCGCAGGTCATCCGGGCTGGCGACAAGCTTGCGACCTGCGGTCTTTCCAAGCGCAAAGCGGAATACATCCTCGACCTGGCAGACCATTTCAAGGCAAAACGTGTCAATTGTGACAAGTGGACCGAGATGGAAGACGAGGCCGTCATCGCCGAATTGATCCAGATTCGCGGCATCGGACGCTGGACAGCGGAGATGTTTTTGATATTTAATCTGCTCCGCCCGAATATCCTGCCGCTGGACGACGTCGGCCTGCTGGCGGGAATCAGCCGTAATTATTTTTCCGGTGAGCCGGTTTCGCGCAGCGATGCGCGCGAAGTCGCCGCCAATTGGGAACCATACCGTACCGTCGCAACCTGGTACCTGTGGCGCAGTCTTGAGCCGGTACCCGTTGCCTATTGAGGCGGGACCAAACGATACGAACAAGCTATCTCCGTGTTGAACAAGGAGGCACGATGAGTAAAACAACTTTCCTCGGCTTTGAGCAGCCGATCGCGGAACTCGATTCGAAAATCGAGGAACTGCGTTTTGTGCAGGACGATTCGGCCGTGGACATTTCGGAAGAAATCGACCGTCTGACAAAGAAAAGCCAGCAACTGACGAAGGATATCTACGCCAAGCTGACGCCATGGCAGGTGTCGCAGATCGCGCGCCATCCGCAGCGTCCGTACACGATGGATTACGTCAATGAAATCTTCACGGATTTCCACGAACTGCACGGCGACCGCACCTATGCGGACGACCTGTCGATCGTCGGTGGCCTGGCGCGCTTCAACGGCATGCCGTGCATGGTGATCGGTCATCAGAAGGGCCGCGATACGAAGGAGCGCAGCATGCGCAACTTCGGCATGCCGAAGCCGGAGGGCTATCGCAAGGCGATGCGCCTGATGAAGCTGGCGGAAAAATTCGGCTTGCCGATCTTTACCTTTGTCGATACGCCGGGCGCATTTCCGGGCATCGATGCGGAAGAGCGTGGCCAGTCGGAAGCGATCGGCCACAATCTGTATGTGATGGCCGAACTGAAGGTGCCGCTGATTGCGACCATCATCGGCGAAGGCGGCTCCGGCGGCGCGCTGGCAATTGCCGTCGGCGACGCGGTGCTGATGCTGCAGTATTCGACCTATTCGGTGATTTCGCCGGAAGGCTGCGCATCGATCCTGTGGAAGTCCGCGGAGCGCGCATCCGATGCGGCCGAGGCGCTGGGTTTGACCGCGCATCGTCTGAAGGCCATGGGCCTGATCGACAAGATCATCAATGAACCACTGGGCGGCGCACATCGCGATCCGAAGCAGATGGCAGCGATGCTGAAGCGTGCGCTGGCCGATACGATGCGCCAGTTCCAAGGCATGAAAACCAAGGATCTGCTGGCCGCTCGCCATGAAAAACTGATGAGCTACGGCAAATTCAAGGAACTCAACACGCCGGAATGAGGCATGTCCGATAAACAGATGCCCACGTTGCAGCAGGCATGCGAACGCGCGTTCAGGGAAATCCGGACGCGCGTTTCTCTTTCTGCGCCCGATCCGGAGCGCTTCGATATGCAACGCGTGGCGGTGGCATATAGCGGAGGGCTGGATTCTTCGGCGCTTTTGCAACTGATGCATGCCTGTGTGGCAGAACATGGATTGCAGTTATTCGCCTTCCACGTGCATCACGGATTGAGCCTGAATGCGGACCGCTGGCTGGCACATTGCGCGCAGCAAGCTGGGCAGTTAGGCGTTTCTTTCGACTCTCGGCATATCGACATCGAACAGGCGGAGAAGCGCGGCGTGGAAGAGGCGGCGCGCCATAGTCGTTACGCGGCATTGGGCGCCATGTGCATCGCACATCGTGTGCCGTTGCTGCTGACTGCACATCATCAGGACGATCAGGCGGAGACGGTGCTATTGCAGCTGTTGCGCGGTTCGGGCGTGGCGGGGCTGTCCGGCATGGACGAAGCCAATCATGCAGCCGGTTTGCTCGGCGATGCGGCGCTGATGATGGGGCGGCCGCTGCTGCAATGCGCGCGCACTGATCTGGAAGCGTGGGCTGACGACAAGGCGATTTCTTTCGTCGAGGACGAATCAAATACGGATACGCGTTATGCGCGCAATGCCTTGCGGCAGGAAGTGATGCCGGCCCTGGTACGGCATTTCCCCGGATTCCAGCAGCGCTTTTCGAGGACGGCGCATCATGCGCAATCCGCGCAGAAACTGCTCGATACGCTCGCGGCGCAGGATTTGTCCGTCTGCCTGGATGGCGAAGCGTTGGACGTAACGAAGCTGGCGCAATTCGATATCGAGCGCATCGACAATCTGCTGCGATACTGGTTCGCATTGCATGGGATGCGCATGCCGTCGACATCATGGCTGGATGAAGTGCGCGAACAATTGCTGAGCGCGAAACCTGACGCTCGTTTGTGCGTCATGCATCCCGACGGCGATGTGCGTCGGCATCGCAATCATGTCTTCATCACGCCGAAGCGCAGCGATGGCGCTACGACCGGTATGCAGCATTTCCGGTGGAACGGCGAAGCATCCATCCCGTTTCCCGCATTCGGCGGCATGTTGTATGTGGAAACGGCCGAGCAGGGCATCGACATCGGCTGGTTGTCCGAACAGACGCTGACGATCGCCTTGCGCGGCGGCGGCGAGCGGCTGAAGCCGGCCTGGAATCGTCCCACGCGCAGTCTCAAAGCGCATTATCAGGCGTGCGACGTGCCTTCGTGGGAGCGCGAGCGCCTGCCGTTGATTTTTGCGGGAAAGCAATTGTTGTTTGCCGCTGGCGTCGGCATGGATTGCCATGCTTTCGGGACCGAACCCGGCGTGCGAGTGCGCTTCCGCTGGGAATTCGACGCCGCAGGCCAATTGCAGATGTGATTCTGATTTGATAAGAAAAATCACCCCTCTGATCGTTGTCGGGCTTGTCATTCCGTGCCGCAGGCTGTAAAGTCGTGGGTTGATTTTTGCTCCTCACTTCAGCATTTCTCCCCCTTTATGGCTTTAATCGTTCACAAATACGGCGGTACGTCGATGGGCTCCACCGAGCGCATCAAGAACGTCGCCAAACGCGTTGCCAAGTGGCATGACGCCGGTTACCAGATCATCGTTGTACCGTCGGCCATGTCCGGCGAAACCAATCGTCTGATCGGATTGGCAAAGGAAGTGATGCCGCAGCCCGATCCGCGCGAACTCGACATGCTGGCCTCGACCGGCGAGCAGGTTTCCGTCGCGTTGCTGTCGATGGCATTACAGGCCATTGGCAAGGAAGCCGTGTCGTATGCCGGCTGGCAGGTTGCGATCAAGACCGATTCGGCGCATACCAAGGCACGCATTCAGTCGATCGATGACGCCAAGGTACGCAAGGATCTCGAAGCCGGTCGTGTCGTCATTATTACCGGTTTCCAGGGCGTGGATGATGGGGGCAACGTGACGACGCTCGGTCGCGGTGGTTCGGACACGTCGGCTGTGGCAGTGGCCGCCGCGATGAAAGCGCAGGAGTGCCTCATTTATACCGACGTCGATGGCGTCTATACGACCGATCCGCGTGTCGTGAGCGAAGCGCGCAAGCTCAACACCGTGACCTTTGAAGAGATGCTCGAAATGGCATCGCTGGGCTCCAAGGTTCTGCAAATCCGTTCGGTCGAATTTGCCGGTAACTATCGCATGCCGACGCGCGTGCTGTCGTCGCTGACCGACCCGATGATGCCGCTGGAAGAAGAAGCAAAGTCCGGCACCCTGATTTCGTTTGAGGAAGATACAAACATGGAACAAGCTGCAATTACCGGTATTGCTTTCAATCGCGACGAGGCGAAGATTACCGTACTCGGCGTGCCGGATCGTCCGGGCATCGCCTATCAGATTCTCGGCCCGGTTGCAGATGCGAATATCGAAGTCGATATGATCATCCAGAACCAGTCGGTCGATGGCAAAACCGATTTCACCTTTACCGTGCCGCGCAACGACTATGCAAAGGCCATCGACGTCCTGAACGACAGCGTCAAGTCGCATATCGGTGCAGCCAGCATTGAAGGCGACACAAAGGTATCGAAAGTTTCCGTGGTTGGCGTCGGCATGCGCAGCCATGTCGGCATCGCATCGCAGATGTTCCGTACGTTGTCGGAAGAGGGCATCAACATCAAGATGATTTCGACTTCCGAGATCAAGATTTCCGTGTTGATCGACGAGAAGTACATGGAGCTTGCCGTACGCGCCTTGCATAAGACGTTCGATCTCGAAAAGAGCAATTAAGCCGGATCGATTGCATCGTTTGGTTGACCCGAACATGCTTGAGAAGTTATGATGCTGGACCTCGCAACGGTGCGTTCTTGCCGTTGATCGATGTGGAGACGTGGCCGAGTGGTCGAAGGCACTTCCCTGCTAAGGAAGCATATGGGCTTAAACCTGTATCGAGGGTTCGAATCCCTCCGTCTCCGCCAAGAAATCAAGAAAAGCCCTCGATGAAAGTCGAGGGCTTTTTCATTTGGTGTCGCGGTTTTGATTTACCTCATTTTGATTTGTTCGTGAACAGATCAAAAGCGGTGTCTGATGCCGCTGCGGAACCTAGCTTTCCAGTCTGAGCGATCTTTTCCTTCTTTATTGAGTTGTCCTTAAAGCGGGAATCCAATCGGCAAAAAGTTGCATAAATTGCATTCAAAGGCGTCGCGTAAAAATTTTATCTACTTCCCTAAAGTTCCGGACAGCAATGCCGTTATTTCATCCAGATAGGCACGAAAATATTTTCAAAATTTTTTGGGTCAAGCCCTAAAGTTCTGAAAAAAGCTGCCGTTAAAGAGAATAGATGTGGTGAAAAAGCAGATTCATTCGCCGCGACGAGTCAAAAATTCAGAAATTTGCGTGATTAAAAGATAGACGAGTCTTTCTTGATTGTTCTTTTTCAGGGGATGGTTTTGCGGGAGTTGCTAAATCCCGAGGCCTAATACCCAAGCCGTTTCCAGCCTGATTTTTTAAAGGCTGCGCCTCTTGCTGGTTGACGTTTGTAAGACAAACGCCTACCGGCCTTTTGTCGTCTTCGCTGTATTCAAAAACGGAGTGCCGCCAGTTTCGGCAGCTTTCCGCTCGCAGCAGAATGCATTCCACGGTGAAACAAATTGTTACAGCCGATTACATTCAGGGGCGAGGACGACCATGACAACCAACGACATCATTGCTGAAATTCGTGACGCCAATCTGGGTTATCTGATGCTGGCGCAACAGATGATTCGTGCTGACAAGGCGACTGCAATTTTCCGGCTGGGCATCAGCAACGAAATCGCCGACCTGATTGAAGGCATGAGCAATGCGCAGATTCTGAAGCTTGCCGGCGCCAACATGATGCTCGCTCGTTTCCGCTTCGACGACGGCGCGATTCTCGGCATGCTGGCCGACTACAACAAGGACCGCTCGCTTTCCCACTCGCACGCCGCCATTCTGATGGCAGGCCAGGCAGTGGAACAGATCGCCTGATATCTGTTCCGGTTCGTTTCCTTATTTCATCTGCAGCGAGCACAAAATGGCAAAGAAAAGCGTTGTGTCGGAATCCCAGGAAATTCAACTCGCCATCGAGCTGATCAATCTTGGCGC
This sequence comes from Oxalicibacterium sp., assembly GCF_057353965.1. Classification (NCBI taxonomy): domain Bacteria; kingdom Pseudomonadati; phylum Pseudomonadota; class Betaproteobacteria; order Burkholderiales; family Oxalobacteraceae; genus Oxalicibacterium; species Oxalicibacterium sp. The sequence goes on from NZ_JBMQZD010000004.1 coordinate 380,209, forward strand.
AAGGTTGCAATTGCTGGAATCTGAAACATCGCTGTCGCGCGAACGCTTGTTGAAATTGTATAAAGAGCTGCGCGGTGTCTCTCCGCCGAAGGGCATGCTGCCGTTTTCGACCGACTGGTTCATTACCTGGCAGCCGAACATCCATTCGTCGCTGTTCATCGGTATCCATAAATACCTGATCGAACATGCGCAGGTGACCGGCATCCAGGCCGTCATCAAGGCGTACAAGCTGTATCTGGAGCAGGTCGGACCGGGGCCGGATGGCGAGCCGGTGTTGTCGTTGACGCGCGCATGGACGTTGGTGCGCTTCTTCGAGAGTAAAATGCTGTCGACCGCTTGCTGCAGCGAGTGCGGCGGCCATTTTGTGGTCCATCATCTGGACCTGAACGCAAACTATACCTGCGGTCTGTGTCATATGCCGTCCCGCGCTGGCAAGACCAAGCGTGCCAAGCAGGACGCAAATGCCGTGGCGGCTTAAAAAGACCCAACCCAACTACCTTCTGTGAAAATCGAGAGGCGCTCCGGCGCAAGACCGGCGCCTCCGGCATTCGTAAAAACGCCTGCCATCCTGGCGCTGCTGCTGCAGATATCCGCTTTTTTGATTGTTCTGTTGCTTGCTGCAGGTCTCGACCTGATTTTTCAGATATCGATCAATCTTCTTGCCGCGGCCATCCTGCAAGGAACAATCGCCGCTGCCTTGTCCTGTTGGTGCCGGCAGGCTCGCTGGTGGTGGATCATTCAGTTTCTTTTCCCCATTCTGCTGATCCTGGCGCTGGCGCTGCAGTTGCCGCCGGCTGTGTTTTTGGCGGCCTTTCTCGTCTTCCTCTTTCTGTATTGGAGTACGTTCAGAACGCAGGTACCGTACTATCCCTCGCGTCTGTCGGTGTGGCAGGCGGTCGAAGGAATGCTGCCGGAGCGAGAGGGGATGCGCTTCATCGATATCGGTTGCGGATTCGGCGGTTTGGTTCTCTACCTTGCGCGACGGCTTTCCGGCCGCTTTTTCGGTATCGAAATTGCACCGCTTCCTTGGGCCATCGCCTTGCTGCGTGCACGCATGGCAGGTGGTGCGGCGCAGTTTATGCGTGGCGATTACCGCTCGCTGAATTTTGCAGATTACGACGTCGTCTTCGCTTATCTGTCTCCCGTTGCCATGCCGGGCTTATGGGAAAAGGCATGTGCCGAGATGCGTCCCGGCAGCTTGTTGCTCAGTTATGAATTCCCCATTGCCGGAGTTCCGGCGGACAAAATTGTCTCTCTCAAGGACGATGGTCCCGACCTGCATGTCTGGCGTCTTTGAAAATTTATTCGCTTTTCGTTTGCAGGCGAACATCAAGTTCCGATAATCCGAGCCGTTGAAAGTGAGTATGTGAAGGTGCCGATTTGTCTCGGCATGCCATGGCTACTCTGGTTGCGCATTGGCAATTGTTGAGGCAATAATGGCAACTTATAACTCATACTCATCAAACGGGGAGCCTGCGCTTGTTAGTCATTATCGGATATGTGGTCGTCCTCGCCTCGGTGTTTGGCGGGTTCGCACTGGCAGGCGGACACTTGCATTCCCTGTTCCAGCCGGTCGAGTTGTTGATGATTGGCGGTGCCGCTACCGGCGCATTCTTCGTCGGCAATAGCGGCAAGGCGATCAAGGCTACGCTGAAAGCACTGCCTTCCGCACTCAAAGGTTCCAAGTACTCGAAGGCGCTGTACATGGAGCTGATGACGCTGCTGTTCGAAATTCTGAGCAAGGTACGCAAGGAAGGTCTGATGTCGATCGAAGGCGACGTCGAGAGCCCCGAGGAAAGCCCGATCTTTTCCAAGTATCCGGCAGTGCTGGCCGACCATCATCTGACGGAATTCATGACCGATTATCTGCGCCTGATGGTATCGGGCAACATGGATGCGTTCCAGATCGAGAACCTGATGGACAACGAAATCGAAACGCATCACGTGGAAGGCGAGATTCCCGTGCACTGCATTTCCAAGATGGGCGAAGGTCTCCCGGCTTTCGGTATCGTCGCCGCGGTGATGGGCGTTGTGCATACGATGGCGTCGGTTGGATTGCCGCCGGCAGAGCTGGGCATCCTGATCGCGAACGCGCTGGTCGGCACCTTCCTCGGTATTCTTCTTTCCTATGGTTTCGTCACGCCGTTGTCGAGCGTGCTCGAGCAGAAACTGCACGAATCGTCGAAGGTATTCCAGTGCGTGAAGGTCACGCTGCTGGCCAGCCTGAACGGTTATGCACCTGCATTGGCTGTGGAATTCGGCCGGAAAGTGCTGTTCTCGACCGAACGTCCGTCGTTTACCGAGCTGGAAGATCACATCAGGCAGTCGAAGTCGAAATAAGTTGTACACATAAACAAGAAAAGAACAGCGAGCGGAGACTGACATGGCCGACGAAGGACTCCGTCCCATCATCATCAAGCGTGTGAAAAAACCGGGCGGCGGCCATCATGGCGGCGCCTGGAAGATCGCCTATGCCGATTTCGTGACGGCGATGATGGCGTTTTTCCTGCTGATGTGGCTGTTGGGTTCGACGACCAAGGGCAATCTGCAAGGCATTGCCGACTATTTCAGTACGCCGCTGAAGGTGGCGATGGCGGGCGGTTCGGGCAGTGGTGACGCGACCAGCGTCATCAAGGGCGGCGGCAAGGACATGACACGCATCGACGGCCAGCAGAAGAAAGGCGAGGATCTGACGCCTGCCCGCAACTACAGCCTGAAGGCGGCAGAGGAAGAGCTTGCCAGAGCCGAAGCGAAGCGTCTGCAAATCCTGAAGGACAAGATAGAAGAAGCGATCGCAACCATTCCCAGCCTGCAGCAATACCAGAAGCAGCTGTTGATCGACATTACGTCGGAAGGCTTGCGCATTCAGATCGTGGACGAGAAGAACCGCCCGATGTTCGCGCTGGCGAGCGCCGAATTGCAACCGTATACCAAGGTGATCCTGCACGAGATCGCCAAGATTCTCAACGACGTTCCAAACAGGGTCAGCCTGTCCGGTCATACCGATGCCACGCCGTATTCCAGCGGGGAGAAGAGCTACAGCAACTGGGAACTGTCTGCCGACCGGGCGAACGCGTCGCGGCGTGAACTGGTGGCAGGCGGCATGGCGGAGAACAAGGTGCTGCGTGTCGTGGGATTGTCGTCGGCTGTGCTGTTCGACGCGAAGAATCCCTACAATCCCGTCAACCGGCGCATCAGCATCATCGTCATGAACAAGAAGACGGAAGAATCCATTACCAAGGAAAATACCGACGCGCACGTCGCGGATGGCGCGGAGGCGAAGCAGGTAGTGGGCGAGGCCGTCAATGTATCGGGCGTGGTACAGCCGGGCATACCGCAATCGATGGAGACGCCGCAAATTCCTCAGGCGCCAGCGGCACATTGAACATGTCGATGAAACAACGATCGGGCATATTTCCATCATGACGACCACCTCCAATTCGCTGGCGCTTCAGATCAAGGATCTGCTGTCGACGCTGTCGGAACATGGCCGGCAGCATCTGAACGAGCTTGAGACCGATCTGATGCAGACGAACGTGCTGCTGACGGAAGCGATCGAGAAGCTCGGCGCCAGTTTCATGGCGATCCATGCGGCAGTGACGGCCCAGCAGCAGCTTGTCGATGCATTGATGGCGAACGAAGCGTCTCAGCAGGCGGACATGGTGCGGCTCCGTGAGCAGGCAAGCCAGATCGATTTGCATGTCAATTCCGCGGTGACCGGACTGCAGTTCCAGGATATGACCAATCAATTGATCGGGCGCACGATGCGTCGCGTGGTCGGATTTCGCGACGTGCTGGAGATTCTCGGAAATGGCGCGGAAGGGCTGGAAGCGGAAGCGAGCGACGATAAAATGATCTGCGCGCTGAGCAAGATCAATGAGATGCTGGAAGCGGAAAACGCCGTGCTGGAACGCGAGCTGTGGAAAGCCGTACGGCAGACGCATATGGAAAGCGGCGACATCGAATTGTTTTGATGACGATACGGCACAGGTTGGCGCATCGAGGACAGAATTAGCAGGAAACGGGAGTGGAAATGGCAAAGACGATATTGGCAGTCGACGATTCGGGATCATTGCGACAGATGGTGGTGTTCAGCCTGCGGGCTGCGGGCTATCAGGTAACGGAAGCTGTCGATGGCCAGGACGGACTCGACAAGGCAAAGACACAGGTGTTCGATCTGGTGCTGACCGACCAGAACATGCCGCGCATGGATGGCTTCACGCTGATCCGTTCGCTGAGGGCGCTGCCGACCTATCAAAGCGTGCCGATTCTGGTGTTGACGACGGAATCCAGCGACGAGATGAAAGCGAAGGGACGTGCCGCCGGCGCCAACGGCTGGCTGGTTAAGCCATTCGATCCGCAACGGCTGACGGAAGTCGTGCGCAAGGTGATCGGCTGAGTGTCGGTGACGACAGGCATGCCAGGCACGAACACGGATAACGGAGCAGAGCGATGAGCATCGACATGAGCCAGTTCTACCAGGTGTTCTTCGACGAAACCGAAGAACTGCTGGCGGAGATGGAAAAGCTGCTGCTTGCCGTCGATGCGGCAGCGCCGGATCCGGAAGATCTGAACGCGATTTTCCGTGCCGCGCATTCGATCAAGGGTGGCGCTGCCACGTTCGGCATCACCGATTTGACGGAAGTGACACACGTGCTGGAAACCTTGCTGGACAAGATCCGCCAGGGCGAAATGGCGCTGACGTCCGACCACGTGGACGCATTCCTGTCGGCCAAGGACATCCTGAAGATGCAGCTGGATGGACATCGCCTGCACACCGATGTCGATCTCGATGCCGTCGCCAATGTGCGGATGATGCTGGAATCGCTGTCGCAAAAGGATGGTATACCGGTGACCGTGCCTAATACGTCGCTGCCCGACGCACATGCTGCGGCCGGGCATGTCGACCGTCGCTTCCGGATCGAAATGCCGCCAGTCACGCCGCGCGATGTGGAAGCACTGGCTGCGGAACTGGGATTGCTGGGCGATATCAGCAGGGCGACGCTGGACGACCAGCGTACGGTTTTTACGCTGACCACGCAGGAAGGGCCTGACAGTATCGTCGCAATCTGCTCCTTCATTCTGGACCCGAAGGAACTGGTCATTACGGAGGAAGCGGTACCGGCACCGTACGAGGGACTGGATCGCTCGATCGACGATCGTCGCCGTATCGAGGCGGAGCAGGGTTACGGTTTCTTCGAGCCGCTGCATTCGGCGATCGCGGAATCGGAACACAAGGCGAAGGAAGAAGCACAAGGTTATGGTTTCTTCCCGCCGTTCGTGCCGAAGCCTTTGCCGGATCAGGATGTGAAGAAGGCCGATGACGAGGAAGAACCCGAAGCGCAGTACGACGCGCAACGTGAAGCGTCGTCCGCGAAAGGCGCTGCCGTCACTGCTGCGGGCAATCCCAAGGCGACGAACCCCAAGCGCGAAGAACGCTCTGCCGTCAGCGCCGAATCCTCGTCGATCCGCGTCGGTATCGAGAAAGTCGATCAACTGATCAACCTGGTCGGCGAGCTGGTGATCACGCAGGCCATGATCGAACAGCGTAGCGGAACGCTCGATCCCATCGCGAACGAACGCCTGCTAGAGAGCATCTCGCAGTTGACGCGCAATACGCGCGATCTGCAGGAAGCAGTGATGTCCATCCGCATGATGCCGATGGACTACGTGTTTTCCCGTTTCCCACGCATGGTGCGCGATCTGGCAGCCAAGCTCGGCAAGAAGGTGGATTTCGTCACGCATGGCGCCGCGACCGAACTGGACAAGGGACTCATCGAACGCATCGTCGACCCGCTGACGCATCTGGTGCGCAACAGCATCGATCACGGCATCGAAATGCCGGAAGCCCGTGTTGTCGCAGGCAAGGCGCAGGCCGGGCAGTTGTCGCTGTCCGCTGCGCATCAGGGCGGCAATATCATCATCGAGGTCAGCGACGACGGCGGTGGCCTGAATCGCGACAGGATTCTCGCCAAGGCGCGGCAGCAGGAAATGCCGGTGTCGGACGACATGCCTGACGAAGATGTGTGGCAACTGATTTTCTCGCCGGGTTTTTCCACGGCGGAGACGGTGACCGATGTTTCGGGACGCGGCGTCGGCATGGACGTCGTCAAGCGCAACATCACGTCGATGGGCGGTGCGATCGACATCCGTTCGATGAAGGGCTTTGGTACCACCATCTCGATTTCGCTACCGTTGACGCTGGCGATCCTGGATGGCATGTCGATCCGCGTCGGCGATGAAATCTATATCCTGCCGCTTGGCTATGTCGTCGAGTCGTTGCAGCCGGCACCGGACGATGTCAAGGAGATCACCGGACAGGGCAGGGTCGTCAAGGTGCGCGGCGACTATCTGCCGTTGATCCCGTTGTACAAGATCTTCGATGTCGTGCCGCGTTTTTCCGATCCGTCGGAAGGCATTATTGTCATTCTGGAATCCGACGGTCGCAAGGCAGCGTTGTTTATCGACGAATTGGTCGGCCAGCAGCAGGTCGTGGTGAAGAATCTCGAGTCGAATTATCGTAAAGTGGCAGGTATATCGGGCGCCACGATTCTGGGTGACGGCGGCGTTTCGCTGATCATCGATGTGGCAGCATTGTTGCGTTCAAGTCGCCAACTGAGCGACGAATCCATTTATTCCTGAAGAGGAGAATCAACATGATTCAAAACCAAGACAACAGAAGCGGCGCGGAAACCGGCAACGAGTTTCTCGCCTTCACGCTCGGCAAGGAAGAGTACGGCATCGACATCCTGAAAGTGCAGGAAATCCGCGGCTATGAAACCGTCACGCGCATTGCGAATGCGCCGGAGTTCGTCAAGGGTGTGGTCAACCTGCGCGGCATCATCGTGCCGATCGTCGACATGCGCATCAAGTTCAATCTGGGCGAGCCGACCTATGATCAGTTTACTGTCGTGATCATCCTTAACATCGGCGGGCGCGTGGTCGGCATGGTGGTGGACAGCGTCTCCGACGTGATCACGCTGTCGCCGGAGCAGATCAAGCCGGCTCCCGAAATGGGTACGGCGCTGAACACCGATTACCTGATCGGTCTGGGCACGCTGGACCAGCGCATGCTGATCCTGGTGGATATCGACAAGCTGATGTCCAGCTCGGAAATGGGATTGATCGAGAAGATCGCCGCCTAATAAATCCGGATAGACGGATGGGCGGTGCGGGTGTCTGCTGAAACGATGCAAGCATGAAGGATATCGGACGATGAAAGCAGGCATGCAAGGGCGCGCGGAAGGCGTCAAGGAATTCGATTTCACACCACGCGATTTTGAACGCGTGCGGGCGCTGATTCACAAGCGTGCCGGTATCGCGCTTGCCGAAAGCAAGCAGGAAATGGTCTATAGCCGCCTGGCGCGCCGGTTGCGCGCGACCGGCATCGATTCGTTTACCTCCTATCTGGACAGACTGGAGCAGGGCGGCGACGCCGACGAGTGGGAGGCGTTCACCAATGCGCTGACGACGAACCTGACGTCGTTCTTCCGTGAGGCGCATCATTTCCCCATCCTCGCCGAGCACATGAAGCGGAAAGGGCGTGAGCCCATCGAGATCTGGTGTTCCGCCGCATCGACCGGCGAAGAACCGTATTCGATTGCGATGACGGCCTGCGAAGCCTACAACACGCTGACGCCGCCGGTACGCATCATCGCGACCGACATCGACACGAACGTGTTGAACACCGGCGCCAATGGCATCTATTCGATCGACCGCATCGACAAGATGGAACCGGAGCGCGCCAAGCGTTTCTTCCTGCGCGGCAAAGGCGCGCGTGAAGGATTGGTGCGTGTGCGTCCGGAACTGCGCCAGATGATCACCTTCAAGCAGGTAAACCTGCTGGCCGATCAATGGGGCGTGTCGGGGCCGTTCGACGTGATCTTCTGCCGCAATGTGATGATCTATTTCGACAAGCCGACGCAGGGCAGGATACTCAATCGTTTTGCGCCGATGATGAAGGAAGACGGCCTGCTGTTCGCCGGGCATTCGGAAAACTTCCTGTACGTTTCCGATGCCTTCAAGCTGCGCGGCAAGACCGTGTACGAGCTGGATCGCAACAGGAAAGCGGAAAGCGCCATTCCGCGCCGCGCGTGAGGTTGAACGCATGAATGAATCGATCAAAGAGCATTTCGCGACCAACGTCTACTACGACCGCACATTCGATTGCGATGCCGCCAAAATCCTGCCGGGCGAGTACTACTACACCGGCAAGGACATGGTGATCGTGACGGTGCTGGGGTCCTGTGTGTCAGCCTGCATACGCGATCGCGTCAGCGGTGTGGGCGGCATGAACCATTTCATGCTGCCGGACGGCGATGCGGACAGCCCGGTTTCCGCATCGGCGCGCTACGGCACTTATGCGATGGAAATCCTGATCAACGATTTGCTGAAGGCGGGCGCCAGACGGGAAAATCTGGAGGCCAAGGTTTTTGGCGGCGGTGCCGTGCTGCGCGGCTTCGTCGCGATGAACGTCGGCGAGCGCAATGCGCAGTTCGTCCGCAATTTCCTGAAGACGGAAAACATTCGCATTGCCGCCGAGGACCTCAATGACATCCATCCGCGCAAAGTGTATTACTTCCCGCGCAGCGGCAAGGTGCTGGTCAAGAAGCTGCGCCAGCTGAACAACAACACGCTGGTCAACCGCGAGCAGGATTACGCAAATCGCTTGCAGTCGCAAAATGTTGGCGGCGATGTCGAACTTTTTTCTTGAAACAATGAACAATCAACATTCTGCTGGAGTGGCAGCATGAAAATCAAGGTCGTCGTCGTCGACGATTCCGCGCTGATCCGAGGCGTGATGAAGGAAATCATCAATAGCCAGCCGGACATGGAAGTGGTCGGCGTCGCACCGGATCCGATCATCGCGCGCGAGCTGATCAAGCAGACCAATCCGGACGTGCTGACGCTGGATGTGGAAATGCCGCGTATGGACGGGCTGGATTTCCTCGAGAAGCTGATGCGGCTGCGCCCGATGCCGGTCGTTATGGTGTCTTCGCTGACCGAGCGCGGTTCGGAAATCACGTTGCGCGCTCTGGAGCTGGGTGCTGTCGATTTCGTCACCAAGCCGAAGATGTCGATTCAGAGCGGCATGCTCGAATACACGGAGATGATCTCGGACAAGATCCGCGCGGCGTCGAAGGCACGTCTCAAGTCGCGTACGGTGGCACCGCACGATCAACAAAAGCCAGGTGGCGATGGCGTGCTGCCGGCGATCCGCAATCCGCTGACCAGTAGCGAAAAGCTGATCATCATCGGCGCATCGACCGGCGGTACCGAGGCGATCAAGGATTTCCTGGTGCAGATGCCGTCCGATTGCCCCGGCATCCTGATCACGCAGCATATGCCGCCTGGCTTCACCAAATCCTTCGCGCAGCGGCTCGACAATCTGTGCAAGATCAGCGTCAAGGAAGCCGAAGGCAACGAGCGCGTATTGCCCGGCCATGCCTATCTGGCGCCTGGCCATTCGCATCTGCAGTTGATCCGCAGCGGCGCCAACTACATGACGCAACTGGATCATGGCGAACCGGTGAACCGGCATCGCCCGTCTGTCGACGTGCTGTTCCGTTCTGCGGCTGCGCATGCGGGCAAGAATGCGGTCGGTGTGATTCTGACCGGCATGGGCAAGGATGGCGCGCTCGGCATGCTGGAGATGAAAAATGCCGGCGCCTACAATTTTGCGCAGGACGAAGCCTCGTGCGTCGTGTTCGGTATGCCGCGCGAAGCGATTGCAGTCGGCGCCACACATGAAGTCGGCGCTTTGCAGGCATTGCCGGGAATGGTGCTCGGTTATCTGGCGGCAAACAGCAGCCGGGCATTACGCGTTTAAAAAATTGCCGTACGGCATCATTATTTTGGAAGTTAGACGGCTTCCTCGGTGCATAATAGCGGTGTGAAATATTGCAGACCCTGTTCGGGATCGGAACTGATTAAGGAAGAACGGAGCAATTCATGGCAGGTCCAAACACCAAATTTCTCGTAGTTGATGATTTTTCAACAATGCGTCGCATTGTTCGCAATCTGCTGAAGGAATTGGGCTATACGAATGTCGACGAAGCGGAAGACGGCGCGATGGCGCTGGCCAAGCTGCGTTCCGAGCAGTTCGACTTCGTTGTTTCCGACTGGAACATGCCGAACATGGACGGCCTGACGATGCTGCAGCAGATTCGTGCCGATCCTGCACTGTCCAAGCTTCCCGTGCTGATGGTGACTGCCGAGGCCAAGAAGGAAAACATCATTGCGGCCGCACAGGCCGGTGCAAACGGCTACGTGGTCAAGCCGTTCACCGCTGCCACGCTGGACGAAAAGCTGGCAAAGATCTTCGAAAAAATGGGCGGGGCCTGAGCGGCCTTCGCCGTGTCTGTTCACGACACGGCATCAAGGGGAGTGCGAATGCTGCCGATGTGCGCATCTGCGAATCGTCGCCATGCCGATAACACGCTTTGCGTGAAGCCGCTTGCGCAGCCTTCCGTCATTCGCCTCTCTTGTTCGACTGCCGGTTCGGCTTCCTGTCTGCCATTTCCCTTGTTCGTTGTCCGCGCGCCGATGCACTGCCGGCGTGAGCGGTTTATCGAATTTTCCGGTTTCCGTTTTTCGATTCTTCAGTATTGATTCCCATGTCAGAAACAAGATTCATTGTGCGTGAACCGCTGCTTAACGCGGCGAAGCAGATTCAGGGTTACGAACTGTCCTGGCATGACGGCGGGACGAGCAGCGGCATGGCGAGCGATGACGAGCTGCAGGAATTGCTGACCTTCGTCGCATCTCAACTGGAAAGTGACGAAGCGGCCAGCCTGTACGGCGACGGTGTGCTGTTCTTCGAAACGACGCCTGCGGTGATTGCTTCGGATGCCGTCGAAACCTTGCCGGCCAAAGGCACGGTGTTTCGCTTGACTGCAGCCGATCTGTCGGACAGCGACACGTTGAAGCGAGTGCAGGAATTACGTCAGCGCGGTTACGGCATTTCGCTGTGCAATGCCGATGAGCTTCCGCTCGGCAGTCCGTTGCTGTCTGTCGTCAACTACGTCGAAGGGCCGTTCGGCAACGAGGAATCGCATGCCCGTACGCTGTCGCGTACCGATTTCAAGGCTGCCGGCGTGAAGATCGTCGCCCGCAACCTGGCCGGCTGGGAGGAATTCGATGCCTGCATGGCGGCTGGCATGCACGTTTTCCTCGGCAATGTGTACGCGCAGCCGCGCCCCGGCCAGGAGCGCAAGGAACTGAATTCGGCACAGCTCATCATCGTTCAGTTGATGGAAATGGTTCAGCAGAATGCCGACGTGCGCCAGCTGGAAGACGTTATGAAACGGGACGCCGGGCTGTCGTACAAGCTGTTTCGATACATCAACAACGCCGGCTTCGGCCTCGGCGCGGAAATCCAGTCGCTGCGCCATGCCGTCACGATGCTCGGCTATTCGCCGCTGTATCGCTGGCTGTCGTTGCTGCTGGCCACGGCGAGCACCAACAGCCACGGCGCGGTATTGATGCAGACCGCCATCGTGCGCGGGCGTTTCGCCGAGCTGGCGGCGCACGGCATCCTGCCGAAGAACGAGGCGGAAAATCTGTTCGTAGTCGGCATGTTCTCGTTGCTGGACCGCCTGCTCGGTCTGCCGATGACCGAAGTGCTGGCAAAAGTGCATCTGTCCGACGCGGTATCGCAGGCGCTGCTGACGCGCGACGGCATGTACGGTCCGTTCCTGGCGCTGGCCGAAGCCTGCGAAGCCGGCAACGGCGATGTCTCCGCGCTGGCGGACGCCTTGTTCATCAGCGCCCGCCGCGTCAATGAAGCCCATCTGGCCGCACTGGCCTGGGCGCAGGGCATCAAGCTCTGACGCCCGTTCTCCTCGAAACTCCCTGCGCAGACGGTTAAAAGCGGGGAGTTTTCCACCTTATTCTTTCGATGGTGCAACAGCTTTCTGACCAATAATCCACTCCATTGGTCCGTATGGCGTCATCCCGATGCCGGCCGGATCGGTTCAGGAGTCGGCCTTGGCTGAAGAAAGTGATCTCGAAAAGACGGAACCCGCGTCGCCGCGCAAGCTGGAGCAGGCGCGTGAAGAGGGTGACGTTCCGCGTTCGCGCGAGCTGGCGCCCTGCACGCTGCTGCTGGGCGCAGGCGCCGCTTTCTGGTTCACCGGCGGCCACCTGATCAAGGAATTGAACGCGATGCTGGCCGCGGGACTGTCGTTCGACCGCGACATGGCTTACGACATGAACCTGCTGTTTGAGCGTTCGGCGGTCCATCTTGTCGATCTGCTTATCGCTTTTGCACCGGTTGCACTGGTGCTGATCGTCGTCGCATTGATGTCGCCGCTGCTGATCGGCGGCTGGCTGTTCAGCGCCAAGGCGCTACAGCCGAATTTCGGCCGCATGAACCCGATCAAGGGTATCGGCAACATGTTTTCGGTCCGCGCGCTGGTCGAATTGCTGAAGGCGATCGGCAAGACCATCCTGGTCGGCTGGATCGCGTGGATGGTGGTGCGCTACGAGATCGACGCCGTGATGGCGCTGAGCGTGGAGCCGCTCCAGAGTGGCGCCGAACACGTCGGCCAGCTGCTGCTGGCCAGTTTCATGTTCATCGTCAGCGGATTGATCCTGATCGCGGCGATCGATGCGCCGTACCAGATGTGGCAGCACGCGAAGAAGCTGATGATGTCGCGTCAGGAGCTGAAGCAGGAAATGAAGGAGTCCGACGGCAATCCGGAAATCAAGGCCAAGATTCGCCAGCAGCAGCGTGAGATGGCGCGCCGTCGCATGATGGCCGAAGTGCCGACCGCCGATGTCGTCGTCACCAACCCGACTCACTTCGCGGTCGCACTCAAGTATTCGGAAACCGGCATGCGCGCGCCGCGCGTCGTCGCCAAGGGTGCGGACGAAGTCGCCGCGAAGATCCGCGAAATCGCCGCCGAAAACAACGTGGTCCTGCTGGAAGCGCCGCCACTGGCGCGTGCGCTGTATCGCCATGCTGACCTCGGTGACGAGATTCCCGAATCGCTGTACATCGCGGTGGCCGAAGTGCTGGCCTACGTATTCCAGCTGCGTGCCTACAGCAAGCATGGCGGCATGCGGCCGGAAGCGCCGACCGATCTGGACGTGCCGCCGCAGCTCGATCCCCTCAACCCTTCCGCCGAAGATGCGGATAGCAACGGCTTGCCACAATGAACAGTCTGAGATTGCCGGCCTGGCTGTCGGGCCCGAATTCCAAAGCGATCGCCGCGCCGATCCTCATCATCATGATGCTGTCGATGATGGTGCTGCCGCTGCCGGCAATCGTGCTCGACATGTTCTTCAGCTTCAACATCGCGTTGTCAATCATCGTGCTGCTGACGGCGCTATACACAGTCAAGCCGCTGGACTTCATGGTGTTCCCGACCGTGCTGCTGGTCAGCACGATGTTGCGTCTGTCGCTGAACGTCGCGTCCACCCGTGTGGTGCTGACGCATGGCCACACCGGTCCGGATGCGGCCGGCAAGGTGATCGAAGCCTTCGGCCACTTCCTGATCGGCGGCAACTACACGGTCGGTATCGTCGTCTTCATCATCCTGACCATCATCAACTTCACCGTCGTCACCAAGGGCGCTGGCCGTATTGCGGAAGTTGGCGCGCGTTTCGCACTGGATGCGATGCCGGGCAAGCAGATGGCGATCGATGCCGACCTGAATGCCGGCCTGATCGGCGAACAGGAGGCACGACTGCGCCGCACGCAAGTCGCGCAGGAAGCCGAGTTCTACGGTGCGATGGACGGTGCCAGCAAATACGTGCGCGGCGACGCCATCGCCGGCATTATCGTCACGCTGGTCAACATCGTCGGCGGCTTGATCGTCGGCATGATCCAGCACGACATGGTCTTCGGTGACGCGCTGGAAAACTACACGCTGCTGGCGATCGGTGATGGCCTGGTCGCGCAGATTCCGTCGCTGATCATTTCGACCGCGGCCGGCATCATCGTCTCGCGCGTGGCCAGCGAGCAGGACATCGGCGGTCAGCTGTTCGGCCAGTTGTTCGCCAAGCCGCAGGTGCTGTACATCACGGCCGCCATCGTCGGCGGCATGGGCGCAATCCCGGGCATGCCGCACATCGCCTTCCTGTTCCTGGCTGCCGTCATCGGTGGTGCCGGCTACATGCTGGAACAGCGCCTGAAAAAGGCGCCGGAAATGGAAGCGGAAGTCGCCGCACCGCCGACTGCGCCGCCGGAAATGGAGGAGGCCAGCTGGAAGGACATCGTGCAGGTCGATACGCTGGGCCTGGAAGTCGGCTATCGCCTGATCCCGCTGGTGGACAAGGCTCAGAACGGCGAACTGCTGCGCCGCATCAAGGGTATCCGCAAGAAATTCGCGCAGGAAGTCGGCTTTCTGTCGCCGTCCGTACATATCCGCGACAACCTCGAACTGAAGCCGTCCGCCTATCGCATCACACTGAAGGGCGTGGAAGTCGGCAGCGGCGAAGCGAATGCAGGCCAGTTCCTGGCGATCAATCCGGGCATGGTCAGTGGCCAACTGCCGGGTCCCGTCACCAGCGATCCGGCGTTCGGCCTGCCGGCAACCTGGATCGATGCAAACCTGCGCGAACAGGCGCAGGGCATGGGTTACACCGTGGTCGATGCCGGCACCGTCGTCGCCACGCACCTGAATCACCTGATCACCACGCATGCGGCCGAACTGCTGGGCCGCCACGAAGTGCAGCAACTGCTGGATCATCTGACGAAGGAATCGCCGAAGCTGGTGGAAGATTTGACGCCGAAGTTGGTGCCGCTGTCCACCGTGCAGAAAGTGCTGCAGAACCTGCTGGCCGAAGGCGTACACATCCGCGACATGCAAACCATCATCGAGACGATGACCGAACACGCGGCTTACACGCAGGACGTCAACGAACTGACCGCGCAGGTGCGTATCGCGCTGGGCCGCGCCATCGTGCAGCAGCTGTTCCCGTCCACCAACGAACTGTCGGTGATGACGCTGGACAATCGTCTCGAACGTCTGCTGATGCAGGCGCTGCAATCGAGCGGTCCTGAAGGCGGCGGTATCGAGCCGGGACTTGCCGACACGATCGCCGCACAGGCCGAGGCTGCCACGCAGCAGCAGGAAAAAATGGGATTGACGCCGGTGCTGTTGGTGCCGGCGCAACTGAGAACGCTGCTGTCGCGCTTCCTGCGCCGCACGTTGCCGCAATTGAAGGTGCTTTCGCACGCCGAGGTGCCGGATTCGAAAACGATCAGAGTAACTAGCTTAGTTGGAGGACAGGTATGAACGTCAGAAAATTCACTGCATCGACATCGCGGGAAGCGTGGCGCATGGTTCGCGAAACGCTGGGCCCGGACGCGGTGATCCTCTCCAATCGCACGGTGGATGCCGGCGTCGAGATTCTGGCATTGGCCGGCGAAGACATGGCTTCGCTGGCGGAACCAGTGATCGAGAAGCCGGCGATCTCGGCGCAGACGCTGTCCGTGCTGGCACCCAAACACAAGCGTCTGGAAAATACGCAATCCAGCGCGCAGCCGAATCCGTTGACGTTCTCCGGCGCCGCCGCAAAGATCGGTGCCGTTCCGGTAGCGGCGCCGGCAGGCAAGCCGGCGCAGCAGGAAATCGCCGTGCCTGAAGCCAGCCGTCTCGAAATCGATACGCTGATGAGCGAGATTCGCTCGATGCGCGGCATGCTGGAAACGCAACTGGCGGAACTGGCCTGGAGCAGCGAACAGCAAAAGCGCGAGCCGGCCAAGAGCAGCGCGCTGCGCGAAATGCTGTCGGCAGGATTCAGCCCCAGCCTGGCGCGCTACATGATCGAACGCATGCCGGCAGGCGTCTCGCATCAGGGCGGCATGGACTGGATCAAGTCGGTGCTGATGCGCAATCTGGCGACCATCGGCAACGAAAACGAGATTCTCGAAAAAGGCGGCGTCTACGCATTGGTCGGACCGACCGGTGTCGGCAAGACGACGACGACCGCCAAACTGGCTGCGCGCTGCGTGATGCGCCACGGCCCCGGCAAGCTCGCATTGATCACGACCGACGGTTACCGTATCGGTGGCTACGAACAATTGCGCATCTACGGCAAGATCCTCGGCGTGATGGTGCATTCGGTGCGCGACGAAGCCGATCTGCGCATCGCGCTCGATGAACTGAAAGGCAAGCACACGGTGCTGATCGATACCGTCGGCGTCAGCCAGCGCGACAAGATGGTGGCCGAGCAGATCGCGATGCTGTCTTCCGCAGGCAGCCAGGTCAAGCGCCTGCTATGCCTGAATGCGACCTCCAACGGTGAAACGCTGAGCGAAGTCGCACGCTCGTACATGGGTGATGGCCTTGCCGGCTGCATATTGACCAAACTGGATGAAGCTGCAACCATTGGCAATGCACTCGATGTCGTCATCCGTCAGAAATTGAACTTATACTACGTCGCCGACGGACAACGCGTGCCGGAAGATCTGCACGTCGCCAGCCAGCAGTATCTGGTCGATCGCGCATTCAAGCTGAAGCGCGAAACGGCACCGTTCCAGTTCAACGAAGCGGAAATCCCGCTGGTGATGGCGAATACGGCACGGGCAATGAAAGACAAAGGTTTGCGTGAGGTGATTCTTGGCTAGTTTCGAATGTGATCAGGCCGAAGGTCTGCGGCGCATGCTCGCCGGACCGAAACCGCGCATTTTCACGTTTCTCTCCGCCACATCGATCGCTGAAAAAAGCACGATGCTGGTCAATCTTGCTGCCTCGCTCGCTGCAGGCGGCAGCGCGGTCGTGCTGCTCGATGCCTGCGCATCGGCGAACGGCATCGCACGCCGCATGGGCGCCGAACTGCAGGCCACGCTCCTGGATGTCGTGCGTCAGCAGCGCGCGTTCGATCAGGCCGTGCAGACGATGCCGCAAGGCTTCAGTATTGCGGCATTGACGGCAGGCTCGCTGTACGCAGCCATGTACGACGTCGATCAGCGTCGACGTCTGACGAATGCCTTCGGCGTGCTCGCATCGCAATCGGATGTGCTGATCGTCGATGCGGAACTGGAAGATGGCGATGCCGGCCTGCCGCTGGAAGCCATGGCCGCAGGCGACATCGTCATCCAGGTTTCGCCGGACGCGGCATCGATCAAACAGGCTTATGCACTGATCAAGCGTTTGAATGCGCAGCTGGGGCGCCGCCCGTTCGGCATTCTGGTCACCGGTGCCGACGAGCAGGAAGCGCATCTTGTCTATCGCAACATGGCGCAGGCAGCCAGCCGTTATCTGGCCGTGCAACTCTACGATCTCGGCTCGGTGCCGACCGACGAGCAGGTCACGCGTGCAGCGCGTCTGGGCCGTGCCGTCATCGACGCCTTTCCGATGGCTGGCGCTTCGGTTGCGTTCCGGCGACTGGCGGAACGCTTTGCGTTGCCTGCGCGGGAGATGGGCTTCGGAGCATGATGGCAATGTATACAGCGACCGGCAAATCCGACAAGGAACATCTGATCAGCGAGCATGTCCCGCTGGTCAAGAAGCTGGCGCACCAGATGAAGGCCAAGCTGCCGCCCAGCGTGGAAGTGGACGATCTGATCCAGGCTGGCATGATGGGTTTGCTGGACGCGGTCAACCGCTACGAGGAGACGCACGGCGCACAGTTCGAAACGTATGCGGTGCAACGCATACGCGGCGCGATGCTGGACGAATTGCGCAGCAGCGACTGGATGCCGCGCAGCATGCGGCAGAACATGCGCAAGATCGAGGTGGCGATGAACCAGTTGCAACAGCAATTGGGCCGTGCGCCGAATGAAAGCGAAGTGGCGCGCCAGTTGAAATTGTCGCTGGCCGATTACCAGGATCTGCTGAGCGACGGCGGCGGCCATCAACTGGTCTACTACGAAGATTTCCACGACAACGAGGACAACGAACATTTCCTCGATCGCTACTGCACCGACACATCGGCCGATCCGTTGCAGAGTCTGATGAATTCCGGTTTCCGTTCAGCCGTCATCGCCGCCATCGAAGCGTTGCCGGAACGGGAAAAGATATTGATGGGCCTGTACTACGAACAGGAAATGAACTTAAAAGAAATCGGCGCCATCATGGGTGTGACCGAATCGCGTGTGTCGCAGCTGCATAGCCAGGCGATCGCGCGGATGCGTGCCAATCTAAGGGAGAAAGCGTGGACTGGGGTAGCTTAGTCGGCATCATACTGGCGCTCGGCGGCATCCTTGTCGGGCAGACTCTGGAAGGCGGCAAGATCGGTTCGCTGGTTCAACCGGCGGCTTTCGTCATCGTCATCATCGGTACGGTCGGTGCGGTTCTGCTGCAAAGCGGGTGGAGCAACTTCGCGGCGGGCATCCGGATGGCGGGGCAGGTCTTCATGCCGAAGCATGACGATTATGTCGAGCTGATTCGCAACGTCACCAGCTGGAGCGTGATCGCGCGTCGCGAAGGCTTGCTGAGCTTGGAACGCGTGATCAGCGACATCGACGATCCCTTTACCGAGCATGGCCTGCGCCTGATCGTGGATGGCGTGGACCCGAAGAAACTGCGCGAAGTGCTGGATCTGGAGATCGCTGCGCATGAAGCGAAGCAGCGCTTGGCGATCAAGGTGTGGGAATCGGCCGGCGGCTATGCGCCGACGATCGGTATTCTCGGCGCGGTGATCGGCCTGATCCATGTGATGGAAAACCTGTCCGATCCGAGCAAGCTGGGCAGCGGCATCGCGGTCGCCTTCGTGGCGACGATCTACGGCGTCGGCTTTGCGAACCTGGTCTTCCTGCCGATCGCCAACAAGCTCAAGGCGCTGGTCAGCCGCGATGTCTTCCGGCATGAAATGCTGGCCGATGCCTTTGCCGGCATTGCATCCGGCGACAATCCGCGTCTGATCGAAGAGCGGATGAACATCTATCTGGCGTGACGGCGCCTTCGTTCACCACTCGCGAGCGCAATCCGCATGGCACGTAAAAAGCACGAGGAAGAACACGAAAACCACGAGCGCTGGCTGGTGTCGTATGCCGACTTCATCACGCTGCTGTTCGCGTTCTTCGTCGTCATGTATGCGATTTCGTCGGTCAACGAGGGCAAGTATCGCGTGCTTTCCGAATCGCTGGGTATCGCCTTCGGCGGCCCGACCGAAAAGACGACGGTGATTCGCGAAGCTGAACGCGTACGCACCATCGTGCCGTTGCCGATCCAGATGCCGCAGCCGCAACCGCAGCCACGTCTCGATCCGGCAATCAAGCGCGAGCGCGCACAGATGACCGATATCGCGCGCGACATTTTGAAAGCGATGGCGCCGTTGATCAGCCAGGGCAAGGTGCGGGTAACGCAGAGTGCGCGCGGCGTCAGCGTCGAGATCAACGCCAGCGTGCTGTTCGCGCTCGGCGACGCGAAGCTGAGCCCGGAATCGGAAGCGGCGTTGCGTGCCGTGGCCAAGGTGCTGACGAAGGTGGATAACGCGATTCAGGTCGAAGGCCATACCGACAACGTGCCGATCAGCAATGCAATGTTCCCGTCGAACTGGGAATTGTCGGCAGTACGTGCCAGCAGCGTGGTGCGGCTGTTCATCGACAGCGGTATTGATGAGAAACGCATGGTTGCCATGGGACACGCGGCGAACGAGCCTGTCGCTTCCAATGACACGCCGGAAGGGCGCATGCGCAATCGTCGCGTACAGCTGATGATCCTGTCCGGGCTGCCGGAGACGGTGACCGAGGTGCCGGTCACGCCCGAAGACTGATTTCCTTTCTTTCTCCGCTTTTTCTTTTTCCAGCCTCTTTTTCCGGATTACGGCGTCAGTCCGGGGCTGGGCTGTAACTTCCTCGACTTGATGTTCGCCCATGTGATCGGCAAGGCGTGATGATCGCTATCAGATGATTTCAATACGAATGATTTGACATCGCATCAAATCGATGGCTACCATTGCCGCTGTCCGGCGGCCTGCGCCGGTGACAGGCACGCAAGGGGGAGAATGACCGGACGCATCATCAGACGATGGCAGATTGCCATCCTGCTCGCAACGCTGTGGGCGATGGGAACGGCATCGGCCGAGACCACGCTGGAACGCGCACAGCGAACCGGAACCATCCGAATCGGTTTTGCCAACGAGGTGCCATACGCCTATATCGATCTGCAGGGCAAGGTGACCGGCGAATCGCCGGAAATCGCCAAGGCCTTGTTTGCGCAACTGGGCGTGACGCAGATCGAACCGGTACTGACCGAATGGGGCGCACTGATCCCCGGACTGCAGGCGCATCGTTTCGACGTGATTGCCGCCGGCATGTACATCACGCCGGCGCGCATGAAGCAGGTGCTGTTCGCCGATCCGCATTACCAGATGCGCGATACGCTGCTGGTGCAGAAGGACAATCCGGCGCACCTTTCCAGCTATGCCGACATCGCGGCTGATCCTGCACTGCGGCTGGCGATCGTGGCCGGCACTGCGGAATACGATTATGCAGTCGGCGCCGGCGTCGCAGAAGAACAGATCCTGCAAGTGCCGAACACGATCGCACAATTCCAGGCCGTGATGACGCAGCGCGCCGATGCCGCCGTCGGCACTGCGCTGACGATGAAAGACATGGCGACGAAAAGCGACGGTCGGCTCGAAGCCGTCGCCGATTTCACCGACGATCCCTCCCATATCGGTTATGGCGCACTGGCTTTCCGCAAAGACGATCAGGATCTGCGCGACGCGGTCAACGGCGTCATGCATCAATGGCTGGGCACGGACGAACATCTGGAAACGGTTGCACCCTTCGGCTTCGATCGTTCCAACCTGACCGACAGGACGCTTGCGGACTTTCCCGAAGAATGAGCATTTTCCGAATCACGATTTCTGTCGCGTGCCGATCGGCATCGCCAGCACGATGAAGGAGGCAGCCTATGCTTGCTGACATCCTGCCATTGCTGCTGCGCGGCGTCGGCGTGACGATCGAGATCACGCTGTTGGCCTCGTTACTGGCGATCGCGCTGGCGATGATTGCAGCGCTGGCAAAGATGTCGCATGCGCGTTCGCTGCGCTGGGCGGCCAACGTGTATATCGAGGTTTTTCGCGGCACGTCGTTGCTGGTGCAGCTGTTCTGGCTGTACTTCGTGTTGCCGCTGCCGCCGTTCAATGTATCGATGTCGCCGTTCTCCGTCGCCGTGGTCGGTCTCGGCCTGCACATCGGCGCCTACGGTGCGGAAGTGATGCGCGGCGCCTTCGCCAGCGTACCGCGCGGCCAGATCGAGGCAGCCATCGCGCTGAACATTCCGCCATGGCGCCGCTTCATGCGCATCGTGCTGCCGCAGGCGCTGGTGAATGCGATTCCGCCCGGCACCAATCTGCTGATCGAACTGCTGAAGGGAACGTCGCTGGTCTCGCTGGTCACGCTGGCGGACCTGAGCTTTCGCGCCAACCAGATCGTGCAGGTTACTTTTCTCAGCCGCGAGGTCTTCGGCCTGACGCTGCTGATCTACTTCGTGTTGGCGCAATGCATCAACGTCGCGATGCGCATGCTGGCACGCCGCCTGTCGCACGGGCGGAGCGTACGCTGATGGGAGCGCTGGTCGATGTCGATTTCGCGTGGCGCATCCTGCCGAGCCTGCTGTCGGCGGCGATGACGACGATCGTCATCACGTTGGCCGGCTTTGCGATCGCGCTGGTCGCCGGGCTCGCCTTGGCCTTGATGCGGCGCAGCCATTTTCCGCTGCTGTCGTGGCCGGCAACGGCGACGATCGAATTCATCCGCAGCACGCCGCTGCTGATTCAGCTGTATTTCCTGTTCTACGTGATGCCGGAATTCGGCCTGATGCTGTCGGCCACGGCCGCTGGCATCGCCGGCATCGCGCTGCACTACGCCTGCTACGTGGCGGAGGTCTATCGCGCCGGGCTGGACGCGGTGCCGCGCGGACAGTGGGAAGCGTGCAAGGCATTGAGTCTGCCGCCGTTCGCCGCCTATCGCCGCGTGATCCTCCCGCAGGCATTGCGCACGGTGCTGCCGGCGCTGGGCAACTACCTGGTGGCGATGTTCAAGGATACGCCGGTGCTGTCGGCGATCACCGTCGTCGAACTGATGCTGCAGGCGAAAAACATCGGCTCGCAGAGTTTCCGCTACCTGGAGCCGATCACGATGGCCGGCATTTTCTTCCTCTGCATCAGTCTCGTGGCGGCGATGCTGGTGCGGCGGCTGGAGCGCGTCACCGCGCTGCCGGCCAATCAGGCAAGGAGCACATGATGACAACAACGCCGATGATTACGACAACGGAAGCGACAGCGGAACCGATGATTCGCTTTCGCGACGTCAGCAAGCGCTATGGCCCGCTGACCGTGCTGGACGGCCTGAATCTGGATATCGAACGCAACGAGAAAGTGGCGCTGATCGGCCCCAGCGGCTCCGGCAAATCCACGCTGTTGCGCACGCTGATGCTGCTGGACGGCATTGATGGCGGCGTGATCGAAGTCGATGGCCGGTCGCTGACGCATATGCCGGGACGCGACGGCGCGCTGGTGCCGGCAGACGAACGTTACAAGCGCGAAGGGCGGCGCGGCATCGGCATGGTGTTCCAGAGCTTCAACCTGTTTCCGCACATGACGGCGCTGGAAAATGTTGCCGAAGCACCGAACAGCGTGCTCGGCCTGTCGCGCAAGGAAGCGCGCGAGCGCGGCGCCGAACTGCTGGAGATGGTGGGCCTGGGCGACAAGCTCGATCATTATCCGCCGCAGCTCTCCGGCGGCCAGCAGCAGCGCGTGGCAATCGCACGCGCACTGGCGATGCGGCCGCAGATCATGTTGTTCGACGAGGTGACGTCAGCGCTGGACCCGGAGCTGTGCGGCGAAGTGCTGAACGTGATCCGCCGCCTCGGTGACGAACACAATCTGACGATGCTGATGGTGACGCACCAGATGGGTTTCGCGAAAGAATTCGCCGATCGTGTCTGCTTCTTCTCGGAAGGGAAGATACTGGAACAAGGGCCGCCGGAACGGGTGTTCGGTGCGCCGCAGCAGGAACGCACGCAGAGTTTCCTGCGCGCGGTGATGGAAGCGGTCTGAGCGTTGCGTGAAGCAGCGAACTTCGCGCTGCCGTTTTAAACGACGCTTTTAACGACGACTGGCGCGTGCGCGCTTCGCCAGACGATGCGTCAGTCTGCCCAGCCGGCGATATAGGTCCCCCTGCAATGCATCGCTTTCCCTGACGGCATGATATTGCCGGATCACGGTGCCGGCATCGCCGCGCGCGATCGGTCCGGTCAATGCCTTTTCCGGGCCATCCTGCAGCACGTTGTC
Organism: Oxalicibacterium sp.; assembly: GCF_057353965.1. Taxonomy (NCBI): domain Bacteria; kingdom Pseudomonadati; phylum Pseudomonadota; class Betaproteobacteria; order Burkholderiales; family Oxalobacteraceae; genus Oxalicibacterium; species Oxalicibacterium sp. The sequence goes on from NZ_JBMQZD010000004.1 coordinate 403,408, forward strand.
TGCCGTTTCGCGCACCAGCGCCGACATCATCTGCAATGCCACGTCTGGCGCGATGCCGGCCTTGCCATAGACCTGTACTGCGGTATCGAGCAGCGTGACCAGATAGTTGGACGCGAAGACTGCACCGGCGTGGTACAGGGCTTTGCGTTCGCCGTCGATGGCGACGAAGCGTGCACCGATAGCGGCGAACAGTGGTTCCATTGTAGCGAGCGCCGCTGCGTCGCCTTCGACGCCACACCACGTGCCGGCAAATTGCGCGACGACTTTTTGCGGCAATGCGAAGCTGCGCACTGGATGCACGCTGGCGACGGCGGCGCCACGTTGCTGCAATGGGGCGAGCACGGATGCCGGCAACGCACCGCTACAATGAAAGACGATGCTGTCGTCGAACGAGGTGTCGGTCGCTACCAGCGCAGCAGCCAAGGCTGGAATCTGATCGTCGCCGCTGCCGACCAGCGTCAGGTCGGCGCGGCGCAACGTGGACAGCGTGGCGGGTGTGCCGCCACCGATGAAGGCGACGGCCTCTGCCGTGCTCTGCGGCGTGCGGTTGACGATGTCCTGCAATTGCACGATGCCGGCCGCATGCCATAGCCGCGCCAGCACACGGCCGACCTTGCCGCAGCCGACGATGTTCAGGGTAGGGGGCGCGGACATCGGCATCGTATATTCAGCGAATCGCTTCCAGCGCTTCCTGCTGTTCCAGCCATTCGGCTTCCAGCTGGTCGAGGTCGCGCGTGCAATAAGCCTGGTCCGTCAGCAACTGCTTCAATTCTTCCTTGTTGGCGGCATCGTAGATCGTGCTGTCGGCGAGGCGGATATCGATCTCGGACTTCTTCACCTGGCATTTGGCCATCTGTTCTTCCAGACGCTTGATGCGGGTTTCTATCGGCTTGCGCAGCACGGACAGGCGCTGGCGTTCTTCGGCTTCCTGCTTGCGCTGTTCGCGCCGGTCTGGTGCCGCTGCCGGCGTTGCCGCAATTTGTGTCGTCTCCGCTTTCGTTGGAAGCGGTGCGCTTTCTTCCTGCTTGCTTGCCAGCCGCGTCTTGAACAGCCAGTCGCGGTAATCGTCCAGATCGCCGTCGAAAGGTTGCAGCCTTCCGTCGGCGACGATGATGAACTGGTCGGTCGTAGCACGCAACAGATGACGATCGTGCGAGACCAGCAGCAGCGTGCCTTCGAATTGTGCGAGCGCCATCGTCAGCGCTTCGCGCGTTTCCAGATCCAGATGGTTGGTCGGTTCGTCCAGCAGCAGCAGATTGGGGCGCTGCCAGACGATCAGCGCCAGTGCCAGGCGTGCTTTCTCGCCGCCGGAGAATGGCGCGATCTTGCTGGTTACCATGTTGCCGTTGAAGTTGAAGCTGCCGAGAAAGTTACGCAGTTCCTGTTCACGCGTATCGGGCGCAATGTGCATCAGGTGCCAGAGCGGCGATTCGTCGTGGCGCAGCATTTCGACCTGATGCTGCGCGAAATAGCCGATCGATAATCCCTTGCCGGTGCGGGCTGTGCCGTGCAGCGGTGCCAGTTCGCCGGCGATAGTCTTGATCAGCGTCGATTTTCCGGCACCGTTGACGCCAAGCAGGCCGATGCGTTGGCCAGTCTGTAGCGAGAAGTCGATGCCGGAAACAATGGTCTTCTCGATGGCGGACGTACCTTCACCGCTGCGGTAACCGGCGGCGACGCTTTCCATCACCAGCAGCGGATTCGGCGCATTTGCCGGTTCGCGGAATTCGAACGAGAACTCGGCGGCGGCGCGCAGCGGTGCCAGTTCTTCCATCTTCGCCAATGCCTTCATGCGGCTTTGCGCCTGGCGTGCCTTGGTGGCCTTGGCCTTGAAGCGGGTGATGAAGGATTCCAGATGCGCGCGGGCACGCGCCTGCTTCTCAATCGCGCTTTGTGCCAGTACCAGTTGCGCGGCGCGCTGGCGCTCGAAGGCGGAATAGTTGCCGGAATAGCGCTTCAGCTTGCGTTCGTCGATGTGCACGATGACGTTGACGATGCCGTCGAGGAAATCGCGATCGTGCGAAATCACGAGCAGCGTGCCCTCGTAGCGCTTGAGCCAGTCTTCCAGCCACAGGATGGCATCGAGATCGAGGTGATTGGTCGGTTCGTCGAGCAGCAGCAGATCGGAAGGACACATCAGCGCCTGCGCCAGATTCAGGCGCATGCGCCAGCCGCCGGAGAAGCTGGCGACCGGTTGCTCCATCTGCGCCAGCGTGAAGCCGAGACCGAGCAGCAATTGCTCGGCGCGCGAGCGCACCGTGTACGCATCGGCATCGGCCAGCGCAGCATGCAGTTCGGCGATGCGCGTGCCGTTGTCGGCGCTTTCCGGCTGGCTTTCCAGTTGCGCGAGCTGGCGTTGCAGTGCGCGCAGCGTGGTATCGCCGTCGATCGCGTATTCGATGGCGGGCGTATCCAGTGCCGGCGTTTCCTGTGCGACGTGGGAAACGCGCCACTTGGCAGGGAAATCGACACTGCCCTGGTCGGCATGCAGTTCGCCGCGCAGCACACCGAACAGGCTGGATTTGCCGGCACCATTGGCGCCGATCAGGCCGATCCTGTCGCCGGGATTCAGCGTCAGGTCGGCGCCGTCGAGCAGCGGCTTGATGCCGCGCGCGAGTGAAACATTTTGAAAGCGGATCATTGCTTGTTACTTCGATTCATTACTGCCATTACTTCAGCTGGTCGGCGGTCAGCAGAAACACCATGTCGTCGCCGGCGCTGGTCGTCAGCCACGTCAGGTCGCGGTCGGCGAAAGCCGCTTCCGCGTACGGGCGCTCGTTGCCGATCTCGACGATCAGTAAGCCTTTTGAGGTCAGCCGCTTGGCTGCGCCGTCGACGATCTTGCGTACCAGATCCATGCCGTCCTCACCGCCGGCCAGCGCGATCTGCGGTTCGCGCAGGTATTCGGGCGGCAGCTTGTCCATCGAGCCGGCGTTGACGTAAGGAGGGTTGGTGACGATCAGGTCGTACTTGTTTTCCGGCACGTTCTCGTAGAGGTCGGACTGGATCAGTGTGATGCGATCGTTCAGGTCGTAGTCGTCGACGTTGCGCTGTGCGACAGCCAGCGCATCGGCCGAGATATCGACCGCGTCGATCTGCGCATTCGGGAAGGCATCGGCCAGCATGATTGGCAGGCAGCCGGAGCCGGTGCACAGTTCGAGGATGTTGGTCACGCTATCCGGTTTGCCGATCCAGGGGGAAAACTGTTCCGGAATCAGTTCGGCGATGAAGGAGCGCGGCACGATCGTGCGTTCGTCGACATAGAAACGATAGCCGCCCAGCCAGCCTTCGTTGGTGATGTAGGCAGCGGGCACGCGCTGGACGGCACGGCGGTCGATGACGTCGAGCACGGCCGACACTTCTTCTTGCAGCAGCTGCGCATCGAGGAAGGGATCGAGCTTGTCCAGCGGCAGCTTCAGCGTATGCAGGATCAGGTAGGCGGCTTCGTCCAGCGCATTGGTCGTGCCGTGGCCGAAGAACAGCTGTTCGGTATTGAAACGAGTGACGGCATAGCGCAGCAGGTCGCGGATCGTCGAGAAGGAAGCGGGCGTGGTCGTTGGCATGATGCGATCGAGAATGATGAACGATGCGCGCATCGTCCGAATAGTGGTGGTTCCCGTAGGGGCGGGAAATCATCATGCTGCCGGCATGGGTCCGGCAGCACGTGTTATTACGTTTCAGTATTGACCGGCGTTACAGCAGCAGGTTCTCCATCGTGCGCCGATAGATGTTCTTCAGCGGATCGATGAAGCGGACTTCGATGTGTTCGTCGATCTTGTGGATGCTGCCGTTCGGCGGACCGAATTCGACGACCTGCGGGCAGATGCGCGCGATGAAGCGGCCATCGGATGTGCCGCCGGTGGTCGATAGTTCGGTCTCGACGCCGGTTTCGCTGCGGATCGCGTCGCCGATGGCATCGCTCAGCGAGCCTTTCGGCGTCAGGAACGGATGGCCGCTGATCGACCACTTCAGATCGTATTCAAGGCCGTGTTTGTCGAGGATCGCGTGCACACGCTGTTGCAGGCCTTCGACGGTGCTGGCGGTGCAGAAACGGAAGTTGAAATCGATGACGACTTCACCCGGAATCACGTTCGATGCGCCGGTGCCGGCGTGCATGTTCGAAACCTGGAACGAAGTCGGCAGATAGTATTCGTTGCCGTCGTCCCATTTTTCGGCGGTCAGTTCGGCCAGCGCCGGCGCGCATTGATGGATCGGATTGCGTGCCAGCTGCGGATAGGCGATATGGCCCTGGATGCCCTTGACGACCAGCCGTCCAGACATGCTGCCGCGGCGACCGTTCTTGATCATGTCGCCCAGCACCTGGCTGGACGTCGGCTCGCCGACCACGCAGTAGTCGAGCTGTTCGCCGCGCTCCTTCAGCGCATTGCAGACGATGACGGTACCGTCGGTGGCCGGGCCTTCCTCGTCGCTCGTGATCAGGAAGCCGATCGAGCCCTTGTGATCAGCATGCGCCTGCACGAATTCCTCGGCAGCGACGACCATCGCGGCGATCGACGTTTTCATGTCGGCTGCGCCGCGGCCATACAGCTTGCCGTCGCGCTGCGTCGGTTCGAACGGCGGCGAGGTCCATTGTTCCAGCGGGCCGGTCGGCACGACGTCGGTATGGCCGGCGAACACCAGCAGCGGTTGCGTCGTACCGCGGCGTGCCCACAGATTGGTGACGCCGCCGGACGAAATCGTTTCGCATGCGAAACCGAGCGGTTCCAGCAATTCGATCAGGCGTGCCTGGCAGCCGTTGTCCTGTGGCGTGACGGAGGAGAGGGCGATCAGTTCTTCGGTCAGTGCGAGCGTCTTGCTCATGGTCATTTCTTGAAAATCTGTTGGTACATGTCGGCGGAGAAGCCGACCTGCGTTTTGCCGGCGCCGGTCAGCACCGGGCGCTTGACGATGGAGGGCGACGCCAGCATCAGTTCGATTGCGCTGGCGTTGTCGCTGCTGTTGTTTATGGCGGCTTTCTGTTCGTCGCTGAGATTGCGCCAGGTCGTGCCCTTGCGGTTGACCAGCACGTCCCACGGCACGTCCTTCAGCCAGCCGGTGATCAGTTCGTGCGTGATGCCGTTCTTCTTGAAATCGTGAAAGGCGTAGTCGGTCTTGCTGGCTTCCAGCCAGGTGCGCGCCTTCTTGACGGTATCGCAGTTCGGTATGCCGTACAGGGTAATGCTCATGGTTACATCTTCAATGTGAATTCGGTGAAGCTGGCGCCTTGTTCTTCAGGCTGCGGTTCTTCAACCGGTTTGGGTTGCGTCGAATTGTTCAGCAGCCAGTACAGGTTGCTGGCGGAATCGGCGTGGGCCAGCGCTTCGTCCTGTGTGACGATACCATCCTTGATCAGCGCCAGCAGCGCCTGCTCGAATGTCTGCGAGCCGGCCGACATGCTGTTCTCGATCGCTTCCTTGATCTGCGTGATCTCGCCTTTTTCGATCAGTTCGGCGATGTGCGGCGTGTTCAGCATGACTTCGACCGCCGCGCGGCGGCCGCCGCTGATCGACGTCACCAGCCGCTGCGAAACGATGCCGCGCAGCGTGGAAGCCAGGTCGTTCAGCAGCGACTGGCGCGTTTCCAGCGGGAAGAAGTTGATGATCCGCATCAACGCCTGATAGCTGTTGTTCGCATGCAGCGTGGCGATCACCAGATGGCCGGATTGTGCGTAAGCGAGCGCGGCGGACATCGTGTCGCGGTCGCGGATTTCACCGATCATGATGCAGTCCGGTGCCTGGCGCAGCGCATTCTTCAGCGCGATCTGCAGGCCGTTCGCGTCGTTGCCGATCTCGCGCTGGTTGACGATGGAGCGCTTGTTGCGAAACAGGAATTCGATCGGGTCTTCCAGCGTCAGGATGTGGCCGGTCTTCATGATGTTGCGATGGTCCAGCATCGACGCGATCGTCGTCGATTTGCCGGAGCCGGTCGCGCCGACCACCAGCAGCAGGCCGCGTTTTTCCATGACCAGATTGGCCAGTACCGGCGGCAGGTTCAGGCTGTCCAGCGGCGGGATTTCACCCGGAATGTAGCGCAGCACGGCCGAGATGCTGCCACGCTGACGAAAGGCCGACAGACGGAAGCTGCCGACGCCGGCGACCGGGATGCCGATGTTGAGTTCGTTCTCGCGTTCCAACTCTTCCAGCTTGGCGGGCGAAACGACTTCGCCCAGCAGCGACATGATCGCCTGCTGATCGAGCTTCTGCTGGTTGATCGGGATCAGATTGCCATCGATCTTGATGTGGATCGGCGAATTGACTGCGATAAACAAGTCGGATGCCGCCTTTCCCTTCATCAGAAGAAATAACCGATCCATTGCCATGGCTGTCTGTCCCGTTCAGGTTGGTGGATGAAAAGCACGATGCCGCAAAGAGTTGCGGCATCGTGTCAGTCTCAGTCGCGCAGCAGTTCGTTGATGGCGGTCTTCGAGCGCGTTTGTGCATCGACCTTCTTGACGATCACGGCGCAGTACAGGCTGTACTTGCCGTCGGCCGACGGCAGGTTACCGGAGACGACGACCGAGCCGGCTGGGATGCGGCCGTAGCTGACTTCGCCGGTGGCGCGGTCATAAATCTTGGTCGACTTGCCGATGTACACGCCCATCGAGATGACCGAGTTTTCCTCGACGATCACGCCTTCGACGATTTCCGAACGTGCACCGATGAAGCAGTTGTCTTCGATGATGGTCGGATTGGCCTGCATCGGTTCCAGCACGCCGCCGATGCCGACGCCGCCGGACAGGTGGACGTTCTTGCCGATCTGCGCGCAGGAGCCGACGGTGGCCCAGGTGTCGACCATCGTGCCTTCATCGACGTAGGCGCCGATGTTCACGTACGACGGCATCATCACGACGTTCTTGCCGATGAAGCTGCCGTGGCGGGCGATCGCTGGCGGCACCACGCGGAAGCCGCCGGCGGCGAAATCGGCTTCGGAGTAATTGGCGAACTTGCTCGGTACCTTGTCGTAGAACTGCGTGCTGCCGCCGGCCGGCATCACGACGTTGTCTTCCAGACGGAACGACAGCAGCACGGCTTTCTTGACCCACTGGTTGACGATCCATTCGCCGTTGGCCTTTTGCGCCACGCGCAGCGCGCCCTTGTTCAGTTGGTCGATAACTTGCGCGACCGCATTGCGGACATCGGCCGGTGCGTTCTTCGGCGAAAAATCGGCGCGGTTTTCCCAGGCCTGATCAATGAATTGTTCGAGTTGTTGGGTCATGTCTTTGCTTTGCTGATGGTGAATGGATGAATCGAAAACGGGATACGACAATCAGGCGGCCAGCTTGCGGCAGAAGGCGACGATGCGTTGTGCAGCTTCCAGGCATTCGTCGACTTCGGCGACCAGCGCCATGCGCACGCGATTTTCCCCTGGATTGACGCCGTGCGCCTCGCGACCCAGATAGCTGCCGGGCAGAACCGTCACATTATATTCGGCGTACAGGCGCTGCGCGAACTCGACGTCGCTGATCGGCGCAAGTTTGTCGACCTTTGCCCACAGGTAGAAGCCGGCGTCCGGCAGGGCGACGTCGACGACTTCCTGCAGCATCGGCGTGACTTGATTGAATTTCGCGATGTATTTCTGGCGATTTTCGATCACGTGCTGTTCGTCGTTCCATGCGGCGATCGAGGCGCTTTGCACTGACGGGCTCATCGCGCTGCCGTGATAGGTACGGTACAGCAGGAATTTCTTCAGGATTTCGGCATCGCCGGCGACAAAACCGGAACGCATGCCCGGCACGTTGGATCGCTTGGATAGGCTGGAGAAGCCGATCAGGCGCGGATAGCCGGTGCGGCCCAGCTTGTGCGCGGCTTCCAGTGCGCCCAGCGGTGCCTCGTCCTTGAAGTAGATCTCGGAATAGCATTCGTCGGCGGCGATCACGAAGCCGTAGCGGTCGGACAACTCGAACAGTTCCTTCCAGTCGTCCAGCGTCAGCACCGCGCCGGCCGGGTTGCCGGGCGAGCAGACGTAGACCAGTTGCACGCGCTTCCAGGTTTCCGGCGTGACGATGCTGAAGTCGGGCGCGAAGTTGCGCGCCGGATTGCAGTTGACGTAGTAGGGCTGCGCACCGGCCAGAAAAGCCGCGCCTTCGTAAATTTGGTACAGCGGATTCGGGCACATCACCAGCGCATCGCCGCGCGGATCGACGACGGTCTGCGCCAGCGCGAACAGCGCTTCGCGCGAACCATTGACCGGCAGCACCTGCGTTGCCGGATCCAGTTTCGGCAGACCGTAGCGGCGTTCCAGCCAGCCGGCGATCGTGGCGCGCAAGGTGTCGGCGCCGGCCGTGGTCGGATAGACGGCGAGGCCGTCGAGATTGTCGGCCAGCGCTTTCTGGATGAAGGGCGGCGTCGGATGCTTGGGTTCGCCGATGCCAAGGCTGATCGGACGATAGTCCGGATTCGGCGTGACGCCGGCGAACAGTTGCTTCAGCTTTTCGAACGGATAGGGTTGCAGCTGGTTCAGGAGAGGATTCACGGCAGGGAAATCGGAAGAGGCGCGGGAAAATGCGCGGTTCAAAATGGCAACATTATACCGTCCTGCCGCTGCGCGGCCTGTCGATGCTGGCGGGGCGCTGGCTTGATCTCGGCGCGGTGCCGGTTTGATGTCATATCGGGCCGTTTCAAATGCTTGGCATCGTTGTCCGCAATGCTATGATTAGTCCCTTTTGCAGGGCTGCCGCGCCGCGTCAGATCAACTGAATTTGTTGTATATCCTAGGAAACGGTCGATAACGTGCGTTTAACTTCCATTAAATTATCGGGTTTCAAATCCTTCGTCGATCCCACGAACTTCCAGGTGCCGGGCCAGCTGGTCGGTGTGGTCGGCCCGAATGGCTGCGGCAAGTCCAACATCATCGATGCCGTGCGCTGGGTGCTCGGCGAATCCAAGGCGTCCGAACTGCGCGGCGAATCGATGCAGGACGTAATCTTCAACGGCACGACCAACCGCAAGCCAGCAGGCCGCTCGTCGGTCGAACTGGTATTCGACAATAGCGACGGCAAGGCGTCGGGCCAGTGGAGCCAGTATGCGGAAATCGCCGTCAAGCGCACGCTGACGCGCGACGGCACTTCGACCTACTACATCAACAATCAGGCGGTGCGCCGCCGCGACATCCAGGACATCTTCCTCGGTACCGGCCTCGGTCCGCGCGCCTACGCGATCATCGGGCAGGGCATGATCTCGCGCATCATCGAGGCACGCCCGGAAGAGCTGCGCATCTTCCTCGAGGAAGCCGCCGGTGTTTCGAAATACAAGGAACGCCGCCGCGAAACCGAAAACCGCCTGCAGGATACGCGCGAAAACCTGCTGCGCGTCGAGGACATCCTTCGCGAACTGAACGCCAACCTGGAAAAACTCGAAGGCCAGGCCGCCGTCGCGCAGAAATACCATGCACTGCAGGCCGAGCAGGACGAAAAGCAGAAGCTGCTGTGGCTGCTGCGCAAGAACGAGGCGAAGAACGAGCAGGAAAAATTCTTCCGCGATATTGAAAAGGCGCAGATCGAACTGGAAGAGCAGACCGCCAAGCTGCGCCATGTCGAAACCGAACTCGAGCACATGCGCCAGACGCACTATGCCGCCGGCGACCGCATGCATCAGGCGCAAGGGCATCTGTATCAGACCAATTCCGAGATCGGCAGCTTGGAAGCGCAGATCAAGTTCGTCATCGAATCGCGCGCCCGTCTGCAGTCGCAACTCAACTCGCTGACCGCGCAGCGCGACCAGTGGCAGCGCCAGGGCTCGCAATATCAGGAAGACCTGACCGAAGCCGAAATGCATCTGGAAGAGCAGACGATGCGCGTCGAGCAGGCGCAGGAAATCGCGCAGCGCGAGAATGACGGCATTCCGGCGATGGAACAGGCTTGGCGCGAAGCGCAGCTGAAAAGCACCGAATCGCGCAGCCGCATCATGCAGGCGCAGCAACAGATCGAACTGGAATCGGCGCACCAGCGTAATGCTTCCGGCATCCTGTCGAACCTTGCAGCGCGCCGCGACCGCCTGACGCAGGAGCAGCACGGCTTGAACGCGCCGGATACCACGCATCTGTCCAACCTGAAGCTGCAACTGGAAGAAAAGCAGGCGACGCTGGAAGAAGCGACGATGCAGCTCGAAGAGGCACAGGAGCAAGTGCCGAAGCTGGAAGAAGAGCGTCGTACGGCGCAGCAGCAGGTCAATACCGAAACCGCCAACAACGCGCAACTGGAAGCGCGCCTCGCCGCACTGAAGCAACTGCAGGAAAACGTGCAGACGCAAGGCAAGGTGCAACCGTGGCTGCAGAAGCACGAACTCGGCGAACTGCCGCGCCTGTGGCAGAAGCTGCACATCGGTCAGGGCTGGGAAACCGCGCTGGAATCGGTACTGCGCGAGCGCACGTCGGCGCTGGAAGTGTCGAATCTGGACTGGGCCAAGGCATTCTTCAACGATGCACCGCCGGCCAAGCTGGCCCTGTTCACGCCGAATGCCGTTGCTAGCGAGACGAGCGAACCGGTTGCGGGACTGAAGCCTTTCCTGAATCTGTTGCAGTTGAACGATCCGGGCCTGCGCGCCTTGATGCAGGACTGGCTGCACAATGTCTATATCGCCGACGATGTCGCCTCCGCCTTCGTCGATCGCAGCAAGCTGCCGAACGGCGCCTGCTTCGTCACCAAGCAGGGCCATGTGATCGGCAAGTCCAGCGTGCGTTTCTACGCATCGGATTCCGAGCAGGACGGCATGCTGGCGCGCCAGCAGGAAATCGAGAACATCACCAAGCAGTTGCGCGCACAGCAGATGCTGGCCGACGAGGCGAAATCGCGCTTCGTGCGTTCGGAAGCCGCACTGACGCAGGCCACGCAGCGCCTGCAGGAAATCCGCCAGCGCGTGAATACACTGACGCAATCCGTGCATGGCTTGCAGATCGACGTGATGAAGCTGTCCGAGGTGCAGGAACGCTTCAACCAGCGCAGCACGCAGATCGCCACCGATCTGGAAGAAATCGCCGCGCAGGAAGCCGAGCAGCAGCAGATCAAGGCCGAATCGGAAGCGAAGTTCGAGCAACTGGATGCCGAACTGGCCGAACTGCAGCAAACGCACGAAGAAGGCCAGACCGACTATCTGGCGAAGGAACAGCAGTTGAACGACGCGCGCCAGAAGGTACGTGAACTGGAGCGCGCGGCACAGGAAGCGGAATTCTCCGAGAAATCGCAGCGCAACAAGATCGAGGAGCTGAAGCGCAGCATCGCCACCGCGCTGGAACAGGCGGCGCAACTGTTCGCCAACATGCAGCAGGGCACGCTGGAACTGGAAAGCCTGGACGATCAGGCGGCGCAGGCCGGCCTGCAGGCGCTGCTGGAAAAGCGCAGCGAACAGGAGCGCGCGCTGGCCGATGCGCGCCACGAACTGGATCAATTGACGCAGCAACTGCGCACGCACGACGAATCGCGCATGCAGGCAGAACGCAGCCTGCAGCCGATCCGCGACCGCATCACCGAACTGCAACTGAAGGAACAGGCCGCGCGCCTGAACCAGGAACAGTACGCGCAGCAGCTGGCCGAAGCACAGGCAGACGAAGCCGCGCTAGCCGAAAAGCTGAACGACGACGTGCGCCCGTCGTATCTGCAGGGTGAAGTCACGCGCCTGACCAATGCGATTGCGGGCCTCGGCGCCGTCAACCTTGCAGCGCTGGACGAACTGGCCGCGGCATCGGAGCGCAAGAACTTCCTCGACGCGCAGAACGCCGACCTGACCGAAGCGATCACCACGCTGGAAGACGCGATCGCGAAGATCGACAAGGAAACGCGCGATCTGCTGCAGGACACTTTCGACAAGGTCAACAAGCATTTCGGCGAACTGTTCCCGATTCTGTTCGGCGGCGGCCAGGCCAAGCTGATCATGACCGGCGAAGAGATTCTGGATTCCGGCGTGCAGGTGATGGCGCAGCCGCCGGGCAAGAAGAACGCGACGATTCACTTGCTGTCGGGCGGCGAGAAGGCGCTGACGGCGACCGCATTGGTGTTCTCGATGTTCCAGCTGAATCCCGCGCCGTTCTGCCTGCTGGACGAGGTCGATGCGCCGCTGGACGATGCCAACACCGAACGCTTCTGCAACATGGTCAAGCGTATGTCGTCGCACACGCAATTCCTCTTCATCTCGCACAACAAGATCGCGATGGAGATGGCGCAGCAGCTGATCGGCGTGACGATGCAGGAACAGGGCGTGTCGCGCATCGTTGCGGTCGATATGGAGTCGGCAGCAAACTTCGCGTCGGAGGCGGCATAAGTTGCACGAGAGGAAGCGATCCGAGGTAATTGGGAACCGAGTGTTCGAATGCGTGATTTCCTGTTGTCTTCCGTTATCTTTTCGTGCGGTAAAAACCTCCGAAAGCATAGTGCGCCAGCCTTTCCGGCGGGTATGTCGGCTTGACAAAAATTCTTTGCAGAACGTACCCTAGGCACGGCATTGTGCGGGTTGCCGCGCCAAGGATTCGCACTGATGACGGCCTGTATCGTGGTCTGTGGCGAAGCGGCTGGCGGAACCCGTCGAACCTTTGGATTTATATGAGTCAATCCGATTTCTCTTCTTCATTCCGGCTTCGCGCCTGCGTCGCGATGCCGCTCCCATCTTCTCGACAACTCATTGAAACGGCCGGTGCAGCATGACGGATCTACAGACCAGCCTGATCGTGATCGGCGCCGTGATCGTCGGCGGCGTTATCAGCTATAACAAATGGCAGGAATACAAGGCGAAGAAAAGCGTCGAGCGCGCTTTTTCGTCATCGCATGACGATGTTCTGATGGGCAGTGGCGACAAACCAGCCGCCGAACGCCGGGAGCCGGGATTCTCGCCGGGAGAAATGCCGGAATCGATGGCCAACGTCGAAGCGATTCAGCAGGAAGCGATCGATCAGGATATGCCGGCAGATGTGGCGGCAGTCAGTGCTTCGGATGGCGTGCCGGTGGAACTAGCTTTTCATGCCGAAGAGCGCGATCTGCCTGTCGATTACCTGATCGACTGCACGATTCCGTTGACGCCCGTCATGCAACTGCGCGGCGAGAAGGTGCTGGCGGCGATCCAGTCGCTGCGCCACGTCGGCGGCAAGCCGGTGCATTTCATCGGTCAGCGCATGGATGCGAAATGGGAAGCCGTGACGCATGGCGGCGTCTACAAGGCACTGACGGCCGGCGTGCAGCTGGCCAACCGCAGCAGCGCACTGAATGAACTGGAGTATTCCGAATTCGTGATGAAGCTGCGTCAGATTGCCGACGACCTGGATGCCGATCCCGACGTGCCGGACATGACGGAAGTGATGGCAAGCGCGCGCGCCTTGCATCATTTCGTGACCGAATATGATGCCAAGCTCAGCGTCAACGTGCGCACCAATGGCGCGCCGTGGTCGGTGACGACACTGCTGGCTGCGCTGGAGCGGCAAGGTTTCGACGTTCGCCCGGAAGGCCGCCTGGTCATGCCGGACGGTGATGGCGGCGTGCTGTTCTCGCTGTCGACCAACGTCACGCTGGCGGAGGAAACCACCAGCCATCTGACGCTGCTGCTCGATGTGCCGGTGGTGGCGCCGGAACGCGACGGTTTCGGTGCGATGATCGCCTGCGCGCGCACCCTGGCGTCGCGTCTCGACGGCACGGTCGTCGACGACGGCAACCAGCCGCTGGCCGATGCCGCCCTGACCGAAATTACCGGTCAATTGCAAGCCTTCTACGCCGATATGGATGCAGCCGATATCCCCGCCGGTTCGGCACGCGCGCTGCGACTGTTCAACTGACGCCTGACCGATGACGCAATCCGATCTGTTCGGCGCGGCGGCGGGCGAAGCGCCGGACCCGCGCAATCCCGCCGAGCGCGCGCGCTGGCTGCGTGCCGAACTGAACCGCCACAATCACGCCTATCACGTCCTCGACAATCCGACGATTCCCGATGCGGAATACGACAAGCTGTTCGTCGAACTGCAGCTGATCGAGGCGGAAAATCCCGATTTGATCGTTCCCGATTCGCCAACACAGCGCGTCGGCGCGCTGGCGCTGACGGCATTTCCGCCGGTGGCGCATGCGGTGCCGATGCTGTCGCTGGGGAACGGCTTCAATGACGAAGACATCGTCAATTTCGATCGCCGTGTGCGTGACGGATTGAATACGGAAGAGGAAGTCGAATACGCGACCGAACTGAAATTCGACGGTCTCGCGATCAACCTGCGTTACGAGAACGGTATTCTGACCGGTGCCGCTACGCGTGGCGACGGCTTTACCGGCGAAAACGTCACGGCAAACATCCGCACGATACGCGCAATTCCGCTGCGTCTGCACACGAACAATCCGCCGGCAGTGATCGACATCCGCGGCGAAGTGATGATGTACAAGGCCGACCTCGCCAAGCTCAATGCCAAGCAGCGCGAAGCCGGTGCGAAGGAATTCGCCAATCCGCGCAATGCGGCAGCCGGCAGCCTGCGCCAGCTCGATTCGCGCGTCACCGCACAGCGTACGCTGCGCTTCTTCGCCTACGGCATCGGCGCGCTGGAAGGCGTGGACATGCCGCCGTCGCATTCTGCGTTGCTGGACTGGTACCGCGAACTCGGCATGCCGGTTTGTGAAGAGCGCGCGGTCGTAAAAGGGGCGCAGGGCCTGCTGGACTTCTATCGCGGCATCGGCGACAAGCGCAAGAGCCTGCCGTACGAAATCGACGGCGTGGTCTACAAGGTCAACGATGCGGCGCAGCAGCAGCAACTGGGCTTCGTGTCGCGCGCGCCGCGCTTTGCGCTGGCGCACAAGTTCCCGGCGGAAGAAGCGCTGACCACGGTGCAGGACATCGAAGTGCAGGTCGGCCGTACCGGTGCGATCACGCCGGTGGCGCGCCTGACGCCGGTGTCGGTCGGCGGCGTGACGGTGACGAATGCGACGCTGCACAACGAGGACGAAGTGCGGCGCAAGGACATACGCATCGGCGACACCGTGATCGTGCGCCGCGCCGGCGACGTGATTCCCGAAGTGCTGTCCTACGTGCCGGAACGGCGCCCAGCCGATGCGCGCGAATTCGCGATGCCGACGTCCTGCCCGGTCTGCGGTTCGCCCATCGTGCGGCCGGAAGACGAAGCGGTGGCGCGCTGTTCCGGCGGCTGGATCAAATGTGCGGCGCAACGCAAGGGCGGGCTGCTGCATTTCGTGTCGCGTCGCGCAATGGATGTCGAAGGCCTGGGCGACCAGTTGGTCGAACAACTGGTCGACAAGCACATCGTCACGACGGCAGCCGATCTGTACAAGATCGGGTTCCGCGCACTGGCCGAGCTGGACCGCATGGCGGACAAGTCGGCGCAGAACGTGATGGCGGCGCTGGAAAAATCGAAAAAGACGACGCTGGCGCGCTTCATTTATGCGCTGGGTATCCGCCATGTCGGCGAGGCGACGGCGAAGGAGCTGGCGCGCCATTTCGGCAATCTTGACGCGATCCTGGCAGCAAGCGAGGAGCAGTTGCTGGAAGTCGCCGACATCGGCCCGGTGGTGGCGGCATCCATCCGCAGTTTCCTCGACGATCCGATGAATGCCGAGCTGATCGAGCAACTGCGCGCGGCCGGCGTACACTGGCCGGAGCATGTGGTCGAACGCGAAGCGAAACCGTTTGCAGGCAAGACTTTCGTTTTGACCGGCACGTTGCCGAACATGACGCGCGACGAAGCGGCGGAGAAAATCGAGGCGGCTGGCGGCAAGGTGGCTGGTTCGGTTTCGAAGAAGACAAGTTATGTCGTGGCAGGTGCAGAGGCAGGCAGTAAACTTGCGAAAGCCGAGGAACTCGGCGTGCCGGTTCTGGACGAAGCAGGGTTACTTCAATTATTGGATAGCGAATGATCAAGATCAGAAAAGCAGTTTTTCCCGTGGCTGGCCTCGGCAGCCGTTTCCTTCCTGCGACCAAGGCGCAGCCCAAGGAAATGCTGCCCATCGTCGACAAGCCGTTGATCCAGTATGCAGTCGAGGAAGCCGTCGCTGCCGGCGTGACCGAGATGGTTTTCATCACCGGCCGCAACAAGCGCGCGATCGAGGATCACTTCGACAAGGCCTATGAACTGGAAACGGAACTGGAAGCGGCCGGCAAGGCGGCATTGCTGGACCTGGTGCGCAATGTGATTCCGAAAAACGTCAATTGCATCTACATCCGCCAGCCGGCGCCGCTGGGTCTCGGCCATGCGGTACTGTGTGCGCGTCCGGTGGTCGGCAACGAACCGTTTGCGGTGCTGCTGGCAGATGATTTCATGGATACGAATGCCGGCACCAAGCCGGTGCTGGCGCAGATGACCGACATCTTCAGTCGCGAGGGCCACAGCATTCTGGCCGTGCAGGACGTGCCGCGCAGCGACACGCGTCAGTACGGTATCGTCAGCGCGACGCCATACAAGGACGGGCTGGAGGAAGTCAACGCGATCGTTGAAAAGCCGCAGCCGGATGTTGCACCGTCGACGCTGGCGGTGGTCGGCCGCTACGTGCTGACCGGCCGTATCTTCGATTACCTGGAAAACATCGGGCAGGGTGCGGGTGGCGAAATCCAGCTGACCGACGGTATCGCCGCGCTGATGCGTGATCAGAAAGTACTGGCGTATCGCTATGATGGCCAGCGCTACGATTGCGGTTCCAAGCTCGGCTATCTGAAGGCGACGGTGGCGATGGGGCTGAAGCATGCCGAAACCGGTGCCGGCTTCGCCGAGTTCATGAAGTCGATGAAGAAATGAGTGTCCGTCCCATCCTGAAGATGGGCGATCCGCGCCTGCTGCGCGTCGCCGAACCGGTGAAGGCATTCGATACGCCGGAACTGCATGCATTGATCTCCGATATGTTCGATACGATGCATGCGGCGAACGGCGCCGGTCTGGCCGCACCGCAGATCGGCGTGAACCTGCGCGTGGTCATCTACGGCTTCAAGCAGAACACGCGCTATCCCGAAGCACCACCGGTGCCGGAAACGGTGCTGATCAATCCGGTGCTGCGACCATTATCGGCCGATCGCGAAGAGGGCTGGGAAGGTTGTCTGTCGGTGCCCGGCATGCGCGGCGTGGTGCCGCGCTTTGCAGCCATGCATTACGAAGGTGTCGATCAGTACGGCAACAGGATCAGTCGCGATGCCGACGGTTTTCATGCGCGTGTCGTGCAGCATGAGTGCGACCATCTGGACGGCATCCTGTATCCGATGCGGATAGAAGATTTTTCGCAGTTCGGTTTTACCGAAATCCTGTTCCCCGAGCTCGACCCGAACGACGACGACTGAACAGGAATCTGCCGGGACGCGCTTCGTTCAGAAGCCTTCGTCTTCGCGCAGATAGCGCCACTGTCCGGCTGGCAGATCGCCCAGCTTGACGCGGCCGATGCGCACCCGTTTCAATCCCAATACCTTCAGCCCGACGATGTCGCACATGCGGCGGATCTGGCGTTTCTTTCCTTCTCGCAGAACGAAGCGCAACTGGTCGTCGTTCTGCCAGCTGACCTTGGCCGGCAGCAGCTTCTTGCCGTCCAACATGAGGCCATGATTCAGACGCTGCAGTTCGGCGTCCGGCAGCTTGCCCGGCTTCGTGTACTGCACGCGCACCAGATATTCTTTTTCGATCGAGGTATCTTCGCCAATCAATTGCTTGGCGATGCGACCGTCCTGCGTCAGCACCAGTAATCCAACCGAATCGATGTCGAGGCGGCCGGCGGGAACCAGGCTGCGCAGTTGCGTCGGATGGAATTGCGTCGGCGTCTTGTCTTCCTTCCAGCGCGCTTCGGGCTTGACCAGTGCAACGGCCGGTTTATAGCCATCTTCGGCCTGGCCGCTGACGTAGCCGACTGGCTTGTTGATCAGGATCGTCACGCGCTTCGACTGCTCGGCGGCGGCCTGCCGTTCGATCGTGATCTTTTGTGTCGGCAGAATCTTGGTGCCGAGTTCGGAGACGACCTTGCCGTCGACACGCACCCAGCCGCGTGCGATCCATTCGTCGGCCTCGCGGCGTGAGCAGAGGCCAAGTTCGGACATGCGTTTGGAAAGGCGGAGCGGTTCAGTCATGGCGTTACGAAAAAATGAAAGCGGCTGCACGGTCACGGTGTGCAGCGGTTGAAATTGATAGCATCAGATACGCAATGCGTCGAGCAGATCGCTTTCCAGCTGGATCTGGTTGCGCAGATTGTTCAGCATGGGGCCGTCGACGAGGAAAACGTCTTCCACGCGCTCGCCCAGCGTCATCACCTTGGCGGTGTGCAGATTGACCTTGTACTTGGCCAGTACGCTGGCGATCGAATACAGCAGGCCGTTGCGGTCGTTGGCGGAAACGGTCAGCAGGTAATACTGGCCGCGTTCATCCGGACGCAGGTCGACAGTCGGTGTGGCCGGGAAAGTACGGCACAGGCGCGACAGACGGCCCTTGCTCGGCGCCGGCAGTTCGACCGGTTGCGTCAGCAGTTCGGCCAGTTCGTGCTCGATCAGACTGATCAGGTCACGGTAGCTGGCGGCGAAGGCCGGTTCGGTGATCAGGAAGGTGTCGAGCGCGTAGCCATGCTTGGTCGTATGGATCTTGGCGTCGAGAATGCTGAAGTTCTTGCGGTCGAAATAGCTGCAGATGCGCGCGAACAGGTCGGAGCGGTCCTTGACGTAAACCGCCACCTGCAGTCCTTCACCGATCGGCGCCAGTCGGCATTTGACGACCGGGACGGCGCTGTCGATCTTGTCGTAGAGCACACGCGTCTGCCAGGCGATGTCGTTGGCGTCGTGCCGCAGGAAGTAGACGACGTCGAGCTGCTCCCACAACTTCTGGTGCGCGTTTTCCGGCAGTGTGAACAGGCGCAACGTCTTCAGTGCTTCTTCCTGCCGGTTCTTCAGTTCGCGCTCGGCCGACGGCGCTTCGCCGCCGAGCACGCGCAACGTCATGTTGTACAGATCTTCCAGCAGCTTGCCTTTCCACGCATTCCAGACCTTCGGACTGGTGCCGCGGATGTCGGCTACCGTCAGCAGATAAAGAGCGGTCAGGTGACGTTCGTCACCGACCGTTTGCGCAAAATGGGCGATCACGTCCGGATCGGACAGATCCTGTTTCTGTGCGACCTGCGACATTGTCAGATGCTGCTCGACAAGGAACACGACCAGTTCGGTTTCTTCTTCCGTCAAACCGTGATCGATGCAGAAGTCGCGTGCATCTTCCATGCCGAGCAGCGAATGGTCGCCGCCGCGGCCCTTGGCGATATCGTGGAACAGCGCGGCAATGTACAGCAGCCACGGTTTGTTGAAATTGGCGGCGAGCTGGCTGCAGAACGGATATTCGTGTGCATGCTCGCTCAGCATGAAGCGGCGTACATTGCGCACCACCATCATGATGTGCTGATCCACCGTGTAGACGTGGAACAGGTCATGCTGCATCTGGCCGACGATGCGGCGGAAGTTCGGCAGGTAGCGGCCGAGGATACTGGTCTGGTTCATCCGGCGCAGCGCATGCGTGATGCCTTGCGGCGCCTTCAGGATATCTATGAACAGCTTGCGGTTCTTCGGATCGCGGCGGAAGTTGTTGTCGATCTGGAAGCGCGAATGCCACAGCGCGCGCAACGTGCGCGCCGCCATGCCTTTCAGTTCAGGATGCAGCGACAGCAGCAGGAAGACTTCCAGCATCGCCGACGGCGTGGTCTGGAAGGTGTCGTCGTCGGCGATGTCGATGAAGCCGTTGACTTCGTTGAAGCGCGCATTGATCGCAACCGGCGAGGTCATCTGCGGGAATAGTTGTGCCTCGATGTTCTGCAGCAGGATCGCGTTCAGCTGTGTGACGGCCTTGGCGGCGCGGTAGTAGCGCTGCATCAGGTATTCGCTGGCGCGGCGGGTCGGCGAATTCTTGAAACCGACCGACTCGGCGATCGCGGTCTGCACGTCGAATACGAGGCGGTCTTCATGCCGGTTGGTGATGATGTGCAGGCGGATGCGGATGTCCTTCAGCGCACGTTCATTCTGCTTCAGCTGGCGTGCCTCGGTATCGGTGATCAGGCCGCGCTCGGCCAGCTTGCGCCACGAATCGCCGAGCTGTGCAGCCTTGGCGACCCACAGGATGACTTGCAGGTCGCGCAGGCCGCCGGGGCTTTCCTTGCAGTTCGGCTCCAGGCTGTAGGGCGTGTCTTCGTATTTGGCGTGGCGCTGGCGCAGTTCCAGCGTTTTGTCCTGGAAGAATGCTTGCGGGTCCATGGCGGCATCGCAGCGTTCCTTTAACAGGCGGAATTGCTCCGCATTGCCGGTGATCAGCCGCGCTTCGAGCAGGCTGGTTTGCACGGTGATGTCGGCGGCGGCTTCAGATAGGCATTCGTCGATGGTGCGGATGCTGTGGCCGATTTCCAGGCCGATATCCCAGAACAGTTGCACCAGTTCTTCCAGCCGGCCTTGCAGTGCGCTGTCTGGCGCTTCCTGCAGCAGGATCAGCACGTCGACGTCGGAATGCGGGAACAGTTCGCCGCGGCCGTAGCCGCCGACGGCGACCAGCGCGGCGCTGGACGGCAGTTCGAATGTCTTCCAGGCTTCGATCAGCGCGGCATCGACATTGTCTTTCAGTCGTGTCAGCAGCATTTCCACCTTGCCGTGTGCCAGAAAGGTATCGATGGCGGTCTGGCGTTCTGCCTTGAGCTGTTCCTTCAGGGCGACGGCAAGCGTGGGCATGGCGGATATCAGGCGCTGACGGGTTGGGGCGCGGCTCCAGCGGTGATGAAGGCGGGCGGCGGCGGGCTGCCGGCAGACACCGTCAGCACTTCGTAGCCCGTTTCGGTGACCAGTACCGTGTGTTCCCATTGCGCCGACAGGCTGCGATCCTTGGTCTTGATGGTCCAGCCGTCGTTCATTTCACGGATTTCGCGGCGGCCTGCATTGATCATCGGCTCGACCGTGAAGATCATGCCCGGTGCCAGTTTCTCCAGCGTGCCGGGACGGCCGTAGTGCAGCACTTGCGGTTCTTCATGGAAGATTTTGCCGATGCCGTGGCCGCAGAATTCGCGCACCACGCTGTAACCGGCTTTTTCTGCATGCTGCTGAATGATGAAGCCGATGTCGCCCAGATGCGCGCCCGGCTTGATTTTGGAAATGCCCAGCCACATGCATTCGTAGGTGATGTCGCTCAGGCGCTTGGCGAGGATGGACGGCTCGCCGATGAAGAACATGCGGCTGGTATCGCCGTGGTAGCCGTCCTTGATGACGGTGACGTCGATGTTCAGCACGTCGCCGTTTTTCAGCACCTTGTCGCCGGGAATGCCGTGGCAGATCACGTCGTTGACCGAGGTGCAGACCGCTTTGGGAAACGGCGTGTAGCCCGGCGGGCAGTAGTTCAGTGGCGCGGGAATCGTCCCTTGCACGTTGACCATGTATTCATGGCACAGGCGATCGAGCTCGCCCGTCGTTACGCCCGGTTTGACGAACGGGGTGATGTAATCGAGGACTTCGGAGCCGAGGCGACCGGCGATGCGCATGCCGGCGATGTCTTCAGCTGTCTTGATGGAAATATTGCCCATAAGGAAACAGAAAGTTGCCGCAACGCGGCAGAATGGATCGTGAGGGGAAGATTATAGACGAGCGGGCGCTTGTTCGCCCGGAAAGTCGCGCAAAGCTTGAAAAGAAGGCTGGCTTCGGGGTAGAATTGCGGGCTTGCCTGAATCGTCTTTCGGGCAGGTTTGTAAATTGTTTTGTAAAAATCGCGAATCCGCTCGACAAGGGTGCCTCGTTTCCGCCAAACGGCAGCGAGGTGAACCGAACGGATTCCAGACCCAACCCTGGAGAAAAACATGTCCGTAACCATGCGTGAAATGCTGGAAGCCGGTGTCCATTTCGGTCACCAAACCCGCTTCTGGAACCCCAAGATGGCCCCGTATATCTTCGGTCATCGCAACAAGATTCATATCGTCAACCTGGAAAAGACCCTGGGCATGTACCAGGAGGCGATGAAGTACATCCGCCAACTGTCGTCCAACCGCGGCACCATCCTGTTCGTCGGCACCAAGCGCCAGGCACGTGACATCGTCGCCGCTGAAGCGCAGCGCGCCGGTATGCCGTACGTCGACCAGCGTTGGCTGGGCGGCATGCTGACCAACTTCAAGACGATCAAGACCTCGATCAAGCGTCTGAAGGACATGGAAGCTGCCAGCGAAGACGGTTCCCTGGCCAAGATGAGCAAGAAAGAAGCGCTGATGTACGAGCGTGAGAAGGCCAAGCTGGAAAAATCCATCGGCGGCATCAAGGATATGGGCGGTATTCCTGACGCGATCTTCGTCATCGACGTCGGCTACCACAAAGGCACGATCACCGAAGCTGCCAAGCTGGGCATCCCGGTCATCGGCGTGGTCGATACCAACCACTCGCCGGACGGCGTGACCTACGTGATCCCGGGCAACGACGACTCGTCGAAAGCCATCACGCTGTACGCACGCGGCGTTGCCGACGCGATCCTCGAAGGCCGTGCCAACGCGACCAACGATCTGGTCGAGTCGATCAAGGGCGGCGACGATTTCGTCGAGGTCGAAGAGCAGGCGTAATCCCTGACTCTCTGATGGTTTGCGCGTCAGAACAAGGAAAGGGGCAACAGCAGTTCGCCCCTTTTTTTCGAGCGCATGTTGAACATATTCGTATCGAGGGCGTCTGAAGGGCGTCCGCAAGTTAGGAGATTGTAATGGCAGCTATTACTGCAGCAATGGTGGGCGAACTGCGTGCACGCACGGACGCGCCGATGATGGAATGCAAGAAGGCGCTGACGGAGGCCGACGGCGACATGGAGCGTGCGGAAGAGATTCTGCGCGTCAAGCTGGGCAGCAAGGCATCGAAAGCCGCTTCGCGCGTGACTGCCGAAGGCGTGATTGCCACCTGTGTGTCCGGCAACGTCGGCGCGATGGTGGAAGTCAACTGCGAAACCGACTTCGTGACCAAGAACGACGATTTCCTGGCATTTGCCAACGCACTGGCCAAGGCTGTCGCCGACGCCAACCCGGCCGACGTGGCCGCACTGGGCGACGTCAAGCTGGGCGACAAGACCGCTGAAGAAACCCGTACCGAACTGATCGGTCGCATTGGCGAAAACATGTCGATCCGCCGCTTTGCACGCTTCGAAACCACCGGCAAGCTGGCTTCCTATCTGCATGGTTCGCGTATCGGCGTCATTGTCGACTTCGACGGCGCAGAAGACCAGATCGGCAAGGATGTCGCGATGCATATCGCTGCAATGAAACCGGTTTCGCTGGCAGCAAGCGACGTGCCTGCCGATCTGATCGCCAAGGAGCGTTCGGTTGCCGAGCAGAAGGCTGCCGAATCGGGCAAACCGGCCGATATCGTCACCAAGATGGTCGAAGGTTCGGTGCAGAAATACCTGAAGGAAGTTTCGCTGCTGAATCAGCCGTTCGTGAAGAACGACAAGCAGACCGTCGAACAGATGCTGAAGGAAACCAAGACGGCCGTGAAATCGTTCAAGATGTTCGTCGTCGGCGAAGGCATCGAGAAAAAACAGGACGACTTTGCAGCAGAAGTCGCGGCGCAGGTTGCCGCAGCAAAGCAGGCGTAAGCAGAAAGCGGGCCGCAAGGCCCGTTTTTTTAACGCCGTCGATCGGGTATGCTTGATTCGATGGCGTTTTGCTGATGCGCGGACGGCGCGTTAGCGATTAATATTCCGTAGCGGTGTGGCTGCCGGCCGCCGCAGAGCGGAATGGCAGTACCGGAATACAGAATCAGCCTGGCAATAAAAACGGACAAGACAAGGAATCCAGCCCATGACGACCCCAGCATATAAACGCGTTCTCCTTAAACTTTCGGGCGAGGCGTTGATGGGAGACGATCCGTACGGCATCAATCGCGCGACGATCGAGCGCATGGTGGCGGATGTGTCTGAAGTCGCAAAACTGGGCGTGGAAGTGGCGATCGTCATCGGCGGCGGCAATATTTTCCGTGGCGTCGCGCCCGGCGCGCAAGGCATGGACCGCGCAACGGCCGATTACATGGGCATGCTGGCCACCGTGATGAATTCGCTGGCGCTGGCCGATGCGATGCGCCAGATCGGTATTACGGCGCGCGTGATGTCGGCAATCGGCATCGAGCAGGTGGTCGAGCCGTACGTGCGCCCGAAGGCGCTGCAGTACCTAGAAGAAGGCAAGATCGTCATCTTTGCTGCCGGCACCGGTAATCCGTTCTTCACGACTGATACCGCTGCCGCGCTGCGCGGTGCGGAGATCGGTGCGGAAATCGTGCTGAAGGCGACCAAGGTCGACGGCGTCTACAGCGCCGATCCGAACAAGGATCCGGCGGCGACGCGCTATTCGACCATCAGCTTCGACGAGGCGATTTCCAAGCACCTGCAGGTGATGGATGCGACGGCCTTCGCGCTGTGCCGCGACCAGCGCCTGCCGATCAAGGTGTTTTCGATCGTCAAGCCGGGTGCGCTGAAATCCGTGGTGATGGGCGAGGACGAAGGCACGCTGGTGCACGTCTGATACAGCTTGTAACACTGACGATGTTGATATTCGGGAACGCCGATAATCCAATCCAGTCCAATTTGCAGTAAATAGGAGAGCAGTAATGACTGTCGCAGATGCAAAGAAAATCGCCGAACAGAAAATGCAGAAGTCGCTCGAGACGCTGAAGAGCGATCTGGCGAAGGTGCGTACCGGCCGTGCACATACCGGCCTGCTGGACCATGTGATGGTCGAATACTACGGTACGCCGACCGCGTTGCCGCAAGTGGCAAACCTGACGCTGGTCGATGCACGCACGATCGGCGTGCAGCCGTACGAAAAGAAAATGGTCGCCACCATCGAGAAGGCGATCCGCGAATCCGATCTGGGTCTGAACCCGTCGACGCAAGGCGATCTGATTCGTGTGCCGACGCCACCGCTGACCGAAGAGCGCCGCAAGGAAATGGTCAAGCTGGTCAAGAGTGAAGCCGAGGATGCGAAGATCGCGATCCGCAACATCCGCCGCGATGCCAACGAATCGCTGAAGAAGCTGGTAAAGGACAAGGCCTGCTCGGAAGACGAGGAGCGTCGTGCACAGGATGACGTACAGAAGCTGACCGACAAGTTCGTCGTCGAAGTCGACAAGATCGTCGCCGAAAAAGAAAAAGAAGTGCTGACGGTTTGAGCCGGCTTTCAATTTCTCTCTCCACTCCGGTTGCCCGCTCATGACGCTGAAGAGTTCAACCCAGACCGTGCCGGAAGTGTCGCTGGTGCCGCGCCACATTGCGCTCATCATGGACGGCAATGGACGCTGGGCGACCAAGCGCTTCATGCCACGCGTCGCCGGCCATGCCAAAGGCGTGGAAGCGGTGCGCGGCGTGGTGGAAGCCTGCGCGAAGGCGGGCGTCGAATATGTGACTTTCTTCGCCTTCAGTTCCGAGAACTGGCGCCGGCCGCAGGAAGAAGTCAGCGTGCTGATGCGCCTGTTCATGACGGCGCTGGAGCGTGAAGTCGCCAAGATGCATGCGAATGGCATCCGACTGAAGATTGTCGGTGACCTCGATCGTTTTGACGACAAGCTGCAGCAGATGATCGCTTCCGCGGAACGCAAGACGGCCGGCAATACGCGAATGACGGTGACCGTCTGCGCCAACTACGGCGGCCGCTGGGACATCATGCAGGCGACCGGCAAGATGGTGGCGGCGCATCCCGGGGCGACCGAATTCACTGAGGAAATGCTGGAGCCGTACCTGTCGATGGCGTATGCACCGGAGCCGGATCTGTTCATTCGCACCGGCGGGGAAGAGCGGATTTCCAACTTCCTTCTGTGGCAGCTTGCCTATACCGAGCTGTACTTCACCGAAACCTACTGGCCCGATTTCGATGCGGCCGCGTTGGAAAAAGCGATCACCTCCTACCAGAAGCGTGAACGGCGCTTCGGCCGCACCAGCGAGCAGCTGACCGAACAAGCGGCGGCAGTCAAATGCTGAAGACGCGCATCATCACGGCGGTGGTTTTGCTGGCCGTGCTGCTGCTGGCGATTTTTTCCGGCTATCCGCTGGTATTCACGTTGTTGGTCATTGCATTTTTTGCTGCTGCGGCATGGGAATGCCTGCGCCTGTTCGGCAACCGCCATCCGATGATCGGCGCTGCGTTGTGGACGATCGCGTTTGCATGGCTGGTTCTGTTCGGACGTATCGACGGTCCGCTGCTGCCTGCGCTGTGCGTTGTGATCTGGGCATTGCGGCTCACGCCGTCGCTGGCGATCGGACTGCCGCCGCCGGGCAGCATCGGCGATCGCTTGGCGATGGGCATTTACGGCGTGGCCATTCTCGGCGCTTTCGTCGCCGTGCTCGTGCTGTTCTCGCGTTCGGCGCTGTACATGTTTTCCGTGATGGCGATCGTCTGGCTGGCCGACATTGGCGCCTATTTCAGTGGCAAGGCCTTCGGCAAACGCAAGCTGGCGCCGTCGATTTCACCGGGCAAATCGTGGGAAGGCGCGATCGGCGGTGCGATCATCGTGCTGCTGGCCGGTGCCGCAACGCTGGCCGTTCCCGCCTTGCAGGATACATTCGCCGTACAGCTTTATCTGAAATGGGGTTGGGGCGGCTTTCTCGCGATCCTGATTCTGATGACGGCTGCCAGCGTCGTCGGCGACTTGTTCGAATCCCAATTGAAGCGTCGTGCCGGCATGAAGGACAGCAGCAATCTGCTGCCTGGCCATGGCGGCGTCCTCGACCGCATCGACGCCTTGCTTCCGACTCTGCCGCTGGCTGTTCTCGTCGGTTACTGGATGTAATTTCATGCAGCACATCACCATTCTTGGCTCGACCGGCTCCATCGGTCTTTCGACGCTGGACGTCATTGCCCGCCATCCCGACCGCTATGCCGTCTATGCGCTGACTGCGCAGAGCAAGGTGGAAGAACTGGCGCAGCAATGCGTGCAGTTCCGCCCGCAGGTGGCCGTTGTCGGCAATGCGGAGGCGGCGCAGAAGCTGAGTAGCCTGCTGCGCGAAAAAGGCGTAGCGACCCAGGTCGAATTCGGCGAGCCGGCATTGTGTGCGGTGGCGTCTGCGGCTGGATGCGATACGGTCATGGCGGCCATCGTCGGTGCCGCTGGTCTTGCGCCGACATTGGCTGCAGCACGTGCCGGCAAGAAAGTGCTGTTGGCGAACAAGGAAGCGCTGGTCATGTCCGGCCAGCTGCTGATGGATGCAGTGGCCGCCAGCGGCGCCGTACTGATGCCGATCGACAGCGAACACAATGCGATCTTCCAGTGCCTGCCTGATGGCTACAGCCGCGTGCCGGAAAAGCACGGCATCGGGAAAATCCTGCTGACGGCTTCCGGCGGGCCATTCTTGAAGCGGCCACTGGATACGCTGGACAAGGTCACCTGCGAAGAAGCGGTCGCACATCCGAAATGGGTGATGGGCCGCAAGATTTCCGTCGATTCGGCGACGATGATGAACAAGGGGCTGGAAGTCATCGAGGCCTACTGGCTGTTCGGCGTGTCGGCGTCCAATATCGATGTCGTCATCCATCCGCAGAGTGTCGTGCATTCGATGGTGTCCTACGTCGACGGTTCGGTGCTGGCACAGCTCGGCAATCCCGACATGCGTACGCCGATCGCGCATGCATTGGCCTATCCGGAACGCATCGCTTCCGGTGTCGCGCCCATTGACCTGGTGCAGATCGCGCAGTTGACGTTCGAGCAGCCGGATTTGCAGCGTTTTCCGTGCCTGAAACTGGCGTATGATGCATTGCACGCGGGCGGATCGGCGCCGGCCGTCATGAATGCGGCCAACGAGGTGGCGGTACAGGCTTTCCTCGACAGGCGCATCGGTTTCCGCACGATCAATGACCTGATCGCCCGCGTCATGGACGCGCTGCCGTTTTGCTCGGTCGCCGATATCGAATCGGTGTGCGAACAGGATCGCCGTGCACGGGAAATCGCACTATCCACCATCCAGCCATCATGATGCTGCTGCAAACCATCGTCGCCTTTGCCGTCGTTCTCGGCGTGCTGATCATCGTGCACGAGCTCGGCCATTATCTGGTGGCGCGCTGGTGCAACGTGAAGGTGCTGCGCTTTTCGGTCGGCATGGGCAAGGTCGTCTGGTCGCGTCGCTTCGGGCCGGACCAGACCGAATGGGCGGTGTCGATGCTGCCGCTGGGCGGTTACGTGAAGATGCTGGATGCCCGCGACGGCGATCTGGCAGATGTTTCGACACAGGATATGCAGCGTGAATTCACGCGTCAATCGGTGTGGAAGCGCATCGCCATCGTGGCGGCAGGACCGATCGCCAATTTCCTGCTGGCGATCCTGTTGTTCGCCGGACTGTACAGCCATGGCATTCCGGAACCGGCCGCCAAGCTGGGCACGCCATCCGAACAGTCGATCGCATGGAAGGCGGGCTTGCGTGGCGGCGAGCGTGTGACGGCCGTCAACGGCGAGCCGGTGCAGGCATGGGGTGATCTGCGCTGGCTGATGGTACAGGCGGTTGTCGATCGCAAGCCGGCAAGACTGGACGTGGTGGATGCGGCAGGTGCGCAGGAAAGCGCGATCGTCCCGGTCGATAGCGTTCCGACCGAAAAATTGGAGGGCGAATTCCTGGCCGATCTCGGCATCGATCTGGCGCGGCCGCCAGCTGTGCTCGGCAATATTGTGCCGGACGGTGCCGGCATGCGCGCGGGCTTGCAACAGGGCGATAAAGTCGTTGCCGTCGACGGCAAGCCGATTCGGGATGGCATGGCTTTCGTCGATGCAGTGCGCGCGTCACCGGGCAAGATGCTGCAGGTCGATCTGCTGCGGGACGGCGTATCGCTGACTGTGCCGGTCACGCCGGAGACGGTCGAGCAGGGCGACCAGACCTTCGGCCGCATCAAGGTCGAGGTGGCGATGATGCCGGAGATGGTCACGGCCGGCAGCGGCCCGCTGGCGGCGCTCGGCAAGGCAGTGAAAAAGACCTGGGATACCAGTGCAATGACGGTCAAGATGGTCGGCAAGATGATTGTCGGCGAGGTTTCCTGGAAGAACGTCACCGGACCGATCACGATCGCCGATTATGCGGGGCAGACGGCACGCATCGGCTGGATCAGCTACCTGAGTTTTATCGCCTTCGTCAGCATCAGTCTGGGCGTCATGAATCTGCTTCCCATTCCAGTGCTGGATGGCGGGCATTTGCTGTATTATGCTGTCGAAGTTTTGACGGGCCGCCCGGTTTCCGAGCGCTTCGGGGAGATCGCGCAACGGGCAGGTGTGGGGATACTGATGACCCTGATGCTGGTGGCAGTCTTCAACGACATCAACCGGCTTGTTTCCTGATGGTGCGTGCCTTGCCGGGTCTGACCAAGTATCTTGATTACCATAGCCGATGAAATTACATTCTGAGCGTTTCAACCCGCCTTTCTTTCCCCGCCGTCTGATTGCCGCTGCCGCCTTCGCCCTGTGCGCGAGCCATGCGTATGCGGTCGATCCCTTCACCGTCAAGGACATCCGCGTCGAAGGCATCCAGCGTACCGAGCCCGGTACCGTGTTCAGTTATCTGCCGGTACGTGTCGGCGATACCTATACCGACGAGAAAGGCACGACGGCGATCAAGGCGCTGTACGCAACGGGCTTCTTCAAGGACGTGCGTATCGAGACCGAAGGCGATGTGCTGGTCGTGTTCGTGGAGGAGCGTCCGGCGATCGCCAGTGTGGAATTCACCGGTACCAAGGAGTTCGACAAGGAAACGCTGACGAAGGCGCTGAAGGAAATCGGCGTCGGCGAATCTCGCATCTACGACAAGTCGCTGGTCGATCGCGCAGAACAGGAACTGAAGCGGCAATATCTGTCGCGTGGTCTGTATTCGGTCGCCATCACGACGACGGTCACGCCGCTGGAACGCAATCGCGTGGCGATCAACTTTGCCGTCGACGAAGGTGATGTCGCCCGCATCAAGAACATCAGCATCATCGGCAACAAGGCCTTCAGCGAGAAGGATCTTGTTAAAAAGCTTGCATTGCGCACACCGGGCTGGTTTACCTGGTACTCGAAGGCGGATCAGTATTCGAAGCAGAAACTTGCGGCCGATATCGACACGCTGAAATCCTTCTACCAGAACAACGGCTATATCGAGATGCGCGTCGAATCGACGCAGGTGTCGATTACGCCGGACAAGAAGGATATCTACATCACGATCAACATCAGCGAAGGCGAAAAATACACGGTATCCGACGTCAAGCTGGAAGGCGAGATGTTCGGTCGTGAAGCGGAAATGGCTTCGCTGGTACAGTTGAAGGCCGGCGACGTGTATTCGGGCGAGAAACTGACGGCCAGTACGAAGAACATCACCGAGCGCATGGGCAATTTCGGCTATGCGTTTGCCAACGTCAATGCTAATCCGCAGATCGATCGCGAGAAGAAGCAGGTGGCGTTCACGATCTTCGTCGATCCGGGGCGGCGTGTCTATGTGCGCAACGTCAATATTGCGGGCAACACGAAAACCCGTGACGAAGTCATTCGACGCGAACTGCGGCAATTCGAGAATTCCTGGTATGACGGCGAGAAGATCAAGTTGTCGCGCGATCGCGTGGACCGTCTCGACTACTTTACCGACGTGAAGGTGGAAACGCCGGACGTGCCGGGCAAGACCGATCAGGTGGACGTCAACTTCGCCGTGACGGAAAAGCCGACCGGCAACATCATGTTGGGCGCAGGTTTTTCCAGCAGCGAGCGCTTGACCTTGAGCGGCGGGATCAACCAGAGCAATGCCTTCGGTAGCGGCAACACGGTCGGTGTGAACGTTAATACGAGCAAGTATTATCGTACGATCGCGGTTTCGGCAACGAATCCGTATTTCACCGATGATGGCGTCAGCCGCACCTACGAGTTGTTTACACGCACTACGCGTCCGCCATCGATTAGCACCGGCGATTATCGCTTCCGCAGTACGGGTGGCAACATCCGATTTGGTGTGCCGTTCTCGGAAGTGGATAGAGTGTTCTTCGGCGCAGGTGTGGAGCGTACCGAGATCACCGTTTATAAAGGGCTGGGCGCCGAGGACAGTGACAAGGATGATAGCCCGCAACGCTACATCGACTATGTCAATGAACTTAATGGCAATAACGATGCCTCACAAACCGGTGAGCACAGTGCGTCCGCGACCAGTATTCCGTTGACCATCGCATGGCAGCGGGATAATCGTGATAGTGCACTGGTGCCGACTAAAGGTCGTTATCAACGAATCAACTTCGAGATTTCACCGGCCGGAGATACGAAGTACTACCGGGCGACGTTCCAGCAGCAGTACTTCAAGCCGTTGTTCTCGAGCACGACGCTGGCGTTGAATGGCGAGATCAACTACGGTAAGGCTTTGGGCGGAGACGTATATCCGATCTTCAAGAACTTCTACGGAGGCGGCATCGGTTCGGTGCGCGGCTATGAAAGCGCATCGCTCGGTCCGAAAGATTCGAACGGCGATCCGCTCGGCGGTTCCAAACGGCTGATTCTGAATGCGGAATTGCAATTCCCGTTCCCGGGATCGGAGAACGATCGTACGTTGCGCTGGTTTACTTTCTTCGATGCCGGCAACGTCTATGACGATAATCAAAGCTTCGGCAGTGACTTGAAGGCATCGGCAGGTATCGGTTTCAGTTGGGTCTCGCCGATCGGTCCTCTCAAGCTCAGTTTCGGCAAACCGCTGAACAAGAAGCCGGAGGATGATGAGCAGGCCTTCCAGTTCCAGTTGGGTACCGGCTTTTAAAGGCTGGTGGCATAATAAACAATTGGTGGTTGAAATTTGAGATGTGGAGAATTATTTTGAAGGCTTCAATCAAATCCTCAGTAATGTCCAAATGCCTGGTGTTGTTGATCGCCGGCCTCGGTTTTGTTTCCGTCGCGCAAGCGCAGGAGTCGGCAAAGATCGGCTTCATCAGCACTGAGCGCATTTTCCGTGAAGCGGCGCCATACAAGGCGGCACAGGCCAAGCTGGAGCAGGAATTTTCCAAGCGCCAGAAAGAGTTGCAAGACATGGCAACGCGCCTGAAATCGATGGCCGACAAATACGACAAGGATGCGCCGGTACTGGCGGATTCCGAGCGTGTGAAGCGTCAGCGCGAACTGGCCGATCTGGACAAGGATTTCCAGCGCACGCAACGCGAGTTCAAGGAAGATCTGAACCAGCGCCGTAACGAAGAAACTGCTGCAGCGATCGATCGCACAAATAAAGTGATCAAGCAGATCGCGGAAGCGGAAAAATACGACATCATTCTGCAGGAAGCAGCGTATGTCAGCCCACGCATCGACATCACCGACAAGGTGCTGAAGGCACTCGGCAAATAACAGAAAAGGCTACGATGAGCACTCGACTGGGAGACTTGGTCGAACGCTTGGGGGGCCGGTTGATTGGTGATGCCGACAAGCAAGTTGTCGGCATCGCGCCATTGAGCGATGCCGATGCATCGCACATCACGTTTCTTTCCAATCCCAAGTTCAGAAAGCAGGCGGCACAGACGCAGGCGGCGGCCCTGATCCTGTCGGAAGCTGATGACGAGGTCGTTGGCCCGGACTATGCCGGTACGCGCATCGTCACGGCCAACCCGTATGCGTATTTTGCGCGCGCGGCCCAGTTTTTCGCGGCCTTGCACGCGCATGCTGCGCCCAAAGGCATTCATCCAACTGCGGCTGTTGATCCGCAGGCCAGCGTGGCGACCAGTGCGTCGATCGGACCGCATGTGACGATCGAAGCCGGCGCACACATTGGCGACGATTGCGTAATCGGGGCAGGTTGCTTTATCGGCCGCGACGCGGTGGTCGGCAAGGGCACGCTGTTCCATCCGCGCGTGACTTTCCTGGCGGGTTGCCGCATCGGAGAACGCGGCATCCTGCATTCCGGCGCGGTGATCGGCGCGGACGGTTTCGGCTTTGCGAACGAAGGTGGTGCGTGGATCAAGATTCCGCAAACCGGAGCAGTCGAGATTGGCAACGACGTCGAAATCGGAGCAAACACGACGGTGGATCGCGGTGCGTTGGCCGATACGGTAATCGAGGATGGCGTCAAGCTGGACAACCAGATCCAGATCGGCCACAACTGCCACATTGGCGCGCATACGGCAATGGCGGGCTGCGTCGGCGTGGCTGGCAGCGCGATCATCGGCAAGCATTGCACGTTCGGCGGCGCGGCAATGGTCCTGGGGCATCTGACGATCGCCGACAACGTCCATATTTCTTCTGGCAGCATGGTGTCGCGCTCTATCCATGAGCCGGGGCAATACACGGGTTTCTATCCACTGGCCAAGAACGCGGAGTGGGAAAAATCTGCCGTCATCGTGCGCAATTTGTCGTCGATGCGTGAGAAAATCCGCGAACTGGAAAAACATATCAAATCGCTTGGCGAAGACAAGAATGACTAATCAGGGAACTATGCAGCACATGAAGACGCTCGACATCAACCAGATCAAGGAATACCTGCCGCACCGCTATCCGCTGCTGCTGGTCGATCGCGTGTTGACGTGGGAATCGGGCAAATCGATCACCGCAATCAAGAACGTCACCGCCAACGAGGAATTCTTCAACGGCCACTTTCCGCACAAGCCGGTCATGCCGGGCGTGCTGATGATCGAGGCGCTGGCGCAGACTGCCGCCTTGCTGTCCTTCCTGACGATGGGCCAGAAGCCGGACCACAATAGCGTGGTGTATTTCGTGGGCATCGATGGTGCGCGCTTCAAGCGTCCGGTGGAGCCGGGCGACCAGTTGAAGATGGAAGTCGAAATCCTGCGCAATGCGCGCGGTATCTGGAAATACAAGGCGGTCGGCTCCGTCGATGGCCAGGTCGCGCTGGAAGCCGAACTGATGTGCACGATGCGCACGATCAACGACGCCAGCCAGCCAGCGGGGCAGTAATGACGCGCATCCATCCGACCGCGATCGTCGACCCGCAGGCGCAGCTGGCAGATTCGGTCGAGATCGGCGCTTACGCGGTCATCGGTCCGCACGTGTCGATCGGCGCGAATACATGGATCGGCCCGCACACGGTCGTCGAGGGCCATACGCGCATCGGCAGCGACAACAAGATTTTCCAGTTCGCGTCGATCGGCGCGGCGCCGCAGGACAAAAAGTACGCAGGTGAACCGACCGAATTGCACATCGGCGATCGCAACACGATCCGCGAATTCGTCACCATCAATCTCGGCACGGTGCAGGATGCCGGCGCTACGCGACTGGGCAACGACAACTGGATCATGGCTTACGTGCACATCGCACACGATTGCCAGCTCGGCAGCAACATCATCCTTGCCAACAACGCGACGCTGGCCGGCCATGTACATCTGGAGGACTGGGTGTTCCTCGGCGGCTTTACGTCGGTGCACCAGTTCTGCCATATCGGCGCACATGCGATGACGGCTTTCACCGCTGCGGTCAGCCAGGACGTGCCGCCATTCGTGACCGCTGCCGGCAATCGTGCGGTGCCGGCCGGCATCAACAGCGAAGGTCTGCGCCGTCGTGGCTTCACCAGCACCCAGATCGCTGCAATCAAGCGCGGCTATCGCACCATCTATCGTTCGGGACTTCCGCTGGAAGAGGCGAAAGCCGCCTTGCGTGCGGAAGAAACCGCTTCTCCTGACGCTGCCGATTATTTGCGCCAACTGCGCGAATTCATCGAAGACTCTCCGCGTGGCATCATTCGCTGACGCAGCGGACAAGACCGCAATCGCCCTGGTCGCCGGCGAAACGTCCGGCGATCTTCTTGCAAGCCGATTATTGTCGGGCCTGCGTCCCCATCTGCCCGATGCCCTGATGCACGGCATCGGCGGTCCCCACATGATGCAGCACGGTTTCGTCAGCGATTTTCCGATGGAAAAGCTGTCGGTGCGCGGCCTGTTCGAAGTGCTGGCGCATTATCGCGAGATCAAGGGCATACAGAATGCATTGCGCGATCGGTTGCTGGCGGAGCGTCCGGCCGTGTTCATCGGCGTCGATGCACCGGATTTCAATCTCGGGCTGGAAGCGCAATTGAAAGAGGCAGGCATTCCGACCATGCATTTCATCGGTCCGTCGATCTGGGCCTGGCGCGGCGGACGCATCAGGAAGATTGCGCGTGCCGTGTCGCACATGCTGGTGATTTTTCCGTTCGAGGAAGAAATCTACCGCAAGGCCGGCATTCCGGCGACTTACGTCGGTCATCCGCTGGCCCAGGTCATTCCGATGGAGCCGGACGTGCAGGCGGCGCGTGCCTTGCTGGGATTGCAGCCGGATGCGCGCGTCGTTGCCATCATGCCGGGCAGCCGCATGTCCGAGTTGAAATACAACGCTGTCGCCTTTGTCGCTGCAGCCAGATTGCTGCGGCAGCGTGATCCATCGCTGCAATTCGTCGCGCCGATGGCCGGCGATGCGCAACGCCGGTATTTCGACGAACTGATCGCGCAGGCGGGATTGCAGGATGTACCGATCCAGGTGACGAATGGCGAGTCGTACCGCGCAATGGCTGCAGCGGATGCGGTATTGGTCGCTTCCGGTACGGCGTCGCTGGAAGTTGCCTTGTTCAAGAAACCGATGGTGATTGCCTACAAGATGATGCGTGCTTCCTGGCATGTGCTGCGCCATATGGGATATCAACCGTGGATCGGCCTGCCGAACATCCTTGCGCGCGAATTCCTGGTGCCGGAACTGCTGCAGGATGCCGCCACACCGCAGGCATTGGCCGATGCGATGTGGACGCAGTTGTGCGACGATGCACATCGCGAATATCTGCAACGGCGCTTTACCGAAATGCATCACACCCTGTTGCGCGATACGGCTGTGGAAAGCGCGCAGGCAGTACTGAACCTGATCGGCCATCCGTCGCGTACGGCGTAACCGATTGCACGAATCTACAGACATGCCGCCTGCAAAGAAGAAAACCGATACGACGCTGCCGTTGTTCGATTATGCGAACGACGTCATCTGCGGTGTCGACGAGGCCGGCCGCGGCCCGCTGGCGGGGCCGGTCTTTGCCGCAGCAGTCATTCTCGATCCTGCACGGCCGATAACCGGCGTGCGCGATTCGAAGAAATTGACCGAAGCCAAGCGAGACGAATTGGCGCTGGAAATCAAGACGCATGCACTGGCATGGTCGATCGCGCAATGTTCGGAGCAGGAAATCGATGAACTGAATATTCTTCAGGCTTCGATGCTGGCAATGCGGCGTGCGGTCGAGGGCTTGTCGATGCTGCCGACGCTGGCACTGATCGATGGCAATCGCTGTCCGGTCATGACCGTTCGTTCCGAGGCAATCGTCAAGGGAGACGATCTGGTGCCGGCGATTTCGGCGGCATCCATTCTTGCAAAAACGGCGCGCGATCATGCGCTGCGTCTGTTGCATGCCCAGTATCCGAATTACGGTTTTGACCAGCACAAGGGCTATCCGACTGAACTGCATCTGGAACGGTTGCGCCTGCATGGCATCTCGCCGGTGCACCGCCGGTCCTATGCACCGGTGCGTGCATTGATCGAGGGCGTGACCGTGAACGTTACAAAGGAAGCTTGAAGATGTCGATCAAGCCGATATCGTCGCGCGACAATCCGCTCTACAAGGAGTTGAAACTGCTTGCGGCCAGTTCGCAGGCGCGGCGTAAGGAAGGGCGGACGCTGCTTGACGGCGTGCATCTTTGCGAAAGCTATCTTGTTCAAGTCGGCAAGCCGCTATTGTGCATCGTGGGTGAAACGGCGATGCGCAATGACGAGGTAGCAGCCATCCTGCGTCGATGCGATGATCTTTCGTCGCAAACCATCCTGCTGCCGGATCAGCTTTTCAATGCGCTGAGTCAGGTCGAAAACGGCATCGATATCCTCTTTCTGATTGAGACGCCGCAATTGGCGCAACCGCCGCGCCTGACACGATCCGCCGTGCTGCTGGATCGTGTGCAGGACCCCGGCAATTTCGGCTCCATCGTGCGTAGCGCAGCGGCGGCAGGGATCGAACAGGTGTTCTGCAGTACGGGAACGACCTTCGCCTGGTCGCCCAAGGTCATGCGTGCAGGCATGGGCGCGCATTTTCTGCTGGAGATATACGAACACGTCGATTTGGCCGATCTGCTGGCGAGGACGGACATTCCGGTCGTGGCGACCAGTTCGCATGCGCAGCAACGTCTCTACGATCTCGATCTGGTGCAGCCTGTCGCTTGGTTGTTCGGCCATGAGGGACAAGGCGTTGCCGATGCCTTGCTTGAGTGCGCGACGCATCGCGTGACGATTCCGCATCTCGGTGCGATCGAATCGTTGAATGTGGCGGCCAGCGCGGCAGTCTGCTTCTTCGAACAGGTGCGCCAGCGGACTGCACGCTGATCCGGTTTAGCCGGAACGCTGCTCCGTCTTGATTTCCTGCAGGATGGTGGCGGCGATTTCCTCGATCGATTTCGTCGTCGACGACAACCAGCGCACGCCTTCGCGCTGCATCATTCTTTCCGCTTCATCGATTTCATAGCGGCAATTCTCAATCGACGCATATTTACTGTCGGGCAGGCGTTCGTGGCGGATTTCCGCCAGCCGCTCCGGAGCGATCGACAGGCCGAACATCTTCTCCTTGTGCTGCAGCAATGCGGGCGGCAGTTTCCGGCGGGCGAAATCGTCCGGCGTCAGCGGATAGTTGGCCGCCTTGATGCCGTATTGCATCGCCAGGAAAAGGCTGGTCGGTGTCTTGCCGGAACGCGATACGCCTACCAGGATCACGTCGGCCTGCGACAGATTGCGGTTCGATTGGCCGTCGTCATGCGCCAGCGAAAAATTGATGGCTTCGATGCGGTCGCGGTATTCGGCAGAATCGGCCGGCGTGTGGCTGCGGCCGATCGTGTGCATCGACTTCATGCCCAGTTCCTGCTCCAGTGGTTCGACGAAGGTCTGGATCAGATCCATGTACAACCCCTGCGAAGTACGCACGATATCTGACAGTTCCGTCTTGACCAGCGTGGAAAAGACGATGGGACGCTGGCCATCGATGATGCAGGTTTCGTCGATGCGACGTAGCGCCTGATGCGCCTTGTCGATCGAATCGACGAAGGGCAGGCGTATCTGCCGGAACAGCATGTCGAATTGCGAGAGCACCGAATGCGCGAAAGTCTCGGCGGTGATGCCGGTGCCGTCCGAAACGAAGAATGCCGTGCGCATCGGCAACGGTCGGGAGGCTGGATCGACTGGAGTGGGCATGATTCGATGTAAATGATTTGTAAGAATCGCGTAAGTTAATAAATCGCTTCACCATCGTTCGCGACAGGCGAGGATTCGCTAGAATGAGTGCCGGATCGCTCGCAATACCGCTGTTGAAGAATAACAAAATGGCTCGTGCCCGGGATACGGGCATGCTGATTTCTCTTCATCGAACGAGGTGCCCATGTCTGAAGCATTGCACACGCGAAGCAGGCAGGATCGGCAGGCCGATGCCTACGTGATCGCTTTCGAGAGTCTGCGCATGACCGACGTCGATGCGGTCGGCGGAAAAAATGCCTCGCTGGGGGAGATGATCAGCCAGCTGGCGGCGGCCGGCGTGCGGGTGCCGGGCGGTTTCGCGACGACGGCGCAGGCGTATCGCGATTTTCTTGCGCATGTCGAGACCGGCGAACGCAGTCTGGCGCAACGCATCGCCGATCGGCTGGCGGGGCTGGATATCGACGATGTGCGCGCACTCGCGCAGGCCGGTTCGGAAATCCGCAGCTGGATCGTACAGACGCCATTCCCGCCGCGTCTGCGGCAAGAGATCACACAAGCTTATACACAACTGACGCAATCGGCCGACAAGTCGGCTGGCGAGCCGTCGTTCGCCGTGCGTTCTTCCGCCACGGCCGAAGATCTGCCGGACGCCTCGTTTGCCGGGCAGCAGGAAACTTTCCTGAACGTGGTCGGCATCGACAACGTGCTCGATGCGATGCGCCAGGTCTATGCATCGCTGTACAACGATCGCGCCATCTCCTATCGCGTACACAAGGGCTATCTACATGCGGATGTCGCGCTATCGGTCGGCGTACAGCGCATGGTGCGTTCCGATCTGGGTGCCGCCGGCGTGATGTTCACACTCGATACCGAATCGGGATTCCGCGACGTCGTCTTCATCACGGCCAGCTACGGGCTGGGTGAAACGGTGGTGCAGGGCGCGGTCAATCCGGACGAATTCTATGTGCACAAACCGATGCTGGCGCAGGGAAAGCAGGCGATCATCCGGCGCGCCATCGGTTCCAAGCTGATCCGTATGGAATTCACCGACGAGGCGAAGGCAGGGCGATCGGTGCGCACCGTCGATGTACCGGCGGACTTGCGCAATCGTTTCTCGCTGACCGATGCGGATATCGTCGAACTGGCGCGTTACGCCGTCATCATCGAACAGCATTACGGCCGGCCGATGGATATCGAATGGGGCAAGGATGGCAAGGACGGCAAGCTGTACATCTTGCAGGCGCGTCCGGAAACGGTGAAGTCGCAGCAAACGGCGTCCGACGTGCAGCAGCGTTTCCGCATGAAGGCGGACGGCCCGGTGCTGGCGGTTGGCCGTGCAATTGGCCAGAAGATCGGCG
The DNA here is from genome assembly GCF_057353965.1 of Oxalicibacterium sp. Classification (NCBI taxonomy): domain Bacteria; kingdom Pseudomonadati; phylum Pseudomonadota; class Betaproteobacteria; order Burkholderiales; family Oxalobacteraceae; genus Oxalicibacterium; species Oxalicibacterium sp. The sequence goes on from NZ_JBMQZD010000004.1 coordinate 442,805, forward strand.
CTGGGCCGGTGCGCGTGATTCGCGATCCGTCGGAAATGGAACGCGTGCAGCCGGGCGATGTGCTGGTTGCCGACATGACTGATCCGAATTGGGAACCGGTGATGAAACGCGCCTCGGCCATCGTCACCAATCGCGGCGGCCGCACCTGTCACGCGGCGATCATTGCGCGCGAACTCGGCGTGCCGGCAGTGGTTGGCTGCGGCGATGCGACGGAGACGCTGCGCGATGGAACGCTGGTCACCGTGTCATGCGCGGAAGGTGACGAGGGAAAAATTTACGAAGGCCAGCTGGAAACCGAAGTAACCGAGATCGCACGCGGTGCCTTGCCCGACTTGCCGCTGAAGATCACGATGAACGTCGGCAATCCGCAGCTGGCGTTCGACTTCCAGTCGATTCCGAATCACGGCGTCGGCCTGGCGCGGCTGGAATTCATCATCAACAACAATATCGGCGTGCATCCGAAGGCGGTGCTGGCCTATCCGGCCATCGATGCCGATCTGAAGAAGGCGGTCGAATCTGCGATGCGCGGCTATGCGTCGCCGCGCGAATTTTATGTTGGCAAGCTGACCGAAGGCATCGCGACCATCGGTGCGGCATTCTGGCCGAAGCCGGTGATCGTGCGGTTGTCGGACTTCAAGTCGAACGAATACAAGAAACTGATCGGCGGCTCGCGCTACGAACCGGACGAAGAAAATCCGATGCTCGGCTTCCGCGGTGTGGCACGTTATCTGGCTCCCGATTTTGCCGAAGCCTTCGCGATGGAATGCATGGCACTGAAGCGCGTGCGCGAGGACATGGGGCTGACGAACGTCGAGATCATGGTGCCTTTCGTACGCACGCTGGGGCAGGCGGAGAAGGTGATCGCGCTGCTGGAGAAGAACGGCCTGAAGCGCGGCGAGAACGGCCTGCGTATCGTGATGATGTGCGAAGTGCCGTCCAACGCGATTCTGGCGGAGGAATTCCTTGCCTATTTCGACGGTTTCTCGATCGGCTCCAATGATTTGACGCAGTTGACGCTGGGCCTGGACCGCGATTCCGGCATGGAGATACTCGCCGCCGATTTCGACGAGCGAGATCCAGCCGTCTCCGCGATGTTCTCGCGCGCGATCGCTGCTTGCCGCAAGCAAGGCAAGTACGTCGGCATTTGCGGGCAGGGGCCGTCCGATCATCCGGATTTTGCCGCGTGGCTGATGAAGGAGGGAATCGGTTCGCTGTCGCTGAATCCCGACTCGGTCGTCGAGACGTGGATGAATCTCGCAGGCAGGCGATAGACCTGCCAGCGAAACCGAGAAAACGGTTCTTTCCCGAGAGCGTTTTGGAATAGACTGTGGCGGGAAACTGCAACAGCCGGTTTCCAGGCGTCTCCGCGCGGGGCGAAGATTCACGCTTGTAATCGAAAGGATGCAAACGAATGGCAGACTGGATGATCTGGTTTGCGGCAGCTTGTGTGCTCGTCATACTGGAAATGGCGACGGGCACCTTCTATCTGCTGATGATCGCCTTCGGCGCGGCAGCGGGCGGTATTGCCGCCTTTGTCGGCCTGCACGGCACGTCGCAGTGCGTGATCGCGGCCGTCGTCGCCGCAGTCGCCACTGCCGCGCTACGTCGCAGCAAGCTCGGCCGCAGCGAGCGTGTCGATGCCGCGCGCGATCCGGCGATCAATCTTGACATCGGCCAGGCGCTGGAAGTCGGTGAATGGCGTGTTGCCGACGGCGCATCGGCCGTTACACGTGTCATGTATCGTGGCGCGCTGTGGGATGCGGAACTGGCGCCCGGCGGCACGGCGATGCCGGGACTGTTCATGATCCGCGAGGTGAGAGGCAATCGACTTGTCCTCATCAATACCGACGTCGTCCGGCGCGAGCTGGCCGAAGCATCCGATTCGTCACAATAAGGGAAATTCCATGTTCGATACATCCATCCTGTTTTTCCTGCTGTTCGTCGTCATCGTTTTCGTCGTCAAGACGGTCAACGTGGTGCCGCAGCAGCATGCATGGGTCGTCGAGCGGCTCGGTAAATATCATGCGACGCTCGGGCCCGGCCTGAAGATCGTGCTGCCGTTCATCGACCGCATCGCCTACAAGCATTCGCTCAAGGAAATCCCGCTCGACGTGCCGATGCAGATCTGCATCACGAAGGACAACACGCAGCTGGAGGTGGACGGCATCCTGTATTTCCAGGTGACCGATCCGATGCGTGCTTCCTACGGTTCGTCGAACTACATTCTGGCGATCTCGCAATTGGCGCAGACGACGCTGCGTTCGGTGATCGGCCGCATGGAGCTCGACAAGACTTTCGAGGAACGCGAGGCGATCAACCATGCGGTCGTCGGCGCGATCGACGAATCGGCGACCAACTGGGGCGTGAAAGTGTTGCGCTACGAGATCAAGGATTTGACGCCACCGAAGGAAATTCTGCATGCGATGCAGTCGCAGATCACGGCGGAGCGCGAGAAGCGCGCCTTGATCGCGGCGTCGGAAGGTCGCAAGCAGGAACAGATCAATATCGCCACCGGCGAGCGCGAGGCAGCAATCGCGCGGTCGGAAGGTGAGAAGCAGGCTGCGATCAACCGCGCGCAGGGCGAGGCTTCAGCCATCCTGTCGATTGCCGAAGCGACGGCCGAGGCGATCCGCAAGACCGGCTCGGCGATTCGCGAACCGGGCGGCGAGGGTGCGGTGAACCTGAAGGTGGCCGAGCAATACGTCGAAGCATTCGGCAAACTGGCGAAGACCAACAATGCGCTGATCGTGCCTGCCAATCTGGGCGATATCAGCGGCCTGATCGCAAGCGCGTTGACAGTGGTGAAATCGCAGGAAACACGCGGCAAGGCCTGAGTGCTTTGCACGAATTGAAGACGGCGCCGCTACATTGAGGGCGCCGTTTTTTATTGCCGTTCATTATCGCCGGTTCTGTTTCAGCACCGACTGGATTTCGCGTTGCGTATCGCGCTTCTTCTCGGTATCGCGCTTGTCGTGCTGTTTCTTGCCCTTTGCCAGACCGATCTCGCACTTGATACGGCCGCGCTGGAAATGCAGGTTCAGCGGTACCATCGTGTAGCCGGCGCGTTCGACCCTGGCTTTCAGCTTCTTGATCTCGTCAGCCTTCAGCAGCAGCTTGCGCGTGCGCACCGGATCGGGCGTGACATGGGTGGAGGCGGTCGCCAATGGGCTGATGTGTGCGCCGAACAGGAAGATTTCGCCGTTGCGGGCAATCACGTAGGCTTCCTTTAGTTGCACGTGGCCGGCTCGTATTGATTTCACTTCCCAGCCTTCCAGAACAATGCCGGCCTCAAAGCGCTCCTCGATGAAGTAGTCGTGGAATGCTTTTCTGTTGTCAACAATGCTCATGAGGGTTCTGCAACGGGTCGGTTAAAATGGCAACCTTGCGATTCTATCAAACGGACATACTCGGGTCATAATCGATGGCGGTAGTGCACAAAACAGTCTTGCTGGGTTACAGCGCGGAACAGATGTTCGCGCTGGTCGATCGTGTGGAGGATTATCCGCAGTTTCTGCCGTGGTGCGGCGGTGTGGAGGTCAAGGAGCGCAGCGAACACAAGCTGATCGCGACATTGAAAATCAATTTTCACGGCGTGCGCCAGAGCTTCACGACGGAGAACACCAACAACCCGCCGCATTCGATGACGATGCAATTGCTCGAAGGGCCGTTCAAGCATTTGCACGGCACGTGGCAATTCAAACCGTTGCGCGAAGATGCCTGCCGCATCGATTTCGACTTGCAGTATGAATTCTCGAACAAGTTGATCGAAGGCGTGATCGGCCCGGTCTTCAACATGATCGCGACCAGTTTCGTCGATTCGTTCAGCAAGCGGGCGGAGCAGGTCTATGGCTGATGCGCCGGCAACGATTGCCGTTCAGGTCTGTTACGCAAGAATGGACCGGCAATTCCTGTTGCCGCTGGATGTGGCAACAGGCACGACAATCCAGCAGGCGATAGAGCGTAGCGGAATTGTCGAGCTGGCGCCGGAAATCGATATCAGCGTCTGGCGCGTTGGCATCTACGGCAAGTTGAAGACGCTGGATACGGTGCTGCGCGAGCATGACCGTGTCGAGATTTATCGGCCGTTGATTGCCGATCCCAAGGATTCGCGCCGACGCCGCGCGAATAAAAGCGGGAAGGATGGCGGCAAGGACGTCTGACCCGACTTCCTCGCACAGGGCCGCGGCGCGCCCAGCTCGATGCCGCCAAATCGTTCCGCCAGCCGATCTATCGGGCGCCGCTCATTCCCGTCATTTCCCTGTTATTTGCAGTCGGACAGCGCCTGCCGGTTTTCCCGCACGGCGTTTGCACGTTCCTCGTCGGTCAGATAGACACGTTCGCCGGTCGGCGACAGCCGGGTAATGCGCTGGCCGGATTGCAGCGCGCGCTGATAGTTGCCGACTTGCTCACAATTCTTCTTCCTTGCAGCAGCCTGCTTTGCCTGTTCGGCTGCCTGTTTGTCTTTTTCCGCCTGTTCCGCGCGTCGTTTCTGGAAATCGGCGTTCTTTTCCGCGAGCGTAGGGGGTGCCTTTGGTGCGGCGCCGTCTTCCTTTGCCGTTTCGGTCTCGGTAGCGGTTTCGTCAGCGGCGGCCGGTACTGCGGTTTGCGGCAGTGCTCCCGGCGATTTCAGGATGCGGCTGTTCGGCACCGAAGCCGGTGGCGGCATGTCCGAATATTGCTTGACGCCTTTCCCGTCCAGCCAGACATACTGAGCCAGTACTGCGGTGCAACTGCAGGACAGCAGCAGCGCGAGGGTGAGCCGTTTGAGCGAATTCGTATGCATGGAAATCCCTGGAGAGTCGCGGAGTGATGCGATTTCGCCATGCTTCCGCAGCGATGTCAATGACAGCCGCATTTTTGTGCCCGGCGGGGCGGAGCGGCCTGAAAAACGGCTTAAATCCGGCCTGAAACGGCGGGACGCGGCGGACGGATTTCTGTATAATTCGCTTTTGCGCCAATAGGAAAAACACTATGCGTCTACTACAAAAGGCACTCACATTCGATGACGTGCTGCTGGTCCCGGCCTACTCCGACATTCTCCCCAAAGATACTTCCCTTGCCACGCGTCTGACGCGCAACATCACGTTGAATATTCCGTTGCTGTCTGCGGCAATGGATACCGTGACCGAAGCGCGGCTGGCGATCACGATGGCGCAGGAGGGCGGCATCGGCATCATTCACAAGAATCTGACGGCCCGCGAACAGGCGCGCGAAGTGGCGAAGGTCAAGCGTTTCGAATCCGGCGTCGTGCGCGACCCGATCACGATTCCGCCGAACACGAAGATCCGCGATGTCATCGCGCTGTCGCAACAGCATGGCATCAGCGGTTTTCCGGTCGTCGAAGGCAAGAAGGTCGTCGGCATCATCACGAACCGCGACCTGCGTTTCGAAGAGGAACTGGACGCGCCGGTCAGCGCCAAGATGACGCCGCGCGACAAGCTGGTCTACGTGCCGGATGGCGCCGATCTGGCAGAAGCCAAGCGCCTGATGAACAAGCACCGTCTGGAGCGCGTGCTGGTAGTCGGCGAGGATTTCGAATTGCGCGGCCTGATCACCGTCAAGGACATCCAGAAATCTACTGAACATCCGATGGCCTGCAAGGACAGCCAGGGCAAGCTGCGCGTCGGCGCGGCAGTCGGCGTCGGCCCGGACAACGACGAGCGCGTCGATCTGCTGGTCAAGGCCGGTGTCGACGTGATCGTGGTCGATACTGCGCACGGCCATTCGAAGGGCGTGCTGGATCGCGTGCGCTGGGTCAAGCAGAACTATCCGGATGTCGACGTCATCGGCGGCAATATCGCGACCGCAGCGGCAGCCAAGGCGCTGGTCGAGCACGGCGCGGACGGCGTCAAGGTCGGCATCGGTCCAGGCTCGATCTGCACCACGCGTATCGTCGCTGGCGTCGGCGTGCCGCAGGTGTTTGCGATTTCCAATGTAGCAGAAGGCTTGAAGGGCACGGGCGTGCCGTGCATCGCCGATGGCGGTATCCGTTTCTCCGGCGATATCGCCAAGGCGCTGGCAGCAGGCGCTTCCAGCGTGATGATGGGCAGCATGTTCGCCGGCACCGAAGAAGCACCGGGCGAAGTGATCCTGTTCCAGGGCCGCAGCTACAAATCGTATCGCGGCATGGGCAGCCTGGGTGCGATGGCCGACGGTTCGGCCGACCGCTACTTCCAGGATGCGGCGAACAACGTCGACAAGTTCGTGCCGGAAGGCATCGAAGGCCGCGTGCCGTACAAGGGCAGCGCGATCGCCATCCTGTACCAGCTGGTCGGCGGCGTGCGTTCGTCGATGGGCTACTGCGGCTGCGCGACGATCGATGAATTCAAGGAAAAAGCGGAATTCGTCGAAATCACGTCGGCTGGCATGCGCGAATCGCACGTGCACGACGTGCAGATCACCAAGGAAGCGCCGAACTACCGCGCGGATTGATCGCAGGCGGAACAGGACGGCCTCCGGACCAGCCCAGCCATGACCACCACGCCGAACAGCGTTTCCGCTTCCATCGCTGTGGCCGATGCGGATGCATTGGCATCGGATGCACAGTTGCTGCGCATCCAGCACATCGGCGAAAGGTTGTTCAACGTCGCACATTGCGTCGTAACGTTTGCCGACGCGAGCAGCGGTTTCCACGACGGCAGGCAGGCGATTGCGCACGAATTCTGCCGCAGTCTGGCAGAGGCCGATGCGCTGACGATCGTGCAGGATGCTTCCGTCGATCCCTTGCTGGCGACGCATCCGATGGTCAGCGGCGAACCGAGCATTCGTTTCCACGCGGCCAGTCCGATCCGCGATGCGGGCAAGGCGATCGTCGGCGCCGTGCATCTGGTCGACTACCGCGCACGCAGCTTCAGCGAGATCGACAAGCGTGCGATGGCCGATCTGGTTGGTATTGCCGAGCGCGAACTGCATGTGCGTTCGCTGAATGCGATCCAGCTCGATCTGGAGAAGAAGAACAAGACCTTGCGCCGCAAATCCCTGATCGATCCGCTGATCGGTACGTGGAATCGCGGCGCGATCATGCGCATTCTCGGTATCGAATCGGTTCGTTGCGAAAAAGCAGGCCAACCGTTGTCGGTCATCGTCGTCGATCTCGATTTTTTCAAGAAGATCAATGATACCTACGGCCATCCTGCCGGTGATGCCGTGCTGGTCAAGGTGACGAGCCGTCTGCGTTCCAGTATCCGTCGCCAGGATTCGGTCGGTCGCTATGGCGGCGAGGAGTTTCTGGCCGTGCTTCCCGGCGCATCGCAGGAAGAAGCGCAGGCAATTGCCGAGCGCATGCGTGCGGCGGTTGCGGCTGAGCCGGAGCCGATCGGCGAGGCGATGGTCAATCTGACGGTCAGCGCCGGCATTGCTTCATCCGATTTGTTTCCGGCTGCCGGCACCGATGAATTGATTGGCCATGCCGACCGTGCGTTGTATGCCGCCAAGGACGCAGGGCGCAATTGCGTGAAGCAGGCGCGGCCCGATATGCAATTTTGATTATTCCGCAAACATTCTGTTAATACTGGTTTCCTTCCCATGCATTCCAAGATTCTGATTCTCGATTTCGGCTCGCAAGTCACACAACTGATCGCGCGCCGCGTGCGCGAAGCCGGCGTTTTTTCCGAAGTCTATCCGTACGATGTCGACGACGATTTTGTGCGTAACTACGGCGCAGCCGGCGTCATTCTCTCCGGCGGCCCGAGTTCGGTTACCGAAGGCGATACGCCGCGTGCGCCGCAGGCCGTGTTCGAACTGGGCGTACCGGTATTGGGTATCTGCTACGGCATGCAGACGATGGCCGAGCAGCTGGGCGGCAAGGTCGAAAACGGCAAGGTGCGCGAGTTCGGCTATGCCGAAGTGCGCGCGCATGGACATACCGCGTTGCTGAAGGAAATCAGCGATTTCACGACGCCGGAAGGCTACGGCATGCTGAAGGTCTGGATGAGTCATGGCGACAAGGTCAACGACATGCCGCCGGGATTCAAGCTGATGGCATCCACGCCGAATTGCCCGGTTGCCGGCATGGCGGATGAGGAACGTCGCTTCTACGCCTTCCAGTTCCATCCGGAAGTCACGCATACGCTGCAGGGCAAGGCGATCCTCGGCCGTTTCGTGCACGAAATCTGCGGCTGCAAATCCGACTGGAACATGCCGGACTACATCAGTGAGGCGGTCGAGAAGATCCGCGCACAGGTCGGCAAGGAAGAAGTCATCCTCGGCTTGTCCGGCGGTGTCGACAGCAGTGTTGCTGCAGCGCTGATCCATCGTGCGATCGGCGACCAGCTGACCTGCGTGTTCGTCGATCACGGCCTGCTGCGCCTGGATGAGGGCAAGATGGTGATGGACATGTTCGGCAAGAACCTCGGCGTGAAGGTGATTCATGTCGATGCCACCGATCAGTTCATGGGACATCTGGCCGGCGTCACCGATCCGGAAGAAAAGCGCAAGATCATCGGTCGTGAATTCGTCGAAGTTTTCCAGGCCGAATCCGGCAAGCTGAAGAACGCCAAATGGCTTGCGCAGGGCACGATCTACCCGGACGTGATCGAAAGCGCCGGCAAGGGCAAGAAGGGCGCGCACACGATCAAGAGCCATCACAACGTCGGCGGCCTGCCGGAGACGCTGAACTTGAAGCTGCTGGAGCCGCTGCGCGAACTGTTCAAGGACGAAGTGCGCGAACTGGGCGTTGCGCTCGGCCTGCCGCACGACATGGTTTATCGCCATCCGTTCCCGGGCCCGGGCCTGGGCGTGCGCATCCTCGGCGAAGTAAAGAAGGAATACGCCGACCTGCTGCGTCGCGCCGATGCGATTTTCATCGAAGAGTTGCGCAATACGCAGATTCCGTTGTCGACCGAACTGGCAGCCGGCGGTGGCGATAGTCACTTCCACAAGAACTGGTACGACGCGACCAGCCAGGCTTTCGCCGTCTTCCTGCCGGTGAGGTCGGTCGGCGTGATGGGCGATGGCCGCACCTACGAATACGTGGTTGCGTTGCGCGCGGTGCAGACACAGGATTTCATGACGGCGCACTGGGCGCATCTGCCGCACGAGCTGCTGGGCAAGGTGTCGAACCGCATCATCAATGAAGTGCGTGGCATTAATCGTGTCGTCTATGACATTTCCGGCAAGCCGCCGGCGACGATCGAGTGGGAATGATTCGGACGTCTGATGCCGATCAGTGTTATCTAGCAAGAAAACATATATCAAGCCCGCGTTAATGCGGGCTTTTTCTTTCCGATTCGTGCGATTGATGCCCTGAAAGTTTCGCTAACTTTTGATGGATAGCGCTTCGGAGTTTGCCTTGGCCAACACGCCTGCAACAATCCGGTCGCAGCGTGCACCATCAAAGGCGAAGGCATCGTTGAGTGCAAGATCGATCTGGCTCGCCAGGCTTTCGCGCAGCATGCTGCGTGCCCTGAAGAAACGGGTTCGTACCGTTGCTTCCGGAATGCCGAGTGCCTGTGAAACTTCTTCTACATTCATTTCCTCGACTGCCCTCAACATGAAAACGGTACGAAATGCTTCCGGCAACAAATCGATGCGCGCTTCCACCAGTTTGCGCATCTCGGCACGCATTGCCGAATGTTCAGGGCGATCGTCAGGATCGTCGGTGAGTGACGCCTGGATTTCTGGTTCGATGGAATTCATGGCGGTTTCCAGTGGAATGACTTGCGTGTCCCTTCGTCTGAGGCGTCCCAACGCCTCGTTGGCGACAATCCGTACCAGCCAGGTCGACAGTTTTGCATCAGAGCGAAAATCGCTTAGTGCACGCCAGGCGCGTAGATAGGCATCCTGAAGCGCTTCTTCAGCCTCGGAATCGTTCTTCAAAATGCTGCGCGCAGTGCGAAACAACAGCCGGTTGTTGCATCGCATGATCGCTTCAAAAGCCGATTCATCTCCCCGGGCGGCGCGTGAAACGAGTTCTGCTTCCGAGAGAGGCGTTGGCGTGAGCGTGGATGTTTGCCGACCATTCAGCATCTTGTCTCCGGACTATCGAATGGATAAGGTTCTTCGTGTACAGACGTTGTGAATGGAGCCGTCTGCGGCAGGCGAGAGAATGATTCGCTGATCATGAGATTCCTTGCCACGTATTTCCCTGTATTGATCTCGGTCGCAACTGACGTTTCCTGCATGGCGTTGATCATGCGTTCAGCTGCCGTTTTTAAGCAAGCTTAAGAATTCGCGCCGTAACGTCGCATCCTTCAAAAATGCGCCACGCATCACGGAATTTGCATGAGTGCCCCATCTTCCCGGACGCCGCGCCAGCTCATGCAGAAATGACTTGCCTCCATGACGACAGCCAGGCCATCTGGTTTGATGCGATGTTCCAGTTCGTTTGCCAGCATGACCACGGCTTCTTCCTGAATCTGTGGCCGATTCATTATCCATTCACATAATCGCGCGTACTTGGACAAGCCGATCAGATCGGACGTTGCATTGGGCAGCACGCCTATCCACACCTTGCCCAGAATCGGGCATAGATGATGCGAGCAGGCGCTACGTACCGTGAGCGGGCCGACAATCATGAGTTCGTTGAGTTGCGAAACATTCGGGAAGGCTGTCACCTGGGGTGGTTTTTCATAACGGCCGCGAAACACTTCGTGTATGAACATCCGGGCGACCCGTCTTGCCGTTTCGGCGGTGTTATGGTCGCTGGCGGTATCGATTACCAAGGAGCGTAGAAGGTCGTGGATCTTATGCTCGACTTCGGCACATAGTTCATCCAATTCGCCATCACGAATGAAGGCGGCAATGTTGTCGTTTGCGTGAAAGCGCTGCTTTGCGTTGACGAGACGATAGCGAATACGATCGGATGCGTTTTCTTTCGGCAAAGCCGCTTCTTTTTCAAGCACAGGTTCTAACAGCATAAATGGGCTCTTTAGTGTTGTGATGGAATGTATTCGACTCAGTGATTGGAGCGTCCGACGCCATGCTGATAAACCAGCGTGCCGCCCAGCCAGCTGCCCAGGATCAAACAGGCAAAACCAGCGGCATCCAGCAGCAAGGAAATAACATTCGGTTCCAGTGCATGCATATCCTCCAGTCGCAGAAACAAGCGAACGCTGAAGAAGATGCTGGCCAGAAGCATTGCGCCCATATGCCAGTAAGCGATTCGCATCGCAATGCCATCGGGTACGCGTGACAGTTCGATCAGACCGGCAAGCATGGCCACCAATGCCGTGATGCAGCCGACTGCAAAAAGTCCGCTCGACCAGCGCCAGGCAAGATCACCAAGCCACAGCCCGGAAACGTCGGTAGTTACGGCCAGCGACCAGCAAGCAATGGGGAAGTGCACCAGGGCTGGATGCAGGGGATGGCGCGACATTACAGAAGCACGCTGGCAAGTGTCAGAAAACCCGCGATGGCCACGCAGGCATGAATTACGACCACGGCCTTGGGCGGTAACTTTTTACGCAGATGGAACGAAGCCAGAAAGAATCCACCGAGCGCTGCTATCAACATCAATACGAAACCGATCAGCACTCTTTGCGGAGTGTTGCCTTGCACGAGCAACACGATCAGCAGAACCAGGCCAGTTGCACCCAGCAATGCATGCAGCGATGACAGCAGCCACGGCCCGAACTTGTTGCGCAGGACATGTGCCGCAAGCAGCAAGCCTCCGGCAGCGGCAACTGCAAATACGATAACGGTGTAGGTCAGCATTTGTTTCACCTGTCGATATAAAGAACGGTTTGTGGTCCATTCCAGTTTTGCTTCAGTTCCTGAATTGGCCGAGAGGGCGATGAATTTGTTCGGCGTTTTTACCCTGCCTGACCATTGGATGAAGAAAGATTCCGCCACGTTCCCGATTGCGGATTTACTCGTTCAGGGATGCATTCGGCTTGGGCGTGGACGGGACGGTGAGATGCCTATCGTTTGATGGCGCGACATGACGTTTTGCAGTGTGGATGCAGACGCGACGGTTTCGAGCGGTCAATCTTGTTACATGAGCAATCGTTGCGTCGCCGCTTTTTTTGGAAATATAATGAGAATTATTATCATTTCGTTCCAGCGCGGTGCTCCCGGCCGCCATATTCCATGACAGTGGCCGAATCCGCGACACGCCAGCAAGTGCACGCCCTATACCACGATCACCACGGCTGGTTGCAGGGATGGCTGCGCAAGAAGCTGGACAACTCTTTCGACGCCGCGGATTTGGCACACGATACCTTCATGCGCTTGCTGAATCGTGAGGAGATGATTGCGCCGCAGGAGCCGCGCGCCTTCCTGACGACCGTGGCAAAAGGACTGGTTGCCAACTTCTATCGACGGCGACATGTCGAGGCGGCTTGGCTGGAGGCACTGGCGGCTTTGCCGGAGCCCGAGGTGCCGGATGTCGAAACAAGGGCAATCCTGCTGGAGACGTTGATCGAGATCGATCGCCGCCTTGATGGTTTACCGGTTGTGGTGCGCCGTGCCTTTCTGCTGTCGCAGCTGGACGGTATGACGCAGCCGCAAATCGCCAGGGAGCTCGACATTTCCCTGGCTAGCGTACAGCGTTACATCGCGAAGGCGCTTCATCGCTGCCTGTTTGCGACCTGATTTTCTGAAGATGCATGGATACGCCTATTGCCATCTTCCCGGATTCGGCTGAATCGCCGTTGCCCGATGCCATCGGCCGGCAGGCCGTGCATTGGTTGGTGCTATTGCAAGGCGAGCACGTCACGCAGGACATGCGCGATGCATGGCAGACGTGGCGAACGGAAAAGCCCGAGCATGAGCACGCCTGGCGGCGTGTCGAAACCTTTCTTTCCGGTTTGCGCACGCTGCCGTCATCCGCCGCACATGATGTGCTGGCTGCCGAGCATGTGCCGGACAAAGGGCGCCGTCGTGCAGCCAAGCTGATGGCGATCATGGCAGCCGCTGGCGGTGCATGGCTGGCAGTGGAACGCGTGCCGGCACGTGAATGGCTGGCCGACTACCGTACAGGTACCGGAGAGCGGCGCGTCGTCATGCTGGATGATGGAACGCGTTTGACATTGAATGCCCGCAGTGCCGTTGATGTGCATTTCGATGCGGATCGACGGCTGATCGCGCTGCTGGAAGGGGAAATCCTGATCGAGACTGCGCCGGATCCGCGGGCAGTCGCTCGCCCGTTCTATGTGCAGACTGTACAAGGCTGCCTGCAGGCGCTCGGTACGCGCTTTACCGTTCATCAGCGGCAGGCTGATGTGCAGGTCGAGGTATTCGAAGGGGCGGTGCGTGTTCGCCCGGCGAAGGCGCGGGATCAGGACTATGTCGTGCAGGCGGGGCAGCAGACGCGATTTTCGCAAGATGGCGCGGAGAGGCCATTGGCGGAAGTCGATGAGCAATCCGCTGCCTGGGCTGGGGGAATGCTGGTCGCGCGTGATATGCGGCTGGACGATTTCCTCGATGCGCTGGCGCCGTATCGTAACGGCAGCCTGGGCTGCGATCCGGCCATCGCCGCATTGCGCGTGTCGGGCATCTATCCGCTAGCCGACACGGATCGCGTACTGGACATGCTGCAGCGTACGCTGCCGGTCGAAATCCATGCGATGACACGTTACTGGGTACGTCTGAAGCCGCGCAATACGCCTACACCATCGAAGAATGCTTGATCCGGCAAGGCACAGAAAATTTTTCAAAAAAGCTGAGGTGTTTTCGATTCTCGCGGGGCAAAGGGAGTGAAGACCATATTTTCACTTTCGGGAAAAGGAATCTCCTCATGCATCGTTATTCGCCTGGCGCGCTTGCGCGTCCCATTTCCAAACCGTCTGTGCGGCGCTTGAAGCATCGCGCGCTGGTGCTGGCAGTCAGCCACGCTCTGTTCGCATCGGCGGCCGGCGCTGTCTGGCTGGCCATGCCTGCTGTTGCGCATGCCGAACAGGTGCAATCTGCGCGCAAGCATTACACGATTCCGGCCGGTTCGTTGGAGAACGCTTTGATCCGCCTCGGCCAGAGTGCCGGCGTCATGATCTCCTATACGGCGGCAGATGTTGCCGGCAAACAGACCGGCGGTATTGACGGCAGCTATACGGCTGCAGAGGCGCTGACGATGCTGGCTGCCGGCACCGGCTTGCAGCCTGTGGCCGAGACCAACGGCGGCTTCTCGCTGCGCAAGCTGCCGCAGGCAGATGGAGCAACGCCGGTATCGACGTTGCCCGCCGTCAACGTGGTGACGAATGCCGAGAGCGCGGTCGGTCCGGTCGTCGGCTATCGCGCAACGCGGTCGGCAACTGCTACCAAGACCGATACCCCGCTGGCGGAAACGCCGCAGGCCGTAACTGTCGTCACCCGCGACCAGATCGTCGATCAGGGAGCGCTGAACCTTCAGGACGCACTGACCTATGCCGCCGGCGTGCGCTCCGATGCATACGGACTTGATTCGCGTACCGATTCGGTGCTGGTACGCAGCGGTACGCCGGATCTGTACATCGATGGGTTGCGACAGGCGAACGATTACTACACCAGTGCAGCACGTCCCGATCCATTCACGCTGGAACGTATAGAAGTGTTGCGTGGCCCTGCGGCGATGCTGTACGGGCAGGGCAGTACCGGCGGCGTGGTGAATCTCGTCAGCAAGCGGCCGCAGGAAACTTTTCAGGGCGAAGTAGGTGTGTTGGTCGGCAACCGTGGATTGCGGCAGGTACAGGCCGACGTTACGGGACCGCTGACTGCCGATGGTGAATGGTTGTACCGGCTGGTGGCAGTCGGACGTGACGCCGATACCCAAGTCAATTATGTGGAAGACGATCGTTCGTTGCTGATGCCGTCGCTGACATGGAAGCCGAACGGCGCTACGACGTTGACCTTTCAGGGTTTGATCCAGCGCGACCGCACCGGTTCGACGTCGCAATTCCTGCCGTGGGAGGGCATGGTGCTACCCAATCCGAATGGACGTATTCCGACGGGACGTTTCATCGGTGAACCGACTGATCGTTACGATACCGATCGTGAATCGCTGGGCTACTTTCTCGAACATCAGTTCAACGACGAATGGACCTTCCGCCAGAATTTTCGCTACGCGGTCAACAAGGTCGATTACTTCACCCACTATGCCCGCGGCTGGTTGCGTACTGGCGGAACCGGCTTCCCGCTGGACCCGGTTAACCAGCGCATCATCGAGCGTGATGCCGATTACAGTGTGACGAAAGTCCATATCGCAACACTGGATCAGCATTTGCAGGGGAAGATACAGACCGGCGATGTGCAGCACACGCTGCTTGCCGGTCTGGACTACACGCGTTATCGCCGTGATCGCGATTCGCAATATATTGCATCCTACGACACGATCGATATCTATGATCCCGTCTATGGCAATCCAGCACCGGTCTCGTTGACGGAAGAGCCGCGTGCCGTGCAACGGCAAGTCGGCCTCTACTTGCAGGACCAGATGAAAATCGGTCGTAACTGGGTCGTAGTGGCAGGGTTGCGTCATGACCGCGCCACCAATGAACTGGAAGGCCGCGAGGATGAAAAGGATAGTGCGACGACCAAGCGCCTCGGTTTGATGTATCTGGCAGAAAACGGCTGGTCTCCATATCTCAGTTACAGCGAATCCTTTACGCCGGTTAGCGGTGCCGATTTCTACGGCGAGCGCTACAAACCGAAGCGCGGCAAGCAGGTGGAAGGCGGTGTCAAATACATGCCGGCCGACAGCAACAGCCAAATCACTGCGGCGATCTGGAGCATCCGGGAAGAGAACCAGCTGGTTCAGGATCCGAACAACGGGAATAACCAGATTCAAGCTGGCCGCACGAAGAGTCGCGGTGTCGAACTCGAGTGGCGCGGTTCCATCACGAAAAGCATCGACGCGCTGGCGCACTACAACTACACGGATTTGGATGAAGAACTCGACGAGGTGCCGCGCCATCAGGCTGCACTGTGGGGGAAATGGCGCTTCTCCGTTGCTGGCCTTGATGGTTTTTCCGCCGGTGCAGGCGTGCGTTACATGAGCTCGTTCCGCGATGGCGATGCGCCGACCACTCCGTCCGTTACGCTGTATGACGCGATGCTGGCATGGGAGAACCGTCAATGGCGTTATGCGCTGAACATCAATAACCTGACTGACGAAGTTTATGTGGCGAGCTGCCTTTCCCGTGGCGACTGCTGGTATGGTGCGCGCCGCAGCGTGGTGGCAAGCGCAACTTATCGTTTCTAAAGTTTCTGACGCAGAACGACAAGCGGGCACGGAGCGAATATGCTCCGTGCCCGTTTTTATTTCGATGTATGCAACAGGCGTGTCGCACTCATCAAGGAATCAAAGCCCCAGATCGGACAGCCCCGGATGATCATCCGGACGGCGGCCCAGCGGCCAGTGAAACTTGCGTTCCGATTCCTTGATCGGCAGGTCGTTGATGCAGGCGTGACGCACTTTCATCAGGCCGTCCTCGCCGAACTCCCAGTTTTCGTTGCCGTAGGAGCGGAACCAGTTGCCGGCGTCGTCGTGCCATTCGTAGGCGTAGCGCACGGCGATACGGTTGTCGGTGAAGGCCCAGAGTTCCTTGATCAGGCGGTAGTCGAGTTCCTTTGCCCACTTGCGTGCGAGGAAGGCTTGCGCTTCGTCGCGGTTCTTGATGAATTCGGCGCGATTGCGCCATTTGGTATCCACGCTGTAGGCGAGGGCGACCTTGGCAGGATCGCGGCCGTTCCAGCCGTCTTCGGCCAGGCGGATTTTCTGGATGGCGGTTTCACGGGTGAAAGGCGGCAGCGGCGGACGGGCATTCGGATTGGCGGACATGTGGTTCTCCTTGAGGTAAGTGGCGAAAAACAGCGGGCTACAAAACGACAAATCACAGCAAATGGAAGCATGGATGGCGCGTCGATCGATTCCCGTACGCGCTATTGCGGCAAGCGCGTCAAGCGGCGAGCAGTCTGCGCGCAAGCTGTTGCGCCTTGCGTGCGGCAGTTCTGTCGTTCATGACCAGCGCCACCGTGATGGCGCCATCGATCAGCATCAGGAATTCGTAAGCCAGCTCTTCCGGATCGGCGGCGCCGTATTCCTTCGTCAACTGCAACAGGTAATCGTGCAGCCTGACCTTGTGCAGTTTCGAAACGGCACGGATAGGATCGGCAGGGTCGCCGATTTCGCCGGCCGCGTTGATGAACGCGCAGCCGCGGAAATCCGGCATGAGGAACCATTGTTCCAGCGCGTCGAAGGTCGCCAGCAGCTTGGCCGTCGGCGTATCTCCTTTTTCGCTTTCGGTGATGAACCAATTCATCCAGCGTTCGTCGCGCTTGCGCAGTGCTTCGGCGACCAGTTCGTCCTTGGTCTTGAAATGGCGGTAGATCGTCTTGCGGGCGACGCCGGACGACTTGACGATCTGATCCATGCCGGTAGCACCGATGCCGCCGGCATAGATCAGCCGCTCGGTGGTATCGAGCAGCTTTTTCAGCGTGTCGTTTTGTGGATCGATGGTCGAATTCATCATGGTAGAACGATCATTCTCTTTGGGTGAATGAATGGTAGAACGATCGTTCTCTTGGCGTCAAGCATTTTGTGAAAAAAATGCGACGCCACGGAAAATCATGGTTTTCGACCGGTGGAATACCGGTGGAATGAAAGAGTGTCTCTGTTGTGCACGTTTGGATGCTGTCGGACGTTGCCGTCTTGCATATAGAATTGCCGCTTCGAATTGAACAACAGGAAACGACGCATGCTGCTGAAACCGAACGTCCCCAAGCTGCTGAGCCTGAATGCCGGGTTTGTCGACACGATAGGTTTCCTGATGCTGCACGGCCTGTTCACCGCCCATGTGACAGGCAACTTCGTCACGCTGGGCGCATCGATGGCGCAGGGAGCGTCCGGCGCGGCAGCCAAGCTGCTGGCCTTGCCCGTGTTTTGCGCGGTGGTGATACTCATGCGGCTGTTGCGCTACTGGCTTCTCGCATGGGGTTTGCCAGTGTTGCGTACCTTTCTGGGATTGATGCTGATTCTGCTGATCGTCGGCGCGGTGCTGGCGATCCGTTGGGGCCCGTTCCATGACGGCGATACCTGGCAGGCGATCACGACCGGCATGATCCTGGTGATGGCGATGTCCATTCAGAATGCGGTGCAAAAGGTCCATCTTTCCAATGCGCCGCCGACGACGCTCATGACGGGCACCACCACGCAGATCATGCTCGATGTCGCCGATCTGCTCCATGGCGCATCGGGTGAACAACTGGCGGACATCAAGGCGCGTCTTTCGGTGATGGCGAGTAGTCTGGCGGCGTTTGCGATCGGCTGCATGATCGGTGCGCTTGCCTATCTGTTGATCGATGTCTGGTGCGCGGTGATCCCGCCGCTGCTGGTGCTGTGGACCAGCCTGCTGCGCGATGCGGTTCCGGCGGCGATACCGCAGTGAGATTGAAATGTCGCACGCATGAAATACGGCGTGAAAAAAAGTAACCGTCTGCGCGGAAACGGCAATCCCTAGTCCATAATCGAAGACTGACAACCTGCACATCCTGCCGATGCATTCAGTCACCATTTCGCTTGTTCTGCTGCTGGCCGTTGTCGCTGCCGGATTCATCGCACGCATGCTGCCGTTGAAGGTGCCTTTGCCGCTGGTACAGATTGCCGTCGGCGCCTGTCTTTCGTACGGATTCGGCCTGCGTGTGCCGCTGGATCCGGAATTCTTCTTCCTGTTCTTCATTCCGCCATTGCTGTTTCTCGACGGCTGGCGTATTCCGAAAAGCGCCTTCTTCCGCGACGTGCGGCCGATCATGACGCTGGCGATCGGGCTGGTGCTGTTCACGGTGGTCGGCGTCGGCTATTTCATCCACTGGATGATCCCGTCGGTGCCGCTGGCGGCGGCACTGGCGCTGGCCGCCATCCTGTCGCCGACGGATCCGGTGGCGGTTTCGGCAATCGCCTCGCAAAGCCCGATTCCGTCGCGGCTGATGCACATCCTCGAGGGCGAATCGCTGCTCAACGATGCGTCCGGTCTGGTGTGCTTCCGCTTTGCCGTTGCGGCCGTGGTGACGGGAACGTTCTCGCTGTTCGACGCTTCGCTGACCTTTCTGATGGCGGCCGGCGGCGGCCTGCTGATCGGCGTCGCGGTGGCATGGCTGGTCGGCATCCTGAACCGCTGGCTGGTCACGGTGGCGGGCGAGGACCCGAGCGGCCAAATCCTGATCAGCCTGCTGGTGCCGTTTGCCGCTTATCTGGCGGCGGATCACCTGCACGTGTCCGGGATTCTCGCGGCGGCAGCGGCTGGCATTACCACGCATTACGCCGACATGTTCGGCCGCCGGCTCGCTTCGACGCGTATGCAGCGTATCGCCGTCTGGGACACGATCCAGATGGCGTTGAACGGTGTGATCTTCGTCATCCTTGGCGCGCAACTGCGTACGACCATCGAAGGTCTGCCCGCGGTGGCAGCGGAACTGGGCATGAACCATCCGGCGTGGCTGCTGCTGTATGTCGTGGCGATCACGGCTGTGCTGGCCGTGCTGCGTTTCCTGTGGGTCTGGAGCTCGCTGAAATTCACGCTATTCCGCAAGCGCGGCGATCAGGCCGAAACGACCAAGCCGTCATTGCGCCTGCTGCTGATGACGGCGTTCGCCGGTGTGCGCGGCGCGGTGACGCTGGCCGGCATCCTGACATTGCCGCTGCTGATGCCGGACGGCAGCCTGTTTCCGAAACGCGATCTGCTGATCTTCCTTGCCAAGGGCGTGATTCTGCTATCACTGCTGAGCGCCAGCATCGCATTGCCATTGTTGACGCGTAATCTGAAGTTCGTGCCGGAGCCGGCGATCGGCAAGGAAGAGGGCTGGGCGCGAGCGGCGGCAGCGGAAGCGGCGCTGCGCCATCTCGGCGAGAAACGCGGCGGCGAAACCAATTCCGAAGCGCTTGCGCGCGTGACGGAACTTTACCGGCGACGGCTGGATTACGGCACCAGCGAAGGCGACGAAGCGGTACGCGCACGCACGGTGGCCGAAGCGGAACGCAATTTGCGGCTGGAAGCGATCCATGCCGAGCGCGAGGAATTGTTCCAACTGTGGCTGCACAGCAAGCTCGACGATGCCTTGCACCGGCGCTTGCTGCGCGAACTGGACCTGATCGAGGGCGCCTTGTCGCGAGATTCGGAACATTGAAGGCAAACGCGGCGTGCCATGCCGGCAGAGCGTCGCTGATCTATAATGGCGGGTTCCGTTTCCGCCGAATGAGGTCCTCACCGTGACGTATAGCGTCAAGGAAATCTTCTACACATTGCAAGGCGAAGGCGCCCAGGCCGGGCGTCCGGCGGTGTTCTGCCGTTTTGCCGGCTGCAATCTGTGGACGGGGCGCGAAAGCGACCGCACAACGGCGGTCTGCCGTTTCTGCGATACCGATTTCGTCGGCACCGATGGCGAGGGCGGCGGCAAGTTTGCCGATCCCGCCGCGCTGGCGCAGACCATCGATGCGCTGTGGCCGGCTTCGTATGCAGCGAGCAAGTATGTCGTCTTCACCGGCGGCGAGCCGCTGCTGCAGCTGGACGCCGAACTGATCGTCGCGATGCACGCGGTCGGCTTCGAGATCGCGATCGAGACCAACGGTTCGCTGCCGGTGCCCGACGGCGTGGACTGGGTTTGCGTGAGCCCCAAGATCGGTGCGCCGCTGGTGGTGAGCAAGGGCAGCGAACTCAAGGTCGTGATTCCGCAGGAAAACCAGTCGCTGGCCGACTACGAAGGCCTGCAATTCGACCATTTCTTCGTGCAGCCGATGGACGGCCCGCAAAAGGAAGCAAACACGCAGCTCGCGATCGACGTCTGCAAGCGCAATCCGAAATGGAAACTCAGCCTGCAGACCCACAAACTTTTACAGATACCGTAATCCCATGCTGACCATTACCCGCAAGCTCGAATTCGATGCCGGCCACCGCATTCCCGACCACAAGAGCCAGTGCCGCAACCTGCACGGCCATCGCTACGTGCTGGAAATCACACTGATCGGCAATGTCATCGATGAGGAAGGCAGCTCGGACAACGGCATGATCATGGACTTCTCCGATGTCAAATCGTTGGCGAAGCAGCACCTGATCGACGTCTGGGATCACGCCTTCCTGGTTTACAAAAAAGACGACAAGGTACGCGCCTTCCTCGAAAGCATCCCAGGGCACAAGACTGTCATTATCAACCGCATCCCGACGGTGGAGAATCTGGCGCAGACCGCGTTCGATATCCTCAATACCGTCTACACCGACCGCTACGGCACCGGCCTGCGCCTGCACAAGCTGGTGCTGCACGAAACACCGAACTGCTGGGCCGAGATCACGGCGGAAGGATGATACACAAATGATGCCGATGGGGCAGGGCGCGCACGACGCGATCTGGATGCGCCAGGCGCTGGACCAGGCACGTAACGCCTGGGCCTTGGGCGAAGTGCCGGTCGGTGCGATCATCGTACGCGACGGTGAGGTGATCGCCACCGGCTTCAACCAGCCGATCGGCAATCACGACCCAACCGCGCATGCCGAGATCATGGCATTGCGTGCCGCGGCGACCATTCTCGGCAATTACCGGCTACCCGGCTGTGAACTGTTCGTCACGCTGGAGCCGTGCGCGATGTGCGCCGGCGCGATGATGCATGCGCGGCTCGCGCGCGTCGTCTACGGCGCGATCGATCCGAAGACTGGCGCCTGCGGCTCCATCGTCGATCTGTTCGCGCAGGAGCGCTTGAACCATCACACGCAACTGGTCGGTGGCGTGCTGGCCGATGAATGCGGTGCGCTGCTCAGGGAATTTTTCGCGGAGCGCCGCCGCGCCGCGCAGACCTTGCGCGCGGGCGAACCCGATCTGCCTGCCTGAATCCGAGCTCGAATCTGAAGCCGCTCTGCGCGGTGTTGGCACGATCGTTTGTCCGACGGTATGATCGCAGCATGCATGCGCGGCCCGACGCGGCCGCGTTCTTCCGTATCCATTCTTCATTCCTCGAAAGCACGCGCCTTGCCGACCGCACACCTCAACGACATCGATATCGAATACGACACGTTGGGCAATCCCGACGGTGAACCGATCCTGCTGATCATGGGACTGGGCATGCAGCTCGTGTCCTGGCCCGAATCCTTCTGCGATGCGCTGGTGAAGCAGGGTTTCCGCCTGATCCGCATCGACAACCGCGATAGTGGCCTGTCCACCAAGCTTTCGCATCTGGGTGAGCCGAATGTGCTGATGGCCGTGCTGAAGCTGATGCTGCGTCTGCCGTTGAAGGCCGGCTACACGCTGGACGACATGGCGGCTGACGCTGTTGGCGTGCTCGATGCACTGGGCATCGAAAAGGCACACGTGGTCGGGGTGTCGATGGGCGGCATGATCGGCCAGATCGTCGCCGCGCGATATCCGGAGCGCACGCTGAGCCTGACGTCCATCATGTCTACCACCGGCCGGCGCGGATTGCCGGAGCCGACGAAGGATGCGCGTAAGGTGTTGTTCCGCCGGCCGCCGATCGAAAAGGGCGTCGATGCCGTCACCTGGCATTTCGTGCAGACGGTGCGCACGATCGGCAGCCGCGAATTCATGCCGACGGATGACACGCTGTACCAGCGCATTCGCATCGGCGTCGAGCGCAGTCTGGAGCCGATCGGCACCACGCGCCAGTTGCTGGCGATCGCCGCTTCCGGCGACCGCGTCGAACTGTTGAAGCAGGTGCATGTGCCGACGCTGGTGATTCATGGCAAGGACGATCCTCTGGTGCCGGTCGAATGCGGCCGTGATACGGCGCGGCTGGTGCCGGGCGCGGTGATGAAGGAAGTCGACGGCATGGGGCACGATCTGCCGGATGTATTGATGCCGCAGATCACGCAATGGATAGGCGAGCATTGCCGCGCCGCGTCATCGGCCGATCAGGCATCTGCCGAATTGCAGGCCGCGCAGGCATGACCGAATCCGGACTGGACGCGCGCCTGCGCATGCTGGCAACCGACGGCGGCCGACGCACACCGCGTATCGCCATCGTCGCGCCCAGCGGCTATGCGCCACGTCCGGAGCTGGTCGAACGCGGCATCGCCGCGTTGCGTGCACAGGGCTGCAGCGTGCGCGACTTTACCGATCCCGACAGGAAATTCCAGCGCTTCGGCGCGACCGACGACGAACGCATCGCGCAGTTGTATGCGGCTGCCAACGACGCCGACATCGATATCGTGCTCGCGCTGCGCGGCGGTTACGGCCTGTCGCGCCTGCTGCCGTCGCTGGATTTCGCGCAACTGGCGGCCAGCGGCAAGCTGTTCGTCGGCCATAGCGACTTCACGGTCCTGCAGATGTGCATGTTGCAGCAGGGCGGCCTCAGCTTTGCGGGGCCGATGCTGTGCGACGACTTCGTGCGCGACGAGCCGAGCGCCTTCACGCTGGCCGATTTCTGGCAATGCCTGACGCAGCCGGCGCATACGGTTTCCGGGGAGGACGCTGGCAATCCGGATTGCGACGTGCATGGCACGCTGTGGGGCGGCAATCTGGCGATGCTGACGCATCTGGCCGGCTCGCCCTGGCTGCCGCAGATCGACGGCGGCATCCTGTTCGTCGAGGATGTCAACGAGCACCCATATCGCATCGAACGGATGATGTTGCAATTGCTGCATGTCGGCGTGCTGCAGAAGCAGCGTGCAATCCTGTTCGGCGATTTTTCCGGCTACCGACTGAGCGACTACGACAACGGCTACGATTTCGTGCCAATGGTCGATTACCTGCGGTCGCGCCTGCAGGCGCCGTTATTGACAGGTTTGCCGTTCGGTCACGGACGGGACAAGGCCACGCTGGCCGTCGGTGCGCAGGCGCATCTACAATCGGAAAACGGCCGGTTCACGCTGCAAATGTCCGCTTATCCGCATCTGACCTGAACGCTGCGCCGTCTTCCATTCCGGCAAGTCCCGTCTTTGCCACCCCGCGATGATAGAATGGCGGGCTTGTTCCACACCGTTCCACAAAGGTTTTCTCAGTGCTTTCCACCGCAAACATCACAATGCAGTTCGGCCCCAAGCCGTTGTTCGAAAACATTTCCGTCAAGTTCGGCGAAGGTAACCGTTACGGCCTGATCGGCGCCAACGGCTGCGGCAAATCGACCTTCATGAAGATTCTCGGCGGCGATCTGGAGCCGAGCGCGGGCAACGTGATGCTGGACCCGGGCGAGCGCCTGGGTAAATTGCGCCAGGACCAGTTCGCCTACGAAGAAATGCGCGTGCTGGACGTCGTGATGATGGGGCATGTCGAAATGTGGCAGGCAATGAGCGAGCGCGATGCGATTTATGCGAACCCGGACGCCACCGACGACGATTACATGCGTGCCGCCGATCTCGAAGCAAAATTTGCAGAATTCGATGGCTATACCGCCGAAGCGCGCGCCGGCGAACTGCTGCTGGGCGTAGGCGTGTCGCTGGACCAGCACCAGGGGCCGATGAGCGCTGTCGCGCCGGGCTGGAAGCTGCGCGTGCTGCTGGCGCAGGCGCTGTTCTCGAATCCGGACATCCTGCTGCTGGACGAACCGACCAACAACCTCGACATCAACACGATCCGCTGGCTCGAGGACGTGCTCAATCAGCGCAACTCGACCATGATCATCATTTCCCATGATCGTCACTTCCTGAATCAGGTTTGCACGCACATGGCCGACATGGATTACGGCACGCTGAAGGTGTATCCGGGCAATTACGACGACTACATGCTGGCATCGTCGCAGGCGCGTGCGCAGCAACTGGCGAATAACGCCAAGGCCAAGGAAAAGGTCGCGGAACTGCAGGATTTCGTGCGCCGCTTCTCGGCCAACAAATCCAAGGCGCGTCAGGCAACTTCGCGTGCCAAGCAGATCGACAAAATCAAGGTGGAAGATGTCAAGCCATCCAGCCGCCAGAACCCGTTCGTACGTTTCGAAGGCGAGAAGAAACTGCATCGCCTGGCTGTAGAGGCCGAGGCCATCTCCAAAACCTATGACCGCAAGATTTTCGATCGCTTCAGCATCATGGTCGAAGCCGGCGAACGTATCGCCATCATCGGTGCCAACGGCGCCGGTAAAACGACGCTCCTGCGCTGCATTGGCGGTCCGGACATCGCCGGTCTCGCTGCTGACAGCGGCAACGTCAAGTGGGCGGAAAATGCCAACGTCGGCTACATGCCGCAGGATCCGACCGAGGAATTCGCCAGCGACAAGAACCTGACCGACTGGATGGGCCAGTGGACCAAAGAGGGCGACGACGATCAGGCCGTGCGTTCGATTCTCGGTCGCCTGCTGTTCGGCGGCGACGACGTGAAGAAATCGGTCAAGGTGCTGTCCGGCGGCGAGAAGGGCCGCATGATGTACGGCAAGCTGATGCTGGGCCGCCATAACGTGCTGCTGCTGGACGAGCCGACCAACCACATGGACATGGAATCCATCGAATCGCTGAACATCGCGCTGGAAAAATATGCCGGCACGCTGATCTTCGTTTCGCACGATCGCGAATTCGTTTCCTCGCTGGCAACGCGCGTGCTGGAAGTCAAGGATGGCGAGATCGTCGATTTCCAGGGCACCTACGAGGAATACCTGACCAGCCAGGGCATCGAATAATTGCATCCATTGCGGCATGCCGGCGTTTTGCCCGGCATGCCGTTTTTCTTCCGTTTTCTCTTGTATCGTCCGCTGCGGCCGCCATATTCGAATGGCGCTACAATCCGTTCTCCGATTGCCGCATTCCCGCGGCCTTGCCATCGCATCCATTTGATCAGCCATGCATACCGAGCCAATCAAGACCGTTGAATTCGAACGCCCGATGATGGAAAGCGGCACCAGCTGCGTCGCCCATGCGTGGGCGCGCACGCCGGCCGCGCCGTCACCGGAAGAAAAAGTCGCACTGAAGGCGCGCATCAGGCAGTTGCTGAAAGAGAAAGAGGCCGTGCTGGTCGCGCACTATTACGTCGATGCCGATCTGCAGGACCTGGCTGAGGAAACCGGCGGCTGCGTCTCCGATTCGCTGGAAATGGCGCGCTTCGGTCGCGATCATCCGGCCAAGACGCTGATCGTTGCCGGTGTCAAGTTCATGGGCGAGACGGCGAAAATCCTGAGCCCGGAAAAAACCATCCTGATGCCGGATCTGGACGCGACCTGTTCGCTCGATCTCGGCTGCCCGGTCGACGAGTTCACCGCATTCTGCGATGCGCATCCGGACCGCGTGGTCGTCGTCTATGCCAACACCAGCGCCGCCGTGAAGGCGCGCGCCGACTGGATGGTGACGTCGTCGATCGGCCTGAAGATCGTCGAGCACCTGCACGCGCAGGGCAAGAAAATCCTGTGGGCGCCGGACAAGCATCTGGGCAGCTACATCCAGAAGCAGACCGGCGCCGACATGCTGCTGTGGCAGGGCTCCTGCCTTGTCCACGACGAGTTCAAGGGCATCGAACTGGAACTGCTGAAGCGCGAACATCCGAACGCGAAAGTGCTGGTGCATCCGGAATCGCCGGCGAACGTCGTCGAGCAGGCCGATGCGGTGGGTTCGACCTCGCAACTGATCCATGCGGCGCAGACGCTGGACGCAACCGAATTCATCGTCGCCACCGACAACGGCATTTTGCACAAGATGCGCGCCGCTGCACCGGGCAAGATCTTCATCGATGCGCCGACCGCCGGCAACAGCGCTACCTGCAAGAGCTGCGCGCATTGCCCGTGGATGGCGATGAACGGCCTGCAGAACCTGCTGGACGTGCTGGAAACCGGCCGCAACGAAATCCACGTCGATCCGGAAATCGGCCGCAAGGCAACAGTCTGCATCGATCGCATGCTCGATTTCGCTGCTGCACAGAAAGCCAATGTGCGTCCGTCCGGCGATCTGGCGAAGGAACAGCAACTGTTTTCCGGCATCGGCCCCGCATGAGCACATTGAAGAATCCGTTTGCGCCGTTCGACGCAGCATTGACTGATGCGTTCGAGGCGAACATCCGTGCCGCGCTGGAAGAAGATGTCGGCACCGGCGACGTGACCGGCAAGCTGGTGCCGGAAGATGAATGGGTGCAGGCGCGCGTGATCGTGCGCGAAGATGCCGTGCTGTGTGGCGCGCCGTGGTTCGAAGCCGTAATGAAACAGCTGGATGCGCGCATCCGAATCGAATGGCGCTACGGGGAAGGCGACCGCATGCGAGCCGACAGCGAAGTCTGCGCAATCGAAGCGCCGGCACGTGCCTTGCTGACGGCCGAGCGTACGGCGCTGAATTTCATGCAGCTGCTGTCCGGCGTGGCGACCGAAACGCGCAGCTATGCCGATCTGGTGGCCGGCACCAAGGCGGCCGTGCTCGATACACGCAAGACATTACCGGGCCTGCGCCTCGCGCAAAAGTACGCGGTGCGTGTCGGCGGCGGGCGCAACCAGCGCATTGCGCTGTATGACGGCATTCTGATCAAGGAAAACCACATCGCCGCTGCCGGCGGCGTGCGAGCGGCGATGCTGAATGCGCTGGCGCTGGATGCGGGCGTTTCCATCCAAATCGAAGTCGAGAATCTGGCGCAACTGCAGGAAGCGCTGGATGCCGGTGCGCAATCGATCCTGCTCGACAATTTTTCGCTGGAATCGATGCGCGAGGCGGTGAAGCTGACTGCCGGCCGCGCGCTGCTGGAAGGTTCCGGCGGTGTCAACCGTGAAACGGTGCGCGCGATTGCCGAGACGGGCGTCGACCGTATCTCGGTCGGCAGCCTGACGAAGGATGTGCGGGCAACGGATTATTCGCTGCGGATCGTCGCATCGCGATAGGGCACGTCAGCCTCTATGGAAAAAAGCCGCGGAAATCGCGGCTTTTTTTATGGCGTATTCGAACGGGATGGCTGCCGGATCATTTCTTGCGGTCCGGTGTCAACACGCTCGGCAGCGCTTTCGGCAAGGTGTCCGGATAGTCGCGGCTGAAGTGCAGGCCGCGGCTCTCGCGGCGCGTCAGCGCGCTGTTGACGATCAGCGAGGCGACTTCGACCAGATTGCGCAGTTCCAGCAGATCCGGTGTGATGCGGAAGTTCGCGTAGTACTCGTCGATTTCCTCCTTCAGCAGACGAATGCGGTGCTGCGCGCGTTCCAGACGCTTGGTCGTGCGCACGATGCCGACATAGTTCCACATGAAGCGGCGCAGTTCTTCCCAGTTGTTGGCGATGATGACTTCTTCGTCGGCATCGGTGACGCGGCTTTCGTCCCAGGCCGGCAGCGCGATGCCTTTCTGTTTCGGCTGCGCTTCGATGTATTTGGCTGCAGAGCGGCCCAGCACCAGGCATTCGAGCAACGAATTGCTGGCGAGACGATTGGCGCCGTGCAGGCCGGTGCAGGTCGCTTCGCCGACCGCATACAGGCCGGGGAGGTCGGTGCGGCCGGACAGATCGGTGATAATGCCGCCGCAGGTGTAGTGCGCGGCCGGCACGACCGGAATCGGTTCCTTCGTGATGTCGATGCCGAACTGTGCACAGCGCTCCATGATGGTCGGGAAGTGTTCCTTCAGGAAGGCCGACGACTTGTGGCTGATGTCGAGATGCACGAAATCGAGGCCGCGTTTCTTCATCTCGGCGTCGATCGCGCGGGCGACGATGTCGCGCGGCGCCAGTTCGGCGCGCTCGTCGTAACCCGGCATGAAGCGCTTTCCGCCATCCTTGCCAGCGCTCATCGGCAAACGCAATTCGCCGCCTTCGCCGCGTACGGCTTCGGTGATCAGGAAGGATTTTGCATACGGGTGGTACAGGCAGGTCGGATGGAACTGGATGAATTCCATGTTGGCGATGCGACAACCTGCACGCCATGCCATTGCGATGCCGTCGCCGGTCGCGGTATCCGGGTTCGTCGTGTACAGATAGACCTTGCCGGCGCCGCCAGTGGCGAGCACCGTGTGTTCGGCGGAAATCGTCAGCACCTTGCCGGTCTTGACGTCCTGCACGTAGAGGCCGAGGCAGCGCGGGCCGTTCTTCTTGCGTTCCAGCGTTTCGGACGTGATGACGTCGATCGCGTAGTGATGCTCCATCAGCGTGATGTTCGGATGGGCGCGTACCTTCTGTTCTAGTGTCACCTGCACCGCGTGGCCGGTGGCGTCGGCGGCGTGGATGATGCGGCGCTGGCCGTGACCGCCTTCGCGTGTCAGGTGAAAGCCCAGTTCCGCCGTCGGGTCCGGTGTGAACGGCACGCCTTGTGCGATCAGCCATTCGATGGCTTCGCGGCCGTGTTCGACGATGAAGCGGGTGGCTGCTTCGTCGCACAACCCGCCGCCGGCGACCAGCGTATCGGCGACGTGTTCGTCGACGCTGTCGTTGGAGTCGAGCACGGCGGCGATGCCGCCTTGCGCCCAACTGCTGGCGCCGTCGAGCAGCGTGCGTTTGGAGATGACAGCGACCTTGCGGGTCTCCGCGAGGTGAAGGGCGACGGACAGGCCGGCCAGGCCGCTGCCGACGATGGCGACGTCAAATTTCATAATCTGGATAGAGATGAATCGGTCAAAACGGGAAAAGCGAACCCATGACTATATTCGATTTGGCGGCGAACGGCGAAAAACCACGCCATTGGAGGGGAAAAGAGCCAGGGGAAATGTGAAATTGCGCGCCTGCGTATGCCTGCGCGACCTGTGCAGAAAATCAGGCCAGCGCGAAGGTATGCGGATGGCCAATCAATGTTTCGGCCTCGGCGGTGGAAAGCGGCGGCGAGAAGATGTAGCCCTGGCCCAGATCGCAGCCCATCTTCGCCAGTTCGTCGATGTGCGCCAGCGTTTCCAGGCCTTCGGCAACCGTCTGCAGCTTCAGCGTCTGCGCCAGCGCGATCATCAGGCGGATGATTTCGACGTCGCTCTGGTTGGTGTCGATGCCGTGCACGAAGGCCTTGTCGATCTTCAGGATGTCGATCGGCAGTTTCTGCAGATAGGCCAGCGACGAATAGCCGGTGCCGAAATCGTCGAGCGCGAGGCGGACGCCCAGCTTCTTCAGCATCGACAATGTTTCCATCGTCTGCAGCGGATTGGCCATGGCCGAAGTCTCGGTCAGTTCCAGCTCCACCGTTTGCGGCGCGACGCCGCTGCTCTCCAGGATGTCGCGCACCTGCGTGAAGAACGACGTCTGCAGCAGCTGCCGCATCGAGACGTTGACGGCCACGCTCATGCTGCCCATCTTCGGATATTTCGCTTGCCACGCGGCCAGCTGACGGCAGCCTTCTTCCATCGCCCACATGCCGATCGGCACCACCATGCCGGACGCTTCGGCGATCGGAATGAACTCGTTCGGCGAGATCAGGCCGTATTCCGGATTGTTCCAGCGCAGCAGCAGCTCGAAGCCTTTTACCTTGCCGTCCTTCAGCGATACTTTCGGCTGCCAGGCGACCGACAGCTCGTTGCGTTCCAGCGCGAAACGCAATGCGACGTCCATGCGCGCATGCTTGGTCGATTTGCTCTGCAATGCGGCATCGTAGATTTCGATGCGGTTGCGGCCGCGTTCCTTGGCCTGGTACATCGCGGCATCGGCATCGCGCACCAGATCGGCGGGCGCATGATGATCGGCGTTCAATTGTGCAATACCGATGCTGGTCTGGATCTTGACGGCGACGTCGTCGATGACGACGCGCTCGGAGACGGCGCGCATGACGGCGTTGGCCTTGACCGCGGCTTCGGCCAGCGAGGCATTGGTCAGGATCGCGAATTCGTTGCCGCCGAAGCGGGCGACGAAATCCTTCTGTGGCAGCGTGGCGACCAGACGCCGGCTGACTTCGACCAGGCACTTGTCGCCGAAATCGTGGCCATGCGTGTCGTTGACGCTCTTGAAGAAGTCCAGATCGAGAAACAGCATCGTCAGGCTGGATTGATTCTGCCGGCTGGTGGCCATCGCGGCCTGCAGCGTGTTGGTCAGATGACGGCGATTCGGCAGCCCCGTCAGCATGTCGTGCAAGGCCTGATAGGCGATGCGCGATTCGTACTGTTTGTGTTCGGTGATGTCGCGCGTGACGCCGAGCACGCCGATGATGCGGCCCTTCGCGTCGGGCAGCGGATACTTGCTGGTCTGGAACCAGCGGTCCAGATCGTTGCGCCAGAAGCCCTGCATTTCCATGTCCTGCATCGGCTTGCCGCTTTGCATGATCTGCACGTCCTGCTGCCGCACTTCGTCGGCGATTTCTTCGGCGCTGCGCTTGTCCTCGTCGTTCGCCATTTTCAGGCACAGATCGTGGGTGGTCTTGCCGCGCATTTCCTCTTCACTGGAAAAGCCGAAGCGTTTCTGGAAGCTCAGGTTGCTGATCGTGAAGCGACCTTCGGTATCCTTGGCATAGATCATCGCCGGGTTCAGATCGAGCACGGAACGCAGCAGCGCGGTTTCTTCCTGCAGCTTCAGCTCGACGTCCTTGCGCAGCGTGATGTCCTCGATGCTGAAGACGAGGCCGTTGATCGCCGTATCGTGCAGCATGTTGAAGCCGCAGGTTTCCAGCCAGATCCAGTGGCCGTCGCGATGGCGCACACGATGGCGCGAAAAGATCGTCGCATGCGGCGTGTCGCGCAAATAGCGCAGCTTTTCCTTGTGCTCTTTCTCATCGTCCGGATGCAGTTCCGGCCGGACGCTGCCGGCGATGATTTCCTCCGGCGTATAGCCGACGACTTCCTGCATTGCAGGATTGGCGAACTGCACACGGTAGTTCGCATCGGTGATCATGAAGACGTGCCGCGTCAGGCGCGCGATCGCATTGAAGCGACGTTCGTTGGTGCGGGCCTGATTCAGCGCGACGCGATTCAGGTTCAGCGTGCGCGACAACAGCAATGCCAGCCAGCCGATGCAGACGGTGGCAAAGAAATTCGGCAGCCATTCGCCGACGGCGGCGCCCAGATAGGCGTTCAGTCGATAGCCCAGGAAAGCCAGGATCAGGATGGCGCCGATGGCGATGCGGTTGCTCAGCACCAGCGGAAAGATGCCGGCGACCGCGATCAGCCATGGCATCGGCAATGCCGCGCTGCGATCCAGTAGCGCCAGCACGACGATGACGAAAGTGGCGGCCGACATTTCGACCAGCAGGAAACTCTCGCAATGCAGGAAGGTGTTGCGCGGACGGAAGTGGCGCACAAAGGCGGTGAGCAGCAGCGGCGGCAGCAGGGCGATCGCGAACAGCGCGGGGCGCGACAGCGTCAGGTGGCTGGAATAGAGCAGCAGCAGAATGTGGAACAGCAGCGTGACATACAGCAGTAGCGACGCGGTACGAAAGATATCGTTGCCGGTGAGGACGATCGGCGCGCGGGGCGTATGCAGCAGCGGCGCATTCATCGATCTGCAGTGACCGGCTTGACCAGCGCGGCGGCCTGGCGTGCCCGGCTGCGTGCTGTGTCCACATCGGGCGCAGCGGCCAGCGCGACACCCATGCGGCGTTTGACGAAGGATTCGGGCTTGCCGAACAGGCGGATATCGCTACCTTCGATGCGCAAGGCATCGGCCACGCCTTCGAAGGCGATACCTTTGGCATCGTGCCGGCCATAGATCACGGCCGAGGCGGCCGGCGTGCGTAGCGCAGCGTTGACGGGCAAGCCGAGGATGGCTTTTGCGTGCAGCTCGAATTCGCTCTGATATTGACTGGCCATCGTGACCATGCCGGTATCGTGCGGACGCGGGCTGACTTCGGAGAACCAGACCTGATCGCCCTTGACGAACAGTTCGACGCCAAACAGGCCGAGGCCGCCGAGATTGTCCGTCACGCGGCGCGCGATGTCCTGCGCCTTCTGCAATGCAGCGGGCGGCATCGCCTGCGGCTGCCATGATTCGACATAGTCGCCGCTTTGCTGCAGATGACCGATCGGTTCGCAGAATTGCGTTTCCACCTTGCCGTCTGCGCCGACTGCGCGCACCGTCAGCAGCGTGATTTCGTAATCGAAATCGATGAAGCCTTCGGCGATCACGCGGCCTGCATTGACGCGGCCGCCGGCTGCTGCATTCTCCCAGGCGGTTTCGACTTCTTCCAGTGCATTGACGCGCGTCTGTCCCTTGCCGGACGACGACATGACCGGTTTGACCATGCAGGGAAAACCGACTTCGGTGCAGCCCAGCTGCAGCTCTTCGAGATTGTCGGCGAAGCGGTAAGGCGAGGTCGGTACGCCGAGTTCTTCCGCGGCGAGCCGGCGGATGCCTTCACGATCCATCGTCAGCCAGGTGGCACGCGCGGTTGGCACGACTTGCACGCGGCCGGCCTTTTCCAGCTCCACCAGCGTGGCGGTGGCGATGGCTTCGATTTCCGGCACGATCAGATCAGGTTTTTCCTTGTCGATCAGCGCGGCGAGTTGTGCGCCGTCGGTCATGTCGATCACGTGTGCGCGATGCGCGACCTGGTGGCCGGGCGCATCCGGATAGCGATCGACGGCAATGACTTCGACGCCGAGCCGCTGCAGCGCGATGATGACTTCCTTGCCGAGTTCGCCGGAACCGAGCAGCATGACTTTTGTTGCGGAAGAAGAAAGAGGGGTGCCGATGCGGCGGAGGAGGTTGTTGCTTTGATTCATGAGATGTCGACGTGAGCCGTTGAGGCGTTAGCATCCAGACAATAGCAAATCCTGCGCAGTTTGGACAGCGCCATCGCAGTTCTTTCCATATGGAAATCGCGTTAATCAAGAGATGCGCGAAAAGTGCGCAGAAGTATAGAAGGATGCGAACAGATGTACGGAGCACACGATCGTCAAGCTCAAAATAAAGCGCAAAAAAAACTGCCGCACAGCATCGTGCGGCAGCGGAGCATTCCCGAAGGACGGGAATGGGATCAGTCGTTGGCGTAGATGTCGTTGTCCTTGGTTTCCCGTATGAACAGCATGCCGATCACGAAGGTGATCAGTGCGATGACGATCGGGTACCACAGGCCGTAGTAGATGTCGCCCTTGTAGGCAACCAGCGCAAAGGATGTGGTCGGCAGCAGGCCGCCGAACCAGCCGTTACCGATGTGATACGGCAGCGACATCGACGTGTAACGGATACGCGTCGGGAACATCTCGACCAGCATCGCGGCGATCGGGCCGTACACCATCGTCACGTAGATCACGAGGATGAACAGCAGCAGCAGCGTCATGCCGTAGTTGATCTGATCGGGATCGGCCTTGGTCGGATAGCCGTGCGCCTTGATGGCGTCGCCCAGTTCCTTCGCGAAAGCCTTGTCCTTGGCGGCGGCATCCTCTTTCGACAGGCCGGCGGCATCATACGAGGTCAGCAGCGTGTCGCCGATCTTGATGGTGGCGACCGTACCCGGTGCGGCATCGACGTTCGTATAGGCGACGGAAGCGGCAGCCAGCTTGGCTTTCGCGATGTCGCAGGACGACGTGAATTTCTTCGTGCCGGTCGGGTTGAACTGGAACTGGCAGGTTTTCGGATCGGCCGTCACGACGACCGGCGATTCCTTCAGTGCCTTTTCCAGCGCCGGGTTCGCATAGTGCGTCAGCGCGCTGAAGATCGGGAAGTAGGTCAGCGCCGCGATCAGGCAGCCGGCCATGATGATCGGCTTGCGGCCGATGCGGTCGGACAGCGTGCCGAAGATCACGAAGAACGGCGTGGCCAGCAGCAGCGCGGCGGCGATCAGCAGATTGGCGGTCGACAGGTCGACCTTCAGCGTCTGTGTCAGGAAGAACAGCGAGTAGAACTGGCCGGCATACCAGACGACGGCCTGGCCGGCGGTCAGGCCGATCAGCGCGAGGATGACGATCTTCAGATTCTTCCAGCGGGCGAAGGATTCGCTCAGCGGCGCTTTCGACGTCTTGCCTTCTGCTTTCATCTTCATGAATGCCGGCGATTCGGACATCGACATGCGAATCCACACCGAGATGGCGAGCAGGAAGACCGACAGCAGGAACGGAATGCGCCAGCCCCAGTCGGCGAAGGCTTCTTCGCCGACGGCATTGCGCGTTCCCAGAATCACCAGCAGCGACATGAACAGGCCCATCGTGGCCGTGGTCTGAATCCACGACGTAAAGGCGCCGCGCTTGCCTTGCGGTGCATGTTCGGCGACGTAGGTTGCGGCACCGCCGTATTCGCCGCCCAGCGCCAGGCCTTGCAGGATGCGCAGTGCGATCAGGATGATTGGCGCAGCAATGCCGATCGAATTGTAATTGGGCAGCAGGCCGACGATGAAGGTCGACGAGCCCATGATCACGATGGTGACGAGGAAGGTGTATTTGCGGCCGA
Source organism: Oxalicibacterium sp. (assembly GCF_057353965.1). Taxonomy (NCBI): domain Bacteria; kingdom Pseudomonadati; phylum Pseudomonadota; class Betaproteobacteria; order Burkholderiales; family Oxalobacteraceae; genus Oxalicibacterium; species Oxalicibacterium sp. Next base: position 477,803 of record NZ_JBMQZD010000004.1, read on the forward strand.
TCATGTCGCCCAGCCGGCCGAACACGATGGCGCCGAACGGACGCACGATGAAACCCGCCGCGAAAGCCAGCAGTGCGAAGATGAAAGCCGTGTTGGGATCGGTGCCGGCAAAGAACTGCTTGGCGATGATGCCCGCCAGCGCGCCGTACAGGTAAAAGTCATACCATTCGAAAACGGTACCCAGCGATGAAGCGAAAATGACCTTCCGCTCCTCCGCCGTGATCCCGCGTGCAGGTGTGGATGCTGTCGCCATGATCGTCCTCCATATAATCGTTATAAGGGAGCGCGTCGCAATATGTCCGCGCACCGGGTCGCATGCGGAGTGTGCGACGCGAAACTTACGCGATACTTGCGTGAAACTTACGTGGCGCTTACGTCGGAAAAACAGTTTGCGAGGAATGCGGAGCGAAAGGCGTGCAGCCCGGGATCGCCGGTCTTTCCACCCGCATGTTTTACAATGGCGGCATTTTTCAGACGACAGTTCCAATGACGAATCCCGCTGCACCTTCTCCCGTTCTCATTCCCTTTTTGCAGGAACTCGGCATCGAAGTGGTCGAATCGAATGCCGGTACCGCACAGGTACAGCTGACGCTGCAGGAACGCCACCTGAACAGCTGGCGTGTCGCGCATGGCGGCGTGGTGATGACGATGCTGGACAACGTGATGTCATTGGCGGGACGCTCGCTCGACCCGGAAATCCGCAGCGGCGTCACGATCGAAATGAAGACCAGCTTCATGCAGCCGGGCGGCATCGAAGGCAGTCGACTGGTGGCGAAGGGCAAGGTCATGCATGCGTCGTCCAGCATTTACTTCTGTGAAGGCGAACTGTGGAACGAGGACAGGCTGGTGGCGAAGGCGACCGGTACGTTCAAGTTCATCCGCCGCAACGACGTCGCGAAGAAACTGGCATGAAGGACTTTCATAACAAGGTCGCTGTCATCACCGGCGCCGCCAGCGGTTTCGGTCACGCCTTCGCACAGCAGGGCGCCGCGCTCGGCATGAAACTGGTGCTGGCCGATGTGCAGCAGGATACGCTGATGCAGGTAGCGGATGAACTGACGCAGCAGGGCGCCGACGTGCTGGCCTCTCCGTGCGACGTATCGCAACCCGCACAGGTGCAGGCGCTGGCCGATGCGGCGATGGTGCGCTTCGGTGCCGTGCATCTGCTGTTCAACAATGCCGGCGTCGGAACCGGCGGACTGGTGTGGGAAAGTTCGGCCGCGGACTGGGAATGGGTGCTGGGCGTCAACCTGTTCGGCGTGATCCACGGCGTGCGCATCTTCACGCCGCTGATGCTGGCATGCGCGAAGAACGATCCTGCTTATCGCGGCCACATCGTCAATACCGCATCGGTTGCAGGATTGCAGAATGCGCCGACGATGGGTGTCTATAACGTGTCCAAGCACGCGGTAGTGTCGCTGACGGAAACGCTGTTTCAGGATTTGCGTATCGTCGAGGCGCCGATCGGCGTGTCGCTGCTGTGTCCGTATTTCGTGCCGACCGGCATTCATCAATCGGCGCGTAACCGACCGGCGGCGATGTCGAACGAAGGAGTGTTGACCGTCAGCCAGCGTGCAGCGCAAAGCTTCACGGAAAAAGCGGTGACATCCGGCAGGGTATCGGCGGAGCAGGTGGCCGAGCTGACCTTCGATGCGATACGCGAAGACCGTTTCTACATCTACTCGGAACAGGAACCGCTGGTACAGGTGCGCAAGCGCATGGAAGACGTGCTGCAGCAGCGCAATCCCTACGATCCCTACGAAGAAGCGCCGCATGTGCGCGAACTGTTGCGCGCCAGACTTAAACGCTGAACAGGCAGCGCCGGACAGTTAAATACCGGATTGACGTCCGAATATCTGATTTCACATATCTGAGGCGGTAGATGCGTCAGATGCCCCGCATGCAGCGCCCGTGCGCACGTTCCTGCACCGGTGCAGACATCGGCATGGCCGGCCGCTCGATCAGCAGCGGCGGACAGCCGTTCTGTAGGCGCACCAGTGTCGAGACGCGCGTGCCGTAGTCCGGCGATTCGATGCAAACGGCCGACAGCAACCGTTCGCGCTCTAGCGGAATGCCGGTCTGCGGCAGCCGGCAGTCGGAGGCGCAGGTGGTGTCGGACAGCATTTCGAAATAGGCGTCTTCCGGCGCGCCCTGGCACAGTAGGCTGGAGAACTGCGCCTTGGTGCGCACGACCTTGGGCCACGCGCAATCGAGCAGCGAATTCGACAAACCGTAAATGCCGGACATCAGCGGCTTGCCGTTGCGTTCGTCGCCGTCGCCGCGATTCGAATACCAGATCAGCTCGTCCTGATTGCCGATCAGCAGGTTGTAGCCGTTGTAATCGATCTGTTGTGCAGCCAGCGTCTGCACATAGTCGGCAGGCGAGGCATTGCCGGCTAGATAGTTGCGCACGATTTCGCCGCGCGACGGACGGTCGGCGCGCATTTCGGATGGCGCCCGGATATTGGTGATGGCGGCGAAGCGGCCGTCGCGCGTGATGCCCATCCAGGTGCCGCCGCCTTGCAGGTCGCGTCCTGCGTATATGTTCGGGTGATCCTGCCACCAGCCGGCGACTGCTGCCGGGCGCACATAAAACTCGTCGCGATTGCCGGCTGCCAGCAGCGGCATGTCGGGCAGTACGCGCCACGCAAAGACGATCAGACACATGTCGATAAATCCACAAATTGTTCCGTATGACGCGGGCCGTCGATGAAGGCGAGCAACCCGCTTTCTGCGACAGCCTGTTCCAGCTTGCCGGCGAAATCCGATTCGGCTGCTGGATAGACTTCCATCCACGTATGCAGGCCGTCCTTCGCATCGGGCCGGCGCTTGAGCGCGGCATCGACGCCGTATTGACGTTTCAGCATCTGCTGCATGGCGACGGCCTTGCGCTGAAAGGCATCGGCATCGGCCGTGCGCACGCGGTAGTAGATGTAAAGGTCCATGCCTATTTTCCGTGATTCCGGTCGATGCTGCAGACGACGGCTCAGGCGGCCGGGTCCGTCAACGGATAGGGCAGCGGCTGGAACGACAGCGGCGGGCCGTCGGCGGAACCCAGGCGCACTTCGCCATCGGCGGAGGCGAGCTTGATCTCGATCAGGCAGTCGAAACTCTGCGCATTGGCACGCGCGGCATTGACGACCATGCCACAAGGCTGGCCGGGATCGTCTGCCGAGAAGATTTCAGTACCGGCGGCAACGTCGGCGACTTCCACACGCGCATGCATCATGCGGCGTTTCAGCTTGCCCAGATACTGGCTGCGCGCGACGATTTCCTGTCCCGGATAGCAACCTTTCTTGAAATTGACGCCGCCGATCAGTTCGAAGTTGATCATCTGCGGCACGAACTGCTCTTGCGTCGCTGCCGTGATTTGCGGCACGCCGCCTTCGATGTCGGCCAGCTGCCATGCATCGGGCGCGGCCGGCTGCAGCACGGCGGATAGTTGTGGCCAAGCCTGCATCGCCAGCGCCGGTGTCGTGATCCATTGATAGCGCGGGATGCCGAAGGCATTCGGATGACGGATCAACGTGCCGGCTTCGGTATCGATCTTGTCGTAGATCGCCAGCGGCAATTCCGGGAACCACGGCAGCAATGCGCTGGCGGCGGCCGGGCCGGCGAGGCCGAGCATCACGTATTCGTCGCCGACGTCGGCCAGTTTCGCCTTGGCGCGCAGGATGAACATCTGCAGGCGCTTCTGTACGGCCGGCTGAATCTCGCGCGGAATCTGCAGCAGGATGCCGTCGGCATTCTTCCAGATCAGCAGGCTGGCGAGCAGGCGTCCCTTCGGCGAGCAATAGCCGGCCAGGCGCGCTTGCGCCGTGTCCAGATGCTCGACGTCGTTGGTCAGCTGGTTGTGCAGGAAATGCGCGGCTTCGTCGCCGGTGGCGGCAATCAGGCCCAGATGGGTCAACGGCGCGATGAAATTGGTGCGCGCGGTTTCCGTGGCGCTGCCGTTGCCGAACGACAGCAGTTGCGGCACCGTGTCGGCACTGAATTGCGCACCGCGCTGTGCGAGGAAGTCTAGCCAGGGAGTCATGATTTCAGCAATAAATTGGAGTCAGGCCGGGTTCAGCGATTATCATTAGGGTCTGATTATAGTGGCGTGGTGAAAATGCGTCCGGCGACGGCCGATTTGTGCCGCCGGTTACACCGTGCCGTTTTCGATTCTTGCAGAGTTCCGATTTGATTAAAAAACTGTTCAAGCTGCTGGTCCTGCTGGCGATCGTCGCCGCAGCGTTCGGCTACTGGGCGCAACGTCCCATCCTCGACGAAGGCCAGCCTCCGATCGAATTCACCATCGCTTCCGGCAGCAGCTTGCGCAGCAGCATGCGGCAGATTGAGAATGCCGGCGTACCGACCCATCCGATGATGCTCACTGCGCTGGCGCAATTGACCGGCAATAGCACCAAGCTGAAGGCTGGTACCTACGAATTGAAGCCGGGCACGTCGCCGCTGCGCCTGATTCAGCAACTGGTGCGTGGCGAGTTTGCGCAGGAAGCGCTGGTCATCATCGAGGGCTGGACGTTTGCGCAGATGCGTGCCGAGATCAACGCGCACCCAGGTCTGAAACATGAAACGCTCGGCATGAGCGATCGCGAACTGATGGCGAAGGTTTCTTCCGAATACACGTTGCCGGAAGGGTTGTTCTATCCGGATACCTACATGTTCGCCAAGAACTCCAGCGATCTGCAGATCTTCAGGCAGGCGCACAAGTTGATGCTGAAGAAGCTGGATGCCGAATGGCAGCAGCGCGATCCGTCGCTGCCGTATGCGACGCCATACCAGGCGTTGACGATGGCTTCCATCATCGAAAAGGAAACCGGCCGGAAATCGGAGCGGGACATGATCGCTGCCGTCTTCGTCAACCGCCTGCGCGTCGGCATGCCGTTGCAGACCGATCCGACCGTCATTTACGGCATGGGCGACAGTTTCAAGGGCAACATTCGTCGGCGCGATCTGTTGACGGATACGCCGCACAATACCTATACACGCCCCGGTTTGCCGCCGACGCCGATTTCATTGCCGGGGGCTGAATCGCTGCATGCAGCCTTTCATCCGGCCAATAGCAACGCGCTGTACTTTGTCGCGCGCGGCGACGGCACCAGTCAGTTCTCGTCCAACCTGGCCGACCACAACAACGCGGTCAACAAATACCAGCGCCGCCTGGGACAGTAAAAGGCGATCCGCAACCACCATGAACGACGCGAAATTCATCACCTTCGAAGGAATCGACGGCGCGGGCAAATCGACGCACCTGGCATTCGTGGCCGATGCGCTGCGTGCCTTGGGCAAGCAGGTCGTCGTTACGCGCGAGCCGGGCGGCACAGCGCTGGGAGAATCGCTGCGCAATCTGCTGTTGCACGAGAAGATGCATCTGGAAACCGAGGCGTTGCTGATGTTCGCCGCGCGGCGCGAACACATCGCACAGGTGATCGAGCCGGCATTGGCACGTGGCGACTGGGTGATTTCCGACCGCTTCACCGATGCCAGCTTCGCCTATCAGGGCGGCGGCAGGGGGCTGGCGCGCGACAAGCTGAATGCACTCGAACAATGGGTGCATCCGCATCTGCAGCCCGATCTGACGCTGCTGTTCGATGTGCCGCTGGACGTGGCGCGCGCGCGGCTGGATGCCACACGCACGCTGGACAAGTTCGAGCAGGAAAAGGCGGATTTCTTCGACGCCACGCGCACCGAATATCTGCGTCGTGCCGCCGAATTTCCGCAACGCTTTCGCGTCATCGATTCCACACAGCCTATCGATGTCATCCAGCAGCAGTTGCGTGTACTCCTTGAGGAACTGCTTGCATGAAAGACATGCTGTATCCATGGCAGCAGACGGCCTGGCGGCAATGGCAGCAGCTGCGTGCACGTTTGCCGCATGCGATCCTGTTTCACGGGCCGGAAGGCATAGGCAAGACGACTTTCGCCGAAGCTTGCGCACAGGCGCTACTGTGCGAAACGCCGACGGTCGACGGTCACGCCTGCGGCAGTTGCGCGGCCTGTGGCTGGTTTGCACAGTACAGTCATCCCGACTATCGCCGCGTGCGCCCTGAAGCATTGGAGGATGACGAGTCCGACGGCGACGAGGAAGGCGAGACGAAGAAATCCAAATCGACCAAGGCGCCTTCGAAGGACATCCGCATCGAACAGGTGCGTGCGCTGGGCGATTTCATCAACGTTTCCACGCACCGATCCGGCATGCGCGTGATCCTGCTGCATCCGGCCGAGGCGCTGAATACGGCGTCGGCCAACTCACTGCTGAAAATGCTGGAAGAACCGCCACCGCAGACTGTCTTCCTGCTGATCACGCACAGCCTCGATCGCCTGCTGCCGACCATCCTGTCGCGCTGCCGCAAGTTCGCGCTGGCGATGCCGGATCGGCAACAGGCGCTGCAATGGTTGCAGGAACAGAAAGTGAAGGATGCAGAAGGCTGGCTGGCCGAGCAGGGTGGTGCGCCGCTGGCGGCGTTCGACGCATCGCAGGACGACAGCCGCGAGGCGATGGACGATCTGCTGCGGCAGCTGGCGCAGCCGGGTATCGACACGGCATTGCGCACGGCCGAACGATTGCAGAAGACGCCGGTTGCCGCATTGGTGGCATGGCAACAGCGCTGGCTGTACGACGTGCTTTCCGTCAAACTTTCCGGCACAATCCGTTACTATCCGCGCTACGGCAAGGAGATAGGCGCGCTGGCCGCGCGTGCCGAGACAGCGGCGCTGCTGCAGGCGATCAAGAGCGTCGGCGAACGTCGCGCAATTGCCGAGCATCCATTGGCGCCGCGGCTTTTCGTCGAGGACATGCTTCTCGATTACGCGAAGCTCTTTTCCTGACGCGATTGCTGACAAGCGCTGATCGATCGTTATCGGCACAAAGAATTTTCTGGGGAGACAGACATGGCAGAAACACCGAATGCAGCTGCAAGTGCCGCCGTCCGGCCTTCGGTGCTGTCGCTGCCGATCCGGGAGAAATCTGCGCTGTACGCGGCCTACATGCCTTTCCTCGCCAACGGCGGCATCTTCGTGCCATCCACCAAGGCCTATCGGGTCGGCGATGAAATTTATCTGATCCTGACGCTGATGGACGATCCGGCCAAGTATCCGATCGCCGGCAAGATCGCGTGGATCACACCGGCCGGTGCGAACAACAACAAGGCGCAGGGCATAGGCGTGCAGTTCTCGGCCGACGAGAGCGGTCAGCGCGTCAGGCAGCGCATCGAGGAACTGCTCGGTTCCGCGCTCGGCTCGTCACGCGCGACGCATACGCTGTAATCCCGTTCGCCCGTTTTTCTGTGCTTGCCGCGCCGCATCGGCGGCGTAATGACATGGCAGCATAACGGCGCAAGCGGCAGGCGCGTACAATGGCGGGATCATGTATATCGATTCCCATTGCCACATCAATTTCCCCGAACTGGCCGCCCGCATGCCGGAAATCCTGGCGCGGATGGACGAGAACGATGTCAGCCATGCGCTGTGCGTCTCCTGCGATCTACCGACTTTTCCTGACGTGCTGAAGCTGGCCGAGCAGCATCCGAACGTCTACGCGTCGGTCGGTGTGCACCCCGATTATGAAGACACGCCGGAGCCGTCAGTCGACGAACTGGTCCGGCTGGCGCAGCATCCGCGCATTGTCGCCATTGGCGAGACCGGACTCGATTACTATCGACTGGAAGGCGATCTGGAATGGCAGCGTGAACGTTTTCGCACGCATATTCGCGCCTCGCGCGCGACCGGCAAGCCGCTGATCATTCATACGCGCTCCGCTTCCGAAGATACGATCCGCATCCTGCGTGAAGAAGGGGCCGGCATTGCCGACGGCGGCGCTGCAGGCGTCATGCACTGCTTCACCGAATCGCTGGAAGTGGCGAAGGCGGCGATGGAGCTGGGCTTCTATATCTCGTTTTCCGGCATCGTCACGTTCAAGAGTGCGAAGGAACTGCAGGCCGTGGCGCGTGAGGTGCCGCTGGAAAAAATGCTGATCGAAACCGATTCGCCGTATCTGGCGCCGGTACCGTTTCGCGGCAAGATGAACGAGCCGGCGCTGGTGCGCCACGTCGCGGAATTCGTGGCGACGCTGAAGGGCGTAGCGGTGGATGAAGTGGCACGGCAGACGACCGATAATTTCTTCAACCTGTTCAAGATCGCGCGATGATGGTTTCCCCACCGTTTTTTCTTTCCTTGGCTGGCGGCATGCGCAAAGTTTTTCTGGTTGCGCTGGCGCTGCTGGCTTTTACGGCGATGCCGGCGTATGCAGGCTCCTACGACGATTATTTCCAGGCGGCACAGAACGACGACGCGGATACGGTCAAGGAGTTGCTGCGCCGCGGCTTCGATCCGAATACGGTGGAGCCGGATCGCGGCGATACAGGCATGATTCTGGCGCTGCGCGAAGATTCGATGAAGGTCTTCAAGCTGCTGCTCGATACGCCGGGAACCGATATCAATTACGGCATCAAGAACGGCGATACGGCGCTGATGATCGCCGCCTACAAGGCCAATCGCGAGGCAGTACGCATGCTGCTGGCGAAGGGCGCGCAGGTCAATCGCAGCGGCTGGGCGCCGCTGCATTACGCCGCAGCGTCGGGCGACAACGAGATCGTGCAGATGCTGATGGACAAGGATGCCGATCTCGACGCGAAATCGCCGAACAATACGACGCCGATCATGATGGCGGCACGCGGCGGCCATATCCTGACCGTCAAGCTGCTGCTGGATGCCGGCGCAGATGCGACGTTGAAGAATGATGCCGGCATGACGGCCATCGATTTTGCACAACAGGGCGGCCACAAGGATATCGTCGAGGGATTGACCTACCGCCTGAAGAAGGCCGGCAAACTGTAATTTGCAGCGTCATTCACAAGGCCGGCGGATACCGCGAACACTTCGTTCGCGCTTCATCGCGGGAAGCGAAAGCCGGGACTGAGGAACAGCGTCTGCAGTTCCTCGCATAATGCCTGGACGTCGCTGTCCGACAATCGCAGGGCCGCCATTGCCAACGTGCCGCGGCTGTTCCATTCGCCGGAGACGGCATGCCGGAAATCCTGAACGGCCTTTTCCACGACCAGATGTACGGCGATCAGTTGACGCACTGAGTCCGATACCGCGTCATCGTCCAGCACGTCGGATGAATGGTGCTTGCGGATAGCGAGCACGATGTCGGCATCGATATTCCAGTGTTCGGCCAGCATGGCACCGACCACTGCATGGTTGATGCGATGCCTTTGGTTTTCCAGCTGGACGAAGCCGCAGGTTTCCATACGGTTTGCCAGCAGCAGCGTCTCAGGGTAAGACGGAAACGAGGCCATCATCAACGGAATGCCGATATCGGAAAACAGGCCGAAGTTATGCGCCGCTTCCGGTGATGCGATGCGCATCTTGCTTGCCACGTGCAGCATGCCCCACGAGCGCTTTTCCGATACATCCCAGAAGCGCGGCAGCATCATTCTGCCGTGGGCCAGTACGCGACGCGCCATCAGACGTGTCAGCAAGGCGTGGCAATGATTCAGCCCGATCATGGAAATGGCACCTTCTATCGTTTCGACATGCCGGCCCCGATTGAACATGGCGGAATTGGCGATGGCCAGCAGGTTGCCGGCGATCGCGACATCGCGATTGATCAGTCGCGCGATTTTTCCGATGTGCGGTTCATCCCTGGTGATTTCGTGTTGCAGCGCGATGAGCAGGGCGGGGCGAGGGGGAATGTTGACGGGGCGCGCGAGTTCCTGCGTGGCGCCGGTTCCGGATACCGCTTGTCCAGACATAGTGTTCTCCCGATAACACTACTGTGCCGGATTGCATCGCGCATGATTGACGAAGCCGCTGGCAGTCCGAGCCGTACCTATCCTGTGCGGATATTTTTGGAACAGCATAATCCAAACGGCGGAAAAGCGGTTGTTTTTTGGCAATAAATGACGGGCATGCCGCCGTCGATTCTCCAGTCTGTCGAGAGCCGTATTTTTTCCGTCATCGGCAGCTACTGATCGAAGCAGCGGCTCCAGGCAAGTATTTTCCAGGATTTGTCTTCAGCATTGGCCGTACCAAGGCCAATCGCTCCGATCTTCTTCTTTTTATTGCGCGGGCAATCCTTGCAGGGCTTCTTGCTCTTGCAGCACTTCTTCTTGCTCATGTCGCGCTCCTTTCATCTGCTCGATGAACAGATGGCGGCGATCTCCGTTGGATCAAGCGTCAGATCAAGCCATCGAACAGGATCACGCTCACCATGTCGCCAGCCTTCACTTCGGCGCGATCGTGCTCCAGCACGACCATGCAATTGGCTTCCGACATCGAGCGCAATACGCCCGAACCCTGCGAGCCAGTGATGCGTACTTCGCGCACGCCGTCTTCGGCAATGCTCAGGATGCCGCGCTGGAATTCGGTGCGGCCGGGGCGTTTGCGGATCGCCGCTTTCGAGCGAACCTGCACTGGCATGGGGGTCTGTTCTTCCGAGGCGCCCATCATGGTCAGCAAGGCCTGGCGCGCGAAGAAATAGAAGGTCACCATCACGGCCACCGGGTTGCCGGGCAAGCCGAACAGGAAGGCATCCTTGCCGTGCGAGCTGATGCGGCCGAATGCCATCGGACGTCCCGGACGCATGCCGATCTTCCAGAACGTCACGTCGCCCAGCTGCGCCATCATCTGCTTCGTGTAATCGGCGGCGCCGACGGAAACACCGCCGGAGGTGATGATCGCATCGGCATTTTCGCAGGCGGTGCGGAACGCATTCTCCAACGAGACTGGATCGTCCTTGACGACGCCCATGTCGACGATGTCGCAGCCGAGCCGCGTCAGCATGCCGTACAGCGTGTAGCGATTGCTGTCGTAGACACAGCCTTCGTCGAGCGTCTCGCCGATCGAACGCAGTTCGTCGCCGGTTGAAAAGAAGGCGACGCGCAGTCGCCGGTGCACCGGCACTTCGGCAATGCCGAGCGATGCCAGCAGGCCGAGATCGGCCGGACGCAGGATCTTGCCCTTGCGCAGCGCCGGCGTGCCTTGTGCTAGATCTTCGCCTTTCAAGCGGCGATTGTCGCCGGCACGGACGCTGCCGGCGGGCACAGTCACGCCGGATTCGCTTTCGTCGCGCGTGAATTCCTGCGGAATCACGGTATCGCAGCCGCCCGGCATCACGGCGCCGGTCATGATGCGCACGCATTCGCCGCTGCCGACTTTGCCGTCGAATGCACGGCCGGCATAGGCGGTGCCGAGAACCTTCAATTTGACGTCCTGATCTGCCTTCAGATCGGCGCCGTGCAGGGCATAGCCGTCCATCGCGGAATTGTCGTGTGCGGGGACGTTGATCGGCGAAACGATGTCGGCGGCGAGAACGCGATCGAGCGCGCTGCGGATCGCTACTTTCTCGATGGCCGATACCGGTGCGATGAACTGGCGGATGATGGTTTGCGCATCCTGCACCGGCAGCGCATCGGGATCATAGTCAGACAGGCAGCTGATGACGCCAGCCAGCGTCGTGCGGGAAGAAGCGGAATCGTTATCCATGTCGTCGTCGAGAGCGGAAAGATCGGAGTCGCGGAGGAAACGGGTATTGCGCAGATTCATCGGTCACTCCGTTTCGTATTTGCGCAATTCATCCAGCGTGTTGATGTTGCGGAAGGCGTCTTCATCGTCGAAATGCACTTCGGCCGTTTTGAGCGATGCATACCATTTATCGAACTTGCGACCGCCTTCCTGCAGGTAGAGCGTCAGATGCGGCAGCAGCGATGCCTTGACCAGGCAGAAAACCGGATGCGGCTGGCGGGTTTCGCCTTCGCCGGTGACTGCCACGGCGAGATCGGCATCTTCCTTTTCCAGGCCGGCCGCCAGTCGCGCCACCAGATCGGTGGGAACGAACGGCGAATCGCAGGGAACGGTCACCAGGAAATCGGTTTCGCAATGCATCAGGCCGGTATGCAGGCCGGCCAGCGGCCCGGCAAAACCGGTAATTTCGTCCTGCCAGACCGGAACGCCGAAGCCTTCATAGGGCGCAATGTTCTGGTTGGCATTGATCATCACATGACCAACCTGCGGCGCCAGGCGCATCAGCGCATGCAGCGCCATCGGCGCGCCGCGGAAAACCTGCAATCCCTTGTCGACCGTGCCCATGCGCGTGCCGCGTCCGCCGGCAAGTATGAGTCCTGTGATGCGGCTGGTATTCATGTGATCGTGTAATCGAAGAAGGTTGGTAGGCGTCAGCCGCCGATGTATGACATCTCGACCTTGCGTTCCTTCAGCTCGGCGGTATTGGCCGTGCGCAATTCGGAGTAGCGGTCGTCGCGCGCGCGCCAGAGATGGGCGATGACGGTGGAGATTTCCTCGTCGCTCCTGCCGTTGCGCAGCAATGCGCGCAGATCGTGTCCGCTGGTGGCGAACAGGCAGGTGTAGAGCTTACCTTCAGTGGACAGGCGGGCGCGGCTGCAGTCGCTGCAGAATGCCTGCGTAACGCTGGAGATGACGCCGATTTCGCCATTGCCGTCGACATGGCGCCAGCGATTGGCCGTTTCGCCGGTGTAGTTCGGCGCAATCGGTTCGAGCGGCATCTCTGCATTGATGCGGCGGATGACTTCGGCGGAAGGGATGACTTCATCCATCTTCCAGCCGTTCGAGGTGCCGACGTCCATGTATTCGATGAAGCGCAGGATGTAAGGCGTGTCCTTGAAGTGGCGCGCCATCGGGATGATTTCCTGATCGTTCATGCCGCCCTTGACGACCATGTTGATCTTGATCGGACCCAGGCCGACACGGTGCGCGGCTTCTATGCCTTCCAGCACATCGGTGACGGCGAAATCGACGTCGTTCATCTTCTTGAAGACGGCATCGTCGAGCGCGTCCAGCGAGACAGTGACGCGCTTCAGGCCGGCATCCTTCAGCGCCTGTGCCTTGCGTGCCAGCAGCGAGCCGTTGGTCGTCAGCGTCAGGTCTAGTTCGCGGCCATCTGGCGTGCGCAGTGCGGCCAGCATCTCGATCAGCTTTTCGACGTTCTTGCGCAGCAGCGGTTCGCCGCCGGTGAGGCGGATTTTCTCGACGCCGTGCGCGACGAACAGCGATGCGACGCGGGTGATTTCTTCGAACGACAACAGCGAGCTGTGCGGCAGGTAGGCGTAATCCTTGTCGAAGACTTCCTTCGGCATGCAGTAGACGCAGCGGAAATTGCAACGGTCCGTGATCGAAATCCGCAAGTCGTGTAGCGGGCGCGCACGCTTGTCCGCCAGCAGCCCGGTGGGCGCTTCAAGATGTGCCGGCACGATCGGTATCTGATTCAGATACCGCTGGTCGGCGAGCGGAATGATTTTTTCGGTCATGGCAAGGAAAGGCGTCAAGCCTACATTGTAAGTGTTTCGCGCTGGCACTGTCGAACAGGGATCGCCGTTTTGCCGGCAAGGAACGCGGTTTCGTGGAAAAGATGCGGTTTTGTCGCCGAAATTCAATGTGGAGATGGCGATATGTCATGAAATAAGAGATGGGATTCGATGCGGAATTCGATATTGAACCGAAGTCGCCTGGGGAAGGTGCGAAAACTTGTCTTCGGCACGTTCTTGCAAAGCGGACAAGGAGCAAATTGGTTTAGACTTGCACCATCAAATCAGGAGAACCAATGAGCATTACCATCGAAGCAGTCAAGGCAGCCTTGTCCACCGTCATCGATCCCAATACGGGCAAGGATCTGATCAGCAGCCGTTCGGCGAAAAACATCCAGATCAATGGCAACAACGTGCTATTCGACGTCGAACTCGGCTATCCGGCGAAAAGCCAGATCGATGGAATCCGCAAGGCCGCGGTCGAGGCAGTGCGCGGCGTCGAGGGCGCTGGCGCAGTCACGGCCAACGTCTATTCGGAAATCGTCGCGCATGCGGTGCAGCGCGGTGTCAAGCTGAAATCCAACGTCAAGAACATTATCGCGGTCGCGTCCGGCAAGGGCGGCGTCGGCAAGTCGACGACAGCCGTCAATCTGGCACTGGCCCTGGCGGCCGAGGGTGCGCAGGTCGGCATCCTGGACGCGGACATCTACGGTCCGTCGCAGCCGATGATGATGGGCATTTCCGGTCGCCCGGAAACGATGGATGGCAAGACGATGGAGCCGATGGAAAACTACGGCCTGCAGGTATCGAGCATCGGTTTCATGATCGATCCGGACGAGCCGATGGTCTGGCGCGGCCCGATCGTCACGCAGGCGCTGACGCAGTTGCTGGACCAGACCAACTGGCGCGATCTGGATTACCTAATCGTCGACATGCCGCCGGGCACCGGCGACGTGCAGCTGACGATGTCGCAGAAAGTGCCGGTAACCGGCGCGGTGATCGTGACGACGCCGCAGGACATCGCGTTGCTGGATGCGCGCAAGGGTTTGAAGATGTTCGAGAAGGTCGGTATTCCCATCCTCGGCATCGTCGAAAACATGAGCATGCACATCTGTTCGAACTGCGGACATGCCGAGCCGATCTTCGGTGAAGGCGGTGGCGCAAAGATGTGCAAGGATTTCGGCGTGGATTTCCTCGGTGCATTGCCGCTGACGATGTCGATTCGCGAACAGGCCGATTCCGGCCGGCCGACGGTGATTGCCGATCCGGAAGGGCCGATTGCCGACATCTACAAGCAGATTGCACGCACCATCGCGATCAAGGTGGCGGAAAAGGCGAAGGACATGTCGTCGAAGTTTCCGACCATCGTCGTCAAGAACGATTGATTTTCTGCGCTTGATGCTGTTCCTGTTTCGGGGTATGTTCATCCCGAAACAGCGATGTTTCTCTATGCGTGGGCAAAATGCCCGCGCGACATGATCTTCCTGCATCCGTATGCCGCAGACCGGCATGCGGTTCCGGCGCCGAAGCGGCGCCATCGTTGCAACGAAGGCGGCCTTGCCGCATTGGAGAAACATGGAGACGGAAGCAATACGCGTCGGCGTCGTCATGCGACGCACGTCGGTAGCGAGCAGATGGCAACCTTTTCAATGGCAGCCCGTCGAGATCGTCGGGGAGGCCGGTTCCCCGCATGCGCCGCGCCGTCTGCATGACGATCCTGCCAATACCAATACGCTCTGGCTCTTCAACGACCTTTCCTTCAATCTGTGTTCCAGCGAAGCGGAAGGTTATTTCCTGAACATTAGCGCGCCCGAACCGTGCTGGTTCATCATGTGGCGCATCGAAGAGATCGACGGCGAAGAGATTGCCGTTCCCAAGACAGTCACGCTTTCCTATAACGAAGCCGCACGCCAGATGGATAGCGGCGAGCGTGTCGATACGCTGCCGGCTTCGGACGAGGTCATCGCATGGCTCACTGAATTCACGCGCGAACACTATCATCCCGAACCCAAGCGCAAACATAAAAAGCCGTCGTTCGAGGGCGGCGAAGGTGTCGAGCGGATGGCGCGCGCCGAGGAGAAGGTGCATGGCGGCTGAAGATTTTTTTGCGCGATGGGCGAAGAAGCGGCAGGAATCGGAAGCGCCGGCCGATATGTCGGCCACTACGGAATCATCTGCCGGCGGACAGGGCCTGACTCAAACTCCCCAGACTCCGCAATCTTCACAGGACGGGCAGGACCGACAGCAGATTCGCAAGGATGAACAGCCATTGCCGACAATGGAGGATGTCGCCCGGCTGACGCGTGATTCCGATTATTCGCCTTTCATGGCAAAGGGCGTGGACGAGACAGTGAAGCGTTCCGCCATGAAGAAACTCTTTTCCGATCCGCACTTCAATGTCATGGACGGCCTCGATGTCTATATCGAGGACTTCACCAAATTCGAACCGATCACACCGGCCATGCTGGCATCGCTGGAGCATGCAAAGGAGTTGCTCAGTCCGGTCGCGGGCAAACAGGCATCGCTGATGCGCTTGCTCGATTTGCCGGAGCAGGAGGATCGGCCGGCGAGTGCAGTCGAGGGCGATACTGCCGAGGCGCGGCATGAACAAAACTCGCAGCAAGACTCTCAGCAAGACCCGCAGGAACAGCATTTGCAGGAACGCGTTCACCTCGATGCTCCACGACAGATAGCCGACGCCGGCGAAACGGAGCCGCCGGACAAGGATGAAACGACGTACGCAAAAGAACAGGATGCCGCCGCACATAAAGTGGACGATAACTAGAAGCGGAGCATACGCAGTAATCTATCCAGCAATCGCAATCAGCCAGCAATTCCAGCCAGCCAATGACGACGACATTCAAATTATGCAATTGCAACCGCAGCATGCCGATCGACGGTACTGCGGCAGAACAGATCGGTGCAGTGCTCGGTACCGCATCGTTGCCCGTAGCGACTGACCTGTGCCGGCATGATGTGACCTCCTATCTGAGCGCGCTGGATGGCGTCGACGACGTCATCGTCGGTTGTACGCAGGAAAGGGCGTTGTTTGCCGAACTGGCACAGCAAAAGGGCAGCGTGGCACCGCTGCGTTTCGTCAATCTCCGGGAGACGGGCGGTTGGGGCGCGGACAGGAAGCAGGCCTTGCCGAAAATGGCAGCGTTGCTGGCCGCCGCCGCATTGCCGGATCCGGAGCCCGTGCCGATCGTCGATTACCGTTCCGAAGGCCATGTCCTGATCGTCGGACCGGCAGATCGTGCCTTGCCATGGGCGCGGCGCTTGCAGGATCAACTGGAAGTAAGCGTGCTGCTGACCGGAGAGACGCATGTTGAAATGCCGGCCGAGCGAACCTTCCCGGTTTTTTCCGGTGGGCAGATCTCGGTCACCGGCTGGCTGGGTGCTTTTACGGTGGAATGGCAGCAGGACAATCCGATCGACCTGGAAATCTGCACGCGCTGCAATGCTTGCGTGACGGCTTGCCCAGAGCAGGCAATCGGCCTGGACTATCAGATCGACATGGCGAAATGCCGTTCGCATCGCGATTGCGTCAAGGCATGCGGTGCGATCGGCGCCATCGATTTTGCACGCAGCGATACGCGTCGCAATACGGTAGCCGATCTGCTCTTCGATCTTTCGGATAAATCTCTGCTGACCCTGCATCAGCCGCCGCAAGGCTATTTTGCTCCCGGCGCGGATGTGCAGAAGCAGATCGACGATGCGCTGAAGCTGACCCAGATGGTTGGCGAGTTCAGCAAGCCGAAGTTTTTCCTCTACAAGGAAAAACTGTGCGCGCATGGCCGCAACGGTCAGATCGGCTGCACGGCCTGCATCGACGTCTGCTCGGCCGAGGCAGTGAGTCACGACGGCAATCGGATCAAGGTCAATCCGAACCTGTGCGTCGGCTGCGGCGCATGTACGACGGAGTGTCCGTCCGGCGCGCTGGCCTACGCCTATCCGCGCGCGACCGATATCGGTTTGCGGATACAGACGATGCTGGGGGCGTACGGCAAGGCCGGCGGCACGCAACCGATGCTGCTGCTGCACGATCAGGAAAACGGTGCGAACCTCATCAACCGGCTCGGTCGCGCGGCACAGGCGAAGGACGGACTGTCGCAGAGCCTCTCCGGCATGCCGGCACGCGTAATGCCGATCGCCTTGCACCACACTGCATCGACCGGCATCGATGTCTGGTTGGCGGCTGTGGCGTATGGCGCCGCGCATATCGCTGTACTGACGACCGGCAGCGAAGCGCCGCAATACATGATGGCCCTGAAGCGGCAGATGGAGGTGGCGCAAACCATCCTGAGCGGCATGGGATATGCCGGCAGCCATTTTTCGCTGATCGAGGCGGCAACGCCGAAAGAGCTGGATTCGGCATTGGCGGCCCTGCAGCCTGCACAAGTGCCGGCAAAGACAGCGTTGTTCCATGTGGCTGCCGAAAAACGGACGACACTGGGATTGGCAATCGATCACCTGAAGAGCGTGGCGCCAGCCACACCGGAGGAAATCGTCCTGCCTGCGGGTGCGCCGTTCGGCGAGGTGCAGGTGAACAAACAGGCCTGCACGCTGTGCATGTCATGCGTCGGTGCCTGTCCCGAAGCCGCATTGGCAGACAATCCGGATCTGCCGCAACTGCGTTTCATCGAAACCAATTGCGTGCAGTGCGGATTGTGCGAAACGACTTGTCCGGAAGATGCCATTACGCTGAAGCCGCGCCTGTCGCTTGCCGATACTGTCAGGCAGCCCGTGGTGCTGAACGAGGCGCAACCCTTCCATTGCATCAGTTGCGGCAAGCCGTTCGGCACGGCGCAGATGATTGCCAACATGGTGGCGAAACTGTCGCAACATGGCGCATTTTCGGGCAACACCGACCGATTGAAGATGTGCGCGGACTGCCGTGTAGTCGACATGATGGCGAACCGCCAGGAATCGACGATTGCCGATCTGAAGCGGCATTGATAAGCGCGGTAATAAAAGAAAGCGGTAATACAGAGAGCGGTGATACGAGGGGAGACGGATGACAGCAAAACTCACGGCGCAAGCGGTGGCGTTCGAAACGCCGGATCAAGGCGAAGAAGCGGCGCGGGCAGAAGTTTACGGCTTGCTGGCCGCATTGTTCTATGCGCCGCCGGCACAGGCGTTGCTGGAC
The DNA here is from genome assembly GCF_057353965.1 of Oxalicibacterium sp. Lineage (NCBI taxonomy): Bacteria > Pseudomonadati > Pseudomonadota > Betaproteobacteria > Burkholderiales > Oxalobacteraceae > Oxalicibacterium > Oxalicibacterium sp. The sequence continues at coordinate 496,238 of NZ_JBMQZD010000004.1, forward strand.
GCGATCGCAGCAGCACCGGCTGTCGGCGAAAGCCTGCTTGAACAGGCGTGGAACGAGCTGGCCGCTGCATGCCGGCATGCGCAACCGTCGCAAGTGCGGGAAGAATATGACGGGTTGTTCATCGGCGTCGGCAAACCCGATGTGCTTCTGTATGGATCGTTCTATCTGTCGGGCTTTCTGATGGAGAAGCCGCTGGCGGAATTGCGCGCCGATCTGGCGAAGCTGGGGCTGGAGCGCAGTGAATCGATGTCGGAGAGCGAGGACCACCTGGCGGCGCTGTGCGACGTGATGCGCTATCTGATTACGTCCGACGATGCCGTGCATGGCAGCCTAGCGGCACAGCAAAAATTCTTCGATACACACATGCGTTCCTGGGTGCTGGCCTGCTGCGAAGCGGTGGAAAACCATCCGAATGCGCAGTTTTATCGGTTGGCGGCAGCATTGGCACGCCGGTTTTTCGAAGTCGAAATGCAAGCGTTCGACATGGCCTGACGTTTACTTCAAGATGATCCGTTGAATTAATTTCATCTTCTTGTCATCGGAATTGAAAAAAAGCATCTTTTATTGCAAAAAGGGATGCAAGCTGTGAAAAGCGTGTTAAATTCCAGCCATGTTGTTATAAGCTTCAAAAAAGCATATTACGTCCTGCCCCTCAATCAGGAGACGATCATGGCTGAGCAACAACCCAAACTTTCCCGCCGCAGTTTCTTTGCAGGACTTGGCGCCGTAGCCGCCGCTGGTACTGCCGCCAAACTGCTTCCGCAAGCCCCCCAAGCCTTGACCGACAGCGCCGTTGCGGCGCCCGAGCCGACTGGCGACAGCTATCGGCTCACCGAGCACGTCAAAAAATACTATCGCACCACCACAATCTGACTTGAGGTGACACCATGCTGTTGACTCGCAAAAGCAATGTTGCTGGCGGCAGTGCGCCTGCACGCGTCTCATCCGGACTTTCTTCCAGCCTCGCGGGCAGTCTTGCACGTGCCTTGCCGACAATGGACAGGCGCGGATTCCTGAAGCGCTCGGGTATCGGCATCGGTGCCGGGATCGCGGCGGCGCAGGTCGGCCTGATCCAGAAGGCCAAGGCAGCCGAAGGAGGCAAGGCCGCCGGTGCCGACGGCCGCAAGGTGGAGGTGCGCCGCACGGTCTGCACGCACTGTTCGGTCGGCTGCGCTTCCGACGCGGTCGTCGAAAATGGCGTCTGGGTACGCCAGGAGCCGGTATTCGATTCGCCGCTTAACCTGGGGGCGCATTGCGCGAAAGGCGCCGCGCTGCGCGAGCATGGCCACGGCGAACATCGGCTGAAATACCCGATGAAGCTGGTCAACGGCAAATATCAGCGCATCAGCTGGGACGAAGCATTGAACGAGATTTCCGCCCGCATGCTGAGCATCAAGAAAGCCAGCGGCCCGGATTCGGTGTTCTTCGTCGGTTCTTCCAAGCACAACAACGAACAGTCGGCACTGCTGCGCAAGTTCGTTTCCTTCTTCGGCACCAACAATACCGATCACCAGGCCCGCATCTGCCACTCGACGACGGTGGCCGGCGTGGCGAATACCTGGGGCTACGGCGCCATGACCAACAGCTACAACGACATGCAGAATTCCAAGGCTGCGTTGTACATCGGCTCGAACGCAGCCGAAGCGCACCCGGTATCGATGCTGCACATGCTGCATGCGAAGGAAAACGGCACGAAGATGATCGTGGTCGATCCGCGCTTCACGCGTACGGCGGCGAAGGCCGATCAATACATTCGCATCCGCTCGGGCACCGATATCCCGTTCCTGTGGGGTCTGCTGTATCACATCTTCAAGAACGGCTGGGAAGACAAGAAATACATCAACGACCGCGTCTACGGCATGGACAAGGTTCGCGAAGAAGTCATGAAGTGGACGCCGGACAAGGTGGAAGATGCCTGCGGCGTGACGGAAGCGGAAATGTACAAGGCCGCCGAGACGATGGCCAAGAATCGTCCGTCGACGCTGGTGTGGTGCATGGGCCAGACGCAGCACTCGATCGGCAATGCGATGGTGCGTGCTTCCTGCATCGTGCAGCTGGCGCTTGGCAACATTGGCGTTTCCGGTGGCGGTGCCAACATCTTCCGCGGCCATGACAACGTGCAGGGCGCGACCGACGTCGGTCCGAACCCGGATTCGCTGCCGGGTTATTACGGCCTGGCGACCGGTTCGTGGAAGCACTGGTGCGCGGTCTGGGGCGTCGACTACGAATGGGTGAAGAAGCAGTACGTGTCGCAGGAGATGATGGAAAAATCCGGCACGACCGTGTCGCGCTGGGTCGATGCGGTGCTGGAGAAGAGCGAGAACATCGACCAGGACAACACGGTCAAGGCCATGGTGTTCTGGGGGCATGCTCCGAACTCGCAGACACGCGGCCTCGACATGAAGAAGGCATTCGACAAGCTGGATCTGCTGGTCGTCATCGATCCGTATCCGTCGGCAACGGCCGCAATGGCGGCGATGAAAGTCGACGGCCAGGAATTGAATCCAAACCGCGCCGTGTACTTGCTGCCGGCTGCTACGCAGTTCGAGACGTCGGGTTCGGTCACGGCATCCAACCGCTCGCTGCAATGGCGTGAAAAAGTCATCGAGCCACTGTTCGAATCGCGCACCGACCACATGATCATGTACCAGCTCGCGCAGAAGCTTGGCTTCGGCAAGGAACTGGTTGCGAAGATCAAGCTGGTGCCGGGCAAGGGCGGCATGATGGAGCCGGAACCGGAATCGATGCTGGATGAAATCAATCGCGGTTCGTGGACGATCGGCTATACCGGCCAGTCGCCGCTACGCCTGAAAGCGCACATGCGCAACATGCACATGTTCGATGTGAAGACGTTGCGCTGCAAGGCCGGCAAGGACGCGGAAACGGGCTACGACCTGAGCGGCGATTATTTCGGATTGCCGTGGCCGTGCTATGGCACGCCGGAACTCAAGCATCCGGGCTCGCCGAATTTGTATGACACATCGAAGAGCATGATGGACGGCGGCGGCAACTTCCGCGCCAACTTCGGCGTCGAGAAGGACGGTGTCAATCTGCTGGCGGAAGACGGCTCGTGCTCAAAAGGTTCCGAGATTACAACCGGCTATCCGGAGTTCGATCATATCCTGCTGAAGAAACTGGGCTGGTGGGACGATCTGACCGAGGCTGAGAAGAAGGCAGCCGAAGGCAAGAACTGGAAGACGGACCTTTCCGGTGGCATCCAGCGCGTCTGCATGCAGGTGCACGGCGTGCATCCGTGGGGCAACGCGAAGGCGCGCGCGGTGGTCTGGAATTTCCCGGACGGCGTGCCGCTGCATCGCGAGCCGATCTACGGCACGCGCCCGGATCTGGTCGCCAAATACCCGACGCACGACGACAAGAAAGCCTTCTGGCGCATGCCGACGCTGTACAAGTCGCTGCAGCAGAAGAACGTCGAAGAAAAACTGTACGAGAAATTCCCGATCATCCTCACCTCCGGCCGCCTGGTCGAATACGAGGGCGGCGGCGAAGAGACGCGTTCCAACCCATGGCTGGCAGAACTGCAGCAGGAGAACTTCGTCGAGATCAATCCGAAAGCGGCTTCGGCGCGCGGCATCCGCAACAACGATTACGTGGTGGTGTCGACGCCGACTGGCGCACGCCTGAAGGTCAGGGCGCTCGTCACGCAGCGCGTGGGAGAGGATACGGCCTTCATTCCGTTCCACTTCTCCGGATGGTGGCAGGGCAAGGACATGATCGATTTCTATCCGGAAGGCGCGCATCCGATCGTGCGCGGCGAGGCGGTCAACACGGCGACCACCTACGGTTATGACTCGGTCACGATGATGCAGGAAACCAAGACCACGATCTGCAATATCGAAAAGTGGGCATAAGGCATGCGACAGCCGCACGACATCAGGGATGAGGAGGACTTGACATGGCACGGATGAAATTCATTTGCGATGCGGAACGCTGCATCGAGTGCAATAGCTGCGTGACCGCCTGCAAGAACGAACACGAGGTGCCGTGGGGCGTCAACCGGCGTCGCGTGGTGACGATCAACGACGGCATGATCGGCCAGGAAAAATCGATCTCGGTCGCCTGCATGCACTGCTCGGATGCGCCATGCATGGCGGTCTGCCCGGTCGATTGCTTCTACCGCACCGACGAAGGCGTCGTGCTGCACGACAAGGACATCTGCATTGGCTGCGGCTATTGCTCGTATGCCTGCCCGTTCGGCGCGCCGCAATTCCCGTCGAACGGCGCATTCGGCTTGCGCGGCAAAATGGACAAGTGCACGTTCTGCGCCGGCGGCCCGGAAGAAAACGGCTCCAAGGCGGAATTCGAGAAGTACGGTCGCAACCGTCTGGCCGAAGGCAAGCTGCCGGCCTGCGCCGAGATGTGTTCGACCAAGGCGCTGTTGGGCGGCGACGGCGACGTGATCGCCGACATCTTCCGCACGCGCGTCGTGCATCGCGGCAAAGGCAGCGAAGTGTGGGGCTGGGGCACGGCCTACGGCCAGTCGCACAATCCGCAAGCCAAGGCACCGGCGAAGGAGAAACCATGAAACGTTTGCTATTCATGATGCTGGCAGCGACGGCCGTGCTGGCCGGTTGCGGTGAGAAGAGCCAGTCGCAGGCCGATGCGCGCGATTCCGGCGACGTGCCGCCGTATCAGGGTGCGAAGGATCCGTTCGTCGCCAAGGGCTGGACGCCGGGTAACAAGACGGAATGGGACAACCAGATGCGCACTAGAACGCAGACGCAGAACGAATACGTGAAGATCGGCGGCAACTGATCTCAGCGAGGGGATAGTCATGAGACAACCATGGTTCATCAAGCTCGCCATCGCCATGTCCTTTGCGGCGTTGACGTCCGGCGCAGCGCTGGCGCAATCGGGCTCCCAGCCGGATGTGCAGTCAAGTGCGCAGTCCGCTCAAGGGACAATGCCGACGGCGCAGGGACTGCCGAATGTGGATTCGGAAGATATCCGCTATCTGCAGCAGAACCAGGCAGAGCGTACGCGCGTGCAGCCCGGCAACATGGCGCCGGTTTATCGCCAGATCAAGGAAGGCCAGACTCACTATTCCAGTCTGCCCGCGCTGGAGGCAGGCATGCTGATCCAGCCGCATGCGCAGTTTCCGGGGCAGGCCCGTGCGACGACTGCCGGCGAGGCGTGGCGGCTGTATCGCAATGGTCCGCTGACGCTGTACGGCGGCTGGCTGATCATCGTCGCTGCGGTCGGCATCATCGCCTTCTATTTCGTATTCGGCCCGTTGCGCACGAAAGAGCCGCGCACGGGACGGCTGATCGAACGCTTCACGTCGGTTGAACGCATCACGCACTGGACGGTGGCGATCAGTTTTCTGGTGCTGGCGTTCACCGGCCTGCTGATGCTGTTCGGCAAGCACGTCATCTTGCCGATATTCGGGCATACGCTGTTCGGCTGGATTGCCTATGCGTGCAAGACCGTGCACAACTTCGTCGGCCCATTGTTTGCCGTCGCGCTGATCGTGATGTTCGCGATCTTCGTGCGTGACAATTTCCCCGGCAGGGGTGATGTCGACTGGATCAAGAATCTGGGCGGTGCGCGCGGCCATGCGCATGCCGGTCGTTTCAATGCGGGTGAGAAATTGTGGTTCTGGGGCGGCGTGGTCTTTCTCGGCGTGATCGTCAGCGCATCAGGCTTCGTGCTGGATATGCTGGTGCCTGGCATTCTCTACACGCGCGGCAACATGCAAATCGCCAACGTGATTCATCTGGTGGCAGCCGTACTGATCTTCAGCGCGGCACTGGCGCATATCTACATGGGCACGCTGGGCACCGAGGGCGCCTACCAGGCGATGCGCACCGGCTATGTCGACGATGCATGGGCGAAGGAGCACCACGACCTCTGGTACGACGATATCCAGAGCGGCAAGGTGCCACGCGTGCGCAGCAAGGATGGTGCAGCGAAGCCGGCGGCAACGTCGACGACCAAGACCGTGTGAGCCGGAAGGAGAGGAAGATGAACGCGAAATTGTCGATTGCGCTGGCTGCGATGATGGTTGCCGGAGCGGCTGCTGCCAAACTGCCGCCGCTGGATGACGCTGCCAAGGCGAAGGCTGCGGAAGCCAAGAACAAGACGGCTTGGAGCAGCAAGGTTGCCGCCTACAAGCTGTGTCTGGTGCAGGACCGCGTCGCAGCACAATATCTGAGAGAAAAGGGCAAGCCGAAACCGAACGCGCAGGTGCCGCCGTGCACAAATCCCGGCCCCTATGTCCCGTTGGCTGCGGCCGATGTCGGGGTGGCGGATGCCAAACCTGTTCCTGCGGCAGGCGCCAAGAAATAGGCCGATCGTTTTCCTGTACGAACGCGCGCCGGCGATGCTCTCGTCGGCGCGCGTTTTTCATGCGGCGGTTTTCTTTTTAACAGGGCAGCCATCGTCCGGGAAGCCGGTTGCCGTTGCGGTCATCCGGGATCAACGCGTCATCATTCTGCGCAGCAGATAGCTCAATCCATCCACCACGCCCACCATCAGGATCATCGCGATGATCACGCTGGCTGCCTGCGGCATCTGGAACAGCGACAGATGGTATTTCAGCATCTGCCCCAGCCCGCCGGCGCCGACCACGCCGAGGATGGCGGCAGCGCGGATATTGTTTTCCCAGCGGTACAGCGTGTAGGACATCAGTTGCGGGCTGCTTTGCGGCAGCGTCGCATAGAAGAATGCAGCAATCGGATGGGCGCCATTGATGCGCAACGTCGCGGCAGCCTGCGGCGGGCAGTTCTCGAACGCATCGGCAAACAGGCGGCCGAGCACGCCGAACGTATGCAGCGCCAGCGCCAGCGTGCCGGCGAACGGGCCGAGTCCGGCAGCGATCAGCAGCACCGACGCCCAGACCAGTTCCGGGATCGAGCGCAGCACGTTCAGCACGCCGCGCGTGGCAAGCCGTGCCGTCAATCCGAAGCGTCCGCTGGCCGGCAGGCCGAGCAGTACACCCAGGAACGCGGCAATCAGCGTGCCGATGGCCGACATCGCAAACGTTTCGAAAGTGGCGATCGCGATTTTCGTCAGGAAGGCAGGACGCAATTCGGGCGGCATGAATCCGTGCAGGAATTCGCGCGTGGTGCGGATTGCATCGGCGCTGAAGAAGTCGTGCCACTTCAGCGGCAGTGTCGCAAAGCTGGCGGCGACCAGCGCGATCAGGCCGATCAGCAGCAGCACGTTCGACCAGTGGGTGCGCGGGGCAGGCGGCAGGATGCGCTCGGCCTTCAATTCGGCTTTGAATGCAGGTTTCAATCCAGCCTCCTGCGTAGCAGGGCGGAGACGGCGTCGGCCGCCGCCACCAGCAGGATGAACACGATCAGCATGGTCGACAGTTCGCCGCCGGCCATCATCTTGATCGACTCGTCCATCCGCTGACCCAGTCCGCCTGCGCCGACGAAGCCCATGACGATGGAGCCGCGGATCGCGCATTCCCAGCGATAGACCGTATACGACAGCAGCTCGGACGCAGCTTCAGGCAGCGCACCGTACAGGAAGGCGGCGAGGCGGCCGCTGCCGTTCTGCAGCAATGCATTCGATGCGGCTGCTTCCGACGATTCCAGAATGTCGGCATAGACCTTACCCAGCATGCCGCAATAGGTCAGCGCGATCGCGATGACGCCGGCGGTCGGGCCGAGGCCGACGATGCGCACCAGCAGCAGCGCCCACACCAGTTCCGGAATGCTGCGCAGCACGATCAGGAACCAGCGTACCGTTTGCCGCAGCCATGCCGGCAGGCGCGCCACGCGGCCGCTGCCGAGGCGCGAGACGGACAGCAGCTCGGTCGACAGCAGCGTCATGGGGATGGCGGCCAGCATCGCCAGCGCCATGCCGGCGGTGGCCATGGCGACGGTTTCCCACGTCGATACGGCAACGAGCTGGAGGAATTCGGCCGAGTGCGCAGGCGGGAAGAAGCTGGCGACGAAATTGCCGGTGGCCTGCAGGCTTTGTGCATCGAACAGTATCCACGGCTTGAACTCGGCTTGCACCAGCATCGGCCACAACACCAGCACGAAGACGATGCAGCCAATGATGCGGCCACGCCATGCAGGATCGCGCGGCGGCATGCCGGATGGATGAATGGAGGGATGAAGCGCGGACATCAGCAGCGCGGCGTCGCCGCAACGGCGATTTCCGAATGGTCGGACGATGCCGGAAGCAACTCGTCCTGCCGGTTGCGATACAGCTCGGCGATCATCGCATCGCTGATGTCGCCGCTGGCGGCATCGAAGACGATGCGGCCGTCGCGCAGGCCGACGATGCGCGGAAAATGCGCGCGCGCCAGTTCGACCTGGTGCAGGCTGCAGACCAGCGTGGCATTGCGATTGTGCGCTTCGCGCTGCAATACGTTCAGCGTCTGTACGGAGAGTGTCGGGTCGAGCGCGGACAGCGGCTCGTCGACGAGAAAGGCCTCGGCCTGCGATACCAGTGCACGCGCCATGCCGCAGCGCTGGCGCTCGCCGCCGGACAGGCGATCGACGCGCGCGTACAGCTTGTCCTGCAGGTTGAAATGCGCGAGCGCATCGTAGGCCGCCGCCGGATCGAGAGGGTGGATCAGCGAACGGATCGCCTGCCAGATGTTCCACTGCGGTAGGCGTCCCGCCAGTACCGCATTGACGACGCGCTGGCGCGGCGGCAGCGGCGGCGTCTGCGGTGCAAGAAAGAGACGGGCGCGCAAGGCGTGGCGTGCGCCGCCCGGTGCTTCCCACGGATTTTCGTCGAAGACGCGCAGGCTGCCCTGTTCGGGTTTCAGCGCGCAGGCCAGCGTATGCAGCAGGCTGGTCTTGCCGGCGCCGGACGGCCCGATCAGTGCGATCTGTTCTCCCTGTGCGATGCGCAGCGACAGGCCGCGCAGCGCATAGGCGTTTTTCGCCGCGCCGATGTGGCGCGCGGCGATGTCTTGAAGCTCGAACGTCATCGACGAATCCGTATCAATCTATCTTTGTGCAATTACTTCAGCAGGCCCGCATTGCGCGCGGCTGCCTCGATGGCCTTGTAATTTTCCGGCTTGGTCGGAATGAAGCGCGTCGCACGTTGCAATTGCAGGATTTCCTTGCCTTGCGGCGTATCGGCGTTCAGCGACAGGAAGGCATCGGTCAGCTTCTTGCGCACGGCCGGATCGATGTCGCTGCGCACGCTCCAGTTGTAGTCGAAGTACGGCGGCGTGGTGTAGAACACACGGACCTTGCTCGTGTCGACCTTGCCGGCCTCGACCAGTTTTTCCCAGACCGAGATGTTCAGCGCGCCGGCATCGACCTTGCCACCGGCGACGGCTGCCACGGTTGCATCATGCGCGCCGGAATAGGAAACGCGCTTCATGTCCATGTCCGGATTGATCTTGGCGGACAGCAGGAAGGAGCGCGGCATCAGGTGGCCGGACGTCGACGATTCGGCGCCGAAGCTGAAGTTCTTGCCCTTCAGGTCTTCCAGCTTGTTGATCGACTTGTCGGTGGTGATGAAGACCGAACGGAATTTCTCGTCTTCCTCGCGCTGCACCAGCGGGACGATCTTGCCGCCGCTGCGCACGTTGGCCTGTACGAAGGTGAAGCCGCCGAACCACACCATGTCCAGCTTGTGGTTGATCAGGCCTTCGACCGAGGCTGCATAGTCGGTCACCGGCGTGAATTCGACCTTCATGCCGATCTTCTGCGATAGGTATTCGCCCAGCGGCTTGAACTTGCGCTGCAGTTCGGTCGGCGCTTCATCGGGAATGGCGGAAACGCGGAACACTTTCTGCTGCGCGTGCGCAGCCGGCGTCAGGCCGATGGCCATCGTCGTCAGGAATGCTGCTGCCAGTACGGGAAGCTTGAAGAAGGAGGAACGGATCATGATGGTCTCTTTCTGGTTGATGAGAATAGGAAACGAGAACAGGAAACGGCTGGTTAAAATGCTGCGCAATGATTCAGGCGACGTCGATGCCGGCGGCGCCCTGTTGCATGTCGCCGATCACGGCGGCATCGGCAAAGCCTTCCTCGCGGAAAACCGCCAATACTTCATCGACCGCTTCGGGCGAGCAGGATACCAGCAGGCCGCCGGCGGTCTGCGGATCGGTCAACAGCGCTTGCTGAAGTGGAGGAACCGACGTTGCCAGTGCCACATCGTGGCCGTAACTTTGCCAGTTGCGCCCGGATGCGCCGGTCACGCAGCCTTGCTCTGCCAGCGACACGACCTGCGGCAGGAAAGGCACCGCCTGCATGTCGATGCGTGCGCGCAGTTTTGCACCGCGTGCCAGTTCGAGCAGATGGCCGAGCAGGCCGAAGCCGGTGACATCGGTCAGCGCGTGGACGCCGTCCAGCTGCGCGAGCTTGCGGCCTGGCGTATTCAGCTTGGTCGTGGCGGCGACCATCGTCGTATAGCCGGCCGTATCGAGCAGGTTTTTCTTCAGCGCGGCGGACAGCACGCCCACGCCCAGCGGCTTGCCGAGAATGAGCTTATCGCCGGCACGTGCATCGGCATTGCGCTTGATCTTCGACGGATGGACAAGGCCCATTACGACCAGACCGTAGATCGGCTCGACCGAATCGATCGTATGGCCGCCGGCGATCGGGATGCCGGCTTGCGCGCAGACGGTCTCGCCGCCTTTCAGGATCTTGCCGATGACGCCCGGCGGCAATTGGCTGACCGGCATGCCGACCAGCGCCAGCGCCATGATTGGCGTGCCACCCATCGCATAGACGTCGGAGATCGCGTTGGTTGCGGCAATGCGGCCGAAGTCGAACGGATCGTCGACGATGGGCATGAAGAAATCGGTGGTGGCGATCAGCGCCTGTTCATCGTTCAGCTTGTAGACGGCGGCATCATCGGAGGTTTCGATGCCGACCAGCAGTTCCTTCGGCATCGGCAGGCCGCCGGTTCCCTTGAGAATTTCCGTCAGCACGCCGGGCGCGATCTTGCAGCCGCAGCCGCCGCCGTGCGAGAACGAGGTCAGTCGAATATCGGGTGTCTTGAGATCGGTCATGTTGTCAGTGCGTTTGGTGATTGCTGCGGGTTGTTACTTCTAATCGTTGCTGCTGATTTGTACTGCGGACAGTGCAACGGTCGGCTGCGCCAGGGCGGGCCGATCGGTGCATCAGGAATGGACCAGTTCGGCTGCGCGTAACTGTGAGCTCGTCTCTCGGAAGACGTTGTCGGAGATGCCCGGCAAGGCCAGCGGCGTGGCCTGGTCGAAGAGGCTGAAATTGCGGCGTATCGATTGCATATAGCCGGGATCGTAATGCTGGCGCAGCAGCGCTTCCACGACTTCGGCCGTGCGGCCGGCCAGCGCCAGCTGCTGCCATTCGGCGATCTTTTCCTTGCCGTGCAGCGGCGTCAGGAAGCCGAGCTGCGTATTCAGCTGCTCAGGATCGGCGACGAAATGCGGATAGTCTTCCATCAGCAATTGCACGCGTAGCGGCAGCGCCAGTTCGACCGAGATGCAGGCCGATGCGCGCATCCTGTCCATCAGCGCGTCGGGCACGCGCAGCTTGCCGACCTTCTTGCTTTCCGCTTCGACGAAGACGGGGCGAGATGGGTCGAAGCTGCGCAGCAGTTGCCAAATGCGGCTTTCGAACAGTTTCTGCGAAGGTTGCGGCATCGCCGGCAGGTTGCCGAGTACCGAGCCGCGATGCGCGGCCAGCTGCTCCAGATCCAGCACCTGCGCGCCTTCGGCGGCCAGCGTCTGCAGCAGGCGGCTCTTGCCGCTGCCGGTCGGCCCGCACAGCACGGTGAATTGCAGTCCGGAAGGCAGCACGGCCAGATCGCTGTTGACCTGTCCGCGGAAAGATTTGTAGCCCCCTTCGAGCTGCACGACCTGCCAGCCGATGCGTCCGAAGATGTGGGCCATTGCGCCGCTGCGATTGCCGCCGCGCCAGCAATAGACCAGCGGCTTCCAGTTATGCGGCTGGTCGATGAAACGGGTTTCGATATGCAGCGCGATGTTTTTTGCGACCAGCGCCGCGCCGATCTTTTTCGCTTCGAAGGTGCCGGCGTGGCGGTACAGCGTGCCGACCTTGATGCGTTCGTCGTTGCCGAGAACCGGGCAGTTGATGGCGCCGGGAAGATGATCTTCTTCGAATTCACCCGGGCTGCGCACGTCGATCACGGTATCGAACTGGTCGAGCCGCGACAAAACGTCTTGGATGGGAAGCAGGGCGGGGTATTTCATCGAAGAAGATGGTTACGTGATCGCTACGCAGAAAACTGCGTATAGCAAAATTGCATATAAGTGCGTAAATGCGTATAAGGACGGCATTATCCTCGATATTACGCAGGCGAGCCATCAAGCCCGTCAATCCGCGCGATCATCCGCACCATCGCAGGGCAAAAACAGGGTGTCCCGGCTATAATTCGATATTCGCGCAGCGTGGAAATTAGCTTTTCTACATGCTGCTTTTTGTGCCTCGATGTCGTGCCTGAAATCACACTGACACACCAGCGCACCATATATCGCCTTCAGAAACGCCGTCATCCGGCTTTCACTATCTGCAAACATGCCGTACCGCCCAGAATTCACCGGTTCGCCGGTCAAGCTGACCTACGAAGTCGATGCGATCGACGAGACGCGGCACGTCTCGACGATTTCGATTCCGGCCGAGCGTCCGCTGACGGTGCTCGTCGACGGACGCGAGCTGATCACGCTGATGACGCTGGGCGCAGCCCCCGAGGCATTGACGCTCGGCTACCTGCGCAACCAGCGGCTGGTGGAGCGCGTGGAGGATATCGTTTCCATCCACGTCGATTGGCCGGCAAACAAGGTCATGGTGACTACGCGCGGCGGTATCGACGACATCGAGCAACGGACTGCGCGCCGCGTGGTGACCACGGGTTGCGGGCAGGGGACGATGTTCGGCGATCTGATGGACGAGATCGATGCGATCGCGCTACCGGCCGATGCGCGGCTGAAGCAATCGGTGCTGTATCGCATCGTCAATACGATACGCACGCAGGATTCCATCTATGTGAAGGCCGGTTCCGTCCACGGATGCGGGCTGTTCTCGGCCGACGGCGATCTGCTGTATTTCATCGAGGATGTCGGCCGTCACAACGCCGTCGATTCGATTGCCGGCATGATGTGGCTGGACGATGTGCAGGGCGGTGACAAGGTGTTCTATACGACCGGACGGCTGACTTCCGAGATGGTGATCAAGGGCGCGCAGATGGGCATTCCCTTCCTCATTTCGCGTTCCGGCACGACGCAGACCGGCCATGCAGTCGCGGAAAAAACCGGCATGACGCTGCTGGCCCGCTGCACGGGACGCCATTTCCTGCTGGTGACGGGCAAGCAGCGAATGGTCTACGAGCCGCATCTGCTCGACGCTTCGCTGCGCGTCGCCTGATTCTCCTGAAAACTTCTCACCAGCCGCATCACGTGCAATCTCGCGCGTAATCGTTTGCCGCACCGTGACGGTGCGCTAGAATTGCGGCTGTTCAACATGACGATGGCAACTGCCTGCCGCCGTCTCACTCTTCGATGCCATGTCCCTCATCGACGCTACCCGCGATGCGTTCGGCCTGCTGTTCTCCGGCGATCCGGTGCTCTGGAAAATCATCTGGATATCGCTGAAGACCTCCCTGGTCGGCTTGCTGGTCGCCACGCCGATCGCCGTGCTGATCGGCTACCTGATCGCCACGCGTGAATTCATCGGCCGCCGCATCGTCATCTGGATTGCGCAGGCGACGCTGTCGCTGCCGACGGTGCTGGTCGGTCTGCTGCTTTATCTGGTGTTGTCGCGCCAGGGACCAATGGGCCCGATGCAATGGCTGTTTACGCAAACCGGCATCATATTCGGCCAGATATTGATCGTGCTGCCGGTGCTGGTCGCGTTTACGCTGTCGGCGGTGCAGGCTGCCGATCCGCGGCTGGCGGAGACGGCCATCGTGCATGGCGCATCCCCGTGGCGTGTGATGCTTACGGTCTTGCATGAAGTACGTTTCGGCGTGATGGCGGCGGTCATCAACGGCTTCGGCCGGGTGATTTCGGAAGTCGGCTGCGCCATGATGGTCGGCGGGAATATCGCAGGCGAGACGCGCACGATCACGACTGCGATTGCGCTGGAAACCAGCAAGGGCGAGTTTGCGCAAGGCATTGCGCTCGGGATCGTGCTGATCGCAATCGCGCTGCTGATCAATGCGGGAATGCTGTTGCTTCAGGGCGATACGCGTCCTGCAAGAAACGCCTGATAAGGAATGCCTGATGGAGACATCGATGGAACTGTTCGGAATCCGGCATCTGCAGAAGAATTTTCACCGGCGGCGCCTGCTCGACATCGAAAACCTGTCGATCATGGCGTCGCGCGCCTATGTGCTGACGGGCGTGAACGGCTCAGGCAAGAGCACGCTGATGCGCATCCTGGCCGGTCTGGAGTCGGCCGATGTGGCCGATGTGTGTTTCATGGGGCAGTCGGTCAGCTTGTCGCCCTATCCGCGCGCGATGCGCGACGATGTTCTTTACGTGCATCAGCATCCGGTGATGTTTTCGACCAGTGTTGCCGACAATATCGGCTATGGACTCGCTGCGCGCGGCGTGCCGAAGAAGATCATCAAGGAAAAGGTCGAGGAAGCGATTGTCTGGGCCGGCATCACGCATCTTCGCAACAGCGTGCCGAACTACCTGTCAGGCGGTGAAAAGCAGCGCGTGGCGCTGGCGCGCGCGCGCGTGCTGTCGCCGAAGCTGCTGCTGCTGGACGAGCCGACCGCCAACCTCGATGGCGCCGCGCGTGAGCAGGTGATTTCGCTGATCCCCGCACTGGTCGCCGAAGGACACAGCATCATCATGGCCTGCCATGATCGCGACCTGATTGCGCTGCCCGGCGTACAGCGTCTGAAGATCCGCGATGGCCGCATGGAAGTCAGGCAGATCAATCTTCCCTTGCAGGGCAATCCCGATTAAACAGCCTGGCGGTTCAACGACTCGGCGACCTAGCGGCTCAGACGGATAAGGGCGTTTGAATCCCGCGCAGCGGCCGTAACGGGCGTACCACGGACATCAGCGGTTTGGCCGTTGCGCTTGCCATCGTTGCTGGCGTGCGCGTCGGCAGCGATCTCGCCATGATTTCCGGCAACGACAGCGGCAGGATCATCGGATCGAGATGCACCGGACCACGCCGCTTGATGATCTCGACCGACATCCGGCCTGCCGGCATCGGCTGGCAGAGCAGGCGCAGCGGTGCGGGAGAAGGCTGATTCTGTGCCGGCAGCGGACGAAACAGGAAAGTCGGTCCGTCGAAGCAGGCAGCGGCTTGCTGCAGGCGACGCAGATGGTCGTCACGCGCTTCCGGCAGCCAGCACAGCAGCCCACCTGCATTCTTCGTCTTCAGCAATTGTTCTACCGAAGCGAGCCGATCGGCAGGTTGCTCTGCCTCGATGGACAGGATGTGTCTGCTGTCGATGCCCAGTTCATGCAGCGCTGCCGCGAACGGGATATAGGAGGGTGCCAGTACCACCAATTTCTTGCCTGCATGAACGATGCGTATCAGTGCTGGTGCCAGCAGGCGCAGTTCACCGCTGTCAGGATGGGCGAGCAGTAGTTCGGTCATCGTACCGGTCGGCCAGCCGCCGTTAGGGAGACTGCGGTCCAGCGAAGGATGGCCGGAGCCGATGGAAGCGGAACGGGACGACAACGGCGTCGACGATGCGCCCAATGAGCTAAACGGGATAGCGGACGGGACTGCAGCCATGGGACCTCCTGAGTGGTTGACGAAGTGCGGCAGCGCCGCGACAACGCAAATATACTGTATGTTTATACAGTATTGGAAGAGGCTGCATGATGGATGTGGCAATTTTGCCGCATTTCGCTCTGAAGGCCCGTCCGGCGTTCGCTAGACGATAGGCAAGCTATACAGCTCCAGGGAAGGAAGAGCGCGGGAGCGCAAGAATGCGGATAAGGGCGTGAATGCGAGCCATTCTCCCAAGAGAAACAGCCCTGTCATGGCACAAGGCCGACGGGGCTGTTTCTTTCTGATGGCTTCTTATGAAGCCGTTCTGCAAAGCCGGTTATTTGGACGGCTTGATCTGCAGATTGTTTTTGACGTCTTTCACGCCTTCGACGCTTTTTGCCGACTGAACGGCAGCAGCGGCCTGGTCGCGATTGTCGACGAAGCCGGCCAGCGATACGACGCCGCGATAGGTGTCGACGTTAATGGCAGCCGCCTTGCTGATGCCCTGATTCTGGGCGATCTCGTTCTTGACCTTGCTGGTCAGTGTCGCATCGTCGAAGGTCTGTCCGGTACTGCGCGAGGTCGCGGTAGATGAGCATGCAGCGGTAAAGGCAGCAAAGGTCAGCGTCAGCAGGATGGTCATCAGTTTTTTCATGGCGTTACTCCTTGTTTTTGGAATGAAGAAGGATTGCCGCACGGTATGCAATGCATGCCGGAACAGATGCGGCAACGCGATGGCTTCCGATATGTATGAGGCATTTACCGTGCCAGTCATCGTGTTTTCATCTGAAAGCCTTGTACTGCAATGCTTTGCGGCCTGAAACGAGATTTCTTCAGGCCGTTTTTCGGGGATGAATAGAGAGAAAAGAAGCGAACGCGCCGGTATTTTTTACAAACGCATGACGCCGTCGTTTCAAGACCTGCGGCATCGTTGTCGTCGATGTCCTACACTGCGTGCAGGAACGCACGAAGCTGTCGTTGTCCGCGTGCAGTGCTCCCTGCCTCATGCTTCCAATTTCATCACTGGAGAACATTCATGGATCTGCATCTGAAGAACAAGCTCGCTCTGGTATCAGGATCGACGAAGGGAATCGGTTATGCGATTGCGGCAGGACTGGCGCGTGAAGGTGCGCGCGTGATCATCAATGGGCGCACCTCGCAATCGGTTGATCAGGCACTGGCGGCATTGCGCAAGGAAGTACCCGATGCGCAAGTGGAAGGTTACGCGGGCGACCTATCGGATGCTGCGCGGATCGACGAACTGGTGCGGCGTCATCCGGCTGTGGACGTGCTGGTCAACAATCTCGGCATTTTCGACCCCAAGCCGTTCGAAGAAATTCCGGATGAAGACTGGCAGCGCTTCTTCGATGTCAACGTGATGTCGGGCGTGCGTCTGTCGCGCGCCTATCTGCCGCGCATGAAGACGCGCGACTGGGGACGCATCGTTTTCATCAGCAGCGAAAGCGGCGTGCAGATTCCGGTCGAGATGATCCATTACGGCGTGACGAAGACTGCGCAGATCAGTCTCGCGCGCGGCCTGGCGGAAAGCTGTGCGGGCACCGGCGTGACTGTCAATTCGGTGCTGCCGGGACCGACGAAATCGGAAGGCGTATCCGACTTCGTGCACAAACTGTCCGGCGACAAGCCGTTCGATGTCATCGAAAAGGAGTTCTTCCAGACGGTACGGCCGACCTCGTTGCTGAAGCGCTTCACGACGACCGAAGAAGTCGCGAACATGGTGGTCTACGTCTGTTCGGAAGCCTCTTCGGCTACCAACGGTGCAGCGCTGCGTGTGGATGGCGGTGTGGTGCGCTCGGCATTCTGATGCATGCGCCGGCCTGCCGGCAATGTTCATTCCCTGTCTACATTGATCAGCGCCAGGCCACTTTCCGCATCGTAGCTGCGCTTGAGCCAGCCTGGCGATTCCGTCAGCAGGATTTCCAGTGTGGGGCGCACGTAGGCCGCCAGCAGATGGCCGCCGTGCGCGCTGCCGTCACGCATGCCGACGACGACGTGCGCATGAATTTTCGGTTCGCCATCCTGCAGCGCGATATCGCCGATCAGCGACAGCACCTCGACCTGCTCGTTAATCGGGATGTTTTCGTAATCCTTGCTTTCCCAGTTGAAATAACCGAGCGTGGCACTGCTGAAGGCGCCGATCGCCGTAAAGCGGCTGGCATCCAGCTTGTTTTCCCGTGCGAAACGCTGCAACTGTGAAACGGCTTCCTCGCCGCTTTCCAGTATCAGTGCGTAGGTTTTCTCTGAACCGTCATTGATGAGCTTGGCGCGCATGGCAATCCTTTCCTGTCCGTGATGGAGATTCGAGAGAATTGTCCGGCTTTCGTTCCTGCCATTGAGCAGGATCATTGCGCAGGATTCATGCAGGTGGCGAAGCCGCCTGATGAATCGGGAAGAGGCAGTCCGAGGATTGCTGCCGCCGCGATGCCTAGTTTCTTATTTGAGCGCGAACGAAACGGCCAGCAGCAGAAGGGCGATGAAGAGAGCAACGCCGACCAGCGCCGCCACGATCACGTAGACCGGATTCAACCCGGTTACGTCGCGCTCGTAATCGGAACGGCGGCGCAGTCCGATGAAGGACCAGAACACCGCGCCCAGCGTTTCGAAGAAGGACATCTTCCGGGCGGGCGCTTCTTTCGATTGTTCGTCGTCTCCGTGCATCGCATCCTCGCTGGTTGTGATGTTGCGATTATAGCGATGGCGTGTGGACTGCCATCGTTTTCATCAAGACGCGGTTATCGTCGCATCCAATGGTCGAGCTGATCAGAAGCGTGACGTCAGCATTTCCAGGGTTTGCACCAGCAGTCTGCATTCGTCCGGATTGCCGATGCTGATGCGCAGATACTGGTCGATGCGCGGATGCTTGAAATGCCGCACGATGATCGCACGGTCGCGCAGTCCGGCAGCCAGTTGCTCTGCCGGAATCGTCGGGTGGCGCGCGAAAATGAAATTCGTGCAGGACGGCAGTACCGTAAAGCCGAGCTGCTGCAGCTCCTGTGCCATCTGTTCGCGGCTGTCGATGATGGCTTGCACCTTTTCACGGAAATACGCATCGTCACCGTAGCTGGCGACGGCTCCGGCCACCGCAAGACGATCCATCGGATAGGAATTGAAGCTGTTCTTCACGCGCTCCATGCCTTCGATCAGGGTGGCATTGCCCATCGCAAAACCGACGCGCAGGCCGGCCAGCGAGCGTGACTTCGAGAATGTGCGCACGACCAGCAGGTTCGAATATTTGCGGATCAGCGGCAGCGCGGTCTCGCCGCCGAAATCGACATAGGCTTCGTCGACGACGACCACGGCATTCGGTTGCGCGATCAGCAGTTCCTCGATCTTCGACAGCGGCAGCGGGATACCGGTCGGGGCGTTCGGATTCGGGAAGATGATGCCGCCGCATTCGCGTTTGACGTAATCGGCGATGTCGATCTCCATCGCATCGTTCAGCGGCACTTCTTCGTAGTCGATGTCGCACAACCTGGCATAGACCGGATAGAAGCTGTACGTAATGTCCGGAAACAGCAAAGGTGCGGAATGCTTGAGCAGCGCCATGAAGGCGAAGGCCAGTACTTCGTCGGAGCCGTTGCCGACAAAGATTTCGTTCGGTTGCACGTCGTGATAATCGGCCAGCGTCTGCTTCAGTACACTGGAATCCGGGTCCGGATACAGGCGCAGCGCATCGGCGCTGACGTCGTGCATCGCCTGCATCACGGCGGGCGACGGCGGGTAGGGATTCTCGTTGGTGTTGAGCTTGATCAGTCCGGTGATTTTCGGCTGTTCGCCCGGCACGTAGGGGGTCAGCGTGCGTACCAGCGGGCTCCAGAATTGACTCATGACGGCTTCCTTTGTTGACGAACCGCCTATTCTATCGGAGCCCGGCCTTTCGGGAGATTCTGGTAGAGTGCCGCCCATGGCAAAACTGACTTTGGATCGCATCCTGCAATCGCAGGGATTCGGCACCCGCAAATACTGCCGCGCGCTGATCGCGGACGGCGAAGTAACGATAGCCGGTGAAGTCGTCGATGACTGGAAGGCCGCCTTTGAGACCGACGGCCTGGAATTCACGATCTTCGACGAGACCTGGCGTTATCGCGAGCACGTCTACATCGTGCTGAACAAACCGCCCAATTTCGAATGTTCGCGCAAGCCCAGCCATCATCCTGGCGTGCTGACGCTGCTGCCGGAACAGTTCACCTGGCGTGAACTGCAGCCGGTCGGCCGGCTCGATCACGACACGACCGGCATGCTGCTGATGTCCGACGACGGACCGTTCATCCATGCGCAATCGTCGCCCAAGCGGCACGTACCCAAAGTGTATGTGGCGACGACGGCCGATCCGGTATCACCGGAACTGGTCGCGCAATTGCTGGAAGGCGTGCAGCTGCATGACGAGCCGGCACCTCTGGCGGCAGTCAGTTGCCGCATGCTGGGCGAGCATCAACTCGAAATGGTGCTGGAACAGGGCAAATACCATCAGGTCAAGCGCATGCTGGCAGCGGCCGGCAATCATTGCGCGGCGCTGACGCGCGTGGCGATTGGCGGGTTGACGCTGGCTTCGCTGGAACTGGCAGAAGGCGAGTGGACCTATCTCGATGAGGCACAGCTGGCGCTGTTGAAGCCGCTCGATTAAATAGAGTGAAGTGAGAAAGAAGAACGTATGGAAAATGCGGCAAAAAAGTAACCGCCCAAAAAGCAGCCGCATCTCATAACGCGCATTCCACGCAATTTGCATCTAAAGCACCGCTGGCGTACCCAGCGATGCTTTAATCGGTTTCCCTTATTTGATGATGCGATAGCAGGGCGTGTAGGCAGTGCCCGGCAGTTTCATCCTGCCTTGCAGCACGAAGGCCGCCAGCAGTGCATCCATCGGCTCCATGATGTCCGGATCGCCGCTGATTTCGAAATGGCCATATTTCTCGATGGCGCGAATGCCGCTTTCCTTCACGTTGCCGGCTACCACGCCGGAAAACGCGCGGCGCAGGTTGGCCGCCAGCAGGTGGCGTTCCTGATTCCTGTGCAGCGACAGATTGCGCATATTCTCGTGCGTCGGCGCGAAGGGCTGCTGGAATTCATGGTCGATCTTCAGCGTCCAGTTGTAATAGTAGGCATCGCCCTTGTTCTTGCGGAAGGCGCGCACTTCGGCGACGCTGTCCTGCATGGTGCGCGCGACACGTGCCGGATCGTCGATGATGATTTCGTACAGCTTCTGCGCATCCGGTCCAAGCGTGATGCCGATGAAGTGGTCGATCTGGCGGAAATAATCTTCCGAGCTGAGCGGACCGGTGAAGATCAGCGGGAAAGGCAGATCGGCATTGTCCGGGTGCAGCAGGATGCCCAGGATGTAGAGAATTTCTTCCGTCGTGCCGGCGCCGCCGGGGAAGACGACGATGCCGTGGCCGGCGCGTACGAAGGCTTCGAGGCGTTTCTCGATGTCCGGCATGATGACCAGATCGTTGACGATCGGGTTCGGCGCTTCGGCCGCGATGATGCCCGGCTCCGAAATGCCGAGATAGCGGCCGCCGCCGATGCGCTGCTTGGAATGGCCGATCGTCGCGCCTTTCATCGGCCCTTTCATTGCACCCGGTCCGCAGCCGGTGCAGATATCCATGTCGCGCAGGCCGAGCTCGTAGCCGACTTTCTTCGTGTAGTCGTATTCCTCGCGCGAGATCGAGTGGCCGCCCCAGCAGACGACCAGCTTGGGGTCGATGTGCGGTTTCAGCACGTTGGCGTTGCGCAGGATATGAAAGACGGAATCGGTGATGCCGGCTGACGATTCGAGATCGAAGGTCGGGTTGAGCAGGATTTCGTCGTGGATGAACAGCACGTCGCGCAGCACCGAGAACAGATGTTCGTGGATACCCTTGATCATCGTGCCGTCGACGAAGGCGGAAGCGGGCGCACCCTTGATGTCGAGCTTGATGCCGCGTTCGCGTTCGATGATGTCGATCTGGAACGACGGATAACGCTCCAGCAGTTCCTTGCCGTTGTCGGTGCTGCTGCCGCTATTGAGCACGGCCAGCGCGCAGTTGCGGAAGAGTTCGTATAGGCCGCCGTTGCGGGTATCGAGCAGCCTGTGGACTTCGGCTTTGGAGAGAACGTCCAGACGGCCTTCGGGGGAGAGTTGCGTATCGACTACGTCGTATGTCATGAGGCTTGCTGTTTTTCTTGGAAAAATCGGTGCACGGATGCCCAGGCATTTTGCTCAGGCGATCCGGCAAGTATAGCGGGTTGCGCCACGACCGAGAAAGAAGCGGGAAGCAAGAGGGAAGTTGCATCGCCGCAGAACGGCGATGCAGGATGCGGAAATCAGCGGCCGTTGCTGGTGCGCGGCGAGAAATCGAAGGCAGCCTTCAACGCGCGATAAGCCTTCTGCGCGACGACCGTATGAACTGGCGGCGCGATCGTCGTGATGACGGCGTACAGATCGCCGGCCGGTTCGCCGGGAATGCCCTTGCCGCGCACGCGCAGCTTGCGGCCGGCGATGGTGCCGGGCGGCACCGACAGCTGGATCGAACCTTCCGGCGTGAAGACATGGGCGGTCGTGCCCAGCATGGCGGCATGGGAGCTGACCGGTACATCGACATAGACATCGCGTCCCTCGACGCGATAGCGGCGATGCGGACGGATCACGACTTCCAGATACAGGTCGCCAGCCTTGCCTTCGCCCATGCCGGGGAAGCCCTGGCCGGCGAGGCGTAGCGTCTGGCCGGCGCGCACGCCTTTCGGAATGCTGACCTTCAACGTGCGCTTGGAAACGAGCGGCATGCCGTAATCGTCGGTCGTGCAGGTCGGCACCGAGATGCTGCGTGCCGTGCCGTGGTAGGTGTCTTCCAGATCGATCTGCACCTTGGCGTGCTGGTCGCTGCCGTGCACGTTGATGTTGCGCTGGCGCGGCGGCTGCAGATCGGGGCGGCCCATCATTTCGTCGAGGATGTTGCCGAAGTTTTCCGGGCGTTCGCGGCGTGCACCGCCAGCCGTTCCGGCGGTCTTTTCGTGTGTCTGGCGCGATTCGCGCTGGCGGGCGCTTTCGCGTGGAGGATCGGCGCGGCGCTCGGCTTGCGGTGTTTCGCGGCGGGTGAAACTGAAGGGGCGCGGCGTCAGGTCGTAGATCTGGCGTTTTTCAGGGTCTTTCAGCACAGCATAGGCTTCGCCGACTTCCTTGAAGCGCAGCTCGGCCAGCGGTTCGCGGCTGACGTCGGGATGGTATTTGCGCGCGAGCCGGCGATATGCCTTCTTGATGGCATCCAGCGAGGCATCGGGCGGCACGCCCAGCGTTGCGTAGTAGTCCTTGAATTTCATGTTTTGTTTGTTCGTGCAGCCTGGCGTTTATTCATCCTGTCGAGATTGTTGTCATGCGTGCTGCGAGATCATTCTGACATGTTCCGGCGACAGCTAATGGAAGAATAGGGCGACTATTGCTTGCCAATTAATGCAAATGAACGCCGGTTGACGGCATGGTTCTGTTTCAATATAGGCAATTTTCAAGCCTTTGCATCCGTTTCCTGCATTGCTTTCTTGTGCTGCTGCGCTGCTTTTTGCCGGCTGGATATTGTCTGGATGGAAACGATGCTCCCCCGAATGGACAGGCATTGCGGCCGCTTCGTTCCCTTCACCGATAAAACTTCCTTTTCCGTTGGCGGGCATTGCCGCACAATGCTGCCTTTGCTTTGTTGCCCCTGCCTGCCGGATTGCGCATGATTCTTTCCCTTTTTGCTGTTTCCCATACGAAGGACGCATGCCCATGAATGAAGAACCCGAAGAACCGATTATCGTCTGGGAAGAGGATGGCGCAACACGTTCCGCCCGCTGGCGATCGGAACGCCATGCCGCGCCGCCGCGCCGTGTGGTCCTGGCCGACGATACGCTGAATGCGGATACCGCGTTCAGATTGGCGAGCGAAGGCACTGGCTTGCTGTGGCGAGGCGACTATCAGAATGCGCGGCAATTGCTGCAGGCCTTGACGCGCCGCATCGACCGCAAGCCGAAAAAAGTCCCGGCTGTTGCATCGCCGGTCGATACCTTCAACCGTCATCGCCAATTGCAGTCGCAGCGTGCCCGTACATTGAGCATGCTGCTGATCGAGGTGGTCGATGGCGCCATTCCGTTGCGCCGTGCACCCGACATTCGTCAAGCCTGTGCGGAGGCCTGCGGCGGCGATGCAAACACCTTCATCGTATCGCTGCGCGAGATCCTGGGCTGGATAGGCGCGCACGAATGGCGCAGGAAAGGCGTGCCGATCGCTGCGCTGGCCGGGCATGGCGATCCGAACATTCAACCGCGTATTCACCCTTATTACGGTGTGTTTTCGCCGGTGCGCGGCGAATACCTGGATCTGATCGCGACGGCGCCGCTGCCGTCGACCGAACTGGCTTTCGACATCGGCACCGGTACCGGCGTGATCGCGGCGCTGCTGGCAAAACGCGGCGTGGCGCGCGTGATCGGCACGGATCAGGATGCGCGCGCACTGGCTTGCGCAAGAGAAAATATCGATCGCCTTGGCTATGCCGATCGTGTCGAAATCGTCGAAGCCGATCTGTTTCCGCCGGGGAGGGCACCGCTGATTGTCTGCAATCCGCCGTGGATTCCCGCGCGGCCGAATGCGGCGATCGAATACGCGATCTACGACCCGGACAGCCGCATGCTGCGCGGTTTTCTCGACGGACTGGCGGCGCATCTGGAAAAAGACGGCGAGGGCTGGCTGATCCTGTCCGATCTGGCCGAACATCTGGGGTTGCGATCGCGCGATGCCTTGCTGCAGATGATTGCGGATGCCGGTTTGACGGTGATCGCCCGGCACGATGCCAAGCCGCAGCATGGACGCGCCACCGATCCGGACGATCCGCTGCACGCAGCGCGTTCGCAGGAAATCACGTCTCTGTGGCGATTGGCGGCGCGCTGAACGGCAGGAAGATTTTTCGATACAAGGAATCAAGGAGTATTCACATGGCCAACAAACCGGCACGTTTTCTAAACTTCAAATGCGCCAAGTGCGGCAAGCCGGTGCAGGTGCGCCTGCAAAAGGTTTCCGCCTGCACACACCTGCAACCGTATCAGGGCATTTGCGATTGCGGCGAACTGCGCCGCCATGCAACGGGAGACAGGGAAGCCGTCGAGACCTTTGTCGCCACCGGTCAAATCCATCATCACCATCACCACTGAGCCGCAATCGCGAGACTGATGCCGGAGAGGAAAATGAAAATCGACCATCTGGATCATCTATCTATTTCCGCGATCCGGATTTGAATTTGATCGAAGTATCGAATCGGCTGGTTTGACTTGGCGCACTGTTTTGCCGGTCGTAATCGTCAGGCATGTACGGCCGGCACACCATCCATCAACTTGTCGTTGGTGATCGGCAGTGTGCGGATGCGCTTGCCGGTGGCATGGTAAACGGCATTGGCGACGGCAGCTGCCAGTCCGGTGATGCCGATTTCGCCGATGCCGCGCACGCCGAATTCGTTCAGCTTGTAATCCGGATAGTCGAGCAGGATCACGTCGATCTGTGGCTGGTCGGCATGCACAGGCACCACGTACTCGGCATAGTTGTTGTTGACCGGCAGGCCGCTGCGTTCGTCGTACTCGGTTGCTTCGAACAGCGCCATGCCGATGCCCATCACGATGGCGCCTTCCACCTGATTGCTTGCCGTCGTCCGGTTGACCACGCGGCCGACGTCGATCGCACTGACCACGCGCGCCACGCGCAGGCGAGAAATGCCCGGGTCCCAACGTACTTCAACGAAATGCACGCCGAACGAGCGGAACGATACCTTGCCGGCCTGTTCGGGCATCGTGTTTCCCTGGCCTTCCGCGCTGGCGGTTTTCTGCGCCTGTAGCACTTGCGCGAAGGTGATGGCGCGCGCGCCTTGTTTCAGCATGCCGTTGCCTACGGTCAGTTCTTCCTGGTCGGCGCCCTGGAAGCTGCCACCTTCGGCGACAGCCAGCGTTTTCAATTGATCCAGTGCATGGCGTGTAGCTTGCGCGATGGCCGGCATCACGCTGGCCGTGGCCCATGAACCGCCGGATACCGGCCCCGCCGGAAAGGACGAATCGCCGAGCCGCACGACGATGCGTTCCGGCGACAGGCCGGTCAGACTGGCGACCGTTTGCGCGGCCACGGTGTAGGTGCCAGTGCCGATGTCCTGCACTGCACACGTTACATGCGCAGTGCCATCGTTGCGCAGCGAGACGCGCGCTTCGGCCGGTGTGCGCATTGCATCCCAGCTGCAGGCCGCGATGCCGTAGCCGATAATTTCATTGCCGTCGCGCATGCTGCCGATACGCGGATCGCGCTTTTCCCAGCCGAATTTTTTCGCGGCCTGGTCATAGGCTTCACGCAGATGATTGCTGGACCATGGCAGTTTTTCGCTTTCGTCGGTCTCGGCGAAATTCTTCCGGCGAAATTCCAGCGGATCGATGCCGTTGGCGATCGCCATTTCATCGATGGCCGATTCCAGCGCGAACAGGCCGGGCGCGGCACCGGGCGCTCGCATCGACGTCGGCGTGCCGTGGTTGACCTGCGCGGTCTTGTGCGTGACGGTCATGTTCGGGCAGCTGTAGCCGCCTTGCGTCATGCCGCCGCAGTTCTCGACATAGGTGTCGGTGAACGATGTGGTGTTGATCGAATCGTGCTGCAGCGATACCAGCCGGCCGTTGGTATCGGTCGCCAGTTTCATGTGCTGTTGCGTTTCCGGCCGATGGCCGGTGGTGGTAAACATCTGACCGCGCGGCACGACCAGTTGCACCGGTCTGCCGACCAGCCGCGAGGCGGCGCTGGCGGCGATCGAATGCGGCCACGCCCACAGCTTGCTGCCGAAACCGGACCCGATGAACGGCGCCTCGACGGTCACGCGATCCGGCGGCAGGCCGAAGATGCGCGCCAGCGTGTTGCGATGAATGACGACGCCTTGCGTGGCTTCATAGACGTGCAGCGCATCGCCGTTCCAGCTGGCGGTGGTGGCGTGCATTTCCATCGGGTTGTGCGTTTCGACCGGCGTGACATAGACGGTATCCACCTTGCGCGGTGCGCTGTTGAATGCACTGGCGGCATTGCCGCTGCTGAAGTTCTTCGGCGTGGCTTTGGGCTCCATTTTGCGCAGACTTTGCGCGAGATTGGCGACAGGTTTGTCTTTCGCATAATCGACCTTGACGCGATAGGCCGCTTCGCGCGCATGCTCGAAGGTGTCTGCCACGACAAGCGCGACGAACTGGCCTGCGTAATGGACACGATCGTCCTCGAAGGGAAGCCGGCTCTCGTCGACCTTGCTGCTGTTGGCGATGTCCTGTGGCGAAAAGGCGTTCTTCGGGGTGCGAAACAGTTTGGAGAAATGCTGGTAATGATAGATGCCGATCACGCCCGGCACTTTCTTTGCATCGCTATCGTCGATGCGGCGTACGCGGCCGCTGGCGATGGTGCTGAACACGCCGTAGGCGTAGGTCATGCCGGGCAGATAGTGGTCTGCCGCATACATGGCCGCTCCGGTCACTTTGAGGCGGCCGTCCACGCGCCGTACGGCTGCACCGATCATGTTGTTGTCTGTCATGCCGTTCTCCATCGTCGAGCTTCTGTCGTTACGCAGCCAAGGTTTGCAGATTGCGTATGACAGCCTGCTGGCCCAGCGGAATCTTGTAGGCGTTGTGCCTGTACGGCACTGCGCCTTGCATCGCTGCTGCGGCGACGCGCTGGAACGTATCCGGTGTCATCGTCTGACCGATCAGCGCCTGTTCGGCATTGCGCGCACGCCACGGCTTGGTGGCGACGCCGCCCAGTGCGATGCGCGCATCGCGTACGGTACTGCCGTCCACTGCGATGATGATGGCGCTGGACGCCAGTGCGAACTGGTAGGACGCGCGATCGCGCAGCTTCAGGTAGCCGGAACGACTGCCGGCGATCGGCGATGCGAGCACGACGTGCGTGATCAGTTCGTCGTCCTGCAATGCATGTTCCTTCCACGGCGTGCTGCCGGGCAGCAGGTGAAAATCGAGGAAGTCGATCGTGCGTTCGCCGCACGGGCCTTGCACATGCACGGTCGCGCCGATCGCCGCCATCGCCACGCACATGTCGGACGGATGCGAGGCAATGCAGTGTTCGCTGGTGCCGAGCACGGCATGCACGCTGCGGTTATGGCCGTCGATGGCGGCGCAGCCGGAATGCGGTTCTCGTTTGTTGCACGGGGAGACGCCGTCGCGGAAGTAGCCGCAGCGCACACGTTGCATCACGTTGCCGGCTGTCGTCGCCTTGTTGCGCAGCTGCGTGGTGGCGCCTGACAAAAGCGCCTGCGACAGCACCGGATAGTCGCGCAGCACCGTCTCGTCCTGCGCAAGTGCGGTATTGGTGACCATCGCACCAATGCGCAGACGTCCGTCGGGCAACGGCTCGATGCGATCCAGCGCAAGCCGCGTGATATCGACGACGCGCTGTGGGCGCATCACGTCGATTTTCATCAGATCCAGCAGCGTAGTGCCGCCGGCAAGATAGGAAGAGGGAAGTTGCGCATGGAAAGAAATGGCCTGAGCCGGATCGGCGGCACGCGTGTAGTCAAAGTTGCGCATCAGCCGGCTCCTTTCAGTTTTCCGCGTGCATCCTGTATGGCGGAGAGGATGTTCTTATAGGCGCCGCAGCGGCAGATGTTGCCGCTCATCGCTTCGCGTACGCTGGCGTCGTCGCTGCCGATGTGTGGATCGTTCAGCACGGCGACGGCCGTCATGATCTGGCCGGATGTGCAGTAGCCGCACTGGAACGCATCGTGTTCCCAGAATGCCTGCTGGACCGGATGCAGCTGGCCGTTGCGCTCTAGCCCTTCGATGGTCGTGATGGTGTCGCCGTCGTGCGACACGGCCAGCGACAGGCATGAATTGATCGGCTTGCCGTTGATGTGCAGCGTGCATGCACCGCACTGGCCGTGGTCGCAGCCTTTCTTGGTGCCGGTTAGTTGCAACTGGTCGCGGATCACGTCCAGCAGGATGGCGTTGGGCATCACCTGCAGCGTGTGCATCTTGCCGTTGACCGTGATGTTGATGGCGTGACTGCCGTCAGCTTTTTGTGCCGCTGCTGCCGGCGCTTCCACAGTGTGTGCAGATTGCGCCCATGCATTGTTGCCAGTCACCGCCAGCCCGGAGGCTGCGCCCACCGGCTTGAGGAAATCACGCCGTGCCGGCTGCGACGGCAGGGAGGGAGCGTTGCCGGCCGCGGGGAGGGGGAAAGAGGAATCCTGATTTGCCATGAACGCCGCCTGTAGAAACGATTGGGTTAGCGTCGGCATCGGCATGAGCGTCGTCGATGCGGATCGGTATTGAGTATCCGGTATTGCCTGTTTCAGCCCGATTGATCGTGAATGCGAGGTGAAGTTCAATGCCGGAAAAACATTGCGCAGGCGTAATCCGGTATTCTCTGTCTTTCGTTTTGTTGTAGCTCGCTGCGGTCGTTTTTCATTTGGTCGATGCAGATGTTGACCTCAACTCAGGTTGAGGTCCTACACTGGCCGCCTTTCGATTGCAGGAAACTTATCAATGACCCAGAAGCTCACGCCGTCCACCGTACTGTTCCTGACGATTTCACCGTTGTTGTGGGCCGGCAATGCGATTGTCGGCCGCACGGTCAACGAGATGGTGCCGCCGGTCACGCTGAACCTGCTGCGCTGGACGATTGCGATGCTGATCCTGTTGCCGCTGGCAAGCCAGGTGTTTCGCAGCGGCAGTGCGCTGTGGCCGAACTGGAAGCGTTTTTCGCTGCTGGGATTGCTGGGCGTGGGGCTGTACAACACACTCCAGTATCTGGCGCTGCATACATCGTCGCCGATCAACGTGACACTGGTCGCGGCCAGCATGCCGGTCTGGATGATGCTGATTGGACGCATGTTCTTCGGCTCGTCCATCTCGCATCGGCAGACGATAGGTGCGGTGCTGTCGATCTGCGGCGTGTTGCTGGTGCTGAGCCGCGGCGATTGGCAGGTGCTGCTGTCCATGCGGCTGGTGCCGGGCGATCTGCTGATGATTCTCGCGGCCATCATCTGGTCGTTCTACAGCTGGCTGCTGACGCTGCCGCGCGATCCGCAGGAGATACGGCAAGACTGGGCGGCCTTCCTGCTGGCACAGGTGGCATTCGGCGTCGCCTGGTCGGCATTGTTCACCGCGGGAGAATGGGCGATCGGCGCGCAGCAAATCGTCTGGGGTTGGCCGCTGGCCGCGGCCTTGCTGTTCGTCGCCATCGGCCCGGCCATCATCGCGCTGCGCTGCTGGGGCATTGGCGTGCAGCGCGTAGGGCCGACGATTGCCGGCTTCTTTAGCAACCTGACGCCGCTGTTCGCGGCGCTGATGTCATCGGCCTTTCTCGGTGAAATGCCGCACCTGTATCACGGTGTGGCGTTCGCGCTAATCGTCGGCGGCATCGTGATTTCATCGCGGCGCTGATTGCGGTTCGCTGGCGGTTGCTGCTTCGTCGGCAATCGTGCCGGCATCTTCGTCGCCGATTTCGTTCGTACTTTCTCCCTGCATGCGCTTCGGGCTTTCGCGGCGATGGTCTTTTATCTTTCCCTGATATCTGGCGACCTGCCTGTCCAGTTTTTCGACCAGACCGTCGATGGCAGCGTATAGATCCTGTGCGTGTTCTTCCGCATGCAGCGTTTCGCCTTTCAGGCGCAGAGTGACTTCGGCGCGCTGGCGGATTTCCTTCTGGGGCAGCGTATCGACGCTCAGCACGACGTCGATTTCGATAATGCGATCGCAACGGCGGACGATGCGATCCAGCTTGCCGACGATATATTCGCGGATGCCGGGCGTCAATTCCAGATGGTGGCCGGTAATCAGGATGTTCATGCGTTCTCCTTTGCAAAGGTTATGACCGGTAGAACGCGGGGCACATCAATCGTTCCTGTCGACGTTTTCGTCGGAAGAAAACAGTAAATCGGCGCTCCTCTCAAAAAGAATTCTGACGAGGATTGAAGGTGTTTTCCTACTGGATGTTTCCGCACGGTGTGGAAGAATGCGGGCAGGCGGTCGACGGATCGGCCGTTGGTATTGTTGTTTTCTATCAATATCGATAATGCAGGCAACACGACATTCAACATATAGGAGATCGTCATGGCAACACTGGATACTCCCATGGTCGAACGGCGCCAACTGCTCGATCGTCGTACAAATACGGTCAGACCTGGATTGACGGGAGCCGACTGGGTTCCGCTGGCGCTGCTGATTCTCGGCGGCCTGAACTGGGGACTGATCGGCTTGATGAACATTGATGTCGTCGCCATGATTTTCGGCGACGGACCAGGCGCACGCCTGATCTATCTGCTGGTCGGCCTGTCGGCACTGTACGGCATCTACATGGCCTTTCATCTGGGGGCGCGAAAAACCGCAGCAAAATAACCGCAAATTTCCCCGTTTACGGCGGTTGTCCGGATTTTCCGGCAACCGCCGTTTTGCATCGCTTCTCTTTTTTCCCGTTTTCTTTTCGACAATCTTGCCGCACCGTTTCTACCGGTAAATAATGGATTCGCGTCGGATTCGACGCAGGTGCAACGGCAGATGTAAATATTTCAGAAATTTATATTTCATTAGTAAAATATTTTGGAGTAAAATAAAAAGCATCCCAACTCGAACGCGGCGCGAAGATGAAAACGATTGCCAGTCTCAGCCTGATTTGTTGCACAGCCTTGCTCGGCGCCTGCGCCGACATGGGGCACATCGTGCCGCAGTCGCAGCAGGTGGACGCGAATACGCTGGGCGGCGTCGGCACGGAGCAGGCAGGCAAGGGCATCGAGGCAGCGCAGTGGCCGCAGGCGCAATGGTGGAAAGCCTATGGCGATCCGCAGCTCGATGCGCTGATCGATCAGGCGCTGGCCGGCAATCCGAACCTGCGCATTGCTGAAGCACGCGTGCGTCAGGCGCAGGCGATCGCCGGCGGCGCCGAAGCGGCAACCATGCCGCAGGTCGAGGCGAAGACGGCGATGACTTACCAGCTGTTTTCCGAACACGATTTCATCCCGCCGCCGCAGGCCGGCCACGTCGACTGGTACAACCGCGCTGCGCTGGAAGCGACCTACGATCTCGATCTGTGGGGCAGGCAGCGTTCGGCGCTGGCAGCTGCCATCAATGAAGTAAAGGTGGCCGAGGCCGAATCGCAGATCGCGCGGCTGGCGCTGGAAAACAATATCGTGCGCGCCTATGTGCAGCTGTCGCTGCAGTTCGCGCTGAAGGATATCGCCGAGGAAACGCTCAAGCATCGCGAAAAAGGCCTGGAAGTCGTGCGCAAGCGGCTGGCGGTCGGTTTGGCGACGGAGATGGACGTCACGCAACTGGAAGCTGCCATTCCGCCGCTGCAAATCCAGGTCGAGCAGTACGACGAAGCAATCATCCTGCTGCGCAATCAACTGGCTGCATTGACCGGCAAGGGACCATCCGCCGGCACGCAGATCGCGCGGCCGACGATGAAACTGGAGAACAACGACTGGCTGAGCCTGCCGTCGACGCTGCCGGCCGATCTGATCGGGCGCCGTCCCGACGTGGCGGCGCGACGCTGGGGCGTGGAAGCGTCTGCGCGTGAAATCGATGCGGCCAAGGCAGCCTTTTATCCCAACATCAACCTGATGGCTTTCATCGGATTTCAGTCGGTCGGTTTCAGCCGTTTCATCAACAACGAATCGGCGATACGCGGCATCGGTCCGGCAATCTCTCTGCCGATCTTCGACGGCGGCCGCCTGCGCAGCAATCTGGGTGCGCGCACCGCCGTCTACGACGCCTCGGTAGAGAACTACAACGCCACCGTCATCCATGCATTGGAAAGCGTTTCCAATGCGCTGGTCACTGCCCAATCGCTGCAGCAGCAGAAGAAGATGAACGATGCGGCGGTCGCCACGGCCGAGCATGCCCGCACGTTGGCGAGCAAGGGATTCGCCGCAGGCCTGGCTGACTTTCTCGTATTACTGAACAGCGAAGTCAGGCTGCTGTCGCAGGAGCAATTGCAGGCGCGGATCGCCGCGCGCATGCTGGAAAGCCATGCAGCGCTGATGCTGGCGCTGGGCGGCGGCTATCAACCCGAACCGGTGCAGGCAACCAAAACGGGCGACGATCAACCGAAAACGGAGCAGCCATGAGCGCATTCGACAGTACGGCCGGCCGCATTGCGCGCTGCAGCGAACGCATGCCGGATTATCCGGGGCAGCTGGTGACCCTGAGCCGTCTGGCTTATCACATCCAGAAACGCTCGCAGGACCAGTTGAACGCCGTGCTGAAAAAGCACGGACTGACGAACGTCAGCTTCACTGCATTGATGGTGCTGTATGGCTCGGAAAACGAAACGCAGCGCGCGTCCGATCTGGGCGAAGCCTGCTCGGAAAAGCCGGCCAACATGACGCGCATCTGTAACGAGCTGGAACAGCAGGGCTTGATCAAGCGCCGCTCCGGCGTGGAAGATCGCCGCAGCGTGACGATCTCGCTGACGGCGGCAGGGCGCAAGCGCGTCGAGCAGCTGTCGCCGGAACATTGGGCGATTCTGCATCGCACCTATGAAGGCATCGCCGAACGCGATCTGCGCCAGCATGAAGAATTGCTGAAGCGCCAGCTCGCCAATCTCGAAGCGGAGGCGCAGTGAGCGTGTCAGCCGATACAGCGGCAAAGACAGCGGCAGAGACGCGACCGGCACGCCGGCGCCATCTCGGCCGCCTGTCGCGGGCCGTTGCGCAGGATTGGCTTGGCAGCGAAGGCGAACGCTGGCTGTTCGTGCTGAAGACATTGTTCGCCGCTTTTCTCGCGCTATGGATCGCGTTCCGGCTCGGCTTCGATTCGCCGCGCAGCGCGATGATGACGGTCTTCATCGTCGCGCTGCCGAGTAGTGGCCTGGTACTGGAAAAGGGTTTCTACCGGCTGATCGGCACACTGGTCGGCTGCGGTGCGGCGCTGGCCATCGTCGGCCTGTTTCCGCAGCAGCCGATGCTGCTGTTCATCGCGCTGGCGATCTGGGTTGCGCTGTGCACGGGCGGCTCCACGCTGCTACGCAATGCGCGTTCTTACGGCTTCGTGCTGGCCGGCTATACGGCCTGCATGATCGCGATTCCGGCGATCGACGATCCTCTGGGTGTTTTCAATCTTGCCGTTGCACGCGTTACCGAAATCACGCTCGGCATCCTGTGCGTGGCGGTCGTCAACGATGCGCTGTTTCCGCGACACCAGAGCGAGCAGTTGGTGCAGGCGGTACGCCGTCTCTATTTGAACTTTGCACAGCTATGCCATGACGCGATGCGCGGCAAGCTCAGCGAGACGCAACTGGAAAAGCTGCATCTGCAGTTCGCCACCGAAGTCGCGGCGCTGGAATCGAACCGCGCTGCTGCTTTTTTTGAAGCCGGCGACATCCGCACACGCACGCAACAGTTGCATGCGTTCAACGCAGCGGCGATGGCGGCACTGACGACGTTCCATACGTTGCATCAGTGGATGCAGCGTCTGCGGGATCGTGGCGATTCGCCGGTGCCGCATGCGATGGCGCCGCTGTATGCCTCCTTTTCGCAAGCCTTGCTGGTGACCGAGTTGCCGGCGCGTACGGCGGCGGAAGCCGCCGTGACGCGTGAACGATTTGCATCGCTGCAGCAGCAACTGCCGCAGATGATCGAACAGGCACGCGCCGAATTTGCCTTGGCCGATCCTTCCGGCCGCCAGCGGCTGGACATGGATACCGCGCTCGAACTGATGCAGCGCTTCAACGATGAGATGTATCAACTAATCGCGATCTATCACGCGCTGCCGGGGCGGCTGACCGAAGCAGCGCGCGCAGGGCAGGCCAAGCCATTGCCATACAGCGCACGCACGCCCGGCGTCATCGCCGTCGCAGCCGGCCTGCGCGCCGCCGCTGCATTGCTGATCCTGGCGCTGGCCTGGTATGGACTGAACTGGCCGAGCGCCGGCGGCGCGGTGATCCTGACGGTGGTTTTCTGTGCGCTGGCAGCCTCGTCGCCGGACCCGAATCAGATGATCAAGCAGGTGACGATCGGCTTTGCCGCAGCGACGCCATTCGCCTTCATTTGCGCGTTCTACATGCTGAATCACGTCGAGGGCTATCTGATGCTGGTGCTGTCGATGGGCAGCTTCCTGGTGTTCGGTTTATATGCGACGACGTGGCGCCGCGTGGCCGGCATCGGCCTCGGCTTTAACCTGATGTTCGCGCAGATCATCGCGCCGGAAAATTTGATGCGTTTCAACGTCGTCACATTCTTCAACGACGCAATCGCTCAGATCATCGGCCTGGTGCTGGCGTCGGTGATGTTTGCACTGATCCTGCCAGAGCATCGCCAGGGTTCACGCCGCCATATCGAGCGCGCCATGTGGGAAGAAGCGCTGCTGCTGTGCATCAGCGACCGGCTGCAATTGCGCCATCACTTCGAGAATCGCATGCGCGATCTGCTGAACCAGTTGAACATGGGCATACGTGGCACGGCCGATGCCGAAACGCGCCGCGTGCTGAACCAGGCGATTGCGCTGCTGGAACTGGGCCACGCCATCCTCGATTTGCGCGCGCTGAATGCACAACTGCCGTCCGGCCATCTGGCGCGCATCGAAACCGAGAAATGCATGGACGTGCTGGCAACTTATTTCAGCCGGCCACAATCGACCACGCACGCGCGTGCGCTCGTGGCTACGCGCGAGGCCGGTGTCGAGTTGCGCGCACTGAAGGCGGAAGCGGCTCCGGATGGCGACGAAGCCGGCGTACTGCAACGTGCGCTGACGGATCTGCATCTGATCTACGCTTCGCTGCTGGATTCCTCGCTGAACACATCCCGGCCGTTCGCCGCCGCATTGAATGGAGGTGCCGAACATGGCGCGTGAAATTGCTGTTTTCGGCATCCTGATGCCGTCGCTGCTGCTGGTCTTCGTACTGAGCCTGCTGATCCATGTCGGGGTCGACTGGCTGTGCGGCCATTTCGGCGTCTATCGCTACGTCTGGCACAAGTCGTTGTTCCGCCTGTGCCTGCTGGTCTGCATCTTCGGCGTGCTGGCCTTGCTGCTTTATTGAACACATCAACAAGAAACGGGAGCGCATCATGCGTCAATCTGTCTATCTGCGTTATCTGATCACAGCGGTACTGCTGCTGATCGCATTCTTATTCGGCCGCTATCTGTGGAACGACAACATGAATTCGCCATGGACGCGCGATGGACGCATCAAGGCCGACATCATCCACGTCGCGCCGGATGTGTCGGGCATCGTGACTGGCGTGTCCGTCATCGACAACCAGTTCGTGCACAAGGGCGATCTGCTGTTCACGATCGACAAGGATCGCTATGCACAGGCGCTGGCGCAGGCGGAAGCAAACGTCGCCGCACAACAGTCGGAGAAAAACATGCGCGCGCGGGAAGCAGCCCGCCGCGCAGGACTGGATGCGGCCATCGTCACCAGCGAGGATCGCGAATCGGCCGCATCGCTATCGGCAGTCGCCGCTGCGCGTTATGAAGCCGCCATCGCCGCGCGTGATACGGCAAAGCTGAATCTGGAGCGAACCGACGTGCGCGCACCGGCCGACGGCTATGTGACCAATCTGCACGTCTATGCCGGCGATTATGTTTCAGCCGGTGTGGCAAGGCTGGCGGTAATCGACAGCAATTCCTTCCACGTCAGTGGCTATTTCGAGGAAACCAAGCTGCCTTATCTGAATGTCGGTGACGCAGTGGAAATCCGCATGCTAGACGGTAGCCCGGCGATGCACGGCCACATCGACAGCATTTCGCGCGGCATCACCGACCGCGATGCGACGACGGGCAGGGAATTGCTGGCCGACGTCAACCCGACCTTCAACTGGGTGCGGCTGGCACAGCGCATTCCGGTGCGCATTCGCATTGATGATTTGCCGAAGGATCACAAGCTGGCGGCGGGCATGACTTGTACGGTGATCGTCAAACCGGCAGAGAAAAATAAATCGATAAATCAATGTGATAAAGCGCGATGCTCTCATTTTTAAATTAAGTAAAGACACAATAATTAACAATTACCCCATAGATATGGGGCTTTAAAGAAAATTTCCTTGAGGTAACTTCCGCTATTCGATTTGATGTACGGATAGCTGGACAGATGCAGTTACAAGGCAAATTCTTCAATGTGATTGGAAGCAAGCGGTTGAGCAATTTCTTGCTTTCGATGCTTCCTTCTCTTTCCTTCACAGTTCCGCGTTTATCGACGGCCTTTTGTGTCTTGATGGCGTTTTTGCTGTTGCCATCAATCCCTGCATCGGCGCAATCCGCGGGTGCCGGACCTGCACAACGGGCAGAAGAAGGTCTGCGTCGGCAGGAAGAGCGTTTGCGTGAGCAACTGCAGCAGCAGATGCCGAAGCAGGATGTGTTGAGACCAGAGCAGAAGGAGTCCTTGGTTACAACGCTGCCGGACGAAACTCCCTGTTTTGTCATTGAAAACTTCCGTTTTGAAGGGAGCGGGGCAAAGCGGTTCGCTTGGTTGAAGAACGTCGTGGCTCCCTATCAGGGGCATTGCATCGGTCTGGAAGGCGTACGCAGGATTGCTTCTTTGCTGGATGCCAAGCTGGTCGAATGGGGCTATGCGACGACAAAAAGCAGCTTGCCTGCACAGAACCTGAGCAGCGGCACGCTGACGTTCCATTTGCATGTCGGCAAAGTATCGGAGGTGCGATTCGTCGAAGCCGGGACCAATATGCCGGACAAGGCATGGGGGACGTGGCGCAATGCATTTCCGGTATCCGTCGGCGATGTGCTGAATATCCGCGATCTGGAGCAAGGCACTGAACAAATGCAGCGGCTGCCGAGCCAGACGGTGCGCAACAGGATCGAGCCGGGCGAGCAGGCCGACACCAGCGTCGTTGTCGTCGAACGGCAAACAGGCAGCTTCGCCGACCGGATTCGCGGATGTTTGACGCTGGATAATTCAGGCACCGAACCATTGGGGAAAAAACAGTTTTCAGGATGCATATCTGTAGATAATCCGCTTGGCCTGAATGACATCCTTAGTCTTAACGTCAGCAGCAATACGGAGAATTTGAACTCCGAACATCGCAGTCAAAGTGCTTCCGTCGGCTACAGCATTCCTTTCGGCTACAGCACACTTTCCTATAACCACTCCAAAAGTCGCTACGCCCAGGTCGTGCAAGGCACGACAGCGCACTTCCTCTCCAGCGGTTCCAGTAGTTCGGATCAGTTCCAATTGGATCATGTTGTCCTGCGGGATGCCTCCTCAAAATTCGGCGTCTATGCCGCCGTGTCGACACGACGTGCCAAAAGTTTTCTGGACGATGTGGAACTGCTGGTTCAGAAGCGGCGGACCACCAACTTCGAGACGGGCATCAACTACAAGAAACTCATTGGCGATGCCACGGTTTATCTGGAAGTCGGTTATCGACGCGGCATGGGATGGAAGGATGCGCAGAAAGATTTTGAAGAAAGCATAGACGGCCTGACGTTGCGCCCGAAGTTGTGGTTGTTCTCTGCAAATTTCAGCAAGCCTTTCAAGATCGCGGAACGGCCTTTCCAGTACAGCCTATCTCTTAACGGCCAGCACACCAGGGATGTGACGACATCGAACGATCAGTTCTCGATCGGCAATCGATATAGCGTGCGCGGCTTTGATGGAGAAAGCATCCTGCTGGCCGAAAGCGGCTATTCGCTGCGCAACGAAGTAGCCACCTCGTTTCAACTAGGCGAGAGCGTCGGCATGCAAGCGTATGCAGGTATCGATCTTGGCAGGGTATGGGGGGAGAGCGCCACCCTGCTGATTGGTACCAAGCTGGCCGGTGCCGTGGCTGGTCTGCGCGGCCAATGGAAGGCGCTGCAGTGGGATGTGGCGGTGGCGACGCCGCTCTACAAGCCGGAAGGTTTCACGACACGTAATACGAATCTGTACCTGTCGGTGACATACGGATTCTAAGTTTCCAAGAAACAGCGAAGAGCAATTGAACGACACCAGGTATTGGCAGGGACAAGGGGAATCGACGATGAATCAGCAATCCAATCTCAATATTGATTTGATCGAACCGGGTGAAACACGTGTTGTGCGCCGTCCATGGGTACGCCTGGTTGCTCAGGTTGTCACCTTCCTCTACCTTGCCCAAATCTTCGGACCGATCGCCTCTGCCTTTGCGCAGGTCGTCGCGTATAAGAACGCGCCGGCCGGACGGCGTCCCATCATGGATGCAGCCAACAACGGTGTACCCATCGTTAACATCGCGCCGCCCTCAGCCAAGGGTGTCAGCCGCAATCAATACCAGGATTTCAATGTCAATTCCAAAGGGTTGATTTTGAATAACAGCCGCAACAACAGCCAGACGCAGCTCGGCGGCTGGGTTGCCGGCAATCCGCAGATGGGAGCGCAAGCTGCGCGCGTCATTCTCAATGAAGTGGTATCCGGCAATCCATCCCAATTGAGGGGCACGATCGAGGTGGCAGGCCAGAGGGCTGCTATCGTCATTGCCAATCCCAACGGCGTGACTTGCGACGGTTGTGGTTTCCTGAACACGGACCGCGCAACGCTGGCTGCTGGTTCGCCACAATTCGGCGCTGGTGGCGCTTTGACCGGCTTTAACGTCGGTCAGGGGAAGTTGAATATCGGCGCCCAGGGATTGAGCGCCGCCAATGTCGAGCAACTCGATCTGATTGCACGCGGTATCGTCATCGAAGGCGAAGTCTGGAGCAAAAACCTGAACGTCATTGCTGGCAGAAACCAGGTTCTCTACGGCACACTGCAAGCCATTGCACAGAATGGAAGCGATGCGACTACCGGATTCGCAATCGATATCAAGGAACTGGGCGGCATGTATGCCAACCAGATTTACATGGTCGCAACCGAGCAGGGGCTCGGTGTCAACAGCACAGGGCGTCTCGCGGCTTTGCAGGGTAATTTGACACTGGCGGCCAATGGCGATCTGGCATTGAGCGATAGTTATGCCAGACAGAATCTACAGGTTGCGGCAAGCGGAAATGTCACCTTGAAGAGCAAAGCCATCGGTGATAACGCAGTGCGCGTTGCCACTGTCGGTAATCTCGACAATCTAGGCATCGTGTTCAGCGGTGGAAATCTCGAAATGAAGGCGGCCAGCCTGACCGACAATAAAGGCAAGCTGATGGCTGCTCGTGATTTGTCGCTGCATGCTAATGAAATTACTCTGAACGAGACGGCACTCACGGCGGACGGCAATGCCATGCTGACCGCATTGACCGGTAATGTGGAAGGAGACAAGGCCACGCTCTATGCAGGAGGCGACCTGGATATCGCTGCGGCCGGGCGAGTCGCCAATGCGGGTGGTACGTGGCAGACGGCCGGGAATGCATCGTTACAGGCAGGGAGCATCGATAATCGTGCGAGCAGCATTCTCGCCAATCGGGCGCTATCGTTGATGACATCTGACGGCGGTTTGCTAGACAACCAGTCCGGTACGTTGGTCGGCAATACAGCTGTTGCATTGGTCGGCGGCGAGATACGCAATGCACAGGGAACGATTGCAACGGATGGCACCTTGCATATAGATACCAAAGGGGCGCAATTGAATAACGCGGAAGGAAACATGCATGCGGGTACCGATGCGGCAGTTTCTACGGCGCTGCTGGACAACACGAACGGTACGCTCGCTTCCTCCGGAAATCTGATGCTCGACATTAACGGCGATTACACCAATCACGGCATCCTGTCGTCCACACAGGATCTGAGCGTCAACGCCACAAATATCGTAAATAGCGGCACGATGAATGCCGGCCAGAAACTGACTGCCACTACGGGGAATCTGCTGAATGAAGGCGAACTGAGTGCCGGTAGTGAAACGGCATTGAATCTTGCAGGCACGTTGACGAACACCGCTACCGGTCTGGTGGACGGCAACACCACGGCAATCAGTGCGAATGCAATCGATAACAAGGGGCGTGTCTATGGCGATTTGCTGAAGATCCAGACCGATACGCTGGACAATAGCGGAACGGGCGTCATTGCTGCGCGCGAGAACCTTTTGCTGGGTGCAAGGAACATTCGTAATACGGATGGCGGACTAGTCTACAGCAACGGAGACATTGCAGTTGCAGGGAATTTCGATGGCAATGGCAATGCTACGGGAGAGGTCGAGATGCTGCTTAATGCTTCGTCAAAGATAGAAGCGGCAGGAAACATCGATATCGCAGTCAGGAATTTGACCAACCGGAATGATGAACTGGTGACACGTACAGTGACGAGCAGCACGCCGATCAACAAAACACAAATTCGGCGTCACGAAAGCAGCGATTTGACGAAATACGATCCGTCGCAATTAGGCTGGTCTTCGAAGTTGGGAAGAGGCATGGGCGCTTATGTGTTGCCAAGCGCGGCTTATCCGTTTACTACCTACGGTACTGAGCCTAAAGAGGTGGCGTATAGAGGCGGGTGTGATTCAGAAACTAATAAATGCAATTACATATTCAATTACACCAATTCTGATCCGATATGGAAACTTTTCGGAGTAACGCCAGGGCAGGATATTGAGCACGCCCGTACCTTAAATAACAAGATTCTTGCTTTCAATGCGAATCTAACTGCGCGTTCATTCGACGACTGGTACGAATACAAGTGGACAAGAAGGAACATCACCAATACGGTTGTCGATTCCACACGCCCAGCCGAAATTTTGGCCGGAGGTGCATTGAGCATTGATGCCAGCAATTCGGTATTGAATGACAATAGCAGCATGGTGGCCGGCGGTGCAATCAA
The DNA here is from genome assembly GCF_057353965.1 of Oxalicibacterium sp. Taxonomy (NCBI): domain Bacteria; kingdom Pseudomonadati; phylum Pseudomonadota; class Betaproteobacteria; order Burkholderiales; family Oxalobacteraceae; genus Oxalicibacterium; species Oxalicibacterium sp. The sequence continues at coordinate 537,554 of NZ_JBMQZD010000004.1, forward strand.
CATTGTCGGTGCGAATGTCGAGAATCGCGGCACGCAAGGTACGCGAACAGAGACGGATGTCGGTCATCTGCGGATTCGTTATGTGACACGCACGACGAATGATCCTGAACTGGATTGGTATGATCAGGGAGCGGTTACCGGCGCTCCTGTCGTCACCACAACGACGCTGCAAGCGTATACCTATAAGCAGAATGCATCGGCACCCGTCGCATCAAGGGACCTGACATCCAGTGCCGGTTCGACACCAGTGACACCGCTTCCGGACGAGGCGATTGATCAATTGTCCGGTCAGGTGCAACACCGCGAATGGACGATTCCGAACAGCAGCATCTTTACTACCAAGGCTGCACCGGATGCGAAATATCTGATCGAAACTGATCCGCGTTTCATTATCGAGAAAAATTTCCTGTCGAGCGACTATTACGCCAATAAATTAAGCGCTAGCCCGGAGCTGCAAATCAAGCGTTATGGAGACGGTTTCGCAGAACAGCAGCTGATCAATGATCAGATTCTTGCATTGACGGGAAGGCGTTATCTTAGCGGTTACACCGATACGGAAAGCGAATACAAGGGCCTGATGGATGCAGGTATTGCCTTCGCGCAGCAATACCAGATCAGTCCAGGCGTGGCGTTGTCGGCAGAACAAATGGCGCTGCTGACGACCGATGTTGTGTTGCTGATCAAACAGTTCGTTACATTAGCCGACGGCAGCGCGCAGGAAGTTCTGGTGCCGCAGGTTTATCTGCGTCGACCGAAGGAAGGAGACCTGTTGCCGAGCGGTGGATTGATCGCGGGATCGGATGTGACGATCAAGTCTGTAGGTGATATCGTCAATAGCGGTCAGATTTCCGCCGATAACGAAACCACGCTGGTGGCAGGTGGCGACCTGATCAATCGCGATGGCCGTATCGATGGTCAGGATGTCTACGTACGCGCCAACAATGATCTGAAGAATATTTCTGGAACGATCCTGGGAACAGGAGAAAACAGCAAGGTCGCCTTGTCGGCCGGCCGCGACATTGTGCTGGAAACGCGCACGATTTCCGGTGAAACCACCAGAACTGCTACCACGGTCGCCTCCAAACGTGTGAACGCGGATCGGATTGCGACGGTGCAAGGTGGCGATGTCACGCTTGATGCCGGCCGTGACATGATCGGCAAGGCAAGCGCCGTACTCGCCGACAAGGATCTTGCGGTAGTCGCCGGTCGCGACATCAAGGTTAGCGCCCTCGAAACCAGCTATACCATCAACGATCAGCGTGGCGGCCGCGTTACAAAAGGACGTACCGCCTATCTCAAGGAAGAAAATGTTACTAACCAGCTGGGTGTTTTTGGTGCTGGCAATAGCATTGTCATGGCCGCAGGAACGGCGGGCAAGGGCGATATTGCACTCACCGGCGTGAATGCGGCGGCTGGTGACAGCATCGTCATGCAGGGAACCAATGTCACGATCGAAGCAGTCAAGGACTCCCAGCTTGACGATATCCAGAACGTCAGCAAGAACCGTTATCTACGCCACATGCGATCAGGCGAAACGCTCTCGGGTGGTGTCATTTCTGCAGGAAACGATCTGATCGTCCGTGCGACGGGAGAGGCAGGAAGTGTCGGAGAGAATGACAAAGTAAAGCCGATCGCTGGCACGGGTAACGTCAAATTGTCGGGCGCTTATTTGCAGTCTCAGAATGGACAGGTTGGCGTTGTTGCCAACAACAATGTGGAAATTGGTGCGATCAAGACTGAACATTCGACCGCGTATGAGTATTACAAGAAGTCGAAAAGCATGTTCAGTACCAAAGTGGTCACGATCGCAGATCTGGCGACCAGGCAGCAGGTTGAAGGCAGCGTCGTCAGCGGAAAATCGGTTGCCGTTCAGGCAGGAAATCTGATTGATATGACCGGCGACGTGTTGGTCAAGGCCAGCCAGATCGTTGCAGACAATGATCTGCAAATCACCGCAGGCAGAAATCTAACCCTCGGAGCGGATCAACAGCAATCCAAATCATATTATTTTTACGAAAAGAAGAAATCCGGCATGTTCTCCGGGGGCGGCTTCGGTGTGACCATAGGTAGCCAGAAACTCACCCAGAAGCAATGGGTAACGAAAGAGACAAATGTGGGCTCTATTGTCGGTAGCGTTGATGGCAATGTAGACCTTACAGCCGGCAAGCAGTATACGCAGACGGCCAGCCAGGTCAGTTCTCCGGGAGGGGACATCAATATCATTGCCCAGAAGGTCGATATCAATGCGATCGCGGATTCGCAACTCGCTCAAAGCGAGCAGCGCTTCAAGCAGAGCGGCTTGACGATTGCCATCAGCAGTCCGGTTATCAGTGCGATTCAAACGGTGCAACAGATGGCTGAGGCGGCAAGCCAAACCGATGATGGGCGAACGAAAAAACTTGCTCGAGCCACTTCGGCATTGGCGATTAACGATGCTTATGGCGCGATACAACGTGGACAGGGAACGAAGATCAATGGAAAAGAAAATCAGATAGAAACCGGCAAAAAAGATGCTAAAGGAAAAGCTGAAACGCGTGATGCCAACGCGGCAGAAAAGGTGGGCGGAATCGATCTCAGCATTAGTATTGGCTCTTCCAAGAGCGAAAGCAAGTCGATGCAAGCCAGCAGCGCGGCTGTTGGCTCTGAGATTGCTGCAGGTGGCAACGTAATGATCGTTGCTGCCGGAGCGGGAAAAGATTCCGATATCACGGTTCACGGTTCCAACATCACGGCCGGGAATAATCTGGCGATGCTGGCGGAGGATGAAATCAAGTTGATCGCCGCTCGAAATACGGCGGAGCAGCATAGTAGCAACAAGAGTAGTAGCGGAAGCCTGGGCGTTAGCATTGGTACTAGCGGTTTCGGTGTAACGGCATCCGCCAGTTCCGGTCGTGGCAAGGCGGATGGCAGTGATGTTGGCTGGAGCAATACGCATGTAACGGCCGGGGATCAAGTTGCCATGCAGTCTGGCGGCAATACGACCATAAAGGGGGCGGTCGTCAGCGGAAATCAGGTCATCGCCAACGTGGGTGGCGACCTGAATATCGAAAGCCTGCAGGACACCAGCCAATACGACAGCAAACAGAAGAACATCGGTGGCAGCATCACGGTTGGCGCGGGTGTCTCCGGCAGCATCAGCTACAGCAAGAGTAGCGTCAAGAGTGACTACGCCAGCGTGACCGAGCAGAGCGGGATTAAGACTGGCGATGATGGCTTTCAGATCAATGTCGGGGGAAATACCGACCTTAAAGGAGGTGTGATAGCCAGCACGGGTGAAGCTGCAGGTAATGGAAGGAATATTCTTACTACAGGGACCCTTACTACCAGCGACATAGAAAATTATGCCAATGCCAGTGCGAAAAGCAGCGGCATCAGCCTTTCCAGTGATATAGCAACGCAAGGAAAATATGGTATTGCCAAGGGATTAATCGGCAATGCGTTGAACTCTGGAAAAGAGTCAGGTTCTTCTCGGGGAATTACTCACAGTGCAGTAGAGGACGGGGTAATTGTACTGACTAATGAGACCAAGCAATTGGTATGGACCGGCAAGACCGCAGATGAAACGGTTGCGAGCTTGAATCGTGATACTGCAAATGCACAAAATGCCGCGCAGAGGCTGGATGTGGAAGCAATGGAAAGAGCAGTAGAAGCGGAGCGGATGATAAAGCAGGAGGCATTCAAGCAAGCGGTCATGGTGACGGATGCAGTTTATAGATCAGCTACCGGGCCAAAGAAAATAATGCTGCAAAAATGCAATGCACAAGGAAAGAATTGTGATGCGGTAGAAGTTGATATGAATACTCATGAGCTTGCGATAGGGCCGGATGGCAAGGTATATGTTTTCAATCATGGGATCATGAATTCAGAAGGACAGGCTTTGGACAACGCCGCGAAACAAAGTAATGCGAACGCACTTGAACAAGGGGTCTACGTCGTGATTAATCCTCATACAGGTAGCCCCTTGGCAGAAATAGTGTATGCGGCGTGGGATACAGTGGCTTCCCCAATTTTTGGCATTAGTAATGCTAGCGAAGCAAATATAGATATACGTGAACAGGTCAAGGCTGCGGGCGGCATGATTGTTGAGGTTGATCATAGCCGTGGCAACATCACCAGCTTTAATGCAACACAGGCACAACTTCAGAGCGGAGAAACGGATGTGCCTTTAAGCGTAATGCAGATGAATGGATCTCCGGTTAATGCATGGGCTGCACAGCAGGTATTGGATGTTGCTACAAGATTAAATGCCAAGGTATTTCAATCAACGCATCAAAATGACTTGGTAAGTACGTTTTTGGGAAGAAATCCTGCAACTGGTGGATTCATAAGTAGTTTTGTGGATGCTCATACGAACTATGGGCCGAATGTACAAAGGGATGATCAATATCGGATTTGGGGAACTAATGGCGGTAGTTTATCTGTGCCAGCTGCACCTTAAACTCCGCTGAGAAGGTTGATATATGAATAGTAAATCTTTTGCCAAGATTTTTGTGGTCACATGTATTTGCACGGCATGTAGTCTTCCTGAAATGGGTAATCCTCCGTTGGACGCTGGCGATAGATGGGTCAAAGATGGATTGAATAAAGAACAGGTTCGGCGTGCATATATTAAATGTGGTTATAACGATTCGAACTGGAATATGCAGATCCAGAAGGATATAGACAATTGCATGCTAAGAAATGGTTTTATTTTTATAGATTCTCCCTATGAAAATGCTCATAGACAATGCAAGGATATTTATCCTGAATTCCAGCATCTGCCGTCATGTCAATCTTTGAAAAATCGAAAATAAAAAAGAGTTCTAATAATTTCGCTATTTCACAAAAATGAAAAGAATCTTATTTCTATTATTTGCTGCAAGTTTCATATCCGGTTGTGCTAGGTACGGAAAATATCCATAACTCAAAAGATGACACCAGTGCTTGTATTGCTGCAGTCAAAGGATCAGATTTCCTAATTGTCGATGTCCCGGCGGCTGACAATTTCATCTCGAATAAATTGATCGTTGCAACCGTAAAGTCGACTGGTTCTAATGCCATGGATTCATTGGTAAAAACGATGTCGTTGTTCGTTAGACCGGCAATTATCGTCGTCGGTGATAACGAGGAGGTAACTGCTGCGACTTTGGAGGCTGCGTTACTCAAATTGCCACAAGGGACAGTGCGTTCCAGCAGGCCTGTATGTTTTGTTGGTGCTCCGGAACATGAAACTTATCTGATGTTGCTGGAATTCCCTTTGTGATGGCTTCAGCCAGATAGAAATGACGTTCATGCGGTGTAGCTCTTTCTGTTCCCTAGTTCAGATTTTCCTGGCGATCGTTTTTTTCGCGTTTTTGCAGGGATGCGCAATGTCATCCGGCATGCAAGCCGAATTCGATCCGACTGTCCAAGCGCGGATTCGTGTGTTTCACGGAACGGCAGCATACCTCTATCTTGGGGATGTTTGTGACGGCGACACTCATCAGGTTATTCATGCGGGCAATGGAGGTTTCTCTTATCTGGCGCAGAACAAGAGAATAGGTATGCCGGCTACGAATGACATTCCATTTTCATACAACGAGTATGTGGTTCCGGCGAACAAACCCCTTACGGTGAAAATGTATTGGCAGGCACAGAATGCCAGTCGAACGTGGGAATCTTGCGGTCCACTATATACGATTTTTACACCACGCCCCGGCCAGGATTACGATACCTCGATGGAGTTTCGTCGTGGCGTCTGTCAGGGAGTGCGAATACGACAGATTGTTGCACTTGACGGTGGAAAAACGATCGTTCGACCTGTATTGTTGGACAGGTTACCCTTCAGAACCTGCCGTTAACCAGATCATTGAACACGCAAATGCCTCAGGTAGCGATTTCAGCATAAGACTGCAACTCACGAGCCTGTTTCAACGCCATCGCCCACCAACGTAGCTGCGCCAGCATCATCGTCATCGATTGCTCGGCACGCGCTGGCGATGCCAGATTGCCGTTGCAATCGAACTGTTCCCATGCATCAATGAAGGCAACGCTATTGCGTACCGTCATCGCATGCACTTCGGCGAATACTTGGCGTAACTGCTCGACGGCGCGAACGCCGCCCGCTAATCCCCCGTACGAGACGAAGCCGACCGGCTTGGCCTGCCAGACGCCGTAGGTTGAGTCGATCAACTGCTTCAGCACGGCCGGATAACCGTGGTTGTATTCCGGCGTGACGATCACGAAGGCATCGGCTTCGTCCAGCCGCCGTTTCAGGGTGGCCAGCGCAGGGCTGCAATTCCTTTCCAGATGCGGCGGCAGATCGAGTACGTCGGGATCGATGATATCCAGTGAAAAATCCAAATGCCGGCCAATCTGGCGCGATGCCCAGCCGGCAACGGTGTCGCAGAATCTGCCTTCTCGCGTGCTGCCGAGCAGCAGTGCCAGTCGTATGTGTTCCTCATCTTTCACATCGTTTCCCGCCATCTCTGCGATCTCCATCGATTTCTTGCAATTGAGCGGCGGCCAGTGTAAAACCTCAACTTAACTTTAGGTCAAGCGCTTGATATGAAAAAAATGGAAAGAAAGGCCGGGCCGCACGGTTTGCATGAAGAACTGACGGTCGGCGGGGTGGCGGAGCGCAGCGGCGTGGCGGTTTCGGCCGTCCATTTCTATGAAGCGAAGGGATTGATTGCCAGCCGGCGTAATGCCGGCAACCAGCGTCGCTATGCGCGAGACGTGCTGCGGCGTGTCGCCATCATCAAGGTCGCACAGCGGATCGGCATTCCGCTGGCGGCAGTCGGCGAGGCGCTGGCAACGCTGCCGTCCGGGCGCACGCCGACGGCGAAAGACTGGCGGCGCATGTCGGCCGTCTGGAAGGCAGATCTGGATGAACGGATAGAGAACCTGCTGAAGCTGCGCAATCAGCTCAATCAGTGCATCGGTTGCGGTTGCCTGTCGATCCGCGATTGCCGCTTGCGCAATCCGGCCGACACGTTGGCGGAAGAGGGAACGGGGCCGCGTCTGCTGGAGCCGGATTGAGATGTTGGGTCAATCGGATAAGGTCGGATTTGAGATAGGCCTAGTCCGCCCTGATTACTGTGTAGCCGAAATCAGAAGCGGGCATGGAAATGGCTGACGCGTGTCAGCTCTGCCTGCAACGCATCGATGCGTTCCAGCAGATCGAGCGCGAGCGCGATGCCGGGTGCGTTGACTTCCATCTCCTGCGCCAGTTGCTGTGCCAGGCGTGCGCGCCGCAACATCGGCCCGCTGAAGCGCCAGTCCTGCGGCTGTTCGCCTTGCGGTTGTAATACGCCTTCGAATACCCAGGCCGTTATCGTGTCGTGCGAGGTGCCGCAGCAGTGGCACAGTTCGGTCATGCTGAAGGTGATGTCGTCGTCGATCAACTGGCTGTGAATTGCAGTGTCGGTCATGATCGTCTCTCCTTACTTGGTGCGCGGATGGAAGTTGAATGCCTGCTGGAAGGCGCGATAGGCTTCCTTCTCGCTGTCGGTCTCGGCACGCGGCAGCGCGATCGCGAGTACGACGTACAGATTGCCGGCTTCCTTGCCGGGAATGCCTTTTCCTTTCAGCCGCAATTTGCGGCCGGCGGTGGAGTTCGGCGGGATCGTCAGTTCGACCGCACCGGCCGGCGTGTTGGCGGTGACGCTTGCGCCCAATGCCGCTTCCCACGGCGCCAGCGGCAAATCCATGTAGACGTCGGCGCCGTCGACGCGATAGTGCGGATGCGGGCGGAACGCGATTTCCAGATAGAGGTCGCCGGCCGGCCCGCCGCCGATGCCGGCGCCGCCCTGGCCGGCGAGCCGCAGGTTCTGTCCGGTGCGTATGCCTTTGGGAATGTTCACGCTCAGCGTGCGCGTGCGATGCACGACGTGGCCGTGTTCGTCGACTTCTGGTAGGCGCAGCGAAATCGATCGTTCCGCGCCACGATAGGCGTCTTCCAGATCGATCTGTACCTTGGCGTGATGATCCTCGCCGGCCATGCGCATCGTGTGCGTGCCGTGTGTGCCATGTGTACGGAAGCCGCCATGCCCGGCCTGGCGACTGAACATCTGTTCGAAGAAATCGCCGAAATCCATGCCTTCGAAGCCGGCAGATCCGCCGCCGTTGCTGCGGAATTCGAAGCCGCCTGCATCCGGCGGCGGCTGAAAATCCTGGCCGTTCTGCCAGTTGGCGCCGAGGCGGTCGTAGGCGGAACGGCTCTCCGGATCTTTCAATACCTTGTAGGCTTCGCCGACTTCCTTGAAGCGTTCTTCGGCGTCGTCCTGTTTGCTGACGTCCGGATGGTATTTGCGCGCCAGCCGGCGATAGGCATTCTTGATCTCGTCCTGCGTGGCGTCGCGTTTGACACCCAGCGTTTCGTAGTAGTCCTTGAATTTCATCTGCGCCTCTTGCGTTTGCCTGGTCAGAAATCCTTGATGACGATCGAATCGTGATACGTGCGTTTTCTCGCTGCTAGCCGACTGCGGTGCCGAGCAGTTCGCCGATGCCGGTGGTGACGGCCATTGCGATTGCGCCCAGCACACCGACGCGCAACGCGGCACGCAGCGGCGGTGCATTACCGATGGCGGCACCCAGCCAGCCGAGTACGATCAGGAACAGCAGCGACGTTGCCGCCAGCAATGGAATACGCATCTCGGCAGGCGCCACGATCGCCATCAGCAGCGGCAGCGCGGAGCCGGTCGAGAACGTGACGGCCGATGTCACCGCTGCCTGTACCGGGCGTGCAGCCGTGTCCTCGCGGATGCCGAGCTCGTCGCGTGCATGGGCGCTCAGCGCATCGTGCGCCATCAATTGTTGTGCAACCTGTGTTGCCAGTTCGGGCGTCACGCCGCGCGATACGTAGATCGCTGCCAGCTCGCGTTGTTCGGCAACGGGACGGTCGCGGAGTTCCTGGCGTTCGCGATCCAGTGACGCCTTTTCGGCATCGCTTTGCGAACTGACGGAGACGTACTCGCCGACTGCCATCGACATGGCGCCGGCAACCAGTGCGGCGACGCCGGCCGTCAGCAGTTCGCCGCGTTCGGCGTTGGCAGCGGCCACGCCGAGCAGCAGGCAGGAGGTGGAGATGATGCCGTCGTTGGCGCCGAGAACGGCCGCGCGCAGCCAGCCGATGCGTTCGTTGGGATGCTGTTCGGAATGCGGGCGATGCGGCATGCAGATTCTCCCTTTCGTTGACCGACGGTAATTACTGTAACACTGCGGCTATCTGGTTGCTCCATTGCGTTGCCATGTTGCCGCGGTGGCGTTAGCCGCCTCTTTCTGTGCGTTGTGAAATGCGACCACGTTTCCGGCGCCTGTCTTGTCGTCGCTTTCCTACGCGGCTTGGCCGACTGTCCGGCATGACGCGGCATGGCGTCTGTACTATGCTCATCCGCATTACATGTCGGAGGGCGGATGCGCGGATGGCAAAAAGGCGTGTTGTGGGGAGCGGCGCTCCTGATGCTGCTGTTGGCAGCAGGCGTCATCGCACTGCACGCGCTAACCGACAGCAATCGCTTGAAGCAGCTTGCGCGTGAATACGTCGCTCAGGCGTGGGGACGCGAACTGACGATGGGTGAAGTTTCGCTGTCGTTGCTGCCGACGCCGCGCCTGCACGCGGCAGACGTCGCGCTGTCGAACCCAGACTGGACGCAGGAGCGCGATATGCTGCGCGCTTCCGGCATTACCGCACGTTTTGCGCTGCTGCCGCTGTTGCATGGCGAGTTCATCGTCGATGGCCTGCAGTTCGATGAATTGAAGATGCATGCCGAAACCGATCGCGACGGTCGGCAAAACTGGCTATTGCCGCCAGTGAACGGCAAGCAGTCGACGTTCGACTTGCGCTATCTGCGCGCTGACGGCAGCAGTATCACTTTTCGCAGTGCCGACGGTACGCAGCGCAAATGGCAGCTTGAAACCTTGCGCCTGCATGCTGGCAGCCGTCTGCATAATCTGATGATCGATGCCCGAGTACGACGCAACGGGCAGTTGCTGGAACTAGATGGCACGCTGGCAGATCTGTCTGCAACCGGCACGCCCGGTGCAACGACGAAGGGACGATTGAATGCGCGGATCGGCGAAGCGGCGCTGGCGCTCGAAGGAGAACTGCCGCTCGATCCGGCGCTGCAGCGTTATGCGTTTACTGTTTCCGTCGATGCGAAATCGCTGCAGCAAGCCTATGCCTTTCTTGATATTACCGAACGCCCGCCGGTGCAGCTGAAAGCCAGTGCGATGCTGCAGGGCGATGGCAAGCGGCTTAATCTGCGTGAAGGAAAGCTGCAGATGGGGCAATTGAACCTGCGCGCTGAGGCCTGGCTGGAGCGCGGCGCGCGGCCGCGTTTCAATGCCAATCTGCATGCCGATCGTGTCGACATGATTCAGACTTTTCTCGATGCCGGGCGTCCGCCGTTGCCAGCGAAGGAAACGGGGCAACTGTTTCGCGACAAGCCGTTGCCGTGGCCATTGCTGGCCGCGCTGGCCGGCAAGGATGGTCATGCGGAGATTGCCATCGACCGCCTGAAGCTGCGCAACGGCATCGAAGTGAGCGAAGCGGCGGCACAGCTGGATTTTCGTGACGACAGGATGGCCGTGCCGTCGTTCAGCGGCAAGCTGCTGGACGGTAGCGCCAGCGGCGATGCCGTGTTCGAAGGAAAGCGGCAGGCAGTCGATCTGAACCTGAAGCTGGACAATACGCTGCTCGGCCGCTGGTTCAAGGAAACGGACAAGAAGGTCGCGCTGAGCGAAGGGCGCATGCAGGTGGAAATGCGCGTGCATGCGGCTGGCGCGTCGATGAAGGCATTGGCGGCATCTGTCACGGGGCCGCTCGATATCCGCATTGCGCGTGCGCAGGTGCTGTCGCAGAAGGCGGGGCAGGCGGAATTCTGGCTGACCGGTTTGCTGTCGGCCAAGGATGCCGATAGCATCGATCTGTCCTGCATCAGTGCGCGGCTGCCGTTCCGCGACGGTGTGGCGAGCGGAGAAGGCATCGCGGGCGCGCGCAGCGACGTCAGCCAACTGCTGACCAGCGGCACGATCGACATGCGTTCGCAGACGCTGGATCTGCGCGGCCGCGTGCGCGCGCGTTCCGGCGTGGCGCTTGGCTGGTCTACCTTCGGCGGCAACGTGAAGATCAGCGGGCCGATCGCCAAGCCGCAATGGGAAACAGACGAAGCAGGAAAGGTCGGCACCATCGCGCGCATCGGTGCCGCCATCCTGACCAGCGGTGCGAGCATCATCGTCACCTCGATCTGGGATGGCGCAAATCCGGAATCCGATCCGTGCCAGCAGGTTTTTCGCGGGCGGAACGACGGGAAAAGGGAAGATGCCGGGAAAAGTGCTGCACAGCCTGCGCCAGCGCACGAACCGCATGCAGTGGATTGATTCCTGGCATCAATAGACAACAATGGGCATCACGGCTATTGATGGGCATTCATATGCCTTAACGGGACATTGATGGAATTCGAACGCAACACCCGCTATGATGACGGCACTTTTGATTCCCCGGGAGAGCGGATGGCCAGTGTGCAGGAAATCGTCGACAAGCAGAAGGATGGCGCGCAGTTCGTCCTCTCCGCACAGATGCTGCGCATGCAGCCGGAGGAATTCGATGCACTGGCGCAGCAATGGATCGCCGATGGCGGCGCGGACGGCTTCGAGCTCGTCGGTGTGCCGCATCGCCGTTTCATCGATGGCGCATTCTTCGTCGATCGCGTCACGGCGATCCGGACGACCTAGGCCGCACGCATTTCGGATCATTCCGAATCATTTCGACTTCCACCAGCGATTTACTCTATGTTGTTTACCCGCCTGCCGGTCATCCCTCAATACCTGCTGCCGAAAAGGGCGCTGACCGTCTTCGCCGGCTGCATCGCCGGCGCCCGCCTGGGCCGCATCACGACGGCGCTGATCCGCTGGTTCGTCGGCAAGTACGGCGTCGATATGCACGAGGCCGCCAACCCGGACATCACCAGCTATTCGACCTTTAACGAATTTTTTACGCGTGCCTTGCGCAGCGGTGCACGTCCGATCGCTGCGGCCGATCTGATCTGTCCGGTCGACGGCGCAATCAGCCAGTTCGGCCGCATCGAGCATGACCGTATTTTCCAGGCGAAGGGACACAGCTATTCGGCGACCGCGCTGGTCGGCGGCGATGCCGACCTGGCTGCGCATTTCATCGACGGCAGTTTTGCGACGCTGTACCTGAGCCCGCGCGACTACCATCGCATCCACATGCCGTGCGACGGCCGCCTGATGCGCATGGTCTATGTGCCCGGCAGTCTGTTCTCGGTCAATCCGACGACGGCGCGCGGCGTGCCCGGCTTGTTTGCGCGCAACGAACGCGTGGTTTGTGTATTCGAGAGCGAGCGCGGCCCTTTTGTCATGGTGCTGGTGGGGGCGACCATCGTCGGCAGCATGCAGACGGTCTGGCATGGCGTCGTCAATCCGCCGCGTCCCGGCAAGGTGCGTGAATGGCGTTACGACAGGCAGCACCTGACGCTGAAGAAGGGCGACGAGATGGGCCGCTTCCTGCTCGGCTCCACGGTGGTCATGCTGTTTCCCAAGGACAGGCTGACGTTCAATGCGAACTGGCTGGCGTCCGGGCCGGTGCGCCTGGGCGAGGCGATGAGCGAAGTCGTGGCCGAAGCGAAGGCGGGCGCGGCAGCCGATGCGGCAAGCATGTCCGACGCAGCGGACGATAGCGCAGGCGGCACAACAGGCGCATGAGTCTCGGCATCTGGCTCCTGTTCTTCGCCGCCGATACTGCCTACATGCTATGGGTGCTGCGCGGGCAGGGTGCGGAATGGATGGAAGGCTGGCGCGCCGTGCTGTTCATCGACTGGTTTCATGCGGCGTGGTGGTCGGCCGAGCAGATTCGCCTGTATGTGCTGCTGTGGTGGATTTGCCATGCGGTCTGGTTCGTGGCTGGCCTGTTCATGCCGGCGTTGCGTGGTGCCTGAGGGATATAAGGGATATAAGGGATATAAGCAGACGTGTAAGCGCTGCATGAAGGGCAATGCCGTCATGTTTCCTGATGGCAGCATTGCCGGCCTTCGATTCCCGATCTTGTCGTCTAGTTTCCCTTGGGCGGAAACGGCTCATCCTGCAGCAAGCCCTTGTCCGTTCCATCGCGTTCGGCTTCATCTGCGGATTTGTGCCCGGACGGATTGATCTTTCTGATTTCCTGTTCCGTTTCGTGATCGGCCGGCTTTTTCTCGCCGCTGCCGATATCCGCTTCTTCCATCATGTGGTTGCCGCTCTCCTTGCTCGTACGCGCCATGTCGTTCTCCTCGTGCAAATATGCCGGTTGGACTCGCAGTATGGCCAAAGATTCGGCTCGGCTATGGCCGTCATGGCAAAAAACAATCGCTTGCCGTTTTGAAATGTTACGCCACGCCCCGATATGGGCTGATATGCTTCGCATCGCGTCACAAATTTCTCTGCATTCGCTGCACAAACGGAAATCGCCATGAGCTTCCTGCTGGATCTGATCGAACAATACGGCCTGCTATTCGTCTTCGCCAACGTGCTGGTGGAGCAGCTTGGCGCGCCGGTGCCGGCCTATCCGACGCTGGTGATCACCGGAGCATTGCTGGGGCGCGGCGAATACTCGGCGCCGATGCTGCTGCTGACCGGCGTGGTGGCGGCGCTGATTGCCGATTACGCGTGGTATCTGGCAGGCCGCCGTTACGGCGGACGCGTGATGGCGAAGCTTTGCCGCATCTCGCTGTCGCCGGATTCCTGCGTGCGGCAGACCGAAGGCGTCTACATGCGTTACGGCCCTGCATCGCTACTGGTGGCCAAATTCGTGCCGGGTTTTGCGTCGGTCGCCAGCGCGCTGGCGGGAGCGATCGGCACGCGTTCGGGAAAGTTTCTCTTCTTCGATGCGCTGGGTGCGGCCTTGTGGAGCGGCTCGGCGATTTTTCTCGGTTCGCTGTTCAGTTCGGCGGTCTCCGATCTGCTGGATATCCTGGCCAGCCTGGGGCAATGGGGCCTGGCGCTGGTGGCATTGGCCTTTGCCGTCTATCTGGCGAAGAAGTGGTGGCAGCGTTATTCCTTCCTGAAGGATCTGCGGATGGCACGCATCACGGTGAAGGAGCTCGATGAATTGCTGAAGGGCGGTAATCCGCCAACCATTATCGATGTGCGTACCGGCCTAGCGCAGCAGAACGGACGCATCCCCGGTGCGATGGTGATGTCGGCCGACGACGATCTGAGCGCGCTGGTCATCAATCCCGAAACCGATTCCGAAGTCATCATCTATTGCGCCTGCCCGAATGAGGTATCGGCCGCGCGGCTGGCAAAACGGCTGATGCAGCGCGGTTATACGCGCGTGCGGCCGCTGACCGGCGGCATCGATGCGTGGATCGCCGCGGGCTATTCGCTGGAACAGAATTGATCTCGACGGCATCCGACTGACGCCGCGCCCCTGTATCCTTATACGATGACCGAACCGATCCTGATCCAATTCTTCAAGGCCGCCATCCTGGTGCCGATCACGCTGCTGCCTATCCTGAATCCGTTCGGCAATGCGCCGGTGTTCGCCAGGCTGTCCACCGGCATCAGCCGCGATGCGGAAAAGCGGCTGGCGCGGCAGGTGGCGATCAACTGTTTCTTCATGCTGCTGGGCGCGATGTTCATCGGCTCGCACGTATTGGCGTTCTTCGGTATCTCGCTGCCGATCGTGCGCGTCGGCGGCGGCATCCTGGTGATCGCGACCGGCTGGCGGCTGCTGAACGACGACAGCAACAGCGGCGACGGCGATGCGATCCGCGCGCAGGTGGCGACGCGCCAGGTCTGGTCGGAAGACGAATTCAAGGTGCGCAGCTTCTATCCGATCAGCTTTCCGCTGACGGTCGGCCCCGGCTCAATCGCCGCTTCGATCACGCTGGGCGCGAATACGCCGATGCGGCTGCCCGACATCGTGATCTCGGCGGGCAGTGCGGTGCTGGGCGTGGGGCTGACGACGCTGGTGATCCTGCTGTGCTATCGCTATGCGAACGGCATGGTGCGCATGCTGGGTCGCCTCGGCACGATGGTCGTGTTGCGGCTATCGGCCTTCATCCTGCTGTGCATCGGCATCGAAATCTTCTGGCACGGTGTCGTCGATCTGTTGAGCGAATCGGGTCTCGTGTCCTGATTTACTTTGCCGTGCCGGCTTGCGGAATGCGTTTCTCGTATTCCGCTTCTACCTCAAGGAAGGTATCCCAGAACAGGCGCTGAGGCCGATTTTCGAGACGGCTTTCCAGAATGCCCAGATGCGTATGCCATCCGCTGGAGACACTGACCATTTCGCCGCGGTTGCGCAGCCTGAAATGCGTGACGGTCAGAACTGTCTTTTCTCCTTGCGGCTGAAGATCGAAGCGTACTTCGGAATTCGTCCCGTCCTTTTCGTCCCATGTGAATGCCAGCAGATGCGGCGGGTCACATAATGTGACCTGTCCGCGAACCGTATGGCCATCCTGATGTATCGAACGGAAGCGTTCGGGCGGATTCTCGTTGCAGGCGTAGCTGAAATCGAACATCAGCACGACCTTGCCGCTGACCTTCAATTCCATCGGCCCGAACGCCAGCCAGGTACGCCGCTTGTCCGGATCGGTGAGATAGGCCCAGACGTCCTCCACAGAGCCGGACAGCACGCGTTCGATCGTGACGGTTTGCGTATCGATATATTTGCCGAAATCGTTCATCGCTTTCTCCTTTTGTCGGCGGCCGCTCGCTGCAATTCGCGTTCCAGCGCATCGAGCCGGCCGTTCCAGAAACGTTCGTAGAAACGCAGCCATTGCTCCGCTTCCGCCATCGGTGCGGCCTGCAGCGAGCAGACGTGCGTACGGCCTTGCACGCTGCGGCTGATCAGGCCGGCGTTTTCCAGCATCTTCACGTGCTTGGATGCGCCGGCGAACGACATGTCGAACGGTGCGGCCAGTTCACCGATCGTGCAGTCGCCATCGGCCAGACGACGCAGCATCTGCCGCCGCGTCGGGTCTCCCAGCGCCGTGAAGACGGCGTCGAGTTTTTCGGAATGTAATTCAACCATATGGTTGAATATAGGCGATGTTTTTGGAAAAGTAAACCAATTGGTTGAATAATTTATTACGCCGAATCAAGTCGGCGCGTACGCCGCAGCAACTGCCCTGATGCTTTCGGCGCGCAGTCCGTGGACGCGCGCCCTGCATATTGGTTATGGAATTCGGCTAGGGGGAGGCCGCGCTAAAGAATGCCGTCCAGGATCAGCCAGCCGGGCAGCCAGGCTGTCAGGATGCCGAGTAGCAAGGTGACGATGCCGGTTTGCCGGGCGATATTGCGCCCCTTGGCCAGCAGCAGGAAGAACATGAACCACAGCATGGCCCAGCTTCCCCACGACAGGCCGAGCCAGATATCGCGCACGGTCTCGGCGTGCGACAGTGCATCGACGGTGACGGGAACGACGGTGATCGCAACGAACAGGCTGAACCATCCCAGCCCGCGGCCGTCGGCGCCGTTGAAGCGATTCAGCGCGACCCACAGATAGGTGAACGTAAACAACAGCGTCAGCGCCGCGCCCCGGATCGATTCGGCATCCGCATCGGCGCCGAAAGCCATCCGCAGGGCGACCAGCAGCGTGATGCCGCCCGAGAACAGATTGATGACCCATATTTCCCGGTCGCCGATGCGATCGAGCAGCCACAGGCCATTGAGAAAGAGAACGGCGCCGACATAGAGCAGCGAAAGTCCTTGCAGCATGAGATTTCCTTTGGCAGACCGTTTCGTGCCTGCCGATGATCAAATGGAGGTTGGCAAAGGCTGGGCGGCATGATGCATGCCGCGCGAGCGGCGTGCATTCTCGCATGAACATGCCCTGATTTGCGGCGATCCGGTTGTAATTCGGAAAATCCCTAGAACAATGTGTCACGCCGTCGCCTCGTCGACCGTTATGGCTATGCAGCAGGCGGAGCAGGGATGAGGGCGTGGACAGGGCGAGCCTTCGCATTGTCGACAGGATCAGTTGTCGAGCAATGTGAGCAACGGTGCGGCCAGGAACATGCTGGCGATGACCAGTGCAGCGATGCACCACCGTCTGCGTCTCTGGCGGACATTCTCGATGATGCGTGCAGCATTGCCGTGGCGCGGACGATAGCGGTCGTTCATGGGATGGCGCATGCGTCGGTGGCCGGCTGCGTGACGGCGACGATATGGATTTTCGCGATACGGCCGGACGGCAATATGACCTCGGATTCGTCATCCGATTTGCGTCCCAGCAAGGCAAGCCCGACGGGCGCGAGCACCGAGATGCGCGTCGTGCCCGGAGCGGCTTCGGTCGGTTCGACCAGCGTGACCGTTTGCGTGGCGCCGGCGGCGGCATAGGTGACGGTGGAATGCAGCGATGCATGTTCAGGCGCTTCGTCCGGCAGCAATGCGGCGGAAACGATGTCGAGCAGGCGTTCGGCTGCTGCGCTCTCCGCACCATCGTGGTGAAGGATTTGTTCGGCGAGTGCCTGCAGACGGGTGGCATCCTGCCGATTCAGACGGATTTGTTGGCTCATGGCGATATAACTCCCGACCGGCATCAGCCGGCACAAAGAAAAACGATCGATGCCGACGCGTCAGCGCACCGGCAGATAACGGAATACGAACGAAGAAACTGTGTGGAAGGCTCGGGAGCGAAGAAGGAACCGTACCGGTTCCGGAGGGACACTCACCGAGCCGAAGGGAGGCAGGCGAGGTCTTTGGTGAAGGCCGCGAAGGCGGCGAACGCGACGGCAAGGTGTGCCGTCATTCGCGACGCGCGCGCGCACGCTGCTTCCCGGAGGGAAGACATGCGGTTCGACAGGGCGGCGTACGAAATCATCGCGTGATATCGGAATGAAAATTAAATGAATCGGGAAAGCAAAACGGGACAGCAGAACGACCGAGTATAGCCGCTGGGGGATTTTCGTCAACCTTGCGGCTTTTTCAACGAATGGCCGCCCACAGCAGCGACAGTCCCGAGCAGAACAGCAACGCATCGAGCAGCAGCCGGAAGCCGTCGTCGCTCAGTTTCAGCATCACGACCTTGCCGGCGAAGGTGCCGGCCATCAGCGATGCGCCGACCAGCAGGCCTTTCGTCAGGATATCCGGCGGCAGCGCGCCAAGTTCACCGAAAGTCGCCAGTTTGCTGACGTAGAGGAACAGCGAGCTGGCTGCCTCGGTCGAAATGAACGCGCCCTTGGTCAGGCCATAGGCGGTAAAGGCCGGTACGCTCAATGGCCCGGTCGACAGCACGAGGCCGGTCAGATAGCCGATACCGGCGCCGGCAACGGCAAGCTGCCACAGCTTCAGGCGGAAATTGTGTTTCCTCAACCAGTGCCGCGCCGGAATCATGAAGAGGAAAAAAATGCCGAGGCAGGCATTCACGATATCGGACGGCAGTGCCAGCAAGGTACGTGCGCCCAGTGCCGCTGCCGGAATGCCGGTGACCGAATATGCGGCGAAGGCCCGCCAGTCCACCAGCCGCCACCATGCCAGCACGCGCGCAAGGTTCGCCATGACGGCGGCCACCGCCATGATCGGCACCGCCTGCTTGGGGCCGAAGGTATAGACCAGGATGGGCAGCAGCATGATCGACGATCCGGTGCCGATCACGCCGCTGACGACACCGGCAATCAGCCCGACCAGCAGGACGAAGATATAGGAAGTCATGAAGGAATCGGCGGGAAGGCGGCTGGCAAGGTGTCTTGGCGTTCCGGTATCGCGGTTACACTCTTGTTATCGAGAAGGATGAATGGAACATGAGCATTGTAGACAACAAAAAGGCATTTCACGATTATGCAATCGAAGACCGCTACGAAGCCGGCGTGATGCTGCAGGGCTGGGAAGTCAAGGCGATCCGCGCCGGCCGCGTGCAGTTGAAGGAAGCCTATGTGATCGCACGCGACAATGAAATCTTCCTGTTCGGCGCGCATGTCAGCTCGCTCGAAAGCACGTCGTCGTTCAGCCATCCGGAAGCACGCCGCACGCGCAAACTGCTGCTGCATGCGCGGGAAATCGACAAGCTGGTTTCCAAGGTCGCGCAAGCCGGCTACACGATGGTGCCGCTGGATCTGCACTGGGTGCGCGGCCGCGTGAAATGCAGCATTGCGCTGGCGAAGGGCAAGCGTGAATACGACAAGCGTCATACCGAAAGAACACGCGACTGGCAGCGCGAACAGCAGCGCATCATGAAAGTCCACAAACGCTGACGCATAGACGGAAAACAGGATGAACGAAAAATTCAACGAAGAAAATGCCGGCGAATCGCCGGAGCGAGTCAGCGGCGTCACGATCGCACATTACAGCGAATCTGCCGACGCCTTCCGCGAAGGCACCCGGGATCACGACGTCAGCCAGAACATCGATGCACTGTTGCGGCATATCGAGGGAACGCCGCCATTGCGCATTCTCGATTTCGGCTGCGGTCCGGGACGCGACTTGAAAGCATTCGTCGCACGCGGCCATGCGCCGATCGGCCTCGACGGCACGGCGGAGTTCGTGCAGATGGCAAAAGCGGAAAGCGGTTGCGACGTCTGGCAGCAGGATTTCCTGAAGCTGGAATTGCCGCCTGCGTATTTCGATGGCGTGTTCGCCAATGCCTCGCTGTTCCATGTGCCGTCTGTCGAACTGCCGCGCGTATTGCGTGAATTGCAGGCGACGCTGAAGCCGCGCGGCGTGCTGTTTGCCTCCAATCCGCGCGGCAACGATGAAGAAGGCTGGAACCGCGGCCGCTACGGTAGCTATCACACGCTGAAAAGTTGGCAGCGCTACATGACAGATGCCGGCTTCGTCGAACTCGAACATTACTATCGGCCAGCCGGCCTGCCGCGCGACCAGCAGCCGTGGCTGGCTTCGGTCTGGCGCAAGGCAGATTGAAGCCGGAGCAAGACTCCGGCTTCAAAGGCTAGGAGCGTGCCGCCTGCGTTTGCGGTTTGCGGATCATGAAGATGATCGCCGCCGCGAACAGGCAGGCACCGCCCGCTGCATACAGCGCCGGCGTATACGTCAGCAGCCAGGTACGGCTCAATCCTGCGCCATAGGCGGCGAAGGCCGAACCGAGCTGGTGGAAGGCGAAAATCCAGCCAAACACCATGCCGGCGCGTTCCTTGCCGAAAGTCGCGCCGGTCAGACGTACTGTCGGCGGTACGGTGGCGATCCAGTCCAGTCCGTAGAACATCGCAAACAGCGACAGACCGTACAGCGTGAATTCCGAATGCGGCAGCCACAGCAGCGACAGGCCGCGCAGCCCGTAATACCAGAACAGCAGCTTGCGGTTGTCGTAGCGATCCGACAGCCAGCCGGACAGGATGGTGCCGACGAAATCGAAGGCGCCCATCATCGCCAGCACGCTGGCGGCCGGCACGGCGGACAGACCGTAATCGCCGCACAATGAAATGAAGTGCGTCTGGATCAGGCCGCTGGTGCTCAGGCCGCAAATGAAAAAGGTGCCGGCCAGAACCCAGAAAGTGCGGTTGCGTGACGCTTCCGCCAGCATGCGCAACGGTTCCCAGATCGTCATGCGCATGGTCGTTGCCGGTGCTGTCGGCGCCAGATTCGGATCGCTGCCGTATGGCGTCAGCTTCACTTCATGCGGATGGCTGCGGATGAAAAGAAACGCCAATACGCAGACGATGGCGCAACTGACGAAGACCGGAAACACGGCGGTGCGCCAGCCGAAATGCTCGATCAGCCATGCGGCGAAGGGCAGGAAGATCAACTGACCGGTAGCCGAACTGGCAGTCAGCAAACCGATGACGAGGCCGCGCCGCTTGTCGAACCAGCGATTGGCAACCACTGCACCCAATACCAGCGCCGTCATGCCCGAGCCGACGCCGAGCACCAATCCCCATAATGCAAAAAGGTGCCACAGCTGCGTCATCTGCGTGGAGAGAATCAGGCAGGCAGCGATCAGCATCAGCGCGATGCAGATCACGCGGCGCAGGCCGAAGCGCTCCATGAGAATCGCTGCGAACGGGCCGATCAGGCCGAACAGGATGAAACGGATCGCCAGTGCCGATGAAATCTGGTCGGTATTCCAGCCGAACTCGCGGCTTAGCGGCTGCAGCAGCGCACCTGGCAAGCCGAGAGCGGCGGAAGACGTCAGCATCGTAAGGAAGGTGATGGCGACGATCAGCCACGAATAATGCAGGCCGCGGCGCTGCAGCCATGAAGAAAAAGAATGGGCAAGCATGCAGATTCTCGGGAAAAAATGAAGAGCGGATCAGCGATCGGAAAGCAAATGGTCGCGTGCAGCGGCCAGCAGTTCGTCGGCCATCGGATCGCCGCGCGTCGCCCGCGCCAGCACGGCAGCGCCGACCATCGTGCACCATTGTGTCAAGGCAGTTGCGCGCCGCTGATCGGCGTCGCCGGATGCCAGCGTCGCCAGGATTTCGACCAGCTCGGCGGTGCCGGTTCGGTAGGCGGCATGCACCGGCTTGTCGTCCGGTTCGCGAGCGACGTCGACCGCCAGCGCCGCACCGGGGCAGCCGTTGCCGGCATCGCGCAAAGTCTTCTGCGACAAATAATGTTCGACGATGGTGCGGAGTGCGGCTTTTTCGTCCGGCGCATCCGCAATGCGTTTTTCCCAGCGTTCGGCAGACTGGCCGAATGCATTGGCGCAGGCAACCGCGGCAAGTTCGTCCTTGGACGAAAAGTGTCCGTAAAAGCCGCCATGGGTGAGGCCGGCGGCAGACATCAGATCGGCAACGCTGACGCCGCCGAATCCCTTTTCCTTGAAGAGCCTGGTGGAGGCGGATTCAATCGCTTGCCGGTTCAACCCGGCCTGTTCCCTGGAGACACGTGGCATGACGATTCATCCTTTCCATTCTGCATGAAACGGAATAATAGATGACAATCGTCATAAATAAAATAGATGTCATGCGTAATCAATAAAAATACAACGATTTTCCGGAATGAGGGGCGTATTACGTATGCAGTTTGCCGTGTGTCGATCGCTTGAACAGCGCAAATGTCGATCAACGTTTCCTTGCTAGCGTCAGGCCGTCGGCCAGCGGCAGCAGTGACAGATCGACGCGTTCGTCGCGGTGCAGTTTTTCGTTGAGCGACTGCAGGCTGCGCGTATCGGCGTCGCCGTGTTCCGCCGGATGCGCGACCTTGCCGTCCCACAATACATTGTCGATCGTGATCAGCCCGCCAGGATGCAGCAGTTGCAGGCTGTGTTCATAGTAAGCGTCGTAGCTGGCCTTGTCGGCGTCGATGAAGACGAAATCGAAGGTGCCGGCCTGTCCTTCGGCAATGAGCGCGTCCAGCGTTTGCAGTGCGGGAGCGAGGCGCAGATCGATCTTGTGGTCGACACCGGCGCGCTGCCAGTATTCCTGCGCCAAGCTGGTAGTGCCGGCATCGACGTCGCAGGTGATCAACTGGCCGTCGTCCGGCAGCGCCAATGCCACAGCCAGCGCGCTGTAGCCGGTGAAAGTGCCGATCTCGAGTGCACGCCGCGCGCCTAATAGGCGGATCAGCAATGCCATGAACTGGCCCTGTTCGGGCGCGATCTGCATGTTGCTGCGCGGATGCGTCTGCGTGGCGGCACGCAGTTCGGCCAGCTCCGGATGCTCGCGCAGCGAGACGTCGAGCAGGTAGCGGTACAGCGTATCGTCGAGATTCAGGGTACGGTTGGACATCGCAAGCTCCATGACGAGGGTGAAGACAACTTTCGGCGCTGTGCCCGGTCGAAATGCCGACAGGCAAGCGGCACACAAACGATACGCAAGCGGCACAGTAAGGCGTGTTTCGTTATGACATCGGCGAACGAAAGGTGGTTCGGCATGCGGGCAACGAGCAGGAAAATCACGGCAGGCAGCGGCATCAAGGCGGCCAAAGCGAAGGCCAAAAGGAATTTGCCGGTGGCGGAAATCCGCCGCTATCTGGAACCCGGCCCGATCGTGCTGGTGACGTCGCGCTGGAAGGGCGAGGACAACGTGATGACGATGGGTTGGCACACGGTGATGGAATTCACACCGTCGCTGGTCGGCTGCATCATCGCCGGCGGCAATCACAGCCACGCGCTGATCCGCAAGAGCGGGCAATGCGTGATCAATATCCCGACGGCGGACATGCTGGATACCGTCGTCGGCATCGGCAACTGCTCGGGTGCGGACACGGACAAGTTTGCACGCTTTTCACTGGCGACTGCCGCGGCAGCGCGCGTCGATGTGCCGCTGCTGACGCAATGCTTCGCCAATCTCGAATGCCATCTGTACGACAAGCGGCTGGTTGGCCGCTACGATTTCTTCATCTTCGAAGTGGTCAAGGCGCACGTCGCGCGTTCACCGAAATATCCGCAGACCGTGCACTACACCGGCGACGGCATCTTCACGCTGTCGGGAAAACAGGTGAGCCGCCGCGCGAAGTTCAGGCCAGAAATGCTGTGAAGGTGCAGCGGGTGTAGCGGCAACTGGCAACCGTCGGCCATGGTGCCTGCTCTGAACTTGCGCATCTCTAGCGGTCTAGCCGGTGAATGCGGTCGGTTGCCGGCGGAGAAACTGGCGAATTGATCTGCAGATAGCCTTCCAATGCATCGATGTCCGGCATGCCGCCGGCCACGCGTTCTCCGCGCGTGAATACGCTGAAATTGTCGCCGCCGGCCGCCAGATAGCTGTTCATCGTGACGCGGTAGTGCGCATCGTTACGGATC
This sequence comes from Oxalicibacterium sp., assembly GCF_057353965.1. Lineage (NCBI taxonomy): Bacteria > Pseudomonadati > Pseudomonadota > Betaproteobacteria > Burkholderiales > Oxalobacteraceae > Oxalicibacterium > Oxalicibacterium sp. The sequence continues at coordinate 561,153 of NZ_JBMQZD010000004.1, forward strand.
GGCTGGCCGTGCAGGCGCATGTCGCGGATGCGTTTTCCCGGTGGTTGCAGCAGATCGTAGGCATAGCTGAATCCCTGCGACGGAAACAGCACACACGGCCGTACTGCGTTGCTGCCGGAGTGGAACTGCTGTTCCAGTATCGCGCGCAGCTGCGCACCGGTGAAGCGGCGCACGACGAGGTTGTTGCCGAACGGCTGCGCCTTGAACAATTGCGCGAAATTCACGGTGCCACCCTCCGGCGGCACTTCAATGTCGGCACGCACGCCGCCGGGATTCATCAACGCGAGTTGCGCGCCGCCGTTCTGTGGTGCCTGTGTCGCGGCCAGTTGCGCATCGGCGATCATGTTGCCCAGCGGGCTTTCGCCGGAGGCGACCGGCCGGCGCGACAGCGAAGCCGTCAGTGTGCCGACCGTGCGCTGTGCCAGCGGCGCTGCCGCTTCCCCATAGCGTGCGACGACGGCGGCGACGGCCGGGTCCTTGTCGAAACGCGGATAGGCGGCAACCGGCGCGATTGTGCGGCCGTTGCCGTCGACATAGCCTTCGCTCTGCACGATCACGTTGCGTGCCGATTTGCCGGCGACTTTATGCGTGCGCGGATCGATGGCGAGTTCGATATCGGTGAGCAGCATCCCGTAGCGGCCGGCGCTGGTCAGCAACAGGGCGCGGCTCGCATGTGGCGGGCGATAGTCGCAGATATAGGCGTAATGGGTATGGCCGGAAACGACAACGTCGACGGCGGGATCGAGCCGGTCGAGAATCGGCACGATCCCGCCGGACAGATTGCTGCAGCCATTGATGCCGCCTTCGGCCGTGCCGCCCTGATGGATCAGCACGACGATCGCATCGGCGCCTTGCGCCTTCAATTGCGGCACCAGCGCATTGACGGTCGCAGCTTCGTCGGCGAAGCGGATATTCCGCACGCCGCCGGGGGCGACGAGCTTGCCTGTGCCTTTCAACGTCAGGCCGATGAAGCCGACCTTGACGCCGCGTGCGCCGTCGCCGAAGGTCTTGATGCCGGTGGCGGGGAACAGCGTGCCGCCGTCCTTGCGTTGCGTGTTGGCAGCGAGAAAGCCGAAATTGGCGCCAGCGAAATGGCCATCCAGTGCGCACGGCAGACGCGGCGTGTAGCGTTCGCAGCCACCGTGCTGCATGCGTAGCAGTTCGTCGCTACCCTTGTCGAATTCATGATTGCCGACGGCATTGAAATCGATGCCGATCGCGTTGACGGCATCGATCGTTGCTTCGTCGAGAAACAGTGCGGACAGCAGCGGCGATGCGCCTATCATGTCGCCGGCAGAGACGACGGCATGGTTCGGGTTTTCCTGCTTCAGGCGGCGGATTGCATCGGCCATGTAGGCGATGCCGCCGGCCGGCACGAGGACGGTCTTGCGGTCTGCATCCGGTACGGCGATGGCGAGATGCGGCGGTTCCAGATTGCCGTGCAGGTCGTTGAAGGCGAGGATGCGAACCCTGACCGACGCTTCGTCGGCGCTGCCTGCGGATGGCATCGGTGTCGCCGCTTGTGCAGGCGACAACACGGGTGCGGATTCAGAGGCGGATTCGGTCTTGTGCGCCGGCTGCAACTGGCTGCAGCCGGCTAGCAACGCGACACCGGCCAGCAGGGTGGTGCCACGAAGTCGATCGGAAAAACGGGGAAAAAACGGGAGCGGGAAAGGCATTTGCATCGTTCAGCTGTTCAGGCAAAAGATGCAGTGTAGAGGATGACGATGAAAGAATGGTGACGTCCCGCCGAAAACGGTGGGCAATGCGGAGGCGCAGACAGGGCGGCTCAGAGTCCCAGCCAGCTGCGATCCTCGGGATCGGCATCAATGCGGCGCTGTATCGTTTCGAGGATCAGCGGTTCGGCTTCTTCCCAGCGCAGCATGACGTCGGGATCGTCGGATTCGCAGATCAGCGTATCGAACAGCTGATGCTCGACGGCATACAGATTCGACAGTGCAGTATTGACGATCTTCGCGTAGAAGCGCCGGCTGTCGCTGTCCATTTCGGAGAACATTTTCCTGTCGCTCATGGCAAGACTCGCTCGGTGGTTGCCCTGATTCATTATAGGAGCCGGATCGCACATCCGTAAGGACAAGTTGCATCGGAAGCGCAATCCGATGCGCAATTTCCACATTCCGGATGCGTGGCGATGACGGAATGCTCATTCGCTTACTTTTTCATTACTTATTTTGGTAATTATTCGCGAAATTATTTGCACAATTATGCGATTGCTCATCAGTCATCATCGGCCATCGCCGGCAAGCATCATTAGCAGTCGTCATTGATGATCATCGTTATTGCTTATCGTCGGCGGCACAACCATCGATATCCCACCAACCCGGCAGCAGCGCCTGCACATCGGCACGGCCGAAACGGTCGTCGATCAGGTGCAACACGCCGCGATCCTGCTGCGTACGGATCACGCGCCCGGCGGCTTGCACGACCTTTTGCAGACCCGGATACAGATAGGCATAGTCATAGCCGCTGCCGAACAGCGCATCCATGCGTTGCCGCATCTGTTCGTTGACCGGATTCAATTGCGGCAGGCCAAGCGTGGCGACGAATGCGCCGATCAGACGGTCGCCGGGCAGATCGATGCCTTCGCCGAACGCGCCGCCGAGCACCGCGAAGCCGATGCCTTGCCCGCCGGGCACGAAACGTTCGAGGAATTGCGTGCGCTCCGCTTCCTGCATGCGGCGGGCCTGCTGCCACGACGGAATGGCTGCATGCTGCGAGGTGAATGCGGCCGCAACCTGTTCCAGGTAATCGTAGCTGCTGAAGAAGGCCAGATAGTTGCCAGGCCGCTGCCGGTACTGGCGCGCCAGCAGATCGGCAACGGCATCTAGCGAACGGTGGCGGTCGCGATAGCGGGTCGAGATATGGCGCGCGACGTGCACGGCGAGCTGATCGGCGTCGAACGGCGAGGCGACGTCCATCCATACGGTGTCGTCCGGCAGGCCCAGCATGTCGATCTGGAAATGCGGCGGACTCAGCGTCGCAGAAAATAGTGTCGCGCAATGAGCGGCGGCGAAGCGTGCCTTCAGGAAAGGCGCCGGCACGACGTTGCGCAGGCATAGCGTAGTGCGTCTTGCTCTGTAGTCGTGGCTGCTTTCCGCCTGGCGCGTCGCATCGAACAGTGAATGATCGCCGAAGACTTCAGCCAGGCGCATGAAGTGCAGGGCATCGAAGTGGAAGCGCTGCAGGTCTTCCGGCAAGCCGTCCGGCTGCTCGGTCATGGCATCGGCGATGTCGGCGCCGGCTTTCAGCAGTGCGAACTGGAATTTGTCCGGCACCGCGGCATGCAACAGATAGTCTTCTTTCTGCTCCTGGGTCAGCTCGTTCCATTGCCGCTGTACGCGGTCCAGCGATTTCTTCAACACCGGCGGCGCGGACTTGCGCGCGAAGTGCAGCGTAGTCTGGTCGAGTTCGGCCGTGTACATGCCGCGCGCGCGGTCAATCAGATTGTGCGCTTCATCCACCAGCAATGCGACGCGCCACTGGTTCTCCACCGTCAGACCGTACAGCATTGCGCTGGCGTCGAAGTAGTAGTTGTAATCGCCGATCACGACGTCGCACCAGTGCGCCAGCTCCTGCGCCAGGTAATACGGACAGATTTCGTGCGCCAGTGCGATGGCACGTAGCGATGCGCGATCCAGTGTGCTCGCCGCGACGGCTTGCTCGCGCGCGGCGGCGATGCGGTCGTAGAAGCCTTGCGCCAGCGGACAGGATTCGCCGTGGCAGGCCTTGTCTGGATGTTCGCAGGCCTTGTCGCGCGCGGTCAGTTCCAGTACGCGCAACGGCAATGTCGATTGGGCGCGACGCAGCAATGCGATGGCTTCCAGCGCCAGTGCGCGGCCCGGCGTCTTGGCGGCGAGGAAGAAAATCCTGTCGAGCGATTGCCCGGGCGCAGCCTTCAGCAGCGGGAAGAGGGTGGCGATGGTCTTGCCGATACCGGTCGGCGCCTGCGCCAGCACGCAACGGCCCGAGACGGCGCTACGATAGACCGCTTCTGCCAGTTCGCGTTGTCCGCTGCGGAAGCTTTCGTGCGGGAATGCCAGTTCCGTCAGTGCCATATCGCGTGCGGCGCGGTGCTGCAGTTCTGCATCGGCCCATGCGATGAATCGTTCGCATTGCTGTTCGAAGTGTTCCCGGAGCGCTTCGGCGGTCCAGGATTCGACCAGCACCGTTTCCTTCTGGCTGACGATGTCGAAATAGACGAGGGCGACGTCGATGCTGGCCAGTCCGCGCGATGTGCACAGCAACCAGCCGTAGATCTTGGCCTGTGCCCAGTGCAGATGGCGGTGATTGTCCGGCACGGACTCCAGCCTGCCGCGAAAAGTCTTGATCTCTTCTACGCGATTGCGTTTTGCATCGTAGCCGTCGGCACGGCCGCGCACCTGCAGGTGGCGAAAGCTGCCGTTCAGTGCGACTTCGGTTTCGTATTGCGCGCCGCGGCGGCTGGTGACGGTAGCATGGCCGACGATGCCTTCCTGTGCCGTCGGCGACGGCGTGAAACGCAGGTCAAGATCACCTTGCCTGGCGGTGAACGCGCACAGCGCGCGCACGGCGACTGTGTAAGCGGTGCCGTTCACGCTGTTTCCGCCCATTGCACGTGGCAGACTTCGACCGGCATGCCGCGCGCGAGGCAGTAGTCGATCCAGCGAATCTGGTTGTCTTGCAGCCGGTCGCCCGGTCCCTTGACCTCGATCATCCGGTAGCGTTTTTCCATCGGCATGAACTGGATCAGATCCGGAAAGCCGGAACGGTTGGCGCGGATGTCGTCCAGCATGCGCACAAAGCAATGCTTCAGATGCATAGGCGGCAGGCAGTCCAGCGCCAACTGCAGCAGCGGTTCGTCGATCGTCTCCCAGTAGACAAAGGGCGACACGATGCCTTGCTTGGCGCGGTAGGTGGCGAGCATCGTTTCGCGGTAAGCGTCGCTGTCGAGCTGCGACAGGCAATCGGCGAACAGCGTACTGCGCCGCGACAGAAAATCCGGGCTGTGCAGATCGGCCGGCCCCGCATGGAAAGGATGGAAGAAGGCGCCGGGAATCGCGGCGAATACCGCCGGCCAGCACAACAGGCCGAATAGCGAATTGAGCAGCGCATTCTCGACATAAAAGACCGGCGCGTCGTCACGCGACAGGTGGCGCACGGCGGCAATTTCGACGCAGGTGCCATCTTCCGGAAGCGGCAATACGAGGTCAAGCCGCGCGACGTCGGCACGTTTCGCCGCCGCCAGTTTCGGATGGCCGAGCCGGCGTCGCAGGCGCGGCAGCATGCGGGCCAGCGCCTGCCGTTCGGCTTCGTTTTCCGGCGCCTGCTGCGCTGATTCGGCCAGTGCATGAGCATCGTCGAAGGCTTGCAGTTTTTCCAGCACGCGGATCAGGCGCTGGCGCGCTTCAGGATGGCGGCAGCGGCGGTACAGCTCGCGTGCGGCTTGCCATTCGCTGCAGCGTTCGTATTGCTGCGCGATTGCGAACAGTAGTCGGTTGCGGCGAGTCTCCAGCCATGGATTCGCATGCGGCTGCAGGGGAATGTCCGGCAGGATGTCGTCGAGGTAATCGCCGGCATCGAAGCGTTCGCGGCAGCGATGCAGATGCAGGTAATCGTCGATGTCGTGACGATTCTGGAAACCGCGCGACGATGGCGAAAACTCCACCTGCTCGTAACGATAAATGCCCAGATCCGCCAGCACGAATTCCGACCAGTCCTGCCGCAGATTGCCGAAGAACATCAGCCGCAGCCGTTCGCACAGCGGCGCAATCGTCACGCGGTAGATGCGTTCCTGCCAGCCGGTCAGCCGGTGCGAGACGATCCGTTCGCGATGCTGCTCCAGCAATGCCGCCTTGCTTGCCTGTAGCTGGGATGACGACAGATCGAGCACGGCGGCAAGTTCGGATTTTTTCAGCAACGAAAACAGCTGATCGGCATCGAGCGCCGGATCGCGCTGCAGCCAGCCTTCGGCGATCAAGGCCTCGGCGGCGGCAACGGGGCAGCCGATTTCTGCATAGCGCAGCTTGCCGGAACGAAAACAGTCTCCCTTGCGCATGACCATGCGAACCAGCAGCGCGCGGGAGGTTTTCGGTAATTGTGGGAAACGGGCGATGAATCCGCGTTCAGCATCGTCCAGCAGATCGTCGTAGCGCGCGGCGATCCAGTCGAGCACGCGCTCGAAGTTCTGCAGGTAGTAGAACGGATCGGGCAGCTGGCCGGGTAAGGAATCAGCTTGGGAATCGACCTGGAGATCAGTAAACGAATCGGGTAGGGCGGCGGACATGGGTAAACGGCGAAGCGGCAAATTACTGGTTATTTGTACAGTATAACGTGCTGTACCAGTTTGCCTACCGCACAGCCCCGAAATGCAATCGGTCGAAGAAACGAAGGAAGAAACAAAAAGAGCGGCACAAGGCCGCTCGCGAAATCGCAGGGCAGCGATCAGTACGCGCCCATGTAATCCTTCTTGCCGATTTCCACGCCGTTGTGGCGCAGGATGTCGTAGGCGGTCGTCACGTGGAAGAAGAACTGCGGCAGTGCGTAGTGCAGCAGATAGTGCTGACAGTTGAACGTGCGTTCGTGCGGCGTGCCGGCGCGTACGACGAATTCACGCGCTTCCTGGCCGTCGATCTTGTCCGAGGTGGCGGTATCGATGAAGGCGATCGCGTCGGCGATCAGCTTCTGCAGGTCGGCAAAGTTCTGCTGATCGTCGGCTACTTTCGGGATATCGGCATTCGACAGCCGGGCGGCGGCGCTACGCGCAAAGTCGCAGGCGATCTGCACCTGGCGCAGCAGCGGAAACATGTCCGGATAGAGACGCGCCTGCAGTAGTGCGTTCGGATCGATCTTCTTGTCGGTCGCGTGGGCTTCGGCCTTTTTCAGGATATCGGACAGGCTGTGAAGCATCTGCTTGTAGACGGGGATGGAAGCGGCGTAGAGAGAAATGGCCATGGTTTTTCCTTGGATCGTGACAGCGTTGAAGGGCAAAGCTGCAGCGATTATAGGAAGGAACGCCAAAGGCTGCCGGCGATACTTCACTGCAGTTTTGCGTTACTTCGGGCGCGTAGGAACGTATGCCTGCTGTTGCGCGACGAAACCGTCGAAAGCATCCAGCAGCGGCGCGAATTTTTCCGCATCGCCTTCCAGTTCGGCCAGCGCCAGGCAGGTCGCTTCATAGGTGGACAACTGATCCGGCCGGCGCGCCTTGCGGATCGCATAATGCGACGGCGGCGGATTATCGAGAGTGAATCGCGGCAGTTGCTGCAACAGCGGATTGGCATGCAACATGCGGCCGCTCTTGCGCCAGGTGCCGTCGAGCACCACCAGCCGGATGCGTGCGCTTGCCGGCGGCGGTTCACCGATTGACGCAGCAATGGATGCGGCGTTTTTCCGGTCGGCGGTGTCGGGATAGAGCAGTACGGGACGAATCACGGTGGCGTTTTTCTGCAGACCTTCGATATTGCTGCCGCTTTTCTTTTCATTCTCGTCGAACGGTTCGTACAACAAGGCATGCAACTGGCGTTCGTCGAACGTTTCGCCGACGACGAGCCTGCTGCGCGCAAGGCTCAGATGCAGCAGTCGTGCGCTGCCCTTGGCATTGCCGACCTCCAGCGGATGCTGCAGGAACAACACTTCCGTTGCATGATCGAGCGGACGAATCCAGCGACAGATGCAGGCGGATTGCGGACGCAGGCAGTGCGCACAGGCAAGGCGTTTGAGAGAAATCGGATGATGCATTTTTTATGAAGCAAAGCGGCAAAATTAATGCATTGAAAACGCCCGTTCCCTTTCTATACTGTAAGCATGAAGGCAAACGAGGAGTCGGTCATGAGACACAGACTTTACTATTTCCTTCCGGATACGGACAGCGCGCGACGCGCTTTCGACGATCTTCTTCTGCATCGCATTGAACAGCGGCACGTCCGCTTTCTTTCCGGCGGCGCGCCGTTGCCCCACGATCTTCCCGAAGCCGGTTTTCTGTTGAAGACCGATGCCTTGCATGGTGCTGCAACCGGCATGGCAGTCGGCGGCATATTGGGTATCCTGCTCGGCGTGATGCTGGTTGCCTACGCCGGACTGGGCGAGGCGACCGTGCTGCTGACGGCGCTGATGGGACTGTTGTTCGGCGCATGGGCTTCGAGCATGGCTGCTGCGGCTTTGCCGAACTCGCGATTGAAGGCCTTCGTGCCGGAGCTGCAGAAGGGAAGAATCCTGATGATTGCCGATGTGCCGTCGCGGCGCGTCGGCGAGATCGAACACATGCTTGCCGAGCGCCATCCGGAAACGCGATTCGGCGGCGAGGAATCGCACATTCCCGTCTTCCCCTGACAAGGAGGAAAGGGAATGGCGAAGGCAGTATGAAAACTGCCGGACGGCGCCTGCGGACATGGCCGTGCGCCATGCGCCGTACTTGGTGATCGCTTTTTGACGGAGGTTGACATGGAACTCATGCATTCGCATCGCTGGGATCGTCCGTTGCCGGACTGGCGGGCAGCAATAGTATCCGGTTTCGTCGCAGGTGCCGTGGTGATGGTGCTGGAACTGCTGTGGTCGACGCTGGTGAACGACGGCAATCCCTGGCAGACGGTCCACATGGTGGCGGCTATCGTCATGGGACAGGATGTGCTGCAACCGACTGATTTCAGCCTGCCTGTGGTGGTCGTTGCCCTGGTCACGCATTACGTGCTCGGCATCGTGTTCGGCCTGGTTCTGGCGGGTATCGTCGCACCGTATCATTTCGATGCCAGGATGAGTACGGTGTTGATGACCGGCGCAGTGTTCGGCGTCGTGCTCTATCTGTTCAATTTCTACGTCATGGCACATGTTTTCGATTGGTTCGTCGCCATGCGTGGTGTGGAAACCTGTGCGGCCCATGTGATTTTCGGTATGGTCGCGGCAGCTTCCTACCTGAAACTGGAAAAGCTGGAGTACTGATGCCGACGGCAGGACGGTGCAATGCCGTCCTGCTCTTTCTGTTTTTGATCTTCCGTTTTCGCGTGAATTGTCATGCGATGTCACCTTTTGTCACATTGATGTCATGGCAGGGTCATAGTCCGCGCCAATAATTTCCTCAAATCAATTCGTCATCCGAAAAAGGCTGAGCCGTTCCGCCACAGATTTGAAGGAAACAGCATGACCATCCGCCTGCGCATCAGCCTGCTTGTCGCCCTGACATTCATCGTCATTTCCGCCATCGGCTGCTATGCCGTGTTCCAGTCGCGCAGCAGCGCCGTCGAGGTGAAATCGGTCACCGAAGGCGTGGTGCCCAGCGTGCTGGCCTCGTCCGATCTGGTCGGCAAGCTGAAGGACGTGCAACTCGCCGCGATGGTGATGGTCGGCGAGACGGACGACACTCTCATCCCGCAGGAAAACGAGAAGCTCGCCGCGAAGAAGACGGCGCTGCAGGAAGCGCTGGTCTTCCAGTCGCAGCATGCCGACAGCGATGCGCAGCGCGGCCTGGTCGAACAGGCGAAGGAAAGCCTGGACAACTATTTCGATGCGATCGACGGCGTCGCCAAGTTCAAGCTGGCTGGCAAGAACGATATCGCGCAGGCGACCTTTTTCGGTGGCGTGATGCAGTATCAGGCAGAACTGGAAAGCATCGTTTCGACGATGCGCATCGAGAAGGATCGCAGCAAGGATGTCGCGATCGCCTCGTTGAACGAAAACCTGTCGACCACCAGCACCGCAATCACCATCGTCTCCGCCACGGCGGTCGTGCTGCTGACGCTGATCGGCATCCTGCTGTATCGCCAGATCACCGGCCCGATCAGCCGCATGCAGACGATGATGAGCGAGATCGCCACCAGCCAGGACTTCACGCGCCGCCTGCCGGTGCAGCGCATGGACGAGGTCGGTCATTCGATCGTCGCCTTCAACGGCATGATCGAGAAGATCCAGGAAGCATCTGCGCAGGTCAAGCAGAAGACGGCCGACATGCAGGCGATGCTGCAGAATATCCCGCAAGGCATCCTGACCATCGTCGACGGCAACCGGATTCATCCTGAATATTCAGCCTTCCTCGAAACCGTGTTCGAAACGCAGGACATCGCCGGCCGCGATCTGATGGAGCTGGTGTTTGCCGATACCAATCTCGGCGCCGATACGCTGTCGCAGATCGAAGCGATCGGCGGCGCCTGCATCGGCGAAGACGTGATGAATTTCGCGTTCAACGAACACCTGATGGTCGGCGAAGTCGAGAAAAAGATGGCCGATGGCCGCGTCAAGATTCTCGATCTCGGCTGGTCGCCGATCACCGACGAGGCCGACACGGTCATTCGTCTGATGCTGTGCGTGCGCGACGTCACCGAGCTGCGCAAGTTGACCGCCGAAGCCAACGAACAGAAGCGCGAGCTGGAAATGATCGGCGAAATCCTCGCGGTCGAAGCCGGCAAGTTTCAGGAATTCATCGCCACCTCGCGCCGCTTCCTCGACGAGAACGAGCAGATCGTGCGCCAGAACCCGGAAGCGACCGCGTTCGCGATTGCCAAGCTGTTCCGCAACATGCACACGATCAAGGGCAACGGCCGCACCTACGGCCTGCTGCATCTGGCCAACGTCGTGCATACGGCAGAACAGCATTACGACGACCTGCGCCACCCGGAAACCGGCGCGGTCTGGGATCGCGAAGAACTGCTGGCAGGGCTGGTCGCCGTGCGCGACACGATAGACCGCTACGCACGCATCAACGAAGTGACGCTGGGCCGCAAGAACGCGGAAGCCGCCAGCGAGATCGAACGCCACACGCTGACGATAGACCGCAAGCACATCCAGGAAAGCCTGCACCGTCTGGAAACGGTGAATACGGCCAACCTGCACGAACTGGTCGCCGTGCGGAATGCAGTGCGCCGCACGCTGCGCCTGCTGGGCACGGAACCGATCGCCGACATGCTGGACGGCATCACCGCCTCGTTGCCGGCACTGGCGGACGAACTGGAAAAACCGGCGCCGAACTTCGTCATCGAAGACAACGGCTATGTCGTTCACGCGCATGCCGCGCCAGTGCTGAAAAACGTCTTCATGCATCTGGTGCGCAACGCGATGGATCACGGACTGGAATCGGCCGAAGAGCGCGTGATCAAGAACAAGCCGGCGGCCGGCACGATCAAGCTGGAAGTCGGCGTGATGGACAACATGGCGCACATGGCCTTGTCCGATGACGGCCGCGGCTTGGCGCTGAAGCGGATTCGCCAGATCGCGATCGATCGCCATCTGATCACGGCCGATGCGGCGGCAACGATGCACGACGCCGAACTGGCGCGTCTGATCATGCAGCCGGGCTTCTCCACCCGCAGTGAGGTGACGAACGTCTCCGGCCGCGGCGTGGGCATGGATGCGGTGCTGGATTTCGTCACACGCGAACAGGGCCGTATCGAGATCCGCTTCACTGACAATGCAGAAGGCGCGGACTTCCGCACCTTCCAGGTCATCGTGATGCTGCCGGAACGCGTGGTCGTCGAAGTGGACGGCATCGACGTTCCCTATCCAGTCGCAGGGCAGGAACCGAATACGGTCGCGTCTGCCGAACTGCCGCCGGAAGACGATAGCGACGATTCGCGCGTGGCCTGAACGGATACGCATACAAGATCAAGACGCATGCAGAAAGCGGCGCGCGTGCAGCGCGACCGCGAGAATCATCAGAAATACGGAATGTCATGACACTGGATTCATCACTTTTCCCATACCTTTTCTTCGCGTTCGGCATCGTGCTGGGCGCCGCGCCATTGCTGTGGCGAATCGCCAGGCTGAAGCAGCGCATCGCACGCATGATCGACGTGGAGCAGGTGGAAGCGCTGAAGCACAGCGTGCACCTGACGATGCAGGAACAGCAGCAGGACCTGGAAAAACACCGGCAGGAACTGGACGACGAACGCCACGCGGCCGAAAAGCGCATCGAAAGCATGCGCAGCGAAAACACGCGCTCACTGTCGGAACTGCAGCAGCAAAATGCCGACAGCATGGCGCGCATCGTGGAGAACTGCAATGCCTCGCAGGAAACCATCGCGAACCTGCTGGGCCTGATGCGCACCTTCGAGCGCTGGCACGACGACATGAACGTGCTGATCACGCACAACCGCGACATGCATCGCAAGAACGACGAGTTCGCACTGATCGTCAACCAGGTCATCATCGTCGCGCTGAACGCGTCGATCGAGGCGGCGCGCGCCGGCGTGCACGGCCGCGGCTTCGCGGTAGTGGCGGCCGAGGTGCGCGAGCTGGCGCAGCGCGCGGAAAAGCTGTCGAAGAGCTATCGCGGCAGCCTGTACCAGAGCGATCTGATCACGACGACGACTTTCCAGGACCTGCAGGCCGGCGGCAAGATGATCGTCGGTGCCGTCATCGGACTGGATCAGATCAACAAGAAAACGCGCGAAGCGCTGGCAGCCTGAGGCGGACACCATGATCACGCAATCCGCCAAGGAAGGTTTCGATGCGCTGCTGACGCGCGCGTTGCAGGACAGCATGGTGCCGTTCGATGCCGCCTGCACAGTGACTGCGCTGCCGCATGACGAAGCGATTCAGGAACGCAGCATGGTTGTGCTGACCGTATCGTCCTATCTGTTCCGCCTGATGGTGATGTTCTACTTCACGCCGGATGCAGCCACCAAGGCGCATTTCGCGCGGCTGAACAACGTCGACGGCGAACTGGACGAGCAGGCCTTCATGGACGCGATTGCCGAATGCGGCAACCTGTGCTGCGGCATCCTGAACCGCGATCTCGGCAGCTTTTTCCCGCATATCGGCATGTCCACACCGATCGTGATCGACCGCCGCTGCGCCGAATATCTGCAGATGCTCAACTGCGGCCACGTCCAGCATTTTGCGGTGGACATAGCCGACGCGCCGCGCTTCCACGTGACGTTGTGCGTATCGGATTATGCGGACATCGATTTCGCTGTCGCCGAAGACGAGCTGGGCGCGAACACCGGCGAACTGGAACTGTTTTAAATCATTGCAAGGAAAAAATCATGGCACAAATTCTGGTGGTCGACGATTCGAGCACGGTGCGTAACGAAGTAGGCGATTTTCTGAAGAAGAACGGGCTGGACGTCGCGCTGGCAGTGGACGGCCGCGACGGCCTGACCAAGCTGAAGGCAGATTCCGGCATCAAGCTGGTCGTCTCCGACGTCAACATGCCGAACATGGACGGCCTGACGATGGCGGAAAAAATCCGCAGCGAACTGGGCAATGCGAACGTCAACATCATCATGCTGACGACCGAGAATTCGCCGATCATGAAGGAACGCGGCAAGGCGGCCGGCATCAAGGGCTGGATCGTCAAGCCGTTCAAGGGCGATGCGGTGCTGCCGACGTTCAAGAAACTGGTCGGCGCCTGAGGCACGGAGATCGACAAGAAACACCGAATTAAAACACTGAATAAAAACGCCCCGGCGCACTGCACGCCGGGGCGTTTTGTTTTTTGCTTTTTGTTTTGCTGCGTGGCTTATTTCACGCTCTTCGCCGCTTCCTCGATCAGCTTCGTCACTTCGGCCGGATGAGAGGTCATGACGACGTGCGAGGCGCCGGCGATTTCCACCGTCTTCTTTGCCGCGGCGCGCTGCGCCATGTAGGCGAGGGCGGCGGGCGGGATGTTCTTGTCGGCGCTGCCGTAGATGAACCACGACGGCAACGACTTCCATGCCGGCGTGCCGGACGCTTCGTTTAACGCGGCTTCCGTCACCGGACGCTGCGCTTCAGCCATCAGGCGCGCCTTGGCGGCGGGCACGTCGGCGGCGAACTGATCGCGGAATTTTTGCTGATCGATATACAGATCCTTGCCGCCGTCCGGCAAGGCGACCGGTTGCGCCAGCGCCGTGCCCAGCGTGCTGCCGGGGAACTTGCCGGCCAGCCCGGCGACGGTTTCGCCGGTTTCCGGCGCGAATGCTGCAACGTAGACCAGACCCTTGACGTTGTCGCGGCCGTTGGCCGCTTCGGTGATGACCGACCCGCCGTAGGAATGGCCGACCAGGATCACCGGACCTTGCACGTTGTGCACGATGCGCGCGACGTAATCCGCATCGCTCTTGACACTGCGCAGCGGATTGGCGGCGCCGATGACCGGGTAGCCGTCGGCAATCAGCCTGGCGGCGACGCCATCCCAGCTGGACGAATCGGCAAAGGCGCCGTGTACCAGCACGACGGTCGGCTTGATTCCGGCTGTCTCGGCGGCGAACGAGGCGGACGGCAGTGCGACGGAGCCGAGCAGGGCAGCGGCGGCAAGTCCGTTGATGGCGAGGCGGATGCGGCGTGGAATGGCGTTCATGTGATTTCCCTTTTCTGATTGAATGAATGATTGCGTATTGAAGCGTTCGAAAACGCACGACTTCAATGCGGCCATTACATCGCAGCCATGTATCGCTTCTGTGTCGGCGAAGGCGGAGAACGGTAAGCCTGCGTATCGCGGGGCCAGTTCGATACATGCCGATACAAAACAGGCAAGGAAAGCGGTCAAGGGTCGGATAAAAGACGAACAGACAGCGAACAAAAACAGGCAGTGCAGCAATCGGAATGTTCGACATGCAGCAAGGCCACAGCAGAGATGCCGCAGCGGAGACGTCAGCGAAAACACAAGCCGCGCATGCATGACGGGACGGCAACAGTTGCATGCAACCGGCAGCATTCTTCCCGGCCGATGAAAATTTTGCACCCATGGCAAGGCAGCGTCGGGCTAGGATCGTCACGTCGGCAAAATCGACGTCCATCTTCCGGAATGCCTATCTCGTTCCGGTATCCGTCTCAATTACCTGCGAATCGGATCTCTTGCCGGGCTACCTTGCCCGGCCTCGCATTTGCTGTGTGCGAATGCCGGTGCCCGCCTGTGCGCGGTCTTTTGTGTTGTCACGAACATTCCGAAACGAAATTCCATGAGTGCCATTCATTCGAGCAGTCTTACCGGCGAACATGCCCGGCTGGAAGACGCGATCTACACCAAGGTGACCTTGCGGTTACTGCCTTTCCTTTTCCTCTGCTATGTCGCCGCCTATCTGGACCGCGTCAACGTCGGCTTTGCCAAACTGCAGATGCTGAACGACCTGCAGTTCAGCGAAACCGTCTACGGCCTGGGCGCCGGCATTTTCTTCATCGGCTACTTCCTGTTCGAGGTGCCGAGCAACGTGATCATGCATCGCGTCGGCGCACGCGTCTGGATCGCGCGCATCATGATCACCTGGTCCATCCTGTCGGCGGCGACGATGTTCGTTACCACGCCGGCGATGTTCTACGTGATCCGCTTCCTGCTGGGCGTGGCCGAAGCCGGCTTTTTCCCCGGCATCGTGCTGTACCTGACGTACTGGTTCCCGGCCTCGCGCCGCGGCCGCATGAATGCGCTGTTCATGATCGGCATCCCGGTCGCCGGCGTGGTCGGCGGCCCGCTGTCGGGCTGGATCATGCAGGCCTTTGCCGATGTGCATGGCTGGCACGGCTGGCAATGGCTGTTCCTGCTGGAAGCGCTGCCGTCGCTGGCGCTGGGCATCATGTGCCTGTTCTATCTGCCGAACGGCATCCGCGCTTCGCACTGGCTGTCCGAAGAAGAAAAGCAGGTGCTGGAAGAAAACATCGCGCAGGATGGCGGCGGCGCGGCCAAATCACATTCGGTCGCCGGCGTGTTCTCGAATCCGCGCGTATGGCTGATGGCGGCGATCTACTTCTGCTGCATGATGGGCCTGTACGGCATCAGCTTCTACCTGCCGACGCTGGTGAAGGCATCCGGCGTCAAGGATGCGCTGGACGTCGGTCTGCTGACGGCGATTCCGTATACCTGCGGCATCATCGCGACGCTGCTGGTGGCGCGCAGCGCCGACCGCACGCGCGAACGCCGCTGGCACTTCGCGATCGCCAGCGCGCTGGGTGGCCTCGGCCTGTACCTGAGCACCATCTTCGGCGACAACGTCGTGCTGGCGCTGTGTGCGCTGTCGCTCGGCACGGCCGGCATGCTGTCGACGATGCCGGTGTTCTGGACCTATCCGAGTGCGATCCTGAGCGGCGCTGCCGCGGCAGCCGGCATCGGCCTGATCAATTCGGTAGGCAATCTGGCCGGCTTCGTCAGCCCGTCCATCGTCGGCTGGCTGAAGGACGTGACGAACAGCACGAACGCCGGCATGTACTTCGTCGCCGGTGCACTGGTGCTGGGCGCCTTGCTGGCATTGCTGCAGCCGCGCGAGCTGGTCAACCGGTAACGACGGCGAACATCGTTCATACTGATCCTTCATGTCGCCCCTTCGTGCATCCTGCATGACGGCGGCGCAAGCGATGAAAGATCAGTGAGCGAACGATGACGCGGGACCTGTTTGACAACTTGATCGACAATTCGACAGCCGATCCGATCGGCGATCAAGCGCATCGGCGCACAGGGAGCGAAACCCTGTGCGCCGATGCCGTTTTGTTGCGCGGCTTCGCCTTGCCTGAAGAAAAAAGCGTGCTCGATGCGGTCGCGCAGGTTGCAGCCGATGCGCCTTTTCGCCAGATGACGACGCCCGGCGGTTTCCGGATGTCGGTGGCG
Organism: Oxalicibacterium sp.; assembly: GCF_057353965.1. NCBI lineage: Bacteria > Pseudomonadati > Pseudomonadota > Betaproteobacteria > Burkholderiales > Oxalobacteraceae > Oxalicibacterium > Oxalicibacterium sp. The sequence goes on from NZ_JBMQZD010000004.1 coordinate 577,651, forward strand.
ATGACGAATTGCGGACCGCTGGGCTGGATGACGGATCGACGCGGCTATCGCTATGCAGCCTGCGATCCGGTCAGTGGCAAGCCGTGGCCGGCGATGCCTGAAGCGTTGCAGTCGCTGGCGGGGCGAGCGGCGGAGGCCGCCGGTTTTGCCGGCTTCGTTCCCGATGCCTGCCTGATCAATCGCTACCCGCCGGGTGCGCGCATGTCGCTGCACCAGGACAAGGACGAACGGGATTTCGACCAGCCCATCGTTTCCGTTTCGCTCGGCTTGCCGGCGGTGTTTCTGTTCGGCGGATTGAAGCGGGAGGACAAGGCCTTGCGCGTGCCGCTGCTGCACGGCGATGTGGTGGTCTGGGGCGGCACGGCGCGCTTGCGTTACCACGGCATCGCACCATTGAAAAACGGCAGCCACCCGCTGACGGGAGACTGCCGCGTTAATCTGACTTTTCGCAAGGCCGGTTAGGATTGGCGATTGGCCACTCGTTTCTTATTTCCTGGTTCCTCTTATTTCCCGCTTCCTGTTACTTACTTGCAATCGCTTGTTTCTCGCACAATGCCTATGCGCAGTATTTATGCGCAATGCAGCGCGAACGAATATTCAAATTATGAACATTCGTTCGCTGAATGTTCGTTCAACCTCTAGACCGCCGGATGCTCATTTGTTTTCCGAACAGCCAGCACCGCTGCTCATCGCTTCCTGTGCGGCCTTGCCGATTTCTTCCGGCGTCAGATCCTTGATGTGCGTGGCGATCGACCACGAATGGCCGAACGGGTCCTCCAGGATGCCGTAGCGGTCGCCCCAGAAAGCGTTATCCAGCGGCATCTTGACGGTGGCGCCGGCATCGACGGCTTGCTTGAATGCGGCGTCGGCATCCTTGACGTACATGTGCAGCGTGACCGACGTGCCCTTGCGCGCCTTCGGCCCGAGCGAACCGTAATCCGGAAATTCATCGACCAGCATCACCGGCGAATCGCCGATGCGCACTATGGCGTGCCACATCTTGCCGTCCGGGCCGGGCAGGCGCGCAAGTTCGACAGCGTTGAATGCCTTGACGTAGAAATCGATTGCAGCAGCCGCATCGGCGCAGACTAGGTGCGGGGTGACGGTGTGCATGCCGTCGGGGATGGGTTTTACGGCGGGTTGGCTCATTGCATGTCTCCTGTTTGTGAAAGTGAAGGGTGTTGCGTTACCGGGTACGTTGCCTGCGCAGCGTGCGATGCCTCGTAAAGCTCGATGTGTTGCAGCAACTGTTGCATTTCCTGCCGGTGCCGTTCCGATGACGACGGCATTGCCCACAAGGCGTCGAAACGTGCAATCCACTGGCGATATTGCCGTTCCGCCGCCGTGGCAGCAGGAGTTGGGGCGTCAGGTTGAACGGGCAGGGACATCGTTGGACGAAATAGGCGGATCAGGGTTGCAGGTCGGTCAGGACCTTGCCGCTGGTCATGTCCATCGGCATCGAATAGTGCTCATGAACGATCTGCCATTTGCCGCTGGTGCGGCGGCAGCAACTGGTCAGGCGCATCCACGATGTCATCGTCTTGCCGTCCGGCCCGGTACCGCCGCAATGCAACAGGCTGTGGGCGAAGGCAATGTCGCCGCCGGTTTCGATGTGCCAGTTGCCGGGTTCGAAAATCATCTCACCCTGGCACATCTGCATGCAATCGGTCCAGTGCTTGCCGTAGACGGCCTTGCCGACGAAGCGCAGCGGGCCGATTGCGTCGAACGAAACGATGTCGTCGGCATAGAACGACATGATGGCAGGGACGTCGCGCTTGATGACGGCTTTCGCCCATTCGTCCAGCAGGGCGCGGATGGCGGCTGTATTTTCGCCCGCGTTGGTATTTGTGCTCATGTTGTTTCTCCTTTGGAATCCGTTATTGTGTACAGTGTCCAGTGACGATAGCGCAAAAAGTGTACGATGTACACAATTATTCAAAATGACAGAAAAATGACACAAAAAGCGTCGGCAAAAAGCGAACCGAAAAGAAATACCAAAAGAGAAACCTACCGGCACGGCGACCTCTACCGGGCCTTGCTGGAAGCCGGTACCAAGTTGGCTCGCGCGGGCGGGCCGAACGCGGTCGTGCTGCGCGAGGCGACGCGCCAGGTCGGCGTGGCGCCGAATGCGGCGTACCGGCATTTTGCCGATCGCGATGCCTTGCTGCAGGCGGTCTGCTCCGCCGCGCAGGCCGAACTGGCATTGGCGATCGAGGCGGAATGGGAGCGTTGTTCGACCGAAGGCGATCTGGCCGATATCGCGCGCGCGCATCTGGCGGCAGTCGGTACCGGTTATCTGCGCTTTGCGCGCAGCGAGCGCGGCCTGTTCCGCACGGCATTCTCCGTGCACGAGGATTTGCAGAAGGCGACGATTCCCGAAATGGCAGGCAAGAGCGGTCTGACGCCGTTCCAGTTATTGAGCCGGTCGCTGGACGAATTGCAGCAGGCCGGCGTGCTGCGTCCGGAGCGGCGGCAGGGCGCGGAATTTCTGGCGTGGTCGGCGGTGCACGGATTGGCGATGCTGCTGATCGACGGTCCGTTGCGCTGGCTGGACGATCAGCAAGCCGAAGGCTTAGGCGGCCGGTTGCTGGACATGGTTGAGCGCGGCTTGCCGTGACGATGCACGGCTGGTCTGGCTACTCGGTTAATCTCGGCTAATTGCATTAACGCCGTGCCTGTTCCGCGCGCAGCGGATCGAGCAGATGGCGCAAGGCGTTGTGGTCCAGCTCGTACATCAATGCGATCAGACTGCCGAGTTCGCCTTTCGGAAAACCTTCGCGCGCAAACCAGCCGAGATAATGACCGGGCAGATCGGCCAGCATGCGTCCCTTGTATTTACCGTAAGGCATGGCCGTGGTGACGAGCTTGTGCAGGTGATCGGGATGCATGATGCGAGCGCAGATAGGGAAGGCCGGCGTGCCGGTAGACCGCTGATTTTATCGATTGCCGGTTGAAAGCGCTCGATGCATTTTCGCTTCATGTGTCTGTACACACAAGATAAGCACGAAATTACGTATGACAAAAGAAAAGCGGAGAAAGAATTGAAGAAAGACGAAACGATGAAATATGTCATCCGCGCCGAGCGGCCCGACGATGCAGATGCCATCCGTCGGATCACGCAGGCGGCTTTTGCGCTTGCAGAACATCACAGCGGCACGGAAAGCGCCATCATCGATGCGCTGCGTGCGGCAAATGCGCTTGTCATTTCCCTGGTTGCGACGGTGGATGAAGAAATCGTCGGCCATGTTGCCTTTTCACCGGTCACGATCGGCACGGCGGTCGGCTGGTTCGGTCTGGGACCGGTCTCGGTCCGGCCGGATTTGCAGAAGCAGGGAATAGGCGGCGCGCTTATTCGCGAAGGATTGATTCGCCTGAAAGCAATGCACGCGCGTGGATGCGTCGTCATGGGCGATCCGGGTTACTACCAGCGCTTCGGCTTCGCGCATGATCCGGCGATTCGCTATGAAGGCGTGCCACCCGAATACTTCATGCGGTTGTCGTTCGGCGATGCCGAGACGTCGGGGAACGTCATTTATCACGAAGGCTTTTCCGCTTCCTGATAGCGGGGCCGCACGCATATCGACATGCATTCGTCGATCGCATGCGGTCATCGCTGCGCGAAAATCTCAAAAATCATTCGGCCGAACCTTGCTCTCCATGATTTCCTGACAAGATTGCGGCCACATTCAAGCGGCACGAAGCGATATGAATGCAGTTTTGCCGTTTCTTTGCGTTGCATGCGTGACCATAGGAAACGGAATGTCGCTATAATGAGAATCATTGTTATTTGAGAAGATGCCGTGAACCTCTCCGAACTCTCCCCATTTACCGCCGCAGTAGTGGATACCGTCACCGGTCTCGACAGCGACGATCCGATCGCAAAGCGCCTGCGCGAACTGGGCTTCGTCGAAGGCGAACCCGTCAGCATCGTCGCGCGCGGCCCGATCGGCGCCGATCCGCTGCTGGTGCAGATCGGCTTCACGCGCTTTGCGCTGCGCCGCTCCGAAGCGCAGCGCGTCAACATCCATCCCGCCTGATCCTTTTCTGAATATTCAATGGCTATTTCTCGTATTGCGCTGGTCGGCAACCCCAATTGCGGCAAGACCGCCTTGTTCAACCAACTGACGGGCAGTCGCCAGAAGGTCGCCAACTATGCCGGCGTGACGGTCGAGCGCAAGGAGGGCCGCTTCACCGCACCTTCCGGCCGCGCCTTCCGCATACTCGATCTGCCGGGCGCCTACAGCCTGGATGCGACCAGCCCCGACGAAGTCATCACGCGCGACATCTGCCTCGGTCGCGTAGCCGGTGAGGAAATTCCCGAACTGATCGTCTGCGTGGTCGATGCGACCAACCTGCGACTGCACCTGCGCTTCGTGCTCGAAGTGAAGAAGCTCGGCCGGCCGATGATCCTCGCCTTGAACATGATGGACGCGGCACGCAAGCGAGGCATCCGCATCGATCGCGAAGAACTGCAGCGCCAACTGGGCATGGACGTCATCGAAACGGTAGCGATTCAGCACGGCGGCACGCAGGCGCTAGTCGATCATCTGGATGCGATCGACGCGCCGCCGCCGGCGCGTGCGGATGAGGTGGATGCCGATGTCCACGGCCAGGTGCGCCGCATCCTGTCGGCTGCGGTGACGATGCCGCGTTCGACGTCGGCGATCGACGATGCGATGGATCGCTGGCTGCTGCATCCGGTGCTGGGCCTGGCAATTCTTGCCGTCGTGATGTTCTTCATCTTCCAGGCCGTGTTCTCGTGGGCAGAACCGCTGATGGACGGTATCACCGAACTCGTGACCGTGACCGGCGAATGGTTCGGTGCGACGCTGCCGGACGGCCTGCTGCGCAGCCTTGTGGTCGACGGCATCTTCGCCGGCCTCGGCTCGGTGCTGGTATTCCTGCCACAGATCCTGATCCTGTTCCTGTTCATTCTCGTGCTGGAGGAATCCGGCTATCTGCCGCGCGCGGCCTTCCTGCTGGATCGCATCATGTTCAAGGCAGGGCTGACCGGGCGTTCCTTCATTCCGTTGCTGTCCAGCTTCGCCTGCGCGATTCCCGGCATCATGGCGACACGCAGCATCCAGGATCCGCGCGACCGGCTGACGACGATCCTGGTCGCACCGCTGATGACCTGCTCGGCGCGTCTGCCGGTGTATACGCTGCTGATCGGCGCCTTCATTCCGGGCACCACGGTGTGGGGACTTTTCAATCTGCAGGGCATCGTGCTGTTCGTGTTGTATGTGGCCGGCATCGTCAGCGCGCTGGCAGTCGCCTGGTTCATCAAGCGCATCCGCAAGGACAAGAGCGAACATGCGCTGCTGATGGAATTGCCGTCCTACCGTTTGCCTAGCGTGCGCAACGTGGCGATCGGTCTGTGGGAGCGCGCACTGATCTTCCTGCGCCGCGTGACGACGATCATCCTGTCGCTGACCGTGCTGCTGTGGTTCCTGACGACTTTCCCGGGGCCGCCGGAAGGCGCGACGCTACCGGCGATCGACTACAGTATCGCGGGCCGCATCGGCTATGCGCTGGAGCATGTGTTTGCGCCGATCGGTTTCAACTGGCAAATCTGCATCGCGCTGGTTCCCGGCATGGCGGCACGCGAAGTGGCGGTATCCGCGCTCGGCACCGTCTACGCGATGTCCGGCAGCGAAGATGCGGTGGCATCGCAACTGGGTACCCTGATCGCGACACAGTGGCCGCTGGCGACCGCATTCTCGCTGCTGGTCTGGTACATCTTCGCGCCGCAATGCCTGTCCACGCTGGCCGTGGTCCGACGCGAAACCAATTCCTGGCGTACAGTAGCAGTGATGGCCGGCTACCTATTCGGACTGGCTTATCTGGCTTCGTTTGTGACGTACCAAATTACCAAGGCATTGACATGATGCATTCCGATACCGTGCAGCAACTGATCATCGGCGCGATCGTGCTGGTCAGCGCGCTGCACGTGTTGCGCCGCCTGCTGCCGAAGTGGATGCATGCACGGCAGCAGGAACTGGCGACGCTGCTGGACAAGCCGCAGCGCCCGGCAGCATTGCGCGCGTTGGGGAGATGGTTGCATCCCGGCGACCAGGCGGGCGGCGGTTGCGGCAGCGGCTGCAATACCTGTTCCACTTGCGAATCGAATCCGGAAGCCGATGGCAAGAACGACAAGCTGGAAGGCGACGTCAAGCCGCTGAAATTTCACCGGAACATTTAGAAAACATCCGGTAAGAACGCAACGGCTGGCAAGCCGTCCTCACGGAAGACAAACAGGAAAGCAAACAAAAATAAAAAACGGCCGGCGTTGTATCGCCGGCCGTTTTCTTTTGATGTTGCGCCGCAGGTTTTATTGCAGCTGTAATCCGGCGACGACTTCGGTCGAATGCGTGTCGCCCATCAGCAGGCGATGCAGCAGGTTTGCATCGGCGGTGCGGGTTGCGGTGGCGCGTGCATTCAACAGCACCATGACGGCATCGCGGCCGGCAGTACGCACGCGCATGATGATGCAGCGGCCAGCCTCGCGCGTGAAGCCGGTCTTGGATAGCAGGATGTTCCAGTTCTTGTCGCTGACGAGATGATTGGTGTTGTGATAGTGGCGCGGCATGCCGTGGACGTCAATCAGATCACCCGAGACGGTCGTGATCTGTTCGATTGCCGGATAGCGCGCTGCGGCCATCGCCAGTTTCGCCAGATCGCTGGCGGTGGACGTGTTGTATGGCGACAGGCCGGTCGGCTCTTCGATGTTGGTGCGGCGCAGGCCCAGCGCATGCGCTTTGTTGCGCACGGCGACCAGGAAATGCGGCATGCCGCCCGGATAGGTGCGCGCCAGTGCATGCGCGGCGCGGTTATCGGACGACATCAGGGCCAGTTCCAGCAGCGTATGGCGCGTCAGCACGGCACCGACCGGCACGCGCGACGAACTGAATTTCAGCGTATCCACGTCGTCCTCGGTGATTGTGATCGGCTCCTGCATGTCCTGATGGGCATCGAGCACGATCATGGCCGTCATCAGCTTGGTCAGCGAGGCGATCGGCACGATATCGGTCGCGTTCTTTTCGAACAGGACCTGGCCGGTATCTTCATCGACGACGATCGCATGCTTGGAGCCGAGCGACACGGCACCGGCCTGCTGGCCAATGGCGGAAAGGACGAGAAGGGCGGAGAGAAGAAACGAACGGATCATGTCTGCGCTCGGAAAGTTTCCATCGAGCAGCGATAATAGCGTTGTTTCCGGCAGGAATGATACGGTTGTGATGCGTAGGCGCGACTATTCGCGACTATTTTTTGTAACCGATAAAAGTTTGAAAATGTTTGATGGCGTCAGACGGCGGCTTGATTGTTCTTTGACAGCAGTTTGATTGCACGACCGTCATTCGTCGCTGCTTGTTGCTGCTTGTTGCGGACTATTGCTGAGTTCGTTGTCTATTCGTCGCTTGAATAGCGCTGTTCGCGCCACGGGTCGCCGCGGTTGTGATAGCCGCGCACCTCCCAGAATCCCGGCGCGTCCTGCGTACGGAACTCGATCCTGTTGATCCACTTTGCGCTTTTCCAGAAATACAGATGCGGCACGACCAGCCGCACCGGCCCGCCATGCTCACGCGCCAGCGGCTTGCCGGACCAGGTGTGCACAAGCATTGCGCCTTCGGCGGCAAAGTCGTCCAGCGTCAGGTTCGTCGTGTAGCCATCGGAAGAGTGCAGCAGTACGAAACGCGTGGCGGGAAGCGGCACCACGGATTCCAGCAGATCGATGGTGGATACGCCTTGCCACTGGTTGTCGTAGCGCGACCAGCTGGTCACGCAATGGATATCGGACACGACATCGATCTGCGGTTGCGCCATCAGGTCGGTCCAGCGCCAGATGGCGGGGCGCGCAATTGCGCCGAACAGTTGCAATTGCCACGCGCCCGGCGCGATATCGGGATGTTCGCCCAGATCCAGCACCGGCCAGTCGCTGGTGCGATGCTGGCCCGGCGGCAGGCGTGCATCGTTCGATTGCCTGCCTGCGGGGCGACGTCCATCCTGCGCCCAGCGTTCCTTGCTGAGAGTCAGCTTGCTGGGCGGCGGAAGATCGTCGTCGCTCATGGCGTCAGTTTGCCTGACGGCGGGCGATTTCCATCTTCACTGGCAGGCTGGGATCCAGTGTGCCCGCAATCGTGCTGAACATGTCCGCTGCATTGTCGAAACCGTTTGCCCGCAGATGTTCGGCTTCCTTCATCATGTGCATGGCCAGGCTTGCATCGCTGCTGCCTGTGCCTTTCAGGCTACGGCCAACATGGCGGCACAATGACTCAAATTCGCTCTTGTTGATGGTTTTCGGCTTTTCGGTCGATGCGTCATTGGTGTTGTCGGCGGCATTGTCGCTCATCGTATTCTCCTGTTTGGTTGCAATCGTCGTCTATTTTAGCCTCCGACGACTGTGCCATGCATGGCCGGAATCGGCTTGCTTGGCAACAAAGCGACGTAGCCGGCCGCACAGGCAACGATAAACGCGCGGAAAAGGACATGCAGCAAATTGCTTGATAACGCACGCGTCGGTAATCGACGCAGAAATGCCGGTGTTTTACCTTGAACCAAGCTATTTGATGAGTGAAAGACGGTGCGAGGCTGGCAGGAAATACGAACATCCCGCTCTGGCAGGCGAAATACCGTGAAATACCTCACTCAATGACGGCTTTGCGTCTGTTCCAACAGGATTGCCAGATTCCGGCCATGTCCGGCCGGGATAAAATTTGCCATAATCCGAGGTTGGCCGCCATTGACGCCAAGTCGATGCGCATTTGATGCAGATGCGAAATGTTGCATGCGGCCGCTGCTTTCATCCACAACAATCACAACGATCAGATCGCCATGTTTGCACCTTCCTTGATGGGCCGTCTTTCCTTCACGCACATTGCACCGAGCAAGCCGCCGTTCGCCAATCCGGGCCGCAATCATCTCGGCCTCTTCGCCGAACGGGATGCCGTACTGTACGTGCCATCCAGCTTGCCGAAGGAAGGGCCGGTTCCGCTGCTGGTGATGTTTCACGGCGCGGGCGGCTTCCCGGAGAAGGTGTTGCCGTTCCTGGAAGAGCATGCGGAACGCGAAGGTTTCCTGATCCTGGCGCCGCATTCGCTGTATCCGACCTGGGATATCGTCATCGGTGGCAGCGGCCCGGATCTGGAACGCCTGGAACAGGAATTGAATGAAGTCTTCTCGCGTTACCAGATCGATACCAGCCATTTCGGCTTTGCCGGCTTCTCCGACGGCGGCAGCTATTCGCTGTCGATGGGCATCACGAACGGCGATCTGGTCAGCCATGTGATCGTATTCTCCGGCGGCTTCATGTCGGTCTTCATGCAAGAGGGTTCGCCCAAGGTTTTCATCTCGCACGGATTAATCGACGAACAACTGCCGATCGAGACCAGCGGCCGCAAGCATGCGGATCAGCTGAAAGCCGCAGGCTACGATGTGCAATACGTCGAGTTCAACGAAAAGCACATCATCCATCCGCCTATCGTCAAGCTCGCGGTCAATTTCTTCCTCGACCGGCCGGCCGCCGACTGATCGTCCAACGGCGCCGGCAGTCTCTTATGGCGTCTGTAGCGACGGGGCGTGCGTGATCTCCACAGTCACATGCGCCAATTCTTCATGGATGGCGAGCTGCCGGCGGAAGTAATCCGGTGGCACATCCTCGGCGACAGCCAGACTCAGGATGCAGGCGTATTTCTGCCTGCCCACGCGCCAGACATGCAGATCGCAAATACGTGCAGCGATCGGGCTGGCGGCAATGACATCGCGTATTTCATCGACGACCGGCGCATCCATTTCCGCGTCGAGCAGGATACGGCCGCTGTCGCGTATCAATCCGACTGCCCACACCGACACCAGCACGCCGCCGACGATGCCCATCACCGGATCCAGCCAGGTCGCGCCGTACAGCTTGCCGCCGAACAGTGCGACGATTGCCAGAACCGACGTTGCGGCGTCAGCCACTACATGCAGATAGGCTGAACGCAGGTTCAGATCATGGTGATGATGGCCATGATGATGATCGTGATCATGGTCGTGGTCGTGCGCATGTTCATGGCCATGATGGTGATGATGATCATCCTTCAGCAGCCAGGCGCAAGCCAGATTGACAACAAGGCCGACGACGGCAAGGGAAATCGCCTGGTCGTAATGAACGGCCTGCGGATTCAACAGGCGTTCGAACGATTGCCAGAACATCAGCGCGGCCATGCCGAGCAGCAGCAGGGCACTGGTGTAACCACCGAGAATCTCGATCTTCCAGGTGCCGAATGCAAAGCGCACGTCATGCGCCAGCCGTCTTGCTAGCACATAGGCCAGCGCCGACAGGCCGAGCGCCACGGCGTGCGAACTCATGTGCCAGCCATCGGCCAGCAACGCCATCGAATTGAACAGGTAGCCGCCGCTGATTTCGGCCACCATCATCGTCATCGTCAGGGCCAGCGCCCATAGCGTCTTTCTTTCCGCCAGCGGATTGTCGTCGTTGAAGACATGGTCATGAACGGGAAGATGATCGTCGAATGTGGACATGAGTGCGTTTCCGAATATACTGTACCCCAGTATATTATCAGTTCCGAGGATGGGAGAGTGAAATGTCACACATGACAGGCGACAACGGCAAGCTGCTGGCCCGCGTGCGGCGCATCAAGGGGCAGGCGCAGGCACTGGAGAAGGCGCTGGAACAGGGAGCCGATTGCGGCGCCATCCTGCAGCAGATCGCTGCCATCCGTGGTGCAGCCAACGGTTTGATGGGACAGGTGCTGGAAACGCATATCCGCGAACATCTGGGCTCGGACAAGGTGACGGCGGCACAGAGGCGCGACGATCTGGAACAGGTGGTCGGCGTTTTGCGTTCCTATCTGAAATAGTCATCCAGATAGCTGTCGTAATACGAAAACAGACGCAGAAAAATGACACAGGATGAACGATGCGCAAAACTGCCGTGCTACACTTTCCCGCATGAATCGCATCGTCAAAATCGTATTGCTGTGGCTTCTTGCGCTGGCCTTGCCGGTGCAGGGATGGGCTGCAGCCACGCAGATTTCCTGCGCGCCGACGATGCATCATCCGGCACAGGCATCCGGCTACACATCGCATGAAACGCCGCGTGCGCAGAATCATCACGCGATGCATGACGGCATGCACGAAGCGGCCGCCGCAGACATGCACGGCGATTCCTCGCCGGTTCCCGCCAAGCTTGGCGATGCAAAATGCAGCGCCTGTGCTGCCTGTTACGTCGGCCTGACTGCATTGCCGTCTTCTTCCGACTGGCCGCTGTCGGCCATTGCTTCCACTCCGGTCGTCGTCACGCCGGCTTCCTCCTTCGTCGGCCACGTTCCCGACGGCATCAAGCGTCCTCCCAGAACCGTTCTCGTTTAGCTATCCGGTTCCCGCCGGTCGCAAGCTGATGCGTCCGTCCGTTTAGCGGATGGCGTATTCGCCCGATCGCGCGTTTTTGATCATTTTGATCTTCACGAACGAGAACATCATGAAATCGATTTTTCTATTGCCGGCAGGGCTGTCGGCCGTCTTCGCGTTGAGCGCCCACGCACAACCGCCTGTCTCCGCACCTTCCGCTGATCCGGCGGACGCGGCATATTCCGCTTCTGCGCCTGCATACCGTTCCGTTTTCGACGGCTATCGGGAAAGCGCTGAAATGCGCAAATCGGTGCGTCCGTCCAGCCACGCCTGGCGCGCAGCAAACGATGCCGTGAGCAAGTCGGATATGCATGCGGGCCACATGCAGATGCCGTCGTCCGACACCAAATCGCAGGGCGATGCATCGCATGCCGATCACGCCAATCATCAAACCGGCCATCAGGCCAACCACCAAACTGACCACCAGACTGCTCATCCTGTCGATCGCAATACCGGGCACGGCGCTGGACATGACATGCATCAGCACCATCATGGAGGCGGGAAATGACGCGCCGTCCGTCTTTTTCCCAACGTCCCGCTGCGCTGAAGTGCACGGCTGCGCTTGCCGTCGTCATATTGCTGTCCGGTTGCGCATCGTTCTCTACGGACGGCGGCATGAACGACGTCTCTGCGATGACGGCGGAGCGCATCGGCCAACCGATATCGCAGAATGGCCTCAACCAGAACGACGCGAGCCGGCAGGCAGTGCGCGACATGCTGGCCAAGCCGCTGGATGCAGATAGTGCCGTGCGCATCGCATTGCTCAACAATCGCGGCTTGCAGGCATCGCTGGCCGAGGTTGGCGTGGCCGAAGCAGATCTGGTGCAGGCCGGCCGCCTGCGCAATCCGGGCTTTTCATTCGGGCGCCTGAGCGGGGGCGGCGATGACGAGATCGATCGCGGCGTCTTCTTCGATCTCGCCGGCCTGCTGACGATGTCGATGCGCAGCCGTATCGAAAGCGGCCGTTTCGAGCAGGCCAAGCTGCAAGCCGCAGCCGACGTCATCGCGCTGGCCGCCGACGTGCGTCGCGCCTGGTTCGAAGCCGTGGCATCGGAGCAGCGCGCGCAACTGATGGAGCGTGCAAACGAAGCGGCGCAAGCCGGCGCCGAACTGGCCCGGCAGATGCGGCAAGTCGGCAACTGGAACCTGCAAGATGCCACGCGCGAACAACTGTTCCATGCCGAAGCGGCGGCACAACTGGCACGCGACCGCCAGACGGCCTCGGCTGCGCGCGAAAGGCTGACGCGTCTGCTCGGCTTGTGGCAATCCGATATGGCATTCACGTTGCCCGACCGTTTGCCGGCACTGCCGGCACAACTGCCTGCAATGACCGATCTGGAAGCGCGTGCCATGACGCAGCGACTCGACATACAGATCGCAAAGCACAACGCAACCGCCACCGCCGATGCACTGGGCCTGACAAAGACGACGCGCTTCATCAACGTGCTCGATGCCGGGTACGTCAACAAGAGCGAGACCGGCAAATCGCGCAGCAACGGCTACGAAGTCAGCATCGAACTGCCGCTGTTCGACTGGGGCGAAGCCAGGACCCGCAAGGCCGAGGCGCTGTACATGCAGTCCGTGCATCGCACCGCCGAGACGGCGATCCGTGCCCGATCCGAAGTGCGGGAAGCCTATCTCGCCTGGCGCACGGCCTACGATCTGGCACGCCATTATCGCGATGAAGTGATCCCGCTACGCAAGCAGCTATCGGACGACATGCTGCTGCGCTACAACGGCATGCTGGCCAGCGTCTTCGATCTGCTGGCCGACGCACGCATGCAGATGCAAAGCGTCAGCGCCGCCATCGCCGCGCAACGCGACTACTGGCTGGCCGAAATCGATCTGCAGACTGCGATCAACGGCACAGGCCCCATCAACCAGCAAGGGAGTACGGCCTTGTCGTCCACATCGACGGCCATCTCCGGCAACCAAGAACATTGACGAGGAACGAACATGGTTTCACGCAGACATTTCCTGAGCGGCGCAACGGCGCTGATCGGCGCAGGCCTGGTCAGTCGCGCCAATGCGGCCGCCATTCCCGAGGCGCAGATCATCTCGCACGCACATACGATGCCGCCGCCGGCACCGCCGAACGGCCGACCGTTCAACCCCGTCGTCACACTGAACGGCTGGAGCGCGCCATGGCGGATGAAGAACGGCTGGAAGGAATTCCACCTGATCGCCGAACCGGTGATCCGCGAGCTGGCGCCCGGCATGCACGCCACGCTATGGGGCTACAACGGCTCCAGCCCCGGCCCGACGATCGAAGTGGTGGAGGGCGACAAGGTCCGCATCTTCGTCACCAACAAACTGCCCGAGCACACGACCATCCATTGGCACGGCCAGCGCCTGCCGAACGGCATGGACGGCGTCGGCGGCGTCACGCAGCCGCAGATCCCGCCGGGCAAGACTTACGTCTATGAATTCGAGGCGAAACGTCCTGGCACCTTCATGTATCACCCGCATGCCGACGAGGTCACGCAGATGGCGATGGGCATGATGGGCTTCTGGGTCACGCACCCGAAAGACCCGCAGCAATATCGCGTCGATCGCGACTTCGTCTTCCTGCTCAATGCCTACGACATCAAGCCCGGCAGCAGCACGCCGCGCGTCAACACGATGCTGGATTTCAACCTGTGGACGTGGAACAGCCGTGTCTTCCCGGGCATCGATCCCATCGTCTGTCGGCAGGGCGACCGCGTGCGCATTCGCTGCGGCAATCTCAGCATGACCAATCATCCGATTCATCTGCACGGCCATGAATTCGAGGTGACCGGCACCGACGGCGGCTGGGTTCCGCCGAGTGCGCGCTGGCCGGAAGTCTCGGCGGATGTTGCCGTCGGCCAGATGCGCGCGATCGAGTTCGATGCGACGGAGCCGGGCGACTGGGCATTCCATTGCCACAAGGGTCACCACACGATGAATGCGATGGGGCATGACGTGCCGACAATGATCGGCGTCGACCAGCGCAAGATCGCCGAAAAGATCGTACGCATCATTCCGGATTACATGGCAATGGGCAGCAAGGGCATGGCCGACATGGGCACCATGCAGATGCCGCTGCCGGAAAACACGTTGCCGATGATGAGCGGCAATGGCCCGTTCGGACCGATCGAGATGGGCGGCATGTTTACCACCGTCAAGATCAGGAAGGATCAGCGGCCCGGCGATTACAAGGATCCGGGCTGGTACAGGCATCCGAAGGGAAGTGTGGCTTACGACCTGAATGGAAAGAAGGAATGACGTTCGCCATTACCGCAAAGAAAAGTTGCTCTATTCGTGACCGTATCTCATCCATGACATCAACTATTCTCTATAATTTATGTTCATTTAAAAACAATGACTTGTGAATAAAAATTAAAGTGATATTGCAGAAAATGTCACTGTAAATTTCTTACATGGATTGCCCGTGTTTTCCTATGCGCGATGCGGCAGTCGATTGCTAGCATGAAGGTATTCCAGACCAAGGAGGACATCATGAGCAAAAGCACCATCGATCCCGACAATGCCGACAATCTTGAACTGGATCGCGCACAGGAACACAGGCTGGGTGAGGGACATGACATCGATGCCCTCGGTCCAAGCGATTCGTCGGATAGCGGCAGCGACATGGTCGGCACGCCCGGTCGTCATGGCGACACCGACGCGACCGGAACCGGCGAGCGCGCCAGTGTCGAGCGCAGCGACGACAACACGGGCATGCGCGATATCGACGTCGACCGTATCGAGCAAGGACTCGGGCCGGACGATGTCGACGAATAATCCATGCGAATGCCGTAGTCCGCTTCCCTCAAAGCCCGCTTCGGCGGGCTTTTTTATTGCCACTTTATTGCCATTTTTATGCTGCCCGGCTGCCGGACTATTCATCCCGCAAGACGATTTCTCCTTACTTGAAAACATGATTCCAGCCGGCATATAGTCGGCTCTCCGGCATCCAACGGGACGAGAAAATCGCGCTCCACCTGCATTTCCCGCGACTTTTCCGCGAAAGCAGTAACATGCAACACCTGCCGTCGCCGGCGCGAATCCTATTTTCGAAAGGCACAGTCATGACCCGCAGAACCCCCATCGAGCGTTATCGCAATATCGGTATTTCGGCGCATATCGACGCCGGCAAGACCACGACCACCGAGCGCGTGCTGTTCTATACCGGGGTGAACCACAAGATCGGCGAGGTGCACGACGGCGCGGCAACCATGGACTGGATGGAACAGGAGCAGGAGCGCGGCATCACGATCACGTCGGCCGCGACGACCGCCTTCTGGAAAGGCATGGCCGGCAATTTCCCCGAACACCGCATCAACATCATCGACACGCCGGGCCACGTCGATTTCACGATCGAGGTCGAGCGTTCGATGCGCGTGCTGGACGGCGCGGTGATGGTCTACGATTCGGTCGGCGGCGTGCAGCCGCAATCCGAAACCGTCTGGCGCCAAGCCAATAAGTACGCGGTGCCGCGTCTGGCCTTCGTCAACAAGATGGACCGCATCGGCGCGGATTTCCTGCGCGTCTACCAGCAGATCAAGGATCGCCTGAAGGGCAATCCGGTGCCGATTCAGCTGCCGGTCGGCGCGGAAGACCATTTCCAGGGTGTGATCGACCTCGTCAAGATGAAGGCCATCCTGTGGGACGAAGCCAGCCAGGGCGTGAAATTCGAGTACGGCGAGATTCCGGCAGAGCTGAAGGATCAGGCGCAGGAATGGCACGACAAGATGGTCGAAGCCGCTGCCGAAGCCGATGAAACCTTGTTGGACAAATACCTCGGCGGCGAAATGCTGAGCGAAGAGGAAATCGTCGGCGCGCTACGTCGCCGTACGGTGGCCGGGGAAATCGTGCCGATGCTGTGCGGAAGTGCTTTTAAAAACAAGGGTGTACAGGCGTTACTTGATGCAGTTATTCAATATCTGCCGTCCCCCATCGACGTGCCGGCGATCAAGGGTCACGACGAACAGGACCGCGAAATCGAGCGTCATCCCGGCGACGACGAGCCGTTCTCCGCGCTCGCCTTCAAGATCATGACCGATCCCTTCGTCGGCCAGCTGACCTTTTTCCGCGTGTATTCCGGCGTCGTCAATTCGGGCGATACCGTCTACAGCCCGATCAAGGGCAAGAAGGAGCGATTGGGCCGCATCCTGCAGATGCACGCGAACGAGCGCAAGGAAATCAAGGAAGTCTACGCGGGCGACATCGCGGCCGCCGTCGGGCTGAAGGATGTGACGACCGGCGACACGCTGTGCGACACCGACAAGGTCATCATCCTGGAACGCATGATCTTTCCGGAGCCGGTGATTTCGCAGGCGGTCGAGCCGAAGACCAAGGCCGATCAGGAAAAGATGGGCATCGCGCTCAATCGCCTAGCGCAGGAAGACCCGTCGTTCCGCGTGCATACCGACGAGGAATCCGGCCAGACCATCATTTCCGGCATGGGCGAGCTGCATCTGGAAATCCTGGTCGATCGCATGAAACGCGAATTCAACGTCGAAGCCACGGTCGGCAAGCCGCAGGTCGCCTATCGCGAAACCATCGGCAAGACGGTGAGCGACGTCGAAGGCAAGTTCGTCAAGCAGTCGGGCGGCCGCGGCCAGTACGGCCATGCGGTGCTGACGATGGAACCGCTGGAAGCGGGCAAAGGCTATGAGTTCGTCGATGCGATCAAGGGCGGTGTGATTCCGCGCGAATACATTCCGGCAGTCGACAAGGGCATCCAGGAAACGCTGAAGAGCGGCGTGCTGGCCGGCTATCCGGTGGTGGACGTGAAAGTCACGCTGACCTTCGGTTCGTATCACGATGTTGACTCGAACGAGAATGCCTTCCGCATGGCCGGTTCGATGGCCTTCAAGGAAGGCATGCGCCGCGCCAATCCGGTGCTGCTGGAGCCGATGATGCACGTCGAAGTCGAGACGCCGGAGGAATTCCTCGGCAACGTGATGGGCGATCTGTCGTCGCGGCGCGGCATGGTGCAGGGCACGGACGACATCGCCGGTGGCGGCGGCAAGCTGGTACGCGCCGAAGTGCCGCTGGCCGAGATGTTCGGCTATTCGACGACGCTGCGTTCGCTGACGCAGGGCAGGGCAACGTACACGATGGAGTTCAAGCACTACGCGCCGGTGCCCAAGCATATTCTCGATCAGGTCGCCACGAAATGATGGCCGTTGCCGGCCTGCGGTTGCGAGATCACATGTATCGCATAGCCCGCATATGTCGCACCAGCCGGTTCCGAAAATGAGCCATTCGCCCGGCTGGTACGACCGGCACGTGCTGCCGTATCTGCTGGATGTCGCTTGCGGCATGGCGCCGATCGCGCGGCAACGCGAACTGATCGTGCCGCGTGCGGCGGGGCAGGTGCTGGAAATCGGCATTGGCACCGGCCTGAACCTGGCGTTCTACAAGCGGCAGCAAATCGAAAAATTGATCGGCGTCGATCCGGCCGCGCAGATGCATGCGCTGGCGCGGCGTCGCAGTCTGCGCGCCGATCTGCCGGTCGAATTGCTGCAGCTATCGGCAGAACGGCTGCCACTGCCGGACGCAAGCGTCGACTGCATCGTCTGCACCTACACGCTCTGTTCGATTCCCGATCCGCTGACGGCCTTGCACGAGATGCGCCGTGTGCTGCGTCCCGGCGGCAGACTGCTGTACGCAGAACACGGGCTAGCGCCCGATGCGCATGTGGCGCGCCATCAGGCGCGGCTGGAACCGTACTGGTCGAAAGTCGCTGGCGGCTGCCACCTGACACGTCATGTGCCGTCGCTGCTGAAGCAGGCTGGTTTTACCGTGAACGGCGAATCGGCCTATGTCGCCTGGCCGCGCTCGCTTTCGTATAACTATTGGGGCGAGGCGACCGTTTCCTGATTTCCGGCTTTTCCTGAAGCGGTGAGAACAGCGAATCGAATCAGTTCGATCCAGCAGAATGTTCTCTCACATGGCGCAAGGTGATCGCCGAGATCACCCAAGCCGCGATCGCGCAAACGGCGATGCCGACCACCATCGGCCGCGCGGTGCCGTCGGCGAACGGGCCGATCAGCGCAACCATCACGGCGCCGGTCACGAACTGCAGCGTTCCCATCAATGCCGAAGCGGTGCCGGCAATTTCGCCGTGTTCCTCTAGCGCCAACACGGCCGTGGTCGGCACCACCAGGCCGAGAAAGCCGTAGCCGATGAACAGCATTACCAGCATTACATCCAGCCGCGTCACGCCGGCCAGATTCAGCAGCATCAACGCTGCCATCATGATGGTGAATCCGGTGACGGCGACCTTCACGACCGGCACCAGTCCGTAGCGCCGGCTCAGCCGGCCGGTGAACTGCGATACGCCGATGAAGGATGCCGCGTTCGCCGAAAAGGCGAGGCTGTATTCGCGCGGCGACAGGCCGTAATGGTTGATCAGCACGAACGACGAATTGGCCAGATAGGTGAAGAAGCTCGCCACGCCGAACGAGCCGATGAAGACCAGTCCCAGGAAATGCCAGTCGCGGCACAGGAACAGATAGGCTTTCAGCGCACCGCTGACGCTGCTGCCGACCCGCTGCTCGGGTGTACGCGTTTCCTGCTGGCCGCTGGCGAGCAGAATCAGCGCCAGCCCGGCGGCAATGGCCACCGCCCAGAATACGCTGCGCCAGCCGCTCCATTCGATCAGAAAACTGCCGGCCAGCGGCGCCAGAATGGGCGACACGCTGAACACCAGCATCAGCAGCGACATCAGCCGTGCCGCATCATGGCCGGTATGCAGATCGCGCACGATCGCACGCGGAATCACCATGCCGGCTGCTGCGCCCAGTCCTTGCAGGAAACGCAGCACGATCAGCGTATGGATATTCGGTGCCAGCGCGCAGCCGACGCTGCAGACGGCAAACAGCAGCAATCCGAAATACAGCGGCGGCTTGCGGCCGACCATGTCCGAGATCGGGCCGTACAGCAACTGGCCGATGCCGAGCGAAATGAAAAACGCCATCAGGCTGGCCTGCACGGCATTGGCCGGCGCATCGAGGCTGGCGCCGATCGACGGCAATGCCGGCAGATACATGTCGATGGCGAATGGACCGATGGCCGACAGCAGGCCCAGTACAAGGGCGTTTTTATAAAAATGGGAGTTCATCGTTGGCGCGGAGGAGGGAAGCGCGCATCTTAAATCAATTTTGTTTCATGCACTTGGACAGCGGATGCCTCTTTCCATGTGGCATGCCGCTGTCGCCTGTGGATTGGTTGCATTGCCTGTTCTAATTGCCGAATTTTTTCCGTGCACCTTGCTGCGCTGCCTGGGCGTCAAGGATCAGTTTGTAGGCAACGTAGTATTTGTAGATGTTCCGCACATAAGTCGTAGTCTCGATGCCGATCTTCTCGGCGACCACAATCTCAACGTTGTTGAACCATTTGTCCGGATCGAGCCCGCGCTTCGCCGCCAGCTTGCGCATCTTGGAGATATTGCCGGGGCCAGCGTTGTAACTGGCGAAAGCAAACAGCGGCCGGTCCGATTCGCTGAACTTGGCATCGGGGAAATAGCGCGTCATCAGCTTGTCCATGTATTTGGCACCGCCATGGATATTCGGCTCGATCTTGTGGATATTGCCGACTCCAAGCTCCTTGCCGGTTGCCGGCATGATCTGCATGACGCCGATGGCGCCGACATGGCTGCGCGCATTTTGGTCGAGCCGCGATTCCTGATAACCCTGCGCGGCCAGCATCAACGGATCGAAACCATACTTGGCGCCGTATTCCTCGAATAGATCCAGCGTGCTTTCGAAACGCTTCATTTCGGCGCTGGACGTGTTGTTCGAGATCTGCTTGATGCGCTTGTTGTAGCTGGCGATACGGCCGGCGATGCCGCCGGTTTTGACGACCTGCTTCTTGTAATAGTCGACAATGGCTTCTTCAAGCTTGGGACTTTTCTTGCGTATGGCCCATCCGATATAGCCTTCGCTGCGCAGCACGATGTCGTTTCTGACCTTGATCTTGGGCAGCACCTGCGCCCATATCTTTGCTTTCCATGCGTCGACCACGGTAAATGCAAGCTGGCCTGCGTTGAGCATTTCGAGGATGTCCTCGTCTTCCAGTTCATCCGGCAGCGGCGTGATTTTCACCGGCGCTTTCCCGATCTTCTTCAGGTGCTCATTGAGCGCGACCAGGCTCTGGTAGTAGCTCGACGCAGGACGCACATGTACCGTCTTGCCGGAAAGATCGTCGATCGTGGCGACGGCAGGGGATTTGGGGCCGGTAATCAGCAATTCGGATGCCGGCAACGCATCCTTGGGCGCGACGAAATCGACGATCTTCATGCGTTCTGGCGTTGCCGTCAGATTGCCGGCCGCGATGTCTCCCAGACCTTGCTCAAGGCCGCTGATCAGTTTGTCGCGCGTGGTCGGGATGATATAGATGGTCAGCGGCCGTTTGCCGAGTTGTTTGGCGTACTTCCTGTTGATGTACCGCTCGAAATCGCGCAACAGGAGGGACGGCCGGGATTCTTGCAAAATTTGCCAAAATCCCACCTAACTTTTTGATTTAAATAATTTTTGTCTTGTAGTTCATTGGCGGAACCACTCGATCAAAATCTAAGGTGTAATCCCCGAATCGGTTGATATGTTCAGTACGATATGGCGCCAAAGAGGCCAACACTTCCTCGGTTATGGGCAGTCCCTCTTCCTGCATATCCTTCAGCACGCCCGTCATTGCCTCGACATTGTGCAAAATTGCCAGATTGGCCACCAACTGATTGTATTTCACTACCTTACGTTGCTCATGACGGACATTTTCAGCAATCACGCCCTGATTGCCAAAAAATAGCCACTTGATGAATTGATTGAATTCTTCACTCTTGTTTGTCGCTGCGTTGATAGTTTTGCGCAGATCGAGGTCGCTAATATATTTCAACAGAAACTCTGTTCTGACCACGCGCCCCAACTCACGGAAGGCAAAATAAAGCTTATTTTTTCGGCTTGCAGTCCCGAGCCGCCGTAGGATCGTCGATGGCGTGATTTTGCCGGCTTTAATCGATAAGGCAATGCGTAACATATCTGGCAAATGGGTCTCGATAATTTCCCAATTGACGGCTTCACTGAACAGGCCATTAATATGTTCATACCGTACGCCTCGTTCTGGCTTGTAAAAAACCAGTTTTTTCAGCTGACGAATACGCGGCATCAAATTGATACCCAGCAGATATGCCAAGCCGAAGACCGGTGCGCTCTGAGCATGCGTGTCACCATGCAGCGTATCAGGCTGAATATCCGATTCGTTCTTGATAAGACCGTCCAGAATGTAGATAGCCTCGTAGACCCCACAAGGGATAAAGTGGCTGAATAAGGCGATATACATGTCTGAGACGTGGTAATACCCGATTCCACCATATCCGCCATACCGAATATGGTATTCGGACAGTAAGTTCTGCTCATACATGTTCCATTTGGTGCCATCGGCCGACGCACTTTTTCCAGATCCCCAGAACTTGGGGAGTGCGAATTTGTTATAGGCGTTGATAACTTGAACAGTTGCCTTTTCCAATCGCTCCTCAGTTATATGGTGCAAATTTAACCAGGCTACTTGCTTACGGCTTAGCCCTTTGACCGATCGCGCCGTTTGAGTAGGGCCGAGATTGCAGCCATAACAAAACAATGTCGTGACGAATCGCTTACGCGGATCGTCAATTTTGGCTTCAAAGCCAGATAAGGTTCCGAACTGTTTGTGAAGATCGAGCCACGTCTCTGATTCAACCAGGATGTCGAGGATATTCTTTTCTGGAAGGCGCGCCGTAATCTCTTTGTCGATATGGTCCAGAGCTGCAGGTTTGGTGTCCTTGCCGTGTTTTTTCAAGACGATTTCATTGCCGTTTAAATCAAGATGCTCGTTGTTTGGCATACCCTGATCGACGCGGAAAGCTGTGTCAGAAAACCATTTTTTGAGGTTGCTGACAAATTGTTTGGAATCAGTAGGGAAATCAAGCATCGCCCCATATTCTGTGACTTGGGCTTCATAGGTATCCCAGTCGACTAGCTGGGTGCGGTAGTCACTATATTGATCGCTATTGGACACATAAAGATCGCCCGACTGCAGTTCCTGCATTGCTTCGGTTAAAACACAGAGTTCAAAGTACTTGCGGTTGATTTCTATGACAGCGCCCGATTTTTGGCCAGTCACAGGCCGCCGCCATTTTTCCGGGAGCCATTTCAAGTTGATATTCGTGCCAACGATCGATAACCATTCTTTGTGGCTTTGTCGATTCGCCAGAACAAACCGAATCGCCTCTATGAGAGACACGTCGGCAGATGTGGATTCCAGGTCAAGCAGACTCAAGCAGTTCAGCAACAAAGGCCGTTGTGTCTGGTATGGCGCCAACATAAACGGAAGATAATTGTTTCCTGCATAGGCCATGTGCTCCTCGCATTCGGCGAGAAGGCTTTCGGGATCGCCATGCATGGCAATGGCAATCCGTTTGCCTCGTTCTTGATCGGTTTCTCCCTCTTGAAACGCTTCAAGCACATCACGCAATTGCGAAACGAGTTTTTCCGTACGCTTTTGGTGTTCCAAATAATACAGTTGCAGTTGTTCTACCGCACCGGTATGGATTTTTCGCATTTTGCGGATAAACATATCGACTGCATCGTCTAGTGCTTTACTCAATTGCGAATGAAATAACAACACCATCAACGCATAGCGCTTGTTCTGCTGCATGGCCTTTAGATCTGCTGCATCCAGCGCACGTGCTTCGTTGACATATTGTGTGCGCTTGGCCACCGGAATATGGTCAACTTGTGGCAATCCGCAAGCCCAGCTTTTGAGCCATTTCACACGCTCGAGATATTGGCGGACTTCGGTGTTGGTCGGCTTTCTCGGATCTTGTTTTATTTGTTGCCAACCGGTGATTAACTGGCCGGGGGAGAGAATCAGCATGGCATCGAACTGGTTGATGACGGCTGATGGCAATGGATCAGCCAGTGTGTGAAAGTATTGTTCATTGACGTGATTTCGAATTCGAAATGCGGCGCGATTCAAGCGGCTGAATGCAGGAAGTTCGTAGCGCTGACGTATCAATTCTTCGATAACGACATTGATGATGTCTGCCAATTCTTGTTTGGTTTGGGCGGCTTGCGTTGCCGCCAACTCGATTGCCTTGTCCGTCTCTTTTGAGATTGGCTGGATCTTCAAATATGTACGGATTACATCGATAAAATCACGCCGAGAGCGCGATTTCTCTTCCGCCACCATTGCGCGTAACGGTACCGGGGGTACGCCAATGGATTTAGTGATAAAAGTCACGATGGCTTCTGGCACTTCCGCGAACATCGGGAAATAACCCAGCCGTTGAACGGTTTTCAACAGAACCATCAAATACAGCCGTGAAGCATTGCTACGACTAAGTCGGCGTGCAAAACGCTGTTCAGTCTCATTTGGTGTATAGATTTCTTCTAATTCACGCTGGGTCAAGTCCGGCTTGAAGCGTGGGTAAGCCGTTTCATGGATGCTGCTCAAACTATGCTCCCGCCATACGCAGTCAATTTTGAAAAAAATTGATACACTGCCAATGAGGTGTTCCAAAGTCAACTTGATCAAATAGATGCTGGCCTATGTGTGTCTCGGCCGGGGATGCGGCCTGTTGCCGCCGGCCACAAGAGAGTGCGTGGCATCTCTGCGATAGTCTCGCTATCGTTTTTCGTTGTCTGCTCGCCCCAAACAGTTTCCTGACCGAATAGCGCATGACTAGACCGTGGGAAGCTGCCAAGGCGAGCTTTTGCGAGCATAAAAAATCGCAAAAATTACGATAGAAGTGCGTTATGTCTGTGGATCCAGCACAGTCACCATCGCCTGTCCCTTTACGTTCTCAACGGTGAACTTCACTGTATCACCGACCTTGACGTTCTTGAGCATGGCAGCGTCTTTCACTGGAAACGCCATTGTCATTGGCGACATTTCCACTGTCGCGCTCTTGATCGCTGCGTGCTTGAGCGTGATCATTTGCCGCTCCTTGTTCACAGCCTTTACTTCACCCGTAGTCAAGGGATAGCTGGTGCCCATGGATGATGTGCCATCCATTTTCATGCCTCCCATATCCATACCTTGATGCGATTGCTGGGCGAAACTGCTCGATGCCGCAAGGGCGGCGACGACTGCGATGACGATAGGCAAATGTTTCATATTGACTCCTTTGGTTGGGTTGATTTCAATTTGCGCTCTTGAAGCAGGCGCCATGCTGCGGGGATAACAAAAAGCGATAGCAGGGGGGCGGTTACCATGCCGCCCACCATGGGCGCGGCAATACGCTGCATGATTTCGGAGCCCGCACCGCTACCGATCATGATGGGAATAAGGCCAGCCAGAATGACGGCAACGGTCATGGCTTTTGGACGAACACGCAACACGGCTCCTTCACGAATCGCTTCTTCGATCAAGCCTTTGTCGAGCGCACGTCCGGAGGCAAGTCGTTCGTTCAGCGCATTCCGCAGATACACAAGCATGACGACGCCGAACTCTGCCGCCAGCCCCGCCAATGCAATAAAACCGACTGCGGTGGCGACGGAGACCGCGTGTCCCAGCAGCCAGATAAACCAGAAACCGCCGATCAGGGCAAAAGGAACGGTCAACATCAATAGTGCCGCTTCCGAGAACGAGCGAAACGCCAGGTAGAGCAGAATAAAGATTACGCCCAAGGTCAGCGGTATCACCGTTTCGAGCTTGTCTGCGGCGCGCTGCAGATATTCGAACTGACCTGACCAGCCAATCGCATAGCCTGGCGGAAGCTTCACTTTCTGGGATACAGCAGCTTGCATGTCCTTGACGGCAGTGCTGAGATCCACCCCGCGAACGTCGACGTAGACCCAACCGGATAGACGGGCATTCTCGCTACGTATCATCGGCGGGCCGTCAATGATCTTGATATCGCTGACGTCGGCCAGACGGATCTGCGCACCAGCATCGGTTACGATCGGCAGATATCGCAGCGTCTGTACGGAATCGCGGTAGGCTTGCGGGTAACGTACATTGATGGGAAACCGTTGTCGTCCGTCGACCACTTCGCCCACGTTTTCGCCGCCGATGGCCGACGAAATGACCGATTGAATGTCGGTGATGGAAAGCCCGTAGCGCGCCGCGCGCAGACGGTCGATATCGATATCGATGTAACGCCCGCCGCTGACGCGTTCTGCAAGGGCGGAGGTCACGCCGGGAACTGATTTCACCGCAGATTCGATTTGCTCTGTCACCGTTTGGATAACGGCCAGGTCCGGGCCGGATACCTTGACCCCGACCGGTGTCTTGATCCCGGTGGACAGCATGTCGATCCGGTTGCGGATGGGCGGCACCCATACGTTGGACAGTCCCGGCACTTTCACGACGCGATCCAGTTCCTCAATCAGCTTGGCTTGCGTCATTCCCGGCCGCCATTGGTCTTTAGGCTTGAACTGGATAGTGGTCTCGAACATTTCCAGCGGGGCAGGGTCGGTGGCGGATTCGGCCCGGCCCGCCTTGCCGAATACGGTCGCAACTTCCGGCACGGTTTTGATCAGGCGGTCGGTCTGCTGCAGCAGCTCGGCCGCCTTTGAGGCGGACAATCCCGGCAAGGCCGACGGCATGTACAGCAAATCGCCCTCATCCAGCGGCGGAAGAAACTCGCCGCCCAGGCGCGACACAGGAATGGCGGTCAACACGAGCGCCAGCACAGCGATCGACAGTGTCCAGACAGGATGCCGCAAGCTGAGATCCAGCGCCGGCCGGTATGCGTTGATTAAAATCCGGTTGATCGGATTCGACGCTTCGCTCGGGATGCGTCCCCGGATCATGTATCCCATGAGAACCGGGATGAGCGTGATGGCCAGTCCGGCTGCGGCAGCCAGCGTGTAGGTTTTCGTATAGGCGAGGGGAGCGAACAGCTTGCCCTCTTGCGCCTCAAGCGCGAATACCGGCACGAACGACAGCGTGACGATGAGAAGCGAGAAAAACAGCGCTGGCCCGACTTCACTTGCTGCCTCCGCAATCAAATCCCAGCGCGCCTTTCCCTCCAGCGGACGATCCGGATACTGGTGGCCATAGGCCTCAAGGCGCTTGTGCGCGTTTTCTATCATCACAATGGCAGCGTCGACCATGGCGCCGATGGCGATCGCGATGCCGCCTAGCGACATCAGATTGGCATTCACTCCCTGATATCGCATGACAATGAAAGCAGCCAGGACGCCAAGGGGAAGCGATACGATTGCGACGAAGGCGCTTCGCAGATGAAACAGGAAGATCGCGCATACCAATGCAACGACTATGAATTCCTCAATCAACTTGTGCGTCAGGTTGCTTACCGCGGCCTTGATCAAGGTCGACCTGTCATAGGTGGTCACCACTTCCACGCCGGCAGGAAGGGAAGACCGCAGCGATGCCATTTTGGCTTTGACTGCCTTGATGGTTTCTAGCGCATTTTTCCCCGACCGCATGACGACGACGCCACCGGCCACTTCGCCTTCACCATTCAATTCGGCAATGCCGCGCCGCATTTCAGGACCCAATCGGACGGTCGCCACATCACGTAACAGGACGGGCGTGCCGGCATTATTGGCCTTGATGACGACGTTGCGGAAGTCGTCCAGCGTATGCAGATAACCGTGAGAACGCACCATGTATTCGGTTTCTGCCATTTCCACAACCGAGCCACCAGACTCCTGGTTTCCTTTATCCAGCGCTTCCAGCACCTTGGCTTGCGAAATGCCGAATGCGCGCAGCTTGTCGGGGTCAAGCACGACCTGGTACTGCTTGACCATGCCGCCGATGCTTGCGACTTCCGAGACGTCCGGTACGGTCTTCAGCTCGAATTTCAGGAACCAGTCGTTCAAGGTGCGCAATTGGCTCAAGTCGTGCTGGCCGGTGCGGTCAACCAGCGCGTACTCGTAGATCCAGCCCACGCCCGTGCCATCAGGACCGAGCTCGGTCTTGACTCCCGGTGGAAGGCGGCTTTGCACTTGACTCAGGTATTCCAGTACGCGCGATCTCGCCCAGTACTGGTCAGTGGCATCGTCGAACAGGACGTAAACGAAGGAGTCGCCAAAGAAGGAGTAGCCACGAACAGTCTTTGCACCTGGCACGGCAAGCAGCGCAGTGGTCAGCGGATAGGTGACTTGATCCTCGACCAGCTGCGGGGCTTTACCGGGAAATTGGGCGCGGATGATGACCTGCGTATCCGACAGGTCCGGGAGCGCGTCCAGAGGCGTCTTGCCAACCGACCAGACGCCCCAGACAGCAATGGCGATCGCGCCAAGCATGACCCAGAAGCGTTGCTCGATCGAGATACGGATGATGCGCGGGATCATGGCTGCACTCCAGTCGGATGAACTTCCTCCAGCACGTAGCCGTTTTCCGTTTCGTGGAAACGGAAGTTGGCCTGCTGTCCTGGCTTGATGTCGGCGAAGTCGTTCGGCTTGGCCTTGTTGAACTCCATCGTCATGGCCCCCCAGCCGAGCGCCGGTATCGGTTCGTGCGAGAAGGTGATTCCATCCTTGCTGACGCTTTCAACGCGGCCTTTGCCTTCGTAAATGGTGGCTGCTGCAGGCGTCTTGGCTGGGGGAATACCGCCCGACAGCTTTGGCAGGACTGATTTCAGGCTCGCTTCCGAATCGATCAGGAATTGTCCGGATGCGACGACTTGCTGACCCTCCGTCAAACCGGCTGTGATCTCCGTGTCGTTGCCGAAGGCCTGGCCGACGGCGACCACCACCGGGCGAATGCCGCCTTCCTGCTCCTTGAGCAGGACCACCGTTTGCTTGCCGTCCGAGATGATGGCTTCGGTCGGCACCAGCAACCGGCTGCGCTTTTCTGTCGATGACAATCGGACGCGCATCAGCAATCCCGGGATCAAGCGACCGTCCTTGTTCGCGAGCTCGATGCGCGCCTGCACGGTTCTGGTGGCTGCGTTCACACCCGGCAAGATGTCGCGGATCTTTCCGCTATATTCTTCGGCGTCATTGTTCGATGCCGTGGCAGTGACCTGCATGCCGGGCTTGACGCTACCGCTGAGTGTTTCCGGAATCTCGGCCGTCAACCACACGTTGCTCAGCCCGTTGATCTTCGCAATCGTCATCCCGGGCGTGACCGCCGCACCTTCGCGTAGCGGCAGCTCCGTTACGACGCCGGTGACCGGGGAGGTGAGCACCACGTGTGATTGGGATCGTCCGGTTCGGTCAATTTGTGCGATCAAGGAGTCTGGAATCGACAGGACGCGCATGCGTTGTCGGGCTGCTGCAGCCAGTTCGCTATTTCCGTTACGCTTCAGTGCCAGATATTCCTCTTGCGGCGGCACCCAATCTGGAACAAAAATCGATGCGACCGCTTCGCCGCGTTTGATCCGCTGCATCGGAATGCGGGCATAAAGCTTGTCGATGTAGCCGTTTGCGCGATTTTGTATGACCTCGGCGGCACTTTCATCGAATTCCGTCGTTCCGACGACATCGAAGGCCTGTGCGATCGATTCCTGGCGAACAGTGGCGAGGCGAATGCCAAGATTCTGTTGCAGAGAAGGATCGATCCTGACACCGCCGTCTTGTGCGCCTTCGTCCGCATAAACCGGAACGAGCTGCATGTCCATGAAAGGGCTTTTGCCCGGTTTGTCAAAACGATGTCCCGGAACCATCGGGTCATGCCAGTACAGGACTTTCCGGCCTGTTTTAGGATCGACGGAGGCGTTGCCCTTTGACATGGATGCATCTGTGTTCATGTCCATCGACTGATTCGATTGACCAAGTTTGTAGCCGATCAGGAGAAGTGCTGCAGCAGAAAAGGCAGCTACCGCTGTTTTGATGAGAGTGTGTTTTTTCATTTTGTGTCTCCAGATACTGTCATGTCATGCGGGATGACGTGGTATTCCAGTGAGGCCCAGGCAATCGAGGCCGCTTGCTCGAGTTCCAGAACTTGCAGCCGCTGATCCAGAAGATTTTTTTGCGCGGCAAACACTCCGGCGAGCTTGCCAGACCCTGCGCGATAGGCAGCCTCGGCCAATTGCACTTGCTGCCTGGCGGAAGGAAGAAGATTTGCATTGAGAAATGCGATGCGATCCTTGTCGCTATTGATCGTCGTCGACAGATTTTCGATTTCCTCGCGCAGGGCACGCAAGGTCTCTTCGTATTCCATTCGGGCCTTGGTGCCGAGTGCAGCTTTTTCAGCGATGTCGCGGTTCTGCCGGCGTTCACGATTCAAAGTGAGCGGGATGCTGATGCCGACGGAGACCATGTTGGAATACTGGCTGCCGCGTTGACTGTAAGACGCTTCCACGCTCCAGTTCGGTGAACTTTCCTTTACAGCGACAGTGCTGTCTGCGTCAGCCAGTGCAATCGCACGACGCGCCGCCATCAGCATCGGATGATATTTTTCAAGTTCTTCAACAGGAAGATTGGCGACGTGGGAAGTCAGTGTCGGCGTTACGTCTGCTACGGTCGGGGAGGGAATGCCCGTCCAGCGGCTCAAGCTTCGCTGTGCGATGCGCAGTTCTTGCTCGGCGCGTCTTTTTGCATCTTGGGCGAGCAATAGTGCGGTTTGAGCTTGAACGGCTTCTTCGGCTGCCGCTGCTGCCGCCCGATGTGCCGCTTTCACGGCTTTCAGCGTGTCCGCAGCGTTTGCTTCCATTTCATGGGCCAAGTCCAGCTTGCGCTGGGCATACAAGACATTCAGCCAAGCCTTTGCTGTCTGCTCTCGGACGTTGGCGATCGTTTCAAGGTAGGTGGCGTCCCCCATTTCGATCGCACGCTGCGCACGTGCTGCACGGGCGGCACGTTTATCGGACGATACCCATTCCTGTTCAATGCCAATGCGGCGCATCGTCATGAAGTCGCTGGTCGTGCTATAGCGATCGGCGCCGGTAGCAGGCAGATTATCGATGCCAACCTTGAGCATGGGGTCTGGTAACTGATCGGCCTTGACAGCCAGTTCCCGGCTGGCTTGTACTGAGGCGCCAGCTGCCTTTACAGAACCGGCACGATCTTGGGCTAATTGAAGGGCCTGATCGAGGAGCAAGTCATTCGCCTGGCCGAAGGCGAAGGAAGAAACAGACAAGAAAAATGCGCACGCACTCATGTGCCATGCGAAATGCGAGCATCCTGAACGTGCTCGCGTTAATAGCGATATGGTCATACAACCCTCTGTGTGAAGACGAAAATAATCGACGGCTAATGCCTGCCGATAGAGCAACAGAGGGTTAGATCAAATGCGAAGGCGCTGCGTACGAAGGTAGGGGGGATCCGCCCCGAGTGGGCTCGAAATCCATGCCGAGCGAGGGACGAAAGAGGAGGAGCGAGGCGCCAGGATCGCCAAGACGAAAACGATCATCGGCAAGGCCAAGGCCGGCGCTGCGGATAGGTGCTCCAGCGCCAACTGGACAGGCGATTGCGATGTTGCGCAGTGCACCGGCTTTTCTACATCCACGCTCGCGCAAGGTGCATCCATAGCCATTTCTGGCATCGGTGCTACCGGCACTTGCGGACACAGGTAAGCCGCCATGGCAATGGTCGATGTCAAAATCGACAATGCCAGGAAGGCGGCGATACCGCGTCGAAATGATGAAATGAATTGGCGCATGGCTTTTTGAATTTCGCCGAGTGTATAACAGAATTACCCGGAATAGAGAAGCCCTGTACGCAGGAAGGCCAAAAAACGAAGCCTTTGCGACGTTGACTACGCTTCAGCCCGCGTCTTTCTGCCGAACCAGACTTACTTCGTGGATGCTCCGCCTTGCTGCCCCTGCATCATAGGACAGTGCTGCATCATCTCCGGAGACATGTTTTTCATGTGTTCCGCCATCATCGCCTGCCGTTCTTCCGGTGTCTTTGCATTCATCATTTGCGTGTGCATCTCTTTGCACATCGCCATCGAGTCAGCGTTGGACATGTCCATTGACCCCATTGAACCTTGCGATTGCTGGGGGCGTTGTGACTGGCTGGCTGCGCAGCCAGCCAGCGTTGTTGCGATCAAGGCGGCGGCCGCCAGCATTGATAGAGAGTATGGTGATTTCATGATGACCTCCTAAAGTTAAATCTTCAATGAAGCGAAGCACAAACGGTCGGCAATATTGCGCGGTCAATTCTTGGAAAACTGCTTACCCGAAAATTCCACCGTGACAAGCTTGCCATCCATTTTTCCCATCCCAGGTGAATTCATGGGCATTCCCGGCACAGCTACAGCTTTTACTCCAGGGGTGGCAATGAGTTTTGCCACCGCCGCAGCCGGCACATGGCCCTCGATGATTTGTCCAGAGGCGTCGATAACAGCCGTGTGGCACGACTGCAGGGATGCGGGAACGCCAAAGCGCTTTTTCACTGCCGACATATCTTCCGAGTCGACTGCTTTGACCTGATAGCCCGATTCGCGTAAGTGATCGACCCAAGCGGCACAGCAACCGCAGTTACGGTCTTTGTAGACGGTAATGGTTTCGCCAGCAGCGTTGGCGAGCGTCGCCGTCATCAAGAGCAAATTCGCGATGAACAATTTTTTCATTCCTACTCCGTTTTCCAAAAAAAATCCAGGTGTGGCTTTCGATGACTCCGATGTTAATAGGCTAAAACCACATCCGCACACCGGCAACCAACTCCGTATCGTGAACGTCTTCGCCGGCTTCCCTCGCATAGTCCGCAGTGTTTCCATACTTGCGATTCCATGAAACACCTATATAAGGGGCAAATTGCCTGTTGATTTCGTAACGCAGCCGCAGTCCAACGGAGATATCGGACAAGCCAGACCCGATACCTCTGTCAGCATCATTCTTGCTATACAAATTCGTTTCGATTTTCGGCTCGAGAATCAACCGCTGGGTAAACAGTAATTCATAGCGTGCTCCCAGGCGGGCGGCGAGGGAACCGCCACTTCCGACATAGGCAGTAGCTTCGGTCTCGAACCAATATGGCGCCAGGCCCTGCACGCCGATGGCCAACCAGTTCTTCGATTCGCCGTTTCCATTGTCGTGTCGTAAGCCGAGCTGACTGCTCCAGTAGGTGGCGATATTCTGATCCCACAGTACCTCGGTGCGTGCATCTTCCAGAGTCCCATTTCTTCGCTCACCTTCGGCCTTGAACCAGACTTTATTCAGATCGCCGCCATACCACGCCTCCATATCGAGATTCTGTCCGTGGGCGCTATTGCTATTGGTGTATTCCAGTTCATTTACCAGTAGCCGACCGAACGATTGGTCATCCGCCATGTCCATACCTGGCATGGGCTCCTTTGATAGTCCTTCAGCATAGGCATCAGGATCGCGGGCGTCGGGAGGCGCCTTGCCACCTTGCATGCCGCTCATATCCATTTGCGGCATGTCGTCCATCTTCATATCCGACATGTCACTGGCAGGAGAAACCGGCTTTTCTTGCATATTAGGCATGCCCTGCATCGGCATGTCGCCATGGTCCATTCCGGACATTCCGTTCATCGATTTGCCGTGAGACATTGTCTCGGTGGCCGGCATCTCCATGCCAGGCATCGTCGACATGTGATCCGACATCGTCGCTTGCGCCATGCCGCTGTGCGGCTGCAGGATGGAAATCAAAAGGGCTGCAGAGAGCGCGGCTCTACCGCTTGTTTTCAGAATGTTCATGACACCACCACCTCCCGGAACATGCCCGCTTCCATGTGATACAGCAAATGACAGTGAAAGGCCCAGCGTCCCGGCGCATCTGCCGTTACCTGATAGGCGATGCGTTGCGCGGGCTGCACATTGATCGTATGTTTGCGCACCAGGAATTGACCGTCTGGCGACTCCAGTTCGCTGAACATGCCATGCAGGTGAATGGGATGATTCATCATGGTGTCATTCACCAGAATAATCCGAAGGCGTTCGCCAAAGCGGAAATGGATAGGCATGGATTCCGAAAACTTCTGGCCGTCGAAGGACCACACGAAACGTTCCATGTGGCCTGTCAAATGCAACTCGATATCGCGTGACGGCTGACGCTTGTCCAGCGGCCCGCCGATGGTATGCAGATCGTTGTAGGTGAGAACGCGCCTTCCGTTGTTGCGCAGATTGACGCCCGGATCCTGCAGGTCGGTGCGCGGCATATTGACGTGCATATCCACGTTCGGCCCGTATTCAGTCCTCGCATGGCGTACCGCTGGCATCGGCATGTCCGACATGCCGTTCATCTGGTCATGTTGCATGCCGGGCATCATCGAATGATCCATGGCCGCGCCGTCCATCTTCCCCATGCCGCTCATGCCCCCCATGCTGGCCATGGCACCCATCATGTCCTTCATGGTCAACCATTCCGGCTGATCGACTGCCGGCACGGCAGCTTGCATGCCGAGGCGGGGCGCCAGCGTGCCCCTGGTGTAACCGGTACGGTCAATGGATTGGGCAAAGATGGTGTAGGCGTTATCCCCCTGCGGCTCAACAAGCACATCGTATGTTTCGGCAACGGATATCCGGAACTCATCAACGGGGACTGGCTCGACGTCCTGTCCGTCAGCCGATACGACTGTCATTTTCAGGCCAGGTATCCGAACGTCAAAAATCGTTGTCGCGGAACCGTTGATAAAACGCAGCCTGAGCTTTTCCCCTGACTGGAAGAGGCCGGTCCAATTTCTGGAAGCGGATTGCCCGTTGACAAGGTAGGTCAATCTGGCGCTGGTGCCCAGTGCTGCCGTAACGTCGCTGAAGTCGGTGGGCATCATACGCATCTGGTTCCACATTTTTCGCATTTTCACCGCTTCGCTGAGTCCCATGCGGGAAACGTCGCGCATGAAGCCACCCACCGTGGGTTGATTGAAGTTGAAGAAATCCCCGGTCTTTTTCAACTTGGCAAAAATGGATTCGGGCTCCGCGTCGGTCCAGTCCGACAACATCACCACATGCTCGCGATCGGCCTTGAAGCGTTCTCCATCGCGCGGTTCAATAACGATGGATCCATACAGTCCCGTTTGTTCTTGGAATCGGGAGTGGCTGTGATACCAGTAAGTGCCGGTCTGCTTGACTTCGAATTGATAGACAAAGGTTTCTCCAGGGGCAATGCCATGGAAGCTCAGGCCTGGCACGCCATCCATACCAGCCGGCAGAAGAATGCCGTGCCAGTGAATCGAACTCGGTACCGACAAACGATTGGTGACACGCAGTGTGACTGTGTCGCCTTCGCGCCAGTACAGGGTTGGTGCTGGAATTTGACCATTCACTGCGGTCGCAATGCGTGCCTGTCCGGTAATGTTCACTGGCGTTGGCGCGATATCGAGCTCGAATTCAGTTCCCCGTAATACCGATGGTTGCGGTGCCGGTGCATCGCCTCCCCACGCAAAACGTCCCGCCGGTCCGAAGCCCATCAACGCGCCGACAGCGCCTGCGCTTTTCAACAGCCGCCGCCTCCATGTGTCCACTTCTTCAAATTGATAGGAGCTCATCATTCCCTCTTCAATAAATAACTTTTTGTTGTGAATTCGGCATCAATCCCGCCGCAGGCGTAGCGCGTTCATGACGACCGAAACCGAACTGAGGCTCATTGCGGCGGCGGCAATCATTGGTGATAAAAAATGTCCGGTGAACGGATAAAGCAGGCCGGCGGCCAACGGAATGCCAAGCGCGTTGTAGATAAATGCGAATCCCAGGTTCTGGTGCATGTTTTTGATCGTCGCTTCCGATAAATCCCTGGCGCGTGCAATGGCGCGCAAGTCCCCCTTGACCAGCGTTATGTGCGCACTACCGATTGCGACATCGGTGCCAGTTCCCATCGCAATGCCGACATCGGCGCGTGCAAGTGCGGGCGCGTCATTGATGCCGTCGCCCGCCATGGCGACTTTCTTTCCTGCTTTCTGCAAATCTTCAACCAGATGTAATTTGTCCTGCGGCTTGACTTCGCCATACACGTCTTTAATCCCCAGGCGCTCGGCAACTGCCCGTGCGGTCGTAAGGCCATCGCCGGTCGCCATGACGACGTGCATACCGCTTCCCAGCAAGGCGTGCAGAGCTTCGCTGGTATTGGCCTTCAACGGATCGGAAACGGCGAGAAGTCCAACCAGACGTGCGTCGGCGGCTAGAAACATCACGCTTGCACCCTCACGCCGCAGCGCTTCTGCTTGCTGTGCCAATGATGACCAATCAACCTGTTCTGCATCCATCAATGCCGAGTTTCCCAAAGCGATCTGGTGTTCTTTCACGACCCCACGTACACCAATCCCGCTTTCTGAATCAAACATGGTCGGTTTGTCCAGGGATAGATTGCGTTTATTCGCCTCCGCCACGATGGCTTGCGCCAGGGGATGTTCGCTACCTTGATCAATGCTGGCAGCCAGCTGAATGACTTCATCTTCAGAATGGCCGGTGGCGGGGAGAGCGCGGTTGAACACGGGACGCCCCTCTGTCAAGGTGCCTGTCTTGTCGACAATGAGCGTATCGATGCTGCGTAATGCCTCAATCGCGGCGGCGTCCCGAAACAGGATGCCGTGCCCTGCAGCGCGGCCTGTTGCGGCCATGATCGACATAGGTGTGGCCAAACCAAGCGCGCAGGGACAGGCAATAATCAATACGGAGACCGCATTGATGAACCCGTATACCCAGCTCGGTTGCGGGCCGAACAATCCCCATCCCAGCAGCGTAAGGCCAGCAATACCGATGACGGCAAACACGAAATAACCTGCGACGACATCGGCCAGTCGTTGCAGGGGCGCACGCGAACGCTGTGCCTGCGCAACCATTTGTACGATTTGAGAAAGCACGGTCTGAGCACCGACTTTCTCGGACTTCATGACGAGACTACCGCTGGTATTCAAGGTAGCGCCAATGATCTTGTCGCCAAGTTTCTTGGTGACCGGGACCGGTTCGCCGGTCAACATCGACTCATCTACCGCACTTTGCCCTTCAATGACCTCGCCATCCACCGGGATCTTTTCTCCTGGCCGCACGCGCAAGATGTCCCCTGGATGAACATGCGTCAGCGGAATATCCTCTTCGGTGCCGTCTGAAAGTATGCGGCGCGCGGTTTTCGGTGCCATGCCAAGCAACAGCTTGATTGCGGCTGAAGTCTGTGAACGTGCCCTAAGCTCCAAAATTTGACCGAGCAAGGTCAGCGAAACGATAGCGCACGCCGCTTCGAAATAGACGCTGACGCGTCCTTGCATGGCAAAGCTTTGGGGAAATATTTGTGGAAACAGGGTGGCGGCAACGCTATACCAGTATGCCGCGGAAACGCCGACGCCGATCAGCGTCCACATATTGAGGCTTCGACGACGGATAGATTGCACACATCGGACCAGAAACGGCCATCCGGCCCACAAGACCACCGGCGAGCTGAGAACCAGTTCGATCCAACTTTGCTTGGGAAGGCCACCAGCGACAAATTGATGTCCAAACATCGCAATCAGCACGACTGCAGCGGTAAGGGGAAGTGTCCACCAGAAGCGATGCCTAAAATCAGCAAGTTCTGGATTCGATTCTTCTTCCAATGAAGGCATCACCGGTTCAAGCGACATGCCGCAAATCGGGCAATCGCCCGGTGTACTCTGTCTAATCTGCGGATGCATTGGGCACGTGTAGACCGTGTCCGCTTGTTCGTTTTTGTTGTCGTTTGACGGCGAGGGTGCCAGGTAAGTATTCGGATGTTCGCGGAATTTGGCCATGCAGCCGGTACTGCAGAAGTGGTAGGTCGTTCCTTGAAACTCAATTCGCTTAGTCGGATCGTCCGCCACCGTCATCTTGCAGACGGGATCGATAAAGGGCTTACCAGTCCCAGCTTCGACCGTCTGGTGGGCATGTTCCCGATGGTGAGAATGCGTTTTCGTGTCCATGTCTTCTCCCTCGTCCAGGCGCGTCAGGTTCGCGCCAAGGTGAAATATCCGGCCCCCGGAATGGGATCGGCCGGATCAACGGCCTTGGTTGCCTCGGTCACGCGGCTGGCACATCCGCCGCAGCTCATCTTCTCTACCTGTATTTTGTACATGGCAACCTCCTGATACGCGAGCTTTCGTTGCGTCTTCCATCATGGATTCAGCAAGCGGCGTTACTGTCCTGTTCTTATGCCGGCTGCGCGGCCATGCTGCGGCATTCTTCGGCACAGCGCCGACAAGCTTGAGCACACTGCTGACAGTGGTCCATCTTGTGCTTCGCACATTCTTTTCCGCAGGCGTCGCAGATATCGGCGCAGGCGCGGCAAATCAGTTCTGCGAATTCACTGCCACGCGCCATATAGGCCGCCGCCATGCGGCAGATCTGTGCGCAGTCGATATCGAGAGCGATACAACGCGTCATCGCTTTCACATCTTGTTCGCCCAAACATGCGGCGGAACAGTAATCGCAGGCATTTGCGCAGTCGTTACAGGCGTTGATACAAGATTGGAATTGCTGTTGATTCATGGCATTTCTCCTTCAGGTTGGGGGTGGGTGAGCACCTTTATCTGTAAGATTCCATTCCTTGTTCTATTCCGTCATTCTTTCGTGTGCTCATCAAAGTTTTCTACCTCAGATCCCTGATTTCTCGACGGTGTAGATACCAATTTACGAGCGAAGAATTGGAAAAATGTTCATCATTTTTTAAATAACATTTCAAGTTTTCTGGTACAACACCAATCGTACGGACGTACGCCTCCCCGAACATTTCGCTCGTCAAGATCGTGTTAAATTCGCCGCTGCAAGCAGCGGCGCATCAGTTACTGTTTAACGATCTTCGTTACAGTCAACTGGCCGTTGGGCTCTTCGGCAATAAAGTTCACCTTGTCGCCCGGCTTCACGGCATCCAGCATCGCAGGATCGGACACCTTGAAGTTCATCGTCATGCCATCCATGCCGAGATTCACGAGCGGCCCGTGCTTGATGGTGAGCTTGCCCGTACTCTTGTCGACTTTCTTTATCTCTCCGCTCGACATCGCTGCAGACGCATCCGTTGTAGCAGGGGCGTTTTGGGCGTGAAGAGCCGGAGCGGCAGCCATTACCAACATGGCGGAAAAGATGGCGGTAGAGATTGATTTCATAGACTTCCTTTCAAAAAATAAAAAGTGGGGTGATCATGCCGGCGGCGCACTGCCAGTCAGCACTGCAGCGGCAACTATTGCCAAAAATAGAGCAACCGATTCCACACGCAGGACGGTGATTACACGGCGCAAACCAGATGTGTTGTCGTTGAACTCGTAGGCGGATGCGCCAGGCAGGCCGAAAAACTTGTTGTAGGCACCGAGCAGAATCGCAATCGCTACCATGGCGAGCTTGAAGAGCAGTACGTTGCCGTAAAAGCTGAACAGGTCTGCCGGCGCATGCAGAACACGGTAAGCGTTGTATGCACCAGTGGCCACGATCGCAATCAGCGCCACGGTCGCCCAGTCCGACAGGCTATTAAGAAAAGATGCGCGATCCGGTATCGCGGTGTGCTCTGATTTGCTTACTATTGGCAGCGCTACCCAACCGGCGATAAAGACAATGCCGGCCCACATGGCCATCGCAAGGACGTGGACAAGCTCGACTGCTGTCGCCAGACTGAACGCGCCATATTCGTATGCGTGACCGATACTTACGCGGGCAGCGCCGAGTAGAACGACGAAGACGGCGATTGTCGCTGCGTAGAATTTTGGTGTCTCCCGATTTGCCAAAACCAGATGTCCTGCCAGCGCCAATACGACGGCGGTAATTGCGGTCAGCCCCGCATGTCCGTAATGCGTTGATTTCAGCATTTCCTTAAATGCCGCTCCTCCCTCAAAAAATGGAACGTCAGCCATAACTACGGCTTCAGACCAGAGAGAAAAGAGGAGGGCGCACGCGCAAGTGATTAGTGCATACGGCATAAGGAGGTACAAGGCTCGGCTGGCCGGAATGCGCCAATCGGCGCTCACTTTCGTCAGCCAGGCGCGAGCGGCCAGCGCGCCGACGACCCATGCCAGGCTGACGTTAATGAAGGAGGTCGCAATGACCTGTGGGAGCGAAGCTTCCATGTGCTATTTCACCGTGAAGGAATATTCGCCCTTGCGACGATGGCCGTCATGGCCTACGGCGTTGTACTGTACGGTGTACTTGCCCGGCGACAGCGCCGGCACAGCCAGTTTCATGACGGTGGCGTCCTTTGCATCCAGGGCGGCCTTTTCAGTGGAAACCACTGCGCCCGTGCTATCCACGACTTTGGCCGAAATAAATGCTGGTTCAAGGTCTTCGTTGAAGTGCATCACGACTTCTTTTGGCGCAACGGTGACCTCGGCATCCTTTGCCGGCGTCGCGCTTTGCAAGGTTGCGTGCGCCCATGCCGTTGCCTGTCCTGCAGTCGCGGCAATAAAAAGGGCGGACAGAACGAATTTCTTTGCGGATTTCATTTAAAGCTCCTTGGTTAAATTTAATGCTGATGACTTTGAGGTTTGCGGACAGTGACTTCCGTTGCCGGCACACCGCTGTCCATCTTCGGCGCCTGGCTAACTGGCGGCTTGTCACCAGTCCATTCATAGGCGAGCTTGCCTTTCGGATGCTTGTACCAAGCGACATCCCGATAGTCGTTACGCGGCAGGCCATCTCGTACCTTCAGGACCGTGAACATGCCGCCCATTTCGATTCCGCCGAATGGCCCTTGCCCGTCCATCATCGGCAAGGTATTGTCGGGAATCGGCATCTGCATGGTTGCCATGCTTCCCATGCCGTTTTGTCCCATTGCCATGTAATCCGGCACCAGCTTGTTGATCTTCCTGGTGATATCGTCCTGCTTGACGCCAATCATGGTCGGTACCGAGTGGCCCATTGGTCCCATCGTGTGGTGCGACTTATGGCAGTGAAAAGCCCAATCTCCCGCCTTGTCGGCCACGAACTCGACCGCGCGCATTTGGCCCACGGCAATATCCACTGTCACTTCCGGCCAGCGTGCCGATTTCGGTACCCAGCCACCATCGGTGCCCGTTACTTCCATCGAAAAGCCGTGCAGGTGTATCGGATGGTTCGTCATCGTGAGATTGCCGATACGCACCCGAACCCGATCTCCGGTCGTCGCGACCATCGGCGCCACGCCAGGGAAGGAACGCGAATTGATGGTCCATAAATTGAAGTCCAGCATCGTGTTGACTTTGGGCGTATAGCTGCCGGGATCGATGTCATAGGCGTTGAGGAGCATGACGTAGTCGCGATCGACGCGATGCTCTGCCGGGTTGCGTGGGTGAGTGACCCAGAATCCCATCATCCCCATCGCCATCTGTACCATTTCGTCGGCATGCGGGTGATACATGAACGTGCCAGCATGCTCGGCGACAAATTCGTACACGTATGTTTTGCCCGGCTCGATTGCACGTTGTGTGAGGCCTGTTACGCCATCCATGCCGCTTGGCAAGCGCTGGCCATGCCAGTGCACGCTTGTCGCTTCTGGCAGGCGATTGGTCACGAACAGCCTGACGCGATCGCCTTCAACCACTTCAATCGTGGGGCCTGGGCTTTGGCCGTTGTAGCCCCACAGGTTCGCTTTCATGCCCGGCGCAATTTCGCGCACGACAGGTTCAGCCACCAGATGAAACTCCTTGACACCGACATTCATTCGCCAAGGTAAAGACCAGCCGTTGAGCGTGATGACCGGATTGAACGGGCGGCCGCTGGCGGGCAACGAGGGCTGCTGCGTCGCGGGCCCTGACATGTTGACGATTTCGGGCAAGGTCGCGGCATTGACGCGGCTGACAAGACCAGCGGTAACCGCCACACCGGCACCTTTGAAAAAATTTCTACGAGAAACCATTTATTGCGTCCTTTTAATCGTGTGCAGCTGCGCTTGGTGCGCCGCCACTGGCAACCTGCATCGAGCTGCCGTTATCCGCGCCTCCAACATTCATCGCAGCTTGAAGGTCAGTTTCTGCGATCCAGAAATCCCGTTGTGCTTCGATTGCCGCATTGACGTTGCTTATCTGCTCGCGGGCGTCTGTCAGCAATTCAAAAACACTCACCAGCATGCCGTTGTAGCGGAGCATGACTTCGTCTGAAATCTTCTGGCGAAGTGGGATTACCTCATCCCGATAGTGCTTCGCGATGTCGTAGGAAGTTCTGTATCCGGAATAAGCTTCACGTACCTCGGAGCGGGCACGTATAGCGATGTCCGCAGTACGGTTTACCGACTGCATGTAGATCGCTTCAGCTTTCGCCGTGCGGGCGCCGCCGAAATCGAAGATCGGCAATTCGAGCGAAATTTCATAGCCGTTCTCGCGTGGCATGCCGGCCTCGCTCTTGTTTATGTAACCGACATCCAGCACATTCATGAACCGCGTTGCCTTGGTCAGGCCAAGGGCTCGAGCGGTTGCCACGGCATCGCCTTTTGCAATTTGGACGTCGAGCCGTTGTTCCAATGCTTTTTGCTCAATATTCCCTGCCTCCACGACAGAACTGGGAAGATCAGGCAGCCTGTCTGGCAGCTCGTAGGTCAAACCGCTACCCCAGACCCCAAGTAGTCGATTCAATTTTTCACGCGCAGCAACTGCGTTGTGACGGGCACGGGCTACCTGAGCGGTTGCGTCGGCATAAAATGCTTGCTCACGCGCCTGATCCAATTTGCTCCAGTTGCCCACGCGTGCCATTCGTTGTGCGAGTTCTGCACCGGCCTCGGCTGCCTGTTGGACCTGCTGCATGTATTGCGCGGTTTGCGCGGCAGAAACGGCGTTGAAATAGGCACGCCGTGTTTCGCCAGCGAGCATGATCGCTTCCTTGGCGGTTTGTAGCTTCGTCTGTTCAAAGCGACGCTGTTCGATTCCGCTTCTTACCGGGATTGTGAGCAGACCAATCAAATCGAACATGACACTGCGGTCGATCTCGGCGTCACTGCCATTACCGAGTCTTCCGAACGAGAATCCCGGATTACGCATGCGCCCGGCCTGCACATAATCCGCCTCCGCGATCCCGAGTTCGGCAAACGATGCTTGCAATCCCTTGTTGTTCAGCAGTGCGATCTGAACGGCGGTGTCGGGTGTAAGAGGGGTGGCAAGCAGCTCACGCACTTTTGCGCGCGCAGCATCTTCTGCATCCGGCGAAGCGATTTTCTGGACGCTTTGGCCAGAACGTTCCTTTGTCAGGGCCGATACCGAGTCAAAGCCGCCGTCCTGCGAAAAGGAAGCACAACCGCCCAGGATGAGCATTGAAAGCATCAATGGAATGCCGACATAACGGCGAAGTTTCTTGTTCTGCCGCATCCTAGTGACCTCCCATTTCATGTCCCTCATGCGCCTGCATATTCATCTGCATGGGGGCGGGACTGGAGGTCTGCATGTCATGCATGCCGTGCATGGAATGCCCGCCGCCAGTAACTTCCTGATTGGCGCTGATCCAGCGGGCATCAGGCGTCGCTTCTTCATCGACGGCGGCGCGATAGGATGCAAAACTCGATTGATATTGCAGTGTCGGTACTGCTGTGTTTGCACTGACCGGATCGGGCGCGGTGTGCGATGGGTTGGCCATCGCGACTGCCGGCAGAAGCGCGACAGCAGCGGCGATAAGCCGATATGAAAAGACCATAATTTCCCTCAGAATCGATGAGGCGATCGCGCAAATGCGCGATCACAATAGATCTACGGCAAACGACAAGTGTCGCTACGCGCAGATTCGCGTTCGATTAAGCGGAAAGGTGTCGAGGAGGGCGTTCAGGACCGGCGGGAATGAATCCTGCAATCCATGGCGAGGCAAGAACATGTGCCGTCTCAGAAAGAGTCGGCGGGGAAGGTTGTTTCAAGCTGACAGGCGGAGCGACTGCACCGACACAGCAGGCTGCACAGGAACTACAAAAGGCGCTCTTATGCTGATGCTGGCTCTTCGAACCGTGATCGGAAGGATTTCCGGCATCGTTCATCACCATTGTGTGATGTGCATGCTCTTCGTCCGGCATCGCCTCATGAGACGACATGATATTTGAACTTATTGTTTCGTGATGTTCCGGGCCGCAAGCGGCCTTTACCGCAGCGGCTATTCCCTGGAGGGGCAGCGCGGCGATCAACAGCCAAAGCAGAACGGTTTTTACGAAACGAGTCATGTCGACAGCGCAATTTTCTCTTATTTTCGCAAGCCTAGGCCTTCCCATGTGGGAAGGTCAAGCATTTTTCACTGTTGAGCGGCTTGAAGCAAATAGATGAGTTAATTAAGAGGGGCTGTGGCAAACCCTATTCTGAAAAAGGTTCAAAAATGGCGAATAAAAAGTATGGTGAGCGTACGTTCAAGTAGTTGCGACCACTAGCAATTCTGGAGGATTGCATTCGGCGCTTCCAGACCTTATTATTCGGAACATGCGTCGTCTTGTGATTATCTTCATGCTTTTCATATTGCCGCTTCAGGCGAGCTGGGGAGCCGTTGTCCTCTATAGCTCTTCCGAGCTGGCGGAGGCGACAGGCGGCTATTTCGCTCATAATCATGATGACGGGAGTAGAGAAGTCGTTGCGGACAACTCTCACACCAATAAAACGCCTGTTGGTTTTGATGACAATTGCTCGGTATGCCATCTGGCGCATCATTCCAATGTCATTCTGCCACCGCTTGGCTTGGCTGCACCAATATTCAACGTCATAGCTTTTAAATCGCTGATTTCGACAGCAACCTTCTTCGCGTCACTTCCTTCTCCTCGCCCTGAGCGTCCCAAGTGGTCAGCTGCCGTCTAGTCCGGCGTTGACCTCAGTCTTCATATTTTTGCATTGCTGACTCGCTGAGCTTGTCGCCGGATTTTTCCTGTTTTTCATTTGGAGAATCTGATGACATCGAAGTCATATTGGCTCATTTGCGCCGTGCCGTTTGTCATGCAAATCGCATTCGCAGAACCGCCTCAAAATATTCAATCGCGCAGCGAGCAAAAAACGTTCTATCTTCACCAGGACGATGGTGCGCTCACCCTGCAGCAAGCGATCGACCGCGCCTTGCAAAACAACCCGGAGATTAGCATCGCGCTGCATGAAGTAGAGGCCAATGCCGGATTGAAACGTCAGGCCAGTGCGATACCGAATCCCGAACTCGGCTATCTGCTTGAAGATCTGCACAAGGAAACGCGCACGACGACGGTACAGTTAAGCCAGCCGATCGAGCTGGGTGGAAAACGTGCTGCACGTATGGAAGCGGCTCAGCGTGGCGCCGACATTGCGGATGAGGCGTTGCGCGCTAAACGTATTGAGATCAGAACTGAAGTCGTGGGCGCTTTTTACACCGTTCTGGCGATGCAAGAGCGATACCGCATCGCGCAGAGCTCGCTCGAATTGGCAGAACGAGCGAGGAATATTGCGGCAAAGCGCGTCGCCGCCGGTAAGGTTTCTCCGCTAGATGAGACCAAGGCCCGTGTGGCTCGCTCCGCCGCGCAGGTGGAGTTGAGTCAGGCGAACAGCGATCTGATCAATGCGCGATTCCGCTTGGCAGCGCTTCTCGGCATCGGCGAGCCGGATTTCGATACGGTACGGGGTGAGGTCGACGATTTGCCTGCACTGCCTGCATGGAGCACGGTACAGGCACAGGTAGGTC
This sequence comes from Oxalicibacterium sp., assembly GCF_057353965.1. Lineage (NCBI taxonomy): Bacteria > Pseudomonadati > Pseudomonadota > Betaproteobacteria > Burkholderiales > Oxalobacteraceae > Oxalicibacterium > Oxalicibacterium sp. The sequence continues at coordinate 622,385 of NZ_JBMQZD010000004.1, forward strand.
AATCGCCAGAAGTGATACGTGCGCGGCTGGAGTTTGAGCGGCGGCGAGCACTTGTAGCCGTCGAGCGTTCCAAGCGGGTCGGTGATCTGACGCTCACCATCGGCAACAAGCGCGATGAAACGCTGGGCCGGGATCAGACGGTAATCGGTCTTTCCATTCCATTGCCACTATTCGACCGTAATCAAGGCAGTCTCCACGAGGCATTGAGCCGCAGCTATGCAGCCAACGACGAACTTACGGCTGTGCGCGTAAGAGCTGAAAATGAAATACGCCGTGAATATCAACGCTTGAAGACGGCGCACGAAGAAGCGACGCTTTACCGATCGGAAATACTGCCTGACGCGACGACGGCCTACCAAGCGGCGACCAAGGGATTCGAATACGGCAAATTTGACTTCATCGACGTACTTGATGCGCAGAGAACCCTCTTTCAGGCCGAATCCCAATATTTGCGCTCTCTTTCGGAGGCCCATATCGCGGCGGCCGAGATCGAGCGGCTGACCGGCGCCGCCGGCACAACAAAATAAGCGAGAACTTATGAACAAGAAACAGAAGACGGCCATTCTGGCCATCGTTGTCGTCACGGCGCTGCTTGGTGCATTGATCCTTGTGCTGGATCGTCCGCAGAGTAGCGGCAACGAAGCCGAACCAAGCGAAACGCACGCCACTGCGGAAACGGCGAACCGCCCACAAGACAGCAACGCACATGAAGGCGAAGCTGGGCATCGCGCCGATGAAGAAAAGCCGATCGTACTGAATGAGGCGCAGATAGCTCAAGCAGGAATCAAACTGGCGACCAGCGGCCCGGCGACCATTGCGTCGACGATCCAGCTTCCAGCGGAAATCAAGTTCAATCAGGATCGAACGGCGCATATCGTCCCTCGCGTAACGGGTATTGTCGAGTCGGTTTCCGCCGACCTCGGTCAGCAAGTCAAAAAAGGCCAGTTGCTCGCAACGATCAGCAGTACCGTGGTCTCGGATCTGCGCAGCGATTTGCTGAATGCTGAGGAACGGTTGGCATTGGCACGCGCAACCTACAAGCGCGAGAGACAGCTATGGGAGGAGAAAATTTCCGCACAGCAGGATTATCTGCAGGCGCAGCAGGCGCTGCGTGAGGCGGAAATCGCTGCACGCAATGCACGCCAAAAGCTGACAGCGATTGGTGCAAGTGCAAACACTGGCGCATTGAACCGCTTCGAACTTCGCGCGCCGTTCGACGGCATGGTCGTCGAAAAGCACATTTCGCAGGGAGAGTCGGTACGTGAAGACCTGAATGTCTTCACCGTTTCCGACTTGTCAACCGTGTGGGCGGAAATCAGCGTGCCAGCGCATCAGCTCGACGCTGTCCGCGTGGGAGAAAGCGCTGTGGTGCGCGCCACCTCCTTTGATTCCGAAGCCAAGGGGAGGGTCTCGTACGTAGGAGCACTGCTGGGCGAACAGACCAGAACCGCAACGGCGCGCATCGTATTGCCGAATCCGAAGGGGGCATGGCGCCCCGGTCTGTTTGCCAACGTGGAGATCGCGTCCGGCGAATTTGAGGTCCCCCTTGCAGTGCTGTCCGATGCGATCCAGTCGGTGGAAGAAAAGCCGACCGTCTTCGTGCGGGTGCCACAGGGCTTCATTCCTGTACACGTAGAGACGGGCCGTAGTGACGTCCATTACGTCGAAATAGTGGAAGGCTTGCAGCAGGGCGTTTCATATGCAGCTACTGGCAGCTTTGTCCTGAAGGCAGAACAGGGCAAGAACGATGTCGAACATGAGCATTGATGCGAGAGGAAAACGACATGTTTGAACGCATCATTCAATTTTCAATCGCCCATCGCTGGCTTGTATTACTTGCCGTGCTGGGCATGGCAGGATATGGAATATACAGCTACCAGAAGCTGCCAATCGACGCAGTTCCCGACATCACAAACGTCCAGGTCCAGATCAACACGGCGGCACCTGGCTATTCACCTCTCGAAACAGAGCAACGCATTACCTATCCGATCGAAACGGTAATGGCTGGTTTGCCTGACCTGGAGCAGACGCGCTCGCTGTCGCGATATGGTTTATCGCAAATTACCGTTGTCTTCAAGGATGGTACGGATATCTACTTCGCTCGCCAACTGGTCAATCAGCGGATACAGGAAGCAAAAGACAGTTTGCCAGCTGGCATCACGCCTAAGCTCGGTCCAATTTCCACGGGCCTGGGTGAAATCTACCTGTGGACTGTCGAAGCGAAGCCAAACGCCAAAAAGCCTGACGGTACCGGTTACACCGCAACAGACTTGCGTGAGATCCAGGACTGGATCATCAAACCGCAATTACGCAACGTGCGCGGTGTCACTGAGATAAACTCGATCGGTGGTTATGCGAAGGAATACCACGTCGCGCCTTCGCCCGAAAAACTCGCGTCTTACCATCTGACGCTGGAATCCCTGGTCACGGCGCTGGGGAGTAACAACAGCAATGTCGGCGCAGGCTACATTGAACGCCGAGGTGAGCAATATCTGATCCGTGTGCCAGGGCAGGTCAGCACGCTGGACGACATACGCAATATCGTTGTCGCCAATACCGGTGGGGTGCCGGTTCGCATCCGCGATGTGGCAACGGTCGATATCGGCCGCGAGCTGCGCACGGGCGCAGCAACAGACAATGGGCGCGAAGTGGTTCTTGGAACGGTGTTCATGCTGATGGGAGAGAACAGCCGTGCAGTCTCCAAGGCGGTAGCCAAACGCATGGAGCAGATCAACAAGACCCTGCCGCCTGGCGTGGAAGCCATCACCGTCTATGACCGAACCGTCCTGGTGGACAAGGCGATTCACACGGTCAAAAAGAATCTGCTGGAGGGTGCCATTCTCGTGATCGCGGTTCTGTTCCTGTTTCTTGGGAACATTCGTGCGGCGCTCATCACCGCGATGGTGATCCCACTCGCGATGCTGTTCACATTCACCGGCATGGTCAGCAATCAGGTCAGCGCCAATCTGCTCAGTCTGGGCGCGCTGGATTTTGGCATCATTATCGATGGTGCGGTGGTCATCGTCGAGAACTGCGTGCGGCGGCTCGCGCACGCGCAAAGGCATCACGGCCGTCCGTTGACGCGCTCCGAACGCTTCCACGAGGTCTACGCCGCTTCCAGGGAGGCGCGCCGACCGCTGATTTTCGGCCAGTTGATCATCATGATCGTGTACCTGCCCATCTTTGCTCTTTCTGGCGTAGAGGGGAAAATGTTCCATCCGATGGCCTTCACCGTTGTTACGGCCTTGCTCGGTGCGATGATCCTCTCGGTAACTTTCATTCCAGCCGCGGTGGCGCTGTTCATCGGGGATAAGGTTCAGGAAAAAGAAAATCGGCTGATGGAATACGCCAGAGCTCGGTACGAGCCCTTGCTCAAGCATGGAATGGCGAACAAACCGGTGATTCTGGCGCTGGCTGGGGCAATCATTGTGTTGTGCTTGTTAATCGCTTCACGCATGGGAAGCGAATTTGTACCCAGCTTGAATGAAGGCGATATTGCCATTCAAGCCTTACGGATTCCCGCTACCAGCCTGACGCAATCCGTCGAAATGCAAAGGCAGATCGAAACGACCTTGATAAAGACCTTCCCTGAGATCGAGCGTGTCTTCGCACGCACTGGCACTGCGGAAGTCGCATCCGATCCGATGCCGCCGAATATTTCCGACGGCTACATCATGCTGAAGCCGGAAGATCAGTGGCCCAAACCGAGAAAGTCACGTGACGAGCTGCTTGCGCAGATTCAAGAGGTAGTCGACAAGATACCGGGGAATAGCTACGAGTTCTCGCAACCGATTCAACTACGATTCAATGAGTTGATATCCGGTGTGCGAAGTGACGTCGCGGTGAAGGTGTTCGGTGACGATATGAATGTGTTGAATGAAACGGCAAATCGTATTGCCCAAGCTCTGAAGGGCGTCTCCGGCGCGTCTGAAGTCAAAGTGGAGCAAACCACCGGGTTGCCTATGCTGACAATCAATATCGACCGTGACAAAGCGGCGCGCTATGGCCTCAACATTGCCACGGTCCAGCAGGCGATTTCGACAGCGATAGGTGGTCAGGAAGCCGGAACCTTATTCGAGGGGGACCGCCGCTTCGATATTGTCGTCCGCCTGCCAGAATCGATACGTGGTGATCCCGAAGCGATGAAACGCTTGCCGATCCAGTTGCCGGCGACGAACCCGAACCAGAACGCCAGCTATATCCCTCTGGGGGAGATCGCTGGCCTGGATATTGCACCGGGCCCGAACCAGATCAGCCGTGAAGACGGCAAGCGCCGGGTAGTGGTCAGCGCCAATGTCCGCGGACGGGATCTCGGTTCCTTTGTTGCGGATGCCGAGGTGCAAGTCAACCAAAGCGTGAAGATTCCTCCTGGTTATTGGATAGCATGGGGCGGCCAGTACGAAAACCTTGCATCGGCAGCACAACGACTGCAAATCGTGGTGCCAATCTCCTTGCTGCTGGTCTTTGTGCTGCTGTTTGCCATGTTCGGCAATATCAAGGACGGTTTGCTGGTCTTCACGGGCATCCCGTTTGCCCTGACGGGCGGTGTGATCGCACTATGGTTGCGCGGGATTCCCTTATCTATCTCGGCTGCGGTCGGCTTCATCGCACTGTCTGGCGTGGCCGTGTTGAATGGATTGGTGATGATCTCGTTCATTCGCAACTTGAGGGAAGAGGGAAGAGCGTTGTCTGATGCCATCCATGAAGGAGCGATGACACGGTTGCGCCCGGTATTGATGACTGCGCTTGTCGCCTCACTCGGCTTCGTGCCGATGGCATTGGCCACCGGTACCGGAGCCGAAGTACAGCGACCACTGGCAACAGTGGTTATTGGCGGCATTTTATCCTCGACGCTGCTGACGCTGCTGGTATTGCCGCTACTGTACGAGATTATGCATCGTGACGATGAATCGACTGGAATGAATGGCGCACAGGACAGTTCATGGTACGCGAGACTCCTGTTTTGGAGGCGGCGAGCTTATCCGAAAGGAGCGACATGATGCGACACGGGCATTCTCACTTGGGTCATTCGCATTCCCACGTGCCGCAAGGTGAGGGGAGTGAGAAGGCATTGCTGCTCGCGCTGGGTCTGATTACCGACTTCCTGATCGCTACAGTGATTGGTGGCATATTGACCAGCAGTCTGGCGTTGCTATCCGATGAAGCCCATATGTTTACTGATACCACGGAGCTAGCGATCGCATTTGCCGCAATCCGTATTGGTAGGCGACCAACGAACAGAATGCGAACCTTCGGTTACTACCGTTTCGGGATTCTGGCTGCTGCATTCATCGCTGTATTGCTGTTCGGTGTCGCCTTATATATTCTCTTTGACATCTATCGGCGCTTGCAATTACCGTCAGAAATCCAGTCCGCCGGCATGCTGATCATTGCCATACTTGGGTTGATAACCAACCTCGTCAGCATGTGTGTTCTGTCCGGTGGTAAAGACAAGAGCATGAAGGGGCCGTATTTCGAAGTGAGGAGCGATATGCTTGGTTCGCTTGGTGTTATTGTAGGCGCCGTCATCATCCGCTATACGGGGTGGACATGGGGCGATTCTGTAGTAGCAGTGGCAATCTGTTTTTGGGTGCTACCGCGAACGTGGACCTTACTTAGAAGCAGTCTCAATGTGCTGTTGGAAAGTGTGCCAGGAAGAGACTAGCGTTGCGGATATTGACGGTCCTTGCGTGCCATACTTGGGGGACGTCCCGACCTTCACGTATGGGACATTCCAAGTGGAAAGACCAGTCTAACAGTGCATCTCGTTAGTGATTTAGTAGAGGAATATCCGTGATTGCTATTGTCAGTCGTACGAACCAGAGCACGAACATTAATAGATAGCAGTTTTATGAAGGAATATGGCGCGATTGGTTCGCTGACAGCGCATTTTCGATTCTCGCCTGTCCAAATGGATCTACGGAGTCAACGTAGCGCATAGCAGATTGAACACTCTTCCATCCGACATATTCCATCAAGGTTTTTAGATCCCATCCATTGGAAGTCGCCCAGTTGGCAAATCCACGTCTCAGCGAATGGCCGCTATATTGATCTGCAAATGGCACGTTCGCAGATGCGAATGCGATACGTAGTAACGGTACGAGGCTGTCTATATGCAGTCCGCGATCGCCGATGTGCCCCCAGCGATCGACGCGGCGAAAAACTGCCCCTTCAGTTAGACCTCCCGCGTAGATCCAGTCCAAATACGCTTCGACTGGGCAGAGTCGGGACAATGCAGGCACTTTAAAAAATGTTCCTTGGTTGTTGCGGTCGCCTTTGGTGCGCGACAAAAACACCGTCATCCCTGCGCCGGAAACGACCTCCACATTTTGCACTTCCAATCGCGATAGCTCGTCTCCTCGAAAGCCTCGCCAAAATCCCAGTAAAAGAAGAGCCTTGTCACGGGAATGACGCAAAAATGTGGGCCTGTCGCCGCAGTCTTGGGCATGCTGGATTTCTTGATTCAGCCATTTAGAGACTTGATCGAGCTGCGCCAGCTGCAGCGGCCGTGCCTGCTTTTCTCGCGCTGGATGCAGCGCTTGGATACCACGCATGGTCTTTTTTACTACCGGCGCTTTTGTCGGATCCGGAAAGCCTTGGTCGACATGCCATTGCGCTAGTCCGGCAAGACGTTGGCGCAACGTACTGACGGATAGATTGCCAGCATAGTCGGCTAGATAACGGGCAACACTATCAGCCGTTGCCGGTAAAAATCCTCGCCACTCGATCTCGAAGTGCCTGATTGCCCCATCATAGCTTTTACGGGTGTTTTCCCGTATGGCGGCTTGCAGGTATTGCTCGACTTTTGTGACACCAGACATTACTTCACAACACGCAAGCCAGTTTTCGGAGCAGACGGCGTCAAGTTGTACATATGTGCAACTTCGTCGTAATACAGGTGCAGAATCGCGGCCAGTTCGTCATGGGAGTAACCCATGTTGTGGGTGAGATTGGTCACCAGGGCGTCCATGACGCTGGGAACCTCATGAGGAAAATCCAGTGAAGCTGGCTCACGTAAGCGGAAGTTCCGTGCCGACATTTGACGCCACAGATAGATGTATTTCCCCTGATCGATGCGATTGAGCGTTGAGGCGCGATAAATCAGCGATGCCATCGACACGCGCCACAGCGGTTTCATGTACGCGGCTTTTTCGATCGTCAACCCATTCAATTCTGGACCAATATCGCTTTTCGGCATCAGCAATGCAGACGCAAACTGATCGGCCTGCTTCTCCATGTCTGGCGTTGGATAGTCATGCAGAATCAAATGCCCTAGTTCATGGGCCAGTGAAAACCGCATACGGTCAGCCGGCTGATTGCGATTCAGGAAAATAATTGGCGGAAGGCCTGGAATACGGTAGCTGACACCATCGATGCGCGCTGCTTCCATGTCACAGTGCACAACCAGACAGCCGGCACGTTCGGCAAACTCCGTTAACGATTTGATTGGACCACGGGGCACGTACCAGGCGCGGCGCACGTGTTCGGCGATTGTTTCGATGTCGCCGTTATAGTCATCCACGTCATACTGCGGAAAAGGCAATTCAGGTGCAAAATCGACGCTCGATAGAAACGTCCGAATATGCCCGATGCGGACATTCAATTCCGCAATGACGCGATCGAGCACTTTCTGTCCGACCGAAGCCTTTTTGCGGAACATCGGATGCGCACTCATCGGTGAGCCGTATTCACGCTCTGCCTGATAAAAGAATGAGGGAGAGCAGTGCAGGGCTGAGGCCAGCTTATGTACGATCTCTTCCGTTGGTTCACGCAGGCCTTGTTCAATCTTGGACAAGGTTCCTTGGCCAATCCCACATGCATCGGCCAATTGGGCCTGCCCCATGTCGCGCATGCGGCGACGCAGGCCCAATAAATCCGGGCGAAATACCGCGTTAGGAATCGACGCCTGAGCTTCCATATTGCTTCTTGTCTATTTGATCTGTCTTCGGTTTGATAATCCGGTCCGCCACAGAGCCCGTTTCGGGGGCGGGTTCCAGCGGAATAAGCGGCTGTACATTGTGCCTGTCGTCTGCTTCGTCGAGCAAGTCAATCGACCAAACAATTTGCTTCTTGTGTCGTTGAATCAAAACGATGCGCTCAATGTCTGTTTCGGCCGTGTTCAACACATAAAGTAATTCTAGACGGACAATTCCGCCGAACAAATCCTGATCCTGATCATGAAACGCCAATGCTGTCTGTGTAGGAAAATTGCGGGAAAGTAGCTTATCCGTCCCTTTTTTCATGCGGATAAAGATTCGCCCATCAATCAGGATGCCTTCCCATTCCTTGACCGTATCAACAGTGACGTCCTCGCGGCCATCAAACTGCCGTTTGGCATGTGCCAACATCTGGTTCCATACAATGGCTGCTCGCACACGCTTATGTTGCATCTGTGCTGCCAACCGGTTATCCCGCCAATCCTGCCAGGCGGCACGCATGATTTGTTCGAAATCGTTGAAAAATGGACGTAGCAGAGTATCAGCTTGGGACTTGATCAGAAACGGCATACAGACTCCATAGGATCGGAATGTCTGAATCATATGCCGCAACAACAAAATATTCAACAAATTATTCCAAATATTATTCCGACGTTGATTTGACAGCCATCATCGTTGCAAATTCGCGTCCTGATTAAAGCTTTATTCGTTGCATTAACGATCGTGCTGCCTAACGCTGCGGTACAGGCAAGCACCGTGCTAAATGTGCATTCTGGAGGCATCACATAGGATAATTTTTTATTATCTGGCATCAATCAGTTCAAATTTTTCTCCAGAATTGCGGTATTATTAGTATGTATATACGTGGTACGTACCACGGTATGATATTGATTGAGGACGATCCAATGGCGCGAAGCGGTCTATATAAGACTGACGTGAAAAAGGCACGTGATGCGTTGTTGGCGCTTGGCCGGCACCCATCGCTTGATGCCATACGTATTGAATTGGGCAATACCGGCTCCAAAACAACGATCCACAAATACCTGAAGGAACTGGAAGACGAAGAGGGCGGTGTTGCTAATGGCTGCATGACCGTCTCCGAGGCAGTGCTGGACCTGGTGGAGCGGTTGGCCATGCAGTTGGAAAACGAATCGCGCGCCAAGATCGATGAATGTCAGGTACAAGCGGCTGAACGCGAGCGGTACCACGCGGACACTGCTGCCGAGTTCAGGGCGCAAATCGATTCCTTGACTGCCCAGCTTGACCAGGTACGAAACGCTTACAACGCTCTGGCAGATAGTCAGGAGCAACGCCGAACGCAACTCCAATCAGAATCGATTGCGCGACATACGGCTGAACAGCAAGTGGCTGATCTCAAAGAGCGCCTTTTGGAAAACGAAGGGCATCGACGTTCGCTGGAAGAAAAGCATCAGCATGCCAGAGAAGCGCTGGAGCATTATCGACACTCGGTAAAAGAGCAGCGCGATCAGGATAGTCGCCGGCATGAGCAGCAAATTCAGCAACTACAAGCCGAAATGCGACACCTCCAGCAAAGCCTGGTCGTTAAGCAAGAAGAAGTGACGCGGCTCAATCAAGAGGGAAGTCGACTGGTCAATGAAATTTCACATGCTGAATTGGCGCTACGCGAACGGGATACCCGTCTGCATCAGACCGAACAGAAAATAGATGTGTTACGGCCATTCCAGGAACGCTGCAACTTGCTTGAAAAGGATTTGGCGCAAAAGGAGAAAATGTTGGTCGAGCGCGATACACAATATGCGCGGTCCGTTGTGGATCTACAACAGTCGCAACTACAGCTTGCCGCCGCGACCGCTCAAATTGATTCTCAAGAAAACCGGATTGCAGAGCTGCGTGGGTTGCTCGACAAATTCCAACCCCAATCCCTAGGGGAAGGGTAGAAGAAGGTGGCTTACTGCATCCTGTCGTAAGCCACCAATCACATCGTCAATCTTAATGGCAGTGATAACCGCCATTTTTACGATCATTGTGGCAACCATTTTTATCGGTTCCGCCCGAATGAGCAAAGGCTGCAGAGCTCATCAAAAGCATGCATGCCACGGCTAATAGTTTTTTCATGTTTCCTCCCAAGTAATTCATGCGCAAATGGCGCCCGATAATTATTCAGGAAGGTGAGATCCGATACTAGGAATATTTACCAACAATTTGTTAATTTGTCATCATTGCAGTTGAAGGCGAATCGCATAACCAAGTCTCAGTCGTCAAAGTTAGGAAATTTCGATAACTTTCCTAACTTTTCTATACTTGCCTTATCTGGCATTGATATCTTGGCTGAAATTTCTACGGTACGCTCTAAAGTGAATATTCGCATCAAAACTTCCATCGATTCGCATCGCAACCTTGCCATCTGATCGCATAACAAACCTGCTACGGGTCGCATCTGAAAGTTGCCATCTATTCGCATGGCAAACTTGCCACTACATGGCGCTTGATGGGCAGTTGGAATGATCATCACCCAGATCAGTACGCCCACCGCCAGATTGACCTGGGCGATTTCCATGCCGCCAACTACACGTACCACGGAAGGGAAGACCTGCCCGATGCCGATGACAACAATGCATAGCGCGACCCAGACCGTCAGATATCGCTCAAAAAAACCAATGCTTGGTGCTGCCTCTTTCGCGACGGCCGCTTGTGAAGCTGTCATGACGGTTAGGCTGCGACCGGTGTTTCACCAATCTTGCGGAGTTCTTGCTGGATGGCGTGCTTTTCCAGCACGTGCAGTGGAAGGCTGAGGAAAGTATTCATCCGCGCCAGAATCTGACGATATATCTTTTCAAACACGGCACGTTTTTCTTCATCAGTACCTTCTGCCGCAGCTGGATCTTCAAAGCCCCAGTGTGCTGTCGCTGGGTGCCCTGGCCAGTGCGGGCAGGCTTCGCCGGCCGCGTTATCGCAAACGGTGATGATGAAGTCCATATGTGGCGCGTCTGGTGCGGCGAACTCATCCCAGCTCTTGCTGCGCAAATGGTCGACTGGATATCCAGTGCGGGTCACCATCTCAATTGCGAACGGATTGACCTTGCCGCCCGGATTGCTGCCAGCGCTGAAGCCCTTGAAGCGGCCTTTGCTCATGGTGCTGACAAGCGCTTCTGCCATGATCGAGCGTGCGGAATTACCGGTGCAGAGGAAAAGGATGTTGTAGGTTTTGTCGGTCATGATGTCGCGATCGAGGTGGAAGTTAAGAACGGATGGTTAGCAGCCCGAGCTGCTTTTGTCTTTGGCGGGCGCGCAGCATGCCGCAACGGGAATAATCGTGGGTGCCGGTGCGCAGCAGGCCGTTTCGGCTGGCTCTTCGCGCGATTCGCTGAACACCGGAATGCTGTCGAGCGTGTGATAGCTCTCCCAGGCAATCCCTTGCGGATCAATAGTCCAGTGCTTGTTCGACTTTGCGTAGCAACATGCGGCGTCTACCTGCGTTTCGATTGGTAGATCGGCCTTCGCAAGCCGCTCGTTCATCTCTTCAAGCTCTTCCTCGGTTTCTACTTGAAAGCCCAAGTGGTCGACGCCAATGGCGTTCGAGCGCGATGAGATCGCGAAGTTGATGCGTGGGTCTTCGAGCATCCACTTGGCATAGTCAGACTTGACGACTGTTGGTTCTGCATTAAACAGCGCCGAGTAAAAACGGATGTTGTGCGCCAGATCGGCCACACGGACATGGACATGCATGCGTTTCATGACGATTCTCCTTCAGGGCAGCAGGCGGGGGAAGCCGGAGTGCAAGGGTTGCCGCCGCAGCAGTTTTCAGTGAGGTAGGCCAGCACGGCATTCATGGTTTCGTACTTGGCCGAGTAGATGACAAATCGCCCTTCCTGCCTTGAGCTCGCCATATTGGCCATGACGAGTTCCTTGAGATGGAACGATAGGGACGAAGGAGCCAAGCCTGTTAATTCGGCCAGCTTGCCGGCGGGTAGACCTTGCGGTCCGGCCTGAACAAGATGACGGAAAACGGCGAGCCGCGACTCGTGCGCGATGGCACTTAGCGCTTTGGCGATTTCTAATTCTTCCATATTTCAATAATAGTCGAAATAATGGAGATAATCAAATCATTTGGCATGGTCGGTTACTGTACGTATGTCCAGTATAGAATGCGACATTGCAAACAACTTTGCCCACTATCCATGAGTGCTCAGCCTAATGCATCCAGTTTAGAAATTCGTACCTTCGGCAGCTTCGAAGAAATTCAAGCACTCGATCAGTTTGAAGTGAATGCACCACTCAACCCGGCTAATTACAAACGATTGTTTGGCGACTATCACTTACCGGAAAAAGTGCGCTGCTGTGTGCAGAAAGAAAATGGAAAACTGTGCGAGGAACCACATAATCATGGCTGGCTTGTCGAGAGAGCCGACGGAAAGTTGACTTTGGTCGGAGGCGATTGTGGCGTGAACAAATTCGGTGCCGATCGCCGATTGATGGTCGATCTCAGTCATTATCGGAATGAAAAGGCGCGGCAAGAGCGCATCGCCTCATTATCGGAAGCGCTTACAGCCAAGTCCGAGCGCCTTGGAGCGCTAGGAAAGATGCAGGCGGACGTCAAAGCCCTTGAAGCTCGGATGCAAAAGACAACAAGTCAGTTCGGTTTGCTGACCACGAGACGTTTACAGGACATGGTCAGAACGCGTCGCTATGAAGTCTTCATTACTGCCACACGGCAGCGAACCGAGACAGATTCGAATGGACACACGACATACGAAAACAGCTCATTCCAACACCGGCTTGGAAGTCTTGCCGCACTTGATCTGGTTACTGCAGGAGCATTTAATGCGCTCTACGATGCAGTCAATGACATTGTACGTGCGTACGAACTTGCCGAAACATTGATCCAAGAGCCGGATTTGCGACGTAAATCTAAGCAAGTCAATGCTGTTGCAGGAAGGCTGCAACAATATGTCGGATCTATCCAAGAAGGGCAGCGTTTAGAGCGAAAATTTTTCGAGAATGATTTTTCCCTGTTCTGTTTTCTGACAAAGGATAAAAACGAGCGTGCCAAGGCCGCTAGGCTGGCTATGTCTCGGTTAGGGAAAAAATCTGAAAAGATCGAGCCAGGGAATTGGCTGGCCAAACACGAGGCGAATATCAAAGAACAGCTACAAGTACATAGCATATCGATCGGATAAAGACAGACGGAGGAAGAATCCTCATGAGGAAGCGTCTTCTATCGATAAAGTATTTGAAGTGGAGAATGAATGGCACGTCCAGACGCGACGATTCTAGTAATTGACCTTGAAGCGACTTGCTCGGATGACGGCTCTATCGTTGCAGAGCAGATGGAAACCATCGAAATCGGTGCGTGCTGGGTTGGGCCCGAGGCAACGGTTCTGGGACGCTTTCAATCGTTCGTGCGCCCCGTCAGAAATCCAAAATTGACTACGTTTTGTACTTCTCTCACAGGCATTCACCAAGGTGATGTGGATAGCGCGCCATTGTTTCCGGATGCGGCGGTATTGCTCCACCAGTTTGTCGAGCAATATCGAACCGCAACATCAATCTGGGTGAGCTGGGGTGCATACGACCAAAAACAAATCATGCGGGATAGCGCTTTGCATGGAATTGCCGAACCGCTTGGCCTCCCGCACCAGAATGCCAAGCGATTATTCGCAAAAGCGCAGCGCATCGGTAAAGAGGTTGGGATGGTCAAGGCCTGTCAACTAGCTCGACTCACGCTGGAGGGAACGCATCATCGTGGTCTCGATGATGCGTTGAATATTGCGCGCTTGCTGCCCTGGGTGTTTGGAGAAAAAACGCTCGGCCAAAATCCATAAATCAGTTTGTGGCATTGAACTGATCGCATAACGCTTGGTCTGCGTAGGCAAATTTGCCATGCGAATCGATGGCAGGTTTCAGATGCGTTAGGTGGCAGCTTTGAGATGCGAATCAGTGGCAATGTCGATGCGTATACTCACTAAAGGTCTTGTGCAAATGCACTGGTTTGGTTATAGTGATTTCAACATAGCCGCCACGCCTCTTAACAATGCGCAACCTTGGCGGCTTTTCTTTTTCTGGCAATCGTAGCGGATCGTCATGATTAGTAAGACACGCGACAGAACTGCGAAGTGTTGGGGAAAGTAGCGCCGGTTGGACGAAAATTTAGTGCCACTGACGCATTGCGAGACTGACTCTCAATGTACAATTCCGTCCAAGACGATCCGAGAGCGAGTGAAAGACGGACGTGCTGCCCAAAGAAAATTGGGTCCTGCGGCTAGCAGGGGAAACAGAATCTCGCAAGGTAGCCTACTACCGAGATCAGGCCCTTCGGGGCCTTTTTCTTTGGTATCTCATTCCGTAAAGTCACACTTTGATGACGTCTACGCGCTCCACGTATCTGTTAGGTACAGGTTAAATGCGATTCGCAGAATGAAAATTATTTTTCTAGATTTTGACGGCGTTCTGCATGATTTTCCTCCACCTCAGGACAGTGCGAAATTATTTTGCAATCTACCGAGGCTTGAGGCAGTACTAAGAGAATACGTAAATGTACAAATCGTAATTAGCAGTAGCTGGCGGCAAGATTACGCACTTCCGTACTTGAAAACCCTGTTTTCTCAGGACATTGAGGATGCGCATGAAAGTAGCCATTGATCCGCACGCCAAAGTAGCCATAAATTCGCATCTCATAGTAGCCACAATTTCGCAGCGCTTTTGCCGCCGCCTTCGCTTTGAAGAATTTATTTATTGACGTGGTTATAGATGTGAGACTCGCAATGTAGGTATATCTACGATGCATTGAACTTATATGATGAATCGCCCCCACTTCCGTAGACACTTCCGAGCCATATAATTTGGCTAAATGGAGGTGTTATGAGTGGCAAGCGATATACAGAAGAATTCAAGGCTGAGGCGGTCAAGCAAGTGACCGAACGGGGGCATCCCGTTGCCGAGGTGGCAAGTCGGCTCGGAGTGACGACCCACAGCCTATATCAGTGGATTAAGAAATACGGCGTATCGGCCCCTGAACGGCAAGCAGCGCAGGGCCAGGAAGCCGAAATCCGCAAGTTAAAGGCAGAACTCAAGCGGGTCACCGAGGAGCGCGACATCCTAAAAAAGGCCGCCGCGTACTTTGCCAAGACGTCCGGGTAAGGTACGCATTTATCCGGGAGCATGAGAGCGAGTATCCGGTGCGACGGCTGTGCAAGGTAATGGCGCTGCATCCGAGCGGCTACTACGCCTGGCGAACCAATCCCCAATCGAAGCGCAGTATTGAAGACCAACGGCTGCTAGGGCATATCAAGCAATCATGGCTGGAAAGCGGTGCGGTGTACGGTTACCGCAAGGTGCATGACGACCTGCGGGAACTGGGAGAGACTTGCGGGCACAACCGTGTTTATCGGCTGATGCGACATGCCGCCATTCGCTCCCAGACCGGTTATCACCGCAAACCTGGACACCGTGGCGGCCAGGCGGCGGTCATCGCTCCCAATCGCCTGCAGCAGCAATTCGACGTGGCAGAGCCAAACCGGGTATGGGTCGTTGATATCACGTACATCCGTACACATGAAGGCTGGCTATTCTTGGCGGCGGTCATCGACCTGTTCTCCCGGCAGGTGGTGGGTTGGTCGATGCAAGCTCGCATGGACCGGGAGTTGGCGTTGAATGCGCTGCTGATGGCAGTCTGGCGCCGTCAGCCGAAAGAGACCGTAACCGTACATTCAGACCAGGGCAGTCAGTTCAGCAGTTACGACTGGCAGGACTTTCTGAAGGCCCATAACCTGCAGGCCAGCATGAGCAGGCGAGGAAACTGCCACGACAATGCGGTAGCAGAGAGTTTCTTCCAGCTGCTAAAGCGGGAGCGGATAAAGCGGCGGACATACAGCACGCGGGAAGAAGCCAGGCAGGATGTGTTTGATTACATCGAGATGTTTTATAACCCGAAGCGCCGGCATGGTTACAACAATCGGCTGTCGCCGGTAAACTACGAGAAGCAGTATTTCGAGCGGCTCGCTAGTGTCTAGGATACTGGGTGCGATTCATGACGTGTCAGCGAAGAAGGCTGGCAGGACCGCTAAGGTGGCGTTACTGCGGCTTGGCATTAATTTCGCATTGGAGTGCAACACGCACTACAGTTCAATATAAGTTTGAAGGCGAGAACCAACCGCAATTTTTTTAACGTCCCGGCTGTCCCCTCTCAGGGAGTCGGCTGTTCGCCGTAATGTGCGTGGAGGCAAAGCAAGAGCGCGCCGACCACGATCGACATGTCCGCAATATTGAATGCGGGCCAATGCCATCTCATCAGGTAAAAATCCAGCCAGTCGACAACGGCGCCCCGCGTTAAACGATCAGCAACATTGCTCATCGCGCCGCCAATTAGCAGGGCAAACGATGTCGCCGTTTTTTGCAGTGGATGCAAGACGATCGATATGGTGAGCGCAGCTGATATGCCGACGCCGAGTGCGATCAAAAACCAACGTTGCCACCCGGATTGGTCGGCCAGAAAGCTGAATGCCGCACCTGTATTGAGGGCATGAACCAAATTGAAAAAGGACGATACCGGCCATACTTGCCCCAAGTCCAAGGTCGACTCTATCCACCGTTTGGTCAACTGATCAAGAGCGAACACAATGAAGGCGAGCGTGAGCAGGCCCGTGCGGTGCCGCCTTCT
This sequence comes from Oxalicibacterium sp., assembly GCF_057353965.1. Lineage (NCBI taxonomy): Bacteria > Pseudomonadati > Pseudomonadota > Betaproteobacteria > Burkholderiales > Oxalobacteraceae > Oxalicibacterium > Oxalicibacterium sp. Next base: position 638,960 of record NZ_JBMQZD010000004.1, read on the forward strand.
TGCTTGGAGCCAGCGTTGCTCCGTTGAGGTCTCCTGAAAGGGAATATCCATCAAGAGAGTTTCAAAATGCGTTGAGCACCACGCATGACAATCAACGCGATGAAGGTGCCGATAATAAGATCCGGATACGACGAATGTGTCCAGTGGACAAGCAAGCCGGCCACGATGACACCGATGTTCGCCAGCACATCGTTCGCAGAAAAGATGTAACTCGCTTTCATGTGCACCCCATGATTCCGTTTTTGGGAAATCAGTACCAGGCAGCTCACGTTAGCGATCAGGGCAAGTACGCCGATCCCCATCATCAGGTCCGACTCCGGTTCGCTGCCGAACGTGAACCGGCGTATGACTTCTACCAGCGCGCCGACGGCCAGAATCATCTGTAGCCAACCAGCGATATGCGCTGCCCGGACCTTCATGTGCGCGGCCCCGCCAACCGCGTAAAGCGAAAGCCCATACACGGCAGCGTCGGCGAACATATCCAGAGAATCCGCGACCAGCCCGGCCGATTGCGCCATTAATCCCAATATCATTTCGACGGCAAACATGGCGCCATTGATCGCCAGCAGCAGACGCAGCGTGCGCGCTTCTCCTGTGTCGTCTGGTGCCGCCGTCGCGCTGACCGGTCCGCTGTCCGCCATTGTTGTCTGCGTAATCGATGCACCGAGATTCAAAGGGCTGAGCTTGGCAAGAATCTCTGACGCCGGCACCTGGTGCACGACCTGCAACTGACGGCTTTTTAGATCGAACGACAAACGCACGCTATCACCGTATTCCTGAAGCGCCATGCGGATCAGGTTTTCTTCAGAAGGGCAATCCATCTTCGGTATGGAAAAAACAGTTTGCTGATAACCGCTGCTGCCTTCGCCTACCACACGCGTTTCTTTCACCGACGCCCCAAGATTCAATGGCGACAGGCGTGCGAGCAAATCGGCCGGATCGGCACTGTGCGTGATGTATAACGTCCGATTCGGCAAGTCGAAACGCAATGAGGTGACGGGCTCGTCGGCTAACGCCATGCGGATCAGATTCTCTTCAGATGGACAGTCCATCTTCGGGATGCTGAACGTCGTTTCTTGATGCGTTGACTGCCGATCATTTAGAACCGATAGTGGCTCGGAGCTGGCCAAGGTCGCGCCTAGTTTCAAAGGCTCAAGGCGTGCAGATACATCGTCAGGTATGCCGTCATGCTCGATCGTCACACGTCTGTTCTGAAGGTCGAATGCAAATTGGTGGACCGGTATGGCTGCCAGTGCCATCCGAATCAAGTTCTCTTCTGAAGGGCAATCCATCTTCGGTACCGTATAGGTGCTACGGTAACGGTTGTTTCCCTGCTGACTCGTTTCTGCCGCCATGTTGTCCTCCCGCGTCAATTCTTGCAGAATAAAGCTTATAGTAGCTATAAGGTCAAGGAGGCTTTATGAAAATAAGCGAATTCGCGAAAGCGGCTGGCTGCCAAGCGGTGACCGTGCGCTTCTATGAGGGGGGCTCGCAGAATTCGGAAAAAATCGTACGCTAAGGTTTTCCGGGCATCCGTAGGGGCCGAAACTTCCCGTCTTCCAGTCTGCGGCTCTGCCGCCAGACGTAATCGCCGGTGAGGTTGATGTGCTCCCAGCCCAGCGGCGACAGGAATTGCAGCAGCTCGCCGTCCACCGGCTTGCCGGCCTCGACCAACCCCTGGGTGGCGCGCTCCAGGTACACCGTGTTCCACAGCACGATAGCCGCCGTCACCAGGTTGAGGCCGCTGGCCCGGTAGCGCTGCTGCTCGAAGCTCCGATCCCTGATTTCCCCAAGGCGGTTGAAGAACAC
>NZ_JBMQZD010000005.1:0-284778 GCF_057353965.1 Oxalicibacterium sp.
ATGGTCATGCCTGGCGACAACGTGTCGATCACGGTACAACTGATCAACCCGATCGCAATGGAAGAAGGTCTGCGCTTCGCAATCCGTGAAGGCGGTCGTACCGTCGGCGCCGGTGTCGTCGCTAAGATCATGGACTAAGTATCAAGTTGATGGCGACCAACGTCGCCGTCGTTCATGCCGCGGGCTTCGGTCCGCGGCTCGCTCTTTAAGGAAAAATCATGTCAACAGCACCGAAGTCTGCTCCGAACCAGAAGATCCGTATCCGCCTGAAGGCATTCGACTATCGCCTGATCGATCAATCCGCACTGGAAATCGTCGATACCGCCAAGCGTACGGGCGCCGTTGTTAAGGGTCCGGTTCCTCTGCCGACCCGTATCCAGCGTTTCGACGTTCTACGTTCGCCGCACGTCAACAAGACCTCGCGCGACCAGTTTGAAATCCGTACCCATGTTCGCCTGATGGACATCGTTGACCCGACCGACAAGACGGTCGACGCCCTGATGAAGCTGGATCTGCCGGCCGGCGTGGACGTGGAAATCAAGCTGCAGTAACAGGCTTGTAATACGCGGAGTTGTTTTTTCGCAGCAATCAGGACTGAAATCAACACTCTGTTGTTTGGGTATTGTGGAAGTCCTGATCGCCGGTTATAATGGCCGGCTTCGCCGAGGGTTCCTTTTTTGGAATCCTTTGGTTGTTTGTAGTCTCAAATACATCAGCCCCGCCCAATCGTAGGCGGGAATGGAGAAAAAATGAACCAAAACCAAGGCCTCTTGGGTCGCAAGGTTGGTATGATGCGCATCTTCACGGATGACGGGGATTCGATTCCTGTGACCGTGCTCGACGTGTCTAACAACCGCGTGACGCAAATCAAAACGCCTGACACCGATGGCTATTCGGCTGTCCAGGTTGCGTTCGGCGCTCGCCGTGCTTCCCGTGTCAACAAGGCTGCTGCTGGTCACTTCGCCAAGGCTGGCGTTGAAGCTGGCACGATGCTCAAAGAATTCCGTATCACCGCTGAAGCTGCCGCTGCCCTCAAGGTTGGTGACGCGCTGTCCGTCAGCCTGTTCGAAGTCGGCCAAAAAGTCGACGTTCAAGGTGTGACGATTGGTAAAGGCTATGCCGGTACCATCAAGCGCTACAACTTCGGTTCCGGTCGTGCTACCCACGGTAACTCGCGTTCCCACAACGTTCCTGGCTCCATCGGTATGGCGCAGGATCCGGGTCGCGTTTTCCCGGGTAAGCGCATGACGGGTCACATGGGTGACGTTACCCGCACCACGCAAAACCTGGAAATCGCTCGCATCGACGCTGAGCGCCAGTTGCTGCTGGTCAAGGGTGCAGTTCCGGGTGCGAAGAACGGCCAAGTGGTCGTGTCCCCGGCTGTCAAAGTCAAAGCAAAGAAAGGGGCTTAATCCATGGAACTCAAGCTCCTGAATGATCAAGGTCAAGCTGCATCGAACGTTGCTGCGCCGGATACGATTTTCGGCCGTGACTATAACGAAGCGCTGATCCACCAGATCGTTGTCGCTTACCAGGCAAATGCGCGTAGCGGCAATCGCAAGCAGAAGGATCGCGAAGAAGTTGCGCACACGACCAAGAAGCCATGGCGTCAAAAAGGTACGGGCCGTGCTCGTGCCGGTATGTCGTCCTCGCCTCTGTGGCGCGGCGGCGGTCGTATCTTCCCGAATTCGCCTGACGAAAACTTCTCGCACAAGGTCAACAAGAAGATGTATCGCGCAGGTGTCTGCTCGATCCTGTCTCAGCTGGCTCGCGAAGATCGTCTGTCCGTGATCGAGAATCTGTCGGTTGAAGCGCCGAAAACCAAACTGCTGGCTCAGAAGCTGAAGGGCATGGGTCTGGATTCGGTTCTGGTCATTACCGATAACCTCGATGAAAACCTGTTGCTGGCCGCCCGCAACCTGCCGAACGTGCTGGTTTGCGAACCGCGCCACGCCGATCCGGTTTCGCTCGTGTTCTACAAGAAAGTGCTGATCACGAAGCCGGCTCTGGCCAAGATTGAGGAGATGCTGGCATGAGCGCCGTACAGAAATTCAGCGATGAGCGCCTGATGAAGGTGCTGCTCGCGCCGGTCATTTCCGAGAAGGCAACGTTTGTTGCCGAGAAAAACGAACAAGTTGTTTTCCTGGTCGCACCGGATGCAACCAAGCCTGAAATCAAGGCTGCCGTTGAACTGCTGTTCAAGGTGCAGGTTGAGTCGGTGCAAGTTGCGAACCGCATGGGCAAGCAAAAGCGTTCCGGTCGTTTCACCGGTCGTCGCAACCACACCAAGCGTGCCTTCGTGTCGCTGCAGCCCGGTCAGGAAATCAATTTCACCGAGGAGGCTAAATAATGGCACTCGTTAAAGTCAAGCCGACCTCGCCTGGCCGTCGTGGCATGGTCAAGGTCGTCAACAACGACCTGTACAAAGGTCGTCCGTTTGCCGGCCTGGTGGAAGCGCAATCGAAATCTGCTGGTCGTAACAACAACGGTCACATCACCACGCGTCATATCGGTGGTGGCCATCGCCAGCACTATCGCGTCATCGATTTCAAGCGTAATAAAGATGGTATCCCGGCGAAAGTGGAGCGTATCGAATACGATCCGAACCGTACGGCCAACATCGCGCTGGTCTTGTACGCGGACGGTGAGCGTCGTTACATCATCGCGCCGAAGGGCGTGGTTGCTGGTGATCAGCTGATGAGCGGCTCGGAAGCGCCGATCAAGGCTGGTAACTGTCTGCCGATCCGTAACATCCCGGTTGGTACGACGATTCACTGCGTCGAAATGCTGCCTGGCAAGGGTGCGCAAATAGCACGTACGGCTGGTGCCGGCGTTGTGCTGATGGCGCGTGAAGGTACGTACGCACAGGTTCGTCTGCGTTCCGGCGAGGTTCGCCGCATTCACGTCGAATGCCGTGCGACTGTCGGCGAAGTCGGCAATGCCGAGCACAGCCTGCGCAAGATCGGTAAGGCCGGTGCAATGCGTTGGCGCGGTATCCGCCCGACCGTTCGTGGTGTTGTCATGAACCCGATCGACCACCCGCACGGTGGTGGTGAAGGCAAGACCGCCGCAGGCCGTCATCCGGTGTCGCCATGGGGCCAGCAGACCAAGGGCAAGAAGACGCGCAGCAACAAGCGCACGACTTCCATGATCGTCTCGCGCCGCGGCAAGAAATAAGGATAAGTCATGACACGTTCATTGAAAAAAGGGCCGTTCTGCGACGCCCACCTGGTGAAAAAAGTCGAAACCGCGCAAGCGAACAAAGACAAGAAGCCGATCAAGACCTGGTCCCGTCGTTCGACGATCATGCCGGATTTCATCGGCCTGACGATCGCGGTGCACAACGGCAAGCAGCACGTGCCGGTGTATGTCTCCGAGAACATGGTTGGTCACAAGCTCGGCGAATTCGCGCTGACCCGTACGTTCAAGGGCCACGCTGCTGACAAGAAGGCGAAGAAATAATGGAAACCAAAGCTATCCTCAAAGGCGTACGCCTGTCGGATCAGAAAGGTCGCCTGGTTGCTGACCAGATCCGTGGCAAGAAAGTTGACGCTGCGCTGAACATTCTGCAGTTCAGCCCGAAGAAAGGCGCTGCGATCATCAAGAAGGTGCTGGAATCCGCTATTGCGAATGCCGAGCACAACGATGGTGCAGATATCGACGAATTGTTCGTGAAAACGATTTACGTCGAAAAGGGCCCGATCCTGAAGCGCTTTACTGCTCGTGCAAAAGGCCGCGGCGATCGTATCTCGAAACAATCCTGTCACATCTACGTGACTGTCGGTAATTAAGGAGTCGCGATGGGACAGAAGATACATCCAACCGGTTTCCGCCTCGCGGTTTCGCGTAACTGGGCTTCGCGCTGGTATGCCGGCAACGGCAACTTCGCTTCGATGCTCAACGAAGACCTGCAAGTCCGCGCTTACCTGAAGAAGAAACTGAAGAACGCATCGGTCGGCCGTGTGGTCATCGAGCGTCCGGCCAAGAACGCGCGCATCACGATTTTCAGCTCGCGTCCTGGTGTGGTCATCGGCAAGAAGGGCGAAGACATCGAAGTGCTGAAGTCGGCACTGACCAAGATGATGGGCGTGCCTGTACACGTCAACATCGAAGAAATCCGCAAGCCGGAAGTCGATGCGCAACTGATCGCCGATTCGATCGCTCAGCAGCTCGAAAAGCGCATCATGTTCCGCCGCGCGATGAAGCGTGCGATGCAGAACGCAATGCGTCTGGGCGCACAAGGCATCAAGATCATGTCGTCGGGTCGTCTGAACGGTATCGAAATTGCACGTACCGAGTGGTATCGCGAAGGTCGTGTGCCTCTGCATACGCTGCGCGCCGATATCGACTACGGTTTTGGTGAAGCGGAAACGACCTACGGCATCATCGGTATCAAGGTCTGGGTTTACAAGGGCGATCGCCTCGCAAGCGGCGAAGCACCGGTCATCGATACGCCGGCTGACGACGACAAGAAGCGTCGTGCACCGCGTCGTGACGATGGAAAACCAGGCAGCCGTCCAGCAGCTAAGCGCGTGCGCGCTAAGAAGCCGGAAGACGCCCCGGCCGAGAAAGCAGGAGAATAATCATGCTGCAACCAGCACGCAGAAAATATCGTAAAGAGCAAAAAGGCCGCAACACCGGCATTTCGCACTCGCGCGGCACGGCTGTGTCGTTCGGCGAATTCGGTCTGAAGGCAGTCGGCCGTGGTCGTATCACCGCTCGCCAAATCGAGGCAGCGCGTCGTGCGATGACCCGTCACATCAAACGTGGCGGCCGCATCTGGATCCGCATCTTCCCGGACAAGCCGATTTCGAACAAGCCGGCCGAAGTCCGTATGGGTAACGGTAAGGGCAATCCGGAATACTACGTGGCTGAAATCCAGCCGGGCAAAATGTTGTACGAGATGGACGGTGTCGACGAGGCGCTGGCACGCGAGGCGTTCCGCCTGGCGGCTGCCAAGCTGCCGCTGGCGACGACTTTCGTTGTCCGTCAAGTCGGCCAATAATCGGGAGTGACCATGAAAGCATCTGAACTCCAGGGCAAGGACCAAGCGGCCTTGACCAAAGAACTGAATGATCTGTTGAAGGCACAATTCGGCCTGCGCATGCAATTGGCTACGCAGCAGCTGAGCAACACGTCGCAGCTGAAAAAAGTGCGTCGCGACATCGCTCGTGTCAAAACGGTCATGAACCAGAAGGACGCTAAATAATGAACGATCAGGTAAAGCAAGCGCTCCGCCGCACGCTGGTTGGCAAGGTTGTATCGGACAAGATGGACAAGACCGTGACCGTGCTGATCGAGCATCGTGTCAAGCACCCGCTGTACGGCAAGATCATCATGCGCTCGAAGAAGTACCACGCGCATAACGAAGGTAATCAAGCCAAGGCTGGTGACACTGTGGAAATCCAGGAAGGTCGTCCGATTTCCAAGACCAAGGCCTGGAGCGTGACTCGTGTCGTGCAAACGGCACAGATTGTCTAATTAGTTGTTGCAGGCCCGCCATTTCAGTGTGATAATGGCGGGCTTCGTTCCTGGAATTGCGGGAGCGGCAGTAGATAGTGCCAAGCAGTAGCAGTAAGTACTAGTCGAAGTTATTAGCAATCGTCCACCCCATCAGTTCGCTCCTGGTGAACTGCCGGGACCAAGACTGACCGCAAGTGCGTTGTGTGCTGGCGGATTAAGTTGGGAAAGAAAACACTATGATTCAAACTGAAAGCCGGCTCGAAGTAGCCGACAACACGGGCGCTCGTGAAGTCCTGTGCATCAAGGTGCTCGGCGGCTCCAAGCGTCGCTACGCAAGCATCGGTGATGTGATCAAGGTCACGGTCAAAGTTGCTGCGCCGCGTGGTCGCGTGAAAAAGGGCGAAATTTACAACGCAGTTGTCGTGCGCACGGCCAAGGGCGTGCGTCGCCAGGACGGTTCCCTGGTCAAGTTCGACGGCAACGCAGCAGTTCTGCTGAACGCAAAACTGGAACCAATCGGCACCCGTATCTTTGGCCCGGTCACTCGTGAACTGCGCACCGAGCGCTTCATGAAGATCGTGTCGCTGGCGCCTGAAGTGCTGTAAGGAGTCGTGATGGATAAGATTCGTAAAAACGACGAAGTCATCGTTTTGACCGGCAAGGACAAAGGCAAGCGCGGCGTTGTGCAACGTCGTGTGGATGCCGAATACCTGGTCGTTGAAGGCGTCAACGTCGCCAAGAAGGCGACCAAGCCGAACCCGATGACGGGTGCAACCGGCGGCATCGTCGATAAGCTGATGCCAATTCATGTGTCGAATGTTGCGTTGTTCAACGCGGCAACCGGCAAGGCTGATCGTGCTGGCTTCAAGGAAGTGGATGGTAAGAAAATCCGCGTCTACAAGTCGAACGGCGAAGTTGTGAAGGTTTGATAGATCATGGCCCGTCTCCAACAATTCTATAAAGAAAAAGTCGTTGCCGACTTGACTTCCAAATTCGCCTATAAATCGGTGATGGAAGTGCCGCGCATCCTGAAGATCACCCTGAACATGGGTCTGTCGGAAGCGGTTGCGGACAAGAAGGTGATCGAGCACGCTGTCGGCGATCTGACCAAGATCGCTGGTCAGAAGCCGGTTGTGACCAAGGCACGTAAAGCTATCGCGGGTTTCAAGATCCGTGAGGGCTATCCGATCGGTTGCATGGTTACGCTGCGTGGCGCTCAGATGTACGAATTCCTGGATCGCCTGATCACGGTTGCGCTGCCGCGTGTTCGTGACTTCCGTGGTGTGTCCGGTCGTGCATTCGACGGTCGTGGCAACTACAACATCGGTGTGAAAGAGCAGATCATTTTCCCCGAGATCGAGTACGACAAGATTGACGCGTTGCGTGGTATGAACATCAGCATCACGACGACTGCGAAGACCGACGACGAAGCGAAAGCGCTTCTCGCCGCATTTAAATTCCCGTTCAGAAACTGAGGTCGCCATGGCAAAACTGGCACTGATTAACCGTGAACAAAAGCGTGCAGCCCTGGTAAAGAAGTATGCAGGCAAGCGCGCCGAGTTGAAGGCAATCATCGATGACCAATCGAAATCGGAAGAAGAGCGTTACGAAGCACGCCTGAAACTGCAGGCTCTGCCGCGTAACGCGAATCCGACGCGTCAACGCAATCGCTGCAATTTGACTGGTCGTCCTCGTGGCACTTTCCGCAAGTTCGGTCTGGGCCGTATCAAGCTCCGTGAAATCGCCATGCGTGGTGAAATTCCGGGTATGACTAAAGCAAGCTGGTAATAGGAGAACAAGCAATGAGTATGAGCGATCCTATCGCCGATATGCTGACCCGTATCCGCAATGCGCAAGGCGTGCAGAAAACCTCGGTGGCGATGCCGTCGTCGAAGGTCAAGATTGCCATCGCCAATGTGCTGCGCGACGAAGGCTACATTGAAGATTACGCAGTGACGGAAGCTGGCGGCAAAGCCGAGCTGAAAATCGGCCTGAAATACTATGCCGGCCGTCCGGTCATCGAGCGCCTGGAGCGCGTGTCCCGTCCGGGTCTGCGCATCTACAAAGGCAAGGATGAGATTCCGAGCGTCATGAACGGTCTGGGTGTGGCTATCGTGTCGACCCCGAAAGGCGTCATGACCGATCGCAAGGCGCGCGCAACCGGTGTCGGTGGCGAAGTCATTTGCTACGTCGCTTAAGGAGTGCAAGATGTCTCGTGTAGGTAAAATGCCGATTGCACTGCCGAGTGGCGCAGAAGCGTCCATCTCTGCAACGCAGATTACGGTCAAGGGCCCGCTGGGCTCCCTGAGCCAGGCGCTGAATGGTCTGGTGCAAATCGAAAACAACAACGGCACGCTGAACGTGACGCCGGCCGACGACAGCCGCGAAGCCAATGCGATGTCCGGCACGATCCGTGCGCTGGTCAACAACATGGTTAATGGCGTCACCAAGGGCTTCGAGAAGAAGCTGACGCTGGTTGGCGTGGGCTTCCGTGCTGCGGCACAGGGCGACAAGCTGAACCTGTCGCTGGGCTTCTCGCACCCGGTTGTTCACCAAATGCCGCAAGGTATCAAAGTGGAAACGCCGTCGCAGACCGAGATCCTGATCAAGGGTATCGATCGCCAGCGTGTTGGCCAGGTGGCTGCTGAAGTCCGTGCATATCGCTCCCCGGAACCTTACAAGGGCAAGGGCGTTCGCTATGCGGATGAAGTGGTTGTGCTCAAAGAAACCAAGAAGAAGTAAGGGTTGATGATGGACAAGAAACAATCCCGTCTGCGCCGCGGCCGCCAAACCCGCGCCAAGATTGCCGAGCTGAAGGTCAATCGCCTGGCTGTGCATCGTACCAACCTGCACATCTACGCTACGATCATCAGCCCGGATGCCAAGGTGCTGGCTTCGGCTTCCACGCTGGAAGCGGAAGTGCGTCAAGAGTTGGCAGGCCAGTCCGGCAAGGGTGGCAATGCCGCCGCTGCTGCACTGATCGGCAAGCGTGTCGCAGAGAAAGCATTGAAAGCAGGAATTTCCGAAGTTGCGTTCGATCGCTCCGGTTTCCGTTATCACGGCCGTATCAAGGCAGTCGCTGAAGCTGCGCGCGAAGCCGGTCTGAAGTTCTAAGGAAGAATCGTCATGGCAAAAATGCAATCGAAAATGCAAAGCGAAAAGCCGGATGATGGCATGCGCGAAAAAATGATCGCGGTCAACCGTGTGACCAAAGTGGTCAAGGGTGGTCGCATCATGGGCTTCGCCGCACTGGCAGTGGTTGGCGACGGCGATGGCCGCATCGGTATGGGCAAGGGCAAGTCGAAGGAAGTCCCGGTCGCCGTGCAGAAGGCAATGGAAGAAGCGCGTCGCAAGATGATCAAAGTCACCTTGAAGAATGGCACGCTGCAGCACACGGTCACCGGCAAGCACGGTGCGTCGTCGGTGCTGATGCTGCCGGCCAAGGACGGTACGGGCGTGATCGCCGGCGGTCCGATGCGCGCAATCTTCGAAGTGATGGGTGTGACGAACGTGGTTGCCAAGTCGACCGGTTCGACCAATCCGTACAACATGGTGCGTGCAACGCTGGACGGCTTGTCCAAGATGAGCACTCCTTCGGAAGTTGCTGCCAAGCGCGGCAAGTCCGTTGAAGAAATCCTGGGTTAAGGTGAACGCAATGGCAAACACGATCAAAGTCAAACTGGTCAAAGGTCTGATCGGCACGCGCGAGTCGCATCGTGCGACGGTTCGCGGTCTCGGCCTGCGTCGCGTCAATTCGGTTTCCGAACTGGAAGATACGCCGGCAGTACGCGGCATGATCAACAAAGTAGCGTATCTCGTGAAAGTGGTGTCGTAAGCCTGGCTTGCGCACGGAGAAAATCATGGAATTGAATACCATTCAACCTGCAGACGGCGCCAAGCACGCCAAGCGTCGCGTCGGTCGCGGTATCGGCTCTGGCCTGGGCAAGACGGCTGGCCGTGGTCACAAAGGTCAGAAATCGCGTTCGGGCGGTTTCCACAAGGTTGGTTTCGAAGGCGGCCAGATGCCGCTGCAGCGTCGCCTGCCGAAGCGTGGCTTCAAGTCGCTGGCAAAGCCGTTCAAGGCGGAAGTTCGCCTGTCGGATCTGCAAGCCTTGCCGGTTGCTGAAATCGACATCTTGGCATTGAAGCAAGCTGGTCTGGTTTCCGAGCTGGCACGTGTCGTGCGCGTCATCCAATCGGGCGAAATCAGCAAGAAAGTTGCGCTGAAAGGCCTGATCGCGACCAAGGGCGCGAAAGCGGCGATCGAAGCAGCCGGCGGTTCGGTTGCGTAAAGCAATCTGATAACGGGGTAAACATTGGCTACTGCTCCTCAGCTCGCCAAAGGTTCGGCCAGCGGATTTCCGTGGGGCCGTCTCTGGTTCCTGCTCGGTGCGCTGATCGTATTCCGTATCGGTGCGCACATTCCTGTTCCGGGCATCGACCCGGATCAGCTGGCGCAGTTGTTCAAGCAAAACCAGGGCGGCATCCTAGGCATGTTCAACATGTTCTCCGGCGGTGCGTTGTCGCGCTTCACGGTGTTTGCGCTGGGCATCATGCCGTACATTTCGGCATCGATCATCATGCAGTTGATGACGGTCGTGTCGCCGCAACTGGAAGCGCTGAAGAAGGAAGGCGAGTCGGGGCGTCGCAAGATTACCCAGTACACGCGTTACGGCACCTTGCTGCTGGCGACCTTTCAGGGCTTGGGTATTGCGATTGCACTGGAGTCGCAAGTCGGTCTGGTACTTGATCCGGGTCTGGCGTTCCGCCTGACGACCGTGATCACGCTGGTGACGGGCACGATGTTCCTGATGTGGCTGGGTGAGCAGATCACCGAGCGCGGTCTGGGCAACGGTATCTCGATCATCATCTTTGCCGGTATCGCTGCAGGCTTGCCGAATGCGATCGGTGGCTTGTTCGAACTGGTACGTACCGGTTCGATGAGCACGCTGTCGGCGATTTTGATTTGCGTGGTGGTGGCAATCGTGACGTATCTGGTCGTGTTCATCGAACGCGGTCAGCGCAAGATCCTGGTGAATTATGCGAAGCGTCAGGTCGGCAACAAGATTTATGGCGGCCAAAGCAGCCATCTGCCGTTGAAGCTGAACATGGCAGGCGTGATTCCGCCGATCTTCGCATCGTCGATCATCCTGTTCCCGGCGACGATCACCAGCTGGTTTACGTCGGGTGAAACGACGAGCGGCTTTATTCGCTTTCTGAAGGATCTGGCGGCATCGATGGCGCCTGGCGAACCGATTCATGCGTTGCTGTATGCGATTGCCATCGTTTTCTTCTGCTTCTTCTATACCGCACTGGTATTCAACAGCAAGGAAACGGCGGACAACCTGAAGAAGAGTGGTGCGTTTGTTCCGGGTATCCGTCCGGGCGATCAAACGGCGCGTTACATCGACAAGATTTTGACGCGACTGACGCTGGCTGGTGCTGTGTACATTACGCTGGTTTGCTTGTTGCCGGAGTTCCTGATTGCGCGCTGGAAAGTGCCGTTCTATTTCGGTGGTACGTCGCTGCTGATTATCGTTGTCGTGACGATGGACTTCATGGCGCAGGTACAGAATTACGTGATGTCGCAACAGTATGAATCGTTGCTGCGCAAGGCGAATTTCAAGGGTGGCATTCCGTCGCGATAAGAGCGGAACACAGGCGAGAACGAATGGCAAAAGACGACGTAATTCAGATGCAGGGCGAGATTCTCGAGAATCTGCCGAATGCAACGTTTAGGGTCAAGCTGGAAAACGGGCATGTCGTGCTCGGGCATATTTCGGGAAAGATGCGGATGAACTACATTCGCATCCTTCCAGGCGACAAGGTGACGGTGGAACTGACGCCTTACGACTTGAGCAGGGCGCGGATCGTGTTCCGCACGAAGTAATTTTTAGAACGAATCAGAACTGTAGGAAAGAGGGCAAAAAATGAAAGTGCTCGCATCAGTCAAGCGGATCTGCCGCAACTGCAAGATCATCAAGCGCAAAGGCGTTATTCGTGTCATCTGCACCGAACCGCGCCACAAACAGCGCCAAGGTTAATTTAACGTTATCGATTGAGGAATAACGAATGGCACGTATCGCAGGGGTGAATATCCCCAACCATCAACATACCGTAATCGGCCTGACCGCAATTTATGGTATCGGTCGTCCTCGTTCGCAACAAATTTGCGAAGCGACGGGTGTGCCGACCACGAAAAAGGTCAAGGACCTCGACGATAACGAGCTGGAAAAGCTGCGCGACGAAATCGCCAAGTTCATCGTCGAAGGCGATCTGCGTCGTGAACTGTCGATGAACATCAAGCGTTTGATGGATCTGGGTTGCTATCGCGGCCTGCGTCATCGCCGTGGTCTGCCTCTTCGCGGTCAGCGTACGCGTACCAATGCACGTACCCGCAAGGGCCCGCGCAAGGCCGCGCAATCGCTGAAAAAATAATCCAGGCAAACGCTAGTCGGATTCAAGGAAATTTATAATGGCAAAAGCACCGAATAACGCCGCAGCACGTGTGCGTAAGAAAGTTAAGAAGAACGTTGCTGAAGGCATCGCGCATATCCACGCGTCTTTCAACAACACGATCATCACGATCACCGATCGTCAAGGCAATGCCCTGTCGTGGGCAACGTCGGGCGGCGCAGGCTTCAAGGGTTCGCGTAAATCGACCCCGTTCGCAGCGCAGGTTGCAGCAGAAGCTGCCGGCAAGGTCGCGATCGAATGCGGTATCAAGAATCTGGAAGTGCGCATCAAGGGCCCTGGGCCTGGCCGTGAATCGTCGGTTCGTGCACTGAACAATCTGGGCATCAAGATCACCCAGATCCAGGACGTAACGCCGATCCCGCACAACGGCTGCCGTCCGCCGAAGCGTCGTCGTATCTAAAATCCGGACGGTCGATTTCGACTGTTTGAATTGCAGTAAATGCCCGCCAATGCCCTTGGCGGGTTTTGTTCTTAAGCCCACCGTCTGATTGCAGGCAGATCAGACTAGCGCCCGATGAATTTGGGGCGTCATTCGATAAAAGGAAAATACCGTGGCACGTTATATCGGACCTAAAGCAAAACTCTCGCGTCGCGAGGGTACCGACCTGTTTCTGAAGAGCGCACGTCGTTCGCTCGACTCCAAATGCAAGCTGGATTCCAAGCCGGGCCAGCATGGCCGCACTTCGGGCGCGCGTACGTCGGACTACGGCAACCAACTGCGTGAAAAGCAGAAGGTCAAGCGCATGTACGGCGTTCTGGAGCGTCAGTTCCGCCGCTATTTCGCCGAAGCGGATCGCCGCAAGGGCAACACCGGTGAAACCCTGTTGAAACTGCTGGAAGGCCGTCTGGACAACGTCGTCTATCGCATGGGCTTCGGTTCGACCCGCGCGGAAAGCCGCCAGCTGGTTTCGCACAAGGCATTCACCGTGAACGGTATCGTCGTCAACATCGCTTCGTACCAAGTGAAGCCGGGCGACGTGATCGCCGTGCGTGAAAAGGCCAAGAAGCAGACTCGTATCGTCGAAGCGCTGTCGCTGGCCGAGCAAGTCGGCATGCCGTCGTGGGTGTCGGTCGATTCCAAGAAAATGGAAGGTACCTTCAAGTCGGCTCCGGACCGCAGCGAAATCGCCAACGACGTCAACGAATCGCTGATCGTCGAATTGTATTCGCGTTAATCGCAGTAACAGTAACAAGCCGCCGCTGTATCGCATCAATCTAGAACCGGAGTGCAGGCGCGCGGCGGCGCTGTTTTCTCCGGGTTCGCCAGCAGCAGTCGTTATCACTCCATCAGCCTTATCGGTGTAACGAGCCGAGGGTATTGAAAAGGACATTACATGCAAAACAGTTTGTTGAAGCCTCGTATCATTGAAGTCGAAGCGCTGGGCGCCGGTCACGCGAAAGTCGTGATGGAGCCGTTCGAGCGTGGCTACGGTCATACGCTGGGCAATGCGTTGCGCCGCGTGCTGCTGTCGTCGATGGTCGGCTATGCGCCGACCGAAGTGACGATCGCAGGCGTCGTGCACGAATACTCGTCGCTGGATGGCGTGCAGGAAGACGTCGTCGATCTGCTGTTGAACCTGAAGGGCGTCGTCTTCAAGCTGCACAACCGTGACGATGTCACGCTGATCCTGAAGAAGGAAGGCGAAGGCGCCGTGCTGGCTTCGGATATCGAACTGCCGCACGATGTCGAGCTGATCAATCCTGATCACGTGATCGCGCATTTGACCGCGGGCGGCAAGCTGGACATGCAGATCAAGGTCGAAAAAGGCCGCGGCTATGTGCCGGGCAACGTGCGTCGTTTGTCGGAAGACACGAACAAGACGATCGGCCGCATCATCCTGGACGCTTCGTTCTCGCCGGTTCGCCGTGTATCGTACGCAGTCGAATCCGCTCGCGTCGAGCAGCGTACCGACCTGGATCGTCTGGTCATCAACATCGAAACCAACGGCGTGATCACGCCGGAAGAAGCGATCCGCCAGTCGGCTCGCGTCCTGGTCGACCAGTTGAACGTGTTTGCAGCGCTGGAAGGCACCGAAGCACCGGCAGATGCACCGTCGCGTGCACCGGCTGTCGATCCGATTCTGCTGCGCCCGGTCGACGATCTGGAGCTGACGGTCCGTTCCGCAAACTGCCTGAAAGCAGAAAACATCTACTACATTGGTGATCTGATCCAGCGTAGCGAAAATGAACTGCTGAAGACGCCGAACCTCGGCCGCAAGTCCCTGAACGAAATCAAGGAAGTGCTGGCATCCCGCGGTTTGACGCTGGGCATGAAGCTGGAAAACTGGCCGCCTGCCGGTCTGGAGAAGTAATTTTCTGCGAGGCGGGGTATACTCCGCCTCGCTTTGTTTGTTGTTGATTGATTTACCGGTCCGCGTCGCTGGCAAGTGACGATAGAAGAACTGGATATAAACTCGAAACCTGAAAGGATTCATCATGCGTCACCGTCACGGCCTCCGTAAACTGAACCGTACCTCCTCGCACCGCCTCGCGATGCTCCGTAACATGACCGTTTCGCTGCTGCGTCACGAAGCGATCAAAACCACGCTGCCGAAAGCTAAGGAACTGCGTCGCGTCGTCGAACCGATCCTGACGTTGGGCAAGACCGATACGCTGGCAAACAAGCGTCTGGCATTCAACCGCCTGCGTGACCGTGAAATCGTCGGCAAGCTGTTTTCCGAACTGGGCCCACGTTATGCAAACCGCAACGGCGGTTACCTGCGTATTCTGAAGATGGGCTTCCGTGTTGGCGACAATGCACCGATGGCATTCATCGAGCTGGTCGACCGTCCGGAAAACACCGAAGCTGTCGAAGACAACAGCGCGGAATAAGCAAGCGTCAACGCCATCATTGATGGCGCAGGCAATCGATAAAAGCCAGGCACAAGCCTGGCTTTTGTTTTTTCGGCATATTCGTTTACTGTAACCGGATCGAATAAATCGGCGTATTACAGAACATGAACGACAAGGGTGCCTTTCGCGCGCTGCTGGTCATGACGACACTTCCGGACGAAGCCGCGGCCAAGAAACTGGCACGCGTACTCGTTGAACGACGTCTGGCCGCCTGTGTCCATCTATTGCCGCCGATTCGCGCCGTCTATCGATGGCAGAATGCGATCGAGGAGGCAACCGAGGTGCCGGTTCATATCAAGACGGTGCAGGAACGTTATGTAGAGCTGGAAGCCGCGATACGTGAATTGCACCCGTATGAAGTGCCGGAAATCGTGGCGGTGCCGATTGCAACTGGTCTGCAGAGTTATTTCGACTGGCTGGGTGCGCAGGTCGCCGGCGGTGCTAATGAAATCTAGGAGTGGCGGAGTGGACAGAGCAGGAAGCGGAAAACGGGTTCCATCGTATGCGCGAGGCATAGCAGCAATGCTGCAGATGTTGCTCGTCGTGATGTGCATGATGATGGCGTCGCAGGCGCAGGCCGAAGACGATTATCTTCCTCCCGACGTTGCCTTCAAACTGTCGGCAGGGATGGCCGATGCCAAGACCATCGTCGTTCATTTCAAGATTGCGGACGGTTATTACTTGTATCGCGAACGCTTCGCCTTCAAGACGACTAATGCAGCACTGGGACAAGCCGAGATTCCGCCTGGCGTGATCAAGTTCGACGAGACTTTCCAGAAGGATGTCGAAACCTATCACAAGGAGGTAACGATCCGTATCCCGGTCGAAGCGAGCGGCCCCTTTGTCCTTTCGGTGACCAGCCAGGGATGTGCCGACAAGGGCTTGTGCTATCCGCCGATGGAGTCGCAGGTCGGGCTTGACCCGGCGGTTATCGCCGCAGATGCGATTGTCGGCGGCGGCATTGCGGCATCGGCTGGAGGCATGCCTGATTCAGTAACTGGTCGGATCGAGAAAGCGTTGCAGAGCGGCAGCCTGCCGGCCATCCTGTCGCTGTTCTTTCTGCTTGGTATCGGCCTCGCCTTCACGCCGTGCGTGTTGCCGATGGTGCCGATTCTTTCCGGCATCATCGTCGGTGAAGGCGCCCGCGCAAGTCGTGGGCGCGGTTTCATGCTGGCGCTGGTTTATTCACTAGGTATGGCGATCGTCTACACGGCACTGGGTGTTGCCGCCGGCTTGATCGGCGAGGGGCTGGCAGCTGCGTTACAAAATCCCTGGGTACTGGGTGCTTTTGCGATCCTGATGGTTGTCCTGGCCTTGTCGATGTTCGATGTCTACCAACTGCAGGTGCCGGCGGCGCTGCAGACGCGGCTGACGCAGACTTCCGGCCGATTCTCCGGCGGCAAGATGCTGGGAGTGTTCGTGATGGGCGCAATCTCTGCATTGATTGTGGGGCCTTGCGTTGCGGCTCCGTTGGCGGGTGCGTTGGTCTACATCAGTCAGACGCGGGATGTGGTCATTGGCGGCAGTGCATTGTTTGCGATGGCAATGGGGATGAGCGTGCCGCTGCTGGTGGTCGGCCTGTCGGCAGGAACCCTGTTGCCGCGTGCCGGCGTGTGGATGAACGACGTCAAGCGTTTCTTCGGGGTGCTGATGCTGGCGGTTGCCTGGTGGATGGTGTCGCCTGTTATTCCGGCGATCGTCCAGATGTTGGGGTGGGCGGCGATCGGCCTTGGTTATGGCGCCTATCTGCTGTGGGGTGTAGGCAAAGGGTGGGCATTGCGTGCGGCAGGATTGGCTTTTGCCGTACTTGGCGCGGTTCAGTTGGTTGGCGTAGCGGGCGGTGGGCGCGATCCTCTGGCACCGCTGTCGCATCTTCAGTCGGCGCCGCAAGCTCATGTGACTTTCGTTCGGGTTAAGAGTGTGGGAGAACTGGACCGTGCACTGGCAGAGTCCGCGGGCAAGTATGTAATGCTGGATTTCTACGCGGACTGGTGCGTCTCGTGCATCGAGATGGAAAAGCTGACTTTCCCCGATCCACGCGTGCGCGCTCAGTTGGCGGACATGGTGCTGCTGCAGGCAGATGTCACGAAAAACGACGCCGACGACAAGGCGATGCTGAAGCGCTTTCAGCTGTTTGGTCCGCCGGGCATTATCTTCTTCGACAGGAATGGTCATGAGATCCCGGGAGGCCGCGTTATCGGTTTCCAGAATGCCGACAGGTTTGCGCAATCGCTGGCGAATATCCGTCGTTTCTGAACACGGCTTTTCCGGCGAGAAGCGAGTTTGAGCTGATATCTGGAGATCCGGAAGCCTGAAAGCTTGGGCGAAAGGTACACATAGCTTTCCGTTATTTGTATAGTGGATATCTGTCTTTGGGCGGCACGACTATTTCGCTATAGTCTTGCTGTAGTGAGATCGATTACAGTGCAAAGGAGAAAGTAATGACATTACGTTTGGGCGATACCGCACCTGATTTCGAGCAGGAGTCGTCGATCGGGAAGATCAAGTTTTATGACTGGGCGGGCGATTCGTGGGTGGTTCTGTTTTCCCACCCGGCGGACTTCACACCTGTGTGCACCACGGAACTCGGCTTGACCGCCAAGTTGAAACCGGAATTCGACAAGCGCAATGTCAAGGCGGTTGCATTGTCGGTCGATCCGGCGGAAAAGCATCTGTCGTGGATCAAGGACATCGAGGAAACGCAAAAGACCGTGGTCGGTTTCCCGATTATTGCCGATGCGGACAAGACCGTTTCGACGCTGTACGACATGATCCATCCGAACCAGTCGGCGACGGCGACGGTGCGTTCCCTGTTCGTCATCGATCCGAAGAAGACCGTCCGCCTGATCATTACCTATCCGATGAGCACGGGCCGCAACTTCGATGAAGTGCTGCGCGTCATCGATGCATTGCAGTTGACGGACGGCTATGCGGTTGCAACGCCGGGTAACTGGCGCGACGGCGACGATGTCATCATCCCGTTGACCGTGCAGGACGAGGCAGTGATCAAGCAGAAGTATCCGAAAGGTTACAAGGCCGAGCGGCCGTATCTGCGTCTGACGCCGCAGCCGAACAAGTAAGCGGACAAGGCAATATCCACAATATAAAAAGCGCCCTAAAGGGCGCTTTTTATTAGGCGGTCTTCTTCAACTCGCTTTCTTTCCCCCACCTTTTCAGCTGCTTTTCATTCAGCTGATTTTCAGTCGTCGGGCGATATCCAGTGCGAAATAAGTCAGCACGCCGTCGGCCCCCGCACGCTTGAAGGCAATCATCGCTTCCATCATCGCCTTGTCGTGATCGATCCAGCCGTTCTGCGCGGCAGCCTTGATCATCGCGTACTCGCCACTGACCTGGTAGGCGAAGGTCGGCATCCTGAATTCATCCTTCACGCGCCGCACGATGTCCAGATACGGCATGCCAGGCTTGACCATCACCATGTCCGCGCCTTCGGCGATATCCAGCGCGATTTCACGCAAGGCTTCATTGCTGTTGGCCGGGTCCATCTGGTACGTCATCTTGTTGCTCTTGCCCAGCGTGGCCGACGAACCGACCGCGTCGCGGAACGGGCCGTAGAAGGCCGATGCGTACTTGGCCGAATACGCCATGATGCGGGTGTGAATATGGTGGCTGGATTCCAGCGCGGCGCGCACGGCGCCGATGCGGCCGTCCATCATGTCCGACGGCGCGACGATGTCCACGCCTGCTTCCGCGTGCGTCAGCGCCTGCTTGACCAGGATCGCAGTGGTTTCGTCGTTGAGCACGTAACCCTGAGAATTGAGCACGCCGTCCTGGCCGTGGCTGGTGTAAGGGTCGAGGGCGACGTCGGTCAGGATGCCGAGTTCGGGGAAGCGCTTCTTCAGCTCGCGCACGGCGCGCGGTACCAACCCGTCGGGGTTGGTGGCTTCGATGCCGTCCGGCGTCTTCAGCGATGCGCCGATGACGGGGAAAAGCGCCAGTGCCGGAATGTGCAGCGCCACGCATTCTTCCGCCACGTTCAGCAGCAGATCGACCGACAGCCGCTCCACGCCAGGCATCGATGAAACTTTTTCACGCTGGTTTTCGCCGTCGGTAATGAAGACAGGATAGATGAGATCGGCCGGCGTGATGACGTTCTCCCGCATCATCGCGCGTGAGAAGGCATCCTTGCGCATGCGGCGCATGCGGACGGCGGGGAATTGTGCATTGGTCAAGGGTCTGGACATGGCGGACTTCGGCAAAAAGGGCAATCGTTAAAAAAGCGGCGAACCGGTGAAACTTTTTCGCTGCATGCTTATCCTAGATGGCAGATGCTATGCATCTCCCGCTTCTCCTCCCTGAGCGGGGCCGCATCGCTACCACAGCGATATGGCGTTATTGCCCTGGAGATACTCCCCTTTCTCCAGGGCTTTTTTTTATGCGCGATCGATTCGCGAAGATGCTTCACGAATTGGCCGGCGTGGCATCGGATGCCTCCTCCGCATCGTTTAATCCCAGTAATGACAGGATTTTATCGTCAGCTTCGTCGATTCCGCTGCGCTTGAGCGCGGAAAAGAGCTGGGCCGTGAACGGGAAGGGCTTGCCTTCCGCGTCCACATAGCTGCCGAGAAATGCGCGGGCCGAACGCAGGGCGTCGGCACTTTCGCTGCGATTCAATTTGTCTGCCTTCGTCAACAGGCAATGGATGGGCTTGCCGGTCGGCGCGAACCATTCCAGCATCTGGACATCGAGATCGGTGAACGGTCGGCGCGCATCCATGATCAGGACCAGCGCTGCCAGCTGCTTGCGCTGCCGGACGTAATTGCCCAGCAATTCCTGCCAGTGCAGCTTGGCGGAGCCGGAAACTTCGGCATAGCCATAGCCGGGCAGATCGACCAGCAGGCCGCGGATTTCATCCACGCGGGTTTCGTCCTTGCGGTGCTGGCCGACGTGCGCGCCACCGATCGAAAAGTAGTTGATATGTTGCGTGCGCCCCGGCATCTTGGACGCGAATGCGAGTTTCTTCTGGTTGGCCAGAATGTTGATGGCCGTTGATTTGCCGGCGTTGGAGCGGCCGGCAAAGGCAATTTCAGGAACTTGCGTATTTGGCAAATCGCGAAGATGATTCACGGTGGTAAAGAAACGGGCTTGCCAAAGTAGGGACATAGGGGAACCGGAAAATACATGAAGGTTGGCAAAAATGCCGAAAAGCTATTGTACAATCAACGGTCAGGCATGATGCCCCACGGAGGAACCAAAGCTTTCAATTGCAGTACGTGCAGAACGAACGGTAACAAAACGTCGCCACCTCAGGCCAGAATTTTAAATACTCAGGGTGTTTGAATGAATCGAGTTTGTTTTCCAATCATAAAAATCGCGTCCGTTGCAATGTTGGCAATCGTTTCTTCCCTCGCCAGCGCCCAAGCCACCAAACCTGCCACACCCGATCCCGCCAAGGGAGAGGCGCTGTACAACACTGGCGATGCGGCACGCAACGTTACTGCCTGTATTGCCTGTCATGGTGCGGCCGGCAATTCGACGATTTCGCAGAATCCCAAGCTGACCGGCCAGCCCGGTGCCTACATCCATAAGCAGCTGCTCGACTTCAAGGGTCCTGCGCGCAACAATCCGATCATGACCAGCATCGCCAAGGCCATGACGGAAGAAGACATCCAGAATGTCGTGGCCTATCTGGCTAAGCAGAAACCTGCTCTAGGCGCAGCGCGCAATCCGGCGACTGTCGAACTGGGCAAGAAGATCTTCCGCGGCGGCATCGCCGAGAAGCATATTCCGGCCTGCGCCGCATGCCACAGCGCGAATGGCGCCGGTATTCCTGCGCAGTTCCCGCGTCTGGCAGGCCAGCATCAGGACTATACGACGGCACAGTTGGTCAATTTCCGTTCCGGTGCGCGCAAGAACAGCGATCCGATGACGACCATTGCCAAGCGGATGTCGGACGAGGAAATTCAGGCCGTTGCGGATTACGTGGCAGGCCTTAAGTAAAAGTATCACGCTGAAAAACAGAATGGGGGCGGCCTAGGCTGCCCCTTTTGTTTTTCATGAGAGCATGGCGGCTACGTGCATGCGAATGAAGAAATGAACTGAAGAAATGAACTGAAGAATGAACGGCGGAATGACGAGCGGAATGGAAACAAATACGGTGGAAACCAATACCGCGGAAATAAATACAGGCGGCTGGGAATTACAGACCAGCCGTCGCTGGCTTGCGGAAACGGTCGAGCTGCTGTCGTCCATGCGTTTTGCCATTAGTCTGCTGACGCTGATATCGATCGCATCGATCATCGGCACCGTGCTGAAGCAGAACGAGCCGATGCCGAACTACGTCAACCAGTTCGGACCATTCTGGTTCGAACTGTTCGGCAAGCTGGATCTGTACTCTGTCTATTCGGCCTGGTGGTTCCTGCTGATTATGGGATTCCTGGTCGTCTCGACATCGTTGTGCCTGATCCGGAACGCGCCCAAGATGCTGCACGACATGCGCAGCTGGCGCGACAACGTGCGCGAACAATCGCTGCGCAATTTCCACCATCGGACGGAATGGGAAAGCGGTCTGGATCATGCGGCATTAACCGACCAGACCGCAAGCCGCATTGCCGCCAGCGGCTACAAGGTGAAAGTGTTCGAGCGGGAAAATGCCGCGCTGATCGCAGCGCGCCAGGGCGCGGGCAACAAGTGGGGCTACATCTTCGCCCACGCGTCCATCGTCATCATCTGTCTGGGCGGCCTGCTCGATTCGGATCTGCCGATCCGCGTCCAGAAGCTGCTGTTCGACAAGACGGCGTTCTCCGGCAGCGGCCTGATCTCGCAGATTCCGGCTGAGCATCGTCTCGGCCTCGGCAATCCGACCTTCCGGGGCAATACGATGATTCCGGAAGGCGGCAGCAGCAATACCGCGATTATTCCGCAGGCGGATGGTGTGCTGATTCAGGATTTGCCGTTCACGATCCAGTTGAAGCGCTTCGTCATCGACTATTACTCCACCGGCATGCCGAAACTGTTTGCCAGCGACGTCGTCATCACCGATAGCGAGAGCGGCAAGTCCTTTCCCGCGACGATCAAGGTTAACGAACCGCTGATCTATCGCGGCATCGCCATGTATCAATCCAGTTTCGAGGACGGCGGCAGTTATTTGAAACTGGCCGGTTATCCGATGCAGGGCATGCAACGCGCATCGTTCTCGATGGAGGGCGAGGTGGGCAATTCGTCGCCGTTGCAATCGGCAGGCAATGATTACACGGTCGAATGGTCGGGCTTTCGTCCGTTCAATGTCGAGAACATGGCGCAGAACGGCCAGGATGTGCGTGCCGTCAATCCACGGCAGGGTTTCGGGCAATCTTTTTCCGCCAGTCTCGATAAACATCTGGGCTCTGCAGCGAAGAATGCCGAAAACGAGGATCTGAAAAACGTCGGCCCCAGCGTGCAATACAAGCTGCGCGACAAGAACGGCCAGGCACGCGAATACCTGAACTACATGCAGCCGGTGCTGATCGACGGTTCCTGGGTATTCCTTGCCGGCATGCGCGATACGCCGGACGGTCCGTTCCGTTATTTGCGCATCCCGGCCGACGACAACGACACGGTGGAAGAATGGATGCGCTTGCGTGCAGCGCTTACGGATCCAGCCTTGCGTGCACAGGCGGCACAGCGCTATGCGAGACGCGCGGCGCCGGAGACGCGGGAAAACGCCATACGCTTGCGTGAACAGCTGCAGGCGTCGTCGCTGAAAGGATTAACCATCTTCGCCGGCGACGAACGCGAATCGGGTTATGTCGCCGTTTCGCGCTTCCTCGAAAAAATCCCGCCGCAGGAACAGGAAAAGGCTGCAGACATCTTCATGAAGATACTGAACGGCAGTCTATGGGATCTGTGGCAACTGGCGCGCGAACGCGACGGCCTGCCACCAGTCGAACCGGATGAAAAGCATGGCCGCTTCCTGCAACTGGCGACCAATGCGTATTCGGACGCCTTCTTTTACGGTGCGCCGGTCTATCTGCAATTGCAGGGTTTCGAGGAAGTGAAAGCATCGGTCCTGCAGGTGACGCGCTCGCCCGGCAAGAATGTCGTCTACTTCGGTTGCCTGTTGCTGGTGATTGGCGTGTTCTCGATGTTCTATATACGCGAGCGCCGTCTGTGGGTTTGGATCAAGCCAGCCGGCAACGGTGCGTCGCATGCGTTGATGGCAATGAGTTCGCAACGCAAGACGCTGGATTTCGAGAAAGAATTTGAAGTGCTGAAACAGCAATTGCCGCTGCCATAAACGACAATTGCTCACTATATACTGTGCGTTTTCGCCATCCATAGGCGAAGCGACGCAGAATCATCACGGAGACAAGGCATGGAAGTCGTACAAAATCGCATGTATGCGCAAGCCCCCGGTTTTTTTCGGCGTCTTTCCATGATCGACTGGTTATATGGCGCATCATTGCTGATCGGCACGCTGTTCGCGTTGCGGCAGTACGGCCATCACATGGATGGTTACGAACGTGCGGTTCTGGTGCTGGCCGCGCCCGTATTCGCCTGGCTGGGCTGGCACTGGAAATCGGTGCGCTGGCTGATGGCGTTGCTGGCGGTGCTGGCCTTGTCGGCGACCGCCATGTATGGCGGCAACCTGCAGGCAGCCGAACAGAAATTCTTCCTGAAATATCTGCTGTCCAGCCAGTCCGCAATCCTGTGGATGAGCACATTGTTCGTGCTGTCGACGTTATTCTACTGGGGCGGGCTGCTGCTGAAATCGCAGACTGGCGCATCGCTCGGCAGCAAGCTGTGCTGGGCGGCCGTCGTCATGGGCTTCACCGGCATGCTGGTGCGCTGGTACGAGTCGTATCTGATGGGTGCCGACATCGGTCATATCCCGATCTCGAACCTGTACGAAGTCTTCATCCTCTTCTGCATGGTGACCTCGCTGTTCTATCTGTATTACGAACAGACTTACGCGACACGCCAGCTCGGGCCGTTCGTGTTGCTGGTTGTCAGCGCAGCAGTGGCTTTCCTGATCTGGTACATGGTCACGCGCGATGCGGCCCAGATTCAGCCGCTGGTGCCGGCATTGCAAAGCTGGTGGATGAAGATCCATGTGCCGGCCAATTTCATCGGTTACGGCACGTTCTCGCTGGCGGCAATGGTCGCAGTGGCCTACCTGCTGAAATCGCATGGCATGCTGGTAGATCGCCTGCCGTCGCTGGAATTGCTGGACGACGTGATGTACAAGGCGATCGCCGTCGGCTTCGCCTTCTTCACCATTGCGACGATCCTTGGCGCGCTGTGGGCGGCCGAAGCATGGGGGGGCTACTGGTCGTGGGACCCGAAGGAAACCTGGGCGCTGATCGTCTGGCTCAACTATGCGGCCTGGCTTCACATGCGGCTGATGAAGGGCTTGCGTGGCCGCGTCGCTGCATGGTGGGCAGTGGTCGGCCTGCTGGTGACGACCTTCGCTTTCCTCGGTGTCAACATGTTCCTGTCCGGCTTGCATTCGTACGGCGAGCTGTAAAGCAAGTTGTAACGAAACCGGGATACATTGTTTAGCTTTCCGTAACGAAACTTCCATTGCGGCAGGCCGGTCAGACAGGCAACATATCACCATTGCCTTGCAGGAGCTGCCATGCTGATCAAGCGCCCGCCCAACGGAATCGATCTGCCGTTCCCATCCGAAATCACGCCGCGCGCGGTGTTCGAATCGCGTCGTTCCTTCATCAAGCAGATTGCGCTTGGCTCGATCGCCGGCGGTTCTCTGCTGGAGATGGCGACACGCGAAGCGTTCGCCGCGTCCGCTACGCAAAAACTGGTTGCGAAGGCGAATTCCACCTATGTCGTGCCCGACAAGCAAACGCCGTATCGGGACGCTACGACCTACAACAACTTCTATGAATTCGGTACCGACAAGAGCAGTCCCGCGCGTAATGCCGGTGCGATGAAGACACGCCCGTGGACGGTGTCCATCGAGGGTGAAGTCAAAAGGCCAATGACGATCGACATCGATACGTTGCTGAAATTGGCGTCGCTGGAAGAGCGTATCTATCGGCTGCGTTGTGTCGAGGGCTGGTCGATGGTGATTCCATGGATCGGCTATTCGTTTTCCGAACTGATGAAGAAAGTCGAACCGACGTCGAATGCCAAATATGTGCAATTCGTGACGGTGGAAGACAAACAGTCGATGAACGGCCTGCGCTATCCGGTGCTGGACTGGCCGTACACGGAAGGCTTGCGCATCGACGAGGCGAATCATCCGCTGACGCTGCTGACGCTCGGCATGTACGGCGAAGTGCTGCCCAACCAGAACGGCGCGCCGGTGCGCATCATTGTGCCGTGGAAATACGGCTTCAAATCGGCCAAGTCCATCGTCAAGATCCGTTTCGTCAAGGAGCAGCCGCCTACTGCATGGAATCTGGCGGCGCCCAACGAATACGGTTTCTATTCGAACGTCAATCCGCAGGTCGATCATCCACGCTGGTCGCAAGCCAGCGAGCGCCGCATCGGCGAAGACGGTTTCTTCACGAAGAAGCGGCCGACGCTGATGTTCAACGGTTACAGTCAGGCGGCATCGCTGTATAGCGGCATGGATCTCAGAAAATATTTCTGAGCGTTACCGGTAGCGCAAGGAGACGCATGCAATTCAATCCCTCGCAACGGCAACTGGTCGTCATCAAGGTGATGATCTTTGCCCTGGCCCTGATTCCTTTCGGCCGGCTTTTGTTTGGTGCCTTTACCGATGGCCTGGGAGCGAATCCGGTCGAGTTCATCACCTGGAATACCGGCGAATGGACGCTGTATTTTCTGACGATGACGCTGGCAGTGACGCCTTTGCGCCGATGGACGAAATGGAATTGGCTGATCAGGTTGCGTCGCATGCTTGGGCTGTTCGCTTTTTTTTACGTGCTGCTGCACTTCACGGCTTTCTTCTGGTTCGATCATTTCTTCGACGTGCAGGAAATGCTCAAGGACGTAGCGAAGCGCCCCTTCATTCTTGTCGGCTTCACGGCGTTCGTTTTGTTGATTCCTTTGGCCGTGACGAGCACCAACGGTATGGTGAAACGGCTGGGTGGCAAGCGCTGGCAATGGCTGCACCGGCTGATCTATGTGATCGTGCCGCTCGGCTTGCTGCATTTCTGGTGGATGCGGGCCGGCAAGAACAATTTCACCGAGCCGCTGATTTTTCTGGTGATCGTCGGTGCATTGCTGTTGGTGCGCGCGGTATGGGCGATGCAGAAGCGTGCGAAAGAAGCGAAGCAGCTGCGGTCGCCTGCATGATGGATGGCGTGCTGTTTCGGAAAGACAAAAAAGCGGATGACAATGTCATCCGCTTTTTCTTTTTGTCTGCTGTTTACGCTTGTGGCAGCAGCGATTCCAGCGCAAACAGGTCGGCCGCCGATTCGCGCTGGCGGATCAGATGTACCTGCGTG
This sequence comes from Oxalicibacterium sp., assembly GCF_057353965.1. Taxonomy (NCBI): domain Bacteria; kingdom Pseudomonadati; phylum Pseudomonadota; class Betaproteobacteria; order Burkholderiales; family Oxalobacteraceae; genus Oxalicibacterium; species Oxalicibacterium sp. Next base: position 26,166 of record NZ_JBMQZD010000005.1, read on the forward strand.
CCGTCCACCATGACTTCCGCCGCGCGGCCGCGCGTATTGTAGTTGGACGACATCGTCATGCCGTAAGCGCCGGCAGAGAGAATGGCGAGCAGATCGCCCTGTTCGATCGCCAGTTCGCGTGCGCGCGCCAGCCAGTCACCGGATTCGCAAACCGGGCCGACCACGTCGTAGACCGCAGCCGCAGCATCGCGTTGCCTGACCGGCTGCACGCCGTGCCAGGCTTCATACATGGCTGGACGCATCAGATCGTTCATTGCCGCATCGACGATTGCGAAGTTTTTTGTTTCACCGTGCTTGATGAACTGGACTTCGGTCAGCAGGACGCCGGCATTGCCGACGATGGAGCGGCCCGGTTCGAACAACACCTTGATCGGCTTGTCGTCGTGTTTGGCGGTACGCCATGCATCGATCTTTGCGAACAGGCGGGACAGATAGTCGCCGACGGCAACGGGTTTGTCGCCGTCGTAATCGATGCCGATGCCGCCACCGATGTCCAGGTGATGCACGTGAATGTTTTCTGCAGCTAGCGTATCGATCAGTTCGGTCAGCTTGTCGACGGCTTCCAGCAGCGGCGCGTCGTCCAGCAATTGCGAACCGATGTGACAGTCGATGCCGGTCACGGCTATGTGCGGCAGCGAAGCGGCGACGCGGTAGGTTTCCAGCGCGTCTTCATAGGCGACGCCAAACTTGTTGTCCTTCAGTCCGGTGGAAATGTAGGGATGCGTCTTCGCATCGACGTTCGGATTCACGCGCAGCGAAACCGGCGCCTTCTTGCCCAGTTCGGCCGCGACTTCGTTCAGTCGGTGCAGTTCGGGAATCGATTCGACGTTGAAGCAGAGAATGTCGTGCGACAGCGCCAGACGCATTTCGTCGCGCGATTTGCCGACGCCGGAAAAGATCACCTTGCGTGGCGAGCCGCCGGCCGCCAGTACGCGCAGCAGTTCGCCGCCGGAAACGATGTCGAAACCGGAGCCGAGCTTGCCGAGCAGATTCAGCACGGCAATGTTGGAATTCGACTTGACCGAATAGCAAACCAGCGCATCGTTACCATCTTCATTATTGCGGCCATGTTTTTTGCAGGCGTCGGCATAGGAGCGGAAATTCTCGACCAGCGCTGCTTTGGAATAGACGTAGGTGGGCGTGCCGAATTGCTGCGCAATGCGTGTCAACGGAACGTTTTCGGCATGCAGTTCGCCGTGCTGATAGGAAAAATGCGACATGGAATGCGGTTATTTTGAATCGGGGGAAGCGGTTGACGGCGCCGTTCCTGCATCCGGTGCAGGCGTGGTCGCTGCCGGGCCGACCGTGCGGGCCGATGCGGAAGCAGGCTTGCCTTGCTGCGGCATATAGAGCGGGCCGCGCTGTCCGCAACCGCCGAGCACCATCAGCGAAGTCAGGCCGAGAGCTGCGGCCAGGGTGGGAAGAAAACGGAACGTGCCGGAACGGGGCTTCACGATAGAATCACGGTTTGATGAAACGTGGTGGAGTGTAGCATGACCGAATCGGAATTCCTGGAGCAGGCGGAAACCATGCTGAACCGCATCGAGGCGGCGCTGGAGCGGGTGAACGACAGCGGCGATCTCGACGTCGAATGTTCGCGCAACGGCAATGTGCTGGAAATCGAATTTATCGACAACGGGACAAAAATCATCGTCAACAGCCAGGCGGCGATGCAGGAACTGTGGGTGGCAGCCAAATCCGGCGGTTTCCATTTCAAATCGGATGGCACGCACTGGATCGGCACGCGCGACGGTGCGGAATTGCTGGCGGCCTTGTCGAAGATGGTCAGCGAGCAGGGCGGGGCATCGGTCGTGCTGAACTGATTGCTTGTAAAAAAAAACGGGAAGCAAAGGCTTCCCGTTTTTTATCGTCGAACGACCAGCGTCAGAACAGTTCGTTCTTTACTTCGTCGCGCGTAGGTTGGCTGGTCCCGGTCGCATCGCCGATGCCCAGGCTGCGTACGCCGAGTTCCGGCGGGCTTTCCGCATAATAGTATTCGCCGTTGACGGTGATGATGCCGTCCGGAATCGTCAAATCGGCCATTGGCACGCCCTTCAACGCATTCTGCATGTAGTTGATCCAGATCGGCAAGGCAAGGCCGCCACCGGTTTCGCGATTGCCCAGATTGCGCGGTTGGTCGAAGCCCATCCATGCGACGGCAACGATGCTGGGCTGGTAGCCGGCAAACCAGGCGTCGAACGAATCGTTAGTGGTGCCGGTCTTGCCGGCAAGATCCGTGCGTTTCAACGCCTTGGCCTTGACGGCGGTGCCGCCGTTGACGACGTCCCGCAACATGCTGTTCATCAGGAAGGCATTGCGCGCATCGATGACGCGATTGGCTTCGTCGCCGGCACGTGCCGGTTTCACTTCAGACAGAATGTTGCCGTCGGCATCGGTGATCTTCGAGATCAGGTAAGGATTGACCTTGTAGCCGCCGTTGGCAAATACGCCATACGCGCCGGCCATCTGCATCGGCGTGACGGCGCCGGCGCCCAACGCCAATGTCAGGTACGGCGGATTCTTGTCGGCATCGAAGCCGAAACGGGTCGCGTATTCCTGGCCGTACTTGGCGCCGATCTTGTGCAGGATGCGGATCGAAATCATGTTCTTCGATTTCATCAGGCCGCGGCGCATCGTCATCGGGCCATCATATTTGCCATCGTAGTTCTTCGGCTCCCACGGCGGACCGCCGGTCTGGCCGCTGTCGAAACTGATCGGGGCGTCATTGATGATCGTCGCCGGCGACAGGCCTTTTTCCAGCGAGGCCGAATAGATGAACGGCTTGAACGACGAGCCCGGCTGGCGCCAGGCTTGCGTGACGTGGTTGAACTTGCTGCGGTTGAAGTCGAAGCCGCCGACCAGTGCGCGGATCGCACCGTCCGCCGTGTTGGCGGCGATGAATGCGGCCTGCACTTCAGGCATCTGCGTCACGCTCCAGTCCTTGCCTTCCTGCGTGACGCGGATGACGGCACCGCGCTTGATGCGCTTGTTCGGCGGCGCCTTGTCGCTCAGCATCGCCGCGGCAAAACGCAAGCCTGCGCCTTCGATCTTGATTTCCTCGCCGGAAATCAGCACGGCACGGATCAGCTTGGGCGTGGCTTCCAGCACCACGGCGGCAACCAGATCGTCGCTGTCCGGGTGATTGGCGAGTTCGACCTCGATCGCGTCCTCGGCTTCTTCCTTGTTGTCCGGAATGTTGATGTAGCTTTCCGGGCCGCGGTAGCCGTGGCGCTTTTCGTAATCCATCACGCCGCGGCGCACCGCCAGATAGGCGGCATCCTGATCGGCCTTGGTGATGGTCGTGAAGACGTTCAGGCCGCGCGTGTAGCTGTCGTCCTTGAACTGGTCGTAGGTGAGCTGGCGCGCCATTTCGGCCACGTATTCTGCGTGGATGCCGAATTCGCTGCTGTTGGTCTTGACCTTGATTTCTTCGGTCTTGGCTTGTTCGTATTGCGGCTGGCTGATGTAGCCGAGTTGATACATGCGCAGCAGGATGTATTGCTGGCGCGCCTTCGCGCGTTTCGGATTGACGACCGGGTTATAGGCGGACGGCGCCTTCGGCAGGCCGGCCAGCATCGCGGCTTCTGCGATGCTGATCTCTTTCAGCGACTTGCCGAAATAGATTTGCGCGGCCGACGAGAAGCCGTAGGCGCGCTGGCCCAGATAGATCTGGTTCATGTAAATCTCGAGAATCTGGTCCTTGCTCAGGTTGTTCTCGATTTTCCATGCGAGCAGGGCTTCATAGACCTTGCGTTTCAGCGTCTGTTCGCTGGACAGGAAGAAATTGCGCGCGACCTGCTGCGTGATCGTCGAAGCGCCTTGGCGCGCGCCGCCGCCCAAGTTGTGGATTGCCGCCCGCGCGATGCCGATGTAGTCCACGCCGCCATGTTCGAAGAAACGGTCGTCCTCGATTGCGAGCACGGCTTTCTTCATGATGTCCGGAATATCCTTGCTGCGGACAAGATTGCGTCTTTCTTCGCCAAATTCGCCGATCAGTACACCATCTGCAGAGAAAATGCGCAACGGAATCTTGGGTCGATAGTCGATCAGGGCATTCAGCGTCGGCAGATTCGGATAAGCCATGACCAGGGTGAAAAACACGATCAGGGCGCCGATGACGCCCAGTCCGGTGATCAATCCGATGAGTCCCAGGCCATATCGCAGCAAGGTATTGAGAGCGCTTTTCTGGGGGTTTTCACGTGCGCCGCCGGAGGCGGATTTTTTGGAAGCCATGCAAGGAGAGGAGAAAAAGTATCGCGCCATTATAGCGACGACGTTGCCGGAGGGATGAGTGTGTCCGGGAATAGCGGCAATTGCAAAATCTGCGGAGCCGCGTGGACAATTGGCAACGGATTTGCAAATTACTCGTTGGAAATTGCTTTACACTTTTCAACCCTTGTTGCTAGGATTTAACGCGACGTTTTATCAAAGTTCGCTAAATACAAGTTTTTAAAAGGTTTTTTCTTAACAAAGTCATTACATCGTCATCCGGACCGGTTTAAATCGGGCTTGGACAAGCTAAACGGCATCGCGTTCATATCTATAACAAATAAACGTTTGGGGAGAGTTGCCCTTGGCCTTAGATTTTGGCTCCTTATTCGGCAAGAAGAATTCGCCGTTGATTGGCCTGGACATCAGTAGTTCGGGCGTGAAGCTCGTCGAACTTTCCGATACCGGCAAAGAATTGCGCCTCGAATGCTTTGCATCAGAGCCGCTGCCTCGCGGCGCGGTGGTCGACGGCAACATCGAGAACATCGAGCAAGTGACGGACGCCGTTTCGCGCGTGTGGAAGAAAAGCGGCACCAAGGCCAAGCTGGTCGCGATGGGCATGCCGCCTGCCTCCGTCATCACCAAGAAGATCATCCTGCCGGCCGACCTGTCCGAAGAGGGGCTGGAACTGCAGGTCGAGACCGAAGCCAGCCAGTACATCCCGTTTGCGCTGGATGAAGTCCGTCTGGATTTCGACGTGATCGGCCCGGTCGAGAATTCGGAAGACGACATCGAAGTCATGCTGGCGGCGACGCGCAAGGAAAAGGTCGAGGATCGCGTGGCCGTTGCCGAAGCGGCCGGCCTGACACCGACCGTCATGGATATCGAATCGTATGCCGCGCGCGCTGCGGTCGAGCGCCTGGCGGCACAATTGCCGAAGGGCGGTCAGGGGCAGATTCTCGGCCTGTTCCAGATCGGCATGCAGGTCATGCACATGTCGGTTCTGGTGGACGGTCAACTGGTCTACGAACGCGAACAGCCATTCGGCGGCCACCAGCTGACGCAGGAAATCGTCCGGACCTACGGCTTGTCCTACGAGGAGGCGGAAGCCAGAAAGAAGACCGGCGACCTGCCGGACGGTTACCAGACCGAAATACTGGAACCCTTCCTCGACAGCGCCGCCGCAGAAATTGCGCGCGCCATGCAATTCTTCTTCACTTCCACACCCTATACGCGCATCGATCAGCTGTTTCTTGCCGGCGGTTGCGCGATCATTTCCGGCCTGGTCGAAAAGGTTGCCGACAACACCAAGGTATCGGCATCCGTCATCAGCCCTTTCAAGGGCATGCAGCTCGGTCCCAATGTACGCGAGAAGCAGCTGCGCACTGAGGCGCCGGCCTATCTGGTCGCGTGCGGGCTGGCGATGCGGAGGTTCGACCGATGATCAAGATCAACCTGCTTCCGCATCGGGAAGAGAAACGCAAACAGCGTAAAAAGGAATTTGCGGCACTGATGGTGCTGAGCGCCATCATCGGTGCATTGATCGTTCTGCTGGGCGGCGGCTACTTCGCCAGCAAGTTGTCCAATCAGGAGCAGCGGAACAACTTCATCAAGACCGAAAACGCCAAGCTCGACGTGCAGATCAAGGAAGTGGCCAACCTCAAGCAGGAAATCGAGGCACTGAAGGCACGTCAGCAGGCGGTGGAAGATCTGCAAAGCGATCGCAACCAGCCGGTCTACCTGATGGATGAACTGGCGGCGCAGGTGCCCGAGGGCGTCTACCTGAAATCGTTCAAGCAGAACGGGCAGAAGGTCACGCTGAACGGTTATGCGCAATCCAACGAACGCGTCTCCGAACTGCTGCGCAATCTCGGCAATCAGTCGCCGTGGCTGGAAAAGCCCGATTTGATCGAGATTCGTTCGGTCAGCCTGGGCAAGGACAAGGACGCGAAGAAGATCTTCGATTTCTCGATCAATGTCGTCATCAAACGCCCGCGCGACAAAGACAAGGAAGCTGCCGGTGAAAAACACAATGCGCCTGTGAAGGCCTCGAAGAAATCCTGAGGGAGGGCGACATGGCAGACATTAAACATATAAGCAGGTCGGTACGCGCGCAATTCCAGGGGCTCAATGGTTTGCATCCGGGGCAGTGGCCGATCGTGCCACGCATGTTGTGCGCGGTAGGCGTGGTTGCGGCAGTTATCGTCGTCGGCTGGTATTTCTACTGGAGCGACCAGCTGGCGGACATCGATCGCGCCGTGGCAGCGGAAGTTTCGCTGAAGGACGCGTACAAGTCCAAGGTGCAGCAGGCGGTCAATCTCGAAGGCTTGCGCAAGCAGAAGGAGCAGGTCAACGAATACGTTGCCGCGCTTGAGAAGCAATTGCCGAGCAAGGCGGAGATGGATGCGTTGCTGTCCGACATCAACCAGGCCGGCCTGGGGCGCGGATTGCAGTTCCAGCTGTTCAAGCCGGGACAAGTCATTGTCCGGGATTACTACGCCGAATTGCCGATCGATATCCGCATCACCGGCAATTATCATGACATCGGCGCCTTCACCAGCGATATCGCCAACATGCCGCGCATCGTCACGCTGAACAAGATGAATCTCGTGGCCGGCAAGGACGGCAGCGTGCTGACGCTGGACGCAGTGGCCAAGACCTTCCGTTATCTGGATGAGGAAGAGATCGCCGCGCAACGCAAGGCCGCTGCCGACAAGAAAAAGAAAGGCGGTAAGAAGAAATGAGGCGCATCGCGATGAACCGTCTGATTTTTTCGTTGTTACTGCCGATCGTGCTGTCCGGTTGCGGCGATGGCGACGTGCAGGAACTCAGCCAGTGGATGAAAGACGTCCGTCAACACACACGGGCATCGATCAAGCCATTGTCGGAACCCAAGAAGTTCGAACCATTTACCTACGACGCCAAGGGGCGGGAAGATCCATACAGCCCGAACAAGCTGGCCAGCGCACTGGCCAAGGCGCGCAAGAGCGGCGGCATCCAGCCGGATCTCGATCGCCGGCGCGAACCGCTGGAAAGCTATCCGCTGGACACCATGCATATGGTCGGCACGCTGATCAAGCCGGGGCTGACATATGGCGTGCTGCTGGTGGACAAGTCGGTCTTCCACGTCAAGGTGGGCAACTACATCGGACAGAATCTGGGGCGTGTGACGCGCATTACCGATTCTGCGGTGGAGATTGTTGAAACGGTTCAGGATGCGTCCGGCGAGTGGGTCGAGCGCGAAGCCAAGCTAGAGTTGCAGGAGACGCAAAAATGATGTCGCTACAAAAACAACAATCGAACAATTCGCGGGGAGGCTTGCAAAAAATGCGGCAACTGTTTGCGTTTATCGTCTTTGCGCTGATCGGCGGCACCGCCATGGCGCAGCAGAACGAGATTCAGTCGATCGCTGCCGCCCAACAGGGAAGCAGCGTCATCGTGAAAGTGGCGATGAAGAATCCGGTGGCCAAGGCGCCGCTGGGTTTCGCGATCACGAATCCTTCCCGAATTGCGCTGGATTTTTCGAATACCGGCAACGGCACGGGCAAAGGGCTGCAGGATATCGGCCTGGGCGACGTGCGTAGCGTCAATGTCGTGCAGGCTGGCGACCGGACGCGTCTGGTTTTCAATCTGCAGCGTTCGCTGAATTACGCGACTGTCGTGGAGGGTAATGACGTCATCGTGACGATTGATGGTTCGGGTGGCCCTGCCAAGGCGCTGAATGCGGCTGGTGTGCCCGTTGCTTCTGCCGCACCGGTAGCGCCGGTGTCGTCGCAGACATTGCGCGACATCGATTTCCGTCGCGGCAGCAATGGCGAGGGACGTGTGGTCATCGGTCTTCCCAGCGACCAGACGGTGGTGGACGTGCGTCAGGAAGGCAAGAAGATCGAAGTCGATTTCATGAGGACGACCTTGCCGGACGTGCTGCGCCGTCGCCTGGACGTCGCCGATTTCGGCACGCCGGTCAACATCATCACGACGCAGCAGCGCGGTGAAAACGTCCATATGACGATCGAGCCGAAAGGTGCCTGGGAGCACAGCGTCTATCAGAGCGATTCGCAGCTGGTCGTCGAGGTCAAGCAGATCAAGGAAGAACCGAACAAGCTGGGCATGGGCACGCGTGACTATCGCGGCGAAAAGCTGTCGCTCAATTTCCAGAACGTCGATGTGCGTGCCGTGCTGCAGGTGATTGCCGATTTCACCGGCCTGAACATCATCACCAGCGATACCGTCAGCGGCAACCTGACGCTGCGTCTGAAAGATGTGCCGTGGGATCAGGCGCTGGACATCGTCATGCAGGCCAAGGGGCTGGACATGCGCAAGAACGGCACCGTGATCTGGATTGCGCCGCGCGATGAACTGCTGACGAAGGAAAAGCTGGAACTGGAGCAACGTTCGCAGATTGCCGATCTGGAGCCGGTCAGGACAGAAACCTTCCAGCTCAATTATCAGAAGGCTGAATCGTTCAAGAAGATCTTCGGTATCGATGACACCGGCGGTGGCGCACGCAGCATTCTGACCAAGCGCGGCAGCGCCGTGGTCGATCCGCGTACCAACCAGTTGTTCATCACCGATATCCCTTCCAAACTGGAAGAGATTCGTTCGCTGGTGAAGAAAACGGATATTCCGACGCGCCAAGTCATGATCGAGGCGCGCATTGTCGAGGCAACGGATTCGTTCAGCCGCAATCTGGGTGCGAAACTGTCATTCGGCGTGACGGGCCAGGGCAATTACCAGTTAGGCGGCAATCAAGCCACGCCTTCCGGTGGTACGACGACCGGACTGGCGCTTCCTACGCTGGGCGGCAATTCGGTGAATCTGCCGGCACCGAACATCAATTCCAATCCAGCCGGCACCGTGGCGCTCACGCTGTTCAATTCGGCGATGACGCGTTTCATCGGCCTCGAATTGTCCGCATTGGAAGCCGACGGCAAGGGCAAGGTGATTTCCAGTCCGCGCGTCATCACGGCGGATCAGTTGAAAGCGCTGATCGAGCAGGGTACGGAATTGCCGTATCAGGAAGCAACCAGCAGCGGCGCGACCAGCATTTCGTTCCGCAAAGCCAACTTGAAGCTGGAAGTGACGCCGCAGATCACGCCGGACGGCAACGTCATCCTGGATGTGGACGTCAACAAGGATAGCGTCGGTGCCGAAACGCGCGCGGGCTTCGCGATCGACACCAAGCACATCAAGACGCAAGTGCTGATCGACAATGGCGGCACGGTCGTCATCGGCGGTATTTATACGCAGACGGATCGCTCGAATATCAGCAAGGTGCCGTTCTTCGGCGATATCCCGCTGTTCGGCAACCTGTTCAAGACGACCGGCAAGGTCAACGAAAAAACGGAACTGCTGATTTTCCTGACCCCGCGTGTTTTGAACGACGAGGTTGCAATCAGGTAGGATGCCGGGTGTAGGCGGCGCCATATCGGCTGCCGCACCTGAAGAAAGTATGTGCAGTGAGCGGTAATATTTTCCTGGTCGGCCTCATGGGGGCCGGCAAAACGACGGTCGGCAAGGCGCTGGCTAAAAGGCTGAACAAGCGTTTCGTCGACTCCGATCACGAAATCGAGGCGCGCACCGGCGCCTCGATTCCTCTGATTTTCGAGATCGAAGGAGAGGCCAGCTTTCGCCAGCGCGAGGCGGAAGTCATTCGCGATCTCACCAGCCAGCAGGATATCGTGCTGGCGACCGGCGGCGGCGCCGTGCTGAATCCGCAAAGCCGCGCTTACCTGAAAGAACGCGGCACCGTCATCTACCTGCGTGCCAGCGTCAACAGCCTGCTGCAACGTACCAGCCACGACCGCAATCGCCCCCTGCTGCAAAATGCCGATCCGCGCAAGACGCTGGAAGACCTCACGCGCATTCGCGAACCGCTCTACAACGAAGTTGCCGACTTCGTCATCGATACCGGTCGTCCTAACGTACAATTCCTGATGCAATCGATCCTGTCGCAACTGGGGCCGGAGTTCGGCCAGGGCGTTCAGGATTGCGGACATCACTCTTCATCAAGGCACGCCATGACGCCACCGCTTTCCACTTCCCAGACGCTGAATGTCGATCTGGGCGACCGCAGCTATCCGATCACGATCGGGCAGGGATTGCTCGGCGACAAGACGGTGGTCGCGGGCAAAATTCCCGGAAAGCGTGTCGCCATCGTGACCAATACTGTGGTTGCCCCCCTTTATCTGCAACAGATTACTGCGGCGCTGACCGCTGCCGGCAAGCAGGTCGTGCCGATCGTGCTGCCGGATGGCGAAGAGGAAAAGAACTGGGCCAGCCTGATGAAGGTGTTCGACGTACTGCTCGCCGAAAAATGCGATCGCAAGACGACGCTGGTTGCGCTCGGCGGCGGCGTCATCGGCGACCTGACCGGCTTTGCGGCAGCTGCCTACATGCGCGGCGTACCGTTCGTGCAGGTGCCGACCACGCTGCTGTCGCAAGTCGATTCGTCGGTCGGCGGCAAGACCGGCATCAATCATCCGCTCGGCAAGAACATGATCGGCGCCTTTTACCAGCCACAGGCGGTGGTGGCCGATACGTCCACGCTGAATACGCTACCTGCGCGCGAGCTCAGCGCAGGCCTGTCGGAAGTCATCAAGCATGGTGCGATCATCGATCCGCCTTTCTTCGACTGGATCGAAGCCAATATCGACAAACTGGTGAAGAAGGATGCGGCGGCGCTGGGTTACGCGATCAAGCGTTCGTGCGAGATCAAGGCGGACGTCGTGCGTCAGGACGAACGCGAAGGCGGCCTGCGTGCCATCCTCAATTTTGGTCACACCTTCGGTCATGCCATCGAGGCTGGTATGGGTTACGGCGTCTGGCTGCACGGTGAAGCGGTCGGTTGCGGCATGGTGATGGCAGCGGATCTGTCGCATCGACTGGGTTTCATCGACGAACATACCAAGGCGCGCATTACCGCTGTCGTCAAGGCCGCCGGACTGCCGACGGTAGCTCCCGATCTGGGCGACCGCTGGATCGAGCTGATGGAAGTCGACAAGAAAAACGAAGGCGGCCAGATCAAGTTCATCCTGCTCAAGCCGCTTGGCAAGACCGTCATCATGCCGGTTCCGATGGACGTGCTGCAGCAGACGCTCGCGGCCTGCACCAAGGCTTGATACAGGTCGATGGATATCGAAATCCATCTCGCTCCCTATGCGGCCCGTTCCGAGGCATCGGCGGGCCGCCGCTTCGTGGAAGAAGCGCCTTCGTCGCGTAGCGAGTTCCAGCGCGACCGCGACCGCATCATCCATTCCACGGCTTTCCGACGCCTCGAATACAAGACGCAGGTTTTCGTCAATCACGAAGGCGATCTGTTCCGCACGCGGCTGACGCACAGCATCGAAGTCGCGCAAATCGCCCGCTCGATCGCCCGCAATCTGAAGTTGAATGAAGATCTGGTCGAAGCGATTTCGCTGGCGCATGATCTCGGGCATACGCCGTTCGGCCATGCGGGGCAGGATGCGTTGAACGCCTGCATGAACGAATACGGGGGATTCGAACACAATTTGCAGAGCCTGCGCGTGGTCGATCAACTGGAACAGCGCTACGGTGCGTTCGACGGATTGAACCTGACGTTCGAAACACGCGAAGGTATTCTCAAGCATTGCTCGCTGAACAATGCAAAAAAGCTCGGCGAGATAGGCCGTCGCTTCATCGAAAAGAAGCAACCGTCACTGGAAGCGCAACTAGCCAATTTCGCCGACGAGATCGCCTACAACAATCACGACATCGACGACGGTTTGCGTTCGGGTTTGCTGACGACGCAGCAGCTCGATGAAATCGATTTCTATGCGCGGCATCGACATGAAGTCGAGCAAGCCTATCCAGGCATTATTGGCCGGCGTGCCATCAACGAAACGATACGCAGGATGATCAATGCATTGATCGTCGATCTGATTCGTACGTCGCAGCAGCGTATTCGGGATGCGAACGTGCAAAGCGTCGACGATGTCCGCAATGCGCCGCCGCTGATTGCGTTTTCCGACGCAATGCAATCAGACGCCGCTTTGCTGAAGCGCTTTCTGCGCGAGAATCTCTACCGGCATTATCAGGTGAATCGCATGACCAGCAAGGCGCGGCGCATCGTTGCCGAATTGTTCGATGCCTTCATGCGTGAACCGAATCTGCTACCGCCGGATTATCAACTTCCGTTGACCGAATCCTCAGTTGGCATATCGGCACAGGCCCGCGAAATTGCCGACTACATCGCCGGGATGACGGATCGCTACGCGATTCGCGAACACAAGCGCCTGTTCCTGATTGACGAGATGTAAGAGAGGTGTCGCCGGTCAGGCGAGCCCACGCAACGGATGCGCATCATCCGGCCATACAGGTGAAAAGAATCGCTGCACCATATCGCGTGAAACTGCTTCGACAGAGGAAGGCTGCCATTGCGGCCGGTTGTCCTTGTCGATGATGGCGGCCCGTATTCCTTCCATTGCATCCGGATGTTCGAAACAGTGATGCATCATCGTGCGTTCCATGCGCAGGCATTCGGTAATCGTCATTGTGCGGCTGCGGCGCAGTTGTTCAAGTGTTACGCACAACATTAACGGCGAACGCTTCCGCATGATGGCTTTAGTTTTCTGGGCGAACGGATCGGTATCCTCGGCCAGAGAACGCATGATGTCCTGCACGCTAGCCAGCGAGAAGTGTTTGTCGATCAGCTGGCGGTGCCGGACGAGCGTGCCGGAATCGGTATCCAGTCTTTCCGCAAACGGCGCACAGTACTGTCTGGCCAGATGAATATGGTCGGCACCGGACGTTTCCTCCAGCATGCGACGCAGTGCAGGCAGAGATTCAGCCGGAACGAAGGTATCGGCCAACCCGGTATGCAATGCATCTGCGGCACCGATAGATTCGCCAGTCAGCGCCATCCATGTGCCCGTTTCGCCCGGCATCCGCGAAAGGAAGTATCCGCCACCCACATCCGGAAACAGACCGATATTCACCTCCGGCATCGCCATGCGGGTGCGTTCTGTGACGATGCGCATGCGCAGCGGCGTGCTGCTCTGTGAAATTCCCATGCCGCCGCCCATGACCAATCCGTCGAGCAGGGCAATGTAAGGTTTGGGGTAATGGTGGATCTGATGGTTGAGCGTGTATTCCTCTGTGAAGAATGCCTCCAGCCGGGAGGAGGCGACCCTACCTTCTTCACGAACGACATCATAAAAGAAACGGAGGTCGCCGCCGGCGCAGAAGGCTTTGGCGCCGCTGCCTTGCACGACGATGGCATGGATGTCGTCCTTCTCTTTCCAATCCGACAATGCTTTTGTCAGAGCGCGGATCATCTCAAGCGACAGCGAGTTGAGCGCGGCAGGTCGATTCAGCGTCAGGATCCCGCTAGAGCAAATGACGTCGGCTGACAGGTGGGCGTTCATAGTGGCGCGAGTGTGACTGAGGGATGCCGCTCAAGTGAAAGAATCAACCGTTTGTCGGGATGGAATGGCAATCATGAACGGACAATTTTACATTTGCAAAAAAGGGGGGATTGCCATGCAAGAAAAGTCATATTCTGCCGTTCGGTACAAGAGCGGATTCACACTGATCGAAGTCATGATTACGGTCGTGATCATTTCGATTCTGGCTTCTGTCGCCCTTCCTGCCTATACCGATTATGTCACGCGAGGAAAGATACCGGAGGCGACCAACGGATTGGCCGGCATGCGTATCCAGTTGGAACAGTATTATCAGGACAACAGGACTTACGAAGACGATGGCAAATGCGGTGGCATAAAGGATCCTGCGGAGAAGGATTTCACGTTTGCGTGCGTTCTCGATGAGGGAGGACAAGGTTATACGATCACTGCTACCGGCGCCGCAGCGGGCGGGATGGGCGATTTCGTTTATACGATAGATGAGAACGGCAACCGTAAAACCACGAAGCTGCCGGAAAAATGGGGAACCGTGTCGACTAGTAGTCCAGTCTCATGCTGGGTGACCAAGAAAGGCGGTAGTTGCTGATGTGCAGCCGGCAACGTGGCGTGGGCCTGATCGAATTGCTGATCGGGATAGCGATCCTTTCCATTCTTCTGGCGGCCGGTGTGCCCATGTTCGGGCAGTGGATTCAGAATACGCAGGTTCGTACGGCAGCGGAATCCGTTCTGGATGGTCTGCAGCTTGCGCGTAACGAAGCGGTGCGGCGTAACGCACATGTGCGTTTCAATCTTACGAGTGCTACCGGCACCGTTGCATGGACGGTATGCGTGGTTGCGGGTGATGCTTGTGGCGAAGTTTTAAGGCAACGCTCGGATGCGGAAGGTGGAGGCAATGCACGTGTCGGTATCAGTACGGAGAATCCTCCGACGCCCGTGCCCGCGACGCAATACAGCACTGCGCTGGTAGCTGGGGCCGGCCTATCCGGCGAAGACGGCGCGGGGGTGACCTTCAATGGTCTGGGCGCTATCCCTGCCGCGAATGTTGGTACGGATATTACTCGCATCGACTTCATCAATGCGGCCTCGAATGAGGCGCGCAGACTTGTCATCATCGTCGGTTCCGGCGGACTGATTCGTATGTGCGACCCACAGCATGCGCTGGCTGACAATCTACAGGGCTGCTCATGACCATTATGCAAATTTCTGCTTCCAAGCAGCGCGGCTCAGTCATGCTGGAAAGCCTGATCGCGATTCTGATTTTTTCCATGGGCATATTGGCTCTGGTCGCCATGCTTGGCGTATCGGTCAAAAATACGGCCAGTGCCAAGTACAGGAGCGAAGCCAGTCTATTGGTCAATCAGGTAATTGGCGAAATGTGGGTCGGCGATAAAACGAACGCTGCCTTGACCTCCGCTTATGGTAGTGCGTCGGAAGGTGCCAAGTACGCAGCCTGGAAGGAAAAAGTAGAAGAAACCTTGCCGGGTGTGGGTGACGACAATGCGCCGACGATTGCCATCGATGGCGACAATATGGTGACGGTAACCGTGTACTGGCAGGCGCCCGGCGATACGGAGCAACATCAGTATGCCGCCGTAACCCATATTCACGATTAGCCGGGAGATTTCGATGCGTGTTTATTCGCCTTCTGTACGGCGCAAACGTGGCTTCAGTCTGATCGAGATCATGGTTGGCATCGCCATTGGCATGCTGGGCGTGCTGATCATCATGCAGGTATCGTCGGTTTTCGAAGGGCAGAAGCGTACGACGACGACGGGTTCCGATGCACAGACGAATGGCGTGACAGCTTTATATACCGTCGAACGCGATGTCCGCATGGCAGGGTATGGCCTGAGCGCATTGAGTGCGTTGGGATGTACCGTCAGGCGATATTACGATGGCGCTGAAATCGGCAATTTGTCCCTTGTGCCTGTAGTGATCACCAACGGCGGTGATGGCGCGCCGGACAGCATCGAAATACTGGCCAGCTCCAAGACTAACTGGAGTGTTCCGAGCAGAATCACCGTCGACCATCCGCCTCAGGCAACCAATATCTTTCTCGACACGACTCTTGGCATTGTAGTCGGCGATTTGCTGGTTGCTTACGAGGACGGTAAGGATTGCACATTGATGCAGGCAACTGGCATCCCGAACGGCAATGTCCAAGTTCATCATCAAAACACGAGTCCATGGAACCCACCAGGTGGCGCCAATATTTTTCCGACAGGTGGCTACAACGTCGGCGCGCATGTGCTCAACCTGGGAGGCTTGATTGACCGAAGGTATTCCCTTAGTGGCGGCAATCTGGTGCTTGAGGAATATACGAGTGCAGACAATGTCTGGACCGAACGTGCTGTTGCCGCCGATATTGTGAATATGCAGGCCGAGTACGGTTTCGATACGCGTGCCGGGAACCAAGCAGCCCCCAGAGTTGATACATGGAGTGCCACGATGATCGATGCCGATGGCGATGGCACCGTATATCCCACGACCGACCCGGATCCTGACGATATTGCACGCATTGCGGCGGTACGTATGGTGATCGTCGCACGTAGTCCCTTAAAGGAAAAACCGAATGCCGAAGGTGTGTGCGATGTGACGAAGAATGCACCTACCTGGGCGGGTGGGGCGATCGATGTCAGCGGTGGTGATGACGATTGGAAATGCTATCGCTACAAGAAATTCGAGAACGTTATTCCCTTGCGCAATATGATGTGGAAGGAAAGCGATGCGTCATGATATTTGCAAGCGACAGCAGGGCGTAGTTCTGCTGATCGCATTGATCGTACTGGTCGCCATGGCATTGGCTGGCATTGCCTTGGTGCGTTCAGTCGATACGGGCAATTTGGCGGCAGGCAATTTGGCATTCCGTCAGGGAGCATCGCTTGCTGCGGATGCGGGAATCGAAGCTGGCATTACATGGTTGAGCGGGAAGCAGGGCGGAAGTAGCCTGAATGCGGATCTGGAAGGCAATGGCTACTACGCTACCAGTCAGGATGCGCTAGATGTCACGAATAAGAACATCACTTCATCAGCGATCGACTGGGATCACAATAATTGCAGTAGTCTTGGTGCGACAAGTTGCATCCAACCCTCCGCTGCTGTAGAGGTAAAGGACGGGGATGCCGTGCTGTACACCTACTCCTACATTATCCATCGTTTGTGCAGTAAGCCGCTTGGCTATAACGATAAGGACAATTCCTGCGTTACCTATCAGAGCGCTGACGATGTAGGCGCCGGTCGAGATGCGCCTCAACCTGGCGATAAGCGCTTTGCCGGCGAGCCAGTTCCCTATTATCGAATTACTACGCGTGTGCTTGGCCCGCGTAACACGACAAGCTTTGTGCAAGCTATTGTCCATTATTGAGCCTACCTATTTACTGTTGCATACGTCCGTCGTTATGCAGCTCGGGAGAAGTGATGAAGAACGATTATCTGAGAAAAATTGCTCTTGCCAGCCTGTTGTTATTTACGACGCATGCTTATGCTGAGACAGATATCTCCGATACGCCGCTGGCCTCTTCATCAGACAGTGTCGTCAAGCCGAACGTGATGTTTATTCTCGATGACTCGGGAAGTATGGCGTGGGATTATTTGCCGGATGTGGCTAATTTCAGTTCGGCCAGAGACAATAATGGTGACCGTCGCAGCTGGAATTCTCCTCCGCCTTATGGGGAGCGAGCTAGTCAATGTAATGGTGTTTATTACAATCCGAATGTTGTATATACCCCTCCGGTATATGCGGATGGAACAAGTTACCCTGATGCGAATTTCAGTAAGGCATGGGATGACGGCTTTGACACGTCTGATGGCACTAGAGATTTAAAAGATAGCTATTACTATACATATAGAGGAAGTGAAAAGACCCTTGGATTTGTTTATAAGGCAAATGGAGACGTCGATACAACTAAGGAGTTTTATCGGCAGTGCAATAGTAACGAAGGGAGTAACCCAGGATATAGCGTCTTCGTTAAGCATACGGTGACGAGCACTTCTAGTGAGGCAAAAAACTTTGCTAATTGGTACAGCTATTACCGCACTCGTATTCTGTCCATGAAGACGGCAGCCGGCTTGGCGTTCAAGTCTATTGGAGACAATTACAGGATCGGCTATACCACCCATAGCAATACAGGGACTGATTCACAAAGTTCGGAGTTTCAGCAAATCGCGGACTTTACATATGCTTCGGATGGAAGCGGTCAGAAGAACAAGTGGTACAAGAAGTTATATGATGCCGTGCCAAGCGGCGGCACACCATTAAGGGCAGCTTTGTCCAAGGTCGGACGTATGTACGCCGGAAAATTACTTACGGGGGATAACGATCCGATTCAATATTCTTGCCAACAGAATTTTGCGATTTTGGCGACGGATGGATATTGGAATGGGAGTGCCGGTTACAAAATCGATGGTACATCCATAGGCAATGAAGATGGTGGTAGTGATGTGCCACGTCCTTTGCGGGATGATAAAAAAAGCAGCGGTACATTGTCCGATGTTGCCATGTACTACTATCAGACGGATTTGCGGAGCGATGGTGCTACTGGCGCATTAGGCGCAGGTATTGATATCGGAAAAAACAATGTTCCCGGCTCGGGAGCTGATAATGCGATTCATCAGCACATGACCACGTTCACGCTAGGATTGGGCGTGAGTGGCTCATTGGAGTACAACGCTGACACGTTGACGAAACTGACGCAAGGAGTAGTCAAGTGGCCGGTTGCGGAAGCGGACAGTCCAACGGCGATCGACGATCTCTGGCATGCGGCTCTCAATGGCAGAGGCACATACTACAGTGCGCAAAAGGCGGACGATTTGGTATCGGGCCTTAGCAATGCGCTTGCTGGTGTTAGTGCTCGTACCGGAGCTGCTGCATCGGCTTCTACCAGTACGCTTGAGCCGGTAGCAGGAGATAATCAGCTATTTATTGCACTGTATCGCACCGTCAAATGGGATGGCGATTTACAGGCGAAAACCATCGATCCGACAACGGGTGAAGTATCAAATACGGTTGTTTGGAGTGCGCAAGCACAACTGGATCAGAAAGTCACCACGACGTCCGACACTCGAACAATTTATACCTATGATCGTGATGCTTCGAACAAACTGAAGTTGTTTGCCTGGAGAAAGACAGATCCATCGAATGTATTGGATGTGTTGAATGACGACGAAAAAGCTTTGTTCATGAACAAGTGTTCAGGTAGCGACTCACTGCCGTTATCACAATGCCCCGACCTTGACGATAATGCGCGCAAGAAGGTGGACGAAGGAGAAACCTTGGTGAACTTTCTTCGTGGGCAGAGCGGAAATGAGCAGCAGGCCGATAACACAGATTTACTTTATCGAGACCGTGAACATGTATTGGGTGACATGGTGGGAGCGCAGCCTGTCTATATCAAGAAACCGACATTCCCATATGTGGATGAAAATTACGCGACGTTCCGGGACGTGACGCAGGCCAACCGGGCCGCAACGGTTTACGCCGCCGCCAATGACGGTATGCTGCATGCCTTCGATGCAACGACGGGCGCTGAGCGGTGGGCATATATTCCACCGATGGTCTTGCCGAATCTGTACAAACTGGCTGACAAGAACTATGCATCCAAGCATCAATATTATGTGGATGGTTCGCCATCGGTGGGCGATATCTGCCCTAATGCACCTACGACGACATGTCAGGCCAACGAATGGAAGACTATTCTCGTCGGCGGACTGAATAAGGGCGGGAAGGGATATTACGCTCTTGACATCACTAATCCGGACAGTCCCAAGGCGTTGTGGAATTTTACCGATGCTGACGACGCGGACATGGGGCTGAGTTACGGCAATCCTATTATCACCAAACGTGCCGACGGAACCTGGGTCGTCGCACTCACATCCGGTTACAACAATACGAGCGGTGATGGCAAGGGACATCTTTATCTACTGAATGCCAATACTGGTCACCTTTTGCTGAAGCTAAGTACGACCGCGGGCAGTTCAAGTACGCCGAGCGGCTTGGCGAAGATCAACGGCTGGGTCGATAGCTTGAACGACAATACGGCCAAGCGTTTCTACGGCGGCGATCTATTGGGCAATGTGTGGCGTTTCGATACGGATGATCTTGTACTGCCGGAAGGAGCGGAGGCAACTAAATTGGCAGAGTTGGGAAATGTCGGCTCAGTCGGAATCCAACCGATTACCACGCGTCCGTTGCTGAGTGAAATCGAGACGGGCGGTACACGTTATGCTGTCGTAACGATAGGAACCGGGAAATATCTCGGCAATAACGATCGCAATGACAAGTCGCAGCAATCCATTTATGCCATCAAGGATAAACTGACGGATGCGGGTTATGGCCTGTTGCGCCAGGACACGACTTTTGTTCAGCAGACACTGACTACGAATGAGGCGGGAACAGAGCGTGAGGCATCGAGCAATCCGGTGAACTGGAATACGAATTCCGGATGGTATGTCGATCTGAATCCGAACAATGAGTCCCCGGGAGAGCGTGTCAATGTGGATATGCAACAGCAGTTAGGGATTCTGGTTGTGGCCGGTAATGTGCCGGAACAGAATGCCTGTACTGTTGGGGGATACGCATGGCTGTATTTCTTCGACTTCCGCACGGGCAGTTTTATTGAGGCGGATGGGACGGTGGGCCAGCGACTGCGGGGTAATTCATTGGTGGCGGGTTTGCGTTTTCTGAAGTTGGATAACGGAAAAACGATCACGCTGGTGACGGACACCAGCGGTAAGACTACACCGCAGAGCAATCCTGAAACAGGTTCCGGAGGAACGTCCGCACGCAGGGTTTCCTGGCGTGAATTGATTGTCGACTGATTTGTCGATGATGCGGCATGGCGCCTTGTCATCAGTTCCGATTCTTTGCATGGGGGCGGTAGCGATTGCGCATGCCGCCCTCATTTCCGTGCTGTTCATTGAGACGTTTCCTCTCCCGCAGAAGATTCCTGATCTCGTCCATGTAGACCTTCTTCCTGTCGAATTGCGTCGAGAGGTGGCCACATTAACGGAAGATCGTTCAGCGAAAGAGGTGCGAGCAAAGCGCGCGGTGAAGCAGGGTGATATTTCTATATCTCCATCGATGGGTGAGCAGGCAATATTGCCCACAGTACGGTATTACGAAACCCGCGAACTGACTCAAAAGCCGCTGGTGAAGGTGGATGTGCCGACAGAATTGATGTTGAGACTCGATGGGGTAGAACCGCAGATTGTTGTCGCACATCTCTGGATCGGTGAGTACGGTGATGTCGATCGTGTCGATATAGAAAGAAACGACACGCTATCCGAAGAAGGAAAAGTGAAATTGCAGCAGGCTTTTGGCACGGCAGAATTTCATCCCGGTGAAATTGATGGCGTCCCAGTTAAAACGCATATGCGGATTTCCATCCAGCTGGATCGGCCAATTCAATTCCAAAGCGAGAAACGTGGGGCAGAATGAATAAAGGGCGCAATTCGCGCCCTTCTTCATTGACGGCCAAGCTCGGCCGAAATGTTTCTCTTACGAGGCAGCAGCCTCTGCATTGTCCGGCAATCGTTTGATGCCCTCGTGCTGGTGATCCTGCAGTTTCGTTTTGTATTTGATCACCTGACGATCCAGTTTGTCGATCAGCAGATCGATGGCGGCATACAGGTTGTCCGCGATGCTTTCCGCGTGTAGGTCTTTGCCTCGGACGCGTAGGTTAATTTCGGCTTTCTGGCGTTTTTCTTTCTCGGGAAGATTGTCTACAGTCAGGATAACTGCAATGTCGATCACATGATCGAAGTGTCGTTTGATGCGTTCCAGTTTGCC
The DNA here is from genome assembly GCF_057353965.1 of Oxalicibacterium sp. Taxonomy (NCBI): domain Bacteria; kingdom Pseudomonadati; phylum Pseudomonadota; class Betaproteobacteria; order Burkholderiales; family Oxalobacteraceae; genus Oxalicibacterium; species Oxalicibacterium sp. Next base: position 47,544 of record NZ_JBMQZD010000005.1, read on the forward strand.
TTGTACGTATTCTCTGATGGCGGGGGTCAGTTCGAGGTGATGTCCACTGATGGTGAGATTCATACAGCGCTCCTAAGGAAATTCACTGGCGGTCCAGGCACCGTTGCCGGCTGCGCCGAACACAGTGACGTAATGCACACTACACAAACAAATCCGGAAGGATTACAACGATTTGCGCAGATTGACCGGTGGAATTTTAAGGGCTTCGCGGTATTTGGCAACGGTGCGCCGCGCTACTACGATCCCTTGTTCCGCCAGCATGTCTGCAATCTTGCTGTCAGAGAAAGGTGTTTTCGGGTCTTCTGCTCCTATCAATTGTTTGATCAGGGCCCGTATCGCGGTAGAGGATGCTTCTCCGCCTGCTTCCGTCGCAACATGGCTGCCGAAAAAGTATTTCAATTCGAACATTCCATGAGGAGTGAGCATGTACTTCTGGGTGGTAACACGAGAAATTGTGCTCTCGTGTAAACCCAGTGTATCAGCAATTTCGCGCAAAACAAGAGGGCGCATCGCGACCGCGCCGTGCGAGAAAAAATTGCGCTGACGCTCGACGATGGCCTGTGCCACACGAAGGATCGTATCGAAGCGCTGGCGCATGTTCTTGATCAGCCATTTGGCTTCCTGCAGTTGCGTGCCGAGCGAACCTTCGCCCTTGTTCTGCTTCAGGATGCTGGCGTACATCGCATTGACGCGCAGGCGCGGCATTACTTCGTGATTGAGCATGACTTGCCAGCCGTTGCGCGTACGCTTGACGATGACGTCCGGTACCACGTAATCGGAGGCATCGCTGGCGAAGACCGCGCCGGGATGCGGATTGCATTGGCGAATGACGGCCTGCGCTTCGCGCAGATCTTCATCGTCGCAATCGAGTGCCTTGCGCAATTTGTTGAAGTCGCGCTGTGCGAATAGCGTGAGATGGTTTTCGACGATGTTCAGTGCCATGCGCCGTGTGACGAACGGAATGCCTTCCATCCGGCGAATCTGCAGGGCCAGACATTCAGATGCATCGCGCGCGCCGATACCGGCCGGATCGAAGCTTTGCAGCAGGCGCAGGGCGACCGACAATTCTTCCGGCTCGATTTCAAGTTCTTCCGGCAGGCGCGCATGGATTTCTTCCAGACTTTCTTCCAGATAGCCGTTGTCGTCCAGTGCGTCGATGATCAGTTCGAGCAGAGCGCGATCGCGCGGTTCGCGTACGGTGACGGACACCTGTTCGAGTAGATGCTCGCGCAGTGTGACTTCATGCGCTTCCAGTTGCGGGCGGGCGTCGTCGTCATCCGGAGATGCCGATTTCGACGTGCGGGCAACATCGTCGAAGCTCCAGTCGCTGTTGTCGGCGTTGCCGTCGGCATTGTTGCCTTCGGCATTCGGCAGATCGCCGGATTCGAAGGACGATTCAGCTTCAGTAGATGGTGCAGGCGATTCTGTCGGGGCATCGCCATCCGGCGCAGTGCCGTTGCCGGCGCTGACGGCGCCGTCCGCCAGCAGGCGCACGGCATTGTCGAGCGGATCGTCGGTGCGTTCCAGCATCGGATTGTCGGCCAGGATCTGTTCGATCTCCTGATGCAATTCCAGTGTCGACAGTTGCAGCAGGCGGATGGATTGCTGCAATTGCGGCGTCAGAGCCAGATGCTGGGAGACGCGTAGTTGCAGGGATTGCTTCATGGTGATTCTCTTCGCGCTTACATGCGGAAGTGTTCGCCGAGATAGACGCGGCGGACGGATTCGTTGGAAATGATATCGTCGGGCCGGCCGCTGGCCAGCACCGCACCTTGATTGATGATGTAGGCGCGGTCGCAGATGCCGAGCGTTTCGCGCACGTTGTGGTCGGTGATCAGCACGCCGATGCCGCGTTCCTTCAGGAAACGCACGATGCGCTGGATTTCGATGACGGCGATCGGATCGACGCCGGCGAACGGTTCGTCCAGCAGCACGAAGCGCGGATTGGTGGCGAGAGCGCGCGCGATCTCGACGCGACGGCGTTCGCCGCCGGACAGCGACATGGCCTGGTTCTCGCGCAGTTTTTCGATCTGCAGATCGGCCAGCAGCGTATCAAGCCGTTGTTCGAGTTGATCCTTGGACAGCGCCTTGCCGTTAACGCGCTGCAGTTCCAGCACGGCGCGGATATTGTCTTCGACGCTGAGCTTGCGGAAGACTGAGGCTTCCTGCGGCAGATAAGAGAGGCCGAGTTGCGCGCGTTCATGGATCGGGCGGCGCGAAATATCGGTGCCGTCCAGTTCGATCTGGCCGGCATCCGACGGCACGAGGCCGACGATCATGTAGAACGAGGTGGTCTTGCCGGCGCCGTTCGGGCCAAGCAGGCCGACCACTTCGCCGCTCTCGACTTGCAACGCGACGTCACGCACGACCTGGCGTGCGCCATAGCTTTTCTGCAATCCGTTGACGATCAGTTTGCTCGACATCTCAGTTTTCCTTCTTCTCGGCGCGCGGCTGGATCACGGCCTTGATGCGGCCGGCGCCTGGTTTGCTGTCGCCGGACGATGTGTTGTGTACGGTGAAGAATTCGGCGCGCGTGTCGTAGGAGATATATTCGCCGGCGACTTCGTCGGTGATCTTGCCGTTCTCCAGTCGACGCATCTTGGCGCGCGTGAAGAGCTTCATGACTTCGTTCTTGTCGTCGTATTCGATGCGTTCCGCCTCGCCTTCGATCCACTGATCGGGGCCGCCATCGCGCTTCTGGCGGAAGCTGGCCAGTCCGTTCGGCGGTGCATACATCGTCATGAACTGATAGCCCTCGGGATCCTGCGTGACGACCATGCGTGCCGATTTCATCAGGATCGTTCCACGCGTCAGCACCACGTTGCCGACGAAGACGTTGACCTGCTTGACGTCGTCGTACTCCATTTGATTGGCTTCGACGTTGGTCGGCTTGGTGCGATCGGCCTTTTCGGCGTGCGCACCGGTCGCAGCGATCAGGCCGGCAAGGATGAGGAATACGGAAAGCAGTCGTGTCATGAAAACGTTCTCTGTAATGAGCGTGCCGGAATCAGTTCTTTGCGGCCGGGGCCTGATACTGGCCCTTGACGTTGCCGTCCAGCTTGAATTCGCCGGTGGCGTTGTTGGCGTACATGCCGGTACCGGTCAGTACGGAAATGCCCTGTTGCAGTTCGACCGGCTTGGGCGTCGTCATCGCATCTTCGTCCGGCAGCAGCAGCAGGTAGGAAGTCTTCAACTGGAAGCGCGGCTTGGTGGCCGAAGCCGGGCGATCGATATGCACGTTGTCGTACATGCGGATTTCGCTGTTGTTATTCTTTACGGTGGCGTAGCGCGAGGTGCTAACCATCGGCGGCCTGTCCTTGCCGTAGCTGTGCATGACGGGGCTTTGTACGAGATAGGAATCGTCGCCCGGATAGTGCTTTAGTTCGGTGCCGGTCAGGTTGTAGCGCGGCTCGCCGGTTTTTGCCATGCGGACGAAATTGAACTGCTGGACATAGAAATCGGGATCGGTGCGCACGGCTTTCGGCAGAGAATCCTCGGTCTGGCGTTGCATGACTTGTACCAGCCACAGACTGCCGAACGCGAGCGCGCCGGTGATCACCAACAGCGCGATCACGCGTATGGCGTCGCCGGGGCGGGCGGTGATTTTCATAGCAGGTACGGCGCGATGGCCGCTTGGTACTTGTCCTGCGCATGCAGGATCAGGTCACACAGCTCGCGTACCGCGCCGCGGCCGCCGCCGGCCTGCGTGACGTAGTGCACGCGCGAACGCACTTCCGGATGGCCACCCGGCACGCTGGCAGCAAAGCCGACGCGCGACAGGATGGGCAGGTCGATCACGTCGTCGCCGACGAAGCCGCAGGCCTCGGGGGCAATGCCAGTTTCCGTCAGTAATTGTTCGAAGATCGCACGCTTGTCGTGCGCGCCCTGGTGTACATGCGTGACGCCGAGATCGGTCGCGCGGCGCAGCACGATGGCCGATTTGCGCGCGCTGATGATGGCGGTGACGACGCCGGCGTTCTGCAGCAGCTTGATGCCGTGGCCGTCGAGCACGTTGAAAGTCTTCATCACTTCGCCGTCGGCGCTGAAGTGCAGGCTGCCGTCGGTGAGCACGCCGTCGACGTCGAAGATCATCAGACGGACGTTCGCCGCGCGGGCGGTGGCGTCTGCCGTGGCGGTCGGAATCGGCGACGTCATCAGATCACCTTCGCGCGGGTCAGGTCGTGGATGTGCAGCGCGCCGACCAGCGTGCCGTTTGCATCGGTGACCAGCAACTGGTTGATGCGGAATTCTTCCATCAGCTCGACCGCTTCGACCGCTAACTGCTCCGGCTGCACGCTGCGCGGATTGCGGTGCATGACTTCGGCGATCGACAGTGTCGAAAAATCCTGCACGTTCTCGATCAGCCGGCGCAAATCGCCATCGGTGAAAACGCCGATGGCGCGATTCTGGCTGTCGACGATGGCGGTCATCGCCATGCCTTTGCGGCTGACTTCCAGCAGCGCGGCATACAGCGTCGCATCTTCGTTGACTTTTGGAATCGCGTCGCCGGTGCGCATGACGTCGCGCACATGCGTCAGTAGGCGGCGGCCCAGCGCACCGCCCGGATGCGAGCGTGCGAAATCGTCTTCGCCGAATCCGCGCGCGTCGAGCAGCGCCATCGCCAGCGCATCGCCCAGCGCCAGCGTCGCCGTGGTGCTGGCGGTCGGCGCGAGGTTCAGCGGGCAGGCTTCCTTGTCGACATGGACATTCAGATGCACATCGGACAGCGTCGCCAGCGTGGAGGTGTCGTTGCCGGTCATCGAAATCAGCTTGGCGCCCATGCGCTTGACGATGGGAACGATGGAGACCAGTTCACCGGCTTCGCCGGAATAGGAAATCGCGATCAGCGCGTCGTCGGCCGTGATCATGCCGAGATCGCCGTGCGACGCCTCGGCGGCGTGCACGAACAGCGCAGGCGTGCCAGTCGAAGCGAGCGTGGCGGCAATCTTGCGGGCGATGTGGCCAGATTTGCCGATGCCGGAAATGACGACACGGCCGCGGCAATTCAGCAGCAATTGCGTCGCCTTGACGAAGGGTGCAGCGCTGTCGCCGCTCATGCGTTGCTTCAGTGCAAGCAGCGCGTCGGCCTCGATCTGTAACGTTTCGCGGCCGAATTTCAGCGCGCGTTCAGCATCGACGGCAACAGGCGCCGGCGCGGCAGTGGGGGCATGGTTTACACTCATGCGGGAAAGTATAAACGATTCGTAAAGCAAAAAACCTGCCAGATAATACAAAAGTGTGGTTTGATTGATATCGGGCAAGCATAGCGGCAATTTGCCGCGCTATGCACGCCGGCCGTCTTGTATTCATCCGCATCACATCCGCAGATCACCGCCATCATGCTGCTGTCCCCGCTCGAACTCACCTTGCTGCTGCTGTCCGCCGCCGTTCTCGGCGTGGTTGCCTTCCGTACCTTGAATCTGCCGCCGATGCTCGGCTATCTGGTGGCCGGCATCATCATCGGGCCTTACACATTGGGCTGGGCGGAAGACAGCGCGACTACGCATTCACTGGCCGAGTTCGGCGTGGTCTTCCTGATGTTCTCGATCGGGCTGGAATTTTCGCTCGCCAAGCTGTCGGCAATGCGGCGCATCGTGTTCGGCCTCGGGCTGGCGCAGGTGTTGCTGACGATCGCGGGGACGATGGCGTTCGGCTGGATCGTCGCGCATCTGTCGCAGCGGTTGACCGGCATCAGCTGGCAGGCCGCGTTTGCGCTGGGTGGTGCGCTGGCGATGTCGTCGACCGCGATCGTCTCCAAGATTCTGACCGAGCGGCTGGAACTGGAAAGCGAGCACGGCCGCCGCATCATCGGCATCCTGCTGCTGCAGGATCTGGCGCTGGTGCCGCTGCTGATCCTGGTGCCGGCACTGGCCGATCATAGCGACGGCTTGGCGACGACACTGCTGCTGGCTGCGGGCAAGGCCATCGTCGTGCTGCTGTTGCTGCTGTTCGTCGGGCACAAGATATTGCGCAGCTGGTTCCGCATCGTCGTCAAGCGGCGTTCGCAGGAACTGTTCATGCTGAATCTGCTGCTGATCACGCTGGGCGCGGCGTGGATCACCGAAATGGCCGGTCTGTCGCTGGCGCTGGGCGCCTTCGTCGCCGGCATGCTGATTGCCGAGACCGAATACAAGCATCAGGTGGAAGAAGACATCAAATCCTTCCGCGATGTGTTGCTGGGCCTGTTCTTCATCACCATCGGCATGCTGCTCAACGTGCGGCTGGTCGTCGAGCATTGGTTCCTGGTGCTGCTGTTGTTGACGATACCGGTCCTGCTGAAGTGCATCCTGATCGTGCTGCTGGCGCGCGTGTTCGGCGCGCCGCTGGGTGTGGCGATGCGCACCGGCCTGGCGCTGGCGCAGGCCGGCGAATTCGGCTTCGTGCTGCTGAACCAGATCGGCGCCTTGAAGCTACTGGAACCGATGTTCGTGCAGTTGATTCTGGCGTCGATGGTGCTGTCGATGCTGGTGGCGCCGCTGATCCTCGCCAAATCCGATGCGATCGTGATGAAGCTGTCGCGCAACGAATGGATGATGCAGTCGCTGGCGCTGACGCAGATCGCCACGCGCACGATGAAGACGCAGCAGCATGTGATCATCGCTGGCTTCGGCCGCACCGGCCAAAGCCTGGCGCGTCTGCTGGAAGAAGAGGGCGTGCCGTACCACGCGCTCGATCTCGATCCCGATCGGGTGCGCGATGCGCAGGCGGCCGGCGTGCATGTTTCCTATGGCGATGCCGGCCGGCGCGAAAGTCTGGTGGCCGCCGGTATCAATCGTGCCGCCGCGCTGGTCGTGACCTATGCGAGTACGCCGTCAGCATTGAAAGTTTTGCATCATGTGCACGAGATGGCACCGGCGCTGCCGGTCATCGTGCGCAGCATGGACGACAGCGATCTCGATCGCCTGCGCGCAGCCGGTGCGACGGAGGTGGTGCCGGAAGTGATCGAAGGCAGCCTGATGCTGGCCTCGCATGCGCTGCTGACGCTGGGTGTGCCGCTGCGCCGCGTCATTTCCCGCATACAGACGGCGCGCGGCGAGCGCTATGCGTCGTTGCGCGGATTTTTCCACGGCGTCAGCGATACATCCGACATCGCCGAAAACCTGCAGGTGCGCCTGCGTTCGATCGTGCTGCCGGAAGGTGCGCGTTCGATCGGCAAGTCCTTGGGCGAACTGGAACTGGCTGAACTGGGCGCCGAAGTGATCGACCTGCGCCGCAATCGCAGCCGACTGGAATGGACGCCGGAGACGACCTTGCTGGCCGGCGATATCGTCGTGCTGCGCGGTGCGGTAGAGGAGCTGGCGCGCGCCGAAGAACATTTGCTGAAGACGCGCCGCAGCCAGCGCAGCGCCAGTGCGGGCGCCGGTTGACGGTATCCATATGAAGAAGGACAATTGCCGACCTTGGTCCGCGAGCTGCGGGCCGGTGCAGAGAATGTCCACATGGAGCAGCGGCGCGCCGCTTTGCCATGGCATCGATGGAAACAGGCGGCGTACCGAAGGCAATGAGCCGGCGCGCTTTTCCAGGACACCCCTATCTCGTTTGTTCCAGGTGGCGATTTGAGCGTTTCCCCAGGCAGCTTTTCCCGCGCGAACCGCGAGCCGTCCGCTCCTGATAACGGAACGGCACAGGCCGGATCGTCGCTGCCGCTGTACGTCGATCTGGACGGCACGCTGATCTACAGCGATCTGCTGTTCGAATCCTTTCTGCTGCTGATCAAGCGCAATCCCTTCTATTTGTTCCTTTGCATGTGGTGGCTGCTGCGCGGCCGTGCCTTCCTGAAGGTGCAGATCGCGCGACGCGTGGAGCTCGATGCATCGCTGCTGCCGTACAACGAAACGTTGCTGGCGTGGCTGCGCGGGCAGCATGCGGCCGGCCGCCGGCTGGTATTGGCGAGCGCATCGGATGCCGGGCTGGTGCGGCAGGTGGCCGATCATCTCGGCTTGTTCGACGACGTGCTCGGCAGCGATGCCGCGCACAATCTGAAATCGCACAACAAGCTGCGTGCCATTGCGCAGCATGCCGGCGCAGAAGGTTTCGCCTACGCGGGCAACAGCACGGCCGATCTGGCTGTCTGGGAGCAGGCGGCGGAAATCGTCGTCGTCAACGCATCGCAATCGGTCGCGCGCCGCGCCGAAGGTATGCGCAAGCCGGCGCTGGTGATCGCGCCGCGTCCGTTCAGCTGGCGTGCGCTGTTCAAGGCGCTGCGCTTGCATCAGTGGGCCAAGAACGTGCTGCTGTTCGTGCCGCTGCTGGCGGCGCACAATCTGCGATGGGAATTCTGGTGGCCCACACTGCTGGCCTTCGTCGCCTTCGGCATGTGCGCATCGGCCACCTACATCGTCAACGATCTGTTCGATCTCGCTTCCGACCGTGCGCATCCGCGTAAATGCATGCGGCCGTTCGCTGCCGCGACGCTGGCGATTCCGTTCGGACTTATTCTTGCCGGCGTGCTGCTGCCGCTGTCGCTGCTGCTGGCGGCGTGGATTTCGCTGCCGTTCTTCGGTCTGATGATCGTCTACGTCATCGTCACGCTGCTGTATTCGGCACGACTGAAGCAGCTCGCCATCGTCGACGTGCTGGTGCTGGCTTCGCTTTATACGCATCGTATCCTGGCCGGTGGCGTGGTCGGTGGCATCGTAATCTCGAACTGGCTGCTGGCGGTGTCGCTGTTCATCTTCCTCAGCCTCGCGCTGGTCAAGCGTTGTGCCGAACTGGAAGTGATGAGCGAAGGCGGCCGCACATCGGCTGCCGGACGCGGCTATCGCACCAGCGACCTGCCGTACCTGATTTCGATGGGCATCGCCAGCGGCTTCGTCGCGGTGCTGTTGCTGGCGCTGTATATCGATACGCAGAAGGCCGACGTGCTGTATCCGTATGCCGATCTGTTGTGGATGATTCTGCCGCTGATGCTGTTCTGGATCATGCGGCTGTGGCTGAAGATCGCGCGCATGGAAATTCATGACGATCCGCTGCTGTTTGCGATCACCGATCGCGCCAGCTGGATCGTTGCGCTGCTGGTCGGTGTCATTGCGCTGGCGGCATCGTTCGGAGGATGGGCATGAGCCAGATGGCGGCATTAGGGCTGGCATTTTTCTGCGTGTGCCTGACGGCGCTGGCACAGGTGCTGATGAAGATGGGCATGTCGACGCCGGCGATCCAGCAGGCGATGGGCGGCGAGTTGCGTGCCATCGTCGGACTGGTGCTGACGAATCCGTTGATCTGGGGCGGCATGCTGTGCTTCGGTGCGAGCGCCGGCCTGTGGCTGCTGGTGCTGGGCAGGCTGGAAGTGAGCATGGCGTATCCGCTGGTGTCGCTCGGCGTGGTGCTGACGACGCTGGCTGGCATCTTCCTGCTGGGCGAGACGGTCAGCATTGCCAAGGTGCTGGGCGTGGGATTGATCGTCGCCGGCGTGCTGGTGCTGGCGGTAAAAAGTTAAAGGCGGAATCAAGGAAGTGGTAATGAAATTGAACACGACGCGCGCGCTGTATGCCGACGCCGATCCGATACGCGCCCGCAGGGTGTTCTGGTGGACCTTCATCGTCACGCTGGCGATCCGCCTGTGGCTGGCGGCCGCGTTTCCGGTCACCGGCGACGAGGCGTTTTTCTATCAGTGGGGCGTCTATCCGGCGTGGGGTTATTCCGATCATCCGCCGATGGTTGGCTGGCTGCTATATGCGCTGAACAGCGTTTCGTCTTCGCCGCTTTCTATCCGTTTCTTCACGGCCGTCATGTGGAGCCTGATTGCGCTGGGCATGGTCGATCTGATGAAACGCCTGCAGCCGTATCAGGAAGGTTCGGCGTGGTGGATGGGCACGTTGTTCCTGGTGTTGCCGTTCACGCTGCTGCTGAACTTCGTCACGACGGACACGCCGCTGATCTTCTTCATGTTCCTGTCCGGCTACTGCTTCATTCGCGGTATGCATGCGCGCAATCACTGGTGGTCGGTGGCCTGCGGCATCTTTCTCGGACTGGCGCTGCTGTCCAAGTATTTCGCCGGCCTGCTGGCGATCGCCTACTTTTTCTACCTGTGCCGTTCGCGCCGCGGCTGGATCGACCTGATCATCATCGCGTTGTGCTCGGCGCCGCTGTTTGCGATCACCGTGGTTTTCAATGCCGATCATTGCTGGACCAACGTGATGTTCAACCTGATCAACCGCAACGAGGATGCGCGCTGGTCGTGGAAGACGGTCGGCACCTATCTCGTGATGATGGTTTACCTGATCACGCCATGGGCAACGTTACGCGTGCTGCGTTCGATGCCGTCGATGGCGCGCAATGGCGCAGTGGTCGTGCTGTTCGTCGTACCGTTTCTGCTATTCCTGTTGCTGTCGGTCGAAAAGACGATTGGCCTGCACTGGGTGCTGGGCTTCATGCCTTTCGTTTTCCTGTTCCTCGGCATCGTCGCCAGTGCAGGCGACCTGCGCCGCTATGCGATCTGGACCGGCCTGTTTTCGGTGCCGCATTTCCTGTTCCTGGCAGCAATCGTCCTGCTGCCGACGACGATGTGGAAGGACGTCGGCGGTCTGCATGACGACATCGTGTTCCACAAGGAAGCGAAGAACATCGTCGCTGCCTTGCGCACCAATCTGCCGCCGGGCACGCCGATCATGGCGCGCGCCTACACGCCGGCGGCGCTGCTGTCGTATCACGCTGGCGAATACTGGCCGACCTTCGGCGAAGGCAAGTTCCATGCGCGGCAGGACGATTTGCAGGTGGATTTCCGCAACTATGCCGGCAAGAGCATCCGCATCTTCGATCGCAAGCGGATCGATCCGCAGGACTTCGCACCGTACTTCTCGTCGGTGACGGTGGGAACGATCATGGCCGGCGGCGTACGCTACTGGTATGCGGACGGCCACGATTTCAACTACGCGGTCTATCGCGAACGCATCCTGAAGACGGTGGCCGACAAGTACTACCGCATTCCATCCTTCCTGCCGATGAACGGCTGTCCATTCCTGGAACGCTACGACCTGCCGCGGCCTGCAGCGTCCAGATAATGCCGGCGCCGGTGAAAATCCGGCAGCCGATGTAAAGTAGCGCATCCGGATGCCGGACGGGCTTGGCCCTCCGGCATTTTTCAATCCGGTTCCCGGAAAAAGCAGCAATGGAAATCTTCGAACGCATCCTCGGCATCATTCTGCCGGTCTTCATCATCATCGCACTGGGCTACGGCTATGCGCGGTTGCGCGGCGAGACCGTGCGCGGCGACATGCTGGCGGTCAATCGCATCAGCATGGATGTGCTGTGCCCGCTGCTGATCTTCACCGCGCTGGCGGCCAAGGATTTCGATCTGGCGCACAACGGCACGCTGATCCTGGCCGGTGCACTGATCTCGATCGGTTCCGGTGCGCTGGCATGGCCGGTCGCGCGTCTGTTCGGTTACGACGTGCGCAGCTTCGTGCCGCCGATGATGTACAACAATTGCGGCAACATGGGTTTGCCGCTGGCGGTGCTGGCTTTTGGCGGTGCCGGTCTTGGTTCGGCGGTGGCGCTGTTCATGGCCTGCAATCTCGTCTATTTCTCGCTCGGCATCAAGATCCTGGAAAGCGGCCGCAGCGATGGCGTGCGCGTATCGCCGTGGAAGTTTCTCGCCAATCCGATGATGATCGCGATGATCATCGGCACGGCATTCGCCGCCGTGCACGTGCCGCTGCCGGGGCCGCTGTTCCAGGCGATGAAGATGCTGGGCGATGCCTGCATTCCGCTGATGCTGTTTTCGCTCGGCGTGCGGATGCTGGACGTGAATTTCCGCAGCTGGCATATCGGTGTGGTCGGTGCGATCGTCTGCCCTGTTGCGGGTCTTGTCGTCGCGTGGCTGCTCGATCAGGTGCTGGGGCTAACGACGGAACAGCGCGGGCAGATGTATCTGTTCGCCTCGCTACCGCCTGCAGTGTTCTGCTTCATGATGGCCGAACAGTACAGGCAGGAACCGGACAAGGTGGCGTCCATCGTGTTGCTAGGCAATCTGGCGGCACTGGTATTCGTGCCGCTGGGTTTGTGGCTCGGTCTGCCAAAATGAAAAAGGCGAACTACGGTTCGCCTTTTTCATTGCCATCGAAGGCGTAATGCAGATGCTCTCTGCCGTCAGTGCCAATACCTCTCGTATTGCTCTCTGCGTCAACCGTAGGGTTCTGTAAACAGACGGGAACGTACATTCATGTGTCTGGCTGGCAACGCTTTCCGTTAAACTCCAGCTTGGGCAAGGGGATGGCATGGACAGAATTTCGGTAGTCATGGTGGAGGACGATGCGTCGTTTCGCGAATCGGTGCGAAACGCCATTGCTGCCGTGTCCGACATGACTGTTGCCGGAATGGCAGCAAGTCTGGCCGAAGGCAGAACCTTGCTGAAAGGCGCACCGGCAGATGTGCTGGTGGTGGACCTGGGGCTGCCTGACGGTTCCGGCATTGCGCTGATTCGCGAGGCGCGGCAGCGCTGGCCGCAATGCGAAGTGATCGTGGCGACGCTGTTCGGCGACGAGGACAAGGTGCTGTCGGCCATCGAAGCCGGCGCTTCGGGGTATCTGCTGAAGGATGCGCTGCCGCTGTCGCTGGTCGATGAAATCCGCAATGTATGCGCCGGCGGCAGTCCGGTCAGTCCGATGATCGCGCGCCAGCTTTTGCGCCGGCTGTGCACCGCGCCTGCGCTCAACGAAGAGGGGGGCGAACGCCTGTCGATGCGCGAAGTGCAGGTGCTGGAACGCATGGCATTGGGCTACACGATGGCCGAGACGGCAGCCCATCTCGGCATCGCGGTGACGACGGTCAACACGTTTGTCCGGCGCATCTACACCAAGCTGGGCGTCGGTTCCAAGGTGGAGGCGATCGAAGCCGGCTACCGGCGCGGACTATTGCACCGGAACTGAATGATGAAACGCGCGCATCCGTTGCGATTGTTCTTTCTGCTGTGGCTATTATGGCTATTGAGTGCGGCCGGCTTTGCAGCTGCCGCCGAATCCGGCCAGGTCGCGCATATCGTGCGGGTCGAACGGCTGATTCAGAACGTCGAAACGGCGTTGCCGGCTCCCGGCAAGACACTGCCGTTGTTACCGGAGCAGGGCTGGCAGGAAGTCGCGTTGCCTGATGTATCCATGCAGCGTACGCCGGGCGACATGGCCGAACGCCGGACGCAAACCACCTGGTATCGCTTTACGCTTGATGCGCAACTGGCTGCGGCAAAAAACGAATTGCATTTCTACCTGCCGCGCTGGCAGACGGTCGGGCAGGTGGCGCTGTATGGTGATCGATGGCTGCTATGGCGCTCGTCTGGCGATCCGGTCTGGAACGGCTTCAATCAGCCGGTCTGGGTAACGCTGGATGCACCGGAACTGACCAAGCGGCCGCAAACGATCGTGTTGCGCATGGACAGCGTGCCGGGTGCGGGGGCCGGCATTTCGACGGCCTGGATCGGGACGCGATCCGCGCTGGGATGGCGTTATCACACGCGTACCGCGCTGCAGGTGTATGTGTTGCTGGCGACCGGCATCGCATTCCTCGGACTCGGATTTTTCTGTCTCGGCGTGTGGCGCAAACGCCGGCATGAAATCCTGTACCTGCTGTGTTTTCTTGCGTCGCTGTGCTTCGCTGGCCGCTATCTGCATTACGTGACGCCGCTGAATACCAGCTTCATTTCTTCTGCGTGGTATGGCTGGATCAGCGTGAATGCACTGAACTGGTTGGCCGTCGTCATCCTGATCTTCAATTTCCGACTTTGCCGTCGCCACTATCGCTGGTTGGAGCGCGGCATGATCGCCAGCGTGGTGCTGCAAAGCCTGGTGACGCTGCCGCTACTGGAAAGCAGCGAAGCGATTGCCGCCTTGTCGTCCTATGCCTATTTGCTGGTGCTGCTGATGGCGATCCCGGCCTGCGGGGTTGCGTCATATGCGGCGTGGCGCGAACGCGAAAAGGCCGGCATGCTGCTCGCGCTGATTTCGCTCAGTGGCATCCCACTCGGCATACACGACATGATGATGCACGGCTATCGGATCAGCGTGGAACACGTGTATTTGCTGCCGCTCGCGCAGATCGGTTTCTTCGTCGTGTTTGCCTTCATCATCCTGCAGCGTTACCTGAACGGCATCGAACATCTGGAGCACAGCCGTGAATTGCTGACGCAACGCCTGCAGCAGCGTGAAACCGAACTCGCGGACAGCTATGCAAAGCTGCGCGAAATCGAACAACGCGATCTGTTGAGCCGAGAGCGCCAGCGTTTGATGCAGGACATGCATGACGGGCTCGGTGGTGCGCTGGTCGGCATGATGCGCATGGTCGATCGTGGCGACGTGCAGTCGGAACGGCTGAAGACGGCGTTGCAGGATTCCATCGATGAACTGAGGCTGACGATCGATTCGCTGGAGCCGGTCGGCTCTGACATCAGCGTATTGCTTGCCGGATTGCGTTTCCGCCTGCAGCCGCGATTGGAGGCGGCCGATGTACAACTGCGCTGGCAGCCGGAAGCCTTGCCGCCGGTGCCGTGGCTGACGCCGGGGTATGCGATGCATCTGATCCGGATCGTGCAGGAAGCGGTGACCAATATCGTCAAGCACGCCGGCGCCAGCGAGATCGTTTTCGCGACGCACGCGGATGCGACGCATGCGCGCATTTGCATCAGCGATAACGGCAACGGGTTTGCGGGTGAGGATGGCGACAACGGTGGCAAAGGATTGCGCAACATGCGTTACCGTGCAGAGCAGTTGAGCGCCGTGTTGCACTGGCAGAAAATCACCGATGGTGGTCGTGTGCAGGGCACGCAATTCACGCTGGAATTGCCGCTGGCACGAGCCACGTCGTGAACATTTTCTGCATGCCGAAAAAACAGCCGTTTGAAGACTGGAAGAATTTCTAGAAGAGCCAGTGCACCGCCAGTACCCAGTCGGAAACGATGCGCACCGAATTCTCCACCGACGTGTCGCGCGAGTAACGCAGACTGGCCGCCACGTCGGGCGCAATCATGGTGCTGATGTTGAACATCACGCGCTGCTGATCGGGTTTGTTGTTCTGACGCACGCCATCGATGATCTGATCGCCGCCGCCATTGCTCTGGAAGCCGACGCTGGCCGACCACGGTCCATAAAAACGCCAGCGCAGATAGCCGGTCAATGCATAGGCATTTTCCTGTTCCATGTGCGTGCCGACATAGTCGTTGTTATCGCTTTGCCAGCTGAATTCAGGCGTCAGTTCCATGCTGACGGTCTTCGACAGCGGCTCGATCCAGGTGAGCTGCAAAGTCAGGCGATTGCGGTTGTCGCCGGGACTCAGTACTTGATTGCGCTCGTACCGGCCAGTGTCCGGCTGCCAGATGCCCGTCAGCGCCAGATAACGTCCGCGTTCCGGATCGTTGACCGGCCATACCGAATACTTCAGACGCAGATCCGACATGCCGCTGGTTTCGTCGCCAAACCAGACGGGGAGGGTGCCGGCTGTCTTGTGGATGTCGAAGTAGGGCAGCGTGACCGACCATGCCGATGTCATATTGCCGATCTGTCCGTAGCGCGTATAGGCGGCAACGCTGGCGCGTGCCTTGGCTCTCGCACCACCGACGCGTTCGCCGTTGAAGTAATAGCCTTCGAAATCACGCTCGTACTGGTAAAAGCTCAGCACCTGGGTGCCGGCTGGCAGCGCGATGAAGTCGCCTGGATAGACTTCGCTGCCGGCGGCATGTGCGGACTCTACGATGCATAAGGAAGCGAGGATGCAGAGCATGCGTGCACGGTGGCCGGCAATGGTGCGCAAGTATCTGGCGAGGGCTTGGGAAAATCGTTTCGTCGGCGCCTGGCTTGCATGCGAGACGAAGCTGACATCGGGGTGCGCGGCCGAGTTCTTTTTCAGTCTGCCCGGATGTGTGCGGCACAGACTTGTCTGCGACTGCGATTCTTTTGATATTTCCATCGCCCGGTATGCGATGTAAATATCGCAGCGTTGTGATTAACCGCGCGAGTTTGCCGAAACGAGAAGATTTTGTCCATTTCCGATGTGCAGGAAATGTGTCTGCGTGCGTCTCTTGCGGAGACACATTTAAACAAGCCTGCAACCCGGCTACAGCAGCCCTATGTCATCAGAACGAGCTGCAACCGGGCGCATTCCTTGCGGAATCCGTTCGGAGCGAAATATTTGCGGCGACTTGTCAGAATGCCCAGTTGGCTTTGACGGAAGCGGTCTGGTTGATGTAATCGCTGCGTCCTTCGGCGTCATAGCGCAATGTGATTTCGGTGTCATTCGCGGTAGTCATGCGATAGCCGATGCCGCCGCGCATCAGCCACGGCGAATGATCGATGCCTGGCGTGACGAAAGATTGCGCCGGCGCGCCTGCGTAGGCGGCAACGATGCTGTCGCGATCGTTGATCGTGTCATAGCCGGCGCCGATGTAGGCATCCAGCCAGGATACGGCCGAGAAGCGATGCTGCAGGCGTGCATCTGCGCCGATGACAAAGGCTTCCGTGCGGTTCGAATCGACCTGCAGGTTAAGGCTGTCTGCGCCGCTTTCGTCATAGCTTTGCGATTTCAGCCATGTATAGTCGGCGCGCAGCATCGGCGTGAAGCTTGTCTTTTCGCTCAGCGCAAATTCCTGCGAGACGGCGAGGCCGAGATGGGCGCTGTATGTCCGGTAGTCGCCGGAGGCGGTGCGGCGCAAGCCGCCGAACTCGATGGCACGTGTGCTGTCGTTGTCGTTGAAGCCGACGTCGCCCTGGAACAGCAATGTGCGATTGTCGCCGATATCCTTGTTGCCGTAGAGGGAAAGAATGTGCGAGTCGACCTTCGCGTGCTGGCCGGTGCCGGTCAGATCGGTGTTGCCATCGACGGCGGTGTTGGCATAACCGTAGGCGACACCGAAGCGCGTGCCAGGAACGATTTCCGCATCGGCACCAAAGGCCAAGCCCCAACTTTCCGCCTTGAAGCCTGCGGTGCCGTCGCGATCATCCTGGTCGGCGCGCGATCCGAAGGCACGGCCCCAGAGTTGCCGATTCGCGAGATCGTCGCCGGACGACAGGCCAGTGGTGCCTGCATTACCGCCCGCACTGCCGCCGATGCGATCCTGTACCAGTCGCTGGAACGAAGCGAGCGTTCCCTGGATCGCCTGATTGCCGGAAACCAGTGGCAGGGTTTGCGCCGCGGCGCGTGCGACATCGCGATTATCCGTGAGCTGGCCGAGCGCATCGATCACCGTGCCCATGTCGCCAGTTGCACCGTTGTTCAGTTGCAGATCGAGCACGTCGGCTGCACCCAGCGCTGGCCAGAGGCGACGTTCGATCACGGCGTCGCGAATGCCCGCGAAACTGTTCTGGACGACGAACAAATCAAGGCTGCTGCCGGTTTGTCTGGCGCGGAAATTGAACAGTGCGGAGTTGTCCGTGACGGCGAATCCGGACGACGCGAAACTTCCGCTCGCCGTGACGACGTCATTCAGGACGTTGCCTACGGCCAGCGTATTGACCGCATTCACATTGACGTCGATTTTTGCGCGCGCGGCGAACGTGGCATTGCCGTTGACGGCAAGCTTGCCGTGGTTGCCGGCGTCCGCTGCATCAAGGCGCAGCACGCCGTCCGCCTGCTGTGTGTAATTGCCGTTGATGGTGAGCGTATCGCTGCCGGCCGCATGCACGGTGCCGCCGTTCATCAGCGTGGTACTGCCGACCGAACCGGTGCCGGACAGCGTGGCGCCGCTGTTGACGGTGGTGGCGCTGGCCACCGAGCCGTTCACAGTCAGTGTGCCTGCCGAGATCGTCGTGGCGCCTGTGTAGACATTGATGCCGGTCAGTACAAGCGTCCCGCTACCCTCTTTGTTCAGATTGCCACCGCCGTTGATGGCGCCGGAGAACGTGGTGCTGGTATTGTCGGCGCCTGTGTTGAGCGTGGCATTGCCAACTCCAAGCATAACGTTGCCCGCGCCGGCAAGTGAACCGATCGTTTGGGTGAAACTGGTGAGATCGAGTGTTGCACCGCTGTTGACTGTCACGGCGCTGTTGTTCCCCAAGGCGTTGGCGGCGCCAGTACGCAGTGTGCCCGTACTGATGGAAGTTGCGCCCCCGTAGGTATTGGCGCCGCTCAGCGTGAGTGTGCCGTTGCCTAGCTTGGTCAGACTGCCGCTGCCGTCGATGGTGCCGGAGAAGGTCGTGCTGGCGTTGTTGCTGCCGACGGTAAGCATGGCCGAGCCGAGCACGACATTCCCGCTGCCGGCCAGCGAACCGAGCGTCTGGCTGAAGCCGTTCAGGTCGAGTGTGGCGCCGCTGGCGACTGTCGTCGCACTGCCATTGCCGAGCACGTTGGCTGCGCCGGCCCGCACGGTGCCGCTGCTGATGTTGGTATCGCCCGTATAGTTGTTGGTGCTGGAAAGTGTCAACGTGTCTGCGCCTTGTTTGGTCAGATCGCCACTGCCGCTGATGATGCCGCTGTAAGTCACCGCGTTGCTACGATCGAAGACCAGCGACGCGTTGTTGGTGATGTCGCCGTCAATTGTGCCGGATGTGCCGCCGTTGCCGATCTGGAGCGTGCCGTCGGCGATGCTCCATGAAGTGGTAGTGGTACCGGTCACCACCCAGGTGCTGGCTCCGGTCTTTTCGAAATTGTTGAAGCCCTGATATTGGGAGCCGATCCGTGAAAGATCGAAACTGCTATCGGCACTTCCGCCCAATACCAGCGTATCGCCGCCATTGGTGGTGCCGCTGCTGCTGACCACATTGCCATCGAACGTGTAGCCGGCCTGTAGCTCCAGTGTGTTGCCGCCATCGGATAGCGTCATGGCATTCGCGCGTGTCGTGCCGTTGGCGGCAAGTCCGCCACTGATGCTGCCGCTGTTGACGACGGTATTGTTGCCACCGCTGACGACGAGGCCGATGCCGCCACTTCCACCACTTCCCGCGCCGCCGGTGCAAAAGGTGTCGCACAGGCCTGGCTGACCGCCATTGCCGCCCGTGATGTTGCCGGTATTGGTCAATTGAATCTGGCTGCCGGACAACGCGATGCCGTTGCCACCGTTACCGGCATTGCCGCCCCGACCATTGCCGCCGCCATCTCTGCCGCCATTTCCACCATTTCCGCCGATGACACTGGCATTATTCATGATGGTCGTTGTGCCGGAGGCCGTGGAAACGAATTGAACGCCACCACCGCCGCCGCCGCCGCTGCCACCGCCGCTGCCGTTATGTCCGACGGCACCGACGCCGCCGGTGCCGCTGCTGTTGCCGCCGGCACCGGACGTCGTGTTATAGCCACCGCCGCCGCTGGTGCCGCCGACACCGCCGGTGCCGCCCGTGATGGCAGCATCGATGGTCAACGATGTGCCGGTGCCGCTTGTGTTCACATACAGGGCTGACCCGCCGCCGCCGCCACCGCCGCCGCCGTAACTACCCCATCCCCCAACACCGCCCGTGCCGCCGGTAATGGTGGCATTGCTGTCCAGGTTGCCGCTGGCGTTCGACAGTACGATGCCGAAGCCGCCTGCACCACCACCGGCGCCATCGGCGGGATCCATGCCGCTGCCATCGTAAGCATTGCCACCATTGACGCCACTGACCGGTGACCCGCTCAGGGCAGTACCGCCGTTGGAGCCGCCATTGCCGCTGCGGGAATCAGAGCCGGCAGTCGGACCGGCAACGCCGGCATTGCCGCCCGTGCCGCCGGCTGCCACGTTACCAGGCGATCCGGAGGCGCCGCCACCGCCGTATGCAACGCCGAGCGTTTGCGCATGCGACGGCAGGCTGGCCGCCATCAGCAGGCAGGCCACGGCGGTCAGGCTGCGTAGCGGCACTAAATCGGCGAAAGCGATGCGGGAAGTCGATGACGTCGATGAAGGGAATGCATCCCGGGGATGTTTGAAACTGTCGCGGTTGTCCATGATTCTCCGGCGGCCCTGCTATTGAATTGCCGAACTATATCGACGCAGGATAGGACTGTCTGTCCTCTAAACAGATGACAAATGCAGGTACTTATGCCGACTGGCGCGAGGGTAGTGTTGTACTTTTGTAATTTGGTTGGCCGGCCCGGACGTATGTTTTTCCTGCGTGCGGCTTAGTGCATTTTTGACACGGGAAAAAAATCGAGTCGAATGACTTGCTTCTTTTGTGTCGTGCGTGGCGATGATGCAGATGGATTTACTCGGTAGGGCGAATGTCGAAAGATCCGATGGCGATCTGCGCGTCGTCCGTTTCGACGACATCGATGCGCTCCACGCGCGCCATCGTCGGCCCACGCTGTGCCCATGCGATCACCTGCTGCACGGTGGTTTCATCGCCGCGAATCATCGCTTCGACGGAACCGTCGCGACGATTGCGTACCCAGCCCGATACGCCGAGTGCGCGTGCCTGCGCATCGAAGCCGGCGCGGTAGCCGACGCCTTGCACGATGCCGTGGATGCGCAGGTGCTTCGCCATGATCACTTTTTCTTCAGCAGCGGCGCCAGGTACTTGCCGGTAAAGCTGGCCGGATTCTGCGCCACGTCTTCCGGTGTGCCGGTCGCGATGATCTGCCCGCCGCCGGCGCCGCCTTCGGGGCCGAGATCGACGATCCAGTCGGCCGTCTTGATGACGTCGAGGTTGTGCTCGATGATGACGACCGTGTTGCCCTGGTCGCGCAGGCGATGGATCACTTTCAGCAACAGATCGATGTCGTGGAAGTGCAGACCGGTGGTCGGCTCATCGAGGATGTACAGCGTGCGGCCAGTGTCGCGCTTCGACAGTTCCAGCGACAGCTTCACGCGCTGCGCCTCGCCGCCGGACAGCGTGGTCGCGCTCTGGCCGAGGCGGATGTAGCCGAGGCCGACGTCGAGCAGCGTCTGCAGCTTGCGCGCGATGGCTGGCACCGGCTTGAAGAACTCGTGCGCTTCTTCCACCGTCATGCCCAGCACTTCGGTGATGCTCTTGCCCTTGTAATGGATTTCCAGCGTTTCGCGGTTGTAGCGGTTGCCGTGGCAGACGTCGCACGGCACGTAGACGTCCGGCAGGAAGTGCATCTCGACCTTGATCACGCCGTCGCCCTGGCAGGCTTCGCAGCGGCCGCCCTTGACGTTGAACGAGAAGCGGCCGGCCGAATAGCCGCGTTCCTTCGCCTGCGGCACGGTGGCGAACAGTTCGCGGATCGGCGTGAACAGGCCGGTGTAAGTCGCCGGATTCGAGCGCGGCGTGCGGCCGATCGGCGCCTGATCGACCGAGATCACCTTGTCGAAATGCTCGAGGCCGGAGATCGATTCGTGCGCGGCCGGTTCTGCTTGCGAACCGTACAGATGGCGCGCGGCAGCCAGGTACAGCGTGTCGTTGACCAGCGTCGATTTGCCGGAACCCGATACGCCGGTTACGCAGGTCAAGAGGCCCACCGGTAGTTCCAGCGTCACGTTCTTCAGGTTGTTGCCGGATGCGCCGGTGATGACGAATTGCTTCTTTGGATTTGGTGCAGTGCGTTTCTTCGGCACGTGGATTGCCAGCGTACCGTTCAGGTATTGCGCGGTCAGCGACTTCTTGTTCTTCAGGATGTCCTTCAGCGGTCCTTCGGCGATCACTTCGCCGCCATGCACGCCGGCACCGATACCCATGTCGACCACATAGTCGGCACAGCGGATCGCATCCTCGTCATGTTCGACCACCAGCACGCTGTTGCCGATGTCGCGCAGATGCTGCAGCGTCGCGATCAGGCGGTCGTTGTCGCGCTGGTGCAAGCCGATCGACGGTTCGTCCAGCACGTACATCACGCCGGTCAGGCCGGAGCCGATCTGCGATGCAAGTCGAATGCGTTGCGCCTCGCCGCCGGACAAGGTATCGGCACTGCGTTCCAGCGACAGATAGTCGAGGCCGACGTTGTTCAGGAAGGTCAGGCGCGAGACGATTTCCTTGATGATGCGATCGGCGATCTCTTTCTTCGCGCCGGTCAGCTTCAGTTTCTGGAAGAAGTCCAGCGTCTCGCGCAGTGGCGTTGCGGCAATTTCATAGATCGCACGTTGCTGTTTGCCGCTGCCGACCTTCACATGGCGTGCCTCGACACGCAGACGCGCGCCGTCGCAAGTCGGACACATTTTTTCGTTGATGAACTTCGCCAGTTCTTCCTTGACGGCGATCGAATCGGTCTCGCGATAGCGGCGCTGCAGATTCGGCACGATGCCTTCGAACTCGTGTTCGCGGATGACGGTGCGGCCTTTTTCGTTCACGTACTGGAACGGAATCTTCTGCTTGCCGGAACCGAACAGGATGACCTGCTGCGCCTTCTCCGGCAGTTTTTCGAACGGCACGTCGAGGTCGAATTCGTAGAAGTCGGCGAGGTTCGACAGCATCTGGAAGTAGAACTGGTTGCGGCGATCCCAGCCTTTTACCGCGCCGCTGGCCAGCGACAGATTCGGAAACGCGACGATGCGTTTCGGATCGAAGAATTCGATATGCCCCAGGCCGTCGCATTCGGGGCAGGCGCCCATCGGATTGTTGAACGAGAACAAGCGTGGCTCCAGTTCCTGCAGCGAGTAGCCGCAGACCGGGCAGGCGAACTTGTTCGAATACAGGTGCTCGACGCCGGTATCCATCTCGACGGCGAGTGCGCGGCCTTCGGCCAGGCGCAACGCGGTCTCGAAACTTTCGGCCAGGCGCTGCTTCATGTCGGCGCGCACCTTGATGCGGTCGATGACGACGTCGATCGTGTGCTTCTCGGCTTTCTTCAGTTTCGGCAGCGCATCGACGTCGTAGACGTGCGGATTGCCGGTGCCGCTCTGCACGCGGAAACGCACGAAGCCCTGCGCCTGCATCTGCTCGAACAGATCCAGATGTTCGCCCTTGCGATTCGCCACCACGGGCGCGAGGATCATCAGTTTGGTGTCTTCCGGCATCGCCAGCACGGCATCGACCATTTGCGACACCGATTGCGCCGCCAGCGGATTTTCCGGATGGTCGGGGCAGTAGGGCGTGCCGACGCGTGCGTACAGCAGACGCAGGTAGTCGTGAATCTCGGTGACGGTGCCGACGGTCGAGCGCGGGTTGTGCGACGTCGCCTTCTGCTCGATCGATATCGCCGGCGACAGGCCTTCGATCAGATCGACATCGGGTTTTTCCATCAGCTGCAGGAACTGGCGTGCGTAGGCCGACAGCGATTCGACATAGCGGCGCTGGCCTTCCGCATACAGCGTGTCGAACGCGAGCGACGACTTGCCGGAGCCGGACAGACCGGTAATCACGATCAGCTTGTTGCGGGGAAGATCAAGATTGATGTTCTTCAGGTTGTGCGTGCGCGCACCCCGGATGCGAATTTCTTCCATTCACTCTTTCAGTCAAGGATGGTTCGGCCGCCGCCGTCCTTTTTGGAGACGTGAGGCGAGAGTCAACCTGCTACTATAACGGGTTTTCAAGGCGGCCGTAAAAGCGTTCCGCCGGGACATTTCCCAAGACGTTTAGCGCCTGTCATTCACTCTCAGGGATTGCCAGTCTTACATGTCATCGCACCCATCCATCGATGCCGGCAACGGCATGACGCGCACCGAAATCCGTGCCAGCACCTCGCTGGCCGGCATCTTCGCGCTGCGCATGCTGGGGCTGTTCCTGATCCTGCCGGTCTTTGCCGTGCATGCGCATTCCATGCCGGGCGGTGACAGCGCGACATTGGCCGGGCTGGCGATGGGTATCTACGGGCTGACGCAATCGTGCGGCCAGATTCCCTACGGCATCGCCTCGGACCGCTACGGCCGCAAGCGCGTGATCGTCATCGGGCTGATCGTCTTTGCCCTGGGTTCTTTCGTCGCTGCCGCTGCAACCAATATCTACTGGGTCATTGCCGGACGCGCGCTGCAAGGCGCGGGTGCGATTTCGGCTGCCGTCACGGCGCTGGTCGCCGATTCCACGCGCGATGAACATCGCACCAAGGCGATGGCGATGATAGGCGCATCGATCGGATTGACGTTTGCCGCTTCGCTGGTGTTGTCGCCGCTGCTGTATCGGACGATTGGCATGGGCGGCATCTTTGCGTTGACCGGCATGCTGGCGCTGCTGGCGATCCTTGCCGTGATCTTCGTTGTGCCCGCCGCGCCGGCGCTGCCGGCCGAACGTACACCGATTCGCGCGGTGCTGGCGAATACCGAACTGATGCGGCTGAACTACGGCGTGTTCGCCTTGCACCTGACGCAGATGGCTATGTTCGTCGTGGTGCCGGGCGCCTTGATTCGCCTCGGTCATCTGCCGCTGACCGAACACTGGAAGGTCTATCTGCCGGTGGTGGTGCTGTCCTTCCTGCTGATGCTGCCACCGATCTTCGTCAGCGAACGGCATGGCAAGTCCAAGCAGGTTTTCGTCGGCGCGATCGCCTTGCTGCTGCTGGTGCAGATCGGCATGGGCGTACTGCTGTCGGGCGCGCATGCAAGCTGGCCATGGCTGCTGGCATTGCTGCTCGCATTCTTCCTTGCCTTCAACATTCTTGAAGCCAGCCAGCCGTCGCTGGTGTCGCGCATCGCGCCGCCATCCGCCAAGGGCGCGGCGCTTGGCGTCTACAACACCCTGCAGGCGCTCGGCCTGTTTTGCGGCGGCGCGCTCGGCGGCCTGCTGGTCCAGCATGTCGGGCCGACTGCGGTCTTCGTGCTGGGCGCGGTGTTGACGACGGGCTGGCTTATAATTGCCGCCAATATGAAAAACCTGCCGCGCCGCAGTCGAGTCGAAGCTGCTGCCGCTTGATATCGGAAAATATCGGAAGCGCGGAAAACCTCCCGGAGAAAACAATGGCATCAGTCAACAAAGTCATCATCGTCGGCAACCTCGGCCGCGATCCAGAAACGCGCTACATGCCGAACGGCGAGGCAGTCACCAACATTGCGGTCGCGACGACCGAAAGCTGGAAGGACAAGAACACCGGCGACAAGAAGGAAATGACCGAGTGGCACCGCATCACCTTCTACCGCCGTCTGGCGGAAGTGGCCGGCCAGTACCTGAAGAAAGGTTCGTCGGTCTACGTCGAAGGCCGCCTGCAGACGCGCAAGTGGACCGACAAGGACGGCGTCGAGCGCTACACGACCGAGATCATCGCCGACACGATGCAGATGCTGGGCGGCCGTCCGGGCGCCGGTGGCGGCAGCGCATCGATGGACGACGACTATGGCGGCGGCGC
This sequence comes from Oxalicibacterium sp., assembly GCF_057353965.1. NCBI lineage: Bacteria > Pseudomonadati > Pseudomonadota > Betaproteobacteria > Burkholderiales > Oxalobacteraceae > Oxalicibacterium > Oxalicibacterium sp. The sequence goes on from NZ_JBMQZD010000005.1 coordinate 72,597, forward strand.
ACCGGCTCCGCGCCAGAGCGCGCCGGCGGCACGTCCGGCAGCCAAGCCGGCCGCATCGAACTTCAGCGACATGGATGACGATATTCCGTTCTGACGTCCATTTTTAAAACTTTTAAGAAATACCGGTCGTAATTGATTGCAATGGCCCGGCTGCCTCAGCATCCGGGCCATTGTTGCGTTTGTTCGACCGATTTGTTGCGGCATGCTTCTTCCGGCAAATTCTTCCCTCATTGCATCCCGCAAGCAATGCGACAAAAGACGGTCTTTTGTTCGCCAGCCCACAAAGCGTTATCTCCGCGAAGAGTACCTTACGGCGATGGCACGCCATTTCGGAATGCCCCTGTCTTTCGGAGAAGAAATGAAAATCAACGGAAAAATGCGCATCATTGGATTGGCACTGGCCCTGGGACTTGGAAACGTTACCGCTGCCGTCGCTGCGACGGATGCGACGTCGCAGGCCAAGGCTGGCGTGTCGAAAAAGGACAGCGATTTTCTGAAGAAACTGGCGCAAGCCAATCTTGCGGAAATCGAGACCGCGAAAATCGCGCAATCCCGCTCAAAGGATGAGCAGGTGCTCGGATTTGCGAAGCAGATGATCGAGGATCACACGGCGGGCTTGAGCAAGGTCAAAAAGCTCGCGGGGGAAAAAGGCGTAACGTTGCCGACAGAGCCGGACAAGGCACATAAAAAAGAGGCAGCGAAGCTGAGCAAGCTGGAGGGGGAAAAGTTCGACAAGGCATATCTGACAAATGCCGGCCTGAAGGATCATGAGGCTGCAAGGGATCTGGCGAAGAAGGTCGCGCAACAAGCAGATGATAGCGAGCTGAAAGCATTGGGCGAGGACATGGGGGCGACGATCAACAAGCATCTCGAGATGTTGCAGCAGGTCGTCAGAAAGTAGTAATGCACTGACCGTTGCTGGCAATTGCGTAAAACCTGTCAAGGGTTAAGCCATACGGCTTAACCCTTTTGCTTTCTTCCGATTTCAAAGCGGCGCCGCAACGTGTCAACAGCAAGGTTCGGATCATATTTGTATGCCGAGCCATTCATTGATCGTGTCAATCGTCCTCATTATCTAATTCCCTTCAACCTTTTCAGGCGTCGGAAATTCTTCAATATCCGGGTGTATGCGTATCGTGAATCGTCTCCGTACACGGACGGTGAATCTGATGCACAGCAAGCAGAATTTCGGCAAACTCGTTATAAAGGACATTTTCGTATTGCCGGAACCCGGAATTGGAGAGCGCAGATGAGCAAGCCCGTTTTGTTTACCCCGTATCAGGTCGGAAAGCTCGACCTTTCCAATCGCATCGTCATCGCTCCGATGTGTCAGTACTCGGCTGTCGACGGCTGCATGACGGATTGGCACCTGATCCATCTGGGCCATCTGGCCTTGTCGGGCGCCGCGTTGCTGACGATCGAGGCGAGTGCGGTGTTGCCGGAGGGGCGCATCACGTGGGCGGACGTCGGTTTGTACAGCGATGAGACGGAAGCGGCGATGCGTCGTGTGCTGGATGCCGTTCGCGCACATTCCGCGATGCCGATTGCGATTCAGCTGAGCCATGCCGGACGCAAGGCATCGACGGAAGTCCCCTGGAAAAAGGCGAAACAGTTTGCGCCGGATGAGGCGAAGGGATGGCAGACGGTTGGGCCTTCAGCCTTGCCTTTCACGGAAGGGCAGGTCGCGCCGACGGCATTGGACAAGCAGGGATTGCAGCGTGTGCGCGAAGCGTTTGCCGCTTCCGCGGTACGCGCGGCGCGCCTGGGCATCGATGCCATCCAGATTCATGCGGCGCACGGTTATCTGCTGCACGAGTTTCTTTCGCCGCTTTCCAACCAGCGGCAGGACGAATATGGCGGTTCGCTGGAGAATCGCATGCGTTTCCCGCTCGAAGTGTTCGATGCGGTGCGGCAGGCGTTCCCGGCCGATCGTCCCGTGACTGTGCGTGTATCGGGAACCGATTGGGTGGATGGCGGCTGGGATATAGAACAGACCGTCGCGTTTGCGCAGGCGCTGGAAGCAAGAGGATGCGATGCGATCCATGTATCCAGCGGCGGCCTGCATCCGGCGCAGAACATCCCGGTGGCGCCCAGCTATCAAGTACCGCTGGCGCGTGCGGTGAAAGCGGCGGTAAAGATGCCGGTAGTAACCGTAGGATTGATTACCGGCTTCGAACAGGCGGAAGCGATTGTCGCGAACGGCGATGCCGATCTGGTCGCGTTGGCGCGTACGATCCTCTACGACGCGCGCTGGCCGTGGCATGCGGCCGCAGCGCTTGGTGCAACCATCCGTGTACCGAATCAGTATCTGCGTTCGCAGCCGCATCAGTTCAAGCATCTGTTCGAATCCGAGTCGGAATGAGGCGCGAGCCGAACCTGATCCGGAAGATGTTCAGATCCAATTGACGTCATGGCCGTCGATACATTCAATCTGCAACGGTTCGTCGATGCACAGGACGATGTGTACGACGAAGTGCTGGCGGAATTGTCGCAGGGCAGGAAAACGACGCACTGGATGTGGTTCGTCTTTCCGCAGCTGCGTGCGCTCGGACACAGTGTCACCGCGCATTACTACGGCATCGCGTCTGCCGAGGAAGCCGGTGCTTATCTGCAGCATCCGGTACTGGGTCCGAGGTTGCGTGAGTGTGTCGACTACTTGCTGGCGCTGGACATCGCCAACCCGCACGTCATATTCGGTTCGCCGGACGACATGAAGCTGCGATCCTGTCTGACCTTGTTTGGCGCGGTTGCTCCAGGGGAGCCACGCTTCGGCGAAGCATTGCGCAAGTTCTATCCGGACGGGCCTGACGGGAAGACGCTTCAATTACTGGTGTCGTGATTGCCGGAAATTGCTGTCACAGCTTCCGTTTGCGGAAAAACGGATTGCCCAAGATTAGAGTTTCATGGCGATGCTAGAAACGGATGTGCACCGATTCCACATTCCGTTTTGCCTCGCCATGGTAGACCGCTTCGATGTTGTTCCCGTCCGGATCGAGTACGAATGCGGCGTAGTAACCAGGGTGGTAGGAACGCTCGCCTGGCGCGCCATTGTCCTTCCCGCCGTGTGCCAGTGCCTGCTTGTAGAACAGGTCGACCATGTCGCGGTTCTTCGCCTGAAAGGCAATGTGCTGACGTCCGGTGAGTTGTCCTTGCGCGGCTTCGCTGTCCGCGGATGACACGACGAATTCATCTGCCCAGAAAAATCCGCCTTCCTCGTCGTTGATCGCGATGTTCAATGCGCCCATCACAGCTGAGTAGAAGGTGCGTGAAACATCCAGATTCGATACCACCAACTGAATGTGATCGATGAGGCGGCCGTAATGAAGTTCGTCTATTTCCATGAGGTACTCCTCGACTATTCGTGCGTCGCTTGAGTCCGGCTGAATCTGTGCGCTTTGTGGAGCGTCGAATGGCGTTTCAATACTGTCTTCAATGATTAGCCGGATTTTTTCCGTAGGTGCATATTGTTGCGAATCGACATGCGCGCCTATCGGTGGGTTTCACCACGTAGTGTAGGAATTTTTGTTTTCTAATTGGGGAATCGAAGTTTGGTGTTTTCCTCAACGGAAAGACCTCGCTCTATAATGATGGCGCCGTTCTCTTTCCGTGTGATCACATTCGTTCAGCCATGTCATTACCGCTACCTTCGTCGCTTCCTCTCTATATGCAGATCAGGGAAGCGTTGCGAGCGAAAATTCTTGACGGCACCTATGCCGCACATGAGCGCCTGCCATCCGAGCGCGAGATGATCGATGCATTCGGCGTCAGCCGCATCACGGTACGCCAAGCAATGAACGACCTGCAGAAGGAAGGCGTGCTGTTCAAGGTGCATGGAAAAGGCACCTTTGTTGCGGCACCCAGCGTCTCGCAGGACCTGATGCATCTACAGGGATTTGGCGAGGCGATGCGATTGAAGGGGCATGAGACGCATTCGGATGTGTTCGGCCTGTCGAACGTAATAGGTACTTCGCTTGCCTGTCTCAAGCTCGGTATCATGGATGGTGCGCCCGTGACTGAAATCAAGCGTGTGCGCTATCTGAACCGTGATCCCGTTTCCATCGATTATTCATGGGTACGGAATGAAACCGGTTCTCTCCTTTCCGAGAAAAACCTGCGTGAGAAAGACTTGTTTTCATTGCTTGAAAACGACTTGCAACAACCGTTGCATTCGGCAGATATTGAAATCGAAGCGACATCAGCCAGCAATGAAGTCGCGGCACGTCTTCAAGTTCCAGCCGGTTCTCCAATCCTTCGCATTGAGCGGTTGACCTTTGCTGCGGAAAACAAGCCGCTGGTATTCGAGTATCTGCATTACCCGGCGGAGCGCTTCAAGTACAAAATGAAAATAATGCGTTGAAGATGCATGTTCGGCATATGCGTGCATTGCATATGCAAGTTCAAAACGATTCGTTTCGTTATTTGCACGTTGCCGTTACGCTTCCTTCATTGCGAGGTGAAATGCATTGTCGGCAATGTGGGAGTCGACTGCACGGCAGTCGTGCGCCCCAAAATCGATCCGACGTTCACCACGACGGTTAGCTTTTTGCCGCTTTTCGCACCGTTCGCGATCAATCTTCCTTAGTTCTGAACAATAAGCTGCTGGAATGAACTGGCACACGTTTTGCATAACTTGTTATGACGAGTTATGACGAGATGTGTTTGGTCGATTTCGCAAATGAGAACGACTTTTCTTTCGTCGATCAGGGAAGTTTCATCGCGGCAAGAAGGGCCGCAACATTCTGGAAAGGCAAACATGAAAACCATCGAACTGGAATACGACATAGTGATCGTCGGCGGCGGCACAGGCGGGCCGATGGCGGCCGCCAAGGCGAAGGAAAAGAATCCGAAGTTGCGCGTGCTGGTGCTGGAAAAGGCCAACGTCAAGCGCAGCGGCGCGATCTCGATGGGCATGGATGGCTTGAACAACGCCGTCATTCCCGGCCATGCGACGCCTGAGCAATATACAAAGGAGATTACGGTCGCCAACGACGGCATCGTCGACCAGAAGGCCGTGTATGCCTATGCGACGAACAGTTTCGACATGATCCAGGAACTGGATCGCTGGGGCGTGAAGTTCGAGAAGGACGAGACCGGCGACTACGCCGTGCGCAAGGTGCATCACTTGGGCAGCTACGTGCTGCCGATGCCGGAAGGGCATCACATGAAGAAGGTGTTGTACCGCCAGCTGAAACGCCAGCGCGTGGAAATCACGAACCGTGTCGTTGCCACGCGCCTGATCACCGGCGCCAACGGCGAGATCGCCGGCGTCATGGGTTTCGACTGCCGCACCGCGGACTTCTACGTGATCAAGGCGAAGTCGGTCGTGCTGTGCACGGGCGCGGCGGGGCGCCTCGGCCTGCCGGCTTCCGGCTATCTGTTCGGCACTTACGAAAATCCGACCAACTGCGGCGACGGCCACGTGATGGCGTATCACGCCGGCGCCGAGCTGACGAATCTCGAATGCTTCCAGATCAATCCGCTGATCAAGGATTACAACGGCCCGGCCTGTGCCTACGTGACCGGCCCGTTCGGCGGTTTCACCGCGAACTCGCAGGGCGCGCGCTTCATCGAGTGCGATTACTGGAGCGGCCAGATGATGCTGGAGTTCTACAACGAACTCGAAGGCGGACGCGGCCCGGTGTTCCTGAAGCTCGATCACCTGGCGGAAGAGACGATCGCCGAGATCGAACACATCCTGCACACGAACGAACGTCCGAGCCGCGGCCGCTTCCACGAAAAGCGCGGCAACGACTATCGCTACAAGGCGGTCGAGATGCACATCTCCGAGATCGGCTTCTGCAGCGGCCACAGCGCGTCCGGCATCTGGACCAATGAAAAGGGCGAATGTTCGATCCCCGGCCTGTACGCCGCCGGCGACTGCGCAAGCGTGCCGCACAACTACATGCTGGGCGCTTTCGTGTTTGGCAAGTTCTGCGGCGAGAACGCGGCCGACTATGTGTCCGGCAGATCCGATCCGGTGCTCAACACCGACATGATCGAAGCAGAACGGCAGCGCATCGCCGCACCGCTGTCGCGCAGCGAGGGACTGACGCCGTTCCAGGTCGAGTACAAGACGCGCCGCATCGTCAACGATTACCTGCAGCCGCCGAAGATCACCCGCAAGATGGAAATCGCGCTGGAGCGTTTCGGCGAGATCAGCGACGACCTGCACGACATCAGCGCGGAGAACCCGCACGAACTGATGCGCGCGATGGAAGCCAGCACGATCCGCGACTGCGCCGAACTGGCTGCGCGCGCCTCCATGTTCCGTGAGGAAAGCCGCTGGGGTCTGTACCACCTGCGCGTCGATCATCCGGAAAAGAACGACGCCGACTGGTTCTGCCACACCAACGTCGGTAAGGATGCGGACGGCAAGATGCGCTTCCGCAAGCGCGAGATCGATCCGTACATCGTCGAGCTGAACGAAGAGGAAAAAGCGGCCTATCAACGTCTGCGCGTCGCCGGCGGCAGCCAACACTAAACGAGGAAACCATCATGACCATTGCAACCACCCGTACCCAGGCCCCGGTCGTCGTCGATCAATCCAAATGCATCGCGGAGAAGGGCTGCACCGTTTGCGTCGATGTCTGTCCGCTCGACGTGCTGGCGATCGACATGGTGTCCAACAAGGCGTTCATGAAGTTCGACGAATGCTGGTACTGCATGCCCTGCGAGCAGGATTGCCCGACCGGCGCGGTCCACGTGAACATCCCGTATCTGGTGCGTTGAGGAGGCAGCATGCTTGCGAACAGTATCCATGACAGATTGCAAAGCGACGATCCCGGCGTGCGCCGCATCGCCGTCATCGACCTGCCGTATTCGGAAGAAGAGGACGACATCGTACCGCTGCTGGTGACGGCGATGGCCGATCCGGATGCCGGCGTACGACTGGAGGCGGCGAAGGCGATCGAAGGCTATGAAGAGCCGGAAGCGCTGGAAGCGCTGGTGCCGCTGCTGAAGGACCCGGATGCCGAAGTGCGGCAGGCAGCGGCGATCACGCTGGCCGAACTGAAGGAACCGACCTCGGCCGGACCTTTGCTGCCGTATCTGTCGGACAGCAATCCGCAGGTCAAGGCCGATGCACTGCGCGCGGTACGCGCATTGCGGGTGGACGAAGCCTTTTCGCCGGCGATGGTGGCGCTGGAAGACCGCAATCCGCAAGTGCGGCGCGAAGCGGTCGGCGTGCTCGGCTATCTGAAGAAGTTGGAAGCGATCGGCGCATTGACCAATGCCGCCGCCAACGACCCGGACCCCGAAGTCCGGCGCGTGGCGATTGGCGCGCTCGGCTATTCGTCGGCGATCAGCATCCAGCCGACGCTGAGCCGCGTGCTGGCCGATGCGGCGTGGCAGGTGCGCGAGGAAGCAGCGGCCACGATGGGAAAGCTCGGTCTGACGCTGGGCGCGCCGGACCTGATCCAGGCGATGGACGACGAATTCTGGCAGGTGCGCGTGAAGGCGGCGCGCAGCCTCGGCAAGCTGAAGGCGAAGGCGGCGGTGCCGGCGCTGTGCGAAGCGCTGCAGCATCCGATCAGCAACCTACGCAAGGAATCGGTGATCGCGCTGGGCGAGATCGGCGACGTGCGCGCGATTCCCTTCCTCGAAGCAGCGCAGCAGGATGCCGATTCCGACGTGCGCAAGCTGTCCAAGCTCGCCATCACCACCATTCACATGCAGGGAGGCGGGTCATGACACACGTGGTCGGAGAGTCGTGCATCGGCTGCAAGTACACGGACTGCGTCGCGGTCTGCCCGGTCGAATGCTTCCATGAAGGGCCGAACTTCCTGGTCATCGATCCGGAAGTCTGCATCGACTGCGGCGTGTGCGTGGCCGAATGTCCGGTCGAGGCCGTGTACGACGAAAAGATGCTGCCGGCGGAACAGCACGAATACATCGGGCTGAACGCGCGGCTGGCGAAGCAGTGGCCGTTGATCGTGCAGTCGACGGAGCCGTTGCCGGAAGCGGATACCTGGGCGGAGAAACAGGGCAAACGAGAGCATTTGATGGGGATGAGTTAGACGCAGTCCAGCGGTACGAATTTTCTCTAGGCGCAACTGAAGGGAGTTTCCATGACGATCTTGCATATGACGGCACGTGGCGGCAGCATCAGACTGGTCGCACGTTTTCTGGTTTCATCCGCGGCGCTGCTGTTCGCTGCCGGCGTCCACGCGAAGGAAGTGGTCACCATCGGCATTGGCACGCAGAACACGACGACCAACACGGTGACGGGTGGCGTCGTCATCAAGGAGCTCGGTCTGCTGGAAAAGTATCTGCCGAAGACCGGCAAGTACGCCGACATCGATTTCAAGCTGGAATGGCAGAACGCGACCTCGGGGCCCCCGATCACCAACGGCATGATGGCCAACAAGATCCAGATCGGCATGATGGGCGACTATCCGCTGCTGGTGAACGGCGCGATCGGACAGAACAGTGGCGGCAACGCCACCGAGCTGATTGCCATCATCGCCTATAACCAGTTCGGCGCCGGCAATGGCGTCGTGGTGCACAAGGATAGTCCTTACTATCAGCTCTCCGACCTGAAGGGCAAGGCGGTGTCGGTGCCGTTCGGCTCGGCGGCGCACGGCATGCTGCTGCAGGCGATGCAGTCGCGCGGCTGGGGCAACGATTACTGGAACCTGGTGAGCCAGTCGCCGGAAGTCGGCACTACCAACCTGCAGGAAAAGAAGATCGACGCCCATGCGGACTTCGTGCCTTTCCCCGACCTGCTGCCTTACCGCGGCTTCGCCCGCAAGATCTTCGACGGTGTGGAAACCAAGCTGCCGACCTTCCACGGCGTGGTGGTGCGCAAGGATTTCGCCGAGAAGTATCCGGAAGTGGTGGTGGCCTACATCAAGGCGCTGATGGCGGCCAACGACTGGCTGCGCAAGAATCCCAGACTGGCTGCAGAAAGCATCGAGAAGTGGACCGGCATCGAGAAGGAAGTGGCTTATCTGTTCCTCGGCCCGGGCGGTATTCATACGCTCGATCCGACCATCAAGCCGATCCTGGTCGATGCGATCAAGACCGACCATGCGGTGCTGGAAAAGCTCAATCGCGTCAAGCCGCTGGACGTCAATGCCTGGGTCGACGAGAAGTATGTGCGCGAGGCTTTCAAGGAAGACGGCCTCGACTACGATGCCCAGAAGAAATCGTTGCAGAACTATTACAACATCAGCGGACGTGATCCGATCTGCGACAAGGACATCGCCGATTCGAAGAACGCGGCGGAGATCTGGATAGCCGGCGGCGATATCGTGCCGGTCAGCTCCCCGGTGTGCGCCCTCAAGGGCATCGAGCAATACCGGAAGGCAGGCAAGAAAGTTGCTGTGTTCTACGTGTACGACCACGCACTGGGCATCAAGGTCTTCGGCGACAAGGCGTTCTACGCGGTGCCCGGCGGCACGCCGGCCAAGCTCGACGTCGTGCCTTTCCTGCTGAAGAAGGATGCGGAAGCGTACGCAAAGAAGAACGGCGGCACCGTCGTTTCGTATGAGCAGGTTCTGCAAAAAATGGAGAAATGATCATGGCCCTGACCGATCGAGCCGTGGAGTCGCCGCTGGCGAGTCCGGCGGCGCCCAAAAAGAGTGCTCCGACATCCCGTCCCGCATTGCAGGCGATCCAGGGCGGCGTGCGTGACGACGCGCTGTCGCCGAATCGGGGATTGCAATGGAGAACGATGATGGCATCGGCCTGGATGCACTATCTGCTGGGCGCCGTCTCGATCGGCAGCGTACTGCTGTTGTGGTATCTGGCCACGAGATATCGCTGGGACTTCTATGTCCGTTTCAGCAACATTCCGACCCCTGGCGACGTGTGGCGGACGTTGCTGGAAGTTAATCAGTCGGCCCAGTTCATGACGAATGTCTGGGTGAGTCTGCGCCGCATTCTGCAAGGTTTCTTCATCGCGGCAGTGGTCGGCGTTGCGCTCGGCATCTTGGTCGGCCGTTATCGGCTATTCCGCTCGCTGACGATGCCGGCGATGGAAGTCTTCCGCCCGATCCCGGCGATCGCCTGGGTACCAATGGCGATCATGATTTGGCCCAGCAACGAGGGCAGCATCGTGTTCATCACCTTCATCGGTGCCTTCTTCCCGATCCTGCTCAATACGATCCACGGCGTGGAAGAGATCGACGACGTGCTGTTCCGCGCCGCAGCCAGCCTCGGCGCAAAGGAGAAGGACATCATGCTGCACGTGATCCTGCCCGGCGCGCTGCAGCACATCTTCACCGGCCTCGCCGTCGGTATGGGCGTGGCGTGGGTGTCGCTGATCGCTGCGGAAATGATCTCGGGACAGTTCGGCATCGGCTACTTCACGTGGGAATCCTATTCGCTAATCGAGTATCCGAAGATCGCGCTCGGCATGCTGACGATCGGCGTGCTCGGCCTGCTGTGCAGCAAGGTGATCCAGCTGTGCGCCAAATGGTCGACCCCCTGGATAGACGCAGCTGCGGGAGGACGCAAATGAGCACACAGATGCATGCTTCCGCCGGACATGTGAATGCGCGCGACGTCAGCATCGCGTTCACGTCGCGTGGCACGACCGTGCAGGCCGTCAAATCAGTCTCGATCAATGTGCAGCCGGGCGAATTCGTTTCCATCATCGGGCCTTCCGGCTGCGGCAAGTCGACGCTGATGAATGCGGTGGCCGGTTTTACCAAGGTCAACAGCGGCGTGCTGACGCTGGACGGCAAACCAATCGACGGCCCCGGCGCGGATCGCGGCGTGGTGTTTCAGCAGTATTCGCTGTTCCCGTGGATGACTGTGCGCAAGAACGTCGAATTCGGCCTGAAGATGCAGGGCATGTCGGCGGCGCAGCGCGAATCGCAGGCGCGCACGCTGCTCGGCCTGGCCGGTCTGCTGGCGTTTGAGAACCACTATCCGTCGCAATTGTCGGGCGGTATGCGGCAGCGTGTCGGCATCGTGCGCGCACTGGCGACCAGCCCGCAGGTGCTGCTGATGGACGAGCCGTTTGGCGCGCTGGATGCGCAGACGCGCACCGTGATGCAGGAAATCCTGACCAACATGTGGCAGCGGCTGCGGCTGTCGGTGCTGTTCATCACGCACGACATTGAAGAGGGCATCTTCCTCTCCGACCGCATCTATGTGATGACGGCGCGCCCGGGCCGCGTCAAGGCGGAGATCGTCGTGCCGCTGCCTCGCCCGCGCAAGCCGGAGATGATGGAGTCGCCCGAATTCACCGGCCTGCTGCGCACAATACGTCGGCTGATCCGCGAGGAAAGCCTGGCGGCGATGGGCGGAGAACTGGACGACGGCGGCTGCGCAGGTTTGAGCACCGAGATCGGGCCGGAGGGCGTGCGCCATGTTCTGTGACACCGTGCCCAGCGAAATGACGCTGCATGCGGGCAATCGCACGCTGCAGCTGCAATGGGACGGCCGCAGCATAACGGTGCCTTACGCGAAACTGCGCGCAGCGTGCCGCTGCAGCGTCTGCGAAAGCCTGCGACGCAAGACGCACAACGATCCGCCGGTGGCAGCCGATGTGGCGCTGGTCGATATCGCGCCGGTCGGTTCGGTCGGCGTGCAATTGTTCTTTTCCGACGATCACGACCGCGGCATCTATCCGTGGCGCTATCTGCACGAACTGGCGTTCGGTGATGAAGGTGACAACGCCGGTGATGGCGCGACGGATGACCCGTGCTTTTCCTGAAAGGATGCAACGATGAGCAATTTCTATTCTGCAGAAGTATTGTCGGTCTATCACTGGACGGACCGGCTGTTTTCGTTCACCACCACGCGCGAATCGAGTTTCCGCTACCAGAGCGGACAGTTTGCCATGATCGGACTGGATGTCGAAGGCAAGCCGCTGATGCGCGCCTACAGCATGGTCAGCCCGCACTATGACGACCAGCTCGAATTCCTCAGCATCAAGGTGCCGGACGGCCCGCTGACGTCGCGCCTGCAGAACATCCGTGTCGGCGACAGCATTCTCGTCGGTCGCAAGGCGTCCGGCACGCTGCTGTCACAGAACCTGCTGCCCGGTAAACGGCTGTACCTGCTGGGTACCGGCACCGGTCTAGCGCCGTTCATGAGCATCATCCAGGATCCGGACGTCTACGAGAAATTCGAGAAAATCATTCTGGTGCACGGCTGCCGCCATGTGCATGAACTGGCCTATCAGAAGCGCATTCTCGACGAACTGCCGCAGCATGAACTGCTGGGCGAGATGGTGGCCGAGAAGCTGCTCTATTACCCGACCGTGACGCGCGAACCGTTCCGTAATCAGGGTCGCATTCCCGCGCTGCTGGAAAGCGACGCCTTCTTCGCGCAACTAGGCGTACCGGCCTTCGATGCAACTGACGACCGCTTCATGCTGTGCGGCAGTCCGGCGATGCTGAAGGACACGGTCGAGGTGCTGGAAGCGCACGGACTGGCCGAAGGCAACATGAGCCATCCGGGCCACTACGTGATCGAGCGCGCCTTCGTCGACAAGTAGGCCGGTACCTTTTCCCTTTGTTGCAATGAACGAACCGCATCGTGATGCGGCCGGGCGGTGCTTTGCCTGCCGTTCCGGCGCGCGCCGCGATGAAACCAAGTACAACCGACTACAACCGAATGCAACCGAACTGGAAGGAAATACGATGAAAGTACTGGTCCCCGTGAAGCGGGTGGTGGATGCCAACGTCAAGGTCCGCGTGCGGCAGGACGGCAGTGGCGTCGAACTGGCCAACGTGAAGATGGCGATCAATCCGTTCGACGAAATCGCCGTCGAGGAAGCAGTGCGCCTGAAGGAAGCCGGCAAGGCAACCGAAGTGATTGCCGTGTCCTGCGGCACAGCGGCATCGCAGGAAGCGCTGCGCACCGCGCTGGCAATCGGTGCGGATCGCGCGATCCTTATCGAAACGGACGTCGAACTGCAGCCGCTGGCGGTGGCGCGCCTGCTGGCCGCGATCGTCGCGCGCGAGCAGGCGCAACTGGCGATTCTTGGCAAGCAGGCGATCGATGACGACTGCAACCAGACCGGCCAGATGCTGGCGGCACTGCTGGACTGGCCGCAGGCGACGGCAGTATCACAGGTCTTGCCGGGCGAGGACACGGTCGAGGTCGTGCGCGAGATCGATGGCGGCGTCGAACGTCTGGAACTGGCGCTGCCGGCGGTGCTGACCGCGGATCTGCGGCTGAACGAACCGCGTTTCGTCAGCCTGCCGAATCTGATGAAGTCGAAGAAGAAACCGCTAGAGACGCTGCCGGCGGCAGAGCTCAGTGTCGACATCGCGCCGCGCTGGACGACGGTGAAGGTGGCCGAGCCACCGCAGCGTCAGCCCGGCGTGCGCGTAGATGATGCGGCGACGCTGGTCGCACGGCTGCGCGACGAAGCCGGCGTACTGTGACGCCTGTCCGACCGCCACGATGAATCAACGATAAGGAAAGGAAGCCTCATGACGACACTGGTCCTCGCCGAACACGACAACGCAGCGCTGCATCCCGCCACGCTGCATGCCATTACTGCGGCCGCGCAATGCGGCGGCCCGGTTCACGTATTGATTGCCGGCGCCGGCTGCCAGGCCGTGGCGCAGGCGGCAGCCGCGATTGCCGGTGTGGAAAAGGTTTTGTTGGCCGACGCGCCGCATCTGGCCGACCACCTGCCGGAAAACCTCGCCGCGCAACTGCGGGCGCTCGTCACCGGTTATACGCACGTGATCGCGGCTGCCACCGCGCAGGGCAAAAGCGTGCTGCCGCGCGTGGCGGCCACGCTCGACGTCGGGCAGATTTCGGACGTGACGCGCGTGCATGCGCCCGATACCTTCGAGCGTCCTATCTACGCCGGCAACGCGATCGCGACCGTGCGGGCACAGGACACGCCTTGTGTGCTGACGGTACGTACTACCGGCTTCGCACAGGCGGCGAACGGCGGCAATGCCGCCATCGAAACGATCGCCGCGGCGCCGGATGGCGGCAAGGTGCGCCTGCTGTCGCGCGAACTGGCGTGTTCGGCACGGCCGGAACTGACGGCGGCGCGCGTCGTTGTTGCCGGCGGCCGCGGCCTCGGTTCGCAGGAAAACTTCAGGATTCTCGATCCGCTGGCCGACCGCCTCGGCGCGGCCGTCGGCGCCTCGCGCGCCGCCGTCGATGCGGGCTTCGTGCCGAACGATTTGCAGATCGGACAAACCGGCAAGATGGTCGCGCCCGAGCTGTACATCGCCGTCGGCATTTCGGGCGCGATCCAGCATCTGGCCGGCATGACGGATTCGCGGATCATCGTCGCTATCAATCAGGACCCGGATGCGCCCATCTTCGGCGTGGCCGATTACGGACTGGTCGGCGATCTGTTCCATATCGTGCCGGAACTGGTGGCGGCACTCGGTGCGGCGGAGGACAGTCTCGAAAAAGCGGCCTGATTTTCGTTTGTCCTAACTGGTTATAACGAGTTATAATATGAGATTCCTTATGTCCTGACCTGGAGCGCCATGACGACCTACGCCAGCCTGATTCTGATTTCCATCGGCATCGGCACGCTGGTCGGCGCCGCCGGTATCGGCGGCTTCTTCATGGCGCCGGCGCTGGTTCTGCTGACCGGGCTGACGCTGCATCAGGGAATGGCGACGGCATTGTTCACCTTCATCTTCACCGGAGTGGTAGGCGTCGTCTATTTCCATCGGCAGGGTACGATCGACTGGCGTGCGGCGGTGCCGGTCTGTCTGGGTGCAGCCCTGACCGGATTCGGTGGCGCGTGGACCGGTTCGATGCTGAGCGCTGCGATGCTGTCGCTGGTGCTCGGCTCCGTCATCCTGGCGGCCGGCATCTATGCGTTGGCGGCGAAGGGCGGCCAGTATGTGCTGCGGCTGCCGCATGGTGCACGCGGCCGCTGGCTGGCGCTGGCCGGCATCGGTGCGGTGACCGGCTTCCTGTCCGGCCTGACGGGTATCGGCGGTCCGGCGTTGTCGGTGCCGCTGATGGCGCTGTTCGGTTTTTCCATCCTGACTGCGATCGGTGTCGGCCAGGTGCTGCAGATCGTCGGCGCCTTGTCCGGTTCGATCGCGAATCTGCATCTCGGCCAAATCGATTACCAACTGGCCTTCTTCATCACCATCTTCGAAATCGTGGGCGTGCTGCTGGGCGCCTATGTCACCCATCGCGTCAACGAATTCGCCGTCCGGCGCTTCGTCGGCGCGCTCTGCCTGCTGGCGGGCAGTGTCTTCATCGGCCGTGCGCTGTAGCTGCCGCATCGTTGTTGCGCGCGGAATTTTCTTCCGGTGACCATGCCGCCGGGCAGGCGGTGCTTTTATAATGAGGCCGGCTGCAGCGGCAGGCTCGTCGCTGCATTTGCTCCCGGAACGAACATCCTGGCCTTGCATGGCCCTGATTCTCATGGAATCCACATCCGCCGATTTCGCCGGCTTTGCCGACCTGATGCTCGATGCCGTCTGCGTGGTGGATGAGATCGGCCGTTTCGTCTACCTGAGCGCAGCTTGCGAACGCATTTTCGGCTACCGTTCAGACGAATTGATCGGTACGCCGATGATCGAACTGGTGGCGCCCGACGATCGCGAACGGACGCTGAAGGCCGCGTCGGAAATCATGTCCGGCCGCCCAAATCTTCATTTCGAAAATCGCTATGTCCGCAAGGACGGCCGTATTGTCCACATCATGTGGACGGCGCGCTGGTCGGAAAAGGACAGATTGCGTATCGCTGTCGCGCGCGATATCACCGAACGCAAACGCACTGAATCCGTGCAGACGGCGCTTTACATGATTTCCGAAGCGGCGCATGCGGCGGGCGATTTGCCGGAACTAATCGCCCGCTTGCGCGATATCGTCGGTGCGTTGCTGCCATTCGTGTCGTTTGCCGTCGCCGTGTGCGATGAAAAGAGCGGCCGGCTGGCATTTCCCTGCCAAAGAGACAGCGAGCGATTCGATCTGACGATGCCAGCCGTCGAGGCTGCCTGTACCGGGAAGCGCGACGGCATGTCGAGGGGAGTGGAAGTCGTGCATGAGGGGCGCATGCTGGTGGTGTTGTTGCATGCGGAGCGCGGTCCGGTCGGCGTCATGCTGCTGGAAAGCGGCGAACATGGCCTGGCTTATGTGGAACGGGATGGTGAACTGCTGAGTCAGGTCGCCGGCCGCATTGCCGCCGCCATCGAGTGCAAACGCCAGCAGGCGCGTCTGCAGCATACGGCGCAATACGACGAGCTGACCGACCTGCCGAATCGCCGGTTGTTGCACGATCGTCTCGAAACGGCGCTGATCCGTGCGCGGCGCAACTGCGACTGCATGGCATTGCTGTATCTGGATCTGGATTATTTCAAGGACATCAACGACAACTACGGCCATGCGGCCGGCGATGTGCTGCTGCAGGAAGTGGCCGACCGCCTGAAGCGTTGCGTGCGTGATGCCGATACGGTGGCGCGCATCGGCGGCGATGAATTCATCGTGTTGCTGGAAGGGCTGCATGCGCGTGAGGAAGCGGCGCTGGTGGCGGACAAGATACGTGTAGCGTTGCAGCGGCCGGTCAGTGTGAACGCCGATGTGTTGACGGTGTCGCCCAGCATCGGCATTGCGTTCTACCCCGAGCATGGCGAGGAGGCGCAGGCGCTGCTGCGCCATGCCGACGCGGCGATGTATGCGGTCAAGAATGCGGCGAGAAGCCTCGCCGGGAAGTCTGCGAAACGCACGTTGACGGTATCTGACGGACGTTGCCTGCCGAACTGAGATGGTGCGGTTGAACAGGTACGGGAAGCAGTGTGCGCGTGCGTCGTATTCTTGTCACTCACGTTTTTGCATTTTCAGCGTACGTTGCAGGCAGATGAGCGCCCGTATCCGGTAGCGGGCGCATGCTGTCGCACTGGCGGTGCGATTTCGTTTTTTTCATGCAAACTTCCCTATTCTTTTCCCTCGTGCTGCATTAAGATTTGAGACGTTACGTTTACAGATTTTGCATTTCAGGATTGCGAAATTGTTATTCCTGCGAGGTTTCCTCGGTTTGTCATAAAGCGATTTTCTCCACGGCTGAAAAGCCGTTTTCTTCAACCTCCAGCCTTCAAGCATGTCCCCACAACGTAACGACTTATCCGATGTCCGGCTTTCCAGTTTGATGGAAGTGGCTGGCGAGGTCGTGTTGCGGCTCGATTCGCAAGGGGAAATCCGTCATGCAAGCCGGCGTGCTTCCGGTGCCGTTGGTCTGGGCGACGATGCATCGTTGATCGGACTGAATCTGTTCGATCTGGTGCGGCCGTCGGACCGTCATGCGATCGAGGCGGCGCTGCGGCAAGCGGTGGAATCGCGCGATGTCACGCGCGTCAGCGTGCGCCTGATGACGCAGGCCGGCGCGGTCTGGTTCGAACTGGAAATGATCGCGTGCGCGGCGGACGAAGCAAATAAAACAATCGAAATTCTTGTCGTTGGCCGCGACGTGTCGGCACGACATGCGACGGAAGAGCGCCTGCGTCATATCGCGACGCACGACGAGTTGACCGGATTGCCGAATCGCTCGCTGCTGGCCGACCGCTTGCGCATGACGGTTGCGCAGTCACGCCGCAGCAATGCCGGGTTCACGGTGATGGCCCTCGATCTGGACGGTTTCAAGAAGGTCAACGATGCGCTCGGCCATCCGGTCGGTGATGTGCTGTTGCGCGTGGCGGCGGATCGCCTGCGCGCGACCTTGCGCGACGGCGATACGCTGGCACGGGTCGGCGGCGATGAATTCGTCGCGGTGCTGCCGGGCGTGATCGACGAACACGAAATTCACAACATTGCGCGCCGCATGATCGCCGGCATGCAGCTGCCGTTCGAGATCGCTGGCAATACGTTGTATGTCAGCACGTCGATCGGTGCGGCAATCTACCCGATCCATGGCGACGGTGACGTCAAACTGCTGGCGCATGCCGATACGGCGATGTATCGCGCCAAGGAGCTGGGCAAGGCGCGCTGCATTGTCTACAACCAGTTGGCGTTCGACCAGATCGAGCACGACGTGTCGATGGAAGCCGCGATGTTCGAGGCGGTGCGCAATGGCGAATTCCTGCTGCACTATCAGCCCATCGTCGATGCGCATAGCGGCCAGATCATGGGCTTCGAGGCGCTGATGCGCTGGATACGGCCCGACATCGGCCTGGTGTCGCCCGCGCAGTTCATCCCGATGGCTGAGGAAAACGGCCTCATCCATCTACTCGGTGCCTGGGCGCTGAAGGCGGCTTGCGTGCAGTTGAAGCGTTTCGAGGAGGCTGCCGGCCGTCCGCTGTATGTGTCGGTCAACGTCAGCCCGCGCCAGTTCCGCAACGACCAGTTCATCAATACGGTCGACGATGCGATCCGCCTGTCCGGTCTCGACGGTCACCAACTGCTACTGGAAATCACCGAAGGCATCCTGATGGCGGATCCCGAGCATGCGGAACAGCTGCTGACCAGGATCGCCAGCCGCGGTGTGCGCATCGCGATTGACGATTTCGGCACCGGCTATTCGTCGCTGGTTTATTTGAAACGGTTTCCGATCGCTGCATTGAAGATCGACCGCACCTTCATCCGCGATCTGCCGGATTCCGTCAAGGATGCGGCGATCTGCAATGTGGTGCTGAGCCTTGCCAGCCATCTGAGTCTGCTGACGGTGGCGGAAGGCGTGGAGAACGAAGATCAGCTGCGCTTCCTGTCTGCGCAGGGATGTTCACTGATACAGGGGTTTCATACGGGTAGTCCCATGTTGCCGGATGCTGTAATCGAAATACTGAAGGCAGACGCGGAAGCGCTGCAAAACTAGGCAACAAGAATTTGATTCATGAACACACATGACAGCATTGCGCTGAACCCGGAAAAAACGCTCGATCTGCTGTTGACCCGGGTCCGGCAACGCGGTGACCTGCCCGGATTCTCGAAGGTCGTCAGTGCGATCGTCGGTGCCATGCACGGCGAGGACGACCGCGAATTCAGCATGACGCGCACCGTCCTGTCCGATCCGACGCTGACGCAGCGCGTGCTGCGGCTGGCCAATAGCGCCATGTATTCAGCTTTCGGGCAGGGCATCAGCACCGTTTCCAAGGCCGTCATCGTGCTCGGCACGGAAACGATCGGCCATCTGGCTTTGGGATTGAAGCTGATCGACGGCCTGTCGGCTGCTTCGCTGGGCACGTCGGAAACGCGCAACGAGATGGAAAAGGCGGTATTGGCGGGAAAGATCGCGCGCCAGGTGGCGCTGATTTCCGCACGCCGCGATGCCGAAGAAGTGGTCGTCAGTTCCATCCTGCATTCGCTCGGCCGGCTGATGGTTTCCTTTTACCTGCCTGAACATTGGGCGCAGATTTTGCAGGAAGCCGAGGAAAAGCGGCTCTCCAACAACGATGCGGCGCAGGCCGTGCTGGGCCTCAAGCTGGACGAGATCGGTCGGCTGGTCGGCAAACGCTGGGGCTTGCCGAACGGACTGGTTGCCAGCCTGACCGACATGCCGCCGCGCGGCGATCTGACCGAGCCGCTCGAGCACACCGAGTGGCTGGCTGCGGTATCGACGATGTCGACGCACTGCGCCACGGTGCTGTGCGAAGTGGACGATGCGACGATTGCGGACCTGACGGACATCGCCGACGGCTATGCCGGCATGCTGGGGCTGGAGGCGGACGCGATGCTGGTTGCCATCGAAGCCGCGCAGAAGAGTGCCGAGGACGAGACGGCGGATGAGAGCGGCGCCGACGAACCGGAGAAACAGCTGCTGCTGCCGCTGGGGAAGCCGGCCGATTCTGTCGACATCCTGCAGCGCGGCGTGGCCGACATGTGTGGTGAAGTGATGACGTCCAGCACCGGGCAGATGATGACGGTTGCGCTGGAAACCGTTTACCAGGGCCTCGGGCTGAGCCGCGCGATCGCCTTCCTGCGCCATCATGACGAAGGACGTTACGTGGCGCGCATGTGCCTCGGCGAATGCACGGAAGAATTACTGCCGCGGCTGAAGTTCAGCGACGCCTATCAGCCCGATGTGTTCCACGCGTCGCTTGCCAACGACAAGATGATCTATGTCGAGGATGCGCGTGCGCGCGGTTTCGCCAGCAAGCTGCCGCGCTGGTGGCAGAACGAGCTGGGTACGTCGCACAGTTTCGTGATCCTGCCGCTGATGCTGAACTTCCATCCGGTCGGCTTCATTTACGGCGATTGGCATCCGTCGTTGCCGGTCTCGAAGATCGCGCCGGGCGAGGTTGCGCTGCTGGATGAATTGCGCGCCCTGGTCGTCAAGGCGATCGAACAACGTTGCCGCAAGGAACCGGCCTGGGCTTCGGCAATGCGTTGAGTGCCATGATCGCGATAATTGGGGACGGAGTCGTATATGATGATGCGACTCCCGTTTTCACCTTTATCGCATGGCCAGGCTTCCCCGACTTGTCGTTCCCAATCAGCCGCATCACGTGATCCAGCGCGGCAATGACCGCCAGCTGATCTTCCGCGATACGGCCGACTACCTGTTCTTCCTTGACCGTCTGCGCGAAGGATCGCGCCAGTTCAAGGTCGCGATCCACGCCTACGTCCTGATGCCGAACCACCTGCATCTGCTGGTGACACCCTCCGACGAGCAGGGGCTGTCGCGGATGATGCAATGGATGGGGCGGTTGTACGTACCTTATTTCAATCACAAATATCACCGTACCGGCACGCTGTGGCAGGGGCGCTACCGGGCGACCGTGATCGATGCCGAACACTATCTGATGTTGTGCTCACGCTATATCGAGCTGAACCCGGTGCGCGCCGGGCTGGCGCCGTCAGCCGGTGATTATCCATGGTCGAGTTATCAGCATCATGTCGGCATCAAGAACGATCCGGTCATCACCGACCATACGCTGTACTGGTCTTTGGGCAACACGCCGTTCGAGCGGGAAGCGACCTACCGTAGCCAGGTGGAGCAGGGGCTGGACGAGCAGGAAGTCCGCCAACTGAGCGAGGCCACGTTGAAGGGTTGGCCGCTGGGGTCAGACCAGTTCAAGCAGGCACTGGAGCGGCAGACGCAGCGACGCGTACGACCTTCCAGACGCGGTCGGCCGATTCGCAACATGCCCGGCGAAGCCCTGTAATGGTGCAGATTTCTGCTTTTTTCCGCTGTAATCCGATCACTCTGTCCCTTAATAAAACTTGAGTAAAATACTGCTTTATTAAATTTACTCTGACCCCTTTTATTCGGGTTGAATTTGCTATTGCGCTGCACTATTCTTCAGGCTCGTTGAAAAGCAGTGGAGAAGGCAATGCAAGCGCAAGGTTTGTACGATCCGGCTAATGAACATGACGCTTGCGGCGTCGGTTTCGTTGCTCACATCAAGGGGCAGAAAAGCCATTCCATCATTGAGCAGGGTCTGCAGATCCTGAAAAACATCGACCATCGCGGCGCCGTCGGCGCAGACAAGCTGATGGGCGACGGTGCCGGTATCCTGATCCAGATCCCGGATCAGTTCTATCGCGAGGAAATGGCGAAGCAGGGCGTGACGCTGCCGCCGCCTGGCGAATACGGTGTCGGCATGATTTTCCTGCCGAAGGAAAATGCATCGCGCATCGCTTGCGAACAGGAAATCGAACGTACCGTGCTGGCGGAAGGCCAGGTCGTACTCGGCTGGCGCGACGTCGCCGTCGATCGCGAGATGCCGATGTCGCCGACCGTACGCGACAAGGAGCCGGTGATCCGCCAAATCTTCATCGGCCGCGGCCAGGACATCATGGTCACCGATGCGCTGGAGCGCAAGCTGTACGTGATCCGCAAATCGTCCGGCCATGCGATCCAGGCGTTGAACCTGCTGCACGGCAAGGAATTCTTCGTGCCGTCGATGTCGGCGCGTACCGTTGTCTACAAAGGTCTGTTGCTGGCAGACCAGGTCGGCCAATACTATAAAGACCTGCAGGACTCGCGTTGCGTCTCCGCACTGGCGCTGGTGCATCAACGCTTTTCGACCAACACCTTCCCGGAATGGCCGCTGGCCCACCCGTACCGCCTGCTCGCACACAACGGCGAGATCAACACCGTCAAGGGTAACTTCAACTGGATGCGTGCACGCGAAGGCATCATGAAGTCGGCTGTGCTGGGTGACGATCTGCAGAAACTGTTCCCGCTGATCTACGAAGGTCAGTCCGACACGGCCTGCTTCGACAATGCGCTGGAACTGCTGGTGATGGCCGGCTATCCGATTCCGCAGGCGATGATGATGATGATTCCGGAAGCGTGGGAAAACCACACGCTGATGGACGATAACCGTCGTGCCTTCTACGAATACCACGCTGCGATGATGGAACCGTGGGACGGTCCGGCTGCGATGGCCTTCACCGACGGTCGCCACATCGGCGGTACGCTGGACCGTAATGGTCTGCGTCCTGCCCGTTACATCGTCACCGACGACGATCTGGTCGTGATGGCATCCGAGTCCGGCGTGCTGCCGATTCCTGAATCCAAGATCATCAAGAAATGGCGTCTGCAACCGGGCAAGATGTTCCTGATCGATCTGGAAGCCGGCCGCATCATCGACGACAAGGAACTGAAGGATACCTACGCCAACGCGAAGCCGTACAAGCAATGGATTCAATCGGTTCGCATCAAGCTGGACGAACTGAAATCCGAGCCGGTCGAAAAGAACGCGAACACGGCTTCCCTGCTCGATCTGCAGCAGGCATTCGGCTACACGCAGGAAGACCTGAAATTCCTGATGTCGCCGATGGCGGTTGCTGCCGAAGAGGCAACGGGTTCGATGGGCAACGACTCGCCGCTGGCCGTCATGTCCAACAAGAACAAGACGCTGTACAACTACTTCAAGCAGTTGTTCGCGCAGGTCACGAACCCGCCGATCGATCCGATCCGCGAAGCGATCGTGATGTCGCTGGTGTCGTTCATCGGTCCGAAGCCGAACCTGCTCGATACCAACAACATCAACCCGCCGATGCGTCTCGAAGTGTCGCAGCCGGTGCTCGATTACGCCGACATGGCGAAGCTGCGCAACATCGGCGCGCATACCGGCGGCAAGTTCAAGTCCTTCGAACTGAACATCTGCTATCCGACCGCATGGGGCAAGGAGGGTATCGAAGCGCGCCTGGCATCGCTGTGCGCGAAAGCCGTCGATGCGGTCAACTCCGGCCACAACATCCTGATCGTCTCCGACCGTAAAGTCGGCGCGGATCAGGTCGCGATCCCGGCATTGCTGGCAACGTCGGCCATCCACCTGCACCTGGTCAGCAAGGGCCTGCGCACGTCGACCGGTCTGGTCGTCGAAACCGGTTCCGCGCGCGAGACGCATCACTTCGCATTGCTGGCGGGCTACGGCGCCGAAGCGATCCATCCGTACCTCGCGATGGATACACTGGCCGAAATGTCGAAGGATCTGCCGGGCGAACTGTCGCCCGAGAAGACCATCGCCAACTTCCAGAAGGCAGTCGGCAAGGGCCTGATGAAGGTCATGTCGAAGATGGGCATCTCGACCTACATGTCGTACTGCGGCGCGCAAATCTTCGAAGCCATCGGCCTGAATAAATCGCTGGTCGACAAATACTTCAAGGGTACGTCGTCGAACGTCGAAGGTATCGGCGTGTTTGAAGTGGCTGAGGAAGCGCTGCGCCTGCATCGCCTCGCATTCAGCAACGATCCGGTGCTGGCCAATGCGCTGGACGCCGGCGGCGAGTACGCCTACCGCGTGCGTGGCGAAGAGCACATGTGGACGCCGGATGCGATTGCGAAGCTGCAGCATTCGTCGCGCGCCAACAACTTCAACACCTACAAGGAATACGCGCAGATCATCAACGATCAGTCCAAGCGTCACATGACGCTGCGCGGCCTGTTCGAATTCAAGGTCGATCCGTCTGCCGCGATTCCGCTGGATGAAGTCGAGCCGGCGAAGGAAATCGTCAAGCGTTTCGCCACCGGCGCAATGTCGCTCGGCTCGATCTCGACCGAAGCACATGCCACGCTGGCCATCGCGATGAACCGCATCGGCGGCAAGTCGAACACCGGCGAAGGCGGCGAAGATACGCGCCGTTATCGTCCTGAGCTGCGCGGCATCCCGATCAAGGATGCAACGACGCTGGCGGCCGTGATCGGCAAGGATGTCGTCGAAGTCGACCTGCCGTTGCTGCCGGGCGATTCGCTGCGTTCGAAGATCAAGCAGGTCGCATCTGGCCGTTTCGGCGTGACCACCGAATACCTGACGTCGGCCGAGCAGATCCAGATCAAGATGGCGCAAGGCGCGAAGCCGGGCGAAGGCGGTCAGCTGCCGGGTCACAAGGTGTCGGACTACATCGCACACCTGCGCTTCTCGGTGCCGGGCGTCGGCCTGATTTCGCCGCCGCCGCACCATGACATCTATTCGATCGAAGATCTGGCACAGCTGATCCACGATCTGAAGAACGTCAACCCGACCGCATCGATCTCGGTCAAGCTGGTGTCGGAAGTCGGTGTCGGTACCGTTGCAACGGGCGTCGCCAAGGCGAAGGCCGATCACGTCGTGATCGCCGGCCATGACGGCGGCACCGGCGCATCGCCGCTGTCGTCGGTCAAGCATGCCGGCTCGCCGTGGGAACTCGGTCTGGCCGAAACGCAGCAGACGCTGATCCTGAACGGCCTGCGTACGCGTATCCGCGTGCAAGCCGACGGCCAGATGAAGACCGGTCGCGACGTCGTCATCGCCGGTCTGCTGGGCGCGGATGAAATGGGCTTCTCGACCGCACCGCTGGTCGCTGAAGGCTGCATCATGATGCGCAAGTGCCATCTGAACACCTGTCCGGTCGGCGTTGCGACGCAAGACCCTGTGCTGCGCGCGAAGTTTGCCGGCAAACCGGAACATGTCGTGAACTACTTCTTCTTCGTCGCTGAAGAAGCACGTCAGATCATGGCGCAGCTGGGCATCCGCAAGTTCGACGACCTTATCGGCCGTTCCGATCTGTTGGACAAGGCCAAGGCGATCACGCACTGGAAGGCGAAAGGTCTGGACTTCAGCCGCATGTTCTATCAGCCTGCCGTCGCCGAAGGCGAAGCGCGTTATCACGTCGAAGAGCAGGACCACAACCTGATCAAGGCGCTCGACCACAAGCTGATCGCACAGGCGAAAGCTGCAATCGACAACGGCGAAAAAGTCTCGTTCATCTCGCCGGTCATCAACGTCAACCGTACGGTCGGCGCGATGCTGTCGGGCGTGGTGGCGAAGAAATACGGTCACGAAGGCTTGCCTGACGACACGATCCACATTCAGCTGCAAGGCACCGCAGGCCAGTCGGCCGGCGCCTTCCTCGCGCACGGCATCACGCTGGATCTGGTCGGCGAAGGCAACGACTACGTCGGCAAGGGCTTGTCGGGCGGCCGCATCATCGTGCGTCCGAACACCGAGTTCCGTGGCCGTGCCGTCGAGAACATCATCATCGGCAACACCGTGCTGTTCGGTGCCGTCGCTGGTGAAGCGTTCTTCAACGGCGTTGCGGGCGAACGTTTCGCGGTGCGTAACTCCGGCGCGATCGCCGTCGTCGAAGGTACCGGTGACCACGGTTGCGAATACATGACCGGTGGCACCGTCGTCGTGCTGGGCGACACCGGACGCAACTTTGCAGCCGGCATGTCGGGCGGTATCGCTTACGTCTACGATCCGAACGGCGAATTCCCTGCCAAGTGCAACATGGCGATGGTGGCGCTGGAATCGCTGCAGGCGCATGACGAGCAGGCGAAGGGCGAGCGCGCAACCTGGCACAGCACCAAGCGTGGTGGCGAAGCGCAGACCGACGAAGCGATCCTGAAGTCGCTGATCGAGCGCCACTTCAAGTACACGGGCAGTTCGCGTGCACGTGCACTGCTGGATGAGTGGAGTGTCGCACGCACCAAATTCGTCAAGGTGTTCCCGTCCGAATACAAGCGCGCACTGACTGAAATACATGCACGCAAGGTCGACGAAGCATCCAACACCACCGTGACGGCTTAAGCTCCGCAACTCCGCATTGATGTGATCGGGCCGGTTTCGGCCGGCCCGAAAGAATGGTTTTAGAAGGCGAAAAACATGGGAAAGATCACCGGCTTCATGGAATATCAGCGCTTGCAGGAAGCAAGCGAAGAGCCGCAAAAACGTTTGAAGCACTACAAGGAATTCACGCTGCATCTGAACGATGCCGACGCGAAGATCCAGGGCGCACGCTGCATGGACTGCGGCATTCCGTTCTGCAATAACGGCTGCCCGGTCAACAACATCATCCCCGACTGGAACGATCTGGTGTTCCACGGCGATTACAAGACGGCGCTCGATACGCTGCATTCGACGAACAACTTCCCGGAATTTACCGGCCGTATCTGCCCGGCACCGTGCGAGGCTGCCTGCACGCTGGGCATCAATGAAGAACCGGTCGGCATCAAGTCGATCGAACACTTCATCATCGACAAGGGCTGGGAAAACGGTTGGGTCAAACCGCAACCGGCAGCCGTCAAGACCGGCAAGAAGGTTGCCGTCGTCGGAGCAGGCCCTGCAGGCATGGCGGCAGCGCAGCAACTGGCGCGCGTCGGCCACGATGTGACCGTGTTTGAGAAGAACGACCGCGTCGGCGGCCTGCTGCGTTACGGCATCCCCGACTTCAAGATGGAAAAGTCGCACATCGATCTGCGCGTCAAGCAGATGGAAGCCGAAGGCGTGACCTTCCGTACCGGTGTGCTGGTCGGCAAGGACTTCCCGGCAAACATCCTGAACTGGTCGAAGGAAACGGTTTCGCCGGACCAGTTGAAGAAGGACTTCGACGCCGTGGTCATCACCGGCGGCGCCGAGCAACCGCGCGATCTGCCGGTACCGGGACGCGAGCTGAAAGGCGTGCATTTCGCGATGGAATTCCTGGGCCCGCAAAACAAGGTCAACGCAGGCGACAAGGTCAAGGACCAGATCATGGCGACCGACAAGCACGTCATCGTGATCGGTGGCGGCGACACGGGTTCCGACTGCGTCGGCACGTCGAACCGTCACGGTGCAGCATCGGTTTCGCAGTTCGAACTGCTGCCGCAGCCGCCGGAAGCCGAAAACAAGCCGCTGGTGTGGCCGTACTGGCCGACCAAGCTGCGCACGTCGTCGTCGCACGAAGAAGGTTGCGAGCGCGACTGGGCTGTCGCTACCAAGCGTCTGGAAGGCAAGAACGGCAAGGTCGAGAAGCTGATCGCCGCACGCGTCGAATGGAAAGACGGCAAGATGGTCGAAGTGCCGGATTCCGAATTCGAAATGAAGGCTGATCTGGTACTGCTGGCGATGGGCTTCGTGTCGCCGGTGCAAAGCGTGCTGGATGCCTTTGGTGTCGAGAAGGATGCACGCGGCAACGCGAAGGCGACGACGGATGGTGAAGGCTGCTATCGCACGTCGGTGGACAAGGTGTTCGCCGCCGGCGACATGCGTCGTGGCCAGTCGCTGGTGGTCTGGGCGATCCGTGAAGGACGCCAGTGCGCACGCGAGGTTGACGCCTTCCTGATGGGTGAATCTGTCTTGCCACGGTAATGGATCGCCCGGCTGCGGCTTGCAAGCCGCAGCAGCGCTCGCCGAGTTTGACAGGTGCAAGTCTGTCAAACTATATCCGGCTCCCGTCCGCGAAGGACGTCAATGCGCACGCGAAGTTGATGCCTTCCTGATGGGTGAGTCCGTACTGCCGCGATAATGCAACCTGTACTGATGCATCGATTATTCGACATCGCCTGACAAAAGCCCGGCATTTGAAAGAATGTCGGGCTTTTTTACAACGGTATGACGTGAATTCCCATCGGCAACATCGGGATGTGCGAGAGCGATTTTGTAATCTGCACTACAATTACAGGCTTGGCAATCTTCTCCAGACGTTGCGTCCGATCCTTTGTGTCCAATCTCGTAGAAATCCGCAATCTACATTTCGGTTATGGTGAGCGCCCGATCCTGTCGGCGCTCGACATGGCATTCCCGCGCGGCAAGGTCGTGGCTGTCATGGGCGGTTCCGGCTCCGGCAAGACGACGATTCTGCGCCTGATCGGCGGCCAGCTGACGCCGCAATCCGGCAGCATCACGGTAGGCGGCCGTCCGGTCGATGCATCGGACACGAAGGCAATCTACGCATTGCGCCGCAAGATGGGCATGCTGTTCCAGCATGGCGCGCTGTTTACCGACATGTCGGTCTTCGACAACGTCGCCTTTCCCCTGCATGAGCACACCGATCTGCCGGAAGACATGATCCGCGATCTGGTGCTGATGAAGTTGCAAACCGTCGGCTTGCGCAATGCGGCGCAATTGCGTCCGTCCGAGATTTCCGGCGGCATGGCGCGCCGCGTCGCGCTGGCACGTGCGATTGCGCTCGATCCGGAACTGATCATGTATGACGAACCGTTCGCCGGTCTCGATCCGATTTCGATGGGCATGACGGCCAACCTGATCCGCAAGCTGAACGACGCGTTGGGCTCGACGTCGATCCTGGTGTCGCACGACGTGCACGAATCGTTTGCGATCGCCGACTACGTCTATTTCCTGTCGAAAGGTGCGATCGTCGCGCAGGGTACGCCGGCCGAGATGATGGCTTCCGACGATCCTTACGTGAAGCAGTTCGTCCATGCCGAGCCGGATGGTCCTGTGCCTTTCCATTATCCCGGCGCATCGCTGGCGGAAGATCTCGGACTGGAGGCGCGATGATTGCTGCCTTTTTGACATTGATCGGCCGTACCGTGCGCGAGACGATAGAGAACGTCGGCTTCGGCACGCGCACCTTCTTCGGCGTCATCGGCGCATCGGGCAGTTTGTTGCGCCGGCCGCGGCTGGTGACCAGCCAGATACATTTCATCGGTAACTATTCGTTGGTGCTGATCGCGGTGTCCGGCCTGTTCGTCGGTTTCGTACTCGGCCTGCAGGGCTATTACACATTGAACAAGTACGGCTCCGAGCAGGCGCTCGGGCTGCTGGTTGCGCTGTCGTTGACGCGCGAACTGGGGCCGGTCGTGACGGCCTTGCTGTTCGCCGGACGCGCCGGCACATCGCTGACGGCGGAGATCGGCCTGATGAAGGCTGGCGAACAGCTGTCGGCGATGGAGATGATGGCCGTCAATCCGCTGCAGCGTGTGCTGGCGCCGCGTTTCTGGGCTGGCGTGATCGCGATGCCGATCTTGGCGGCGATCTTCAGCGCGGTCGGTGTGCTGGGCGGTTACATCGTCGGCGTGCAGCTGATTGGCGTCGACGAAGGCGCGTTCTGGTCGCAGATGCAGGCCGGCGTCGATCTGTGGAACGACATCGCCAACGGCGTCATCAAGAGCATCGTGTTCGGCTTTGCCGTCACCTTCGTCGCGCTGTATCAGGGCTACGAAGCGCAGCCGACGCCGGAAGGCGTGGCACGTGCGACGACACGTACGGTCGTCATCGCATCGCTGGCGGTGCTGGGGCTCGATTTCCTGTTGACGGCATTGATGTTCAGCAACTGATTTGGTAATTCGTACGGAAGAGCAGGCGAAAACGGCGGGCGGGCTTTTCGATTAAAATGTGCGCCCCTCGAAGGCGTTCCGGAGTCGGAGCGCCATGTATCGGCGCCGAAGGCTTCCCCCATATTTGAGGTATCTGTTTATGCAACGAAAATCGTTAGACTTGTGGGTTGGCCTGTTCGTGCTGCTGGGTGCTGCGGCGCTGCTGTTCCTGGCGCTGAAGGCCGGCAACATGAGCTCGCTGTCGTTCGCGCAGACGTATCCGGTGGTTACGCGTTTCGACAACATCGGCGGCCTGAAGCCGCGTGCGCCGGTGAAGAGCGCCGGCGTGGTGGTCGGACGCGTGGGCAGCATTTCGTTCGACGACAAGACGTTTCAGGCGACGGTAATGCTGGACATCGAAGACCAATACAAATTTCCGAAAGATACGTCGGCAAAGATCCTGACGTCGGGATTGCTGGGCGAACAATATATCGGACTTGAAGCCGGCGGCGACACGCAGAATCTTGCCGCGGGCGACAGAATTACCATGACGCAATCGGCGATGGTGCTGGAGAACCTGATCAGTCAGTTCCTCTTCAGCAAGGCGACCGAAGGGAAGGAAGACCAAAAATGAGAAATGCAGGGAAAACCATCTTGTTCGCGTCCGCGCTGCTGCTTGGCGGCTGCGCGAGCACGAATCCGCAGGCAGACGGCGACGACAACCACGATCCGCTCGAAGGCTACAACCGCGCGATGTTTTCGTTCAACGACGGCGTCGACCGCGCCGTGCTGAAACCGGTCGCCACTGCTTATCAGGACGTGACGCCGTCATTCGTGCAGACGGGCGTGAGCAACTTCTTCGGCAACATCGGTGACGTCTGGACGATGATCAACAATTTCCTGCAAGGGAAAGTCGAGAACGGTCTGAACGATTTCATGCGCGTGGCCGTCAACACAACCTTCGGTTTCGGTGGCGTGCTGGACATCGCGTCGGAAGCCGGTATCCAGAAGCACAAGGAAGATTTCGGCCAGACGCTGGGCAAGTGGGGCGTGGCTTCCGGCCCGTACGTGGTGCTGCCGCTGCTCGGCCCGTCGACACTGCGTGACACGGCGGCATTGCCGGCCGATATCTACGGCGATCCATGGGCCTACGTGGATCCTGTCAGTGTGCGTAATACCGGGTATGTGATCCGCGCGGTCGACCAACGTTCGCAGGCACTCAATGCGACCAACCTGCTGGAAGATGTCGCACTGGATCGCTATATCTTCGTGCGTGATGCCTACCTGCAGCGCCGCGAAAGCCTGGTAAACGACGGCATGCACAAGGATACGAAGCCGTCCGGCGACGCTGTTCAACCTTGATTGACCTTGATCAGGCCTGATTGAGTCTTGATTCGGTCTTGATCGTTGGTGCGCCGCAACGCGGCGCGTTGAACCAGGGTTGTCTGCCGCGGTCGAAACGCTGGAACGCGTGGCTTGGCCTGACGTTGCTTGAAAATCGCGATGTCTGCGCACATCTGTCGGAAGCCGAAAACGCCGCGCCCGAACATACGCAATCATCCATGGATCGGAGAATCATGAATTCGTTGAAAAAACTGTTGCTCACCTTTGCCTTCCTGTCATTCGGCGGCTCCGCCTTCGCGCAGGAAGCGCCAGATGCGCTGGTCAAGCGCATCAGCGAGGACGTCATGGCGACGGCCAAGTCCGACAAGCAAATCCAGAGCGGCAACGCGCAACGCATCCAGCAGGTCGTCAACGAGAAGATCTTGCCGCACGTCGATTTCCAGCGCATGACCGCTCTGGCGACCGGCCGCTACTGGCGCAGCGCGACGCCGGAACAGCAGGCGCAACTGACGCGTGAGTTTCGCGATCTGCTGATGTATACGTATTCGGGAGCGATCTCGCAGATTCGCGACCAGAAGCTGGAATACAAGCCGCTGCGCGCCGATCCGGCCGACACCGAAGTGATCGTCAACACGCAAGTCGTGCAGACAAGCGCCGAGCCGATCCAGCTCAGCTATCGTCTGGAAAAGACGCCGACCGGCTGGAAAATCTACGACGTGAACATTCTCGGCGCATGGCTGATCCAGAGCTACAAAGGCAGCTTTGCATCCGAAATCGGCAAGAACGGCATCGACGGCCTGATCAAGACGCTGTCCGACCGTAACCAAAAACTGGCCGGCAACATGGCCAAGACCGGCAAGGCATCGGTGCCGGCCGCGCAATAACGCGATCGCGACGCGATAGAAAGAACGACAACATGTATCAGCCGGGACCATCGCTGACCTTCGATACTGCCAGGCCGGCAATGCAGGCGGGCCTGCAGGCCATCGCCGGCGGGCAGAAGGACATCGATTTTTCCGGTGTGACGGCAGTCGATTCGTCTGCCGTCTCCGTCGCACTGGCCTGGCAGCGCGCTGCCAGGGCGCGCGGCCTGCAGCTGGGATTTCACAATCTGCCGGAAAATTTCCGCAGCCTAATCACGCTGTACGACGTGGCCGAACTGCTCGGCCTCGAACGACATCGCGGCTCTCCGCACCATCATTGACCCCGTCTTTTCCGGGCGTTTCGTCTCCCCGTTCTGAAGGACGGCGGGGAAATCCAATATAATCAAGGGTTTCGCTATTCCAACGGCATTTTGCCCTTGCCTAAGGTTTCATCGCCGTCATGGCTGCCATACAGATTAACAACGTCGAAAAAAGCTACCGCTCGCTGAAGGCGCTGAACGGTGTGTCGCTCGCTATCGAGGAAGGCGAGTTCTACGGCCTGCTCGGTCCGAACGGCGCGGGCAAGACGACGTTGATTTCCATCATCGCCGGCCTCAATCGTGCCGATTCCGGCAGCGTGCAGGTGCACGGCCACGATGTCGTGACCGATTACCGGCAAGCGCGCATGCGACTGGGCGTGGTGCCGCAGGAACTGGTATTCGATCCTTTCTTCACCGTGCGCGAGACGCTGCGCCTGCAGTCGGGATATTTCGGCCTGAAGAACAACGATGCGTGGATCGACGAAGTGATGCATAACCTCGATCTGACGAACAAGGCCGATGCCAATATGCGCGCGCTGTCCGGCGGCATGAAACGCCGCGTGCTGGTGGCGCAGGCGCTGGTGCACAAGCCGCCTGTGATCGTGCTGGACGAGCCGACCGCCGGCGTCGACGTCGAGTTGCGGCAGACGCTGTGGAAATTCATCTCGCGCCTCAATCGCGAGGGACACACGATCGTGCTGACCACGCATTATCTGGAAGAGGCGCAGGCGCTGTGCAACCGCGTCGCGATGCTGAAAGGTGGACGCGTCGTCGCACTGGATGAAACGGCTGCGCTGATTCGTCGCATTTCAGGTTCGCAGCTGATCGTCAAGCTGGCGTCGGGCGCGCTGCCGGACGAACTGAAGCCGCTGGTGTCGCATCCGGAAGAGCTGATCGGCGGCGACAAGTACACGTTGCGCGTCAACGAATACACGGATGTCGAACCGATCCTGGCGAAATTGCGTCAGGGCGGTGCCGTCATCGAAGACATGCAATTGCAGCAGGCTGATCTGGAAGATGTCTTCATCCAGATCATGGAGGGCGAGAAATGACCGGCTTCCGGACCCTGTTCTACAAGGAGATGCTGCGCTTCTGGAAAGTGGCGACGCAGACCGTCGGCGCGCCTATCCTGACGGCTGTGCTTTATCTGCTGGTCTTCGGCCATGTGCTGGAAGATCACGTCGAAGTGTATGACGGCGTCAAATACGTGGCCTTCCTGGTGCCGGGCTTGGTGATGATGAGCGTGCTGCAGAATGCGTTCGCCAATTCGTCGTCGTCGCTGATCCAGTCGAAGATCACCGGCAATCTGGTCTTTGTGCTGCTGCCGCCGCTATCGCATTGGGAACTGTTCGGTGCCTACGTGCTGGCGGCCGTCGTGCGCGGTCTGGTGGTGGGCAGCGGCGTGTTCATCGTGACCGCATGGTTCGCCGACATTTCGTTCGTCGCGCCGTGGTGGATCGTGATATTCGCGGTGCTGGGTGCGGCCATCCTTGGCACGATGGGATTGATCGCGGGCATCTGGGCCGACAAGTTCGACCAGCTGGCGGCATTCCAGAATTTCCTGATCATGCCGGCGACTTTTTTGTCTGGCGTATTCTATTCGGTGCACTCGCTGCCGCCGTTCTGGCAGACCGTATCGCACCTGAATCCGTTCTTTTACATGATCGATGGTTTCCGCTACGGTTTCTTTGGCCAGTCGGATGTCAATCCGCTGTCGAGTTGTGCGGCGGTTGCCTGCTTCCTGGCGCTGCTGGTGACTTTCGCCATATCGTTGCTGAAAAACGGCTACAAGCTGCGCCACTGATCATTCACACACTTATTCAGAAAGACAAAGGCAACCTCATGATGCCCACTCCCGAACTGGTAAAAAGCTATATCGCTGCAGGCCTCGATTGCACGCATCTTGAAGTGAGTGGCGACGGCGCGCATTTCGAAGCGGTGATCGTGTCGAATGCGTTTGCCGGCAAACGGCTGATCCAGCGCCATCAACTGGTCTATGCAGCGCTCGGCGATCGCATGCGCGAGGAAATCCACGCGCTGTCGATGAAGACGCTGACTCCCGAAGAGTTTCAGCAATAAATTTCAGCAATACATTTCAGCAATAAGCCGGTAATGGCGAATAAGCGAATTGCAGCAAGATTAATGGACCTGGACCCGCGTTAATGGACAAGCTTCTGATTCAAGGCGGCCACCGCCTTTCCGGCGAGATCGCCATTTCCGGTGCGAAGAATGCCGCGCTGCCCATTCTGTGCGCAGGGCTGCTGACGTCGGATGCCGTGGCGCTGTCGAATGTGCCGCGCTTGCAGGACGTCGCCACGATGCTGAAGCTGTTGCGCCAGATGGGCTTGCGCGTCGAGCAGGACGGCGAGAATGTCACGCTGAACGGCGATGCGATCGACAAGCTCGAAGCGCCGTACGAGATGGTGAAGACGATGCGCGCTTCCATTCTCGTGCTGGGTCCGTTGCTGACGCGTTTCGGTGAAGCACGCGTATCGCTGCCGGGTGGTTGCGCCATCGGTTCGCGTCCGGTCGACCAGCACATCAAGGGGCTGCAGGCGATGGGTGCGGAGATCGCGATCGAGGCCGGTTATATTCATGCGAAAGCCAAACGTCTGAAAGGCGCGCGCATCCTGACCGACATGATTACGGTAACGGGAACCGAAAATCTGCTGATGGCAGCCGTGCTGGCCGAAGGCGAGACGGTGCTGGAAAATGCGGCACGCGAACCGGAAGTGACGGACCTTGCCAATCTGCTGGTCAAGATGGGCGCGAAGATCGAAGGCATCGGCACCGATCGTCTGGTGATCCAGGGTGTCGACAGCTTGCACGGCGCCTCGCATGGCGTGATTCCCGATCGTATCGAGACGGCGACTTTTCTGTGCGCGGTCGCGGCCGTTGGCGGCGACGTCACTTTGCGTCATGCGCGTACCGATACTTTCGATGCGGCGATCGACAAGCTGCGCGAAGCCGGCGCGATCCTGACGACAGGCGACGACTGGATTCGCATCCAGATGTCGTCGCGGCCGAAAGCGGTCAGCTTCCGCACCACTGAATATCCGGGTTTCCCGACCGACATGCAGGCGCAGTTCATGGCGATGAACTGTGTTGCCGAAGGCAGCAGCCGCGTCATCGAGACGATCTTCGAAAACCGTTTCATGCACGTGCAGGAAATGAACCGTCTCGGCGCGGCGATCACGATCGAAGGCCACACCGCGATCATCAACGGTGTCGACAAGCTGGTCGGTGCGCCGGTGATGGCAACCGACCTGCGCGCCTCGGCGTCGTTGGTCATCGCCGGCCTTGCGGCAGAGGGCGAAACGCTGGTCGATCGCATCTATCATCTGGATCGCGGTTACGATCGCATGGAAATGAAACTGTCCGCCGTCGGCGCCCACATTCAGCGAGTGAAATGATGAACCAACAATTGACGCTGGCCCTGTCGAAAGGCCGCATCTTCGAGGAAACGCTGCCGCTGCTGGAGGCTGCCGGCATTCGCGTGGCCGAAGATCCCGAAAGCTCGCGCAAGCTGATCCTGCAGACGAACGATGCGAACGTGCGCGTCATCATCGTGCGCGCATCCGACGTGCCGACCTACGTGCAATATGGTGCGGCCGATTTCGGCGTGGCCGGTAAGGACGTGTTGCTCGAACACGGCGGTGAGGGCTTGTACCAGCCGATCGATCTGAATATTGCGAAGTGCCGTATGTCGGTCGCGGTACGCAACGGCTTCGACTACGCAAGCGCCGTCAAGCAGGGTGCGCGGCTGCGCGTGGTGACCAAGTATGTGCAGACGGCGCGCGAACACTTTGCCGCCAAGGGCGTGCACGTCGACCTGATCAAGCTGTACGGCTCGATGGAGCTCGGCCCGCTGGTTGGTTTGGCCGATGCGATTGTCGATCTGGTCAGTACCGGTAGCACGCTGCGCGCCAACGATCTGGTCGAGGTCGAGCAGATCATGGATATTTCGTCGCGCCTGGTCGTCAACCAGGCGGCACTGAAACTGAAACGCGAAAAGTTGCAGCCGATTCTCTCCGCATTCGAGAAAGCATCGGTGCAGCGCGCATAAGGCCGCACAAAACGACGCACAAAACGATAGAACACTGCACACCGGGAATATCATGGCCATCAACATCCGCAAACTCGATTCCACCGATGCCGACTTCAAGGCACAACTGGCCGCCGTGCTGGCGTTTGAAGCCAGCGAGGATGAAGCGATCGACCGCGCCGTGCTGCGCATTCTGGAAGACGTGAAGAAGCGCGGCGATGCTGCCGTGCTCGAATACACGAAGCAGTTCGATCATGTGGATGGCGCATCGGTCGCCACGCTGGAAATCGGCCGCGATGAACTGCAGGCGGCGCTCGACAGCCTGCCGCCGGCGCGTCGTGCTGCATTGCAGACGGCGGCAGATCGTGTGCGCGCCTATCACGAGCGCCAGAAGAACGAGATCGGCTCCAATGGTTTCACCTATACGGAGGCCGACGGCACCGTGCTCGGCCAGAAGGTTACGCCGCTGGATCGCGTCGGCCTTTACGTGCCGGGTGGCAAGGCGGCCTATCCGTCGTCGGTGCTGATGAATGCGATTCCGGCCAAGGTCGCCGGCGTGCCGGAGGTGGTCATGGTTGTGCCGACACCGAATGGCGTGAAGAACGAACTGGTGCTGGCAGCCGCCGCGATGTCCGGCGTTGATCGCGTATTCACGATCGGCGGCGCGCAGGCGGTCGGCGCGCTGGCCTACGGCACGGCGACGATTCCGCAGGTCGACAAGATCGTCGGTCCCGGCAATGCCTACGTTGCTGCCGCCAAGCGCCGCGTGTTCGGCACGGTCGGCATCGACATGATCGCCGGTCCGTCGGAAATCCTCGTCGTCTGCGACGGCACCACCGATCCGGACTGGATCGCGATGGACCTGTTCTCGCAGGCAGAACACGATGAACTGGCGCAGTCGATCCTGCTCTGTCCGGATGCGGCCTATCTCGACAAGGTTGCCGAAAGCGTCAACCGCCAGCTGGAAGCAATGCCGCGCAAGGACGTGATCGCGACGTCGCTGACGAATCGCGGCGCGCTGGTCAAGGTGCGCGACATGGACGAAGCCTGCGAGATCTCCAACATGATCGCGGCCGAGCATCTCGAAATTTCTGCCGAAAATCCGCAACAGTGGGCTGACAAGATTCGCCACGCCGGTGCGATGTTCCTTGGCCGTTTTTCTTCTGAATCGCTGGGCGATTACTGCGCCGGC
Organism: Oxalicibacterium sp.; assembly: GCF_057353965.1. Lineage (NCBI taxonomy): Bacteria > Pseudomonadati > Pseudomonadota > Betaproteobacteria > Burkholderiales > Oxalobacteraceae > Oxalicibacterium > Oxalicibacterium sp. Next base: position 109,663 of record NZ_JBMQZD010000005.1, read on the forward strand.
CCGAATCACGTGCTGCCGACGTCGCGCACCGCGCGTTTCTCGTCGCCGCTGGGCGTCTACGATTTCCAGAAGCGCTCCAGCATCCTGATGGTCAGCGAAGGTGGTGCGCAGACGCTGGGCAAGGTGGCCGCCGAACTGGCTTATGGCGAAGGGCTGCAGGCGCACGCGCGCTCGGCCGAGTATCGGCTGAAATCCGGACTGAAGTGACGGCGCAGGCGCGGCGATGAACGACTGGCGCAATCAGGTCTTCTGCGAAGATGCGTTGGCTGGTATGGCGCGCATTCCTGACGCGTCCATCGATCTGATCATCGCTGATCCGCCATACGGGCTCGGCAAGGATTACGGTAACGATTCCGACAAACTCGATGCCGATGCCTATCTGCAATGGACGCAGCAATGGATAGATGCCGCGCTGCCCAAGCTGAAGCCGAACGGCAGCCTCTACATCTTCCTGACCTGGCGTTATTCGCCGGAAATCTTCGTCATGCTGAAAAAGCGGATGACGATGATCAACGAAATCATCTGGGATCGCCGCGTGCCGTCGATGGGTGGCAGTACGCGGCGTTTTTCGTCGGTGCACGACACGATCGGCTTGTTTGCCAACGCGCGCGACTATTACTTCGATCTGGACGCGGTGCGTATTCCGTACGATGCGGAAACCAAGAAGGCGCGCTCGCGTTCGATCTTCGTCGGGGCCAAATGGCTGGAGGTCGGCTACAACCCGAAGGACGTCTGGAGCGTGTCGCGCCTGCATCGCGAACACCGCGAACGCGCCGACCATCCGACGCAGAAGCCGCTGGAAATCGTGACCCGCATGATCAAGGCATCGTGCCCGCCGGGTGGCGTCGTGCTCGATCCGTTCTTGGGCAGCGGCACGACGGCGGTGGCAGCGCGCAGCTGTGGACGGGATTTCACCGGCTTCGAACTGAACCCAGACTATTGCGCACTGATCCGGAGCAGACTGGATGCAGTGGACGCCGAAACGGCGGTTTCCGGCATCGAACAGCAAGAAAAGCTGCGTGCATCGCCCGCATCGTGAGCAGGAATGCAAAGTGCTTGCTGAAAATATGGGTAAAATGCCTGTATTGCTGTAATTTGCCGTTTTAATAGGCCCGAATGCGTTGCCGACCGGCCGCATTGTCACTATCGTTGTCACTCGAACATGTCTACGCCACGCACTGCAGAAATCACGCGTAATACCAACGAGACGCAAATCCGCGTTGCGATCAATCTCGACGGCACAGGAAAGCAGAAGCTGGATACCGGCGTGCCCTTCCTCGACCACATGCTGGACCAGATCGCACGCCACGGCCTGATCGATCTGGATATCGAAGCGAAGGGCGATCTGCACATCGATGCGCATCACACGGTGGAAGACGTCGGTATTACGCTGGGTCAGGCATTCGCGAAGGCGATGGGCGACAAGAAGGGCATTCGCCGCTATGGCCACGCCTACGTGCCGCTGGACGAGGCGCTGTCGCGCGTCGTCATCGATTTCTCCGGTCGTCCGGGGCTGGAATTCCACGTGCCGTTCACGCGCTCGATGATCGGTGCATTCGACGTGGATCTCACCAGCGAATTCTTCCACGGCTTCGTCAATCACGCGCTGGTCACGCTGCACATCGACAATCTGCGCGGCGCCAACGCGCACCATCAGTGCGAAACCGTGTTCAAGGCGTTCGGCCGCGCGCTGCGCATGGCCATCGAACTGGACCCGCGCGCTGCGGGTACGATTCCGTCGACCAAGGGCAGCCTCTAAACTCTCGATATCGCGATGCCGCGTCAAGCGTTGCTAGCTGAAGTCAGAATCACCGTATGAAAAAGATCGTGGTAGTGGATTACGGCATGGGCAACCTGCGTTCGGTAGCCCAGGCGTTGCGTCAGGCTGCGCCGGAAGCCGATGTCCGTATTTCCGGCGAAGTCGCCGACATTCGTGCGGCCGACCGTGTCGTGCTGCCGGGGCAAGGCGCTATTCCCGATTGCATGCGTTCGATGCAGGCCGCGGGACTGCAGGAAGAACTGATGCAGGTCGCGCGCAGCAAGCCGCTGTTCGGCGTTTGCGTCGGCGAGCAGATGATGCTCGACTGGAGCGAGGAAGGCGATACGCAGGGACTGAAACTGTTTCCCGGCAAGGTCGTGAAGTTCCGTCTGGAAGACCGCCTGCAGGAAGACGGCTCGCGCTTCAAGGTGCCGCAGATGGGCTGGAACCGCGTGCGCCAGACGATGCCGCATCCGTTGTGGGAAGGCGTTGCCGACGACAGTTACTTCTACTTCGTGCACAGCTATTATGCAGTTCCGGAGCAGCGCGCGCATGTTGCCGGCGAGACGCCGTACGGCGAGATTTTCTGCAGCGCGATCGCGCGCGATAATATCTTTGCGACGCAGTTCCATCCGGAAAAAAGTGCTTCGGCCGGGCTGCAGCTGTACCGTAATTTCGTTCACTGGAACCCGTAATCCGCCAAGCCGGACTTTCATCCATTCAACCACCCAGACAGAACCATGCTGCTCATACCTGCCATCGATCTCAAGGACGGTCATTGCGTTCGCCTGAAACAGGGCGATATGGATCAGGCCACCGTATTTTCCGACGACCCAGGCGAGATGGCTCGCCACTGGTTGGCCCAAGGCGCGCGTCGCCTGCATCTGGTCGACCTGAACGGCGCTTTCGCCGGCAAGCCGAAGAACGAGCCGGCCGTCAAATCCATCCTGCAGGCGGTACGCGAGTATGCCGAAGCCAACGGCGTGGAACCGATTCCGGTCCAGCTCGGCGGCGGCATTCGCGATCTCGATACGATCGAGCGCTATCTGGATGACGGCTTGTCCTACATCATCATCGGCACCGCGGCGGTCAAGAATCCGGGCTTTCTGCACGATGCGTGCAGCGCGTTTCCGGGACAGATCATCGTCGGCCTGGATGCGAAGGATGGCAAGGTGGCGACCGACGGCTGGAGCAAGCTGTCCGGCCACGAGGTGATCGACCTAGCGAAGAAATTCGAGGACTACGGCTGCGAAGCCATCGTCTATACCGACATCGGCCGCGACGGCATGATGGGTGGCGTCAACATCAATGCCACCGTCAAGCTGGCGCAGAGCATGACGATCCCGGTCATCGCCTCCGGCGGCGTGCACAGCGTGAAGGACGTCGAAGCCTTGTGCGCGGTGCAGGACGAAGGCATCGAGGGCGTGATCTGCGGCCGTTCGATCTACGAAGGCACGCTGGACCTGCGCTCGGCGCAGGAACGCGCGGACGAACTGAGCGGCGTAGAGCCGGAAACCGATACAGAATGACGCTTGCCAAACGCATCATCCCCTGTCTCGACGTAACCGCCGGTCGCGTCGTCAAGGGCGTCAACTTTCTCGAACTGCGCGATGCAGGCGATCCGGTCGAGATCGCGCGCCGCTACGATGCGCAGGGCGCGGACGAGATCACTTTCCTGGATATCACGGCAACCTCCGACGGCCGCGATCTGATTCTGCACATCATCGAATCGGTCGCATCGCAGGTCTTCATTCCGCTGACGGTAGGCGGCGGCGTGCGCTCGGTTGAAGACGTGCGCCGGCTGCTGAACGCGGGCGCGGACAAGATCAGCATCAACAGCTCGGCGATCAGCAATCCGCAACTGGTGGCGGATGCGTCGAACAAATACGGTTCGCAATGCATCGTCGTCGCGATCGACGCGAAGAAGTCGGCGGACGGCCGCTGGGAAGTGTTCACGCATGGCGGTCGCAAGGCGACCGGGCTGGATGCGGTCGAATGGGCGAAGAAGATGGAAAGCCTCGGCGCCGGCGAAATCCTGCTGACCAGCATGGATCGCGACGGCACCAAATCCGGTTTCGATCTGCCGCTTACGCGTGCGGTATCCGATGCGATCAGCATTCCCGTCATCGCTTCCGGCGGTGTCGGCGGTCTGCAGGATCTGGCCGACGGCATCAAGCTCGGTCATGCGGATGCGGTGCTGGCCGCCAGCATCTTCCACTACGGCGAACACACGGTGCCGGAAGCCAAGCGCTTCATGGCCGATCAAGGCATTCCAATGAGGCTGACATGACCGCCAACGCAAAATGGCTCAACAAGGTTAAATGGGACGAGCACGGCTTGGTGCCGGTCATCGCGCAGGAAGTCGGCAGCAACGACGTGCTGATGTTTGCATGGATGAACCGCGAAGCGCTGGCGAAGACCATCGAGACCGGCGAAGCCGTCTACTGGAGCCGCTCGCGCAAGAAACTGTGGCACAAGGGCGAGGAGTCCGGCCACACGCAGAAGGTGCATGAAGTGCGTCTCGATTGCGATGAGGACGTCGTGTTGCTGAAGGTCGAACAAGTCGGCAGCGTGGCCTGCCACACCGGCCGGCATTCGTGCTTCTTCCAGAAGTTCGAAGGCGATGCGGCAAGCGGCGACTGGCAGACGGTCGAGCCCGTGCTGAAGAATCCGGACGATATTTACAAGTAAGGACTCCTCACATGAACGACATTCTCGAACGTCTGGCCGAGGTCATCGAATCGCGCAAGCCGGGCAATGGCGGCGATCCGGAAAAATCCTATGTCGCGCGCCTGTTCACGAAGGGCGATGACGCCATCCTGAAAAAAATCGGCGAGGAAGCGACCGAGGCCGTGATGGCGGCCAAGGATGCGCGCGCCGGTGGTGACAAGTCCAAGGTGCTGTACGAATGCGCGGACCTGTGGTTCCATTCTCTGGTCATGCTGGCGCAGTTCGATCTGACGCCGCGAGACGTATTGAACGAACTGGCGCGCCGCGAAGGCTTGTCCGGTCTGGAAGAAAAGGCGGCTCGTCCGAAGTGACGAGTCAATCGAGCTGGCACATACTGTCGAGACGGAGCACACGTTTTGGATAATTGCATTTTCTGTAAAATCGCCGCCAAACAGATTCCATCAAAACTTATCTACGAAGACGAAGATCTGCTGGCCTTCCACGACATCAATCCTGCTGCGCCGGTGCATTTCCTGATTGTTCCGAAGAAACACATCGCTACGCTGGCCGATTGCACGGCGGAAGACCAGGCATTGTTGGGTAAAATGTTCCTGCTGGCACCAAAGCTGGCGCAGCAGCTCGGATGTGGCTTCTGCATGGAAAACGGCCAGCCGGCAGGCGGTTTCAAGACGCTGTTCAATGTTGGACCGAACGGCGGGCAGGAGGTGTACCATCTGCACATGCATGTGCTGGGCGGGCCGCGTCCGTGGAATCGTTCGATGGCCTGACGAACAAGATATTTTCTGGGCGAAAGACGCCATCAAGGAGAAAGCGCAATGGGTTCATTCAGCATCTGGCACTGGCTGATCGTTCTGGTCATCGTGATGCTGGTCTTCGGCACCAAGAAGATCGGCAACATGGGTTCCGACCTCGGCAAGGCCGTCAAGGGTTTCAAGGACGGCGTGAAGGGCGAAGAGGAAAAATCCTCGACCCAGCAGGTCGCCGACAAGAGCACGGTCGACGTCGAAGTCAAAGAGAAATCGAACACCTGAGCGTCATCCGTGCCGCACTGAAGTGCGGTTGGTGCGGAAGACATAGGAAGGCGTATACAGGATTGGTGTACACATGATCGATATCGCCTTTTCAAAACTAGCGATCATCGGCGCCGCGGCGCTGGTCTTTATCGGCCCGGAAAGGCTGCCGAAGGTCGCCCGCATGGCCGGCACCTTGTTCGGCCGGGCGCAGCGCTACATCAATGACGTCAAATCCGAAGTCAGCCGCGAAATGGAGCTGGAAGAACTGCGCAAGATGCATCAGGACGTGCAGTCAGCCGCCAGCGACATGGAGCGCTCAATCGCGCGCAATCTGACGCAGACCGAGGACGAATTGCGCTCGGTCTGGGATGACACCCCAGCGGCTTCGCAGCCGGGAGCGATGACATCTTCGCTGGAAAGCCTCGCCGCTACGGCAAAATCGAAGGACTTCCGCAAGAAGAAACTGGCGCATACATCCGCCGTGCCGTCCTGGTACAAGCATCGCAGCGGCCAGCGGTCACGTGTGATTTCCGGTGCGGCACGCATGGCGAAATATCGTGCTACCGGCGCGCGCAAGTCATCGTCCTTTTTCTCCTGATGAGGCCATCGTTGCCGGCCATTCATCTCCACCTGTCTGCATCACACCATTAGAAGAATCATGAGCGGCAGCGAAGAATCCTTTATTTCCCATTTGATCGAATTGCGCAGCCGGCTGATGAAGGCTGCGCTGGTCGTGATCGTCGTTTTTCTGTGCCTGATGCCGTGGGCCGGTACGATCTACGACTATCTGGCGCTGCCAATGATGCAGTCGTTGCCGCAGGGCAGCAAGATGATCGCCACCGGCGTCATCACGCCTTTCCTGATCCCGGTCAAGGTGACGATGCTGGTCGCCTTCATCATTGCGTTGCCGTGGGTGTTGTACCAGATGTGGGCCTTCGTTGCGCCAGGACTGTATGCGCACGAAAAAAAGTTGATTGCGCCGCTGGTGATTTCTTCATCCGTGCTGTTCATCGCCGGCGTCGCGTTCTGTTATTTCTTCGTGTTCGGCGTGATTTTTCATTTCATCAATAATTTCGCGCCGCATTCGATTTCGGTCGCGCCGGACATCGACAGCTATTTCGGTTTCGTGATGACGATGTTCGTTGCCTTCGGCATGACTTTCGAAGTGCCGGTGGTGGTGATCGTGCTGGTGAGGATGGGGCTGGTATCCGTCGAGAAGTTGCGCCAGATGCGACCCTACGTCATTGTGGGCGCATTCGTCGTTGCAGCCGTGGTGACGCCGCCGGACGTGATGAGTCAGATGCTGCTGGCCGTGCCGCTCTGTTTGTTGTATGAGATCGGCTTGCTGCTGGCGCCGATGTTCGTGCGCATCACGCGTGCACCGGCCGAAACGGAATCGCTTTGATTCTTTGTTCTGATCCCTTTGTTCTGATTCTTCCGATCAGACCTGCCGCAGCCAGTCGATCAGCGGCCAGGCATCCTTGAAGCCGGCCATCAGCGTTTTTTCCAGTACGTCGCTGTCTTTCGGTACCGGCATCTCCTGCCAGACGATGAAGCTCTTCAGCTTGATGTATTCCGCATGCGGACCGTCGGCAGAGAAACCTTTCGGTGGGCGCGTCAGCTTGCCTTCTTCCTGCAGATCGCCGTAAGTCCGCACGAGATTCCGGTTCTTCAGCATCTTCGAAAATCCTGTCGGATCGTCGAGCACGCGCTGGCGTATTGCACGCAGCCGGTCCGGCGGCGGCATGTATTCGCCGCCAGCGAACAGCAGCGTGCCTTGCTGGTCGATATGGAAGTAATAAGCGGGGCCGCCGCCTTGGCTGGGTTTCTTCAAGCCGCTTGCCGTCAGCGCTGCCGAAAAATGCGTTTTGTACGGTATTTTTTCCCGCGAAAAGCGCATGTCGCGGTTGATGCGAAACAGTGCCTTCTTCGGGTTGCATTGCGCGATGGCCGGATCGAACTTGCTGATGCCACCAATCAGATGGATCACCAGCTCGAGGAATTCGGCGCGCAGGATGTCGTAACGCGGCTTGTTCATGACGAACCATGCGCGATTGTTGTTTTCTGCCAGTTCGGCCAGATACTGTTTCAGATCGCGGACGTGCATGCGTTTCCCCGTGCTTTCGTGCAGCCTATTGTCGTGCGGCTATTCGGATTCCCGCGGCGGTGCCTTCGGGCGCACGCCGACCAGCACGTTCAGCGTGGTTTCCTGATTGCGCCGCAGCACGACGATGGCGGCTTTCTTGCCGGGCTGCAGTTGCGCGATCTGGTTCAGCATGTCGGACATGTCGGCGACCGGCTTGCCTTCGACGGAAACCAGGATGTCGCCCGGCTGCATGCCGGCCTTGTCCGCCGGACCGCCGCGCAGCACGCCGGCGATGATGGCGCCGGAGCTTTTCTTCAGGTTGAAGCTTTCGGCCAGCTCCGGCGTGATGTCCTGCGGCTCGACGCCGATATAGCCGCGAATCACCTGGCCGTTCTTGATGATGGCGTCCATCACCGACTTGACCGTCGTCACCGGAATCGCGAAGCCGATGCCGAGCGAGCCGCCGCTACGCGAATAGATCGCGGTGTTGATGCCGAGCAGATTGCCATTGGCATCGATCAGCGCGCCGCCGGAGTTGCCGGGATTGATTGCGGCATCGGTCTGGATGAAGTTTTCGAATGCGTCGAGAATGCCGAGATGGTTGCGGCCGAGCGCGGAGATGATGCCCATCGTTACCGTCTGGCCGACGCCGAACGGATTGCCGATCGCCAGTACGACGTCGCCGACACGCGCCTCCTCGACGCGGCCCAGTGTGATGGCAGGTAGATTGTCCAGATCGATCTTGACGACGGCGAGATCCGTTTCCGGATCGGAGCCGACGACCTTGGCAAGTGCCTTGCGGCCGTCGGCCAGCGCGACTTCGATTTCGTCGGCGGCCTCGACCACGTGGTTGTTGGTCAGGATGTAGCCTTGTGCGCTGACGATGACGCCGGAGCCGAGGCTGACCTGTTTTTCCTGTTCCTCGTCGAAGCGATCGCCGAAGAACTTGCGGAAGAACGGATCGTCCAGGAACGGATTCTGTACGGGTGCAGCCGTCTTGCTGGTGAAGATATTGACCACCGACGGCATCGCCAGCTTGGCGGCTTCACGATAGGAGGACTGGATCGGTGCCGTGTTCGGCGGTGCCTCCAGCATGGGAATGGATGTCGCACTGCGCACTTTCTGTGCAGTACCGAATACGCCACCGGCCCATTCGGGTTTCAGGGTCGCTACAATGAACAAGATCGCCAAACCGACGGTTACGGTTTGCGCAAACAACAGCCAGAGACGTCGCATAAAAAGCAGGGAAGATGAGTCTGAAAATGATCGCCAGAGACGAACTTGCCGGATATCTGTCCGGCACGCTTGATATTACCCGCTTTCGGGACTATTGCCCAAACGGCCTGCAGGTCGAGGGGCGCGCGCAGATCGGACGGATCGTCACCGGGGTGACGGCCAGCGTTGCATTGCTGGAAGCGGCGATCGCGCAGGGCGCCGATGCCATCCTCGTGCATCACGGCTATTTCTGGCGCGGTGAAGACATGCGCGTGATTGGCCAGAAACACAGACGGTTGAAGCTGCTGCTGACGCACGACGTCAACTTGTTCGCCTATCACCTGCCGCTGGACATGCATCCTGAATTCGGCAACAACGCACAACTGGCGCGTCAACTCGGACTGCGTGCCGAATCCTGTTTCGGCGACGATGCGCTGGGCTGGCTGGGCGAGATGGATGATGCCGCCGTCGATACGGTCGGCGCATTGGCCGAACGCGTGACGCAACGCCTGGGACGTGCGCCGCTGATCATCGGAGATCCGGCGCAGAAACTGGGCAAGGTCGGATGGTGCACGGGGGCTGCGCAGAGCATGCTGGGCGATGCGGTCGAAGCCGGCGCCAGCGTTTATCTCAGCGGCGAGATATCGGAGCCGACCGTGCATCTGGCGCGCGAAGCCGGCGTCGCCTATCTGGCCTGCGGCCACCATGCGACCGAACGCTACGGCGTACAGGCGCTGGGCGAACATCTGGCCGAAAACTTCGGTATCGCGCACGATTTCATCGACATCGACAATCCCGTCTGAGGCGGGGCGATAACACGCTATACAGGGCGTTATCTTGTGTCATGGCAATAAATTGCTATGATATGACTCCACCTCGAATAACAAACCGATGCGCAATGATCATTGCGCGGGAGACGAATGATCATGTCGCAACTATCTGGCAAGGAAGAGCCGATCACCGTTCTGGTCGTCGAAGATGATGCCGTGACGCGCCGCGTGCTGTCGCTGGCGATTGAAAAGGAACCGGCGCTGAAGCTGGCGGCTGCGCTGGATTGCGTCAAGTCCGCGCGAGTCTGGCTGGAGACGCAGCCTGCCGACATCCTGCTGGTCGATCTCGGCCTGCCTGACGGTTCGGGTATCGACGTGATCCGTTTGTGCGCGGACCGTTACCCGGAATCGAACGTGATGGTCATCACCGCTTCCAGCGACGACGACAACGTGCTGGCCAGCATCGAGGCCGGCGCTTCGGGTTATGTGCTGAAGGATGCGGGGCAGCCGGACATCGTTTCTTCGCTGCTCGAACTGCAGCGTGGCGGTTCGCCGATCAGTCCGACCATTGCACGCAAGGTGCTGGCCAGGATGCGCAAGCCGGCCGAAGCGTCGGGGCCGCACGGCGAAAAGCTGCCGCAGGTGAATCTGACCAAGCGCGAGGCCGCGATCCTGGATTTGATCGCGCGCGGCGACAGCTACGGCGAAGTGGCACGGGAACTGTCGCTGTCGGTCGGCACCGTGCAGACGCACATCAAGAATATCTACGACAAGCTGTCCGTGCATTCGCGCGGCGAGGCGGTGTTCGAGGCCAGCCGGCGTGGCTTGTTGCAGATGGATCGTCTGCAAGCGCGCTGAGCGCTGCAAACGATACGGCGCCAGCTGGCGCCGATGCGAGAGATTATTTTTTCAGGGAGTCGCGAATTTCGCGCAGCAGCTGGATTTCTTCCGGCGTGACTTCCGGTGCAGGCGGTTCGTCTTTCTTCATCTTGTTCAGAATACGCACCATCTGGAAGATGATGAAAGCCAGGATCAGGAAGTTCAGCGAGATCGTGATGAAATTGCCGTAGGCGAAGACCGCGCCGAGCTTTTTCGCCTCAACCAGAGGCAGGCCGGCGGCCTGATTGTTCAACGGGATGTAGTAGTTGCTGAAATCCAGCCCGCCGAAAATCTTGCCGACGATCGGCATGACGATATCCTGCACCAGCGAATCGACGATCTTGCCGAATGCTGCACCGATGATGACCGCTACAGCCAGATCAACCACATTGCCCTTGACGGCAAAGGTTTTGAATTCTTGCAGCATGCTCATGGCTGAGTCCTTTCTCCTGTTTGTAAAAGTGCAACGCGCGGACGTATGCTAATTTTCAGCTTCGCAAAGGTCAAATCAAATTTGTGCAACAGAAGCGCGGATTCGTGGATAATGCGTCGCACAAGGAAGCAAATGGAATATCGAAAGCATTCAAACGGTTCCGCCGAGGCAGTCAAGGGAACATCCATTTGCTTTTAAAACGGAAGTTGTCTCCGTTATAATCAAAAGTTGCTAGTAGTTTCGTACGATTCGATAGACATATTGGGGTTAGTATGAACAACGAAAAGCAGGTCGATTCCGGTCGGCGAGGCCTGCTTGTCGCAACATGTGCGGCAAGCGGCGTGGCTGGACTGGCAACAACAGGAGTTTTTGTCTCAACCTTTCAACCATCGGAACGTGCGAAGGCTGCAGGTGCCCCGGTTGAAGTCGATATCTCCACGCTGGCTCCCGGAGAAATGCGCACCGTCGAGTGGCGCGGCAAACCGGTCTGGATCCTGAAGCGCACGCCGGAACAGATCGCATCCCTGAAAGAGGTCGACGCGCTCGTTGCCGATCCCGAATCCCAACGCACCCAATTCTCGACGACGCCTGAATATGCGATGAACGAATGGCGCTCCCGCCAGAAGGACATCTTGGTCGTCGTCGGCATCTGCCCGCATCTGGGCTGCTCCCCCACCTCGAAATTCCAGACCGGCGCGCAACCGTCGCTGCCGGATGACTGGCATGGCGGCTTTCTGTGCCCGTGCCACGGCTCCACCTTCGATCTGGCCGGCCGCGTCTACAAGAACAAGCCGTCGCCGGACAATCTGCAGGTGCCGCCTTACATGTTCGAAGGCGAGACCAAGCTGGTCATCGGCAAGGACGAGAAAGGGGAGGCTTGATCATGGCATTCCAGGAAAAACAGCTTCCCGCAGATGCATCCTCCTGTGACAAGGCGTTGAACTGGGTCGATGCGCGTTTTCCGCTGTCTTCCACGTGGAAGGCGCATCTGTCCGAATACTACGCGCCCAAGAACTTCAACTTTCTCTACGTCTTCGGTTCGCTCGCGCTGCTGGTGCTGGCGATCCAGATCGTCACCGGCATCTTCCTCGTCATGCACTACAAGCCGGACGCCAACCTGGCATTTGCGTCGGTCGAGTACATCATGCGCGACGTGCCATGGGGCTGGCTGGTGCGCTACATGCATTCGACGGGGGCGTCGGCTTTCTTCATCGTCGTCTACATCCACATGCTGCGTGGTCTGTTGTACGGTTCCTATCGCAAGCCGCGCGAACTGGTGTGGCTGTTCGGTGTCGGCATCTTCCTGTGCCTGATGGCGGAAGCCTTCTTCGGCTATCTGCTGCCGTGGGGCCAGATGTCGTACTGGGGCGCACAGGTGATCGTGAACCTGTTCGGCGCGATTCCGTTCATCGGCCCGGACCTGTCGCTGTGGATTCGCGGCGACTACGTGGTGTCCGATGCGACGCTGAACCGCTTTTTCGCCTTCCACGTGATTGCGATCCCGCTGGTGCTGATCGGCCTCGTCATCGCGCATATCGTCGCGCTGCACGAAGTCGGCTCCAGCAACCCGGATGGCGTCGAGATCAAGGAAAAGGTCGACGAGAAGGGTGTGCCGCTCGATGGCATTCCGTTCCATCCGTACTACTCGGTGCATGACCTGTTCGTCGTCACGATCTTCCTGGCGATTTTCTCTGCAGTCGTGTTCTTCGCACCGGAAATGGGCGGTTACTTCCTCGAGTACAACAACTTCATTCCGGCCGATCCGCTGAAGACGCCGCCGCACATTGCACCGGTCTGGTATTTCACGCCGTTCTACTCGATCCTGCGTGCGACCACGTCGGACTTCATGTACTGGCTGGCGGCCGGCGTGGCAGCCTACGTTGCGCTGATCATCCTGAAGACGCGGCTGGCCAGCAAGTTCAAGATCGCCGCAGCGGTGATCGGTCTGCTGGTCATCGTCGGCATGTTCATCTTCGACGCGAAGTTCTGGGGTGTCGTGCTGATGGGCGTGTCGGTGATGATCATGTTCGGCCTGCCGTGGCTGGATACGTCGCCGGTCAAGTCGGTCCGCTATCGTCCGGGCTGGCACAAGTACATCTATCTGGTGTTCGGCATCGTCTTCCTGATCCTGGGCTATCTGGGCGTGCAGCCGCCGACCGATGCCCGTACGACGGTTTCGCAAATCTGTACTTTCGTCTATTTCGGTTTCTTCCTGCTGATGCCGTGGTGGAGCGCAATGGGCACGTTCAAGCCCGTTCCCGACCGCGTGGTCTTCCATCCGCACTAAGTCGCAAAGGATAAAAGAACATGACATTGCTGAAAAAACTGATTGCGACGTTGGTGCTTCTACCGGGCCTTGCGATAGCGGCCGAATCCGAACTCCCGCTGGATCGTGCACCGGACCATACGCGGGATCTGGCTGCCCTGCAGAATGGCGCCCGCCTGTTCGTCAACTACTGCCTGAATTGCCACTCGGCTTCATCGATGCGCTACAACAAGTTGCGCGATATCGGCCTGACCGATGAGCAGATCAAGGACAACCTGCTGTTTACCGGCGACAAGGTCGGCGACATGATGACGGTGGCGATGGCCCCCAAGGACGCCAAGGCCTGGTTTGGCGCGACGCCGCCGGACTTGTCGGTGATCGCACGCGCCAAGGCTTCCGGCGCCGGCAGTGGTTCGGACTGGTTGTACACCTATCTGCGCACTTTCTACAAGGACGACACCCGCCCGACCGGCTGGAACAACATGGTGTTCCCGAACGTGGGCATGCCGCATGTCTTGTGGGAATTGCAAGGAATCCGGGCCGCAAAATACGAGGAAATCAAGGATCCGCACGACGAAAACAAGGTCATTCACAAGTTTGCGGGCTTTGAACAGGTCACTCCGGGTAAAATGTCGTCCTTGGAGTACGATAAGTCGGTTGCCGACCTGGTCTCGTTCATGACCTGGATGGCCGAGCCTGCACAAAATACCCGGAAACGCCTCGGCGCCTGGGTATTGATGTTCCTGGGTGTCTTCATCGTGATCACCTGGCGCTTGAACGCTTCCTATTGGAAAGAGATCAAGTAATTCGTGCCCGCAGAATTGCGGGCAGTTGTTCCGGGGTGAGCCGTCCAGCGTCTCACCCTTTTGTTTCTAAGGAAACTGCACAATGATGGTTCTTTACTCGGGTACGACCTGCCCATTCTCCCAACGTTGCCGTCTCGTCCTGTTCGAAAAGGGCATGGACTTCGAAGTGCGCGACGTTGATCTGTTCAACAAGCCGGAAGATATTTCGACGATGAATCCGTACGGCCAGGTGCCTATTCTGGTCGAACGCGACCTGGTGCTGTACGAATCCAACATCATCAACGAGTACATCGACGAGCGTTTCCCGCATCCGCAATTGATGCCGGCCGATCCGCTGATGCGCGCACGCGCGCGCCTGATGCTGTTCAATTTCGAGAAGGAATTGTTCATCCACGTTCACACGCTGGAAAACGACAAAGGCCGCGGCGGTGAGAAGATTCAGGAAAAGGCACGCAATGAAATCCGCGATCGCCTGACCACGCTGGCGCCGCTGTTCCTGAAGAACAAGTACATGCTGGGCGACGAGTTCTCGATGCTGGACGTGGCGATTGCGCCGCTGCTCTGGCGCCTCGATCATTACGGCATTGAGCTGTCCAAAACTGCAGCGCCATTGATGAAGTACGCCGAGCGCATCTTCTCGCGTCCTGCCTACATCGAAGCACTGACGCCGTCCGAAAAGGTCATGCGCCGCTAAGCTCCTGCCGCGTCCTTCCTGTGCAGTCTGCGGGAAGTACGCGGCAAATTCGTGGCAAATCTGCAGTATTTCATCATGTCTGAAACATCCACCAAGCCCTACCTGCTGCGCGCCATCTATGAATGGTGCACGGACAACGGCTACACGCCCTACATGGCGGTCGTCGTCGACGGACGCACGCGCGTACCGATGGAATTCGTCAAGAACGGCGAGATTGTGCTGAACATCAGCTTCAGTGCGACCAGCGGCCTGAAGATGGAAAACGAGTTGGTCCGCTTCAGTGCGCGCTTCGGCGGCGTCTCGCGCGACATCGTCGTGCCGGTCGATAATGTGGTTGCCATCTATGCACGCGAGAACGGTCAGGGCATGGCATTCGAAGCCACGAGTTCAGCCGATGCGACCGAAGCCGGGCAGGAAGCGTTGCAAACCGATGTGCCGGAAACGACAGCGCCGACGCTGACTTCGGTGCCGTCGATGGAGCGGCCGGAAGGCAGCGAAGACGGCGATCCCGAACACGATCCGGAGCCGCCGAAAAAAAGCGGCAGGCCTACTCTGACGCGTATTAAGTAGGTACAATACGCGCTCTTTGCCGGCTTAGCTCATCAGGTAGAGCACATGATTTGTAATCATGGGGTGGCGGGTTCGAGTCCTGCAGCCGGCACCAGAAAAACAAAGGCCATTCTTCGGAATGGCCTTTTTGTTTTTGATACGCGCGAGTAAAAACAGTCATTGCACCCACGTGCGCACATACTGCGCAAGCTGCCGCGATTCCAGCCCGGAAATATTCTTCGAGACTTCCTTCGTCACCAGTTGCTGTACTTCCTTGCTCATGTTCTGGCGCAGCATGCCGAGAAATTTCGGAAAGGCAATCAGCGTCAGCTGATCGTAGCGGTGTTCGATGCGGGCCTTGTCCAGATAGTCGCTGACCGATTTGGAAAACAGCGTGGTCTTGTGCAACACCGCACTATTGTCCGGTTCGGCGGACGAGCCGTTGACCAGTCCGCGTTTGCCGGAATAGCGGCCGTTCGCATCGGTATTCAAATCCTGTTCACGCAGGCGCGCTTCGGGATTCAGGAATGCTTCGATTTCGCGGAGCGGGGCGCGAAGATTGTCCGCTTCGAAAATCCGGGCGCGATGTTCATCGGCAGCAACGATCCAGGTGGTCATGTCTTCCTCCTTTGTCAGCGGTGGCGATTTATTTTCGACCCGGGAAAAGAAGGTTTCGTTCAGAGCGATTGTGCATATGTCGTCAGTGCAGGGCGGCAAGTGCAATGTCGTCATTCGGTATTGCCGAAAAGGTCGAGCTGGCTGCCGTGCGCTTTTCCGACAGCGGCAGGCACATGCAAGGGGCGGCGAAAGCGCGAATTGTCCAAGGATGTGAAGCGCGTGACGCGTTGGCCGATGCCCAGCCGTTCGACGGCGATATCGAAGCGCCGTTGTATCAGTTCCGCCCACAGTCCTTCTCCTTTCATTCTGGAGCCGAACGTCGCGTCATAATCCTTGCCGCCACGCATGTCATGGATGCGGTTCATCACGCGTTGTGCGCGATCGGGAAAATGTGCCTGCAGCCATTGCCGGAACAACGGACTGACTTCCCACGGCAGGCGCAGCACGATGAAACCGGCGCTGATGACGCCCGCGTCGGCGACGGCGGCGAGGATGCGTTCGAGATCGGGTTCGGTAACGAACGGGATCACTGGCGCGATGCTGACGCCGACCGGAATGCCTGCATCGGTCAGCGTGCGTATCGTGCGCAGCCGCCGTGCCGGCGCGGCGGCGCGCGGCTCCAGCGTGCGCGCGATCGCCGGGTCCAGTGTGGTGATCGTGACGGCAACCGATGCGAGGCGTTTCGATGCCATGTCCGACAGCAGATCGATGTCGCGTTCGATCAGCGACGATTTGGTGATCAGCCCGACCGGATGCTCGCATTCGTGCAGCACTTCGAGTATGCGGCGTGTCAGCTTCAGTTCGCGCTCGCATGGTTGGTAGGCATCGGTGTTGATGCCGAGCGCGATGGATTCAGGCCGATAGGAAGGGCTGGCGAGTTCTCGCCGCAGCAGTTCCGGCGCGTTGACCTTGGCGAAGATGCGGCTTTCGAAATCCAGCCCTGGCGACAGGCCGAGATAGCTGTGTGTGGGCCGCGCGAAGCAGTAGATGCAGCCGTGCTCGCAGCCGCGGTACGGGTTCAGCGAAACGCCGAACGGCAGGTCGGGCGAAGCGTTGCGTGACAGGATGGTCTTGGCCCGCTCTTCGATGATTTGCGTCTTCCATGTCGAAGCGGATTCGTCCGCATCGTCATCTTTCGACGTTTCGTCGTCATGGCCGCTCCAGCCATCGTCGAAGGCTTCGCGGGTTTGCAGTTCGTAGCGTCCCTGCATGTTGGTCACGGCACCGCGACCCTTGCGGCCTTTCAGCGGCGCGGCAATCCATTGCGCTTCGTTGTTCGATTCGTCGTCCCGGTCAGACATTGCGCATCCAAAATACTGTATAAAAACACAGTATATGTGTCATGCACGACGATGCGAAGCCGAAGAGCGATAAATTTTCAGAGGCTTGCCGACATGCCAATGGCAAAGCGGCAAGATTGCCTGGACGCAGTATTGAACAGCGTGGAAGTGGCGGATTAGTCCGATGTTTTCATGCCCGACCAGCGCGGCGCAAGCGCATGTTGCAAGCCGAACAGATCGAGCACGCGGGCTAGCGTGTGATCAACCATTTTCTCGATGGAAGCAGGACGGTGATAGAAGCCGGGTAGCGGGGGAAAGATAATGCCGCCCATTTCGGTAACGGCGGTCATATTGCGCAGATGCGCGAGATTGAATGGCGTTTCGCGCACCATCAGCACTAGGCGGCGACGTTCCTTCAATGTGACGTCAGCTGCGCGTGCGATCAGGTTGTCGGAGAAGCCGTGTGCGACGGCGGCCAGCGTTTTCATCGAGCAGGGCGCGACGATCATGCCGTCCGACTGGAAAGAGCCGCTGGCGATGGCGGCGCCGATGTCACGCACGTTGTACGTCACGTCTGCCAGCGCTTCGACATCCTTGCGATTGAGATCGAGTTCCTGATGCAGGTTCAGTACGCCTGCTTCGGAAATCAGCAGATGCGTTTCCACGCCTGCGATGTGGCGCAGTGCCTGCAGCAGGCGCACGCCGTAGATGACGCCGGTCGCGCCGGTGATGGCAACGATCAACCGTGTCGGTCGCGTCGTCATCTCGGCTGCGCCGGCAGTTGCCGTCACGTTAGTCTTTCAGCAGCGTCTGCAGTTCGCCGGATTCGAACATTTCGGTCATGATGTCCGAGCCGCCGACGAATTCGCCCTTCACATACAGCTGCGGCACGGTCGGCCAGTTCGAATAATCCTTGATGCCCTGGCGAACTTCGGCATCGTCCAGCACATTGACGGTTACCAGATCCTTGACGCCGGCTTCCTTCAGCAGGGCGATCGCCTTGCCGGAAAAGCCGCATTGCGGGAATTGTGCGGTGCCTTTCATGAACAGCACGACAGGGTGCTGCGTCACGGTTTCCTTGATCCAGGTTTGTACTTCGTCGCTCATTGCGGCCTCACATTGGGGTTGATACTGCTTGAATCCGTCATTATAGGAAAATCCGGGCTGGCACGCTGCACTGCATCAGGATTTCAGTTTTGCAAACGCGGCAGCCATTGCGCCGCCGACCTGCGGCTGTGGAGCGCGTTGTTGTTGCGACAAGCGGCGCTGGTCGTTGCGATCTCCGCGTTGCTCGGGACGGCTGCCCGGCGCCGGCGCGCTGTCGGACAGGCGCATCGTCAGCGCGATGCGCTTGCGCTTCTCGTCGACTTCCAGCACCTTCACCTTGACGACCTGGCCGGCCTTGACGACGGTGTGCGGATCTTTGACGAAGGTATTCGACAGTGCGGAAATATGCACGAGCCCGTCCTGATGCACACCGATGTCGACGAAGGCGCCGAACGCGGCGACGTTGGTCACCACGCCTTCCAGAATCATGTCGGGACGCAGGTCGCGGATTTCCTCGACGCCTTCCTTGAAGGTCGCGGTGGTGAATTCCGGACGCGGGTCGCGGCCTGGTTTGTCCAGCTCCTTCAGGATATCGGTCACGGTCGGCACGCCGAATTTGTCGTCCGCGTATTTGGCCGGGCTCAGTGATTTCAGCAGCTTGCTGTCGCCGACGACGCTTTTCACATCCTTGTTGATGTCGGCCAGGATTTTTTCGACCAGCGGATACGATTCCGGGTGCACGGCCGAGGCGTCGAGCGGGTTGTCGCCGTTCATCACACGCAAAAATCCTACTGCCTGCTCGAAGGTCTTGTCACCCAGACGCGGCACCGCGCGCAACGCTTCGCGTGAGGCGAACATGCCTTTCATGTCGCGATAGCTGACGATGCTTTGCGCGACGCTGTTGTTCAGGCCGGACACACGCGCCAGCAGCGGCGCGGATGCCGTGTTGACGTCCACGCCGACCGCGTTCACGCAATCCTCGACGACGGCGTCAAGTGAACGCGCGAGCTGCGTCTGGCCGACGTCGTGCTGATACTGGCCGACGCCGATCGATTTCGGATCGATCTTCACCAGTTCCGCCAGCGGGTCCTGCAGGCGGCGTGCGATCGATACGGCGCCGCGCAGCGAGACGTCCAGTTCCGGCAATTCGCGTGAAGCGAATTCGGAAGCGGAATAGACGGAAGCGCCGGCTTCGGAGACGACGATCTTGGTCAGCTTCAATTCCGGCGTCATCTTGATCAGGTCCTGTGCCAGTTTGTCGGTCTCGCGCGAGGCGGTGCCGTTGCCGATCGAGATCAGCGCGACGTTGTGCTTGGCGGCGAGCAGCGCCAGCGTGTGCAGCGAACCGTCCCAGTCGCGGCGCGGCTCATGCGGATAGATGGTTGCCGTATCGACCACCTTGCCGGTGGCATCGACCACGGCGACCTTCACGCCGGTACGCAGGCCGGGATCGAGGCCCATCGTCGCGCGCGGGCCGGCCGGCGCGGCCAGCAGCAGATCCTTCAGGTTGCGCGCGAACACGTTGATCGCTTCCTGTTCGGCTTTCTCGCGCAGCGTCGTCATCAATTCCGTTTCCAGATGCATGAAGACTTTCACGCGCCAGGTCCAGCGCACGGTGTCGGACAACCACTTGTCGGCCGGACGGTCCTGGTTGGCAATGCCGAAGCGCTTGGCGATGCGTTCCTCGCAGGGATTGTGCGGCGCATCCCATTTCGGTTTTTCTTCTTCAGTGTCGAGACGCAGATTGACGTTCAACATCTCTTCGCGACGACCGCGGAACAGTGCGAGCGCGCGATGCGACGGAATCGTGCCGAGCGTTTCCGAATAGTCGAAGTAGTCGGCGAATTTGGCGCCTGCATCCTGCTTGCCGTCGACCACCTTCGATTCGACGATGCCATGTTCGTTCAGGTATTCGCGCAGCGCTTGCAGCAGTGTCGCGTCTTCCGCGAAGCGTTCCATCAGGATCTGGCGTGCGCCGTCGAGCGCGGCTTTGGCATCCGGCACGCCGGGATTCTCGGTGCCGTCGACGGTGAAGGCCGGCTTCAGGTATTTTTCTGCTTCGGCTTCGGGCGACAGCATCGGATCGGCCAGCAGCGCATCGGCCAGCGGCGTCAGACCCGCTTCGGCGGCGATTTGCGCCTTGGTGCGGCGCTTCGGCTTGTACGGCAGATACAAATCTTCGAGACGCGTCTTGTCTTCCGCATGCTGGATCGCATCCAGCAGTTCCGGCGTCATCTTCTTCTGTTCTTCTATCGACGCGATGATCGCGGCGCGGCGATCTTCCAGTTCACGCAGATAACGCAGACGTTCTTCCAGCAGGCGCAGTTGCGTATCGTCGAGTCCACCGGTGGCTTCCTTGCGGTAGCGCGCGATGAACGGCACGGTGGCGCCTTCGTCCAGCAGGGCGACGGCAGCGGCGATCTGTTGCGGTTTGGCGGCGAGTTCGTGGGCGAGGCGTAATTCGATCGAAGGCAGCATGAGGATCCGGTGAAATGTAAAACGAGCGCTAGATGATACGCAAAACGAGGGGATGCGCCAGTCTTGACAAATCGGCCCAGACGCGCGGGCGTATCAAGGTCGATGCCTGGGAGTAATGTTCGATGGCGATATTGGATGACGGGTCTTATGGCAATGCCGTCAACAACCAGCCGGCCAATGCGCCGCCCGCCACCACCAGCCATGGCGGCCAACGGCCGAACGTCAGCGCGGCGAACGCCAATAACGCCAGCACAGCATCGCCTGCATCAAGAATGCCGGTCTGCCACACCGGCTGATACCAGGCCGCGAGCAGCAAGCCGACGACGGCTGCATTGACGCCGGCCAGCGCCGATTGCGCTTTCGGATTGCGGCGCAGCGTTTCCCAGAACGGCAGCGCACCGGTGACCAGAAGGAAAGCGGGAGCGAAGATCGCAAGCAGGCATGCCAGTCCGCCCAGCCATGGCGACGCGAAGCCCGGCATCGCGGCGCCGAGGAAGGCGGCGAACGTGAACAGCGGCCCCGGCATCGCCTGCGCGGCGGCATAGCCGGCCATGAAGGTGCCGGCATCGATCCAGCCCGGATGCACCACTTCGCTTTGCAGCAGCGGCAGCACGACGTGGCCGCCGCCGAATACCAGCGCGCCGGCGCGATAGAACGCGTCCACTGCCATCAACGCCGGCGCCGGAAAGATGTGCGACAGGATGGGCAGGGACGCCAGCAATATGAAAAAGATGCCCAGCCAGCCGGCGCCTGCACGATGGCCGATTGTTGTCGGTAGCGCTTCGTGCGGCGTGGTTTGTGCGGGTTTCAGCAACAGGCCGATCAAGCCGGCTGCGGCGATGATGCCGATTTGCGCTAGCGGAACGGGGAAGAGCAGTGCCGTGGCAGCAGCGGCAAGCATCACCGCAATGCGCGCTACGCCGGTGCACAGGATGCGCGCCATGCCGACGACGGCCTGTGCGACGACGGCGACTGCCACGACTTTCAGCCCATGCAGGATGCCAGAAGATAAAAGGTCCTGATGATGCGCGATGCCGAGCGCAAACAGGATCATGAGAATGGCCGACGGCAGCGTGAAGCCAGCCCATGCCGCCAGCGCGCCGGTATAGCCGCCGCGAAACAATCCCAGCGCGATGCCGGTCTGGCTGCTTGCCGGACCCGGCAGGAACTGGCACAACGCCACCAGGTCGGCATAGGCACGTTCGCTCAACCAGCGGCGGCGTGAGACGAATTCATCGCGAAAGTAAGCGAGATGCGCGACCGGGCCGCCGAAGCTGGTGAGCCCCAGTCGCAGGAAGATCAGGAAGATGCGGATGGCGCTATCGGCAGCACCATCCTTTGCGGGATGTTGCGAAGACATGAAGACGATTGCGCGATTGCGATATTCGTATCACTTCAACGAGAAATCGACGCGCGCCGCCGGTGTATCGCCCTTTGCATTGTCCTTGCCGTCGGCACCGGATTTTGAAGCGAGGATGAAGATGCGTTCAGCCGGAATCTTGCCTTCGGTCGTTAGCCAGTCCTTCGCTGCCTGCGCACGGCGATTGCCCAGCAAGGTGAGATCGTCATCGCTGACCTTGGCATTTTCGATCATCAGCTTTTCCATTTCCTCAACCGGCAGATCCTTCTGGAAGCCGATCATGTTGCGTGGCTTCTTGAAGTCCTCGTCCTTGTAGACGCGCTTGAGCAGCGCCGGATATTCCTGCGGCGTGACGATGACGCGCTCGCCTTCGGCAGACTGGCCGCGCGCGACCATCTCCTTCAGTTTGAGCGCGCGCACCTTGCGGTCTATCGATGCGCGCTTCAATCCTTCGCGATCGGCCTGCGGATCGGTGCGACCGGTGATCTCCAGTTTCAGCGCAGGACGGTCATCCAGCGCCTTGGCGATTGTCTTCAGTTTTTCCGCCGCCTTGTCGGTCAGTGCCGCGCGGCCCGGATCGAAGGCCAGGTGCGACAACTCCTCGCCGCCGCCGAACATCGAACCGATCAGCGAAAACGGCGCCGTCACCGCTTTCGTGATCAGGTTGACGATCACCTTGACGATGATGCCGCCGATCGAGAACTGTGGATCGTCGAGCGAGCCGCCGATTGGCAGATTGATGTCGATGACGCCGTTGCGATCCTTGAGTAGCGACAACGCGAACTGTACCGGAAGCGATGGCGCATCCGGACTGTCGACCTTGTCGCCCAGCGTCAGCTGTTCGAGGATCAGGCGGTTCTGCGCGGTCAGCACGCGATCCTCAACCTTGTACGACACGTCGAAGGTCAGCTTGCCCTTCTCGATGCCGTAGCCGATGTAGCGGCCGGAATAGGGCGAAAGCGGCGCCAGTTCCATGCCGCGTACTTCGGCGCGAATGTCCATGGACAGGTCGCCCTTCAGCGGGTTGACGCGTCCGGCCACCGCCAGCGGCGCGCTGTTGACCAATCCTTTCAGATCGACGTTGGCGTTGCTGTTCGCATCCGACGACAGGCCGGCAATGGAGCCGCCCAGACGCTCCAGCGTAGCCGTGTAGTTCGGCTTGATGAAGTTGTCGGTGAAGCGCACGCGGCCGCCACGCAGCAATACCTTGCCGATCTTGATCGGCGGTATGGCGCTGGCTGGTTTGGCCGGTTGCGGCAGCGGTGCGCTGGCGGTGTTGGTGCCGCGCACGCGTTCCTGCGTGGCAACCGGCTGATTTTCGTTGGTCACGCTCTTGTGCGCGCCATCCTCGCCGCGCGCGACATCCTGCAGATTGATGCGACCGGTCGAATCGATGATGATGCGCGCGAAGAAATTGTTGAGCGCGACCTGATCGATGTTCAGCGAGAACGGCGAAAAATTGACGTCCATGCCTTTGACGCTCAACGATTTCCAGCGCAGGAAATCGCTGGCGCTGAGCTTGTCGACGGTTGCCACGTCGCCGAGCGCGACATCGCCTTTAAAGCTGCCGGTAAAGTCGCCCTTGTTCTGCGCGAAACGCAGTGCGCCCTTGCCTGAAACGTTGGCACGCGTCAGCAGGATGTTGACCTGCTCGGTGAAGTAGGGTTGGAGCTGCATGATGTCGACCTGCTGGAAGTCCAGCACCAGATCGCCATACAGCGGCGCCATGCCCAGCTCGCCCTCCACGGACAGCTTGCCGTTCTTGTTGACGGTGGCTTGCAGATCGATGCGGCCGCGCGCATCCGGTTTGGTCGATACGTTCTGCATGGCCAGATTCAGCGGCGCGATCGTCGTCACCGCCGGACGGCGCAAACTGCGGTCTTCCAGTTGTGCAGACCAGCCGGCAATCGTGATCTTGCCGATATTGACGATGTAGCCCGGCTCTTCCGCACCCTTGCCGCCATTCTTCTTCGAGGCCGATTTTGCCGATGCGGTGCTCGGCGCATTTGCCGCATCGCCGGCACGTTTGCTTGCACCGGGCGATTTGCCCTGCTGCAGCGAGAAGCCGGCGCGGTTCGAAACGACTTCGCCGACGTCGACGATGCGCTTGCCGGTATCGATGTTGACGTTGCGTACGTTGAGATCGAAATCCTTGACACCAGCCTGCATCGGCTGCGCTGCATCCGCATAGCTGAGTGCTGCATTGCGGATGTCGAGCTCGCCAAGTGCCAGCACCAGCGGCTCGGCCGGTTTTGCCGGCGTGACCGGTTCGGTTGGCTGCTTTGCCGCTTGCCCGGTTGATTGTTGCGTTGTTTGCTGATCCGGTTGGACTGCGGTCAGCTGTTGCGCAGCCTTGTCTGCCGGCGCGGCAACCTTGATCTGCTTGGCTTGCGATTTCTGCGCGGATTTTTGTGCCGCCGGTTTCGGTGCTGATGCCGATGTCGATGTTGATGTTGATGTTGATACAGTAGGCGGCGTCAACAGATTGTCGATATTGAATTTGCCGCCGGCGGTGCGCGCGATGCTGGCCTCGATGCCGTCGATGGCGACGCGTGCCACGGCGATCTTGCTGTCGAGGACCTTGGCATCCTGCAGCGTCACCTTCAGCGAAGGCAGTTTCAGGATGGATTTGTCGCTGGCGTCGTTGAGCTGCACGTTCTTCAGCGTGATGTCGCCGGTCAGCAGCAGCGCGGGCGCTTCATCCTTCTTCTGCCGGAAATGCGCAGCCATCTTCATGTCCAGCCGCGCGCTCGGCAGCTTGAAGTGCGGCGTGCCGGGAATGTATTTCAGGTAAGTCGTCAGGTCGAAATTGTCGAGGTTCAGGTCGACGGTGGCATCCCGCGGATCGGCGAACGGCTGCGCCTTGCCCTTGATCAGCAGTGGCGTGCCATTGATGTTCGCGCTCAGCATCGGTTCGACGAAGACGTCGACCTGCGAGGGCAACGACGAGATGAAGGGGATGCCCAGCTTCAGGTCGGTGATCTTGTGCACCACCTGCTCCAGCTTGTCGTCGAGTTCGAAGCGGCCGTCGTTGATCTGGATGTTGAAGACCGAGAAGCGCGCCGGCTTGCCGTCGTCCGGTTTCGGCGGCTGGCTGTTGGCCAGCGCGATCAGGTCGTCGATGTTGTAGTGGTGGGCATCCTTGCGCACCAGATGCACGTAGGGCGTATCGAGTTTGACTTCCTCGATCACCGGCGCGAAGCGGAACAGCGATTGCAGCGAGACGTTGACCGTCAGCGCGCCAAAACTGGCGAAGACGGCATCGCCTTCCGGTTCCATCATCTTCATGTCGTGGATGGTCACCCGCATCGCGTACGGGCTGACGTCGACCTTGCCGATCGTGGTCTGGCGATGCAGCATTTCCGAAATCCGCTGTTCGGCCTGCGACTTGATGATGCCGGGGAGGACGAAGTAGCCGAACAGGCCGATCAGCAGGATGAAGGCGAGCAGCCCGATGAAGCTGCGTCTGGCGGCCGGTTTGCGCGAGAAGGTGCGAAGGTTTTGCGGCAACCGCGAAATGAAGTTGGGCATAGAGGCATCGCCGATGATGGTGATGACGGGATTCTATCAGCGCGCCGCCGCAGGCGTTGTCTTTTGATTATGAAGATTTTGTTGCGGCTGCATGAAAAAAAATCCGGCCGGAGCCGGATTTTTGTGCAGTGCGAATACGTTCAATAAGCCAGCGGCCCGAGTCCGCCGATCACAATGGTGAGCAGACCGAGCGCCAGATTGACGGCGACCAGCTTGCGGATGCTGGCCATGGCGACTCCCGCGGCCTGCCATTCCTGCGCGGCGACGCTGCGCTTGAGGCGCCGGTAGGGCGCGAAGAAGATGTGGCCGAAGATCAGCATCATCACGATGCCGATCACGGCCATCAGCGTGACGGGTACGGGCGGCTTGCCCATCAACGCCATCATATAGAGGCCGCTGCCGAGGATCAGCGCGATCGCGATCCAGACCCAGAAAAAGAATCGGGTGAAGACGCCGGCCAGCAGCGTCAGGCGCAGCGGCGGCTCCAGCGTGACGGCGACCGTCGGCCGCAAGGCATTGTGGGCGAAGAACATGCCGCCGATCCAGATGGTGAAGCCCAGTATGTGCAGAAATTTG
Source organism: Oxalicibacterium sp. (assembly GCF_057353965.1). NCBI lineage: Bacteria > Pseudomonadati > Pseudomonadota > Betaproteobacteria > Burkholderiales > Oxalobacteraceae > Oxalicibacterium > Oxalicibacterium sp. The sequence continues at coordinate 135,714 of NZ_JBMQZD010000005.1, forward strand.
GCAAGGAACATGGCGGTTTTCTCGCAGGTTGAGGGTGGAGCCGGGCGGCTGAAGGTGATGCGTCGTCGTTGAACGTTATCGTTACGCTGTCGATATTCGCTGGCGTTGTTCTGCGCGCTTATTCGTTTTCTTCCGGAAACCGATAGATACCGCCTGCGGCTGCTCCGGCGTCCTTCTTGCCTGCACGCAGGTCGCGATAAACCGCGGCCCGCATGATCATCATCGCGACGATGGGCGCGGTCAGCAGCAGAAATACCGAGATGATGATCTCATGGATCACCGGGCGTGACTGCAGCACGGTGAAATAAATCATCGATGCCACCAGCAGGCAGCCGGCGCCGAGCGTGACAGTGATGGCCGGACCGTGGATGCGCTGGTAGAAGCTCGGCAGGCGCAGCAGACCGAGCGCGCCGATCAGCACGATGCTGCCGCCGACGACCAGCAGCAGCGAGACCGGGACGATGGCCCAGGCCGGAATGGCTGTAATGTGATTCATTCGATGATCTCCCCGCGCATCATGAACTTGGCCAGCGCAATGGTGGAAACGAAGCCGAGCAGCGCGATCAGCATCGCCGCCTCGAAATAAATGAGATTGCCGAAGCGGATGCCGAACATGATCGCCAGCAGCATGGCGCACATCCACAGTGTGTCGAGCGCCAGCACGCGATCGTGCACGGTGGGGCCGATCAGCAGCCGGATCGTGCAGAACAGCATCGCCATCACGACGCAGAAGAAGGCGAAGCCGATCGCCAGTTCGAGTACGGTCATCATGGTTGCGAGGCCTCCTGTTCGAAAATCTCCATCAGCGGTTTCTCATAGCGCGTCTTGATGGTATCGACCCACCATTGTGCATCGTGCAGATCGAACACATGCAATGCCAGTTCATGCCGTTCCGGCAGGATCTCGACCCAGACCGTGCCGGGTGTCGAATTGATCAGACAGGACAGCAGCGCCAGTCCGTATGGACTGCGCATGTCGAGCGGGATCGTGATGAATTGCGAGTTCAGGCCGTGACGGCGGGGCGACAGAATGAGCCAGCTCACGTTGAGGCAGGAGCGCACGATCTCGACCAGCGCCATGCCGAGCAGGCGGAACAGCACGAATGGCTTGTGCAGTTTTGGATAACCGTCCGGCACCAGCGGCCGGCACAGCAGCGGAATAAGGATGCCGAGTACGGCGCCGAGCAGCAGATCGGAAGGCGCGACGCTTTCGTTGAGCAGCAGCCAGGTCAGCAGCAGCGCGATCGACAGCCGCGGAAAGGGAAGCCAGCGGCGGATCATGGCGTTGCTCCCGGCTGGACCACGCCCGGTACGACCGGTGCCGAGCGGATCTGTTCGACGTAATGAGCAGGGCGATGCAGGTCGTGGCTGGTGCGTTGCAGATAGTCGAACATCGGCCCCGCTTTCACCGTCAGCGCGACGCACAGCAACAGCAGCAGCGTGATCGAGGCGACCTCGGTCACGTGCAGTTTGGGTGCGGTGATCGCGCCCGACGCCCAGAAGGTACGCACGCCGAAACGCATCAGCGCGATGATGGCGGTCAGACCGGAAAACACGATCAGCGCCATCAATGCCCAGGTGGTGCCGCTGATCAGGATGTTCGCGTCGTCCGGATGCAGCAGTGCGTGGAACATGCCGAACTTGGCGACGAAGCCCGACAGCGGCGGCATGCCGGTGATCACCAGCGCGCAACCGGCGAACGCCAGGCCGAGGAAGGCAAGCGCGCCCGGAATGCCGACACCGGCGGTTTCTTCCGGGGTCTCATCGACGGCGAACGCTTCCATCGTCACCGCCAGGATCGAGGCGCCGGGTTTGCGTATGCGTTCGATCAGCTCGATCAGCAGCATGAAGGCGCCGGCCGCCAGCGTCGAGCCGAGCAGATAGTAGAGACCTGCCGTCACCAGCGATGCCTGGCCGTAACCGACCACCGCCAGCAACGTGCCGGACGACACGATGGCGGCATAGCCGGCCATGCGTCCCAATCCTTCGCTGGCCAGCATGCCGGCGGCGCCGAACAGGATGGTCGCCATGCCGCCCCACAGCAGTGCCGTGTAGCCGTAACCCGCGGCTTCGCCGGCATCGGACGAGAACACCAGCAGCCACACGCGCAGCACGACATAGGCGCCGACCTTGGTCATCAGCACCAGCATGGCGGCGACCGGCGGCGAGGCGGCGGAGTAGGTCGTCGGCAGCCAGAAGCCGAGTGGCCACATCGCGCTCTTGGTCAGGAAGGCGATCGCCAGCACGGCCACGCCGGTCTTTAGCAGGAACATGTCCTGCCCGGTGATGCTGCCGATGCGGCCGGCCAGATCGGCCATGTTGAGTGTGCCGGCACTGGCGTAGATCAGCGCCACGCCGATCAGGAACAGCAGCGACGCTGCGAGATTGATCGCGATGTACTGCATGCCGGCGCGCAGCCGCGTGACGTTGTAGCCGTGCAGCAGCAGGCCGTAGGAAGCGGCCAGCATGACTTCGAAGAACACGAACAGGTTGAACAGATCGTGCGTAAGGAAGGCGCCGTTGATGCCCATCAGCAGGAACTGGAACAGCGAATGGAAGTGCACGCCGATGCGGCTCCAGCGCGTGGCCGAGAACAGCAGTGCCGCACCGGCCATGATCGCGGTCAGCAGCAGCATCAGCGCCGCCAGGCGATCTGCGGCGAGCGCGATGCCGAACGGCGCCGACCAGTTGGCGGCCAGATAGACGCCGATGCCGTCATGCCACAGGCCGGTATCGGTCAGCTTCATCAAGGCGATGGCGATGGCGAATTGCGCCAGCACGGAAACCAGATTGATGGCGAACTTCAGATGATGGCGGTTTTCATTGATCATGATCAGCACCGCGCCGCACAGCAGCGGCAGCAGCACCGGCAGGATGATCAGTTGCTGGACCCAATGCAGATTCATTGATCGGGCTCCTCGCCGTCGACGTGATCGGTGCCGGTCAGCCCGCGCGAGCCGATCATCACGACCAGATAGAGCGCGGTGGTGGCGAAGCCGATCACGATCGCCGTCAGCACCAGCGCCTGCGGCAGCGGATCGCTGTACATGGACGGATCGACGGCGCCGCCGCCCAGCGTCAACGGCGCCTTGTCCACCCACAGCCGGCCCATGATGAAGATGAACAGGTTGACGGCATACGACATCAACATCAGCCCGGTCAGCACCTGGAAGCTGCGCGGGCGCAGGATCAGCCAGATGCCGGAGCCGAACAGCACGCCGATGGCGAGAGAAATGACGAGTTCCATCAGACGGTCCCTCGCTTGGGTTGGACAACGGGTTCGGACGCGCCGTCCGCCTGCGGGCGGCGGCTGCGGACGGTCTGGTGCGCCAGCGCGATCAGGATCAGCATGGTCGCGCCGACCACGACGAAAAATACGCCGAGGTCGAACATGAAGGCGCTCGGCACGTGCACCTCGCCCAGCAGCGGCAGATGCAGATGCGCGGTATGGCTGGTCAGGAACGGAAAGCCGAGCGCGAGCGCGCCCAGACCGGTCACGCAGGCGGTCACCAGTCCCCATGCGATCCAGCGCAGCGGACGCAGGCGGATGTGTTCTTCCATCCATGCGGTGCCGGCGATCATGTGCTGCACGATGATGGCGACCGAGAAGATCAGGCCCGCGACGAAGCCGCCGCCCGGCAGATTGTGGCCGCGCATGAAGAAGTAGACGACGATCACGCCCATGAAGGGCAGCAGGAAGCGCAGGTACACGCCCGGTATGTGCAGGTGCCCGTGCTCGAACTGTTCGGCCGGTGTCTGCGATGCGGCAGGATCGACGTTGTTGCTCTGCTGTTCGGGGATGACAATGCTTTCAGGCGCCGGGCGGAAGCGACGCAGCAGCGCATAGACGGTCAGCGCGACGATCGCCAGCACGGTGATCTCGCCCATCGTATCGAAGCCGCGGAAATCCACCAGCAGCACATTGACGACATTGGTGCCGCCGCCTTCCGGCAGCGCGCGTGCAAGGAAAAAGTTGCCGATGCTGTCCGGCTGCGGATGCGTGAGCACGACGTAGCTGATGCCGGCGATGGCAAGGCCGCCGAGCACCGCCAGCCCGAGATCGCGCGAACGGCGCAGCCACACCGAGCGCGGAATCTGCAGGCCGCCCTGCAATTCCTTCGGCGGCAGGCGGCGCGGCAGCCAGCGCAGGCCGAGCAGGATCAGCACGGTGGTGACGGTTTCGACCATCAGCTGCGTCAGCGCCAGATCGGGCGCGGACAGCCAGAGGAAGGTCATGCTGACGACCACGCCGACGCCACCCACCAGGATCAGCGCGGCCAGGCGATGGTACTTGGCCTGCCATGCCGCCGTGACGGCGCACGCGCAGCCGATCAGCCACATCACGGCGAACAGCGGCTTGATATCGGCGAGGGCGACCGGCTTCAGCGGCGGCAGCGGGCCGACCAGCAGATACGGCACCGCCAGCATGGCGGCGATCATCAGGAACAGCTGCGGCTGCAGGCGGCGCGTGCCCAGCCATTTCAGCAGCAGATTGGCGCTGGAGGTCAGGCGCAGCATGGTGGTTTCGTATGCCTGCGCGCCCGACAGGCGGTACAGCACCGGCACATCGGCGCGCTGCTGCAGCGTGAAATACTTGCGCAGGACGGTGTAGAACAGGATGCCGCCGGCCAGCGCCGCGAAGCTCATCGCCAGCGGCAGGTTGAAACCATGCCACATTGCGAGGCTGTACTCCGGCGTCTGCGCATCGAGCACGGCTTCCACTGCCTGATGCAGATAAGGGCCGGCACTGATGCCCGGGATGATGCCCACCACCAGGCACAGCAACACCAGAAACTCCACCGGGAAGCGCATCCAGTGCGGCGGCTCGTGCGGTTTTTTCGGCAGATCGTCGGGCAGCTTGCCGAAGAACACGCTGATGAAGCGCAGCGAATAGGCGACGCTGAAGATGCCCATCGCGACGGCGGCGTACGACATCCACCAGTTGTCGTTGCCGCCGACCAGCAGCGTCTCGGCGAAGAACATTTCCTTCGATAGAAAACCGTTGAGCAGCGGCACGCCGGCCATCGACGCACTGGCCACGATTGCCAGCGTGCCGGTGATCGGCAGGGCCTTGCGCAGGCCGCGCAGCACGCGCATGTCGCGCGTACCGGTTTCGTGGTCGATGATGCCGGCCGCCATGAACAGCGAGGCCTTGAAGATCGCGTGGTTCAGCGTATGGAAGATGGCGGCCACCACGCCCAGCGGTGTGCCGATGCCGAGCAGCGTGGTGATCAGGCCGAGATGGCTGATGGTCGAATAGGCGAGCAGACCCTTCAGATCATGCTGGAAGATCGCGACGAAGGAGCCGATCAGCAGCGTGCAGACGCCGGCACCGGCAATCAGCCACGTCCATTCCGGCGTGCCCGACAGCGCTGGCCACAGGCGCATCAGCAGGAAGATGCCGGCCTTCACCATGGTCGCCGAATGCAGGTAGGACGACACCGGCGTCGGCGCCGCCATCGCATGTGGCAGCCAGAAATGGAAAGGGAACTGCGCGCTCTTGGTCAGCGCGCCGAGGCCGATCAGCACCAGTGCCGCCAGATAGAGCTTGTGTTCGCGGATCGTGTCGCCAGCCGCCAGCACTGCATCGAGATCGTAGCTGCCGGCGATATGGCCGAGGATCAGCACGCCGCACAACAGGCACAGGCCGCCGGTGGCGGTCACGGTGAACGCCATGCGCGCGCCGCGGCGTGCATCGATGCGGTGATGCCAGTAACCAATCAGCAGGAAGGAAGTGACGCTCGTCAGTTCCCAGAACACCACGAGCTGGATCAGATTGCCCGACAGCACCACGCCCAGCATCGAACCCATGAAGGCGAGCAGGAAGGCGAAGAAGCGCGGCACCGGATCGTCGGCCGACATGTAATAGCGCGCGTACAGCACCACCAGCAGGCCGACGCCCAGCACCAGCATCGTGAACAGCCAGGCCAGTCCGTCCAGTCGCAGCAGGAATTCGAGGCCGAAGGCCGGTACCCATTCGGCCGAATAGCGGACGGTCTGACCGTCGCCGATGTACTGATACAGATAGATGACGACCAGCAGCCCGTACAGCGCCACGCCCCCGGCCAGCAGCGATTCCCGGTTGCGCGCATCGGACGGCATGCAGGCGGCGGCCACGCTTCCCAGGAAGGGAACCGCGATCAGGGAAAGAAGCAGCAGGGATTCGGGAGCAAATGTATGCATGCGCAGGAAAACATCCAGGAATAACAGCCGGTCGGACAACGCCGGACGGCACGGGTTTTACGGGATTCGGATCGTCGAGCGAATTCTGCCGGAGGCGACATCTCGTTCGGACCGCTGTGTACAACCGGTTGTCTGTGCAGTTCTCCTCTTTTTACGATTGCATGCGATGACGCGCAAGCCGCGCAGCGCCGTACCGGACGACAGAAGACAAGACGGATTGTCTTCTGCCCGATGCGCACTTGCATGGCGATTTTTGCTGCCGAGCCGACCGGACGCAGCCTGCGGGCGCGCCCTGTATCGGAAAATGTACTGGTATTTGTGGAACATCGGCCGGAACGAAGGGCATTCGATCGTCCGATATCCGGTGTCGGTGAGGCACGATGCAGACTGCTTCGTGCCGGAAGGCCGGCCAAAAACGCGATTGCACCACCTGTTTTTTGCCGGACAACTACCCTGCGCATGATACCAGACTCGCTCTCGTGCCGGCAGGCAATTTAACGAAAATTTCACGCATCGCCTGCGATGTGCGGCGATCGTCTGCATTACGGCGTCTATGGTTGGTGTGTCGACGGCATGTATCGGTGCGCGATTACTTGAGGTCCAGTTTGCAACGGGCTGCGTGCAATGCGCCGATGTCGGGGATATGCAAGAATTCTGCCTTGTCTGTCGTTCGCTGTCCGCGCAATGCTTGCGCGTGTGCCTCGATGCGGTCCCTTCAGTGCCACTTCGGCATCATTTGGCGCTTGGCGTAGCTTTGGGGCACTTGACTTGCTGTCCGCCACTCGTTCGCATCCCTTGCGCATATGCATGCGCGCTCTGCAACATTCCCGCGTGCCGGACCGATTTGGAGAAATGCATGCTTCGCTGGTTTGAAAACCTGCTGCATCCGTATCAGGATGCACAACCCGACACGCCGCCCAGCGGCTTCGCCGCTTTCATCTGGGCCTGCACCAAGGGTGCGCGCCGTTACATCCTGGCCATGACGCTGCTGACCGCGATGACCGGCGCCTTCGAGGCGCTGCTGTTCGCGATGATGGGCCATGTGGTCGACTGGCTCGGCAAGGTCGAACCGGCGCAATTGTGGGCGCAGGAGCGCGGCACCTTGCTGCTGCTCGGCGGCATCGTGCTGCTGAGCACGGTGCTGGTGGCGCTGCAGACCTTCTTCAAGCACCAGACTCTGGCCGGCAACTTCCCGATGCAGCTGCGCTGGAATTTTCACCGCCTGATGCTGAACCAGAGCATGGGTTTCTACCAGGACGAATTCGCCGGCCGCATCGCCGCCAAGGTGATGCAGACCGCGCTGGCGGTGCGCGACGTCTGCATGATCACCGGCGACATCCTCGTCTTTGTCGTCATCTATTTCGTCACGCTGGTCAGTGTGGTCGGCACTTTCGACCGCTGGCTGCTGGTGCCGTTTCTGGCATGGGCGGCCTGTTACGCGATTGCGCTGAAATGGTTCGTACCGCGTCTGGGCAAGGTGTCGCGGCTGCAGGCCGACGCGCGTTCGCTGATGACGGGGCGCATCACCGACGCCTATACGAACATCGGCACGGTGAAACTGTTCTCGCATGCCGGCCGTGAAGCCGGGTATGCCCGCAGCGCGATGAAGGAATTCCTGGTGACGGTGCACGGCCAGATGCGTCTGGTCAGCGGTTTCGAAGTCGTCAACCATGCACTCAGCATGCTGCTGATTCTCGGTACCGCAGGCGTGGCGCTGTGGCTGTGGACGCTGGGGCAGATCGGCGTCGGCGCAGTGGCGGCGGCGACCGCGATGGCCTTGCGGCTGAACGGCATGTCGCACTGGGTGATGTGGGAAATGGCGTCGCTGTTCGAACAGGTCGGCACCGTGCAGGATGGCATCAATACGCTGTCGCGCCATCATGCGGTGGCCGATGCGGCCGATGCCGTGCCGCTGAAAGTGACGAAAGGCGAACTGAAATTCGACGAAGTCGGCTTCTCGTACGGCAGCGGACGCTCGGTGATCGAAGGCTTCAACCTGACGATACGCCCGGGTGAAAAGGTCGGCCTGGTCGGCCGTTCCGGTGCCGGCAAGTCGACCATCGTCAACCTGCTGTTGCGCTTCTACGATCTGGAGGAAGGCCGCATCCTGATTGACGGCCAGAACATCGCGCACGTGACGCAGAATAGTCTGCGTGCGCAGATCGGCATGGTTACGCAGGATACGTCGCTGCTGCATCGTTCGGTGCGCGACAACATCCTGTACGGCCGTCCCGATGCGGGCGAGGAGGACATGGCCGATGCCGCCAGGCGCGCCGAGGCGCATGACTTCATCGGTACGCTGGGCGATGCGAAAGGACGTGTCGGCTACGACGCACACGTCGGCGAGCGTGGTGTGAAACTGTCCGGTGGGCAGCGCCAGCGCATTGCGATCGCACGTGTGATGCTGAAGGACGCACCCATCCTGCTGCTGGATGAAGCGACCAGCGCGCTTGATTCGGAAGCGGAAGCCGCGATCCAGGCCAGCCTGTACAAGCTGATGGAAGGCAAGACGGTGGTCGCGATTGCGCACCGGCTGTCGACGATCGCGGCGATGGACCGCCTGATCGTGCTGGATAAGGGCCGCATCGTCGAAGAAGGCACGCACCGTGAACTGCTCGCGCAAGACGGCTTGTATGCGCGCCTGTGGGCGCATCAGAGCGGCGGCTTCCTCGGCGAGGAAGCGGACGATGAACTGGTCGCCAACGGTTGATGTTGCGCCCGATGGAAAGCGTGTGCTTCCCATCGCTGGGCGATTGCGGAGACTCTATTTCGCGCGCGCCTCGATCATCTTCCATCCGTTGCCGGACGGATCGCGAAAACCGGCATCCACGGTGCCATAACGCTCGATCGGTTCCTGGATGAATTCCACGCCTTTTGCACGCAGGCGATCGTAGGTGGCGCGGCAGTCGTCCACCGCCAGCACCAGCGGCGGCATCGCGCCCTTGGCGACGATTTCACGTGCAGCCTGTGCGGTGGCGGCATCCAGCATCGGCGGGCCGGGTGCGAACAGACCAAGCTGAAACATCGGTTGATCGGGATGCTGAACGGTCAGCCAGCGATAGTCGCCGTTTTTGACATCCGTATGGACGCGGAAGCCGAGCTTGTCGACATAGAAGGCGAGCGCTTCCTCCTGATCGTGCACGTACAGTCCGACTACTTGAATACCCTGGGTCATGGAACCTCCTTGTTTGAAGAGGGTTTCTTTATACCGGCCGTCGCACGGCGTCGCTTCTCCGAAACTGCGATCGTGAGATCGGGACGATGCGAAGCGGCGGCGATGCAGCCCGGCACTTCCGCCAATCTTTCCATTGCCTCTCTTGCACGCGCCCGGTTTGTGCTTGGGCTTTCACCGGTGATGTCGCGAAAGGTGCGGCTGAACGTGCCCAGGCTTTCCCATCCGGTCTGGAAGGCGATGTCGGTGATCGACAGCTCGGTATCGCGCAACAATGCCGTTGCCCGTTCGATGCGCCGCGTCAGCAGATAGCGATGCGGCGGAATGCCGAAGGCTTGCCTGAAGGCGTGGGCAAAGTGGTCGGCGGACACGTCGCTTACTTGCGCCAGACGTGCGACCGGCCACGCTTCGTGCGATGCCGCATCCATTCTGTCCTTGGCGCGCAGCAGGCGGCGCAGCAGCCTGGGGTCTTGGGCTGGCCGATTGTCGGCAGGTCCGGATGCCGGCGAGCTTGCAGCTCTTCCAGTCAGGGTTTTAGACATGACCGTGCGTGCCATCAGCCGTTGCCGGTGAATTCTTCCGCGCGAATTCCTGCGTCGCCCAGTCGAGAAACACGCGCACGCGCGGCGACAGTTGCCGGTTGCGCGGATAGACCAGCGACACCGGCGCCGACGGCGGCGGGCGATCGTTCAACACGGTGACGAGCAGGCCGCTTTTCAGGTCTTGCTCGATGTGAAAACGCGGCACTTGTGCAAGCCCCAGCCCCAGGCGAACGCCTGCAAGAAAACTCTCGGGTCCGGTCACCGACAGTGTCGCCGGCAGCACGATGTTTTCGTGCGCGGGCCCGCCGGTGAATTCCAGCGGCGTCAGATTGCCGGTCGAAACCAGCCGAATGCCGACCATGCGATGGCCCTGCAGCGACGCGATGTCGACCGGCGTACCGAACTTTTCAAAATATTCCGGTGTGCCGCAGGTCACACGCTCTAGCATCGCGACCTGGCGTGCTACCAGATCGCTGTCCGGTAGCTTGCCGTAGCGCAGTGCGCAATCCATGCCTTCCTGTACCAGGTCGACCCAGCGGTCGCTCTCGCTCATCGCCAGTTCGATTTCGGGATGCTGCGCAAAGAAATCCGGCAGCGCCGGCATCAGGAAATGGCGCGCCAGCGTGCCTTGCACCTCGACGCGCAGCATGCCCTTCGGTACCGCGCCACTGAACGCGCCTTCGGCATCTTCGACGTCGTCGAGAATCGCCAGGCAGCGGCGGTAATAAGCTTCCCCGTCCAGCGTCGGTTTCACAGTGCGCGTGGTCCGCTGCAGCAGCCGCACGCCCAGTCTTTCTTCCAGTTGCCGGATCACTTGCGTGACGGTCGAACGCGGCACGCCAGTGTCGTTGGCCGCCAGCGTGAAGCTGCGGCGCTCCACGATGCGAGTGAACAGGCGCATGGCATCGAGTTTGTCCATTTCGTGTCGTTTTTCGGCTTATTGTTCCGCTAAATGGAATAGTGATGGCAATTTATCACAGATTATTTTTCTCAGGCCGGCTGCCATAGTGGGATCACAGCGCCGCTGATATCGGCGCTTACACCGACAAACCGAAGGAGAAAAACCATGAACGCAACGCAAAACGACAAGGTCGCCATCGTCACCGGCGCGGCGCGCGGCATCGGCGCCGCCATCGCGCAGCGTCTGGCGGCGGACGGTTTCATCGTCGTCGTCAACTACGCCGGCAGCGCACAGGCAGCCGAATCCGTGGTGCAGGACATCGAACGTGCCGGCGGCACCGCGATCGCCACGCAGGCGGATGTCAGCGATGCGGCAGCCGTCGCCCGCATGTTCGATGCGACCGAGGCGGCGTACGGCGGTGTGGACGTGCTGGTCAACAATGCCGGCATCATGAAGCTGGCGAATCTTGCCGACAGCGACGACGCATTGTTCGACAGCCAGATCGCGATCAACCTGAAGGGCAGTTTCAACACCTTGCGCGAAGCGGCACGACGCTTGCGCAGCGGCGGCCGCATCGTCAACCTGTCGTCCAGCGTCGTCGGTCTGTACCAGCCGACTTACGCGGTCTACGCGGCGACCAAGGCCGGCGTCGAAGCGATGACGCATGTGCTGACCAAGGAACTGCGCGGCCGCAACATCACCGTCAACACGGTCGCGCCCGGTCCGACGGCGACCAGTCTTTTCCTCGACGGCAAGCCGCAGGACGTGATCGACCGCCTCGCCAAGCTCGCACCGCTGGAACGACTCGGCCAGCCGGAGGATATCGCCGCCGCCGTTGCGGTGTTGGCCGGCCCGGACGGCGCATGGATCAACGGCCAGACGATACGTGTCAACGGGGGGATCGTCTGATCCCGCGATGGCCGTGAAGGAGCGCCGTTGCCATATCGGCTGCGTGCCGGGGTGCTGCTCCGCTTCGGCCTATCACAATGCCCGCTATCGGCGGGCGCATCTCGTTGATCAAGCAATAGGAGGATCCGATGTCGAATAAAACTGCACTTGTTTTTCCAGGCCTCGTACCGTTCTACGAAAAACTCAGGCCGCTGACTTACACGCTGCTCAGAATCGCTTTTGGCCTGACCATCTTTACTCACGGGCTACCGAAGCTGACTGGCTCCGCACACGGTTCGATGGCAGATCCGATGGCGGGGTCGATCAATCTCATGACCCATGTGTTGCACCTGCCGTTTGCGCCGCAGTTTGCAGTGTTCGTCGCGCTACTCGAAACGTTTGGCGGCCTGGCCGTGGCGGCCGGCTTCGTAACGCGGATATTCGCTCCCATGTTGACCATTCAGATGATGGTGATCTGCGTTGCTCTTGGTCCGACCTATCCCTGGATCGATCGCGGTTTTGAGTATCCGCTGATCCTGGGCTGTGTGGCACTGATGATTTCCATCCATGGCGGTGGAAAATGGTCGGCCGATCGGCTGATCGGCCGGGAGGTCTAGCTTCCCGCACGGGGAGCAGGAAGAAGGAATGATTTAAGCGTATCGCGTCCTGCCGACCAGCAGCAACGCGATCAGCGTCAGCAGCGCGGAAACGGCGAGATAGTAGCCGACATACTGCAGGCCGTAATGCGTGGCCAGCCAGGTTGCCGCGTACGGCGCCAGCGAGGCGCCGAAGATGCCGCCGAGGTTGAATGTCAGCGATACGCCGGTGTAGCGGATCTCGGCCGGGAACAGTTCGGACAGCATCGTGCCCAGCGGGCCGTAAGTCATGCCCATCAGCGCTAGTCCCAGCGACAGGAAGAAGGTCACGCCGATCAGGCTGTCACGGGCGAACAGCGGCGCCATCAGCAGGCCGAACACGATGATCGCGATCGTTACCAGGATCATCGTGATGCGGCGGCCGTAGCGGTCGGCCAGCAGCGCGGACACGGGAATCGTGATCGCGAAGAACAGCACCGCGAACAACTGCAGGATCAGGAAGGTTTCGCGCGAGTAGCCAAGCGCGGTCGTGCCCCAGCTCAGCGCGAATACCGTCATCAGGTAGAACAGCACGAAGGTCGCCAGCGCGATCACCGTACCCAGCACCAGCATGCGGCCGTGTTCGCGGAACACGGTGGCGATCGGCACCTTCACGCGTTCGCCTTCGTCGATCACTTTCTGGAAGGCCGGCGTCTCGGTGATCTTCAGCCGCACGTACAGGCCGATCAGCACCAGCACCGCGCTGGCGAGAAAGGGGATGCGCCAGCCGTAGCTGAAGAACTGTTCGTCGGTCATGCATTCGGACAGCAGCAGGAAGATGCCGCCCGACAGGAAGAAGCCCAGCGGCGCGCCCAATTGCGGAAAGCAGCCGTACCACGCAATCTTGCCGGGCGGTGCATTCTCGGTTGCCAGCAGCACGGCGCCGCCCCATTCGCCGCCGAGGCCCAAACCTTGCCCGAAGCGGCACAGCGCCAGCAGCAGCGGCGCCAGCGCACCGATCGTTTCATACGTCGGCAGCAAGCCGATGGCGACGGTGGAGAGGCCCATCGTCAGCAGCGCTGCGACCAGCGTCGCCTTGCGGCCGATGCGGTCGCCATAGTGGCCGAACACGGCGGAGCCGACCGGCCGCGCGAAGAAGGCGATCGCGAACGTCGCCAGCGATTGCAGGACGGCGGCAGTCGGATCGGACGACGGGAAGAACAGATGTGGGAACACCAGCACCGCCGCCGTCGCGTAGATGTAGAAATCGAAGAATTCGATCGTCGTGCCGATCAGGCTGGCGAACAGCACGTTGGCGGGCGAATTGACTTTCTCGAAGCCGTTGTTGCTCATGGATGTCTTCCCTGATTGCGTTGGTCCGGCGCGGTGGATGTTGGCCGGCACGCCGTTTTACAGCCCGCCATTGTAGAAGATTTGCGCGGATGTCCACCGCCGAACATGTCGTCAGCCGTGGCTTTCCGGCATCGCCTCCTGCCGCTTCCAGCGCGCCGGCGTCATGCCCATGTGCTGCTTGAAGGCGCGCTGGAATGAGGCTTCCGACTGGTAGCCGACCGCCTCCGAGATGGCGGAGACCGAGGCTGACGGCTTGCGCAGCGCATTCGCCGCCAGCGTCATGCGAATATCGGTCAGCATGTCGCTCGCCGAACGGCCCATGCTTTCCTGGAAATGGCGGGCGAAGGTGGCACGCGACATGTTGCACAGCGTGGCCAGTTCCGGCAGCGTCCACGGTTTCTCCGGCTCGTGGAACAGTGCCGATAATGCCGGAGCCAGGCGCGGATTGCCGGCCAGCGCCAGCAGGCCGGACGGCGTCTGCGCCGATTCGCCGGCGAAACGCAGCGTCAGCGTGAACAGCGCGGCCGACAATGCATTCAGCATCGCGTTGCCGCCGATGTTTTCATTGCCGGCTTCGGCGCGCATCATCGCCACCAGCGCCGCCAGTTGCGCGCCGGTCGGCGAGGACGAGGCCGCTTCGCGGCCGGCAAATACCACCAGCAGCGGCGGCAGATATTCGCGCAGCAGTTTGTCGTGCGGCCGTTCGACAATGAAGCGGCCGCACAGCATGTCGAGCCGTTCGCCGTTGCCGTTGTTTTCGGTGATCGTCAGATTTAGTCCCGGCCGCTTGGTGGCTGGCCCCGGCGGCACGCCGCCGCCATCGTGCAATGCGTGAGGCGAACCGTGCGGCAGGATCACGATGTCGCCGGCCTGCAATTGACGTACCGGTTCGCCCGGCGCTTCCATGACTGCGCTGCCGCCGACGATCACGTGATACGGCAGTTCGCCCGGCGGCGACGGTTCGTAGCCGACGCGCCACGGCGCGCCGTAGGCGCAGCGGATTTCCAGCCTGCCGCTGACCGGGATCATGTTCAGCAGCCGGCTCAGCCAATCGATGGGTGGCGACATGGATTTCTCCCGTGGTAATGGGTGTGAGACGAATTGATATTTTATTGAGTATTTTAAATATTATAAAGCTCATTGAGCTCCCCTAAAGTGAGGACTCCACAACAAGTGTTTTGAAAAGGAGTTTCACCATGGATCGCATCAATACCCCAGCCATCGAATCGGCAACCGGCGCAACCGCAGAAGTCTATGCACAGATCCGCAAATCCATCGGCAGCGTGCCGAACCTGTTCGTCGCGGTCGGCGCGCACGGTCCGGAAGCGCTGAAAGCGGTGCTCGCCGCTGAAAGTGCGCTGGCTGCCGGTACGCTGGACAAGAAGGATCAGGAAACCATCAAGTTGCTCGTCAGCGTGTTGACCGGTTGCGATTATTGCGAAGCCGCGCATACGGTGATCAGCAAGATTGCCGGCCTGCCGCAGGACGTGATCGGCAGGATCCGCCGAGGCGAACCGACCGGCGACGCCAAGCGCGATGCGCTGATTCATCTGGTGCGCACGTTGATCCAGACCAGCGGCACGATTCCCACTGCGGAATTCGATGCGATCAAGGCGGCTGGTTATACCGATCGCCAACTGGTCGAAATCAGCTTTGCGATTTCGCTGGTGATCTTCACCAACATCTTTAACCGCATCAACGATACGACAGTGGATTTCCCGGTCACGCCGCGTTGATGCCTCGCGGTGAATGCGCAGAAAGAAAAAGCGGTTCCTCACTTGTACGAGGAACCGCTTTTTTGCATGTCGTCCCGTATCGGACGATTGCCTGCCAGGCTGTGGGCAGGAAGGAGCAGATGCGGAATCAGATGCGTTCGGCGGATTTCTTCATCGTCATGACGGTGTCCGAACTGCTGATCAGCTTGTGCAGGATGCCGACGATCAACAACGCGGCGAGCACGAGTGCATAGTGCGCGATGCTGAAATCGTCGTTGACCCGGTTGGCGGATGTCGCTACCTGCACCGGTTCGACGATCAACTGGCGCAGCAGCGTGATGATCGCAACCTCGATGAAGACGGTCAGATGGAACACGCCGCTTTGCACATAATTGATTTCTGCCGCGATCAGGCTGGACAGCGTCCAGACGATGAACAGTGTGCCCAGCGCCTGCAGGAAGCCGTGCGCCAGGTTGTTCTTGTGCACGGACTCGATGACGGCCGCGGAAAATTCCCACATCACCATCAGGCTGGCGATGCCCAGCGCGATGGCCAGCAGCACGTGCAGCACGCGGTTGAAACTCTTCAACGCCTTGATGAGCTTTGTTTCGAATGTATCGATCATTTCGTTTTCTCCAGACTAAGTTGCAAAATCGGTCGGAAGGAGAGCGCGAAACAGGAGCGGAAACCACGCAATTCCGGCGCGGCCCGCGCCGGTTCGGGCGGACTCTGCTTCAGGAATGGTGGTGATGGACGACACCGGCACGCGCATTCGTGGCGGCGTTGGTGTCATGCGAGACGTGAGGCGTGCGTAGCGGCATGCATGTTGCGGTAACGCTGCACGCAGCCTGCGTACGATCAAACGAAATCGAGTCGAACGGGAGAGGAAGACGAGACGTTCCGGCAACGCATAGTTGCGGCTGAAAGGCAGCGGGAACGGATTGGATATTCATCTTGCGGGTCGCTTCTGTCGGTGGTCTTCGCACTGACGTCGGGTAGGACGTTGCCAAAGACGCATGACGCGGAGGATGTCGCTGTCATGTCCATCCATGATAAACCTGCGGTGTGTCGTTGTCGATGCAGATGTTGCGCGATGCCTGTGCCGGCATGCTGGACGATTGTCTCATCACGCAAAAAACGGTTCCGTGCCAAAAGCAGGGAACCGTTTTTTGCGGATGTGTAGGCGAGGCCTGTACCGATTCACGTTTTGCGTGCACGGTGCGCCGCCTGCTTGGCACGATTGCCGCAGATCGCCATGCTGCACCAGCGCCGCGCATGGCCGCGCGTCTTGTCCGCGAACAGCAGCGTGCAGGCATGGCCTTCGCAGGCTTTGACGTAGCTGAAATTTTCTTCGCAGACGACGCGTGCCATCGCTTCGGCGATCGGCAGCAGCAGCGATTCGGGCGAACGCCAGCGCCGCTCGCGCTGCCAGCCGACGCCGCGTTCGCCATCTTCGGCCGTTGCCACGATCTGGGCGAAACCTTCGTCGCGCGCCAGCAGGCGGTTCAGCGGTTCAAGTTCATGCAGCGCCGTTTTCGGCAGCGACTTTCCCTTGTGCGCCAGTACAAAATTCCTGAACCACTCGCGCAGTCCGCGCGCCTGGGCGGCGATCGCATCCAGTTCGCCGGGGCCGGCGCTGCGGCGGAAATCGTCCAGCACGTTGTGCGGCACCAGTTGCGCCTGTGCCAGCCAGTTCAGCAAATCCTCGCCGGAACCCAGCCATTCGACCGGCGTATCCAGCGGCGTGGCGACGGAATTAAGGAAGTCCAGGCCGAGCGCATCGGCGATGAAGATCGCGGGGGGCAGCGTTTCCTTCATGTGTGGCTCCTGTGTTTGATTGTGAGAAATGGTAACTCATTTGAATTAAAAATAGAAGTTACTTTTGTATCGGAGATGAGTAAGGGAACCAAGCGTTTCACCAGTTTTCGATATTTTCGCAACAAGGAAAATATTTGTAATTATTTGAATATAAAGGAATTTTAATGAAATGGTGGCTGATTTTAATTTCCAAAATTGAATAACCTCTAAAAATTTGTTTGACGGGTTACATTATGATGTATAACCTCCAATCCGTATTCAGCACGGTTATTTGCCGACTGCTTATCCGGTTATTCATCCGATCGTTCATCTCAAGGAGCCTGTCATGTATCAAGTCCGCCATAAAAAAGTCGTCGTCGATGGTCTGGAAGTTTTCTATCGCGAAGCCGGCCGCGCCGGCGATCCGGTGCTGTTGCTGTTGCACGGTTTTCCTAGCAGCAGCCACATGTTCCGCGACCTGATTCCGCTGCTGGCGGATCGCTTCCACGTGATCGCGCCGGACCTGCCCGGTTTCGGCCAGACGCAACTGCTGCCGCGTGAGCAATTCGCCTACACCTTCGACAATCTGACGAACGTGATTGCGCGTTTCACCGACGAACTGAAACTGCAGCGTTTCGGCATCTACGTTTTCGATTACGGTTCGCCGGTCGGTCTGCGTCTCGCGCTGAAGCATCCGGAGCGCGTGACGGCCATCGTCACGCAGAACGGCAACGCCTATCTGGAAGGATTGAGCGACGGCTGGAATCCGATCCGCCAGTACTGGCAGGAACCGAGCCAGGCCAATCGCGATGCGTTGCGTGCGCTGCTGCAACCGGAAACCACGCTGTGGCAATACACGCATGGCGTGACCGACAAGGAAGCGGTGTCGCCGGACGGTTATTCGCTCGACGATTTCTACATGACGCGGCCGGGCGCGCATGAAGTGCAGCTCGATCTGTTCCTCGATTATGCAAACAACGTTGCGCTGTATCCCGAATTCCAGGCGTATTTCCGCCAATACCAGCCGAAGCTGCTGGCCGTGTGGGGCCGCAACGATCCCTTCTTTTTGCCGGCCGGTGCCGAAGCATTCAGGCGCGATATTCCGCAGGCAAAAGTCGTGTTCTACGAGACCGGTCACTTTGCGCTGGAGACGCATGCTGCAGAGATCGCTGGAGAAATCCGCAGCTTCCTGCTGGAGCGGGCCGCTGCGGCGTAATCCGGTTCTTCTCCATTCCAATTTCAATATCCATCTTCAAAGGAGTGCAGCATGCGCGCCATCGTCATCAAGGAATACGGTCCGGTCGAAGGGCTGGCTTATCAGGAATTGCCGGAGCCGACGGCGGAAGCCGGTCATGTCGTCATCGCGATCAAGGCTTTCGGCCTGAATCACGCGGAGATGCATATGCGCCGCGGCGAGTGGGCCGAATCGGCGCCGGTGCCCGGCATCGAATGCGTCGGTCTCGTCAAATCGTGTCCGGGCGGCGAATTCAAGGTCGGCCAGAAAGTCGCGGCGCTGATGGGCGGGCTGGGCCGCACGGTCAACGGCAGCTATGCCGAATACACGAAAGTGCGCGTCGAGAACGTTGTCTCGATCGAATCGGATCTGCCGTGGGAAGTGCTGGCTGGATTGCCGGAAACTTATGCGACGGCGTGGACCTGCCTGTTCCGCAATCTCGATATCCAGAAAGGACAGACCTTGCTTATTCGCGGCGCGACATCGTCGTTCGGTCAGGCTGCGATCAACATGGCGGTCAATGCCGGCGTGAAGGTCATTGCAACGACGCGCAGCAAGGAACGCTTCGCGATGCTGGAAGAGCTGGGCGTCGCGCGTTGCGAACTGGAAGGGGCGGGATTATCGACGCGACTACCCGATACGAAACGGATCGACGCCGTGCTCGATCTGGTCGGCAACAGCGTCGTCATGGATTCGCTGAATATCGTGCGTCGCGGCGGCCGCGTTTGCCTGGCCGGCTGGCTGGGCGGGCTCGATCCGATTCCCGACTGCAATCCGCTGTTGCAGATGGCCAGTGGCGTGTACCTGACTTTCTTCGGCAGCTTCGTGTTCGGCGAACCGCAATTCCCATTATCCGATGTGCCGCTGCAGGACATCGCGCGCGACGTGGCGAAAGGCCGTTATGTCGCCAACCCGTCGCGCGTCTTCTATTTCAACGAAATTCACGAAGCACATCGCGTGATGGAAACCAATCAGGCCAGGGGAAAGATGGTCGTGCTGGTGGATTGACGCTTCATTGCGACGGTATGACGACATTCATTCAACAATATCAAGGAAAAACATCATGCAAAAAACAGCCATCGTGACAGGCGCAAGCCAAGGCATCGGTCGT
Source organism: Oxalicibacterium sp. (assembly GCF_057353965.1). Taxonomy (NCBI): domain Bacteria; kingdom Pseudomonadati; phylum Pseudomonadota; class Betaproteobacteria; order Burkholderiales; family Oxalobacteraceae; genus Oxalicibacterium; species Oxalicibacterium sp. Next base: position 155,184 of record NZ_JBMQZD010000005.1, read on the forward strand.
GCAACGGCGATTCGCCTCGCCAGGGATTTCGCCAATGTAGTGCTGGTCGCGCGCAATGCCGACAAGCTGGAAGAAACGGTAAGGGAAGTCGGCAAGGCCGGTGCGCAGGCGCTGACCGTTGCGCTCGACCTGAGCGAATCGTCGGCGGCGGATGCGATCGTCGATCGGACGTTGAAACGTTTCGGCCGCATCGATGCGCTCGTCAATATTGCCGGGGATGTGCCACAGATTGATCTGTTCCAGATGACGGACGAGCAATGGGACGCCGGCATGGCGCTGAAATTTCACGGCGCACGCCGACTGACGATACGCGCATGGGAGGCATTGAAGGCGACGCAAGGTTCGGTCGTGCTGACTTCCGGCAATTCGGCCGACGTGCCGAAGGCGGCGTTTGCCGCAGTGGCAGCGATCAATGCGGCGATCGTGTCTCTGGCAAAAGCCTTTTCCGAACGCGGCATCCATGACGGCGTGCAGGTCAACAGCGTGCTGCCGGGGCCGGTGATGACGGGGCGGCGCGAAGCCTTTCTCGCCAAATGGTCGACTGCGAACAATCTGTCGGTGGAAGAAGCGAAGTCAAAGTTTCTCGATGCGGCGGACATCGCACGTTACGGCCAGCCGGAAGAAATCGCCGAACTGATGGCCTTTCTCGTTTCGCCGGCAGCGAAATGGATGACCGGATCGGCGCTGCGCATCGATGGCGGCGAGATCAAGTCGGTGTGATCCGAGCGATGAGACTGGCATATGAAGCAACCGTTCGGCGATGCCAATCGACCTCTGTTGAAAATATGTTACTTATTATGTTTATAATATTTAACGTTTATCGCCCATGTTTCATGGCACGAACCTGATGCGCGCTGGACGACTGCTGCAAGGCCAAGACTGAATGGAAGGAGAGGAATTGCGATACGAAAGACTGCCGAACATCGTGGTGAAATCTCTCGCCGGTTTGAGTTGGTACGCGCTCGTCGCGTTGCCGGCCGCCGCATATGATCTTCCCAAGGACATGCCGGCCCGCAAACCGGGGCTATGGGAAATGGTGATGACCGGCACCATGGACGGTTTGGGAAAAGTCAGCTCGAAAGAACAATATTGCCTCGATGCGCGCGCGGATCGGGCTTTGCATGAACTCTTTATCCTGCGCAAGGAGTTGCAGGTCGTGTATCCCGACTTGACCTGTCAGGCACCCGGCTTCAGTCAGTCCGGCAATGTCCTGAGCGGCGAGATGCTGTGCAGGACCAATTCTCAGACGGATGCCGAAGATGCCGGCAAGGATTTTCGCTGGAAATACATGTTTGAAAGCGATAGCCATGTCGTGCTGGAAGAGCACGATACTGCGCGCGAAATGCTGTTTTCTGGTGAAACACATATCGTCGAGGAGCAGCGCTGGATAGGTGAGTGCGCGGCCGATCAGCAGCCTGGCGATGGCATCATGGATCGTCTCGGCAAGCGGAAAAAGGGCGAGTACGACAATATCTACAAGTCGCAGGAAGTGGTGAATAAGCTGCTGCAAGAAGGGAAAGAGATCAACCAGCGCCTGGGGCCGATGTGATGCGGCGCGCTCGACGATTATCCATTCTGGCGGGAGCCGTATCCCTGGCGTCCTGCTCCCTTGCATTCGGCTTCGATCTGCCGGCAGACCTGCCTGTCCGTGCTGAGGGACTCTGGCGCATCGACCGGACGGGCACCATCACCGACGGCAAGACCACATTTGAAATTCAGAAGATCTGGAACGTCTGTCTTGATGCAAAAGCCGATCGCGCATTGCATGCACTGGAAGTGTACGAACAGCAGGCCAGTGTTGCCGGTCTGAAGGAAACCTGTGAAGGCCCGCAGCCGGCGTTTGCCGGAAATACGTTCTCCTGGACGATGCACTGCGCCGGTCCTTCTCCCATCGAAAACAAGACAGGCAAGACGGATATCCGGCATACGACGACGTTCGTTGCGGGCGATCAGACGCAGGGTGAATCCGTCATCATTAATCGCGACAACCTCGTCGAAAGCGACGGCCGATTTCTCACACGCATGCAGCATCTCGGCGCCTGCGAGGCCGGGACGAAGCCGGCCGACATGACGTTGATGCACTGGCGGGTCAATGGCGAGGAAACGCTGAAAGCCCGTCAGAAGCGAGACGTATACAGTGAGATCGAGTATTACAGGAAATTCACGGCGTCGCGATTGCAAAGATAGAAGCGCCAGCACTTTCTGAAGGCGCTTCAACGAAAGCGATTTTCAATACCTGCACTACCGTGCCGACCCGCGCCGCGGGATGCTCTCTAGTTGGCAGGCAATATCGCCGTCGTCACGCCGTGCGCCTGCTGATCCGCGTGATAGGAACTGCGTACCATCGCGCCGACGGCGGCATGCTTGAATCCCATCTTGTACGCTTCTTCCTCGTACATCTTGAAGGTGTCCGGATGCACGTAGCGGCGCACCGGCAGATGATCGCCGCTCGGCATCAGATACTGTCCGATGGTCAGCATGTCGACGTTGTGCGCGCGCATGTCGCGCATCACCTGCAGCACTTCCTCATCCGTTTCGCCCAGGCCGACCATGATGCCGGATTTGGTCGGTACTTCCGGATGCAGTTCCTTGAAGCGCTTCAGCAGATTCAATGAATACAGATAGTCGGAACCGGGGCGCGCTTCCTTGTACAGGCGCGGCGCGGTTTCGAGATTGTGGTTCATCACGTCCGGCGGCGCGGCTTTCAGGATTTCCAGCGCGCGATCCATGCGGCCGCGGAAGTCGGGGACGAGCACTTCGATTTGCGTCTGCGGCGACAGTTCGCGCACACGGCGGATGCAGTCGGCGAAATGGCCGGCGCCACCATCGCGCAGATCGTCGCGATCGACCGACGTGATGACGACATAGTTCAGGCGCAGTGCGGCGATCGTCTTCGCCAGGTTTTCCGGTTCGCTCGCGTCGAGAGGATCGGGGCGGCCGTGGCCGACGTCGCAGAACGGGCAGCGGCGCGTGCACTTGTCGCCCATGATCATGAAGGTCGCGGTGCCCTTGCCGAAGCATTCGCCGATGTTCGGGCAGCTGGCTTCCTCGCACACGGTATGCAGCTTGTGCTCGCGCAGGATGTCCTTGATTTCGTAGAAGCGAGTCGATTGCGACGCTGCCTTCACGCGAATCCAGTCCGGCTTGGGCAGACGTTCTGCCTGCACGACCTTGATCGGGATGCGGATGGTCTTGGCCGCGCCTTTCTGCTTTTCGTTGGGATTGTAGGCAGGTGTGGCGGAGGCGGATTCGGTGGTCATCTGGCTGGTCGCTTGTGGTTGTGTGCTGTCGTGCCGGTGCCGGGTAGGGCGCCGTCGATAGCGCATGGCGCGGAGTTTGTCGTTGCCATGTCGGTCAATAAAAATGCAAACCTGTCGATTCGTCTAGCGTTCCAGTTGCGCAAGCAGTTGATCGGCCAGTTGCTGCTGCACCTGATCCAGCACGGCTTGCGCGCCGACGCTGTACATGTCGACAGTCGCCAGCCCCTCGTAGCCACATGGATTGATCCACGTGAAAGGTGCCAGGTCCATGGCGACATTCAATGACACGCCGTGATAGGTGTGGCCGCTGCCGCGAATCTTCAGTCCCAACGCGGCGATTTTCGCGCCGCGCTGCGGGCCGTCCGACAGATAAATGCCGGGCGCGCCGGGTTTGCGTTCAACGGCCAGATTATACGCCGCCAGCGTATCGATCACTGCCTGCTCGATACGATGCACCAGATCGCGCGCCAGCAGTTTCGCACCGGTCTGGCGGCGGCGCAGATCGAGCAGCAGGTAGACGACGACCTGGCCGGGGCCGTGATAGGTGACTTCGCCGCCGCGATCGGTCTGCACGACCGGCACGCCGTGCGCATCCAGCACGTGCGACGGATCGGCGGCCAGGCCAAGCGTGAAGACGGGCGGATGTTCGACGATCCACAATTCATCGACCGTCTCGGCGGTACGCGTATCGGTGAAAGCGCGCATCGCGGCGAACGTCGTGTCGTAATCCTCGCGGCCGCGCCGGCGGACGACAGGCGGTAAAAGTGCGGACATGCAGTGCTGCCGGATTGTACGTGCCCGCCGTTACAGGACGAACTTCACCATCGGATGCGAGGACAATGCGCGATACAGATCGTCGAGCTGTTCACGGCTGGTGGCGCGCACGGTCAGTGTCAGCGAAAGGTAGTTGCCGGCCGACGACGGACGCATCTCGACCTTGCCCGCATGGAAATCGGGATCGTGCACGGTCACCACCTCGACGATGGTTTGCGCAAAGGCGTCATGCATGGTGCCGACCACCTTGATGGGGAAGTCGCTCGGATATTCGATCAGGCTTTCTTTCTGTTCTGTCATGGCTGTGCATTCCGTGCCGCTGGGCGGCAGTTCGATAAGGTTCGGGCGCTAGGCCCGTTTTGCTGTTTGATAGGCCGCATATAACTTCTTGAATATGGGGCCGGGTTTGCCGTTTCCAATGATACGGCCGTCGATGGTGGCGACCGGCAGGATTTCTTTTCCCGCAGACGACAGCAGCACTTCATCGGCGGCGAATACCTCGTTGCGTGCGATGCGGCGGCTTTCGAACGGAATGCCGTTCGCTTCGCACAACTCCGCAATCAGATGATAGCGGATGCCTTCGAGAATCAGGTTGTCGACCGGCGGGCCGAGCAGCGTGCCATCTTTCACGATCCACACATTCGACGACGAACCTTCGGTCAGGCTGCCGTCGCGGAACTGGATGGTTTCGTTGGCCTGCTGCGCGGCGGCATTCTGGGCGGCCAGTACGTTGCCCAGCAGCGAGATCGACTTGATCTCGCAACGCAGCCAGCGCTTGTCTTCCATCGTCACGCAGGCCACGCCGTTTTCCAGCATGGCCGGCGTCGGCGGGATCAGCGGATTGGACATCAGGAAAATGGTCGGTTTCGGTTCCTGTGCGGGGAAGGCGTGCGTGCGTGGTGCCGGGCCGCGCGTAATTTGCAGATAGGCGAGCTGGTCTTCGGTCGGCGCGGCCTGCACGACCTTGTCGACCAGTGCCAGCCATTCAGCCTCGCTGTACGGATTGCGGATATCGACCGCTTCGATGCCACGGAAGAAGCGCGCCAGATGCTGGGCGGGGCGGAACGGTTTGCGGTCGTAGACGGGAATTACTTCATAGATGCCGTCGCCGAAGATGAAGCCGCGGTCGAGCACGGATACCTTCGCTTCGGAAAGCGGAGTCATTGCGCCGTTCAGATAGACGAAAGGGTCTTCCATGGAGTGCATCCCGTGGGTTGGAGGTTCATTCTAAACGCTGCGGCCCGCGGCCGTGAGCGGAAGGTGGCGGCAAGCGATGATGCTCATGGGCAAGCCGCCAAAGAAAAACGGCAAGATCGTTGGTGCCGATCTTGCCGTTTTGTTCATGGCGATTCGCCTTTGCGATCAGTGCAACAACAAACGCAGCGAATCAAACGCACGACCGAACATGCCGGCCTGGCCGACCTGTTCCAGCGCCAGTACCGGCAGTTCCGCGATGGTCTTGCCGTCGGCCGTTACCTTCAGCGTGCCGACCGTGCTGTTCTTGTCGATCGGTGCGACCAGTGGGTCTTTGCGCGTCAGTTCGGTCTTGATCTTGTCGGCGGTGCCTTTCGGGACCGTCACGTACAGATCGTGGTTGAAGCCGATCTTCAGGCTGTTCTGCGAACCCTTCCAGACGTTCGGCGTATCGACGGCTTGGTCTTTCGCATACAGGCGCACCGTGTCGAAATTGAGGAAGCCCCAGTTCAGCAGCTTCTGGCTTTCCTGCGTGCGCATCTGATCGGACGAGGTGCCGAGCACGATCGAGATCAGGCGGCGGTCGCCGTTCTTGCCGTTCGGGCGCTTGGCGGTGGAGATCAGGCAGTAGCCGGCGTTTTCCGTGTGGCCGGTCTTCATGCCGTCGACGGTCGGATCCAGCCACAGCAGGCGGTTGCGGTTCGGCTGGCGAATCTTGTTGTAGGTGAATTCCTTGGTCGAATAGATCTTGTACAGCTCCGGATGATCGACGGCCAGATGTGAGGCAAGGGTAGCGAGGTCGCGCGCGGTCGAATAGTTGTCCGGGCTCGGCAGACCGTGCGAATTGGCAAAGTGCGTGGATTTCATGCCGATGCGTTCTGCTTCGCGGTTCATCATCGCGACGAAGGCGTCTTCGGTGCCGGCGACGGTTTCGGCCAGCGCGACGGAGGCGTCGTTGCCGGACTGGACGATCAGGCCGTAGACCAGGTCATGCACGCTGACCGGTACGCGCGGCTCGATGAACATCTTCGAGCTTTCGGCATCGACTTTCCATGCCTTGGTCGACACCGTGACCATCTGATCCATCGAGATGCGCTTTTCGTTGAGCGCGTCGAACACGACGTAGGCCGTCATCAGCTTGGTCAGCGATGCCGGCTCGATGCGCATGTCCGGTTCGTTCGAAGCCAGAATCTGGTTGCTTGTCGCATCAAGCAGCAGCCAGGATTTGGCGTTGATGGTCGGCGAGGGGATGGTGATCTGGGCGAAGGCGGAGGAAACCGAAAGCAGGGCGACGGCGAGAGCCGCAAATAGTTTTTTCATGAGACTGATCGAAGAACGGGCGCGTACCGTGTATGGCGTGCGGAGGTTAACAAAAATGAATCGAAAATCGAATCGTATGGTGCAGTGCAAACATCGCAACGAGGTCAGCAAGGCCACATTTCGACCACGAAGCGCTTGATATGTTGCAACTTGCGATTGAAAAAATGATCGGAGCCCGGCACCACGATCACCGGCAGGTCCTGCGGGCGCGCCCAGTCGAAGACGTCGGCCAGCGGAATCGTCTCGTCCAGCTCGCCGTGGATGACGATGGTGTCCTTCGGTACTGTCGGTAGCGGCCACTTGCCTGGTGCGGCGCCGCACAGCACCAGGCGTTCGGCCGGCGTGCCCTGTTCTTCCAGGCGTTTCTGCAATTGCGTCTGCACGAAGGTGCCGAACGAAAAGCCGGACAGCACGAACGGCAGGCCCGGATACTGCGCGCGCATGTGTTCCAGCAGCTGCGCCATGTCGTCGGTCTCGCCGCGGCCTTCGTCGTATGCGCCGCCGGACGCGCCGACGCCGCGGAAATTCATGCGCACGGTCGCGTAGCCGAGCGAGACGAAGGCGCGCATCAGCGTGGTGACGACCTTGTTTTCCATCGTGCCGCCGAACAGCGGATGCGGATGGGCGACCAGCGCCAGGCCGCGCGGCGCGTTGTGCTGCGCGTCATCTGGCAGATCCAGTGCGCATTCGAGCGGACCGGCAGCGCCTGCGAGGGTGAAGAGTTGGGTTTTCATGATGACATTCGATGGCGGAAAACGTTGCGCATGCGGATTCAGATGACAAGGCGCTCGACGATTTTTCCGCCGACCAGATGTTCGTCGATGATTTCGTCGATATCCTGCTCGTCGACGTAGGTGTACCAGGTGCCTTGCGGATAGACGACGATGACCGGGCCTTCCTCGCAGCGCCCGAGGCAGCCCGACTGGTTGACGCGCACGTCGCCGTTGCGGTTCAGCCCGAGTTCCTTGACGCGCGCCTTCAGGTGCTGCTGCGCCGCATGCGCGCCCTTGTCGGCGCAGCATTCGCGGCCGTCGTCGCGCTTGTTCATGCAGACGAATACGTGCTGGCGGAAAAAAGGCTTGTCGTCGGTCATCGCATTGTTCGCTTCAAGGAGCGGCCCGAAAGAAGGGCCTCAAAGAGCGAAATGATACACCCGCTGACTTGTCGGTATCCGCATCGGCATTGGCGGCATCGAACGTTTCGGCATCTGCCGCGCCTGCGGCGGAACGATTTGCTATTTGCGCTTCGTGCGGTGTGTCGCATGCAGCAGGAACCACAGCGCGGAAAACGGCCACAGCAGCGACAGGAATTGTGCGGCACCATTGAAGTTGAGGAACTTGCCCTGCACCCAGGTTTCCAGCGTGGCGACGAAATACGGATTCGGCGGCGCGAGATTGACGGCAAGCAGTGCGACGATCAGCAGCATTGCCGCACAGCGCCGTTGCAGCGGCGGACGCAGACGCGTCAATGCGCTCGACAACACGATGCCCAGCAGCAGGCCGCCCATCGCGCCGGCGGTGACCCAGGCAAATGCATTCTGCGGCTTGAACAGCAAGGCCGACGCCAGCGCCTTGACGGCGAGCGCGGCCAGCAACCATGCCGCCGGCAACAGCAGGCGCGGCGCCTTGTCGCGTAGCATGCAGTGCAGTGCCAACAGCGCGCCGGCAACCTGGCAGGCAGTGATGGCGGTTTCGGCCAGCCAGTATTGTTCGGCCGACAGCTGCACGCCGCTGCGCAGCAGGTCGCCGAGATCGATGGGCGCATCCAGCCAGGCCGACAGCCATTCGGAAAGAATGGGCAGGATCTGGCCATTGCCGAACAGATAGCCTTGTGGATAGATCTGCGCCAGCGGCCACAGCGCCAGAATGATTAGTCCGCGGCTGGCCTCGGCGGTGAACCAGCGATGGCGGATGTGGCGCAGGCGGCTGCGTTCTAGCACCAGATGGCTGCTGCGGCTGCCGATGACGGCGCCGATCAGCGCGCCCAGGCTATTGGTCAGGAAATCGAGATTGGATGCGACGCGATTGGGCAGGAAGGTTTGCAGCGTTTCCATCGTGCCGGAGACGACGATGCCGAGCAGCAGCGCCAGCAGCATCGCGGCGGTATTGCGGATGCGCGGATGTAGCGCATAGACGGCGAGGATGCCGAGCGGAATGTAGCCCAGCACGTTGATCGCTGCATCGAAACCGGTCCAGTAGCGCGGCATGCCGGCGAACAGATAAGCCTGCAATGGCAGGCCGACATGCTGCCAGCCCGTGAACGGATACAGGCTCGCATAGACGATCAGGAACAGCCACGCCAGCAATGCGCCGCGCGACACGATCGATGCTTCCGGCTCGGTGACCGGAAGCTGGGGCGTCATTTTTTCGGGGGCAGTGCCGCCAGCCATGCGCCGACCTCGCTGATGATGGCGTCGCTGGCGGCAGCCAGCGCAGCTGCGCCGCCTTTGGCATCGGCACTGGCGGCGGGCATTTGCTTGACGAAGTTTTTCTGTGCGCGCAGCACGCGGCCGTCAAACAGCGATGCGCGGATGGCGACATGCACGGTGCTGTTGCTGGCGCTGGCGAAGGTCTGCGAGAAATCGTCGGCTTCCAGATGCAGCACAGGCAGATTGAGTGCGCCGTCGGATGCCGACACGACGACCCCGCCGGCACGCGCCAGCGATGCCTTCAGCCGCTGCTCGAACAGCTGCGCCGGAGGCATCGTCCATTTGCTGGCCGAATAGGGGCGCGGCTGCAGATCGTTCGCATAGTTGAGCCGGTAGAACATCATCTGGCTGTCCATCCATGCAGGCGCGCGAATGTCGGCGACGCTGATCGCCGGCAGCGGCGAAGCCGAGACGGTATCCGGTTTCAGCGGCCCCAGATCGTATAGATCCATATCGGCCGGCGGTGTGCCTGCGCATCCGGACAGCAGGCCGGCAAGCAGTGTGCCGGCCGCCAGCGCAGCGACGGCGCGGCGGCGGGAAAGGGAGGTCGACAGTGCAGTCATCATAAGAAGAAGCCTGGAATGGTGAACGACGGTGAACTTACGGAGCGGCAGCGCTGAATCCGGGTTCGCCCGGGCCGGGCGGTACCGGCGACGCGCCGAACAGGATGCTTTGCGGCCGCTGGTTGAATGTCTCTAGCGTGCGGTTCAATGCACGCATCGACGTGCGGGTTTCGTTGAGCAGCGGCACGGCCTGGTATTCGACCATGGCGGCGGCGGAGCCGACGTTGCCCACTGTCTGATTGAGGCCGGCCAGCGGACCATCCGGGGAATTCAGATGCGTTGTCAGGTCATTCAGGTTGGATGTCAGTATGGCGGCATCGTCGGAAAGTTTGTTCAGTGAGGTAAGCACGCTATCGGCGCGTTTTGTCAGGCCGGGCAACTGTTCCAGCGTCGGCTGCAGTTTTTCCGGCACCTCGGCCAGTTTGTTGGCGGCGCGGCTGACATCGTTGAGTGCGGATGTTGCCGCCTTCAGGTTGGCGTCCGACAACAGATCGTTGGCACGCCTTGCCAGTTCTTCGGTCTGCTTCAAGATCGCCAGGCCGCGCAGTTGCAGCGTGTCGAGCAGGCCGGGGCGTAGCGCGATGCGTGCCGGTTTCTGTTTCGACGTCGGCAGTAGCGTCGGGTCGCGGCCGTTGTCGTCCAGCTGTAGATAGGCCAGGCCGGTGACGCCCTGATAGCTGAGCGTAGCGAAGGTCGAGTGCGTAATCGGCGTGTCTTTCGTCACGCTGAAGCGGATCAGGATCTGGCCCGGCTTCTGCGGATCGAACAGTACGGCGTCGACACGGCCGACATCCAGTCCGCGGTAGCGTACGCCGGCCTGCGGGTTCAGTCCCGGAACCGACAGCGTGGTGGCGATCTCGTACGGGACGCGTTCGACGCGATCCTGGTTGAACCACATCGCGATCAGCACGGCGGCGAGCAGCAGCGCGAGGGTGAAGATGCCGGCCATCAATGCATGTGCCTTGTTTTCCATATGCGACTCTCTATCGGTTTCCCGTTGTATTGCTCATTTAATTTCTCATCTTTTCTGCTGTTTCCCTGTCCCTATTCATCCGGCATTGCCTCGATCGCGCGTAGTCCGCGCTCGCCGCGGAAGAAGGTTTCGATGAACGGATGCTTGAACTCGACCACCTTGTCCGGCGCGCAGTAGGCGATGATGTGCCGGTCGGCCAGTACCGCCACGCGTGACGACAGCGCGAACAACGTGTCCAGATCGTGGGTCACCATCACCACCGTCAGCTTCATCTCGTCGTGCAGGTTGCGGATCAGGTCGACGAAGCTGTCCGAGGCGTTCGGGTCCAGCCCGGCGGTCGGCTCGTCGAGAAACACCAGTTCCGGATCCAGCGCCAGTGCGCGCGCCAATGCCACGCGCTTGATCATGCCGCCGGACAGGTCGGCCGGCATCTTGCGCGCATGCTCGCAGCCGATGCCGGCCATCTGCAGCTTCAGCAGTGCCGCGTCGCGGATCACTGATTTCGGTAGTGTGCCCAGTTCGCGCAGCGGTTGGGCAACATTGTCGAATACCGTCAGCGCCGAGAACAGCGCACCGTGCTGGAACAGCATGCCCCAGCGGTTGCGCAACTGCTGCAACCGTTCGCTGTCGATGCGGTTGATGTCCTCGCCGAACACGCGCACCGTGCCCTGCGCCGGTTGCGTCAATCCGAGCATCTGCCGCAGCAGCACCGTCTTGCCGGAACCCGAGCCGCCGACCAGCGAGACGATCTCGCCGCGGTTGATCGTCAGGTTCACGTCGTCGTGCACCACCGTCTCGCCGAACTGCGTGCGCAGGTGTTCGATCTCGATGATCGGCACGCGGTTCGTTTCCGGCTGCATCGGATCGCATTCGTTCAAAATCCCACCCCGCTGAAAACGATGGCGAACACGGCGTCGGCCAGGATCACGATGGTGATGGCGCTGACGACAGAAATCGTGGTGCCTGCGCCCAGGCTTTCGGTATTCGGTTCGATGCGCAGGCCGAAGTGGCAGGCTACCAGCGCGATCAGGCCGCCGAATGCCACGCCCTTGCCGAGGCCGATCCAGTAGTTCGCCAGCGGTACGGCATCGGGCAGGCCGGTCAGGAAATACTTGAACGTCAGTCCCAGTTCAATATTGGCTGCGACCATGCCGCCCAGCAGCGCCATCGCATCGGTCCACACCACCAGCAGCGGCATCGAGATCGCCAGCGCGATCACGCGCGGCATGATCAGCCGGTAGCCATGCGGCAGGCCCATCACCAGCATCGCATCGAGTTCTTCCGTTACGCGCATCACGCCCAGCTGCGCGGTGATCGCCGAACCGGAGCGGCCGGCCACCAGGATCGCCGCCAGCAGCGGACCCAGTTCGCGGATCACGGCCATGCCGAGAATGTTGACAAGGAAAATATCGCCGCCGAATTGATGCAATTGCTGTGCTGACAGATAGGACAGCACGACGCCGATCAAAAATCCCACCAGCGCGGTGATGCCCAATGCCTGATAGCCGGTGTGGAAGATGCTGGCGGAAATTTCCTTCCACGGGCCGCGCTTCGGTTGCCGGATGAAGCGGCCCAGATCCAGCACCAGCTGGCCGATCAGCATGATGAAGCCGGTCAGGTGATCGAGAAGATTGCATTTGATCCGGCGCAGCGTCTCTAGCGAATACCAGTGCGGTTTCGGCAGCTTCTTGATTTGCAGCGTACCGGTTTCTTCCAGCCGTCGGAAAAAATCCTCGTGCTGCGGCGCCAGCACCAGTTGCGCCGGGCGCTTGTGGCCCCAGGCGTTCCACAAAAATTGCGCGCCGATGTAGTCGAGCGCCTCGATCTGCGAAATGTCCCAATGCAGCGACTGCGCATCGTGTAGCGTATGCAGCGTCGCGTTGACCTGCTGCATCGCGGCGCGATCGGCCAGCGCGCGTACCTGCCACGATCCGGCGGCAGTCGCGTTGTCGTTCTGGCGGATGAGCGTAGGCGCGGCAAAATTCGACATCAGGCAAGTGTAAGGGAGAAACACCGATGTCGCATCATCGGTGTGCGGCATGCGTCTGCCATGTCCGTATTCCGCTGCTGCAATCTGCCGCTACAATGCCGCCATGCATTCTTTGCCATCTGCTTTCCCATCCGCGCCTCCTTCCGTCCAGAGACTGGCCGGCCTGTGCGGACCGGCGGCGCGCGACATTGTGCTGGAAATCGTCGCCGAAACCGGTTCGACGAATGCCGATCTGCTGGCACGCGCGGCGCGGCAGGAACTGGTGGGAGCGACGTTGCTGTGGGCGCTGCGCCAGACCGCCGGCCGCGGGCGCGCGGGCCGCAGCTGGCATTCGTCGGGCGCTGCGACGCTGACCTTTTCGCTGGCATGGCCGTTTGCATTGCAGCCACAGCAGCTTGCTGGATTGCCGCTGGCAGTGGGCGTCGCGGTTGCGGAAACACTGGCGGCATCCAGCATCGACGTGCGGCTCAAATGGCCGAACGACATCCTGCGCAATGGCGACAAGCTGGCCGGCATCCTCATCGAAACCGCAGTCGACAAGCGGCAACGCGGCACGATCTGGGCCGTCATCGGCATCGGCATCAATCTCGCGCAATCCGAAGCGCTCACTGAGCAGATCGGCCGCGTCGTGGCCGATGCTGCTGAACTGGATAGAGACCGCGAACGCCTGATGGCCGATCTGCTGAGTGCGCTGGCGCAGGCATTGCCGCGTTTCGCCGAACAGGGATTCGCCGCATTCGCCGATGCATGGAACCGGTACGATGCCTATGCCGGCGCAGCGGTGAATATCGTCGATCAGGGGCGCGTGCTGCAGCAGGGAACGGCGCGCGGCGTCGATGCCAGCGGCTGCCTGCAGCTCGATACCGATCAGGGCCGCGTCGCAATTGCGGCCGGCGACGTTTCATTACGCATCAAGGAGTAAGCGCATGCTGTTGCTGGTGGACGCAGGCAATACGCGAATTAAGTGGGCATTGGTCGACCGTGCGGCGGCGCATCCGGTGCCGGGTATCTGGCATGCGGCCGGCAGTGTAACGCGCGCGCAGGCGGCCGAACTGGAAAAGATCTGGCAGAACCTGCGCATCGGCCGCGTGCTGTTGTCCAACGTGGCGGGTGCCGGCACGCGCGACGAACTGGAGCGCACGGTACGGCATGCGCTGGGCAGTCGGCCGGTGGCGATCGAATGGTTCGTCTCGACCGCCGAGTGTGGCGGCGTGCGCAATCTTTATCGCAATCCCGCGCAACTCGGATGCGACCGTTTTGCCGCCGCGATCGGCGCGCATGCATTGTTTCCCGATCGGCCGCTGGTGGTGGCGACTTGTGGCACGGCGACCACGATCGACGCCGTCACTGCCGACGGCGATTTCATCGGCGGCATGATCCTGCCGGGCCTGGGACTGATGGCCGCATCGCTGGCGAAAAACACGGCGCAGCTACCGGAAGTCGCGCTGCAGGCGAGCGCCCTGCAGCCGTTCGCCGATCACACCGACGGCGCCATCGTCAGCGGCTGCATCGCGGCACAAGCCGGCGCGATCGAGCGTGCGGTTGCGGCATTGGCGCACATGCATCCGGCGCAGCAGGTCGCTTGCATTCTGGCTGGCGGAGCGGCAGACTTGGTCGCGCCGCATCTGTCGATCGCGCATGAACGCGTCGAGAATCTGGTGCTGATCGGTTTGCAAACGGTAGCGTTGGGACGTTCCTCATCATGTTAAAAATCCTGTTCGGCCTGTTGTTGGCAATCAATGGCGGCTTGTTCGCCTACCAGCAGGGTTGGCTGGCGCCGTTGCAGCCGCCCAGCCGGGAGCCGTCGCGGCTGAAGCAGCAACTGCATCCGGAACAATTGAAGCTGGTGCCGTTGCCGGAAAGCGCGCCTGCATCGTCGACAACGTCGAGCGCGTCGACTCCGGCTGCTGCGTCGCCGGTCGCCGGTACGCAGCAGGCAACGGCGGCGTCGGCAGCTGCCGGCACCTGTGCGGAAATCGGCAATTTCGATGCGACCGACGCGCAGCGTTTCGAAAGCCGGCTGGCGGCGCTGTCGCTGGGCGACCGTGTGACGCGCCGCGCAATTGCCGACAGCGCGCGCCACATCGTCTACATTCCGCCGCTGGGCAACAGGGAGGCGGCCGAACGCAAGGCGGCCGAGCTGCGCAAGTTCGGCGTCGAGGATTTCTTCATCATTCAGGACAATTCTGCGCTGCAGTGGGGCATCTCGCTGGGCGTGTTCAAGACGGAAGAGGCAGCGAATAACCAGTTGGCGATGCTGAACAAGAAGGGCGTGCGCAGCGCCCGTGTCGGTGGCGGCAATCGCATCGCCTTCCAGTTGCATGACATCGATGCTGCCACGCGCGGCAGCATCGACAGCATCAAGGCGGATTTCCCGCGCCTGCAATGGCGCGAATGTGTTGGCGGCAATTCGCCTGCCTGATTCGCTGTTTCGTCACTGAGCCTGGCAGCTACCTTCGAAATATCGGCGGCAATCTCGTCAGTCGCCTGAAAGCGACGCGCGCAACGCCTGTTGCCGTGCACGCAGGCAATCCGGACACAGGCAACTCTCCGCTTTTTCCATTCCGTCGCGCAGTGTGGCAGACGGCAAGCGCGGCAGCGCCATGCACCAGCAAGCCACGGATGTGCTGCTTTGCGTGCAGTGCTGCGATTCGTCGGCCACGCCGCAGGAGAAGCTTGCATTGCAGTTTGGGCAGTGGTTCATCGAGGGGAGATTCTTTCACGGGAAGTTGCCGGCAGTGCATCGTGCCGGCGCAGACGGAAGCGGCGCGGTGCCGGATGCGCCGTCAGTGGGGAGATGCAGGCGGCGTCATTTGTACAACAGTGGCGCAATAATCCCGCATTTATCCGGCATTTCAGCGGAAGCGCCCGGAAATCCGCGGGCATTCCCTGTAAAATCGCGGCATTCATTTCCCGAGCATGCCATGACCGACACGACTCCCGATCTTACTGTAATTTCCCCGCAAGTCCACGCGCAAATCCTGGCCGAGGCGCTGCCGTACATCCGCAAGTTCCACGGCAAGACCATCGTCGTCAAATACGGCGGCAATGCGATGACCGACGAAAAACTCAAGCACGGCTTCGCGCGCGACGTGATCCTGCTGAAGCTGGTCGGCATGAACCCGGTCGTGGTCCACGGCGGCGGCCCGCAGATCGACAATGCGCTGAAGAAAATCGGCAAGCAGGGCACCTTCGTGCAGGGCATGCGCATCACCGATGAAGAGACGATGGAAGTCGTCGAATGGGTGCTGGGCGGCGAAGTGCAGCAGGACATCGTGATGCTGATCAACCATTATGGCGGCCAGGCAGTCGGCCTGACCGGCAAGGATGGCGGCCTGATCCGCGCGCGCAAGATGCAGATGCCGAACAAGGAAAAACCGGGCGAATTCCTCGATATCGGTTTCGTCGGCGAAATCGAGGCGATCAACCCGGCAGTCGTCAAGGCGCTGCAGGACGATGCCTTCATTCCCATCATCTCGCCGATCGGCTTCGGCGACGACGGCCAGGCCTACAACATCAACGCCGACCTGGTGGCCGGCAAGATCGCGGAAATCCTGAAGGCCGAAAAACTGATCATGATGACCAACATCGCCGGCGTGCAGGACAAGCAGGGCACGCTGCTGACCGATCTGTCGGCGCGCGAGATCGACGAGATGTTCGAGGACGGCACGATTTCCGGCGGCATGCTGCCGAAGATTTCGTCGGCGCTGGATGCGGCGAAGTCGGGCGTCAATACCGTGCACATCATCGATGGCCGCATCGAGCATTCGTTGCTGCTGGAAGTGCTGACGGAGCAGGCGTTCGGAACGATGATCCGTTCGCACTGAGCGATTGGGCATCAAGCCCAAGCGGGCGAATGCGGCGAATTTAGCGAATAAAAAAGGCGCACCGAGGTGCGCCTTTTTTGTGTCCGCGTTTTTCAGGCATCGGTCTCGATGCGTGCGATCACATCGCCTTCGCCGACTTCGTTGCCTTCCTCCTTCACGATCTCGACCAGCGTGCCCGCCGCCGGTGCAACGACTTCGACGACCACCTTGGTGGTTTCCAGATCGGTAAGGTTTTCGCCTTCGGCAACGCGGTCGCCTTTTTTCTTGTTCCAGCCGAGCAGCGTGGCTTCGGTGGCGCCTTCGGTCAGCTCGGGAACTTTGACTTCGATCAGCATGCGATTCTCCTTGGTGGTGAGGGGATGTGGAATGGGATTCTATCGATATGCAGGCCATCCCGCGAGTTTCCTGAAGGCGGATGGCTGGTGTCAGCAGGAAACGGCTTTCCCGACAGTGAAGCGGCCGTTGTGCCGCTTATGCCATTGTTCGAATTCGGCCGCCGGCAGCGGACGGGAAATCGCGAAGCCCTGCGCAATGTCGCAGCCCAGTCCGGCGAGGACGCTGTAGATTTCCTCGTTTTCGACGCCTTCCGCGATGGTCTGCATGCCCATCTTGTGCGTCAGCGTCACGGCAGCCTCGACGATATGCAGCGCGCCCTTGTCGGCCGGCAGGCGGCGCACGAAGGACTGGTCGATCTTGATCAGCGAGATCGGCAGTTTGTGCAGGTATTGCAGCGACGAATAGCCGGTGCCGAAGTCGTCGATCGAGATCGTGATCTTGGCGTCGGCCAGGCGATGCAGTTCGACGATGGTGCGTGCCATGTCGGTCATCAGCGCGCCCTCCGTGACTTCCAGTTCCAGCAGACGGCCTTCGACGCCATGCCTTTCCAACAGGCTCAGGATCAGATCGGAAAAGCCCGGTTGCAGCAGGTTGCGCGGCGAGATGTTGACGGCGACCGGAATGTCGATGCCGTGGTCTTGCCACTGCACGATCTGCTGCATCGCCTGTTCCAGCGCGAATTCGGTGACCAGATTGATCAGCGTGCTCTGTTCCGCGCGCGGAATGAAGACGCCGGGCGGAATGTTGCCGCGCTCCGGATGATGCCAACGCATCAGCGCTTCCACGCTCTTGATGGCGCCGCTGCGCATGCAGATCTTGGGCTGGTAGTGCATCGACAGCTGGCCTTCGTGGATGGCCTGCATCAGGCTGCCAAGCACCGACAGGTTGTCCTTTGCGATGGTGCTGATTTCGGGGCTGTAGGCGATGCAGTCCTGTCCGCTCTCGTAGGCGGAAACCAGTGCTGCCTCGGCGCGCTGCAGATAGGTACCGGGCGGATGAATCAGCTGGTCGAAGGCAATGTAGCCGAGCCGCGAATCGGTATGGATCGGAATGCCGTTGAACTGGAACGGCTGGCGCGAGCCTTCCATCAGCTCGGCCAGCAGCGCATCGACGTTCCGGGCGCCACGGTTCTCGATCAGGATGCCGATCTGCTCCGCGTCGATGCGATAGACCTGCGTGCGGTGGCGCAGGATGCTGCCGTAGCGTTGCGCAGACTGGCGCATCAGGTCTTCGATGATCTCGAAGCCGAAGGCGGACTTCAGCTCCATCGCATTCTGCAGGCAGATGACGACGAGCAGGAAGGAATCTGCCGTCTGCTTTTTCTTCGACAGGGCGGACAGCGAATCGAGCAGTGCGGTGCGGTTGGGCAGCTGCGTGGCGGCGTCGTGGCGTGCGATCCATTGCAGGTGTCGCAGGTAGGAGCGCACGCTGTCGCTGACGGCACCGCTGAACATGCCCACCAGCATGAAGAAGCCGGTGCGGTAAATCCAGTTCAGCACGTTCTGCATTTCGCCGGTGACGGAATCGAGCGGCATGAAGGGACCGAGTATGAGGCCGCCGAGCAGGCCGATCAGCAGACCGCCGCGCATGCCGAACACGAAGCCGGCCAGCATCACGGGCAGGTACATCGAATGCAGGTAGGAGAATTTGACACCGCCGGTGGCATGGACCAGCAGTCCGACGCCGACGACCAGCAGGACGAGCGTCGGCATCATGGCGAGGCGTATTGCGCGCATGTGCAGGGTCAGCCATTCAAACAATCTTGTCGTGTTCATGGGAATTCTCACGGTTGGCGCGTTTGACGGCATGTCCTGCTTGCGCGGCATGCTTGCTGCATGTTGCCACGATGGCATTGTCCATGCAATGCCATGATGATGGCGATCGTGGCGATTTGCTGTCTGCCCGTTTTTGGTGCGGCGTGAAGAGGCAGAATAAAAGAGACGGAATAAAAGAGACGGAATAAAGTAGGCGGAAGAGAGAATGAATCAGGAAAATGACAGCCGCATGACAATGGCGTCGGCATCCTGCACGGCGATGTCGGCGAAAAAAACCGGCAGCCGTGCAATTTCCGCATAGCCGCAGTCGCGATAGATGCGATGCGCGGGCAACCATTCCGCGCTCAGCAGCAGAATGGAACTGTGCAGATGCGGCAGCCGCGTGCGCAGCAGCGCGACGGATTGCTGGAAGAAGCGTTTGCCGAGGCCGCCGCCGCGATGTGCGGGTGCGATGGTCATCGATGAAACATACAGATGCGCGCCGTCGTGGCGATGGGTTTGCCGGATGTCATGACCGAGTGTGAAATGATCCGTGTTGCAAGGGGCCGATCCGCCGGCATGATCCTGCGCCCACAGTTCGGAGCACAGATAGCCGATGGCGCCGTCCGCATGTTCGAGGATCAGGAAGCCGTCGGTGAAATGTTCCAGCCGCTGCCGCATGACGTCGCGGCTCTCGCGGATGGCGGATGGAAAGCCGCTCGCTTCCAGTTGCATGATCGCGTCCAGATCGTCCATGCGTGCCGTGCGGATGACAAGTGCGGTCATCAGTAAAGTTTCCTGACCTGATAGCCGCGCTTTTGCAGCAGCGCGGGAATGCTGTTTTCGCCGCCGATCAGATGCAGCATGCCGATGGCGACGAACGAGGTCTTGTCGTCGTTCAGCAGCATCGCGATGCCATCGGCTAGTCTTGGATTGCGCTGATTGAGCAGGATGTCTTCGATGAACCGCGAAGAAGCGGAGCCGTCATTGAGCATCTGCTGTTTCAGCGTGAGCATGCGTGCGCTGTCGGCGTGACGCCAGGCATCGATCAGTGCGATGGCTTGCGCGACTTCGGAGCCGTCGTTCAGATCCTGTAGCGTTTCTTCCAGATATTCCTGCTGTTGCGTGTCATCCAGGCGATTGAACAGCGACAGCTGATAGTCGGCCGTTTCCAGTCCGCGCACGATCTTGCCTTCCTTTGCCGCGACGGACAGGAAATACAGTTCGAGTCCTTGTTCCGCTGGATAGCCGTTGCGCGCCATCGTCTGCACGATCAGCAGGTTGGCGATCATCCACGGCTTCATGCGTGCGACGCGTTCGAACGGAATATCGTTCTGCTGCAGCGCGGCTTTCAGCTTGCCCAACCGGTCGGTCGTCAGATGATCGGCAACCGTGGTGCCGTCGGTATACAGACCGTGCTTGACGATGGCCTGATTGAAAGCGTTTTCGTTGCGGATGTCGATTTCCAGTGCGAGCGTGTTCGACGCATGCAATGCGCGCATGGCGATGGGTTCGAGCGGATAGAATGCGGCCTGCCCGACGTGTACGGTGCCGAACAGATAACAGGTATGCCCGTTGTGTTCGACGCGGTATAGCGTGCCGCGCAGCGGAATCGGCGCCTGAGCCTTTTCCGGCGACGCGCCGCCGATCGGTACGCGTACTGCATCGGCGTGCGCGGATGCGGTATAAAGACTGGCAAGCGGCAGCAGGACGGCAACGAAAAGGGCGACGATGAGATTGGGGGCGCGACGCATGCGGTATTTTCCGAAACTGTTTTTTATTGAATGACAAGATGTCCAGACAAGATCCGATCTGGCTGTTCGATCTCGACAATACGCTGCATGATGCATCGCATGCGATTTTCCCGGCGATCAATCTGAACATGAATGCCTATATCGCACAGGTGCTGCGCGAACGGGGCCTGCCGTGCGATGCCGATGCCGTCAACGCGGAACGCATCGGCTACTGGCGGCGCTACGGCGCCACGCTGCTTGGTATGGTAAATCATCATCAGGTCAGGCCGGACGATTTCCTGCGAGAGGCGCACCGTTTCGATGACCTGACGGCGATGATCCGCACCGAACGCGGACTGGCGCGCCTGCTGCACAAGCTGCCGGGACGCAAAATCCTGCTGACGAATGCGCCGCGCCGCTATGCGCGCGACGTGCTGCGCCACATCGGCCTGCACCGGCATTTTGCGCAGCACGTGCCGATCGAGGCGATGCGTGTGCATGGCCGCATCCGTCCCAAGCCGTCGCGGCTGATGCTGCGTCGACTGCTGGCGCGCGAGAAGCTGCCGGCCGGCCGCTGCATTCTGGTCGAGGATACCGTCGTCAACCTGAGGGCGGCACGGGCATTGGGCCTGCGCACGGCCTGGATCACCCAATATCTGGCCCCGGATGTGGCGCGCCACATGCATCCGGGCAGCGGCGCAACGGCTGCGGCCACAAAACGCCCCATTTACGTGGATGTCAAAGTAAAATCCGTAGGGCAACTATTCCGGCAGTTGCATCGATTGCGCTAGATTGCTGTTTCTTGTTGTTTCCTTCTCATAAATAGAATCATGGCAACGACCAAACCAGGCGAACGCAAGCTGCAGATACTCCAGACGCTGGCAGCGATGCTGGAGCAGCCCAAGGGAGAGAAGATCACGACGGCGGCGCTGGCGGCGCGGGTCGACGTGTCAGAGGCGGCGCTGTACCGGCATTTCGCCAGCAAGGCGCAGATGTTCGAAGGGTTGATCGAATTCATCGAGACGACGGTATTCGGCCTGATCAACAAGATCACCGAGCAGCAGGAAAACGGCCTCTCGCAAGTGCAGGCCATCGTGACCATGCTGCTCAATTTCGCCGAACGCAATCCCGGCATGACGCGTGTGATGATCGGCGATGCGCTGGTCAACGAGGACGAACGTCTGCAGCAGCGCATGAACCAGTTCATCGAACGCATCGAACTGGCGGTGAAGCAGTCGCTGCGCGTGGCGGCCACGCAGGGACAGGCGAACGAAGCCGAAGTGGCGGCGCGCGCCAACCTGATCGTCGGCGCGGTGCTGGGGCACTGGCAGCGTTATGCGAAGACCGGTTTCAAGCAACTGCCATCGGCGCACGTGCAGGCGCAGATCGCGATGTTGCTCGGCTGAGTTTTTTCTCGACGCTTTTACCGCCCTGGATTCCCCGCTTGCACCTTCCTCCCGTTTGCCGCGGAGCCGTACAATAGCGGCTGCTCTTCTTATCTTCCCGTCTCGCTTTCATGTTCCTGCCTGCTTCCACCGGTTCCGACGATTGCTTCGCATTGCTCGACGATTGCGAGACAGGCGGTGAGGACGGACATTCGCGTCTGTACTCGGACTACATTGGCACGCTTTGTTGCGATGACCATGCGCAATTGCCTGCGATGCTGGAAAGCATGCAGCGAAAACTGCAGGAAGGCTGTTTTGCCGTCGGCCTGTTTACGTACGAACTGGGCGAGGCGATGCATGGCATCGCACGGCGCATGGTTGATGTCGCGGCAGATACCGATGCTGATGCGAACGCTGAAGGAAGATTGGCAGAAGTGCTGCTGTTCCGGCGTTGCGAAAAATTGCGCGCCTCGCAGGTGAGCGACTGGCTGGAAGCGCATATTGAGGCACATGCCGCATCGCAGCCTGCCGGCGTCGCTAATGTGCATGCGGATATCGACCGCGCTGCCTTCCATACCGCGCTGACGCGCATTCGCGATTACATCGAGGCAGGCGATACCTACCAAGTCAATTACACGTATCGTCTGCGCTTCGACGCCTATGGCGATGCGGTTGCACTGTACCGCCGCTTGCGTGTGCGGCAACCGGTGCCGTATGGCGCATTGATTGGCTTGCCGGATGGCCGTGCTGTACTGTCGTTGTCGCCGGAACTGTTCGTGCGCCACGATGGCGGACGGCTGACCGTGCAACCGATGAAAGGCACGGCTGCCGCCAGCGGCGATGCGGCGCGCGATGCCGACGCTGCGCATGCGCTGGCGGCCGATCCGAAAAATCGTGCGGAAAACCTGATGATCGTCGACCTGTTGCGCAACGACCTGGGCCGAGTGGCGGCGACCGGCTCCGTCGCTGTGGAAAAACTGTTCGATGTGCAGTGCTTCAGCAGCGTGTTGCAGATGACCTCGACCGTTACGGCGCAGTTGCGCGGCGACATGACGCTGGCCGATGTGTTCGCCGCGTTGTATCCATGCGGTTCGATCACCGGTGCACCCAAGCACAGGACGATGCAAATCATCCGCGAACTGGAAGCGCATGCACGCGGCCTGTATACCGGCGCGATCGGCTGGTTCGATCCGCCATCGGCGAAGCAGGGCATCGGCGATTTCTGCATGTCAGTGCCGATTCGGACGTTGCGGTTGGGTGCCGTGCATGAGGATGGCGTCCGGCAAGGCGAACTGGGTGTGGGCGCGGGCATCGTGCATGACAGCGTCGCGGCGTTGGAATATGAAGAATGTCTGTTGAAGGCGCGTTTCCTGACAGGACTGGAAGCCGGTTTTGCGCTGTTCGAAACGATGCGAGCAACGCGCGACGGCTGCCGCAATCTGGAACGGCATTTGCAACGCTTGCGTCGCTCCGCAGCCTATTTCGGTTTCGCCTTCGACGAAGCGACGATTCGCACGACGATTGCACAGACGGTGGCCGGTTTCGATGGCGATACGGATTACCGGATGCGCCTGGCTTTGCAGCAGGACGGCGTCATCGAGATACAGACCGCGCCGCTGGCAGCATTGTCGACACCGGTGAATATCCTGATGACCGCACAGGCGACAGAGGCGGACGATCTGTTCCTGCGCCACAAGACGACGAATCGTACCGTCTATGACGAAGCGTGGCGCGATGCCGAGCGACAAGGCGCATTCGACAAGTTGTTCTGCAATTCGAGCGGAGAAGTGACGGAGGGAGGCCGCAGCAATGTCTTCGTCAAGCTGGACGGCAAGTGGTTCACGCCGCCGCTGACGGCCGGCGTATTGCCCGGCGTGATGCGCGGCGTGATGTTGGACGATCCGCAATGGAACGCGAAGGAGCGTGTGCTGACGGTGGACGATTTGCGCCGCGCGGAAGAGGTCGTCATGTGCAACGCTTTGCGCGGCGCATTGCCGGCGACCATCGTCTGGGGCTGATTGCCTTTCCGCCTTCGAAATTGCGCGGAATGTTCTTCAGCGCGGCAGCGTGACGACGAAGCAGCTGCCGCGGCCGTGGCGATCCGTGCAGAGGACGTCGCCGCCATGGCGACGCGCGATCTGCCTGACCAGCGCCAGGCCCAGCCCGACACCGCCTTCGCGTTCGCTGGCGCCGGGCAGCCGATAGAACGGCTCGAAGATTTTTTCGCGCTCGGCCGGCGGCACGCCGGGGCCTTCGTCGCAAATCTGCAGAGCTACCGTATTCCCCGCCATGGCAAGCGATGCCGTGATCGGCGTGCCGCCGCCGTAGCGGCGCGCATTTTCCAGCAGGTTGCGCACCAGCCTGCGCAGCAGCCGCGCATCGCCTTTCACTTCGACCGCTTCCGCATCCAGTACAGCGTCGACGCGTGCACATTCCTCGGCAACCAGCGCCGTCAGGTCGATCTTCTCGAACGCCATCGTCGTTTCCGCCGTAGCATCGAGCCGGCTGGCGAGCAGGATTTCGTCGATCAGCTGATCGAGTTCGGCGATGTTGTGCGCCAGCTCGTCGCGCATCGCCGGTTCGACAGAAGGCGATGCCAGCTCCAGCGCCATCCGGATGCGCGCCAGCGGCGAACGCAGTTCGTGCGATGCATTTGCCAGCAATGCCTTCTGTGCATTGACCAGTTCCTCGATGCGTGCCGCCGAGCGGTTGAAGCTGGTTGCCAAGCGCGCGATTTCATCCTTGCCTTCGACCGCAATACGCGTCGACAACTGGCCGGCACCCAGCGCTTCCACGCTGGTCTGTAGACGTTCGAGGCGGCGCGTCAGGCGGCGCACGATCGGATAGGCGCCGATGCCGGTGGCAAGGCAGATCATCGCCAGCGCGGCGAACAGGTTGATCGGCGGACCGCGCCGTCCGCGTATCTGGCCGACCAGCCAGCGGTCATCCGGCAGCTTGACGGCGAATACCGGCGGACCGCCGTCCAGCCAGCCGCTGGTGGTTTGCGTCGGCTCCAGTGGCGGCAGCGGCCGGCCGACCGCAGCAATCTCTTCGCGTTGCGCCGAGTACAGCGTGAGATCGGCGCGCATGCGGTTGCGCCAGCGTTCCAGCGCTTCCTGCTGCGTGGCGTTGTCGGCGTCGGCCGGCGGCAGCACATCGGCGGCGATGGCGGCGAACGATTCGAGGTTGGGGCCGATCTGGCGTGATTCGGTATTCAGTCGCCAGGCCCAGGCAAACAGCAGTGCTGCGACCACGATGCTGACCAGTACCGCGACGTAGATGCGGATGTAAAGCCGGTTCGGCCAGAACGAGCGTGCGGTCATGTCAGACATCCTGCGCCTTGGCGAATACGTAGCCGGCGCCGCGCACGGTGATGATGCGTTTGGGTTGTTTCGGATCGTCTTCGATGGCGGCGCGCAAGCGACCGATGTGGACGTCGATCGAGCGGTCGAAGGCTTCCAGCGGTTCGCCTTTTACCGCATCCATCAACTGCTCGCGCGAAAGCACGCGGCCGGCGCGTTCGGCCATTGCGGCCAGCAGGTTGAATTGATAGGAGGTGACGGGTTTTTCCTGATCATCGACACGAATGACGCGCGCGTCCAGATCGATTTCCAGGCGACCGAAGCGCAATGTGCGCTGCGTATCGCTCGCGGGGGCGGGTACACCTTGCTGCCGGCGCAGCACGGCGCGCAGGCGCGCCAGCAGCTCGCGCGGTTCGAAGGGTTTGGGGACGTAATCGTCGGCGCCGATTTCTAGGCCGATCACGCGATCCATCGGATCGCCCTTGGCGGTCAGCATCACGATCGGCAATGTATTCAGCGGCGCGGGAAGCGCGCGAATCTGGCGGCATACGTCGAGGCCGTTGGCATCGGGCAGCATCAGGTCCAGCAGCACGACGTTGAATGCCGGTTCGGCCTGCTGCAATTGCTGCAAGCCGTCTGCGGCGGTGCCGCTGTGGTGCACGTCGAAATCGTTCTGTCCCAGATAGGTGGCGACCATCGCCGCGAGGCGCTGGTCGTCTTCGATCATCAGTAGGCGTTGGCTCATGGGCGTAGTGTAACGCGGCGCCTCGCCTTCCCGGAAAGAGAAGGCGAGGCGTTGGTCATGCAGCGTTACTGTGCTGCGCCGTCATGCATCTTGCCGTCGTGGTGGCGCGGGCCGTGGCCGTGACCGTGACGGAAGTGATGGCGATGCTTGGCCAGTTTTTCTGCCGCGGCGACGCGCTGTGCCGGCGTCAGCACTTCGGCCGCATCGGCAAACGACTTGGTGACGATGCGCGAACGCTGGTCGGCCAGTTGCTGGTTTGCCTGGCGTGCTTTTTCCAGTGCGTTGCGATCGATGGTTGGCTGCGACAGCAGTTTCATCTCGTCGGCGCGTACGGCGCGTAGTTTTTCATTCAACGGACGCAGCTGCTCGAAATTGGCCTTGGCGATGGCAGACAGCTTGGTCTTCTGTTCCGCCGTCGCATCCGGCACCAGGCGTTCGATCATGCGTTGCGTGCGTTTCTCCGCTTTTTCCGGGCTCATGCGGGTGTGCTTCCCGTCATGTTTCTGTGCGGTTGCTTGCGGTGCGGACTGCGAAGCCGTCGTGTCGGCCGCCTGGCTGATGCCGGACAGCGACAATGCGCCGATCAGGGCGGCCGTAACGCCAGCCAGCACCATACGGTTGCGTGCTGGGGAAGTGGTGCGGATCGTGGTGATTTGCTTGTTCATATGAAGCTCCTTTCGATGTCTCCCGCAAGTCGAGCGGGCATGTCGTTACTGTAGGAGCGCTCTGTTGCCGATACGCTTGCGATCGGTAAAGTTGTGTAAAGCACGGTAACGACTTGTTGGAATAGGGCATCCACTTATTTGGGCGAATGGCTGCGTGGCAGAGGCGCCATGGCGGTTTTTCGCGGGATGGAACGCCGGGTGGCCCGCAAAATTTCGGAAACCGGCAGGTTATGGCGACGAACGAGGGTTCAGGGAAGCGATGCATGTGCAATGAAGTCGGCGTCTTCGTTGCCGGTATGCGGCAGATGATGTGGTCAGCCCGATTTGCGGGCAAGCGGATGGTCGATTCCGGCATCGCCATATGTGCGCAGTACCTGCGAGATGACGACCTGATAGCCATGCAGCCATTTTTCCTGCGCAGCCTTTGCCTCGAGATGCTTTGGATGTTGCATCAGCATCTGCAGGGATTCCAGCGATTCCCAGTAATACACGTTCGATACCAGGCCAGTGTCGGGGTTTTGCCAGGTTTCTTCGCCAAGATAGCCGGGGATGTTTTTGGCTATCTCTGCGATGGCCTGATCCAGGCGATGAAATGTATCGTCGTACTGCCCCGGGGCAAAGGTGAAGGTCGACGTGTACATGGCGGCTTCAGATCGCGCAGATCAATGCACGTGGCCGCAGACGCTGCAGGTCGGATTGCGGGCGATGCGAATGCTGCTCCATTCCATCGCACGTGCATCGAGCAGCAGCAGGCGTCCGGCCAGCGGTTCGCCGATGCCGGCGACCAGTTTCAGCGCTTCGGCCGCCTGCATGCTGCCGATGATGCCGACCAGCGGCGCGAACACGCCCATCGTGCCGCAATTGACTTCCTCGAACTGCTGGTCTTCCGGGAACAGGCAGGCATAGCATGGCCAGTCGCCGCCGATGCCACGCGGATCGAACACGCTGATCTGACCGTCGAAGCGGACTGCCGCGCCGGATACCAGCGGCACGCGATTGGCGACGCAGGCGCGGTTGACGGCATGGCGCGTGGCGAAGTTGTCGCAGCAGTCCAGCACGACCGAAGCCTTGCTCACCAGTTCGTTGAGCCGATCGCCCGACACGCGTTCCTTCAATGCGACGATTTCGACGGTCGGATTGATGTCTGTCAGCGTCTGTTTGCCCGATGCGACCTTGTCCTGTCCGACGCGTTCGGTTGTATGCAGGATCTGGCGTTGCAGGTTGGTCAGGTCGACAGTATCGTCGTCGACCAGCGTGATAGTGCCGAGTCCAGCGGATGCCAGATACATCGCTGCAGGCGAACCGAGGCCGCCGGCGCCGATGATCAAGGCGTGTCCGGCCAGCAGTTTTTCCTGGCCGGCGATGTCGATTTCGTCGAGCAGGATATGGCGGGAGTAGCGCAGCAGCTGTTGATCGTTCATGGATTTCGTTTACTCATTCGTACGTCTGTGCATTTAACGTGATCGCGTACGCTGTAATCAAAAGAGCCGCATCGCTGCGGCTCTTTTCTATCGGTTGTCGCGATTACTTCTTGTCGCCTTTTTCGTCGCCCTTGGTGCCTTTGTCGGCGGGCTTGTCACTGCCTTTTTCACCATTCTTCGGATCGTTGATGCTCGGTTCCTTCTTGGTTTCGATCTTGGCGGATTTCGACAGCGTCACCGGTTTGCCCTGCAGGAAATTCAGCGCCTGCTGCAGCTGGAAGTCGTCCGCGCTGCCGAATTCCAGCGGCTTGCGTTTCTTCTCCATGTCGAGCAGTCGCTGCTCTTCCGCCGGCGTGTCGATCTCGGCATGGACTTCCGGGCCTTTGTCCTTGTCGTTGATCAGATGCTTCTGCAGATCGGCTTCGCGCAGACGCAGGCCGTCGAGGCCGTCGCCATCTGCGGTTTCATCGACCAGCATGTCGGGCACGATGCCGCGCGCCTGGATCGAGCGGCCGTTCGGAGTGTAGTAGCGCGCCGTCGTCAACTTGACTGCGGTATCCGGCGACAACTGGCGGATCGTCTGTACCGAACCCTTGCCGAAGGTTTGCGTGCCCATGATGGTGGCACGCTTGTAATCCTGCAGGGCGCCCGACACGATTTCGGAAGCGGATGCCGAACCGGAGTTCACCAGTACGACCATCGGAATCTTCTTGATCGCATCCGGCAGCTTGGCCAGCGGATCGCCGACCATGCGCGTCGCATAGAATTCGCGGCGTGCGTAGAAGGTCTGCTTGGAATCCGGCAATTGGCCGTTGGTCGACGTCACCACGACATCCTTGGGCAGGAAGGCTGCCGCCACGCCGATCGCGCCCGGCAGCACGCCGCCCGGGTCGTTACGCAGGTCGAGCACCAGGCCTTTCAGATTCGGATCTTCGGCGTACAGCATGGCGATCTTCTTCGCCATGTCGTCGACGGTCGGTTCCTGGAATTGCGAGATGCGCAGCCATGCGTAGCCGGGCTGCACCATCTTGGCCTTGACACTCTGCACGCGGATTTCCTGACGCACGATCGTTACGATGACCGGCTTGTCGACATCCTTGCGGGCGATCGTCAGCGTGATCTTGGTATTCGGTTCGCCGCGCATGCGCTTGACGGCTTCGTCCAGCGTCATGCCCTTGACCGGCGTCGAATCCAGGCGCGTGATCAGGTCGCCAGCCTTGATGCCGGCGCGGTAGGCAGGGGAATCCTCGATCGGCGAGATGACTTTTACATAACCGTCTTCCATGCCGACCTCGATGCCGAGGCCGACGAACTTGCCTTGCGTGCCTTCGCGCAGTTCCTTGAATGCCTTTTTATCAAGATAGGCCGAGTGCGGATCGAGCGACGAGACCATGCCGGAAATGGCTTCGGTCAGCAGTTTCTTGTCGTCGACCGGTTCGACGTAGTCGGATTTGATCAGGCCGAACACATCGGCCAGCTGGCGCAATTCGTTCAGCGGCAGTGTCGAGCCGGCATTTTTCTGGGCGATTGCGTCCAGTTGTGTACCCATCCCGATCGCGCCGACAATCATGCCGAAGCCAACCAGTGCGATATTCTTGAGTTTCATTCCCATGTTCACCTGATATTTACCCAACCGAGCGGGTCGAACGCACGGCCATCATGCCGCATTTCAAAGTATAAACCCGATTGATCGTTGCCGCCGCTGTTGCCGGTGCCGGCAATCACGTCGCCGGCGCGCACTGCATCGCCGGCGCGCTTGAAGACGGACTGGTTGTTGCCGTAGATCGTCAGGTAATGGCTGCCGTGATCGATGATGATCAGGTTGCCGAAGCCGCGCAACCAGTCGGCGAAGACGACGCGGCCATTGGCCACGGCCTTGACTTCGGTACCTTCCGGCGCGCGGATGAACAGACCTTTCCACGGCGGGCCGTCGCCGCGTTTGCTGCCGTAGCGCGCGATCAGGTCGCCGGCGATCGGCAGCCGCAGCTTGCCGCGCAGCGCGGGGAAGGCACCATCCTGCATGCCGGGCACTGGTGTTAGTTCGTTGCGGGCCAGCGCTTCTGCGGGCTGTTCTTCCGGCGGTTCGTCGTCCTCGATGGCATCAGGATTGGTCTGCTTGTTCTGCGCCAGACGGCGTTCGCGTTCAGCCTTGGCACGCGCGGCGCGTTCCCGCCTTGCCTGTTCGCGTTTCTTGGCAGCGGCCGCTGCGGCACGCTTTTGTTCAGCGATCAGGGAGGTCAGCTTGTCCACCAGCGTCGACAGCCGGCGCTCGTTGCGCGCGATGTTGCCAGCTTCCTTGCGTTGCGCGGCCAGTTTGTTCGACAGCGTCGACAGCAGCGCGGCACGCTGCGTCTTCTGCTTTTGCAGGATGGCGTGCTGGTTGCGTGCCTCGGCGGCGATTTCGTCCAGTTCGGCCTTGGCGTTCTGCACTTCGACCTGTTTTTCTTCCAGCTTGTGCAGGTTGGCGCGCAGCGATTCGATCAGCTCGGCCTGCGCGCGCGACACATAGCCCATGTATTGCAGTTCGCGATTGATGCGGTTGGGATTGTCGCCCGACAGCAGCAGCTTGATGCGATCCTCGTTGCCGGCGACATACTGGTCGCGCAGCAGAGACGCGAGCTGGCCCTGTTGCGATTCGACCGTCTTTTGCAGCTCCGTCATCTGTTTCGACAGTTCGTCGAGCTTGGCCTGCGTCTGTTTCTGTTCGCCCGCCAGCTCGCGCAGATCGCGCTTGGCATCGGAAATCGCGGCTTCGGATTCCGCCAGTGCATCGGCGGCGTCGCTCTTGGCGCTTTCGGTCTTGTCGATGCTGCGCTTGAGTTCGTTCAGCTTCTGCCGCAGATCGGCGCGTTCGGCTTCAGCCGCCTTTTTCTGCCTGCTGCGGTCGGTTTCCTTTTGTGCGTGCGCAGCCGGCAGCGCCAACGCCAGCATGACCGACGTCAGCAGGACAAGCGAACGCATGGAGCGGAAGCGGCGCGGAAAACGAATGAAATGCGGAATCTGCACAAATTCGGTTGCGGAATCAGCGGGCCTGAGCGGCGGCCGGCGTTGCCGCCGGTTCGCCGAGATAGTAGTGGCGGATCGGCTTCAGGTTGGCGTCGAGTTCGTAGACGATGGGACGACCGTTCGGAATGTTGAGCGAGACGATGTCCTTGTCGCTGATGTCGTCCAGCACCTTGATCAGCGCACGCAGGCTGTTGCCGTGTGCCGAGATGATGACGTTCTTGCCCGAGCGGATTTGCGGTGCAATCGTGTCGTTCCAGTAGGGGATGACGCGTTCGACCGTGTCTTTCAGGCATTCGCCGAGCGGAATCTCGCTGCGGTCGAGATGGGCATAGCGCGGATCGTCGTACGAGGTGCGCGGATCGTCGGCTTCCAGCAGCTTGGGCGGGATGTCGAAGCTGCGACGCCATTGCATGACCTTGTCGGCGCCATACTGGGCGGCGGTTTCTGCCTTGTTCATGCCTTGCAGCGCGCCGTAGTGGCGCTCGTTGAGGCGCCAGTGGCAGACGACCGGAATCCACATCAGATCCATTTCGTCGAGCGCAATCCACAGCGTGCGGATCGCGCGTTTCAGCATTGACGAATAGGCCAGATCGAAGGTGAATCCCGCTTCGCGCAGCAGTTCGCCGGCGTGCCTTGCTTCTGCGCAGCCTTTTTCCGTCAAATCGACATCTGCCCATCCGGTGAAGCGATTATCGAGATTCCATGTGGACTCGCCGTGGCGCATCAATACGATTTTGTACATGGTTCTGGTAAGGGTAGATATGGGTTTTTGATGCAAAATGCCGAATCCGAATTGTAGCCGGCCTTCTATTTTATAATGCCGGGATTCATTCAACCCAGTAGGACACCGTGAAATTCATCATCGACAATATTTTTCTGATCGCCCTGGCACTGATTTCGGGCGGCGCCTTGTTGGTCACTTCATTGCAGCGCATGGGTGCGAAAGTTACCGCGTTGCAAGCTACGCAACTGCTGAATCAAGGGAAGACCGTGGTTGTTGACGTGCGTTCCGCCGAAGAGTTCGCGGCGGGCCACATTCGCGATGCAAAAAACATCCCGCTGAAGGAGCTGAAAAGCCGTACCGGCGAGCTGGAAAAATTCAAGGAGCGCCCGGTGATCGTGGTATGCGACAAGGGCTTGCAATCGAACAGGGCGACCGCACTTCTGAAGAAGGAAGGTTTCAAGGACGCGGCGGCGCTGCTGGGCGGCATGGACGGCTGGCAAACGCAGGGCCTGCCGATCAGCAAATAAGGAACAGGTAGAAATCATCATGACTGCGCATGTGACGATGTACAGCACGGGCGTGTGCCCGTATTGCCTGATGGCCGAGCGTCTGCTGAAGGCCAAGGGCGTGGCGGAGATCGAAAAGATTCGCGTCGACCTGCAACCCGAACTGCGCGCCGCCATGATGGAAAAGACCGGCCGCCGCACGGTGCCGCAGATCTACATCGGCGACACGCATGTCGGCGGCTTCGACGATCTGAGCGCGCTGGACCGCGCCGGCAAGCTGGATGGCCTGCTGCAAGGCGCCTGATTCCCACATTTCAATATCCGGCGGGCGCAAGCCCGCTTTCTTCAATCCTCGATGAAAGTGCCTCATGGCTGACGACAAACAACCCGTATTCCAGATCCAGCGTATCTACCTGAAGGACATGTCGCTGGAGCAACCGAACTCCCCGGCGATTTTCCTGGAACAGGAAAACCCGTCGATCGAGGTCGCGGTCGACGTCGGTGCGCAGCCGGTGGCTGAAGGCATCGTCGAATCCACGGTGACGATCACCGTGACCGCCAAGATTCAGGATAAGGTCGCTTTCCTCGTCGAGGGCAAGCAGGCCGGCATTTTCGAAGTGCGCAACATCCCGGAAGAGCAGCTCGATCCGCTGCTCGGCATCGGCTGCCCGAACATCATCTATCCGTATCTGCGTGCCAATATCGCCGACGTCATCACGCGTGCCGGCTTCCCGCCCGTGCATCTGAGCGAAGTCAATTTTGAGGTGTTCTACCAGCAGCGCCTGGAAGCCTTCGCACGCCAGCAGCAGGAACAGAATGGCGCCGGCATCGTCATGGCCGACGGCTCCGCCGCCAAGCATTGATTGCATGCGGCGCTTGCGTATGATGCAAGCGCCGCTTCATCGATCGTGGAGTGATCGCATGAAAACATCCGTTTTCCTGACGACTGGCATCAAGGGCGCGCTGTGCATGTTGTGCGGCATGGCGTTTGCTGCCAGTGCCTCTGCTGCCAATTACCGTTCGGTAGGCGACGATCCGGCCGTCATGTACAACGCGCCGTCGGAGCGCGGCCGCAAGGTCTTCATCGCGCCGCGCGGCATGCCGGTCGAGGTTATCCTGAATCAGGACGGCTGGACCAAGGTACGCGATGCGACCGGCGATCTGTCATGGATGCAGAGCAAGGCGTTGACGACGAAGCGCAATGTCGTCGTGACGGCCGCCAGCGCGACAATCCGCGCGGCGCCGGCAGAGACTGCCGCCACGGTGGCGACGGCGGAAAAGAATGTGCTGCTCGAATGGCAGGCTGCCGCCGCCGCCGGATGGGTCAAGGTTCGCCATCAGGACGGCACCAGCGGATACGTCAAGGCGAGCGAGGTCTGGGGTGAATGAATGATTCGCGACACATTCATTCGCGGCACATTCGCAGATGATGCGGTGCCGTTTCGTATTCGCTGCCAGCCGTCGGCGTTGTCTTCCCGGTTTCTTTCACGAGGTAATTCGTTGATCCTATCCATCGCATGAAGATCACCATTCTGGGCGCGGGCGCGTGGGGAACGGCGCTGGCCATTTCGCTGGCCGACCGCCACGACGTCGTACTGTGGGGACGTGAAGAAGACACCATGCGGCGCGCGCAGGCCAGTCGTGAAAACGCGGCTTATCTGCCGGGCTTTCCGCTGCCGGCAGCGCTGTCGCTGACGTCGGATTTCGATGCCGCCGTTGCGCATGCCGGAACGGACGGCCTGCTGCTGGCGGCAACATCGTTGTCCGGCCTGCGGCCGACCGTCACGCGGCTGCAGGGACGGCAGATTCCGAACGTCGTCTGGCTGTGCAAGGGCTTCGAAGAGCAGACGCATCTGTTGCCGCATCAGGTGGTGCGCGAGGTGCTGGGAAGCGCTGTGCCGGCAGGCGTGTTGTCCGGCCCGTCGTTTGCGCAGGAAGTGGCGCGCGGACTGCCGTGTGCGCTGACGATTGCCTCCGAGGACGAAGTCTTGCGCGACCGCACGATTGCTGCCGTTCATGGCGGCAATATCCGGCTCTATTCGACCGATGACGTGATTGGCGTCGAAGTCGGCGGTGCCGTGAAGAACATCCTGGCGATCGCCACCGGCAT
Source organism: Oxalicibacterium sp. (assembly GCF_057353965.1). Taxonomy (NCBI): domain Bacteria; kingdom Pseudomonadati; phylum Pseudomonadota; class Betaproteobacteria; order Burkholderiales; family Oxalobacteraceae; genus Oxalicibacterium; species Oxalicibacterium sp. Next base: position 189,200 of record NZ_JBMQZD010000005.1, read on the forward strand.
CGTTGATGGCATGGGACTGGGAATGAATGCGCGCGCCGCGCTGATCACGCGTGGTCTGGCCGAGATCGTGCGGCTCGGCGTGGCGCTGGGCGGACGCGCGGAAACCTTTACCGGCCTGACCGGCATGGGCGATCTGATCCTGACCTGCACCGGCGACCTGTCGCGCAATCGCCGAGTCGGTCTAGGGCTGGCGCAAGGAAAACGGCTGGAGCAGATCGTCGAAGAGCTGGGACACGTGGCCGAAGGTGTGCGTTGCGCGCAGACGGTACGCGAACTGGCGCAGCAGCACGGTATCGATATGCCGATTGCGCATGCAGTGGCGGCCGTGCTGTTCGACGGCGTGTCGCCGGCCGAGATGGTCGGCCGTCTGCTGTCGCGTGGTCCGCGCGACGAAAACGCCTAGCGAAAAACATCTGACTGAAACCGTTGCCGCGTTCAGTGCGGCAGCAGCAGCGTCAGCAAGACGGACGTGTCTTCCACCGCATGCAGCGCATGCGGTTCTCCTCCTGCCAGATAGACCAGTTCGCCGGCACGCAGCGTCTGCGTCTTTTGATGCGCGTGCAATTCGACCGCGCCTTCCAGGCACTGTATCGTGAGCGGTCCGTGCACCGCATGCTCGGGCATGCCCTTGCCGCGCGGCAGTACCAGCCGCATCAGTTCGAGCTGCGGCGTCTTGAACAAGGCATTGGAAACGGCGTTGGAAATACGCGGCCCCAGAGGGCGGACGTCAATCAATTCCCCGGATGTTGCGTGCGGCAGAGCCATCGTGTTCTCCTCGGCGTTCGTTCCGGTGTGCGGCGCCAGCGCGCCGTGCGGGATGCGACGCGTCTTTTATAGCAATAAACCGGGGATCGATCAATCGATGGAGGGTTGCGCTACGGCATGGCGATGATGCCGGTCTGCCGTTTCATTCGTCGTCCGGTTCCGGCAGTTTCGACAGCTTTTTACCGAGCTGGCGTTTCTGTTCCTGACGGATGCCGGAGGCCGATTTGCGATGCGGGCCGGCTGCGCGCTGCAGTGCCGGCGCTACCAGCGGATTGCGCGGCTTCAGGGCTTTTTGCGAAGGCTCGATGCGGATGGTCATCTTCTGCCGCTTGGCGAGTGCCTTGTTGGCCATGATGATGAGAAGAATGCCGGGATGAAAAAACAACGGCACCGCGATGGGTGCCGTTTGCGTGGATCAGGCGTTTGCGCACGCTGCTGTTTTTGCCTTGCCGCCGCTCATGTCCAGCATCAGCATGGCTTGCAGTTCCGGGCTTTTTGACTGGTCTGCAGCTTCGTTGCTGTAGGTGGATGCATATAACGTCTCTGCCGTGCTGCGTTCGACGCCTTTTTCAACCAGGGCGTCGACCCAGCGCTTTTGCCAGTAGTAGGCGCTCATCTCTTCTTCCTTTCCTTGTCTCTGTACCCATTCTTCCATCCGCTACCTGCGCAGGCCGGCGGATAGTTTGCGTCGCTATTATAGCGCCCGTCTCGTTTACAGCACGTAACGCGACAGGTCTTCGTCGACCGCCAGTGCGCCCAGTCGCGCGTCGACATAGGCGGCGTCGATGGTCAGCGTTTTGTCGGCGCTTTCGCTGGCGGAAAACGAGATTTCTTCCAGCAATTTCTCCATCACCGTGTACAGCCGGCGCGCGCCGATGTTTTCGGTCTTTTCGTTGACCGAGTAGGCGATCTCCGCCAGGCGTTTGATGCCGTCCGGCGCGAATTCGAGCTTCACGTCCTCGGTGCCGATCAGCGCTTCGTACTGGCGCGTCAGGCAGGCGTCGGTGCCGGTCAGGATGCGTTCGAAGTCGGCGATCGACAGCGATTCCAGTTCGACGCGGATCGGGAAGCGTCCCTGCAGTTCCGGAATCAGGTCCGACGGTTTGGCTAGATGGAACGCGCCGGAAGCGATGAACAGGATGTGATCGGTCTTGATCATGCCGTACTTGGTATTGACGGTGGTGCCTTCCACCAGCGGCAGCAGATCGCGCTGCACGCCGGCGCGGGAAACGTCGCCGCCGCCGACTTCCGAGCGCGTGGCGATCTTGTCGATCTCGTCCAGGAAGACGATGCCGTTCTGCTCGACGTTGGCGATCGCCTTCTGTTTCAGCTCGTCGTCGTTAACGAGTTTTGCGGCTTCCTCGTCGATCAGCAGCTTCATTGCTTCGCGGATTTTCACCTTGCGCATCTTCTTGCGATTGCCACCGACGCCGGAAAACATCGACTTGATCTGCTCGGTCATTTCTTCCATGCCGGGCGGCGCCATGATTTCCATCGTCGGCCCGGCTTCGGACAGTTCGATCTCGATTTCGTTGTCGTCCATCGAGCCTTCGCGCAGGCGCTTGCGGAAGGTCTGGCGCGCGGTATTGCCGCTGTCGCCGCTGTTCGGCGTGGAATTGAAGCCGAAGTCGCGCGGTGGGGGCACCAGAATGTCGAGCACACGGTCTTCCGCTGCATCTTCGGCGCGTGCACGTACCTTGCGCGTTTCCGCCTCGCGCGTCTGCTTGATGCCGATGTCGATCAGGTCGCGGATGATGGTGTCAACGTCGCGGCCGACGTAGCCGACCTCGGTGAACTTGGTCGCCTCGATCTTGATGAAGGGCGCATCGGCCAGTTTGGCGAGGCGGCGTGCGATCTCGGTCTTGCCGACGCCGGTCGGGCCGATCATCAGGATGTTCTTCGGCGTGATTTCATGGCGCAGCGGATCGGGCACCTGCTGGCGACGCCAGCGGTTGCGCAAGGCGATGGCGACGGCGCGCTTGGCATTGCCCTGGCCGACGACGTGCTTGTCGAGTTCGGAAACGATTTCCTGGGGAGTCATGTTCATGATGGAATGCTTTCGGATCAGTCCAGTGTTTCGATGATGTGGGACAGGTTCGTGTAGATGCAGAGTTCGCCGGCGATGGTCAGCGATTTCTTGACAATGTCGGCCGGCGGCAGATCGGTGTTCTCGAACAGTGCCTTGGCGGCCGATTGCGCGTAGGTGCCGCCGGAGCCGATTGCGCCGATGCCGTCGTTCGGCTCCAGCACGTCGCCGTTGCCGGTGATGATCAGCGTGCTGTCGCGATCGGCCACCAGCAGCATTGCTTCGAGCCGGCGCAGCATGCGGTCGGTGCGCCAGTCCTTGGCGAGTTCGACCGAGGCTCGCATCAGATTGCCCTGGTGTTTTTCGAGTTTGGCTTCGAAGCGTTCCAGCAGTGTGAAGGCGTCGGCCGTGCCGCCGGCGAAGCCGACCAGGACCTTGCCGTTGTAGACCTTGCGCACCTTGCGTGCAGTGCCTTTCATGACGACGTTGCCGAGGGTGACCTGGCCGTCGCCGCCGAGTGCGACGCTGTTGCCGCGCCGTACCGACAGGATGGTGGTGCCGTGAAATTGTTCCATGCTGGCCTCTGGATGAATGCGCAAGAGACGGTAAATCGGGTCCTTGCCGCGGAAATGATGAAAAAGCGGACGAAAAGTGGGCGAACAAGCGGTTGCGAAACGATCAAAACCGCAGAATGAAGCTGAAGGTTGGGGCGCTCGCCGCGATTGCAAGAGTATCGTGGCAAGCGTACCGCAGGAGCCGGTGGCGCGTCAGGTCTTGCGCGGGACGACGCGGATGATGTCCTTGATGCCCATCACGCCGCACAGCGCCGTGACGAAATGGTTGACGTTGTGCAGTTCGATGACGCGGCCGCTGTTGATCAGCGGTGTCATGCCGCCGAACAGCCAGCCGGCGGCGGTGAAATCCATGCGCGTCAGCTTTGCGCAATCGAGGATGGCCGGGTTGTGCTTGTGTACATGTGCGGTGATGTTCTGCAGCAGCGTTTCATTGCGCGCATCGATCACGGCCGGCATCATGAAACGGTCTTCGGCATCGTCCGTCGTATCCTGCCCGAACGACTCCTCGGTATCGGTGACGACCTTGTCCTGCGGCGATTCGAAGGCCGGCGGCGAGACTTCGAAGGTGACGCAGTAATCGATACTGGTTTCCTCGAATTCGGCTTCGCGGTTCAGCAGTCGCAGCAATTCGAGCAGCAGCAGCCACGGCGCTTCGGTCTCGTCGCGGCGGCCCACGGCGAGGATGGCACGTATCTTGTCTGCCAGTTCGGCGGCGCCGACCAGGATCAGGTTGTGCCCGGATTTCTGCAGCTTCTTCAGCACGCTCAGCAACAGGCCGCAGCCGATCGGATCGACTTCGGCCACGCGCGCGAATTCGAGGCGCAGCACGTTGCTCATCTCGGCCATGTTCTTCAGGCGTTCCAGCTGCTTGACGATGCCGGCATCGAGCTTGGCAGGAAAGGCGACGCCCGGTGTCGAGCCACCGGATTTCGGCGCGGCAGCAGGCGTTTCGGGTTTGCCGCTGTCGATCCAGGCCGGCGGCGACATTTCGAACTTGCCGGCATAGTCGAGTGACAGGTTTTCGAATTTTTCGCGCTGGCCGGTGATCTGGTACAGATCGAACAGCATGCCCCAGACGGTCTGCGGCGTGCTGCCAACGGCATCGTCGGCAATCGCGTGCAGCAGGATGGGTTCGATCATGTCCGTCTGGCCGTTGGCGAACAGGATGGCGGCTTCCTCAATGACGGGCGCCGCTTCCGATGCGGAAATCGCCGGCCGGCCGATCACCGTTTCCGCGCCTAGCAGGAAGGCTGTGCTGGCGCCCATGATGTCGGGTAGTACCGAAGAGTTCTCCGATTCGGCCGGGGTGTCGGTTTTGTTGGCGCCTTTGTCTGTTGGCTTGTCGGTCGTTTTGTCAGCGACTTTCGCGGTCGAGGCGGGCTGGGGTTTGGTTTGCGTCTCGGCAGTTTCCGGGAGCGGAATATTGGTGTTCAGGAACTGGCTGGGTGGGCCGGGCATCGTGTTGCCGCTGAACGGCAGCGGCTTGACGAATTCGGACGACATTTCGGACTCGATCGCATCGATCTTCAGCGCGGTTGCCTGTGCTGCCTTGCGCTGCACCTGCTGCGTCTGCTCGTCGACTTTGGGACGTGCGGTGTTGCCGTCGCGGCGTTTGCGGGTAGCGTCGGATTCGGCGGTCTTGCGTGCCGGCGGGCCGTCCTTTTTCCCGAATAACGAAAAAATCCCCACGTCTGTCCTGATTTGCAACGGTCTGCCGTTGCCGGCGATGCACCGAGTTGATAAGGAAACATCCCGCATGGTCATGCCAGCCTTGCGAGGATGCCGAAGTTCCGCAAAGGTAACACAAGCGGTAGGCCAAAAAACAGCCTGCCACCGTCACGCGGACAATGGCAGGCTCGTTAGTGTAGCCAAAAAACGGCAGTTGGCGATACCGGAATGGCCTTAGAAGTTGGTACGCACGCCGACGATCAGATTGCGGCCCGGCAGCGGCGCCACGTCGTTCAGTACCGACGTCGACAGGCGGATGTCGTCGTTCGTCAGGTTCTTGAGAATGGCGAACCAGGTGATCGGCATAGACGACGAGGCATTCTGCGTGTACGACAGGTTGGCATCGACCTGCGTATACGACGGCGTGGCGAAGGTTTCGAAGCGGGCCAGATTGTCCTGGCTGTCGGCATGCACCACCGACAGGCCGGAGCGCCACGGTCCCTGGCGATAGCCAATCTCGCCGCCGACGCGGGTCACCGGTTGCAGCGGCAGGTTGCCCATGTTGTCCAGGCGGCCGCGCGACGTGTCCGTGAAGCCGCGCAGCGACAGGCCGGGGCCGTCGAGGTTGTAGCTGATCTCGGCTTCCGCGCCGCGTATCGTCGCATCACCCTGCGACCAGAAGCGCTCGGTGAATTCGCCGTCCGGATCGGCAATGCCATCTTCGTCCACGGTACCGGTTGTGCGGCCATAGATGTAGTTCTTCACGCGGTTCTCGTAGACGTTCGCCTTCCAGCGGATCAGACCGGTCGTCTTCTGCAGGCTCAGCTCGATGTTGTGCGAGGTTTCCTTGCGCAGGTTGTTGTCGCCGATGTCGAAGGTGGCGGTCGATTCGTGCGGGCCGTTGGAATACAGTTCCTCGATCGCCGGGGCACGCTGCGCGACGGAGCCAGTCAGGCCGAGCGCGTAGCCGGGCGTAAAGGTCCACAGGCCGCCGAGCGAGTAGGAGCCGAGCGTGAAGTCGCGATCGGTCAGTGCGTCGTCCTGCGGTTTGCGCTTGACGCTTTCGATGCGCGCGCCGCCGGTCAGCTTGAACGGGCCGAAGTCGCGTTCCTCGACGATGAAGCCGGCAATCGAATCGGACTTGGTGACCGGCACCGTTTCCGGTCCGCTGCCGTCGGCCGCCAGCGCGGAAAACTTCGAATTCTCGGTCTGGATGCCGAAGGTGCCGCGCCAGCCCGCGATCGGCTTATGCGTCAGTTCCCAGCGGCTTTCGATCGCATCGTTCTTGAAGTCGGTGGCCGGTGTGCCGTCTTCTTCATGCTCGGTGTGCTTGTAGTCGGTATTGCCGATCTTGAAGCGCAGCGATTCGAAGGCGCCGCCGAACGGTTCCTTGATCAGGCCGTCGAGGTCGATGCGCGTCTGTTTCAGCGTGATGTACGAGCGCTCTTCGGTCGGAATGCCGTAGCGGTCGTCGTTGACGCCGACCGATGCACCGATGTGGCCCCAGCTCTGGATGTAGGAAGCGCCGACGCCCAGGCTGTTGGTGCGTGCAAACGAGTTCGGCAGACGGCCGCTGGCCGAGCCGGAATCGTTTGCGTCCGCATGGCCGGGGATCTTGTAGTCGTCGGCATCGCGCAAATTGCCGTCGACGTGCAGGCCGATGTCGCCGGCCGCACCATCGATCGACAGCGACGTGTTCTTGGTGCGATCGACGGTGCCGTAGCGCACTTCCGCTTCGCCGGTTGGTTTGTCTACCAGCTGCGTCGGGATGCGGTCGTTGACGATGTTGACGACGCCGCCGATTGCGCCCGAACCGTAGAGCAGAGAGGCCGGGCCGCGCAGGATTTCGATCTGACGTGCGGTCGATGCTTCACCGCCGACGGCATGGTCGTTCGACAGAGTGGATGCGTCGAGAATGGACATGCCGTTCTGCAGTATCTTCACGCGCGGACCTTCCATGCCGCGGATGATGGGGCGCGATGCGCCGGCGCCGAAGGCAGAAGCGGAAACGCCGAGCTCGTGCGACAGCGTGTCGCCGAGCGAATTGCCGAGCTTGTTGCGCAACTCGTCGCCTCTCAGCACGCTGGCGGGCGCGAGGATTTCGGAATTTTCATCGTTGCCGAACGGCGTGGCGGTGACGACGACGGCGGGCAGTGTGGTAGTGGCGGTGTTGTCCGCAGCAGGCGTGGGGTTTGCCGTCTGGGCGAGTGCGACGTGGGATAGCGAGGCAAGCGCGGAGACGACGGCGCTCGCCAGCAAAGTGCGTTGGGCGATCATGAAACTTCCTTGAATGCGAATGGGGACAGCCGCATGCCGAGCGACAGCGCGATCGGTGCGACGAAAAGGGAAAGTTCGATTACGCCCGCGGCGGCGCGCGGGAAGAGAAGTGGCAACGCAGCGGCGCATCCCACAGGATGGCCGATATGCGCTGCGTGATGATGCGCATGCCGGTACGGATGACCGGCAGTACGATAGGTAGCGGTGCTGAATCGCTCAGCGTGGCGCTGTCGTAGAGTTTGCAGGAATGGCCCTTGTCGCCGACGTATTCGCTTGAAGCGTCGGCTGCTTGTGCCGACTGGAACACGACATGGTTGCCGTCGATCAGATCGGCATGCGCGATGCTGTGTCGCAGCCCCATCCACTGTGCGAACAGCAGCAACATCGCCAGCGCTGCGATGAAGCAGAGTCGGTTTTGGCGACGCATGACTGGAAGCACGGGTTTCACGGGTTTGGCGTTGGGCTGCTAAAGGTTGCTATTCAAATTGCCATGAAGTTGTCACGAAATTGTTGCGAGTTGCCTCGAAGGCGTACCAGGATTGCCGCCGGGCTTGTCGTCGACAGGCGGCGATTTGCAATACAGGATTGCAACACGGTTGCATTCTATAAAAAAACAAAGCGCGCGGATAGAGCCGCGCGCTAATTATTTGCAGATGGCTGATTAGGGCGCCGAATCGACTGCGTGTGATCAGTCACCGTGAACCGTCATCGATCGGATCAGTCGCCGTACAACTTCTGCTTCAGTTCGCGGCGCTGCTGTGCTTCCAGCGACAGCGTTGCGGTCGGACGCGCCAGCAGGCGTGCCACGCCGATCGGTTCGCCGGTTTCCTCGCACCAGCCGTAATCGCCGGAATCGATGGAGGCGATCGATTGTTGCACCTTCTTCAGCAGCTTGCGTTCACGGTCGCGGGTACGCAGTTCCAGCGCATGCTCTTCCTCGATCGTGGCGCGGTCGGCGGGATCGGGTACCAGCACGGTTTCGCGCAGATGTTCGGTGGTTTCGTCGGCGTTTTTCAGCAGGTCTTTCTCAAGCTGTTGCAGGCGGTTCTTGAAGAACGCGAGCTGCGCCTCGTTCATGTAATCCTTGTCGCTCATCTTCAGGATCTGTTCTTCGGTCAACAGCGTGCCTTCTGCGGGAGCGGGAGATGCTTTGGATGTCTTGGTTGCCACTTCTCTTGCCTTTGAAACGGATGGTTCAATATTATCCATCGGTCTGGAGACGGTCTTGCCGCTCGTCGCTCCGGACCGGGATGCGTTTTTTTCGGGGACCGCTGCGGCAGTTTTGCGGACGGGTGTCGTGCTTTTCGCAGCGGGTCTGACCGCGGTTTTGGCGGCAGGTTTCGTTTGGGCTGCCGATTTTGTCGGCGTCTTTGCGGTTTTTGCCACGCTTGTCCGGGTTGCCGCCGGCGTTTTCGGCTTCGCCGTCTTGGCGGCCGGCTTCGGCGATTTTACCGCACTCTTGGTTGGTGTTTTCTTTGCCGGTGCCGCGGTTTTCCCTGCGGCTTTCAGCGGTTTGGCCAGCGCCTTGACGACTTTGCCGGTCAGCGCTTTCACGGAAGTTTTGGCCGGCGTCTTCTTGGCAGACGGCTTGGCGCGAGCACTACTTGCAGCGGTTTTTTTTGCGCTTTTTGCAGTTTTTGTGACGGTGGCGTTCATAGTCCCTTGTCCTTGATGAACCTTCGCACATTCGGATCGCATCGTGCCTTGCGCGATTGCCTCCCTCGCATCTACAGGCCGCTACCTCCAGAGCTCAAAACCACGGTAGTTTATACCAAACATTGTTTCAATCCGAGAATAAACGTGTCTTTCGGCAAATTCTGTCCGATGAAGACCATTTTGCTGCCGCGCACCTCGTTTTCGCCCCATTTCGCACCGATGTCGGTGCCCATCAATTGGTGCACGCCCTGGAACACGACCTTGCGGTCGGCGCCATCCATCCACAATACGCCTTTGTAGCGCAGCATGCGCGGTCCGTAAACCTGTACCAGGCCACCGAGGAATTCGTCCAGCTTTTCCGTATTGAACGGCCGGTCGGCACTGAAGACGAAAGCGGCGATGTCGTCGCTGTGGTGGCCATGATGATGGTCGTGATGATGGTGCTCGTGATCGCAGTGCGCGCCGCAGGCATGGTCGTGATCGTGATGCGCATGCTCGTGTTCTTCGGCGGCAAGAAAATCAGGATCGATATCCAGCTTGTCGTTCAGATTGAAGCCGTGCAGATCCAGCACGTCGGCGATCGGCACATGGCCGAAATCGACGTTGGCGATCGGTGCGCGCGGATTGATGCGCTTGATGCGATCGGTCAGCACCTGCAATTCGTCCGGCGTCACCAGATCGGTCTTCGACAGCAGCAGGCGATCGGCGAAGCCGACCTGGCGCTGCGCTTCTTCGTACTGATCAAGTTGCTGCATTGCGTGGCGCGCGTCGACGACGGTGACGACGGCATCGACGCGATATTCGGATGCCACTTCCTCGTCGATGAAGAAAGTCTGCGCGACAGGTCCGGGATTGGCAAGGCCGGTGGTTTCGATGACGACGCGATCAAACTGCAGTTCGCCGGCATTGCGCCGGTTCGCCAGATTGGTCAGCGCCACGATCAGATCGCCGCGTACCGTGCAGCAGATGCAGCCGTTGTTCATTTCGACGATCTGTTCCTTGCTGTCCTGCACCAGGATTTCGTTGTCGATGTTTTCCTGGCCGAATTCGTTTTCGATGACGGCGATCCTGTAACCGTGCGGTTCCTGCAGGATGCGATTGAGCAGCGTGGTCTTGCCGGCGCCGAGGAAGCCGGTGAGGATGGTGACGGGAATCAATGCCATGGTGGTTGCCTTGTGATGATTGATGGTGCCGTTGTCGGCCCGACTCAGGCGGACTTGCGGGTGCCGGTTTTCAGGGCGCCGGCTTTCGTTGCGCAGTCTGCGCACCAGCCCTTGATCGTGAGTTCGATGTCGTGGCTCTGGAAACCTTTGCCCAGTGCATCCTGCAGCACTTTCTGCAGTTGCTGGCGCAGCGATTTCGTGTTTGCGCCATCGTTGCCGGCGAACAGCTTTTCATCGACGTTCTCGATGCAGAAGACGCGTGCGCAGCGTGTGCATTTGAAATGGCCGTGCTGGTGCTGCTGTGCGTGGTCGCCGGCTTCGTGCTGTTCGACACCGGCGTTGTAGCGGAATACGCGGTCGTCACCGGCGATCTTGTGTGCCAGGCCGGCATCGGTCAGACAATCCAGTGCGCGGTACAGCGTGACGCGATCCATGTCGGTCAGCGTGTCCTGAATGTCCTGATGTGATTGCGCATGGTGTGCGCCGAGCAGCGAAGCCAGAACCTTGATGCGGGCATCGGTGGCGCGCAGCGGCGATTCGCGCAACTGGTGTTCGGCCAGCGCATGGAAATCCGGAGCGGCGGTTTTTTTCATGGTGTGCTCAACAATGATGTGCGGGTGGATGTGCTTGTACGATGAAAGTGCGGCGTCTGCGATTATGCCGCAATTCTGCAATTGAGTTGCATAATGAAATTCTGCAACAGGATTGGTCGGCCGATTCCTCGGATGCAATTCCTTTAATCAGGTTTCTCGATCGGCCTTCGATCGTCCTTCTGATTGACGTTCTTAATCGGTTTTCTTCTTTGCGCGTGGATGCGCAGCGTCGTAGACCTGCGCCAGCCGCTGGAAATCGAGCGACGTATAGATTTGCGTGGCGGAAATCGATGCATGACCTAGCATTTCCTGCACGGCGCGCAAGTCCCCCGACGATTGCAACACATGCGAGGCAAACGAATGCCGCAGTACGTGCGGATGCACATTGGTCGGCAGGCCGATGGCTTGCGCATGCGCCTTCAGCCGAAATTGGACGACGCGCGGCGAGATGCGCGTACCGCGTTCGCTGAGAAACAGCGGGTGAGGGTCGGTCTTCAACAGCGTTGCGCGCACGCCCAGCCATGCATGGATCGCTTCCAGCGCAGGACCGCCGATGGGCACCGTGCGCACCTTGTTGCCTTTGCCGGTGACCGTGACTTCGCGCGTGTCGAAATCTATCCAGCCGGCGGATGTATGGTTGCCTTCCCGGGCATAGCGCACGTCGAGGGCGGCCAATTCGGACACGCGCAATCCGCTCGAATACAGCAGTTCGAACATCGCGTGGTTGCACAGCGTCATCGTCGCATCGGCCTGTTTGCCCGGGGTGTTTTCGGCGACGACGCGTACCGCATCGTCGGCTGTCAGCGCCTTCGGCAAAGGTTTGGTGCGCTTGGGTGGTTTGATGCCGTCGACCGGATTGGAGGCGATCGCATTCTGTTCGGCCAGCCAGCCGAAGAAGCCGCGCCAGGCGGACAGCTTACGTGCGATGGAACGCGGATTCAATCCGCGCGCATGCAGTTGCGCGGCAAATTTACGAACCTGGAAATGCGAGATGGCGGCCACGTCCTGTTTCGCCTCGGCGGCGAAGGCAGCCAGTTCGAGCAGGTCGCGCCGGTAGCTGGTTATCGTCAGCTGCGACAGTTTGCGCTGACTGGCGAGACTGTCGAGATAGCCGTCCATGGTTGCATGATCGACGGCGTTGCGCATGATGGCGTTCAGTCGATCAGGCTGGCGAGCGCGGCGGCTGCCGTCTGTGCGATGTTGGAAAGGAAGTCGGTGCCCATGTCGGGCGTGAAACGCTCGGCATCGGGTGAGCCGAGCACGAGCAGGCCGAAGGCTTCCGATGTGCCGTCCAGACGCAACGGCAGCAGCGCAACCGACTGGATTGCCGGCGTGTCTTCCAGCCAGGAGACGGCTTCGAAATCGTTGTTCGGGCCGCAGAACGGTTCCGACAGGCTGTTCGTGAACAGGCGTACGTCGTCGGAAACTTCAGCCGCAAACCACGTATGCGCGAATTCTTCCGCGACGCCCCACAGGCGCAGCGTCACGTGCGGTACGCCGAAAATGCCCTGCAATCCGGTCGTCAGCGTATGCGGCAGGTCGACATCGTTGCGTGCCAGCAGCAGGTCGCGCGTCCATGCTTGAAAGTTATGCGTGATGCGGTCGTTTTCCTGGCCGATGCGCATCAGTTCAGCCAGACGCAGTTCCATTGCCTTCAGCTTGTCGCGCAGCACGTCCATCTGGCGTTCCTGCAGCGACAGCGTGCGGCCGCCCAGCACGCTGGACAGGCGGACCTGTGACAGCAACTCGGCATGCTCTTCGAAAAACTTCGGGTTGGCCAGCAGGTAATCGGCGACGGCGTTGGAATCCATGACTAGTCTTTTCTGTATCGAATGAGGTGTGTGGCGTGGCGCAGCACAAGGCTGCGCAGTCTGCGGGCGATTTTAACCGACAACCGGTCGGCTCGAAACAGCTGCGGCATGTGCCGGCAGAATGGCAAACCTGCATCCGGCATTTGTACGGCTTTGCAGCCTGCCGACCGTGTTTACTTAAATCTCGATTTCGCCGTCGAACACGCGAACCGCCGGTCCGGTCATCATTACCGGCGATGCATCGCCAGCCCATGCGATCGAAAGATCACCGCCGCGCGTATGCACCTTGACCGGCGACGCCAGCAATCCGCGGCGGATGCCCGAAACCACGGCAGCGCAGGCGCCGGTGCCGCAGGCCAGCGTTTCGCCGGCGCCGCGTTCGAACACGCGCAGCTTGATTTCGTTGCGGTTGACGATCTGCATGAAGCCGGCGTTGACGCGCTTCGGAAAACGCGGATGACGCTCGATCAGTTCGCCGTGCGTACGTACTGGTGCCGTTTCGACGTCGTCGACTACCTGCACGGCATGCGGGTTGCCCATCGAGATGGCAGCGATCCATTCTGTATCGCCATCGACGTCGAGCGGCCACAGCGTCTGGTCACCTTCGATGCGCGCCGTCAATCCGTCGGTATCGAACGGCACGTCCTGCGGCAGCAGGATGGGCGGACCCATGTCGACGGTGACGTTGCCATCCGCTTCCAGGCGCGGTTCGATGATGCCGGACATCGTCTCGACGCGGATTGCGTTCTTGTCGGTCAGTTTTTTATCGGTGACGAAGCGCACGAAGGCACGCGCGCCATTGCCGCATTGTTCGATTTCGCCGCCATCGGCGTTGTAGATGCGATAGCGAAAATCGATGCCTGCGCCTTGCGGTTTTTCGACGACCAGAATCTGGTCCGCGCCGATGCCGAAGCGGCGATCGGCGATGAAACGCCACTGTTCGGGCGTCAGGGAAATCTGCTGATTGATTGCATCGACGACGACGAAATCGTTGCCAGCGCCATGCATCTTGGTGAATTTGATTTTCATCTGCCGATTATATGGCGTATGGCTGCGGCGTGTGATGAATGGCGAACATGAAATGGAGACGTGGAATTACTCGGCAGATTCACTTCGTAGAAGTGTTCTGCAGCGTTTTCCGTGGTGCTATTCCGCGGTGTTATTCATTGATCAGTTGCGTATCGGTATCGTTTTTTGCGTAGAAGCCGGGCTCGCCGGGCGGTCGCGTCTTGAATCGCTTGTGCGTCCAGAAATATTCGGCCGGCGCTTCGCGCGCACGTTCCTCGATGAAGGCATTCATGCGGCGCGTAGCTTCGGTGATGTCGTCGCCCGGATAGTTTTCCCATGCCGGATAGAAACGCACGATCCACCCACGGTAATTCGGCAGGTAGGTGGCGATCACCGGAATCACCTTGCCCTGCGTGGCGGCGGCGATGCGTGCCGGTGCCGTCAGCGTGGCGGCGGGAATGCCGAAGAAGGGAACGAAAGCGGCATCCTGCATGCCGAAATCCATGTCCGGCAGCATGAAGAAGGGCAGTCCCTCGCGCATCGCACGGATGATCGGCTTGACGCCGTCCTCGCGCGTGACCAGCTTGACCGGACGGAAGCGCGAACGGCCCTTGCGCAGCACTTCATCGAAGACGTCGTTCAACTGCTTCGTGTAGATCGAGCACAGCGACGATTCCAGCATCACGGCCACACCGGCTACGTCCAGTCCGACGAAGTGCGGGCACAGAAGAATGGTTGGGCTGGCGGCGATCTCATCGACTGGCACACCGGGCTCCACCTTGATCAGTCGGCGCAGCCGCGCTTCTGAAGCCCACCACAGGATGCTGCGTTCCAGCACGCTGCGCGCGTAATTGCGGAAATGCTGACGGGCAACCTGTTCGCGCTTTTCTTCCGTCCATTCCGGAAAGCACAGGCGCAGATTGGTCAGCGTGATGTGGCGGCGCGATTTCTTGAATGCGTACAGCAGGTCGCCGATGCGTTCGCCCAGCCAAGCCAGCACCGGCAGCGGCAGCCAGTGCAACAACCACATCAGCAGGATCAGCAGGCGCATCGTCATTCTTCTTCTCCCGCCTTCTGTCCCGCGTCGGGTGCGGCCACGCCGGAGGGACGTTTGTAATGGTTGTAGCTCCACAGATACTGCGGTGGGCATTGTGCGATCAGGCGTTCCATCGCACCGTTGATGGCGTGCGCCTGCTGTTCGGGCGTCAGATTTTCTTCCAGCGAGAATGATGACAGATGCAATACGTAACCGCGTCCGCGCGGCAGGCGTTCGGCGAAAGCGAGCACGATGGCGGCGCGTGTCATTTGCGCCAGCTTGCCCGGCAGCGTCATCGTATAGGCCGGCTTGCCGAAGAAATCGGCCCATACGCCTTCGCCGTTCTGCGGCACCTGGTCCGGCAGCAGGCCGATGGCGCCGTTGCGTTTCAATACCTTGAACAGGCTGCGTACGCCAGAAAGGTTGGCCGGCGCCAGCGCGAGGTTATGGCGTGCACGCGCACCCTCGATCAGCGGCTTCAATGCTGCCTGCTTCGGCGGGCGGTACAGCACGGTCAGCGGCATGCGCGCGGCCGCGATCTGTGCCGATACTTCAAAGCAGCCGAGATGCGGCGTCAGGAACACGATGCCGTTGCCGGCAGCCAGCGCATCGTCGATGACGTTCCAGTTTTCGATACGGACCTTGTTCAGCACGCGTTCCGGCGAGGCGCACCAGATGAACGGCAGCTCGAGCGCGCTCTTGCCGGCTTCGCCGACGGCGGCGTGCAGATGTTCGCCGAAACCGGCTTGCGCCAGATTGGATTGCAGGCGTGTCCGGTAGCGCGACGACGACAAATAGACGATCCAGCCGAGTGCGGCGCCGATCGCATGCAAAACCGGCAACGGCAGGAACGACAGAAGGCGGAAGAGAAGAACGAGCATGCTTGTACGGCAAGGGTTTGCAACGTTTTGCCGATTTTTTTCAAGACGCGTAAAATACCACACAGTTTTTCCCGCCGAGTTAATCAGACAACTTGCGAGGCGGTATACAAATTTCGCTAAAGCGTCGCAGGCTCGGTAAGGTTGGCCGCGACATCCACCAACTTGTAGAAAGGGAGCCTGCACGTGGCAAACGACTATCTGTTTACTTCCGAATCCGTGTCCGAAGGTCATCCGGACAAGGTTGCCGATCAAATTTCCGACGCCATTCTCGACGCGATCTTCGAACAGGATCCGAAGGCGCGCGTCGCCGCCGAGACGCTGTGCAACACCGGTCTCGTCGTTCTGGCCGGCGAAATCACGACGACCGCCAACGTCGATTACATCAACGTCGCACGCAACACCATCAAGCGCATCGGCTACGACAACGCCGACTACGGCATCGATCACAAGAGCTGCGCCGTGCTGGTTGCCTACGACAAGCAGTCGCCGGACATCGCACAGGGCGTGGACGAAGGCGCCGGCATCGACCTCGATCAGGGCGCGGGCGATCAGGGCCTGATGTTCGGCTACGCCTGCAACGAAACGCCGGAACTGATGCCGGCCGCGATCCACTATGCGCACCGCATCGTCGAACGCCAGGCAGAACTGCGCAAGGACGGCCGTCTGGCATGGCTGCGTCCGGATGCGAAATCGCAGGTTACGCTGCGCTATGTCGACGGCAAGCCGGTTTCGATCGACACCATCGTGCTGTCGACGCAGCATGCGCCGGACATCGAGCACAAGAGCATCACCGAAGCCGTCATCGAGGAAATCATCAAGCCGGTCGTGCCGGCCGAATGGCTGAAGGACACGCGCTTCCTGGTCAACCCGACCGGCCGCTTCGTCATCGGCGGCCCGCAGGGCGATTGCGGCCTGACCGGCCGCAAGATCATCGTCGATACCTACGGCGGCGCAGCGCCGCACGGCGGCGGCGCGTTTTCCGGCAAGGACCCGTCCAAGGTCGACCGTTCGGCAGCGTATGCCGGCCGTTATGTGGCGAAGAACATCGTCGCCGCCGGTCTGGCCGAACGCGCGCAAATCCAGATTTCGTACGCGATCGGTGTGGCCAAGCCAACTTCCATCATGGTGACGACCTTCGGCACCGGCAAGATCAGCGACGAGAAGATTGCGCAACTGGTGCAGGAACATTTCGACCTGCGTCCAAAAGGCATCGTGCAGATGCTGGACCTGCTGCGTCCGATCTACGGCAAGACCGCGGCATACGGCCATTTCGGCCGCGAGGAACCGGAGTTCAGCTGGGAGCGTACAGACAAGGCTCAGGCGCTGCGCGCGGCAGCTGGTCTGTAATGGCCTGACCGCCGATGTCCGCCACGGCGCGGACATCGGTTTCGGGGATGCCGCCCGGCCTGCGCAGCAAATGTGGCGCAGAGCATACGGTGGCATTCCTGTAACCCTCTGGCCTGCATGACCGGATAGAATCCTACGGATTCTTCCGGTCTTTTTTTATGGAGTAACGATGCATCTTGCAGGAATTCTGGCCGTTGCAGCGGCGATTGCAGTCACGCCGCCGACACAGGCGGAAAAGCCGGTGCGCCAAACGTTCGCTGCATCTGCCTCACTGACTTCGCCGGCCGACTGGTGCAGGCAACTGGTCGTGCGCCTGCCGGAAGTGAGTAGTGCCGAATGCGAAAACAGCGGCATGTCGGCGACCGGTGCCCGATCCCGGCAGGGATTCCCGCTGCTGGCGCGGCATATCGCTGCTGCACCGGATGCCAAGCGCCGGCCGGTGCGCGTGCTGCTGATGGGCGGCATCCATGGCGACGAACTGACTTCTTCTTCCATCGTTTTCAACTGGCTGGAATGGCTGGGCGGGCCGCTGGCCAGCCAGTTCGAATGGCGCGTGATGCCGGTCGTCAATCCGGACGGCCTGCTGGCGCGAACCGCCACGCGCGTCAATGCGAACGGCGTCGATCTGAACCGCAATTTCCCCACGCCGGACTGGGAGCGTGACGCGCCGCATTACTGGCAGGTACGCACGCATCGCGATCCGCGCCGCTTCCCGGGCGACGCACCGCTGTCCGAACCGGAAAGCCGCTGGGTCAACGAGGAAATGCAGCGTTTCCGTCCTGACGTGATCATTTCCGTTCATGCGCCGTTCGGCGTGCTCGATTTCGACGGCCCGTCGGAGCCGCCGCGCAAGTTCGGCCGCTTGCTGCTGGATCGGGTCGGCGTGTATCCGGGTTCGCTCGGCAATTACGGCGGCGTGCACAAGAATGTGCCGGTGATCACGATCGAACTGCCGAATGCATTGCGCATGCCGACGCGCGCGGAACAGTGGCGCATCTGGGTCGACATGCTGGTCTGGATGTCGCGCAACGTCGAGCGTCGCAACGACCGGATGGCTTACGTGGTGTTTCCACAAGGACAAGACAGTGTTGCGCCGACGGCGGCTGTGTTGTCCAAACAGCCATGACAGGTGGATCGGCTTGGATTAAAATGCGTATCCGCATCAAGGAGCGTTGCGACAGGTTTCCCGGCCTGCCAGGCTTGATGTGTCAATATTCTGCAACCGCGCTCACGTTTTCTTTTTTCTCGAATGAAAGGAGGGCGTGATGAACGCCGCAGTACTCAATTCCGCATCCCAGGATTACATCATTGCCGACCTGTCGCTGGCCGACTGGGGCAACAAGGAAATCAAGATCGCCGAAACCGAAATGCCGGGCCTGATGGCGATCCGCGAAGAATTCGCCAAATCGCAGCCGCTGAAGGGCGCGCGCATTACCGGCTCGCTGCACATGACGATCCAGACCGCCGTGCTGATCCAGACGCTGGAAGCGCTGGGCGCGAAAGTGCGCTGGGCATCGTGCAACATCTACTCGACGCAGGACCATGCCGCCGCCGCGATCGCCGCCAACGGCACGCCGGTGTTCGCGGTCAAGGGCGAAAACCTCGACGAATACTGGGAATACACGCACCGCATCTTCGAATGGACCGATGGCGGCTACTCGAACATGATCCTCGACGACGGCGGCGACGCCACGCTGCTGTTGCATCTGGGTACGCGCGCCGAGAAGGACATTAGCGTGCTGAACAATCCGGATTCGGAAGAAGCCGTTTGCCTGTTCAACTCGATCAAGAAACATCTGGCTGCCGATCCGGCCTGGTACTCGAAGCGCCTGAAGGAAATCAAGGGCGTGACCGAAGAAACCACGACCGGCGTGCATCGCCTGTACCAGATGCACAAGGAAGGCAAGCTGGCCTTCCCGGCAATCAACGTCAACGACTCCGTGACGAAATCCAAGTTCGACAACCTGTACGGCTGCCGCGAATCGCTGGTCGATGGCATCAAGCGCGCGACCGACGTGATGGTCGCGGGCAAGATCGCCATCGTTGCCGGCTATGGCGACGTCGGCAAAGGGTCGGCGCAGGCATTGCGCGCGCTGTCGGCACAGGTGTGGGTCACCGAGATCGATCCGATCTGCGCACTGCAGGCAGCGATGGAAGGCTATCGCGTCGTGACGATGGATTACGCGGCCGAACACGGCGACATCTTCGTCACCTGCACCGGCAATTACCATGTGATCACGCATGAACACATGAAGAAGATGAAGGATCAGGCCATCGTCTGCAATATCGGCCACTTCGACAACGAAATCGAAGTCGCCGCACTGAAGCAGTACACCTGGGAAAACATCAAGCCACAGGTCGATCACATCATTTTCCCGGACGGCAAGCGCATCATCCTGTTGGCCGAAGGCCGTCTGGTGAACCTCGGTTGCGGCACCGGCCATCCGTCCTACGTGATGAGCTCGTCGTTCGCCAACCAGACGATCGCGCAGATCGAACTGTTCATGAACACGAACAACTATCCAGTCGGCGTCTACACGCTGCCGAAACATCTGGACGAGAAGGTCGCACGCCTGCAGTTGAAGAAACTCAACGCACAGCTGACGACGCTGACCGAAGAGCAGGCTGCCTACATCGGCGTCAAGCAGGACGGTCCGTACAAGCCGGAGCATTACCGCTACTGATGTCCCGGCGAAGCGGTGCGGCATGCATAAGCTGCCGCACCGCTGCATTTCGGTTTTTCCAACCTACTGAAGGAGAATCGCATGCGCCTGCTACTCATCTGGTTCATCAATGCCGTCGCGCTGTTTGCGCTGCCTTACCTGATGACGTCGATTCGCGTCGATAGCGTCGGGGCTGCACTGATCGGTGCGCTGGTGCTCGGCCTGATCAATGCGTTGATTCGTCCGGTGCTGGTACTGCTGACCTTGCCGGTCACACTGCTGACGTTGGGGCTGTTCATCTTCGTGATCAACGGCCTGCTGTTCTGGGCGATGGCGAGCCTGGTCGGCGGATTCCATGTCGCCGGATTCTGGTCGGCGGTGGGCGGAGCGATTCTCTACAGCATCATTTCGTGGCTATTGTCCGCACTCATACTGGACGACAAGAGAATATGACCCAACAGAATTTCAGCATCGAATTCTTCCCGCCGAAGACCGATGCCGGCGTCGAGAAGCTGCGCGCGACCTGCGCGAGGCTGTCCGAGCTGAAACCGCAGTTCTTTTCCGTGACCTTCGGCGCGGGCGGCTCCACCCAGCAGGGCACGCTGGATACCGTGCTGGAAATCCGCTCCGCTGGCCACGATGCCGCGCCGCATATTTCCTGTCTCGGCAGCTCGCGTGAAAACCTGCGCGAGATCCTGCAACGCTACAAGTCGCATGGCATCAAGCGTCTGGTTGCGCTGCGCGGCGATCTGCCGAGCGGCTACGGCGATTTTTCGTCCAGCGAATTCCATTACGCGAACGAACTGGTCGAATTCATCCGTGCCGAAACCGGCGACTGGTTCCACATCGAGGTGGCCGCCTATCCGGAAATGCACCCGCAGGCGAAGTCGCCGCGCGACGATATCGACAGCTTCGTGCGCAAGGTGAAGGCGGGCGCGGATTCGGCGATCACGCAGTATTTCTACAATGCCGATGCCTATTTCCGTTTTGTCGAAGATGTGCGGAAAGCCGGCTGCGACGTGCCGGTGGTGCCGGGCATCATGCCGATCACCAATTATTCGCAACTGGTGCGCTTCTCCGACATGTGCGGCGCGGAGATTCCGCGCTGGATCAAGCTGAAGCTGGCAAGCTTCGGCGACGATACCGATGCGATCCGCGCCTTCGGCCTCGATGTGGTGACGGATTTGTGTGGCCGCTTGCTGGATGGCGGTGCGCCTGGCCTGCATTTCTACACGCTGAACCAGGCGGCGGCGACGCATGCGATCTGGAGCAGGCTGAACCTTGCACGCGGCTGAGTATTTTCGCGTGAAACGAAACGGCGCCATTGGCGCCGTTTTTTTATGTTCATCCGAGAGATCGATTCAGGCAGCGTAGGGGCCTTGTTCCGTGATCAGGAAATCCAGCGCCACATCGAAGGTGTCTGCCGCGAATTCAGCTTCGCCCAATGAATAGGAAACGCCGACCGTGCGCGGACGCGGTACGGCCTCCAGCGTACGGTCGTAGAATCCGCCGCCGTAGCCGAGCCGGAAACGGCCGGCGTTGAAACCTACGCATGGAATGATCAGAATTTGCGGCCAGACCTGCGGATTCGCTGCCGGTGGCGTGCGTGCGCCGTAACGATCGTCCCGCAATGTGTCATTTTCTTTCCACAGAACGAACTTCAGCGGCGCATTGTCGTCCACTACGACAGGCAATGCCAGTTGCACGCCGTGCGCGCGCAAGGCGGCATAGGTTGCATGCAGGTCGGGTTCGCCACGCATCGGCCAGTAGACGCCGATCGTCGTGTCCCGCGCGGTCTGCCACCAGGCCAGGATCGCGTCGCCAATGCGTCGGTCGAATGCGGTTTTATCTTCGGCGGGAATGGCGTTGCGCAGCGCCAGCAATTTGCGTCGCAGTTCGGGTTTTTCCTGCATGTTTTCATCATCGTCTGAAGGGTGTCGCGTGCTATTCTAGCCGCATCGCCATTCGGTATCAGCCAGCATAGAAAAGGGGCATAAAAAGGCCATGAATTACACGTTCTCGACAGCTTTGTTTGCACGTTTCGTAGTCGTCGCGGCATGCGTCGTCCTGCTGCCGGCTGCACACGCGCAGAAACGGACGAACAGCTTCGCGAACGACGACGATGCCTTCCTGGCGCTGCGCGATGCGGCACGCCGTGGCGATGCAACGCGAGCTGCCGATATTGGCATGTTGCTGCGCGATTATCCGATTCCTTCCTATGTCGATTATTACCAGTTGCAGCCGCGCATCGCGGAGGCCTCGCCGGACGAAATCCTGGCCTATATATCGCGCTACAACGGTAGCGCGATTGCCGATCGCCTGCGCAACGACTGGCTGCTGGAGCTTGGCAAGCGGCGCGATTGGGTGACCTTCGACGCCCAGTATCCGCTGTTCCAGTTGAAAGACGATACGCAGCTGAAATGCTATGCGCTGATGTCCAGAATGGCGAAGGGTGACGACGTTGCCGCCGAGGCTCGCCTGTTGCTGACGGTGCCGAAGAATTACGGCGAAGGCTGCACGGCGTTGATCGGCATGTTGGTCGAAAACCGTCAGTTCGATGACGACGATCTGTGGACGCAGATTCGCATGGCGGCCGATACCGGCAACGCCGATTACGTGCGCCGTCTGCAAGCGTTTGCCGGCATCGACGACGATGCGCTGGGCAAGGCGATGGACAAGCCGATGTCGGTCGTTGCGCGCGGTCCTGGCTTTCGCCGCGTCAAGCATGAAATCTTTATCGTCGCGTTGGGACGTGTGGCGCGCAACGATCCGGATCGTGCGGCCGAAGTATTGTCATCGAAAGACGGCAAGCGTCTGAGCCGCAAGCAGCAGGAACTGGCATGGGCGCAGATTGCGATGCCGACGGCGCGCAAGCTGCTGCCGGAAGCCGACGATTACTGGCACAAGGCCGGCGATGCGCCGCTGTCGCAGGAAGCGCATGAATGGAAAGTGCGAACCGCGCTGCGTGCAGGCGACTGGAAACTGGTGAAGCAGGGCATCGAGCAGATGCCGCCGTCGCTGCGCAACGATACGGCTTGGGTGTACTGGATGGCGCGTGTGCTGCGCGAAGAAGGCAAGCGCGAACAGTCCGATGCACTGCTGCAATCGATCGCCGGCCAGCACAGTTTCTATGGTCAGCTGGCTGCGGAAGATCTGGGTCGCAAGATCACGATTCCGCCACGTCCGGCGCCGGTCACCGAAGCCGAAGTGGCGCCGATGGCGAACAATGCCGGTTTCCGTCGCGCCTTCAAGTTCTTCGATCTTGGCCTGCGTTTCGAGGGCTACCGCGAATGGAACTGGGAATTGCGCAGCATGAACGAGCGCCAGCATCTGGCTGCGGCCGAGTTTGCGCGCCGCAATTCAGTACTGGACCGGATGGTCAATACATCTGACCGCACCAAAATCGAAGTCGATTTCGATCAGCGTTTTCCGACGCCTTATCGCGACGTGATGCAGGAAGCGACGAACAAACTTGGGCTGGAAATGGCCTGGGTGTACGGATTGATCCGGCAGGAATCGCGCTTCGTGATGGATGCGCGTTCGCATGTCGGCGCATCCGGCCTGATGCAATTGATGCCGGCAACCGCGCGGCATGTGGCGAAGAAAATCGGCTTCGACGATTTCAAGCACAGCCGCGTCAACGAACTCGAAACCAATATCCTGCTGGGTACCAATTACCTGAACATGGTGCTGAACGATCTGGAAGGTTCGCAGGTATTGGCGACGGCTGCCTACAACGCCGGGCCGGGGCGTCCGCGTGCCTGGCGTGCGACGTTGACGCGTCCGGTCGAAGGCGCGATCTTTGCCGAGACGATCCCGTTTACCGAAACGCGCGACTATGTGAAAAAGGTCATGTCGAACGCGACCTACTATGCCGCGATGCTGGAAAACAAGCCGCAGTCATTGAAGGAGCGGTTGGGCAGCGTCGGCCCCGAAGCCTACGAGCCGAGTACGTTGCCCTGATCGTTGTAGTTCAATACAGGCCTGTTTCTCTCTGAATCGTTTTTCCCTGACGACGGAAAGCCATGCAAACCACAGAACTCGATCCGGCGCTGTCGCAGACCCTGGCCGATGCGGAGAACAGCGGCCTGAAGCTGGTGATCGCCAACAAGAACTATTCGTCCTGGTCGATGCGGCCGTGGGTGGTGATGACGGCTTTCAGCATCCCGTTCCAGGAGGTCTGCGTACTGCTGGACCGTAGCGACACGGCCCTGCAGATCGCACATTATTCGGCGGCGGGACGCGTGCCCGTGCTGCTGGCTGGCGATATCACGATCTGGGATTCGCTGGCGATCTGCGAATACCTGGCCGAGCAGTTTCCCGAAAAACGTATGTGGCCCGAGGATGTCGCGGCACGCGCGCTGGCGCGATCGATCTGCGCCGAAATGCATTCCGGCTTCGCCGGTTTGCGTTCGGCGATGTGGATGAACATCCGCGCGAAATTCCCGGGCAAGGGGCGCACGCTGGAAGCGCAGGCCGACATCGGCCGCATCAGCGAAATCTGGGAAACCTGTCTGGCGATGTCCGGCCCGAGCGATTATCTGTTCGGCGACTTCACGATTGCCGATGCGTATTTCGCGCCGGTCGTCATGCGTTTCCGTACCTATGGCGTCACGCTCGGACCGCTGCTCGATGCCTATGCGGATCGTGTCGCGCAACATCCGGCGGTCGCGCAATGGATTGCCGGCGCGCTGGCCGAAACCGCGTGCATCGACAAATACGATATCTATCCTGACTGACTTGCACCGATTGAGTTACACCAACTGAGTTACATCAACTGAATTACCCCGATCGATTTCGATGGCAGAGATGAAGACCTATGTCGTTGGCGGCGCCGTACGCGATGCCTTGCTGGGCGTGCCCGTGCAGGACCGCGATTACGTCGTCGTCGGTGCGACGCCGGAGCAGATGGTCGCGCAGGGTTATCTGCCGGTGGGCAAGGATTTCCCGGTTTTCCTGCATCCGAAGACGCATGCCGAATACGCGCTGGCGCGTACCGAACGCAAGACCGCGCCCGGTTACAAAGGCTTCGTATTTCATGCCGATGCCGCGGTGACGCTGGAAGAGGACCTGGTGCGGCGCGACCTGACGATCAACGCGATGGCGCAGCAGGAAGACGGTACCATCGTCGATCCTTTCAACGGTCGTCGCGATCTGGAACAGCGCATTTTCCGCCACGTATCGCCGGCCTTCGCCGAAGATCCGGTGCGTATCCTGCGTGTGGCGCGGTTTGCCGCGCGCTTTTCGGATTTCACGGTAGCACCGGAAACCAATGCGCTGATGCGAAAGATGGTGGAAGCCGGCGAAGTCGATGCGCTGGTGCCGGAGCGCGTCTGGCAGGAGCTGGCACGCGGCCTGATGGAAAAGACGCCATCGCGCATGTTTGCCGTGTTGCGCGACTGCGGCGCTTTGCAACGCATCCTGCCGGAGCTCGATGCACTGTGGGGCGTGCCGCAGCCGGAAAAATACCATCCGGAAATCGATACTGGCGTGCATGTGATGATGGTGGTCGATTATGCCGCAGCACAAGGATTCGATCTGCCGATCCGCTGCGCTGCGTTACTGCACGATCTGGGTAAGGGCGTGACGCCGTCCGATCAGTGGCCGCGCCATCATGGTCACGAAATGCACAGCGAGAAACTGGTTGCCGCGGTTTGCAAGCGCCTGCGCGTGCCAAACGATTGCCGCGATCTGGCGCTGATGACGGCACGCGAGCACGGCAATGTCGGCCGCGCGCTGGAATTGCGCGCTTCGACGATCGTCACGCTGTTCGAGCGCTGCGATGCTTTCCGCAAGCCGCAGCGCTTTCTCGACATGCTGGCGGCGTCGGAATGCGATCATCGCGGACGCACCGGTTTCGAGGACGTGCCGTTTCCGCAGCGCGCCTATCTGCAACAGGCGTTGGCAACGGCACAGACCGTCGATGGCGGCAAGATTGCGGAATGGGTGCGGCAGCGTCATCCAGACCAGTTGCAGCGTGTGCCGGAAGCAATTCGCGAGGCGCGGGTGGAGGCAGTTGCCAAGGCCATCAAACGGGACGACGGCAGTAATGCGGGATGAGTGCTTTATGGAATAAGTGCTTTAACGATCTGTCATCGATGTGGCACAAAACATGTGACCTCAGGCATGCGGTAAAAGACGCAGTGCGACGTCGCATCAGGTCATCGGCACATGACGGCGCATCGACAGCGCGTAAGCGCGCAATTCGTTGCGTGTGACGATGCCATCGTTATTGGCATCGATTCTTTCGAAATTTTCCACGACGACAGCCATCTTCGCAGCCTTGGCTTGCGATTTCGTCACGCTCTGACGTGCTGCGGTGGAAGATTTTTCCGGCACGGCGTGCCGTAGCGGTTGCGCGGCGGCGATGTTGGCGCCGAGCAGGATTGCCATCAAGGCGGCAAGTTTGACGTTCATATTGCTCCCCTTCGTCAATGTGAGGCGATTGACAGAGGATATTGAAAGCCCGTTTGCCGATCGCGCCAAATCCATTTACGCCTTGTTACATTCAACGCGTTGAATTCGCTTGCGCGAATCCGTCATGGAATGGCGTTCAGATTAGGCGGGTGCGTGGGAGATTTCTGTGCGGAATCTCACGCGGGAAGACAATCTACAGCTTCGGAATGTGCAGCGTCTTGCTGATCATCAACGTGCCCGACAGCGCAAACAGCAGTGCCACCGGATGCAGTTGCCACGACAGGAAGGTCCAAGCGCCGCCGAACAATGCGTCGCCGACCTGCCCGTTGGAAGCCAGCCACGCCAGGATGCCGGTGAGGATGACGCTGGTCGGGATCGGCGTGCCTTCGAAATAGGCGACCTTGTCGCTGCCTTCGGAGAGTTCCTCCGCCGTGACGTTGAAACGCGCCAGCCGGCTGACGCCGCAGCAGACAAAATAGATCATCGCGATCCAGTCCCAGCCGCCATTCAGGCCGGCGGCGAAACCGAGCGTGGCCGGGGCGACGCCGAAGGAAATCACGTCGGCCAGCGAATCGAGCTCGCGTCCCAGCGACGAATGCTGCTGGCGCCAGCGCGCGATGCGTCCATCCAGTACGTCGAACAGGAAGGCGGCCGGTGCCATCGCGGCTGCGGCGTAGAAATGCGTGAGCGACTGGCTGCCCATGTACAGCATCGCCAGAAAGACTGCAGCGACGCCGCAGGCTGCATTGCCCAGCGTAAAGAAATCGGCGAGATGGAATTCGCGCAGCATCGAGAAGTGCTTGCGGCGGGAAGTCGGTGGAGAACCCATTGCGTCTCTCTTGGCGGTCAGTGATGATGAGATTGCCGGTGGCGGCGGAAAGTTTTCATGTTGCAGTACCTGCAGTCGCAAGTATGTCATCGAATGAAATGATTGTGCGCAGGAAATGCAGCATTCCTGTGGACATTGTCTTGCATTGCTCTGTAATGCGCTGAAATGCTGCGTCCGCTACCGCACATACGCGACGCCGAGTTTTTCCTACAATGAGGATTTTCGATGACAGGAGACTGCCATGCCATTCGTTCATTGTTCGTTTTCCGTCATGTCCGCAGCCTCACGGGCCGCAGTCACTGCCCTCGCATGCTGTCTCGCCGGCTTTTCCGGCCAGGCGCTGGCGGCTCCGGCCGGCGGCAATGCCTACCAGAAGGAAAGAGCCGCCTGCGTGGACGGCAGCTCCCAGCAGGATCGCACCACCTGCCTGCGCGAAGCCGCTGCAGCGCGTGGCGAAGCCAAGCGCGGCCATTTGACCGAAAGTAGCTCATACGAGGAAAATGCGACGGCGCGCTGCAACGTGCTGCCGCCCTCCGATCGCCAGGAATGCGTCAAACGCATACACGGGCAGGGAACGGTGTCGGGTAGCGTGGAGAGCGGTGGGATCTACCGCGAAACCACGACGACCGTAGTCGGCACGCCGCCCCCTCCACCTTCGTCAACCTCGTCGCCTTCGTCGGTAACGCCACCGCCGCCGGCTCCGGCGCCACAGCAGTCTTATCCGCCGATTGCGCCGCGTTATTGAAGCGAGGTGAGGGTGTGATGTGATGAGGCGAGGGCGCCACATCAATTAGCATTCATGGCGTTGCAACAAAGAGAAACGGCGGTGTCTGGACACCGCCGTTTTTGCGTGCAGTTTGATGAAAACGATCAGGCGGGTTTGTTGGCCCCGGCAATGAAATTTTCATAGCCGCGCGCGCGCAAGGCGCAGGCCGGGCAGGTACCGCAGCCGTAGCCCCAGTCGTGCAGTGCGCCGCGTTCACCCAGATAGCAGGTATGCGTTTCCTTGCGGATCAGGTCGAGCAGCGTCTGGCCGCCGAGATCTTCGGCCAGCGCCCAGGTTTGTGCCTTGTCTATCCACATCAGTGGCGTTTCCACCTTCAGTTTCGTTGCCATGCCGAGATTGAGCGCGACCTGCAAGGCCTTCATCGTATCGTCGCGGCAATCGGGGTAGCCGGAAAAATCCGTTTCGCACATGCCGCCGACCAGCACCGTCAGTCCGCGGCGATAGGCGACGGTGGCGGCTACCGTCATGAACAGCAGATTGCGGCCGGGAACGAAGGTGTTCGGCAGGCCGTTTTCCTGCATCGCGATTTCGACATCCTGCGTCAATGCGGTGTCGGAAATCTTCGAAATCAGCGACAGGTCGATCATGTGGTCGTCGCCGAGTCGTTCGTCCCATTCGCGATTCAGCGCGCGCATTTTCTGCAGCACGGTGGGCCGCACGGCCAATTCGATTGCATGGCGCTGGCCGTAGTCGAAGCCGATGGTTTCGACATGCGCATAGCGCGCCAGCGCCCATGCCAGGCAAGTGGTGGAATCCTGCCCGCCGCTGAACAGGACGAGCGCGCCTTCCGATGTATTCATTGTGTTTTTCATCGACGGCATTATAAGGGCGCGACGGAGGCAAGAAAGGCCGCGACGGGCATCGTCATCGACTGCGGCACGGCAGCCATCAGGACTTCGGCGTGATCGAGGCGATCGTCTGTTCGATGAAATCGCCTTCCGGTTCGGCGAAGCGGATGCGTACCGGATACCAGTTGCGCGCCGGTGCGAACCAGATGTCGATCTTCTGTTCCTTGCCGCCATCTTTGACGACCTTGCTGATCTTCACGGCACTCAGATCGCCCAGTGGCGATTTGATCTTTTCGGACTTGCCGACCTTGAAGTGCCAGGTTTCCGCATCCTTCTGTCCTGCCACGACGATGGCAAGCGAGGCGCCGGTCTTCAGTTTCGACGGCGTGCTGCGTGCCATCGTGGCCAGTTGCCAGACGATGCTGTTGCGATCCTGTTCGCCGCCCTTGATTGGCTGGCTGTTGCCGGAAGCGTTGAACGTGATTGTATTGGCCTGGCGATCGAAGGTCGTGACGGTTTCCTTCTTGCGGTAGCGTTTTTCGGTGGATGACAACGGCACCAGGCCGTTCGCATCGATGGTGCCTTCACTCTTCGCTTCCAGGATCTTGCCGAGCAGCATGGCGCGGGTTTCCGTCACGATCGTGTAGCGTCCGTCCTTGTTGGTCCAGTGCACGTCGGCGGAGCCATTGAGCGACAGGCCATGCTGGTTGGCGTTGATCGTGTAGTTCAGGTCGGCCGAGGGCGGCGGGCTGGTAGCACGCTTGCCTTGCGCCGCTGCGCCGTGCGAGGCGATCAGCGCGCACGCCAGCAGTGCTGCATGCACAGGGCGAATGGAGCGGAAAAGGGATTGCTTCATCGTTTTTACCGGTGTGAGGATGAAATAAGGTGGAAATATCTGACTAAGGTACAGCAGAATCGTTCAAGTCGGTCAGCGTCATGTTCAGGACGTCGCCATTGGGTTCCGTATAGCGCAGGCGTACCGGATACCACTGCAGTTGCGGTGCGAACCAGATGTCGAGCTTCTGGTCGCGACTGCGCGCACGCGGCGCGCGCACCACATGCCACGCACCGAGTGCGCGACCGTCGAAGTCGATATTCTCCTGTCCGACGACTTGAATCTGCCATGGTTCGGCATCGCGTGTGCCGGTGACGATGACATCGAACACGGCCCCGGGAACGTAGCGCGTTTCGTCGCCGCGGCCGATGCCGGCCAATTGCCAGATGATGCTGGCGCGATCCTGTTCGGTGCCGGTGCGCGGATAGGTTTTCGAAGAGGTCGAAAAGCTGATCGTATTGGATTCGCGCTCGAAGCGTGTACTGGTCTCGGCGCGTCGGAAACGCTTTTCGCTGTACAGATCGGGCGCGATGCCGCCATTCTCTATTGCGCCTTCGCTGTGGAAGTGCAGCGCGGTGATGAACAGTACCCCGAAATCGCCGTCGATCGTGTAGCGGCTGCCATCCTGATGCCAGGCGATGGTGCCGCTGCCATAGGTGGGCTGGCCGTCGACCGGTGTTTTCTGCACGTCGTATTCCAGTGTCGCGGAGGGCGGAAGGTCTAGCGTGTAATCCGGCTCCACCGGTTCGGCAGTCTCGCCTGCCGGATCGGTTGCAGTATCTGCTGCGTTTGCCGACGATGCGATGGCGTCGCTTTGGATATCGGCAGTTTGTTTCGCCGATGCGGGAGGAGCCGGCGGCTCGGATTTTTTCGGAGCGGGACGCGGTTTGGGATGCGGCTTTGGCCTGGGTTTGGGTTTCGGCTTGGGTGGCGGTGCCGGGGGAGGCGGAGGCGCGATCAGCTCTGCATCGATCACGTCATCTGCCGATGCCGCCGGAGACGGCAATGATATCCATTCGCCGGCGCGGCCGATGACCAGCAGATGCAGTAGAAGAGAAAAGCCCAGCACGAAAAGCCAGCGCAGCGATCTGCGTGCATCGGTGCGGGTGGCGGGTGGCGTCATGGCCGCTAGTGTAAACGAGCGCCTGTTCCGGTGTGCGTTCTGTTACTCTTGGCTATCCCGTTTTCGGAGTGTTGTCGTGACCCTGGATTTCCTGTCGATTGTAGTTTGCCCGCATGCCGTGCATGCATCGTCGTCGACAGATGTGTCGGCAAGGGGCGGCGACGCATGATCTGGTTTGTTTCCTATGTGCTGGCCGGCGCTTTCGTCGGCGTATTGGCGGGATTGCTCGGTATCGGCGGCGGCATGACACTGGTGCCGATCATCGCGGCATTGTTCGCCGCTCAGCATTTCGCACCGGATCACGTGGTGCATATGGCGCTGGCAACCTGCATGGCGTCGATCGTGTTCACATCCAGTTCCAGCGTGCGCGAACACATGAAGTTCGACGGCGTGGACTTTCACATCGTCAAGCGGATGACGCCGGGTCTGGTCGTGGGCAGTCTGCTGGCGACGTCGGTTTCGGCCTGGATTCCGCAACGCCATCTGGCCTTGGCCTTCGCCATCATCGTGTTTTTCGGCGCGACGCAAATCCTGCTGAACAAGAAGCCGAAAGCGGCACGCGAGCTGCCCTCGACCGGACCATTGTTCCTGGTCGGTTTGGTGATCGGCATCATCAGCGGGCTGGTGTCGGCAGGCGGCGCTTTCCTGACGATTCCGTTCATGCTGTGGTGCGGCGTGCCGATGAAAAAGACGATCGGCACCGGCGCGATGATGGGCATTCCGCTGGCCGTGGTCGGCACGATCGGTTACATCATCTCCGGCTGGCGCATTCCGGAACTGCCGGACGGTACGATCGGCTTCATTTCGATCACGGCATTGATCGGCATCGTCTGCGGTAGCGTGGTAACGGCGCCGCTCGGTGCGCGCCTTGCGCACCGGCTGCCGGTGCCGATATTGAAAAGGATTTTCGCCTGCCTGCTGTACATACTGGCGGCGAAGATGCTGTGGACCTACTGGTAGCGCCCGAGAAGGCGCCGAAGATCAGTTCTTGCGCGAGAACTTGGCGGCCAGCTGGTTCAGCTTGTCGGCGCGACGGCGGTCCGCTTCTTCGGCTTTGCGCTGCGTTTCTTCTGCCTGACGCTGTGCCTTGCGTTGTTCGGCATTTTTCTTGAAGCGTTCCTTCAGCGTCGTCGTGGCATGTGCACGATGTTCATCGGTCACCGCGTCGGCCTCGGTGCCGTCGAGGTTGAAGCGCACCGTGGCCTTTTCCATGCTTTTCAGATAGCGCAACGAATTGGTATGCATGCCCAGCGCCATGCGCAGTACGCGGCGGCTGACGTCGGGCATTTGCGCGATCAATTGCTTGTCGATGCCGATGGCCAGCGGTTGGCAATCGCCGAAGACGGTGAATTTTTCCTGGATTTCCTTGAGCAGTGTGCGTGCAGTCTGAAAAGCGGTCGGTACGGATTCGTTGGTCGTCATGAACGGCGAGGAACAATGGGTGGATACAGGGTGCGCAGGATATCATGCGCGCTGCGTAATTGCCTGTGATGGCGTGGTATTTATCCGACGTTGCCGCAATGAATGAACGTACTTCGAAACAAAAAATGATGATGGAAGAAAATGAAGATGACGGCATCGAAGAAGCGATCGAGCGGCCGTGGATCGTGTTGAAAGACACCTACGATATCGAAACCTGGATCGATCATCAAAGCCGTCATCTGCAACGCAGAATGGCCGGCGGCCGTGCCGACGCAGGGTGCGGCATCTGTTTTCGTCTGGAGGCAGGCGGCGAGATCTACATGCATACGTCGCCGGAAGGCATGGTGCTGCTGGACGTGACGGAAGAGGCAGAATGGATTGCGCCGCTGATCGTTGCGACAACCGGGGCGCAGATGCCGGCAGGCCGCATCTGGACGTTATCGGTGGAGAGCCTGACGCAACTGCTGTTCGGATTGAATGGACTGATTGCAGCGACGCGCATCGTGACCGATCACGACTTCCGCATCCGCAAGCGTTAAGCAAGCGCTAGGCATGCGTTGATCCGGCAAACACCGGATAAAAAAACGGCCCGGCGAGCAGTGCTCCCGGGCCGTTGTCAATCAACCACCGCTATGCGGCAGAAGTACCGGTAATGATTACGCTGCGGTAGCAGGCTTGCTGTGGCGCTTGGCAAGGTAGGTGCCGACGATGACGACGCCGACGGCCAGTACCAGACCAGGGATGCTCAGGTGGCCACTGCCGAACAGCGACAGCTCGTGGTGCGGAATGTTGGCTTCGATCCACGGTGCGACTGCGGTGTCGGAGAACAGCATTTCACCGGCCAGATAGCCCAGCAGTGCAGCGCCCAGCGTGACGATGATCGGGAATTTTTCCATCAGCTTCAACACCAGGGTGCTGCCGAACACGATCAGCGGAACGCTGATTGCCAGACCGATGATCAGCAGCACCAGGTTGCCGTTGGCGGCAGCGGCGACGCCGAGCACGTTGTCCAGGCTCATCACCAGGTCGGCGATCAGGATGGTCTTGATCGCGCCCCACAGATTGCCGTTGCCTTCGATCTCTTCTTCGCCTTCTTCTTCGGCAAGCAGTTGCACGCCGATGTAGAACAGCGCGACGGCACCGACCAGCTTCAGGTAGGGCAGCGTCAACAGTTTCAGTGCGAAGATGGTCAGCACGATACGCAGGATGATTGCTGCGGCGCTACCGTACAGGACGGCCATTTTCTTTTGCTTCGGCGGCAGCGATTTGGCCGCCAGCGCGATCACAACCGCGTTGTCACCCGACAGCACGATGTTGATCAGCATGATGTTGCCTAGGGCGGCCCAAAAGGCCGGGGAGCTTAAGAGTTCCATTATCTTCCTCAAGTTTTCTAGCGCGCTCCGTACGGCTGAAGCGACGTTGGTCAATGTGGCGGTCGTTTGTCGACCATGTTTTTATCGATCATCAGAAAAATCTGAAAGATCGTCTGTACCACTGCATTTATTCGCGCACTTCATCCGGCGCCGTGCCGGATATCCGTCCACCGTCGGAACTGCATCGAATCGGTGGCGGCGGAAAGCTGTATTTCCGAGGGAGATACGGCCTAAATGCACAGTCGCAGGTTATCGCCGCGGAGCTTAAGAAGACATGAAGATGATGTTAAGTACTCGTTAAAGTTG
Organism: Oxalicibacterium sp.; assembly: GCF_057353965.1. Lineage (NCBI taxonomy): Bacteria > Pseudomonadati > Pseudomonadota > Betaproteobacteria > Burkholderiales > Oxalobacteraceae > Oxalicibacterium > Oxalicibacterium sp. The sequence continues at coordinate 222,549 of NZ_JBMQZD010000005.1, forward strand.
CTTTAAAATCAATTCGAAAATTACTGCCATTTTTTGGATTATTTTCTACATGCAGACTGGCGCCGAGGTATTCGCAGATGCGCATGACCAGTGCGAGTCCGAGGCCGGTGCCGGCCGAGCCGACCAGCGGTTTGGTCGGGATGCCGTTGCTGAGATGAGCGTGTACCGATTCCGACAGGCCGGGGCCGGTGTCTTCGACGATGACAGAGGTGTCCTGCACGCGCACGGTGACGGTGCCGCGCTCCGTGTACTGGCATGCGTTGCGGATCAGGTTGCCGATTGCGGAAGATAGCAATTCCTTATGCGCGGCGACGGCGAAATCGTTGTCGCCCTCGTAACGCAATTCGACGGGCTTGCCGGCAAGCAAAGGGCGGCAGCGTGCGACCTGCTCGCGGATGACGTCGTCGACATAGGTTTGCGGCCGGTTGATGCGATCCGGCGCGCGCGCCAGCATCAGCAGGACGCCGACGCATTCGGTTGCGTCGCTGGCGGCGCGCAGGATGCGTTGTGCGGCAACCTGCAGTGCCGGCTGGTCGGCAGTCTGGTCGACCAGCAGTTCGGCGGCGCCGGTGATGATGGTCAGCGGCGTGCGTAGTTCGTGGCTGACGTCGCCGGTGAAGAAGCGTTCGCGGGTCAGGAAGCGTTTTAATTCGGCCGTGTGGTCGGCGAAAGCGCGCGCCAGCACGCCGAGCTCGTCCTTGCTGGACAGCAGCGGCAGATTGGGTGAGACGCCTTCGTTGCTGACCGAATCGGCCAGATCGATGATGGGTTCGACGAAGCCGTGTGCGATGAAGCGGCCGAGGAACAGCGACAGTGCAACGAAGCCGAAGAAGCCGGCGATGATCATCGCCCAGATCGTGCGTTCGATGCTCTTGTATTCGCTGGCGCGGTCGACGACGACATATTCGCCGGCGTTATCTTCGCCGATCAGCACATGGACGACCTTGCCTTCGAAGACAGGTTTGTCGACGCCGTGCGGCAGATTGCGTAATTCTTCCGGAATGTCGGCACTGTGGTAGAAGCTGATGTCGGATGGCATTTCGACCGGCAGGCCGGCAGCATGGCGCGGTGAGGCCCAGGCGGCGATGCTGCGCAGGTGTTCGTCGACCAGCAGGTCTTCGACGCCTTCGATCGCGACGGCGGCAACGATGCCGAAGAAGGTACAGATCGCCAGCGCGAAGAACAGATACGCGATGACGATGCGGCGGCGCAGCGTGCTAGGCCGTGTCATCCGATGCCACCAATCGGTAGCCTATGCCCTGTACGGTGCGCAGCATGGCGAAGGAGTGGGACTTGTCCAGCGCCTGCCGCAGGGCGTGGATGTGAGTGCGCAGCGCATCGCTGTCCGGCGGATGATCACCCCAGACTTCCAGCTCCAGCGTTTCGCGCGAGACGACCTTGGGAGCTTCCTTCATCAGACAGGTCAGGATCTTGAAGCCGGTCTTCGTCAGGTTGATCGGCACGCCGTTGCGGCTGACCTGGTAGGTGGACGTGTCGAATACCAGATCGCCGACCGTCAATGCATTGGTTGTCTGGTTCTTGCCGCGCGCACGCCGGATCAGCGCTTTCAGGCGGACTTCCACTTCCAGCAGCGAGAACGGCTTGACCAGGTAATCGTCGGCGCCGCTGTCGAAACCGGCGACCTTGTCGTCCAGTGTGTCGCGTGCGGTCAGCATCAGCACCGGCGTGTCCTTCTTCAGTTCGTCACGGATGCGGTGGCAGACTTCCAGGCCATCGATGCCGGGCAGCTTGACGTCCAAGATCATCGCATCGTATTCGTGCTGCGCAGCCAGCGCGAAACCGGCATAGCCGTTGGTGGCTGAATCGAGTACGTAGCCGCGCGGCTCCAGGAATGCGTACAGGTTGGCGACGATGTCGGCGTTGTCTTCGATGATCAGGATGCGCATGGGTATGAAGGCGTCGGAGCGCCGTAGTCTTTCTGTCTGTTGCTGCTTGTTACGTAGGGGAAGGGGATGCGCGGCGCGGCGTTTCGCGCCGGCGGCAAGGCCGATCCAGCGCGTATCCTAGCATTCCGCCAATGTGCGCTGCCAGCGGCGAGGCGGGCAGTGCGGGTTGGCCCCCGCTTGTTGCGGTGGGTGATTATATGCGCGGATGGTGCATGCGCGGCGTCAATTCCTTGCCAGTGCCTTTTCGATATCGGCGACCAGCTTCGCGTCGTCCGGCGTCACTTTCGACGGATAGCTGCCGACGACATTGCCGCGGCGATCGAGCAGGATTTTGTGGAAATTCCATTTCGGCGGCTCCGCGCCGGCACGGAACAGCGATTGATAGAAGGCATTGGCCTGCGCACCTGTCACCGAACTCTTGGCAAACATCGGGAATTTCACGCCGTAGGTGTTAGTGCAGAAATCGGCGATCTTGCTGTTGGCGTCGGGTTCCTGCTGGAAATCGTTGGACGTGAAGCCGAGCACGACGAAACCTTGCGCCTGATAACGCGCGTACAACTTTTCCAGCCCCTCGTATTGGTTCGTATAGCCGCAATAGCTGGCGGTATTGACGACCAGGATCACGTTGCCGGCATAGCGGCACAGATTCTGCGGCGTTTCGTCCTGCAAGCGCGCGGGTGTGTGATTCAGTACGGCCGGGCAGGACGGTGCGGCAGGTGCCGGTGCGGCATTCTGGGCATGGGAAGGTGCGGCTGCCAGCATGCCGGTCAGCAGAAGAAGGCGCAGCAGCGACAAGCGAAGAGATAGGTGAGATAAACGAAGAAGCGGTCGGATCGTCATGGCAGATGGAAGTCTATGAGTGGAGGGCGTGGTTCGCACGAACAAATGGAATCCGGAGCAGTAACTGCGCATTTTCAGGGAAGTGCCTTATATCGTATTGCAATTTCATGACAAGTCGCCGACATCCGCTTTTAAACAGCCAAATTGAACAAATTGTTGCCATTCGTGAATTTCTTTCAGCGTTTTGCTTGACGAAAGCTGTCGGATTTGTCGGTTATGCGGGAATTTCTTGGTAGAATCAAGGACTTAACGCAATCCATCTCAATCCATATTAATAAGGGACGTATGCTGTACCCAGAATTGTTCAAATCGCTGGAGCAGGTTCGCTGGAACATGGAAAACGATATTCCATGGGATGAATTCGACGGTTCGAAACTGACCGACGAACAGGCACAAACGATTCGCATGAATGCGATCACCGAATGGTCGGCATTGCCGGCTACCGAGATGTTCTTGCGCGACAATCGCGGCGACAGCGATTTCTGCGCTTTCATGTCCGTCTGGTTCTTCGAAGAGCAGAAACATTCGCTGGTGCTGATGGAATATCTGCGCCGTTTCCGTCCGGAGCTGGTGCCGACGGAAGAGGAATTGCACAACGTGCGTTTCGAATTCGATCCGGCGCCTGCGCTGGAAACCCTGATGATGCACTTCTGCGGCGAAATCCGCCTGAACCACTGGTATCGTTGCGCCGCCGACTGGCATACGGAGCCGGTCATCAAGCAGATCTACAAGATCATCAGCCAGGACGAGGCGCGCCACGGCGGCGCCTACCTGCGCTACATGAAGAAAGCCTTGAACGAAGTCGGTGACAGCGCGCGTGCCGCATTCGCCAAGATCGGCGTACTGATGGCATCGGCGCGCCGCACCGAAAAGCCGCTGCATCCGACCAACCTGCATGTGAACCAGGCCCTGTTCCCGAACGATACGGTGCAGTCGCGCCTGCCGGACCCGGAATGGCTGGAGCGCTGGCTGGATTTCCAGATCAAGTTCGACAGCGAATGGGAAAAGAAAGTGGTCGACCGCATCCTGCACAACATGTCGCTGCTGTTCGAGCGCACGTTCGGCACGGTGCAAGAGCTTAACCGCTACCGCAAGGAAATCGTGAATCGCATGGGTGCGCAGCCGGAACCGGCCTGAGCATCGATTCTCTTTCAATCCGAAAAGCCGCAATTGCGGCTTTTCGTTTATGGCGATCAGGAGTGATGATGCAGCGACGTACGTTGATGAAGGCGATGATGGCGCTTTGCGTGGCGCCGGCTCTGGCGCATGCGCGCGGCGGGCAGGACGGTAAAACCATCGAGGTATACAAGAGTGAGACCTGCGGCTGCTGCACGCAATGGATCGCGCATCTGCAGGAAAACGGCTTTGCGGTAAAGGCGCACAACGTGCCTAATACGGCGGCGTATCGCGCGCGCCTTGGCATACCGGCTGCGCTGGGTAGTTGCCATACCGCGACTGTGGGTGGTTACGCGCTGGAAGGCCATGTGCCGGCCGCCGAGATACGGCGTTTGCTGGCCGAAAAGCCGCGTGCCGTCGGCCTGGCGGTCCCCGGCATGCCGCTTGGTTCGCCGGGGATGGAAATGCCGGACAGGGTGGCCGATGCCTATGATGTGCTGCTGTTGCGGGCGGATGGAAGTCAGGAAGTGTATCGGCGCTACGGCGCGCGATGAACGGGCGATGAGCCTGCAAATAAAAAGGACGCTTGCTGCGTCCTTTTTATTTGCTTCGTTGTTTATTTTTCGTCGGCGATGGCCATGGTTCAGTGATGATGGCCCATTTCTCCGTGATTCATGCTGCCATCGACGACGATGATCGTGGTCTCCACCTTGCCGCCCTTGCGGAAGGTCAGCGTCACCGGCAGCCTGTCACCGGCTTTCAACGGCGCTTTCAGACCCATCAGCATCAGATGATAACCCTCGCCGGGGCGCATGGTGATTTTCTCGCCCGGCTTGATGTCGATCGTGCCGATTTCGCGCATCCGCATCACGTTGCCGTTCATGGCCATCGTGTGGATTTCCACCGATTGCGCGACAGGAGACTGCACGGCGATCAGCGTGTCGGCATGGTCGCTGCGATTTTCCAATGTCAAATAAGCGCCGCCGCTGGTCTGGCCCGGCATGGTGGCGCGCGCATAGGAATGATCGATGCGGATGGCATCGGCCGGATGTTGCTGGGCAAGAGCGGCAGACGCCATCAACGCGGCCAACATAGATGCGATGAGGAATGTGACAGGGCGAAAGTTCATGATTTTCCCGTATCGAAAGCCACAGGACGGACGCGCCATGCGGCAGGTTGGAAAGAGGACATAGGCTGTCTATCGTAGCGTAAGTGCGTAACGCAAGTCTGTAGCGCAAGTTCGCAGCGCAAATCCGCCGATTCAGCTACCACCGGCGAAGCCGTTCTGCCGCCATGCTTCATAGACGACGACAGCGACGGTATTGGACAGGTTCAGGCTGCGATTGTCCGGGCGCATCGGCAGGCGGATGCGTTGCGAAGCGGGGAAAGAGTCACGCAACGCGGGCGACAGGCCACGCGTTTCCGAGCCGAATACGAAAATGTCGCCTGGCCGGAACGTCACGCCGGCGAAGGGCGTTGAGCCATGCGTCGTCAGTGCGAACATGCGCGTCGGGTCCAGCGGGGATTCGGGCGTGGCGGAATCAAGGAAGGCCCGCCAGTCGCGATGCACCTTCATCGTTGCATAGTCGTGGTAATCGAGGCCCGCGCGACGCATTTTTGCATCGTCAAGCGGGAAGCCGAGAGGCTCGATCAGATGCAATTGTGCGCCGGTATTGGCGCACAGGCGGATGACGTTACCGGTATTGGGCGGAATTTCTGGTTCGACCAGAACGACGTGAAACAAGCGATTCTCCTTCTTGATGCGCAGATCGGGTGCGTGACGTATGCGGCATACGTCACGGGCGCCATGATACTTGCACTGCCGCTGCCGGTCGCTATTTTAGCGGCGTGCGTGCAAATACCAGATTGGTGACGCGGGAAGCGCCGCTGCGCTTCAGCGTGGCGGCGATCTCGTTGAGCGTTTCTCCGGTGGTCATTACATCATCGACGATGGCTACTTGCCGGCCCTGGATGCGCTCGATCGCATGCTTCTGCAACACAAAGGCATGGCGAATGTTGCGATGCCGCTCGTCGGGATGCAGCCGCGACTGCATCAGCGTTTCGCGCGAGCGCGCCAGCAATTGCGGTTCGAATGGGACTGCAAGCATGCGCGCCAGCGGCCGAGCGATTTCCAGTGCCTGATTGAAGCCGCGTTCCGCCAGACGTTTGTCGCCCAATGGAACTGCGGTCAGCAGATCCGGCATCGGCATGTCGGATTGTTGTATCGCCTGATGCAGCAGACGTGCGAACAGTGGCGCGAGCGCGAGGCGGCTGCCGAATTTCAGCGCCAGCACCAGATGATCGAGCGGCGCAGCGTAATCGGCCACGACGATGGTGGCATCGAAGGCGCGCGGTGCTGTCAGGCAGGCACCGCATCGTTGCGGGCCAAGTGTTTCGTTTGCGGAAACAGGCAGTGCGCATTGCGGACAACGATGATCGTGCGTGGTGAGGAAATGCTTGCTGCAGGCATCGCACAATGCTGCATTTCCGGTCGAGCCGCACAGGGCGCATGAGGATGGGATGGTGCGCGAAATGGCATGCGGAATGGCGGATGGCAGGCGTCGCGCCAATTGCAGCGTCCAGTCGGGAAACCGATCGAGCATCGCAGCCTTGTCTCCATGCGTGTAAACTTGTGCGCATTATCTCATTGCCGGTTCTGTTTCCATCGTGCCTGTCGAACATACCCCGTCGGATTCCCATCTCAGTGCGCCCATCGATCTGGCGCGTGTGCGTGCGCTGTTCGGCGATTCGTCGCGCATCGCCGAATCGCAATTCCTGCGCCGCGAGGTGGCGCAGCGCATGCATGAACGGCTGATGCTGATCAAGATCGAACCGCATCGCGTGCTGGATGCCGGTTGCGGCGAAGGTGCGGATCTGGCGGCTTTGCAGAAACGCTTTCCACAGTCCGAAGTGATCGGGCTGGATGCATCGGCGGCAATGCTGCAGCACGCGCAATCGGTGCAAAAGGAAGGGCTGTCGGCATTGCATCGTTTATTGCAGCAATGGCTGCCAGGCAGAAACGGATTGCTTGGCGCGCGCGGTGGGCTGTTGTCGGGCAATTTTGCGCAGTTGCCGTTTGGCGCAGATGCGGTTGATCTGGTCTGGTCAAACCTGGCGTTGCACTGGTATCCACAGCCCGATCGCGTATTTGCCGAATGGCGGCGCATTCTGCGCCGAGACGGCTTGTTGATGTTTTCCTGTTTCGGCCCTGACACGTTCAAGGAATTGCGCGCTGCCTTTGCGGCTGCCGACGCCATGCCGCATGTGCTGCCGTTTGTCGACATGCACGATTTCGGCGACATGCTGGTCCAGGCCGGGTTTGCCACGCCGGTGATGGACATGGAAACGCTGACCGTGACCTACGGTTCGGTCGAGCGGTTGATGGCGGACGTGCGTGCCTGTGGCGGCAATCCGCTCGATACGCGCAGTCGCGGACTGATGGGGCGTCAGGCGTGGCAGCGCGTCACGGATGCGCTGGAAGGAATGCGATCCGCGGACGGCAAGATTCCTTTGACGTTCGAGATCGTCTACGGCCACGCTTTCCGGCCGGTGCCGCGCACGACGTCGAGCGGGGAAGCGATCATCCGCTTCGACTTGCCAAAGAAATAAGGGAGATTCTCCCCCGGATGCATTTGCAGGTGTCATGCTGCAGTGCGCAAAGTTGTCGTGAAGAGGCTGTGCAAAAGAAACGGAATCGGGCGTAAAGCCATGCGTGGCGTGCGCTGCGGTGCAGGATTTTTTATGCTTGATCAGTCTGACAATTCAGACTTATACTTCGACGGTTTTGCGCGATGGTGATATGGTGGGCGCAGTCCGTTCAGGCGGTGCACGATGGGATCGAACCGTGAATGGCTGCTGAAGCGTAACTGCTCCATTTCCCCGCGACAGTTGGCGAAGGCCTACGCACTTCTGTGTACGGCATCGCTGGCGGTCGCAATCTATTTCACCTATCGCGGCGCGTGGTTCATCCTCGGCTTTTCGTTAATGGAATTGACGGCGGTTACCTGTGCATTCATCCATTACGCTCGCCACGCGACAGATCGCGAACACATCGTCCTGTCGGACGACTGGCTGTTGGTCGAGCTGGTCCGGGGCGAGAAGTCGCAGCAGTTCCGATTGAGACGGAACCGGACAATCATTATTCAACCGGCTTCGCACAATCGATTGATTGGTCTGGAATCTTCCGGTATACGTGTCGATGTCGGACGATTCCTGACGGAAGGCAAGCGGCGACAGTTCCTGCAGGAGCTGCGCCGGGAACTGGGTGAGGAGACAAGCAGGTTTACCCGGTACCAATAACAAAATTCTTATTTTGGGCTTTTGGGGAAATCATGAAACATGCGAAGCGCCTTCAATCGTTGATGTTCGGTGCGTCGCTGCTGGCGGCGGGCATGCCGTCCTGGGCAGTGACCGATAGTCCCGGCGGACCGGCAGTGCGTCAGCTCAATTTTCAGCAGCCCGTCACGAAGATCGCCGAGGAAATCTACTCGCTGCACACCATGATGCTGATCATCTGCCTGGTGATCTTCATCGCCGTGTTCGCGGTGATGTTCTACTCGATTCTCAAGCATCGCAAATCCCTTGGCCACAAGTCGGCCACCTTCCATGAAAGCACCGCAGTAGAAATTGCCTGGACCGTCGTTCCCTTCCTGATCGTCATCGGCATGGCATTGCCGGCGACCAAGACGGTGGTCGCGATGAAGGACACGTCGAATGCCGACATCACGATCAAGGCGACCGGCATGCAGTGGAAGTGGGGCTACGATTACCTGAACGGTGAAGGTCAGGGCATCAATTTCCTTTCCAATCTGGCGACGCCGCGCGAACAGATCGTCGACTCCTCGATTGCCAAGAACGAGAATTACCTGATCGAGGTCGACAATCCGGTCGTCGTTCCGGTCAACAAGAAGATCCGCATAGTGCTGACGGCCAACGACGTCATTCATGCGTGGATGATTCCTGCATTCGGCGTCAAGCAGGATGCGATTCCTGGCTTCGTGCGAGACACCTGGTTCCGTGCCGAGAAGATCGGCACCTATCGCGGCCAGTGCGCGGAACTGTGCGGCAAGGATCACGCCTTCATGCCGATTGTCGTGAATGTCGTCAGCGAAGAAGACTACAAGAAGTGGGTCGACGAGAAGAAAAAGGAAATGGCAGCCAATGCCGACGATCCGACCAAAACCTGGACGCTGGACGAGCTGATCCAGCGCGGCGAAAAAGTCTATGCCGCCAATTGCGTTGCCTGCCATCAGGCCAATGGCAAGGGCGTGCCGGGCAGTTTCCCGGCACTGGACGGCGGCCCGCTGGTATTGGGACCTAAAGCAGGGCAAATCGATATCGTGATGCACGGCAAGAACGCGATGCCGGCATGGGCGCCAGTACTGTCCGATACCGAGATTGCGGCCGTCATCACCTATACGCGTAACAGCTGGTCCAACAAGGCTGCAGAGAACATCGTGCAACCGGCCGAAATCGTCGCCGCACGCAAGTAACAATCAGGAGACTTGAGATGAGCACAACTGCAGTCGATCATACGCACAATGCAGCGCACGGTCACGACCACGCGCACGATCATCCGCACGGCTGGCGCCGCTGGGTCTACGCGACCAACCACAAGGATATCGGCACCCTTTATCTGTGGTTCTCCTTCGCCATGCTGCTGTCGGGCGGCGTTCTGGCGATGCTGATTCGCGCGGAGCTGTTCCATCCCGGCCTGCAACTGATGCAGCCGGAATTCTTCAATCAGCTGACGACGATGCACGGCATCATGATGGTATTCGGCGCCATCATGCCGGCGTTTGTCGGTTTTGCGAACTGGATGGTGCCGCTGCAGATCGGTGCATCCGACATGGCGTTCGCGCGCATGAACAACTTTTCGTTCTGGTTGTTGCCGCCGGCTGCCATCCTGCTGGTTCTCTCCTTCTTTGTGCCGGGCGGTGCTACGGCCGCTGGCTGGACGCTGTATGCGCCGCTGACGGTGCAAATGGGGCCTGGCATGGATCTGGCGATCTTCGCGCTGCATATCATGGGTGCGTCGTCGATCATGGGTTCGATCAACATCATCGTCACGATTCTGAACATGCGCGCGCCCGGCATGACACTGATGAAAATGCCGATGTTCTGCTGGACGTGGCTGATTACGGCCTATCTGCTGCTGGCCGTGATGCCGGTGCTGGCCGGCGCGATCACGATGACGCTGACCGACCGCCATTTCGGCACATCGTTCTTCAATGCCGCAGGCGGCGGTGATCCGGTAATGTATCAGCACATCTTCTGGTTCTTCGGACATCCGGAGGTGTACATCATGATTCTGCCGGCGTTCGGCATCGTCTCGCACATCATTCCGGCTTTCGCCCGCAAGCAATTGTTCGGTTATGCATCGATGGTCTATGCGACGGCATCGATCGCGATCCTGTCGTTCATGGTGTGGGCACATCACATGTTCACGACCGGCATGCCGGTGACCGCACAATTGTTCTTCATGTATGCAACGATGCTGATCGCAGTGCCGACCGGCGTGAAGATTTTCAACTGGGTGGCAACAATGTGGCGCGGTTCGATGACGTTCGAAACGCCGATGCTGTTCGCGATCGGCTTCATCTTCGTGTTCACGATGGGCGGCTTCACCGGGCTGATCCTCGCTGTGACGCCAATTGACATCCAGCTGCAGGATACCTACTACGTGGTGGCGCACTTCCATTACGTGCTGGTGGCCGGGTCGCTGTTTGCTCTGTTTGCCGGTTTCTACTACTGGGGTCCGAAATGGACCGGCCACATGTACAACGAGACGCGCGGCAAGATCCATTTCTGGGGCTCGCTGATCACCTTCAACATCACGTTCTTCCCGATGCACTTCCTGGGGTTGGCCGGCATGCCGCGCCGCTATGCCGACTACCCTGCGCAGTTCACCGATTTCAACATGATCGCGTCGATCGGCGGCATCGGCTTCGGCGTGATGCAGTTGTACTTCCTGCTCGCCGTCGTGCTGCCGACGATCCGTGGTGGAGCGCCGGCAGCGGACAAGCCGTGGGACGGTGCGGAAGGTCTGGAATGGACAGTGCCGAGCCCTGCGCCTTTCCATACGTTCGAAACGCCACCGACCGTCAAGTGAATCGCGGACGCCGACGGGCATAGCCATGGATGAGCTGAAACGACGTAATCTGCGCACCGCCATCATTCTGGCGGTGATCGCGGCGATGTTCATGTTCGGCGTGATCGCCAAGCATGTCTGGTTCATGTGAGACAAAGATGGAAAAACGCAACGACAATGCGACGCACCGGCTGAATGCCAGGATGTTCGGCAAGCTCGTTGTCGTTGCGGTCATGATGTTCGGCTTCGGCTACATGCTGGTGCCGCTGTACAAGCAAATCTGCGAACTGACAGGCATCAATGTCCTGGCCTTCCAGGAAACGGAAGGCGTGAAGGTCAAGCCGATCGACAATTCGCAGATCGACAAGAGCCGGACGATTACCGTCGAGTTCGATGCGAACACGCAGGGGCCGTTCCGCTTCCGTCCGACGGTCAGCAGTATGCAGGTGCATCCGGGCGAGATGACGCAGGTCGTGTACGAAGTGGTCAATACGCAGCCGCGCACCGTGGAAGCACAGGCGATACCGAGCTATGCCCCGCAACAGGCGGCGCCACATTTCAAGAAGGTCGAATGCTTCTGTTTCCAGCAACAGACGTTGACGGCCAGCCAGGCAAGACAAATGCCTGTCGTGTTTTATCTGGATCGGGATTTGCCGAAGGATGTAAAGACGATCACGTTGTCGTATACGTTTTTTGAAATCGGCGGCCGGGACAACAAGAAGGCAGAAACAACATCGCCGGCGACGGCAGGGTGATACCGGATGAGGCCGAGCTGTTCTCGGTCTTATCGTTGCATCGCATGACTGATTGATAGATATATTATTTATGGATATCGGGAGATGGAGATGAGTACACAACATACGGAAGCGCCGTATTATTTCGTGCCGGGCCCGTCCAGATGGCCGCTGCTGGCCGGGATATCGATGCTGGTTGTGATGATCGGTGCATCGGCGTGGGTCAATGGTGCCGGTTGGGGCGCGTATGTGAACATGATCGGCCTGCTCGGTGTGCTGTACGTTCTCTATCACTGGTTCGGTGACGCGATCAAGGAATCGGAAGGCGGGCTGTACAGCAAGCGCATCGATGCCTCGTTCCGCTGGAGCATGAGCTGGTTCATCTTTTCCGAAGTCATGTTCTTCGGCGCATTCTTCGGCGCCTTGTTCTATGCCCGCAGCATCACGATGCCGTGGCTGGCCGATCTGGATCACAAGATCCTGTGGCCGGATTTTGCAGCGCACTGGGGCAATATCGGTCCGGCCGGCACGATCGAATCCTTCGCGACGATGGGGCCGTTCTGGATTCCGACCATCAATACGGCGTTGTTGCTGACGTCCGGCATCACACTGACGATTTCCCATCATGCGATTCGTGCCAATCACCGTCAGCAGGCGGCGATCTGGTTGTTTCTGACGATCCTGCTCGGCGCGATCTTCATGGGCTTTCAGGCATACGAATACATCCACGCCTATACCGAGCTGAATCTGAAGCTGACGTCAGGCATTTACGGCTCGACTTTCTTCCTGCTGACGGGATTTCACGGCTTCCACGTAACGATGGGTGCGATCATGCTGAGTGTGGTGCTGTATCGCATCCTGAAGGGGCACTTCACACCGGATCACCATTTTGCCTTCGAAGGTGCAGCCTGGTACTGGCACTTTGTTGACGTCGTGTGGCTCGGTCTGTATGTGGTCGTGTACTGGCTGTAGCGCGATATTCTGCGATGAAAAAAGCCGCACTTTGGTGCGGCTTTTTTACGGACGAAACAGCAGCGCTTAAAACAGAATGCTACCGGCAGATCATCACAGGCAGGACGTTAGCGAATGCCGGTAGGCTGGATGTAGCCGAGATGCCAGGCAATCAGGATCAGGATGAACAGCGTGACCGAAAAGCCGACGCGCATGGCCAGCGCCTTCACGGTACGATTGCTTTTTCCCTTGTCGCGCATCAGGAAAAACAGTGCGGAGGCGAGGCTGGACAGGATCAGGATGAAGGCGATGGCGACGAGAATTTTCATGCGTGTGACCGAATGGAAGAGCCGGCGCAGCCCTATTGAGTGAAACGACATTGTAATGCGATTCAGATTTCGACTGGTTCCATTTATCGCGACCGTCATCGTGATGGTAGCCGGCATATCGCTTGCCCAATGGCAAACGCGGCGCGGTGACGAGAAACTGGCGATCGAAGCGATGATGCGCGCGCGTCAGGCCGAAGCGCCGATCCGGTTTGACGGCCAAGCGCTGACCCACATGCCGACCTCGGAAATCGAATATCGCCATGTATTGCTGCGCGGCGAATTCGTGCACGGCTGGCCCGTTTATCTGGACAACCGTCCGCACGACGGCATTGCCGGGTTCTATCTGTTGATGCCGTTTAAAATAGCGACCACCGATTTGCATGTGCTGGTTGCACGCGGCTGGATTCCGCGTAATCCAGTGGTGCGTACGCAACTGCCGCCGATAGTCACGCCGACAGGGATGGTGGAAATCGAAGGTGTCTTGCGCTATGGCGTCGGCCACGTCATGCAGCTGGGTTCACCCGAGGCATTAAAACCAGGGGCGATCGTGCAGAATCTGGATGCGGCCGAGTTTGCCGCGGCGAGTGGCCTTGGCACATATCCGATGCTGGTCGAGCAGACGAACGATACGCATGACGGTTTGGTACGTGACTGGCCGTTGCCGTCGAGCGGTGTGGAAAAACATCGCGCCTATGCCTTCCAGTGGTATGCACTGACGGCGATGGCATTTCTCTTTTTTGTCGTGACGGGATTCAGACGTGGAAGCAAACAAGAAAGCAGATAAACCGAACAAGCATGCGGGCCGCTGGAAGTTGTTCGCCGTCATCCTGGTCTGCGCCTCGCCGATCATCGCTTCCTATCTGACGTATTACGTCATCAAGCCAGAGGGGCGGACCAACTACGGCGCATTCATCGATCCGCGCGATTATCCGATTCCCGATTTGCACAGCAAGGCGCTGGACGGCGCGCCGACGGGTCTCGACGCATACAAGGGCAAATGGATCATGCTGCAGGTGGATAAGGCGGACTGTGCCGATGCTTGCCGCAAGAAACTGTACGACATGCGCCAACTGCGTCTGACGCAGGGCAAGGAAATGGATCGCATCGAACGCGTCTGGTTGATCACCGACGAACAGCCGCTGGATACCATGCTGATGCGCGAATACGACGGCACGCACATGCTGCGTGCCAGCTCCGATCTGGTGAAGAGCTGGCTGCCGGCGGAGGACGGCACTACAGTCTATGACCATCTGTACATGATCGATCCGCTAGGCAACCTGATGATGCGGTTTCCGAAGGATGCCGATCCGAACCGGATCAAGAAAGATCTGAATAAATTATTGAAAGCTTCATCAATTGGATAACTTCGGTCTGTTGTTTCAACTGGCGACCAAGGGCATTCTGGTCGCACTGCTTGCATTTCTGATCGTCTGGTCGTCGAAGGACAGCAACAAGTATCGCAAACTGGTGTGGGTGACGTTGTTTCTCACCTTCGACGTCATCATGTTCGGCGCTTTCACCCGCCTGACCGATTCGGGTTTGGGCTGCCCCGACTGGCCGGGTTGCTACGGGCACTCCAATCCGTTGCAGGCAATGGAACATATCCGTGCGGCGGAAGCTGCGATGCCGGATGGTCCCGTCACGGTGATGAAGGCGTGGATCGAGATGATTCATCGCTATCTGGCGATGGGTATCGGCGTACTGATCATCGCCATCGTTGTGATTTCCTGGCGTTTCTGGCTGCGCAGCGGCAAGACGCAATCGCAGTTTTCGCCGCGCTTCCCGGTTGCATTGTTTCTGTTCGTCTGCGTGCAGGGCGCGTTCGGCGCATGGACGGTGACGATGAAGCTGCAGCCGATCATCGTGACGATCCATCTGCTGCTGGGCATGACGCTGCTGGCGATGCTGACATGGGTCGCGGCGCGGCAGAACGATCATCCGGCAGTCGCTCGCGCTGCGTTATCGCTGCGCGCGCCGGCATGCATTGCACTCATCCTGCTGGCAATGCAGATTGCATTGGGCGGCTGGGTCAGCACCAATTACGCGGCGCTGGCGTGCATGGATTTTCCGTTGTGTCACGGCGCGCTGGTGCCGCAGATGGATTTCCAGCATGGTTTCACGCTATGGCGTAGCCTGGGCAAGACTGCCGACGGCGACTATCTGCCGTTCGCCGCATTGACAGCGATTCACTGGACGCACCGGGTGTTCGCCTTCATCGTTGCCGCGTGGATTGCATGGGTTGCCTGGAGGGCGCTGCGAATTCCAGGCCTGAAGCGGATCGGTCGTGCACTGCTGGGTGCATTGGCGTTGCAGATCGCGATCGGCATCGCCACCGTTTCTCTGAAATGGCCGCTGGCATTGGCAGTGGCGCATAACGGTTGCGCTGCGCTCCTCGTGCTGTTGACCGTCATGTTAAACTACAAGGTCAGAATTCCAGGGCGGATCGGCGAGAACTGACAGAATGGCAAGTCGTCGAACGCTGTACAGCGCCGTATTCACAAATCACGCATGACCACTTTGACTGCCTCTCCCAATCGCATGGCCCAGTACTGGGCGTTGACCAAGCCACGCGTTACGCAGCTGGCGGTGTTCTGTGCGGTGATCGGCATGTTTCTCTCCACGCCGGGATTGCCGGATCTGCAGCTGGTAATCGCTGCAACGATCGGCATCTGGCTGCTGGCCGGCGCGGCTTTCGCAATCAATTGCCTGGTGGAACGCGAGATCGATTCGCGCATGGCACGTACCGCCCGCCGTCCGCTGGCGCGTGGCGAAATCACCGTGATGCAGACGCTGGTCTTTTCCGGCGTCATCGGCGGCGCCGGCATGTGGGTGCTGTACAACTTCGTCAATCCGCTGACGATGTGGCTGACCTTCGCTACCTTCGTCGGCTATGCCGTCATCTACACGATGATCCTGAAGCCGGCGACGCCGCAGAACATCGTGATTGGCGGCCTGTCCGGCGCGATGCCGCCGGCGCTGGGCTGGGCGGCAATCGCCAACGATGTGCCGATGCAGGCATGGATTCTGGTCATGATCATCTTCGTCTGGACGCCGCCGCATTTCTGGGCGCTGGCGCTGTATCGTCGCGACGAATATGCGAAGTCGGGCCTGCCCATGCTGCCGGTCACGCACGGCAAGGAATTCACGCAATTGCAGGTCTGGCTGTATTCGATTGCGCTGGTGGCGACGACGATGCTGCCGTTTGCCGTCGGCATGAGCGGCCTGATTTATCTGGCTGTCGTGACGGTACTCGACGTCATTTTCCTCTGGTATGCATGGCAGGTGTACCGCCATTACACAGACCGGATTTCGCGCAAGATGTTTGCGTATTCGATCGTCTATCTGTCGCTGCTGTTCGCGGCGCTGCTGGTCGATCACTATCTGCGATTCTGACAATATGCGCTTGCGAATTCTTCTCGCCTTGTGCGCGACCGTTCTTGCGTTGGCGGCTTGCGGCAAGAAGCCGGAAGCTTTCCAGAATACCGATGTGACGGGATTGGCCTACGGCCGCGATTTCTCGCTGCATGACCACAATGGCAAGCTGCGCACGCTGGCCGATTTCCGTGGCAAGGCGGTTATCGTTTTCTTCGGTTTCACGCAATGCCCCGACGTCTGTCCGACGACGATGCTGGAAATGGCGAACGTGATGAAGGCGCTGGGGCCAGATGCCGATCGCGTGCAGGTGTTGTTCATTACTCTCGATCCGGAACGCGATACGCCGGAATTGCTGGCGCAATACGTGCCGGCTTTCGACAAGCGTTTCCTGGGTTTGCGCGGCAATCTGGAAGAAACCGACAAGGTCGCCAAGGAATTCAAGGTGTTCTATGAAAAGGTGCCGGGCAAGACGCCAGGCAGCTACACGATCGATCACATGGCCGGCAGCTACGTGTTCGATCCGCAGGGACGTATCCGCTTGTTCATCCGGCACGGCCAGGGCGTGGAGTCCATTGCGCACGATCTGAAGATTCTGCTGGCCGAAAATTCCTGACATCGCATCGAATCAAGAAAAGAAAAAAGCGCCCCGTGGGGCGCTTTTTGTTTGTGCGATTACCGAGACGTCAGGATGCGTAGGCCGTCAACGAACCTTTCATCTTCTTCAGCGCGACGGCCTCGATCTGGCGAATGCGCTCGGCAGACACGCCGAACTCGTCGGCCAGCTCGTGCAGGGTTGCACCGGAACCGTCATCGTTCGCAAGCCAGCGCGCCTCGACGATGCGGCGAGAGCGCGGATCGAGCTTGCCCAGTGCTTCGGACAGGCCTTCGGTCTGCAAACGATCGTATTCCTGCGATTCCAGCACACGCGTCGGCTCCTGCGATTCCGACGACAGGTAGGCAATCGGCGCGAACTTGTCGTCTTCGTCGTCGGTAGGCGCTTCCAGCGCAATGTCGCGACCGGAAAGACGGGTTTCCATCTCGATCACTTCCTCGCGCTTGACGTTCAGCGTTTCGGCCAGCGCGTTGACCTGATCCGGCGTCATTGCATCGAGTCCGGTCTTGTGGCTGCGCAGGTTGAAGAACAGCTTGCGTTGCGCTTTCGTCGTTGCAACCTTGACCAAGCGCCAGTTCTTCAGGATGTACTCATGGATTTCAGCCTTGATCCAGTGCATCGAATACGACACCAGACGCACGCCCTGATCGGGATCGAAACGCTTGACCGCCTTCATCAGACCGATATTGCCTTCCTGAATCAGGTCGGCGTGCGGCAGGCCGTAACCCAGATAGCCGCGTGCGATCGATACGACCAGGCGCAAATGCGACAGGATCAGCTTTTGTGCAGCTGCCAGATCATTCTCGTCGCGCAGGCGGCGTGCCAGAGAAGCTTCCTCTTCCTGCGTCAACATGGGCATGCGGTTGACTGCAGAAATGTAGGAGTCGATATTGCCCAACGCGCCCGAAAAACCCAGCGACAACAGGTTGTTGCCAGAAGGGATGATTGCGGTTGATGCAGTTGTTTTCATGGTTTCTCCTTGCATTCAGGAACGGTTTTCCGTTCAGCCAAATCCGTCAAGAACAAATATTAGCACTCTCTTGTAAGGACTGCTAATCGATGTTTTATACCGAATCGATAGTCAAAACACTATTGATAAATTGGCTATCATTGTTCTTTGCGTCAATCGTTAGAATGGGAATTCCCGCTGAAGTTGCGTACTTCAAGAAACTTTACAAAACGAATTGCCGCAAATAAGCGGTGGGAGAATCACAGGAAACAGAGGTAAGCGGCGATAGTAACCGCTTACCTTGATGAGGAGGGCGTCAATCCGAAAGGCGCGCCAGTTGCCGTGTGACGGACAGCAGAGCGCCAAACAATCCCAGAAAGGCGCTGATTGCCAATAGGACAAGCATCGTCAGCGGGTCCAGCGAGACCAGTTGGAATTCGGAGGCATAAAGTCGGGCGAAATCGGCGATTGCCGCATTCATCGGATACAAGGCCAAGGCGACCGCAATCAGGGCGACGCCGCCGGCAATCAGGCCCAGCAAGGCCCCGGTGTAATAGAAAGGGCGGCAAATGAAGGAATCCGTGGCGCCGACCAGCCGGGATACTTCGATTTCCTCGCGCTGCGTCATCACCTGCAGGCGGATCGTATTGAAGACCACGGCGACCACGACCACGCCTAGCGTGACGGCAAGGAACAGCAGCACCAGCCGCATCACCTGCAGCAATGCGGCCAGGCGCTTGACCCAGGCCGAATCGACCTGCACGACATCCACGCCGTCGAGCTTTTGCAAGCCGGCCGCGATTGCCTCCACCTTGCCGGCATCGTCGCCGCTTTTGAATCCGATCATCCTCACGACATAGGCATCGGGCAGCGGATTGCTGCCCAGCGTAGTGATGGCGTCTTCCAGTCCGGTGCGATCCTTCAGCGTCTCCAGCGCTTTTTCGCGCGGAATGAAATTCAGCTGGATCTTGTGCCCGGCTTGCTGCGCGATACGGCGAATGTCGTTGCCGACGGCATCGGCGCGATCCCGCGTGGCATCCATCTGCATGAAGACACTGATTTCAGGTTCCACCGCCAATTGTTCGGAAACCGGCCGTACGTTTTCCAGCAAGGTAAGACCGGCAAACGGCAGCGCCAGTGCGATCGCCACCACCAGCACGTTCAGCAGGAAATTGCCCGGCGTGCGCAGCAGATGGCGAAACGCATCGCCGAGCGCGAAGACGTGGTGTCTGAACCAGCCCGTCATGCGATCTCCTGCGGCGTGGCGCGGCGCCAACTCTCAAGGATGCGGCCATGATCCAAGTAGATCACGCGTGTTGCCGTATCGAGGAACTGTTCGTCGTGGGTGGAAATGAGGCAGGTGACGCCGACCGAATGGAAAGCCTTCAGCGCGTCGAGCACCTTGTTGGCGGCTTCGCGATCGAGATTTGCAGTTGGTTCGTCGGCGAGGATGATCTGCGGGCGATTGACGATGGCGCGCGCGATCGACACTCGCTGCTGCTCGCCGCCGGACAGCATCATCGGCGCCATCGGCGCCTTGTCGAGCAGGCCGACCTTGTCCAGTGCCGCACGCGCACGGCGTTCGGCATCGGCGCGCGTGGCGCCGCAGACGATCAGCGGCAGCATCACGTTGGCCAGCACAGTGCGATCGTCGAGCAGGCGCTGCTGCTGAAAGATCAGGCCCAGATTGCGGCGCAGATAGGGCAGGCCTGACGGGCGGATGCGGCCGATGTCGTAACCGCTGACGTTGACGCTGCCTTCGGTTGGCCGCTCCATCGCGGCGATCAGTTTCAGCAGTGTGGACTTGCCCGCGCCGGACGGACCGGCGAGGAAGACCAGTTCCCCTTTGTTGACCGACAGCGAAATGTCGGTCAGGGCCGCGATATTGGGCGGATAGCGTTTCGATACCTGACGGAATTCGATCATCAAGATGGTTTATCCCAGCAACGCTTCGACGAACTCTTCGGCATCGAACGGTTGCAGATCCTCGATCTGCTCGCCGACACCGATGAAATAGACGGGAATCGGCCGCGTGCGCGCAATGGCCGCCAGCACGCCGCCCTTGGCGGTTCCGTCCAGCTTGGTCACCACCAGGCCGGTGAGGTTCAATGCATCGTCGAAAGCCTTCACCTGCGTCAGTGCGTTCTGGCCGGTATTGCCGTCGATGACCAGCAGTACTTCGTGCGGCGCTTCCGGCATGGCCTTGGCGATCACGCGCTTGACCTTCTTCAGTTCTTCCATCAGGTGCAGCTGCGTCGGCAGGCGGCCGGCGGTATCGACCATGACGACATCGATCCTGCGCGCCTGCGCCGATTGCACGGCATCGAAGGCGACCGCGGCCGGGTCGCCCGATTCCTGCGCGATCACGGTGATGTTGTTGCGCTGGCCCCAGACGGCCAGTTGCTCGCGCGCGGCGGCGCGGAAGGTGTCGCCGGCGGCCAGAAGCACCGATTGCCGATGCGTCTGCATGTGTTTGGCGAGCTTGCCGATGGTCGTCGTCTTGCCGGCGCCGTTGACGCCGGCGATCATCATCACCAGCGGCTGCTGGCGGCCCAGCACCAGCGACTTCTGCAGTGGCGACAGCATCTCGACCAGCAGTTCGCGCAGTGCCGATTTGACCTGTGTGGCTTCGGTCAGCCGTTCGTTCTTCACCTTGCGTTTCAGCGTATCCAGCAGGAACTGTGTGGCGTCGACGCCTGCGTCGGACATCAGCAGCGCCGTTTCCAGTTCGTCGTACAGATCGTCGTCGATCTTGGTGCCGACGAACAGCGTGCTCAGATTGGACGAAGTTTTCGACAGGCCCGCCTTCAGCCGTGCCATCCACGAACGCTTCTGCTCGACCGGTGTTTCAGCCGGGACGATTTCTTCAACCGCATCCTCGATCGCGGCCGGAGCGGACGTTTCTAGGGATGTTTCTACGGGCGTTTCCGCGATGTTTTCTACGGCCTCTTCCGCAACTTCTTCGATCGGCGATACGTCGGGCGCGCTCGCAGGCTGTGGCGCAACGGGTTCCTCGGGGCGCGGTTTTTTCTTGAAGAAACTAAACATCGGGAATGGGGTCAGAGCAGCGTTTGGAGGCGGCCTGCCGCATCAATGCGGGCCGCGGATACAATCGCCGTATTCTATCAGAGCAAAAAAATCATGAAATCCAACATTGCGAACATCGCAGCCACCGCAAACGTAGCGAATATCGGCAGGCTGCTGGCCGCGACGACGCTGGTGCTGGCATCCGCCTGGGCTGTGGCCCAGCAGACGCCGCCACAGCCGGCAGTCGAAGATGCAACGCCGGCTGCCGCAAAAGCGACTGCGCAGACAGTCGCCCGTATTTCCGAACTGACGCTGAAGAACGGCATGCGCATCATCGTCAACGAAGATCACCGCGCGCCGACGGTGGCGCACATGGTCTGGTATCGCGTCGGCTCGATCGACGAGCGCAACGGCACGACCGGCGTCGCGCACGCGCTGGAACACATGATGTTCAAGGGCACGAAAAAGCTGAAGCCGGGCGAATTCAGCCGTCGCGTCGCCCAGCTCGGCGGGCGCGAGAACGCGTTCACCAGCAAGGATTACACCGCCTACTTCCAGCAGATCGAAAAATCGCGGCTGGAAAAGGTGATGGCGCTGGAAGCCGACCGCATGCGCAATCTGGTGGTCGACAAGAACGAATTCGCCAAGGAAATCCGCGTCATCATGGAAGAGCGCCGCCTGCGTACCGACGACCAGCCGATCGCGCTGGTGCATGAGGCGCTGAACGCGACCGCATTCGCCGTCGCGCCGTACCGCAATCCGGTGATCGGCTGGATGGACGATCTGCAGTACCTGACGGCGGAAGACGTGCGCGACTGGTATGCGCAGTGGTACGCGCCGAACAATGCGACGATGGTCGTCTCCGGCGACGTCGATCCGAAGCATGTATTCAAGCTGGCGCAGAAATATTTCGGCAAGTACGAGCCGATGGCGCTGGTGCGCACGCGGCCGCAGAACGAGCCGCCGCAGACCGGGCCCAAGCGCGTCGTCGTCAAGGCACCAGCCGAGAATCCCTATGTCGTACTCGGCTTCAAGGTGCCGGCATTGCATGATGTGGACAAGGATGACGACGCGTTGGCGCTCGAAGTGCTGTCCGCCGTGCTGGACGGCTATGACAATGCGCGGTTGACCGCAAAACTGGTGCGTACTGATCGTGTCGCCAACGAGGTTGGCGCCTCGTATTCCGGCATTGCACGCGGCCCCGTGCTGTTCATGCTGGATGGTGTGCCGACGGCAGGCACGACGACTGAACAGCTGGAAAAACTGTTGCGCGCTGAGGTGGAACGCATTGCGCGCGACGGCGTGTCGGAAGAAGAACTGAAACGTGTGAAAACGCAATTGATCGCCAGCCAGATCTACAAGCGCGATTCGGTGTTCGGCCAGGCGATGGAAATCGGCGTGATGGAAATGTCCGGTCTGTCGTACAAGGACATCGACCGCCTGATCGAGCGCCTGCGTGCCGTCACGCCGCAGCAGGTGCAGGCGGTGGCGCAGAAGTATTTCGGCGACGATGCGCTGACGGTGGCGACGCTGGTGCCGCTGCCGCCGGACCGGAACAAGCCGGCGCCGGCAGCCTTGCCGGCCGATATGGTGCGATGAATGTTGCCGACGAATGTTCCCAATGAACGCTGCGTTGATCGCAGCCATCCCGCTTTCAACGCAACCAACACAACCAACGGAACCCAACAGAATACAGATCCGGAGTCATCATGCTTAGATTGATCGCAGGTGCCATGTTGTACGCCGCATGCAGCCTGTCACACGCTGCCCTGAACATCCAGTCGTGGACGCTGGACAATGGCGCGCGCGTGCTGTTCGTCGAGAACCACACGATCCCGATGCTGGATGTCAGCATCGATTTCGATGCCGGCGATCGTCGCGATCCGGCCGGCAAATCCGGTGTGGCTGCGCTGACGAACGCAATGCTGGCGCGCGGTGTGCATCAGGGCACGTCCGCCGCCGAGCCGGCGCTGAACGAGGCGCAGATTTCCGACGGCTTTGCCGACATCGCAGCACAGCGCGGCAACCGCATCGAAGGCGATCGCGCCGGCCTCACGCTCCGCACGTTGACCACCGAACGCGATGCCGCGATCGCGTTGCTGTCGCGTGTACTGGCCCAGCCGAGTTTTCCTGCCGATTTGCTGGAGCGCGACAAGGCGCGCACCATCGCAGCGATTCGCGAAAGCCTGACCAAGCCGGAGGTGATCGCTGCCCGTGCCTTCGACAAACTGCTGTACGGCAGCCATCCGTATGGCGACAATCCCAGCCCCGAATCGATAGGCGCCGTGACGCGCGATGATCTCGCGGCTTTCTATGCGAAGTACTATGTCGCTAACCGCGCTGTCATCGCGATGATCGGCGATGTCACGCGCGCCGATGCCGACCGCATTGCGAGCCAGCTGACGGCTCATCTGCCGCAGGGCGCGCCGTTGCCGGATCTGCCGCCGGTCACGATCACGGCCGGCAGCGAGCAGCGCATCGCGCACAATTCGGCGCAGGCGCATATCCTGATCGGCGAGCCGGCGCTGACGCGGCATGACCCGGACTATTTCGCGCTGATGGTCGGCAACTACACCTTGGGCGGTGGCGGCTTCGTGTCGCGTCTGATGAATCAGGTACGCGAGAAGCGCGGTCTGGCCTACGGCGTCTACAGTTATTTCGAACCGCTGGCCCAGCCTGGACCGTTCCAGATCGGCTTGCAGACGAAGAGCGATCAGGCCGATGAAGCGCTGAAGGTCGTGCGCGAAACGGTTGCCGGTTTCCTGCATGATGGGCCGACCGAGACGGAACTGGCGGCAGCCAAGGACAACCTGATCGGTGGTTTCGCGCTACGGCTGGACAGCAACCGCAAGCTGCTGGAAAACGTCGCGATGATCGGCTTCTACGGCCTGCCGCTCGATTATCTCGATACCTGGACCGACAAGGTTTCGCGCGTCACCGCCGCGCAAATACGCGATGCGTTCAAGCGCAAGCTGCAGATGGATAAATTGTCGACGGTCGTCGTCGGTGCGGCGCCGGCATCCGCACCTTGAACACAAGCCGCGATGCCATGACACGCTGGCGCGGATCGCCCGCGATCCCTACAATGCGCTTCTTTGCAATGCGTCGCACCGTGTCATGGCCAAATCGTCTCCCGTGAAAAAATCGCCGCCCCGTTCGGGGCCGCATCAGGTCCGCATCATCGGCGGTCAGTGGAAACGCACGCCGCTGGCGGTGCTGGACGCCGAAGGCTTGCGGCCGACGCCGGATCGCGTGCGCGAGACGGTCTTCAACTGGATCAATCACCTGATCGACGGCGGTTGGAACGGCCTGCGCTGTCTGGATGCCTTTGCCGGCACCGGCGTGCTGGGTTTCGAAGCAGCCAGCCGCGGTGCCGCCGAGGTCGTGATGGTCGAAACGCAGGCGCAAGCCGTACGCCAGATCGAAACGATCAGGGACAAGCTGCGTGCCGAACAGGTACGCATCCTGCGCAGTGATGCCATATCGACAATGCAGTCCTTGCAGCGCAACGGCGCGCAATTCAACCTGATCTTCCTCGATCCGCCATATCACCGCGACTGGCTGGCGCGCAGTCTGCCGTTGTGCGTGCCGCTGCTGCGTTCGGGCGGCCTGGTCTATGTCGAATCCGAGATGCCGCTGGCTTCCGAAACGCCGCCGGAATGGCTGCAGGGATGGCGGATCGTGCGGGCCGACAGCGCCGGCATGGTCTACTACCATTTGCTTCAGCCTGAAAAAGAGGCCGAAGTTCAGGCATAATTCGCTTTCTGTTCAGTTGCGGCACCCCTTTTGTCGTGCCGCGCCATGTATCAGCCAGGGCAAAGACGTCCTTGCCGCGCTTGCGGCACCTGCGCCTTCATGCGCGCATGACAAGCCACCGTACGGGAGCCAATATGGTCACAGCTGTTTATCCGGGAACCTTCGATCCACTGACGCGCGGTCATGAAGACCTCGTGCGTCGCGCGTCGGGATTGTTCGACAAGCTGATCGTCGGCGTCGCCGACAGCCGCAACAAGAAACCGTTCTTCACGCTGGAAGAACGCCTGACGATTTCCAACGAAGTGCTCGGCCATTATCCGAATGTCCACGTCGAGAGCTTCTCGGGACTGCTGAAGGATTTCGTGCGTCGCCACGACGCGCGCGTGATCGTGCGCGGCCTGCGCGCCGTATCCGACTTCGAATACGAATTCCAGATGGCCGGCATGAACCGTTATCTGCTGCCGGACGTGGAAACGCTGTTCCTGACACCGTCCGATCAATATCAGTTCATCTCCGGCACCATCGTGCGCGAGATTGCGAACTTGGGCGGCGATGTTTCCAAGTTCGTGTTTCCATCGGTCGATCGCTGGCTGAAGGAAAAGATCGCTTCACAGAAGAAGTAGGAAGAAGTGATCGGCAGCAGCAAAATGCGGCGAAGCATAGAATGGTGACATCGATGTTCGAATGGGGTGCTGCATCATGGCACTAATGATTACAGAGACGTTGGCCGGGGTTTCGCAAAGCATTGCTTTGCGCCGGGCAGCGCGGCAAACGCCCACAGGCGTTTGTTGTATTCGTCGGAACGGAGGTTGCGCATCATGGCGCTGATGATCACCGACGAATGCATCAACTGCGACGTCTGCGAGCCGGAGTGCCCGAACGACGCGATCTCGATGGGCTTGGAAATCTACGAGATCGATCCGCACAAGTGTACCGAGTGCGTTGGCCATTTCGATGAGCCGCAGTGCCAGCAGGTTTGCCCGGTCGAATGCATTCCCTTCAATCCTGCCTGGCGCGAGACGAAGGAAGAATTGCAGGCCAAGTACGAACATCTGCAGGCTGAAGCGAAAACCGCTTCCTGAAAAATCAAAGGGACCGTTTGGTCCCTTTTTCATTTCTGCACCCAAAACGATCGTTGATCATTGATCGCGTCATACGGCACTGACGACGCGATTGCGCCCATCCTTCTTCGCGCGGTACAGCGCTTCATCGGCACTTGCCAGCAACTGCTGCGCGACGGCCGCCGCGTCGTCGGTGCGTTCGATGCTGTCCAATGTCGCCACACCGATCGAAACGGTCGCAACCAACTCCTCGCCGGTACTCAACTGCAAGGGCGTGCCGTTGACGCTGCCGCGTATGCGTTCGGCGACGGCCAGTGCGGCATCGTGCGGCGCATCGATCAGCAGCACGACGAATTCCTCCCCGCCGAAACGACCCAGCGCATCGCTCAGCCGCAGCTCGGCCTTGATGCGCGCAGCGACGGCGCACAACACTTCGTCGCCGCCCTGGTGGCCGTAACTATCGTTGACCTTCTTGAAGTGATCCAGATCGATGTACATCGCCGACAGCGCGTGGCCGTGGCGCCGTGTGCGGCCGACTTCTTCCAGCAGGCGGCGTTCGACATAACGCCGGTTGTTCACGCCGGTCAGCGGATCGGTCAGACCGATGTGCTGCAGCCGTTCGTTGTTGATGACGTTCTCGATGCAGATCGCGACGATGGAGGCGCGATGCTGCAGGATGTCGCTGCCGAGGCTGGCAGTGAAGCGTGATGCATCCAGGCTGCCCAGGCTCAGCCAGCCGATCAGGCTGTTGCGGCGAATCAGCGGCAGCACGGCGACGCTGGTCGGCTTCAACACCGAATCGGGAAACATGCGGCGATGCGTCAGTGTGTTGTACGGACCGAGCGCCGCGCGCCGCGCCGGATGATCGGGATCGTGTACGCCGTTCTGCTGTTCGACGAAGATCAGGTTCGGGTAATCGCTGACGTCGATGCGCAGGTCGGTCAGGATGCGTCGGATTTCGGCTTCCGGATCGATCAGCGTCAGTGTCACGACGTCGAGTTCCGACGCTTCGGTTAGCGTGTCGAAC
Organism: Oxalicibacterium sp.; assembly: GCF_057353965.1. Classification (NCBI taxonomy): domain Bacteria; kingdom Pseudomonadati; phylum Pseudomonadota; class Betaproteobacteria; order Burkholderiales; family Oxalobacteraceae; genus Oxalicibacterium; species Oxalicibacterium sp. The sequence continues at coordinate 249,324 of NZ_JBMQZD010000005.1, forward strand.
ACGCTGTCGATCAGTTCCTGGAAGGTATTGGCGCCGATGAACTTCAGGTCGAGTTCCTGGTAGCGCTGCATGATCTGCTGGTTGCGATGCGCTTCCTTCAGCAGCAGCTGAAGCTGGCTGCGCAACTGCGAATTTTCGGAAACCAGCGGGTTTGTCATGGAGGAGAGCCGACTGCGGCGGCGCGGAATCGCGCAAGCGAACAGTCTACCCGGATGATTTCTGGTGGGCAACTTGCAAACGGCGATGATGCACTGAAGTTGACGGAAATACGACGCAGTAGGCCGCCAGATATATCAACAAATGTAAACGGTTCTTCAGAAAGCCAGTTCGATTTCGACCGGTTGGCCGACGCGCAGAATACGGCCTTCGCCTTCCAGCAGGATTGTGTTGATGCCGAAGGTGACGCGGTCTTCCACGCGCGGATTGGCGCGGTAGGTCTGCAGGATATCCAGCGGATCGGGTCCGAATTCGCCGGTGGCCTGGTCGATCGACGGCATCGGGCAGCGCGGGCAGGGTTTGACCGGCTTCAACAGCGCTTCGCCGATGCGGTAGGACTCCGCATATTCCTCCTCGAACGGCGGAATGTCGCCCAGCACGATGTTCGGACGGAAGCGGTTCATCGGCAGCGCCTCGCGTCCCTGCGTCACCAGTTTTTGGTTCAGGTCATTCAGCGAGCCGGTGCCGATCACCAGCATCGGGAAACCGTCGGCGAAGAAGGTCGGCACTTCCGCGCCGTCCGTCCATTTCGTGCTGGCGATACGTTTTGCCTGTGGGTGGAAGCGTACCAGCCGGCACGGTGTGCCGACGGCGTTCGAGAACCATGCCGCAGTCGTTTCGTCGCAATCGTAGGCGTCGACTTCGTCGTTCCATACGCGCACCCGCAGCAGGCGTTCGTCGTCCGGATGCGGCAGGTCGAGCGGAATATCCAGCCGCAGCATGCCGGGCGCCTTCACCTCCAGCACGTCGCCGCGGATGCGCGGCACGATCAGTGCCATCTTCGGGAAGTCGCGCTGCGTCAGCATTTCGCCATCTGCATCGACCACCATCCATTCGCGATCGTAGATGCGCTCGTGCATCAGCCCGGCAGGCGTCAGTGTCGCTTCGCGCAGTGTGATGCCGGCGCAGGATTTGATCGGATACAGGTTCAGTTCGGCGAGGATGGGCATGGCAGTCGGGGTAGGGGAGCCGCGCCCGCAGGCACGGCGAAGGTCAGGAAAAATCAGGATGGCAATCGTGACGGTTGTGATGAAAACAGGAAATTCGGTCAGGCGACTTTCTTGCGCAACGGCGGCGCCATGAATTCGGGGCCGACTGGATCGGTGATGTGTTCGGCCAATAGCGCATCGATATCGGACAGGTCCTGTGCATTCAGCTTCCAGCCGAACACGTCGGCGATGCCGTTCAACTGGTCAGGACGGCGTGCACCCCACAGCGCAATCGTCGGCCCCTGATCCAGCACCCAGCGGATCGCCAGCGCCAGCACCGATTTGCCGTGGCGTTCACGTGCGAATTTTTCCAACGCGTCGACTGCCGACAGATATTGCGCAAAGCGCGGCTGCCTGAATTTCGGATCGGACTTGCGCAGATCGTCGCCGTCGAAAGTCGTGTTCGCACGCATGCGGCCGGATAGCAGGCCGCGGCACAACGCGCCGTAGGCCAGCACGATCATTTGCTTGTCGCGTGCGTATGGCAGGACGTCTGTTTCGATCGCGCGTTCGAACAGGTTGTACGGCGGCTGCACGGTCGCCAGCGGCGCAACGGACGAGAACGCATCCATCTGCGCTGGCGTGTAGTTGCTGACGCCGATCGCAAGAATCTTGCCTTCCTGCTGCAGCTTCAGCAACTCGGCGGCGGTTTCCTCGAACGGCACCTGCGTGTCCGGCCAATGCACTTGGTATAGGTCGATGCGGTCGGTACGCAGTCGGCGCAGCGAATCCTCGATTTCCTGGCGGATGCGTTCCGGCGTCGCATTGCGGCGCACACGGCCGTCGTTCCATTCGAGTGCAACCTTGGTGGCGATAACGGCCTCGTTGCGAATGCCTTCCAGCGCGCGCCCGATCACTTCTTCCGAATGGCCGAAACCATAGACCGGCGCAGTATCGATCAGGTTGATGCCCTGTTCGATCGCGCCGCGAATCGTGGCAACGGATGCTTCGTCGTCCGCGCCGCCCCACATCCAGCCGCCGATGGCCCAGGTGCCGAGGCCGACGCGGGAAACGGGAACGGGAATGTTGGCGATGCGGATGGTTTCGGTCGTCATGGAAACGTTCTAGCGAGGAAAAGTCGAGCGGCAAATATAACGCATCCAGGAAAAACGCATTGGGCGCGGTACGGCGAGGCGCGCGTGGCATACGTGCCCGCGCATTTTTACATTCCATTTACAGGCGGTAACGCTGTGTTTCGCTTCTTGATTCGCCTGTCGCACAGGCTAAGCTGGCAAGCGGCATATTGCGATGGAGGTTCCCATGTCCCGTCATTTTTTAAATCGTTTCCTCGCCAGTGTCGCGATCAGTACCGGCCTGCTGTTCGGCGGCACATCCGCATTGGCTGCTGATGCCACGATCGAACAGGTATATGCGGCTGCCGATGGCGGTCATCTGGATCGGGCGCAGCAGATGATGCGCGACGTGCTGCGCGATCATCCTACTAGCGGCAAGGCGCATTTTGTCGAAGCCGAGCTGCTCGCCAAGCAGGGCGATCTGGCAGGCGCGCGCAGCGAATTGACGAAGGCAGAACGGCTGGAGCCTGGCTTGCCGTTCGCCAAGGTGACGGCTGTGCAGGAACTGGAAGGATTGCTGAGAGCGGACAGCGTGCATGCTGCACGCGCATCGCTGGTCAGGACTTCGCATAAGACGCGGTGGGGATGGATTGCCGCTGCATTGATGGCGGTCGCGATGATGGCTTATCTGTTCCGTCGGCGTCCGCAAGCTGCCGAGGCTACGCCTTTCTATGGCTACGGTTACGGTAATGGGCCGGTCTCGCAGAACACCAATTATGGCGGCGCACCGATTGCACCCGGCGGACTCGGTTCGAATCTTTTCGGCAGCCTTGCCACTGGCGCGGTGGTCGGTGCCGGCGTGGTGGCCGGCGAAGCGTTGATGCACCGCGTGCTCGACGGCAACGGTCAATCCATGGTCACGCCGGTTCCGCCGCCAGTATGGGATGACATGCAGCAGCGTGAGCGAAACTACGATATGGGCGGTAAAGATTTTGGCTTGAACGACGAGTCGTCATGGGACGACGGTTCGGTCAGTACGCCGAATGACTGGAGTTGATTGATGGATATGCAAAACGAAAACGCCCGATCTGCATCGGGCATTTTCGTTTTCGGCGAATTGATGGTGTGGGTGTTTGTATGGGTTATGTCACCGGATGTACCAGAACTGGTTCCGTGCGATAGCGCCGCGGGAATAGCCGCTTCAGTTCATTTACCTTCGGTAGATCGTTGATGACGATATACGGATTGGACGGATGACGCGTCAGAAAGTCCTGGTGATAGTCCTCCGCAGGATAAAAGCCGGTGTAATTCTCGATGCGCGTCGCGATCGGCTGGCGGAACGATTTGGCGGCATCGAGCTGGGCGATGTAGGCCTGCGCGATGCGCTGTTGCGATGCATTCATCGGAAAGATCGCCGAACGGTATTGCGTGCCGACGTCCGGTCCCTGGCGATCGCGTTCGGTCGGATTGTGTGCCACCGAAAAGAAAATCTGCAACAGCGTGCCGTAGCTCACTTTGGATGGATCGAATGTGATCTGCACCGATTCCGCATGGCCGGTACGGCCGGTGCCGACCGTTTCATAACGTGCCGTATTCGCTGCGCCGCCGGCATAGCCGGACACCACGCGTTCTACGCCCTGCACATGCTGGAACACGCCTTGCACGCCCCAGAAACAGCCGCCGGCGAAGACGGCTGTTTCCGTTTTTGCGGTAACCGTTTCGTCCTGTATCGGTGGCGGGATAGCGACAGCTGGCTCTGCGCCTCCGAACGAATACGCGTATTGCCAGATGAAGCCGCCCGCCAGCACGGCGGCGCCCAATGCCATCCAGCGCAGCAATGAATGGTTCGTAACGGTCGAGGAAGATGTGGTTCGCATGGAATGCTCCGTGGCGGCAGTGCAATGTAAGATGTGATCAGCGGCAATGTCCGGATACGGCGATGTAAAAAACGATTCCCTAAGCTGCCGCCGCGTTGAACGTCATCGCCACGCCGTTCATGCAATAGCGCAGGCCGGTCGGACGTGGTCCGTCGTTGAACACATGGCCCAGATGTCCGCCGCAGCGGCTGCAATGGACTTCGGTGCGTTGCATGGCAAAGGATCCATCGTGCCGCGTGCCGACCGCGCCATCCAGCGGTTTCCAGAAACTCGGCCAGCCGGTGCGGCTGTCGAATTTCGTTTCCGATGAAAACAGCGCCTGTTCGCAACCGGCGCAATGGAAAATGCCCGGCCGATGTTCATCGTTCAACGGGCTGGTGTAGGCACGTTCGGTCCCTTCCTGGCGCAGCACCCGGTACTGTGCCGGCGTCAGCCGGGCGCGCCATTCTTCATCGGAATGCACGACCGCAAAAACTTCATTGCCGGAAGCTGGCGCGGCATTCGCCGTCCGCGGGGCGAGGCGTGGGGAAATCAGTGCGCCGGCCACGGCGGCAGCGATACCGCCGCCGGCAAGCAGAAACTGTCTTCTGGGTGTCATGGCATGTCTCCGAAGGCGAAAGCATTTCGATGCAGGCAGCTTAGTCCTTCGCGCATCCCGGAATCCTCACGCAATGTTAAAAATTTCGTGATAATCCCCAGCGGAAAAGCCTGCATACTTGGCGGCAAGCCCACATCTCGCTCAAACCGCATCCGCATGGACCAGCCCAAACGCATCCTCCTCGTCGAGGACGACCCGCACATCGCCGATCTGCTCGCACTGCACCTGCGCGACGAACGCTTCGAGGTCGTCCACAGCGCTGACGGCGCCGAAGGTCTGCGCCTGCTGGAACAGGGCGGTTGGGATGCGCTGGTGCTGGACGTGATGCTGCCGAATGTGGACGGCCTCGAAATCTGCCGCCGCGCCCGCGCGATGGTGCGTTACACGCCGATCATCATCATCAGCGCGCGATCCAGCGAAGTGCATCGCATCCTCGGTCTGGAACTCGGTGCCGACGACTATCTCGCCAAGCCGTTCTCGGTACTCGAACTGGTCGCGCGCGTGAAGGCGCTGCTACGTCGTACCGAAGCGCTGGAACGCAACATGCGCATGGACGCCGGCAGCCTGTCCATCGACGGCATCTTCATCGATCCGCTGGCACGCAACGCTACGCTGAACGGCCAGTTACTGGAACTCACGCCGCGCGAGTTCGATCTGCTGTACTTCTTCGCCCGCCAGCCCGGCAAGGTCTTCTCGCGGATGGAGCTGCTGGATACCGTCTGGGGCTACAACCACGAAGGCTACGAGCACACGGTCAACACGCACATCAATCGCCTGCGCGCCAAGATCGAAACCGATCCCGCGCAGCCCAGGCGCATCCTCACTGTCTGGGGCAAGGGCTACAAGTTCGTCGCCGGAGACGCCGCATGAAGCTGACGCTGACGCAGCGGCTCTCCGTCGTCTTCGCGGTACTGCTGTTGATTTGCAGCGGCACCTCGGCCTGGCTGCAACTGCGCTCCAACGCCATGCATGAACAGGAAGTGGTGCAGGGCGTCTCGCGCGGCCTGGCCGAACACATCGCCAGCCGCACGCAGCTGATGGACGAGCAGGGGCCGATGCCGGGCGCCGTGCAGCGCCTGTTCGGCCAGCTGATGATGGTGAATCCCAGCGTCGAAGTCTATCTGCTCGATACCGAAGGCCGCATCCTCGAACATGCGCTCGGCCCCGAGCCGCTGAAGCGCGATCACGTCGACCTGGCGCCGATCCGCAAGCTGCTGAACGGCGACATGCTGCCTATCCTCGGCGACGATCCGCGCAGCAGCGACGGCCGCAAGGTCTTCAGCGCCGCGCCGCTGGTCGTGAACGGCCACGACAAGGGTTACATCTACGTCGTGCTGCTTAGCGAAGCGCACGACCGCTTTGCTGCACGCGGCATCACCGATGCAGCATTGACGACGACGCTGTGGTCGATCGCACTGGTCGCGCTGCTGTGCCTGATCGCCGGCCTCGTCGCCTTCGCCTGGATCACGCGGCCGCTGAGGACGTTGACGGAAGACGTACGCGGCTTCGACATCGATGCCGAACCGGTCGTGCCGGCCGCGAAAGAAAAGAAAGCACGCCGTAACGACAACGACGAAATCGCCGTCCTCGACTCGGCATTCACGCAGATGATGGCGCGCCTTAGCGACCAATGGCGCAGATTGCGGCGGCAGGATCAGGAACGCCGCGAAATGATCGCCAACGTCTCGCACGATTTGCGCACGCCGCTTGCATCGATCCACGGCTATCTGGAAACGCTGTTGCTGAAGGATGCGTCGCTGACGCCGGAAGAACGCCGCCGCTACCTTGGCATCGTGCTCGACCAGAGCAGCAAGGTTGGCGCATTGGCGCGCTCATTGTTCGAACTGGTTCGGCTGGAGCAGGGCTTCATCCGGCTGGAGCCGGAAACATTCTCGCTGACCGATCTGGTGCAGGACGTGTTCCAGAAATTCGAACTGGCGGCGGAGACGAAGCGCATCGCGTTGAATGCAGCGTTCTTACCGAACGTGCTGCCGGTGCATGCCGATCTCGCGTTGATCGAGCGCGCGTTGACGAACCTGATCGACAACGCGATCCGCCACACGCCGGAAGGAGGAGAAGTGGAGATTGCGATCGTGCCGGATGGCGATGATGCCGTGCGTGTCACCGTGCGCGATACCGGGCCCGGTATTCCGGCGGAATTGCGTGACGGGCTGTTTGAGCGGCCGTTCAATGTCAGCGGTGCGCGGCGGGAAGGTGGATTGGGATTGCGGATTGTTTATCGGATTGTGCAACTGCATGGAAGCGTATTGCGATTGCTGGATTCGAAAGAAGGCGCAACGTTTGAATTCCAATTGCCGATAAGGAAGGAAAAGTAGGCCTCTTGAACGGAATCAATAAAAAAGCCCGGGAAGCCGGGCTTTTGTTTTTTGCTCGAAATGCTCTTAGACGTTGAACAGGAAATTCAGCACATCCCCATCCTTCACTACATATTCCTTGCCCTCGGCGCGCATCTTGCCCGCTTCCTTTGCGCCGTTCTCACCCTTGTAGGCAATGAAGTCTTCAAAAGAAATTGTCTGCGCGCGGATGAAGCCGCGTTCGAAATCGGTGTGGATGACGCCGGCTGCTTGCGGTGCGGTATCGCCGACATGGATGGTCCAGGCGCGCACTTCCTTGACGCCTGCAGTGAAGTAGCTTTGCAAACCGAGCAGCTTGAAGCCGGCACGGATCAGGCGGTCAAGACCCGGTTCTTCCATGCCCATGTCGGCAAGGAAATCGGCCTTGTCCGCATCGTCCAGATCGGCGATCTCGGATTCGATGGCGGCGCAGATGGCGACCACTGGTGCGTTCTGTGCAGCGGCGTATTCGGTCAGTTTGTCGAGCAACGGATTGTTGGTGAAGCCGGAGTCGGAGACGTTGCCGACGTACATCGCCGGCTTGGCGGTGATCAGGCACAGCGGCTTGATCAGTTCCTGTTCTTCCTTGTCCAGGCCCATTGCGCGCACCGGCTTGGCTTCGTTCAGCTGCGGCATGATGCGTTCGAGCAGCGCGACCAGCTTGGCGGAATCCTTGTCGCCAGAGCGCGCTTTCTTGTTTTCGCGGTGGATGGCTTTTTCGACGGTGCCCATGTCGGCCAGTGCGAGTTCGGTCTGGATCACTTCGATGTCGGCGATCGGATCGACCTTGCCGGCGACGTGGACGACGTTGTCGTCCTCGAAGCAGCGCACGACGTTGACGATGGCGTCGGTTTCGCGGATGTGTGCGAGGAACTGGTTGCCCAAACCTTCGCCTTTCGATGCACCGGCGACCAGGCCGGCGATGTCGACGAATTCCACCGTGGAGGGCACGATGCGTTCCGGCTTGACGATCTCGGCCAGCGCCTGCAGGCGCGGATCGGGCACTTCCACCATGCCGACGTTCGGTTCGATCGTGCAGAACGGATAGTTCTCGGCAGCGATGCCCGCTTTCGTCAAGGCGTTGAAGAGGGTGGATTTGCCGACGTTAGGCAGACCGACGATGCCGCATTTGAGACTCATGGTATGTGCTTTGCTGAGAGGGGAATCAACCCGCTATTTTACTGTAGCCGACGCCTGTCGGGGCCGAATGGCGGGAGAAGCCGGTCAAAGGGTTGTACGGCGAGCGTCGGGGCCGTGAAGCGGAAAGTGGGAACGGTTATTTCGCTTGCGTGTGCAATTGCGTCGCGGCCTTGGCGAATTCGCCTGCGCACAGCAGCGGGACGATCTTCAGGCTCTTTTCGATCGCGTCGTCAATCAGCGGCTGCTCTTCCTTGCGCGGGCGATGCAGTACGAAATCGACGACCGCTTGGTTCAAGTTCAGCGTGCGCGGATGGCCGATGCCGATGCGCAGCCGCCAGTAATCCTGCGTGCCGAGCGCAGCAGTGATGTCTTTCAGGCCGTTGTGTCCGCCGGATGAACCGCCTTTCTTCAGCTTGGCGGTGCCGGGCGGCAGGTCGAGTTCGTCGTGGGCGACGAGGATTTCATCCGGTGCGATCTTGAAGAAGCGCGCCAACGCGCTGACCGACTGGCCGGAACGGTTCATGAAGGTCTGCGGTTCCAGCAGCCAGACTTCGTTGCCGGCAATGTTCGTTTTCGCGGCCAGTGCGTTGTATTTGGCTTCGCGTACCAGATGGCAGCGGCCGATGTCGTTCGCGAGGTTGTCGACCAGCCAGAAGCCGGCGTTGTGACGGGTTTGTTCGTATTCGGCGCCGGGATTGCCGAGGCCGACGATGAGGCGGATGGACATGGTAGTGCGCAAAAGCGTGCAAAAGGAAGGATTATCGGGGATTGCGACGCACTTGGCGACTGCGGCGTTGTGCGAAACAGGAGCCGGGTGCGGCAAATGGAAACGCCGGAAATAAAAAAACCCGTCGCGAGGACGGGTTTTTTGTTCGACTGCGGAAGAATTACTTCTTCTCTGCGTCGCCTTCCGGTTGCTCGGCTGCGGCTGCTTCGTCGGAAGCTTTGCCAGCCGGGACAGCGGCGGTGGCGATCGTCGGGTTCTCGTCGCCGCCGTGCTGGACAGCCGAGACGCCTTTCGGCAGCTTGATGTCAGCCAGGTGGATCGAGTGGCCGACGTCCAGGTTCGCCAGGTCGACTTCGACGAATTCCGGCAGATCGGCCGGCAGGCAGCTGACGTCCAGTTCGGAAGTTACGTGGCTGATGATGCCGCCCGACAGTTTGACTGCCGGCGAAATTTCAGCGTTGACGAAGTGCAGCGGCACCTTGACGTGGATCTTCTGGGTTGCGTCGACGCGTTGGAAATCGACGTGCAGAACCAGTTGTTTGTAAGCGTGCATCTGGAAATCGCGCAGCAGCACTTTTTCTGCCTTGCCGTCCACTTCGAGGTCGAGGATCGACGAGTGGAACGCTTCCTTCTTCAATGCGTGGTACAGCGCATTGTGGTCGAGCGAGATGTTCAGCGGGGCAGCCGTGCCACCATAGACGATGCCAGGGGTCATGCCTGCAATGCGCTGGCGGCGGCTCGCTCCGGTCCCCAGCTCTTTGCGTGCGAATGCAACTACTTTCATGATAGAGCTCCAATAATGCAGAACAGGTTTGTATCTGTCCTGCGGTTCAATCCCCCGCGACCAGGGGATTCAGAAAAGAATGCGGCCAGAGCCGCATTCGGTTCGGATGTCCGGCCATGCCGTTTCATCCGTCGACCCGCGCCATCGGCACGGGGTAAAACATTCTTTTGCGTTGCCGTTTTAGTCGGCGAACAGCGACATGACCGAATCGCCCTTCGTGATGCGCTTGAAGGTTTCTGCCAGCAGCGGGGCGCAGGTCAGCACACGAATCTTCGGGCAGGCGCGCGCCGCTTCGGTCAGCGGAATCGTGTCGGTGACGACCAGTTCGTCCAGCGGCGACGTCGTGATGCGCTCGATCGCCGGACCGGACAGCACCGGGTGGGTGCAGTAGGCGATGACCTTCTTCGCGCCGCGTTCCTTCAATACTTCTGCAGCCTTCGTCAGCGTGCCGGCGGTATCGACCATGTCGTCCATGATCACGCAGTTGCGGCCTTCGACTTCACCGATGATGTTCATCACTTCCGACACGTTTGCCTTCGGACGGCGCTTGTCGATGATGGCCAGATCGCAGTTCAGGCGCTTTGCCAGCGCACGGGCGCGCACCACGCCGCCGACGTCCGGCGACACGACCAGCAGGTCGTCGTAGTTCTTTGCCACCAGATCGCTCAGCAGAACCGGCGATGCGTAGATGTTGTCGACCGGGATGTCGAAGAAGCCTTGAATCTGGTCGGCGTGCAGATCCATGATCAAAACGCGTTCGACGCCGGCTTCCTGCAGCATGTTGGCAACGACTTTTGCCGAAATTGCCACGCGTGCCGAACGCGGGCGGCGATCCTGACGCGCATAACCGTAGTACGGAATCGCGGCGGTGATGCGGCCGGCGGACGCGCGCTTCAATGCGTCGACCATCAGCATGATTTCCATCAGGTTGTCGTTGGTCGGCGCGCAGGTCGATTGCAGCACGAAGACGTCCTTGCCGCGCACGTTCTCGTTGATCTCGACGACGATTTCACCATCGGAGAATTTCGAGACCACGGCCTTGCCGAGCGGAATGCCGAGTTGTTCGGTAACCCCCAGTGCCAGATCCGGATTAGCGTTGCCGGTAAAAACCATCAGGTTCTCGAGTGCCATGGGGGATTCCTGCTTGCAGTGGGCTGTGTCGTGAAAAGGTTGAAGCCGCCAAAACCTGACTATGGAAAAGTCTTGTTATTGGCGGCTCGCACTTGTGCTTCTTACTCTTGGTACTGCCTGATTGAATGGCAGGGGAACAAGGATTCGAACCTTGGAATGCCGGAATCAAAATCCGGTGCCTTAACCGACTTGGCGATTCCCCTACACAACCTTTTTGTCTGCCGTCCTCTTCGCTTTGCAGCGGCGGAGCTCGTCAGACGAATCCGGTGTTACGACTGCAGCAAGTGTGCCAGCGGATGTTGCGGGAGCGCTCTGGCTTTCCAGGCTTTCCACTTGGCGGGCATGGATGCCAGCACCGCATCTGCTTGCCGTTCTTCCCTGAAGGGACAGAACACGCATGCGCCAGAGCCGGTCATCCTCGCTTCCCCGTATTGCTTCAGCCATTCGATGGCGTCGGCGACCGGCGGAAACAGCTTTGCGGCCACGACTTGCAGGTCGTTTTTTCCGAAGCCGAGAGGCGTTTCAGAAAAGTCCGTTATTTTGACGGGTTTTGTATTCCGTGTCAATTCCGTTGCGGAAAATATCTGCTGCGTCGGCACGCCCACGCCGGGCTCGATGACGACATACCAGCAATCGGGCGTTGTCACTTCGATCAATTCCTCGCCGACGCCTTCGGCAAAGGCGTTGCGGCCGAACAGGAAGAACGGCACGTCGGCGCCCAGTTGCAATCCCAGCGCCATCAGTTCGCGGCGCGACAGCCCGGTCTGCCACAGGTGATTCAGCACCAGCAGCGTGGTGGCGGCATCCGACGAGCCGCCGCCGAGTCCGCCCCCCATCGGCAGCCGCTTCTCGATGGCAATATCGGCGCCGAGCATGCTGTCGATATTGCGGTTGGGTTGCCGTTGCTGCACGGTTTGCTGCAGCAGGCGTGCGGCGCGCACGACCAAATCGCTTTCTTCCGGCACGCCGGGCAGATCGGTGGTGCGGCGGATGTGGTTATCGTCGCGCGTGGCGAAATGCAGCGTGTCGCCGTGGTCGATCAACTGGAAAACGGTTTGCAGCAGGTGATAGCCATCGGCGCGCCGGCCGGTCACGTGCAGGAACAGGTTCAGCTTGGCTGGCGCGGGGCAGTCGTTCAGTGCGGGCATGGAATGTGATGGATAAGCGCGATCGGATCAGCGCGTCTGCCAGTTGTCGATGACGATGCGGATGGAAACGTCGCCGGCCTGTTCCGTCTCCCGTGCGAGGTCGATGCGCCGCGGGTGGCTGTCAGCCGGATCGCTGTCGTCCCAACTGACGTAATGCAGGCGCCAGCCATCGCTGGTGGTGACGCTATCGGCGCTCGGAGAGGCGACGAAGCGCTTGCCGTTTTCGTCCGTGGCGTATCCCTGCAGCCAGTCGCGCAGGCCGGCAACGGGCAGCGGCCAACCTAGCGATTGCGCGGCCAATGCATCGACGTCGGATGCGGTGCGCGGTGCCTTGCCGGATTCCGTCAGCGTGGCGCTGCCGGGTTCTACGGTGATCGTGGCCAGCGTCTGGCCGAGCGGCGACAGTAGCGTGATGGCATTGCGTTGCGCGGTCTGGCGCCAGGTGAAGCTGCCGTGCAGGGATTCATCCTGATTGTTGCGCTGGTACTGGACCGACAGGCGACCGTCCAGATTGAGCGTGTCGCGATAACGGTGCGGTGTCGTCGTCTGCGTAGTCTGTGCCGACGTGTCGGTATCGGCACGCGGCGCAAGTTCCGCGCAACCCGTCATCAGCAGTACCGACAGCGCGAGCATGGCGGCGCCGGAAGGCGATTGCAGGCGGAGAAAAGTCGTCATTGGCATCGAGTCGATCGGTAATTGGTAATAGTGAAAAAGCGGCGGTCATCCGTCATTCGGTTGCCGCCTGCATGGTGTCGGCGCGCGATTGCACGCTACGGATCGATTACAGGTCGACGCGCAGGCGTGCCAGTGTGCTTTTCAGCAGATCGTTCAGCGGATCTTTCTGACTGGCGTCGCGCCAGAATTGCTGGGCGGCTTCCTTGTCGCCCCTGGTCCACAGCACTTCGCCCAGATGCACGCCGATCTCGATGTCTGGCCGGATCGCGTAGGCGCGGCGCAGATAGTCTTCGGCCTGCTGCAGATTGCCGAGGCGGAATTCCACCCAGCCCATGCTGTCGAGGATGAAAGGATCTTCCGGTGCCAGTTGCAGCGCCTTCTCGATCAGCGAATATGCCTCCTGCAGGCGGACGTTGCGGTCAGCCAGCGAATAGCCGAGGGCATTGTAGGCATGCTGGTTCTGCGGCGCGAGCTGGATGACCTTGCGCAGCAGCGTTTCCATCAAGTCCATGCGATCGGCTTTTTCCGCCAGCATCGCGTAGTCGTACAGCAGGCTCGTATCCTGCGGGAAGCGTTTTTCGCCGGCGGCCATCACGGCCAGCGCTTCCTGCATGCGGCCGGCATCGCGCAGCAGTTGCGCTTCGACGACGATGACCTGTATCTGTTCGCGTTGCCCTTCAGGCGACAGATGCGCCAGCAGATTGCGCGCGCTGTCCAGATCGCCGCTTTCCGCCATGATCTGCGCGCTGCGCAACTGCGCTTCCATGTAGGCCGGGCCGGGGTCGACCTGCGACAGCCATTTCAGCGCGCCCTGGTAATCCTTGCGATCCTCGGCGATCTGCGCCAGGATCAGCAGCGCCTGTGCCGGGTCGCGCGTTTCGTCCGGCGTTTTTTCCAGCTGCGCCAGATAGGCGGTCAGATATTTCTCGGTCATTGCGCGGTCGTTCATCTGCGCGCCGAGGATGCCCATTGCATACAGGATGGTCAGGTCATCCGGTTTTTCCTGCAGTAGCGTGTCGAGTTGCTTGTGCGCGGCATCGTACTGCTTGTCGTCGATCAGCAGCTTGGCGTAGGCGATGCGTATGTCGCGTGCCTTCGGATGGGTTTCGAGATACGAAGACAGGTATTGCAGCGCATCGTCGCGATTGGTCATCGCCTGCGCCACCATCAGCGCGGCGATTTCGAGATCGGGCTTGATCTTCAGCGCCTGTTCGGCTTCGAGGCGGGCGCGCACCGGTTCCTGATTGGCATAGGCGCTCTGCGCCAGCGCCAGATGGCTTTCGACCAGTTCCGGATAGGGCTCGACCAGTTCCTCCAGCAGCGCAAACGCGGCTTCCTTGTCGCGCGAATTGGCGAGCAGGCGCTGTACCTGCAGGATCATCAGGCCGCGTGCCTGCGGCCGTACTTCCTTCAGGCGTGCGGCGAGAATGGGTTTGGCTTCGTCCAGATTGTTGCCCAGCACGGACAGGCCCAGATAGAACTGGTCGGCCTCGTCGGAATTCGGTGCCAGTTCGCGCCACAGGCGGACGGCGGACAGCGCTTCGTTGGGACGCTTGGCGCTCAATGCGATTTCGGCGGCGCGATGCGCAAGACGCGGATCGCGCGTCTGTTGCGCGGTCGTCATCATCGTCACATAGCCGAGTTGCCAGTCGCCGCGCTGCAGCGCGAATTCGCCACGCAGAATCTTGTACATCAATTCGTCGGTCAGTTCGACCGACGGCAGGCCGGTTTCTTCCTTGTCGCCATCGTCCTTGCCGGCGGCTGGTTGCGCGCTATCCGGTTGCGCCGGATTCGGCGGCGCATCGTGGCCTTGGGCGGCAGCGGCGGGGACGGAGAGAAAGGCGGACAGCGTTACAATGACGAGTGCATTTTTCAATTGAAGAAGCCCAGACTGATAGCAGATTTTCCATTCTACGCTGAACCGCCTGGCGATGCGTATTGCACGTACGCGGTGGCGTGTGCTGCACGGTCGAGATTCATGCGTCGCTATCGTTTTTCATTTTTTCCAGAGTTACGTTCCCATGCCCGAATTGCCAGAAGTCGAAGTCACGCGCCGCGGGGTTGCCCCGCACCTGGAAGGGCGAATGGTCGGCAGCGTGACGCTGCGCCATACGGGCTTGCGCTGGCCGTTTCCGCAGGAGCTGCCGCGCATCCTTGCCGGCCGCACGGTGCGCGGCACGGGGCGTCGCGGAAAGTATCTGCTGGTGCGTTTCGATCACGGTACGCTGATCATCCATCTCGGCATGTCCGGCCATATCCGCATCCTGCCGCAGGACGTGCCGCCGCAGAAGCATGACCATTTCGACATGCAGATCGGCGCCCAGGTGCTGCGGTTGACCGATCCGCGCCGTTTCGGTGCCGTGCTGTGGCATGCGGCGGAGGATGGCGACGTCGAGAACCATCTGCTGTTGCGCACGCTGGGCGTG
Organism: Oxalicibacterium sp.; assembly: GCF_057353965.1. Classification (NCBI taxonomy): domain Bacteria; kingdom Pseudomonadati; phylum Pseudomonadota; class Betaproteobacteria; order Burkholderiales; family Oxalobacteraceae; genus Oxalicibacterium; species Oxalicibacterium sp. The sequence continues at coordinate 264,402 of NZ_JBMQZD010000005.1, forward strand.
GAACCGCTGGAAGAAAAATTCACCGCACAGTTGCTGCACAGGCAGACGCGTGGCCGTACGGCCGCGATCAAGCAGGTGTTGCTGGCCGGCGACATCGTGGTCGGCGTCGGCAACATCTATGCGTCGGAAAGCCTGTTCCGCGCGCGTATCAATCCGAAGACGCCGGCGCACCGCATCAGCCTGGCGCGTTACGAAAGGCTGGCGCAGGCGATTCGCGAAGTGCTGGCCGAAGCCATCGCGCAGGGCGGCAGCACGCTGAAGGATTTCATTTCGGTCAACGGCCAGTCCGGTTATTTTCAGCAAAGCTATTTCGTCTATGCGCGCACCGGCGAACCTTGCCGGATTTGCAATGCGCCGATACGCCAGTTGGTGCAGGGGCAGCGTTCGACCTTTTATTGCGCAAATTGTCAAAAATGACGGCCGGTGCTAGTGTCCCGTTACTACGGATTACGGATCGACGAACTTGGTCGCGTCGGTAGGTGGCAGGCGGCAATGGCGGGACGATAACGACACAACGACAGCAATAAACGACGATAACAATAACGGCAATGTGCCGCTGGAAGCGAGGTCCATGTGAGCAATCTGGTGCAGAAATTTCAGGAATACGGCAGCTGGCGCGATAACGTGCGGCAGGCGCTCGAACGTTATCGCGATTGCATGCAGGAATTCGAGCTGTCCGATGCCGCCAGCGAGCAGCGTATTCAGCATGCGTTGACGCGCCTGAACGAGGACAAACTGTCGATCGCCTTCGTCGCCGAATTTTCTCGCGGCAAATCAGAACTGATCAACGCGATCTTTTTCGCCGATTACGGCCAGCGCATTCTGCCGACTTCGGCAGGCCGTACGACGATGTGCCCGACCGAACTGCTGTACGACGAAACCTTCCCGCCGTCGATTCGCCTGCTGCCGATCGAGACGCGCGCCGAATCGCAATCGACCAGCGATTACAAATCGCAAAGCCAGGTGTGGACCGTGCTGCCGCTGGATACCGCCAGCGGCGACGGCATGCTGGAAGCCTTCAAGCAAGTCGGCCTGACCAAGCGTGTGCCGGTCGCGGAAGCGGTGCAGTACGGCCTGTACGACGAAGACGATTCCGACATGGCGCTGGCAGTCGACGAGGACGGCACCGTCGAAATCTCGCGCTGGCGGCATGCGATCGTCAACTTTCCGCACCCGCTGTTGAAACAGGGCTTGGTGATCGTCGATACGCCGGGGCTGAACGCGATCGGCACTGAACCGGAGCTGACGCTGAACCTGATTCCGAACGCGCATGCGGTGTTGTTCATCCTCGCCGCTGATACCGGCGTGACGAAGAGCGACATCGAAATCTGGCGCGATCACATCGGCGGCACGGGCGCAGGCCGCCTCGTCGTGCTGAACAAGATCGACAGCATGTGGGACGAGTTGCGTACCGAAGACGAGGTCGAACGCCAGATCGCGATGCAGGTCGCAAGTGTGGCGCAGACGCTGGAACTGACCGAGCGCCAGATCTTCCCGGTCTCCGCGCAGAAGGGGCTGGTCGGCAAGATCAACGGCGACGCGCCTCTGTTGGAAAAGAGCCGGCTGCCGGTTCTGGAAAATGCCTTGTCGAGCCGTTTGATTCCAGCCAAGCAGGACATCATCCGTTCGCAGTTGCTATCTGAAGTCGCCGAGCTGGCCGCATCCGGCCATGCGCTGCTGTCGTCGCGTTCACGCAATGTCGTCGAACAGCTGATGGAACTGAAGAGCCTGCGCGGCAAGAACCAGAACATCCTCGAACACATGATGAAGCGCATCGACATGGAGAAGCGCGAGTTCGACGGCAGCCTGTTCAAGCTGCAGGCGACGCGCGCGGTGTTCGCGCGGCTGTCGACCGAGGTGTTCACCAGCCTCGGCATGGGCGTGTTGAAGCAGAACGTGCGCACCACGCGCGATGCGATGGAAAACAGCAAATTTACCGCCGGCCTGCGCCAGGCCGTGCGTGAATTCTTCGAGCAAGTGCAGGACAGTCTGAAGCAGTCGTCGCAGAAGACCGAAGAAATTGGCGAGATGATGTCGGTCATGTACCGCAAGTTCTCGACTGAGCACGGGCTTGCGCTGGCGACGCCGATGCCATTCACGCTGGAAAAATACATGAAGGAAGTTGCAATGATCGAGCGGCTGTATCACAAGCAGTTCGGTGCGGCGGCCGTGTTGACGACGCCGCAAGTCGTGCTGATGCAGAAGTTCTTCGATTCGATCGCATCGCGCGTCAAGCAGACGCTGCTGCAGGCGAACCGCGACGTCGAAGCCTGGTTGAAGGTCGTGATGGCGCCGCTGGAGGCGCAGATCGGCGAGCACAAGCTGCAACTGAAGCGCCGCAAGAAATCGATCGAGAAAATCCATCTCGCCACCGACAGTCTGGAAGAAAAACTGCTGTCGTTCGAACAGATGCAGATGGACATGGACATGCAGCGCGCGCAACTGACGCGGCTGGAAAACGACCTGAAGGCAGCCGTTTCGGCGCCGCTTGGTACGATGAGGGCTGCGGCGTAGATGAAACGTGTTGTAGAGCGGGAAGACTCGGCTGCATCGTCTTCCCGTAAGCAGGTCAAAAAGACTTCAGACGTTGTCGCACACGAGGCCGATCCGGGATTTTCCCGCGATGTGATCGACTGGCAGAAACGCCATGGCCGCCACGCGCTGCCGTGGCAGAACACGCGCGACGCCTATCGCGTCTGGCTGTCCGAAATCATGCTGCAGCAGACGCAGGTCTCGGCGGTCATTCCCTACTATCTGCGCTTTCTCCAGACTTTTCCCACCGTGCAGTCGCTGGCCGCTGCGCCATCCGAACAGGTGATGGCGCACTGGGCCGGACTTGGCTATTACTCGCGTGCGCGCAATCTGCACAAGTGCGCGCAGACGGTGGTCGCCGAATATGGCGGCGTCTTCCCGCACGCCCCGACCTTGCTGGAGCAATTGCCCGGCATCGGCCGTTCGACGGCGGCGGCGATTGCTGCGTTTTCCTACGGTGCGCGTGCGGCCATTCTGGACGGTAACGTCAAGCGCGTGTTCGCACGTGTATTCGGCATTGATCGTTTCCCCGGCGAGAAGGCGGTGGAAAACGATCTGTGGCAGCGCGCATCCGTATTGCTGCCCGAACAGGACATCGAATCCTATACGCAGGGTTTGATGGATCTCGGCGCGACGCTTTGCACGCGCAGCAGTCCCGCTTGCCAGCGCTGTCCGCTTGCGCATCGCTGCGTGGCGTACGCAACGGGGCGCACGGCAGAACTGCCGGTGCGCAAGCCAAAGCAGAAAGTGCCGGAAAAGGAAACGGCGATGCTGGTGATATGCCACGAAGACCGCGTGCTGCTGGAACAGCGGCCCGACAGCGGCATCTGGGGTGGATTGCTGTCGCTGCCGGAAGTGCCGGCGGATGAACAGGAAATCGATGCCGACCATGCGGTCGCAGCGTTCGGCACGGTGGCGCAGCTGCAGAAGCTGGCGCCGTTCTCACACGTCTTCACGCATTTCAAGCTGCACGTTTCTCCCTGGCGCATCGATCTCGCAAGGCGTTTGCCTGGCGTTGCGGAAGGCAGTCATGTCTGGCTGCCGGTGAGAGATGTGGCAAATGCGCCGTTGCCGGCGCCGGTCAAGAAACTGCTGCTGGCGGTGTTCGCTGCCGAGCCTGATCTATTGTCGTGAGATGCCGGTTATCAGCTGGCACAGTCAGATGATGCGGTGTTGCAGCAGGTATTGATGGATGATTTCCAGCCGGTCTTGCGGGTCGGGTAATTCCAGCAGTTTCTGCCGCGCCTTCAGCGGAATCGGCAGCACTTCGCTCCAGCGGTTGGCAACCCAGCCGGCGTCGTCCAGCCGCAGAACCGGTGGAAAGGGATCGTCGAAATCTTCGTCTGTTTCTTCGTCCCCTTCTTCATTTATTTCTTCGTTGATTTCCTCACCTGCTTTTGCGTTCTCACCGCTGCGCAGGTCGTTGATGACCAACCCCAGCGTTGCGGCACAGGCTTCGTGCTTCTGCGTGACGGTGGATGGCGCGTCGGGCGCGATCAATTCGATGCGCGCTTCCAGATGTTGATCCTTGTGTATGCGTGTTTCGATGATGCGGAAACGTTGCCCGCCTTGCGTGCGCAGCATCAGCAGCCCTAGCTGTTCTGCATCCCATTCGATGATGTGCGCCAAGCAGCCGACATCTTCCGGTTCGGCGGCAGCGCCGACTTCCTTGCCTGAACGGATCAGCACGGCGCCGAACGGAATTTCGCGGCGCATGCAATCGCGCACCATGTCGATGTAGCGGGTTTCGAAAACCCGCAGCGGCAGAATCCCGTCGGGAAACAGCACGGCGTGCAGGGGAAACAACGGCAGCCAGGTTGGGATGTCAGGCATGGCAGGCGGAAAATTGGACGGCTTGCGGCGATATGCTGCATCGCGCCGGACGAAAATGCCGGCACAGGGCCGGCATGTAATTGGAGTGCGCGGCTTCAGTCAAGTTCGCGATGACGCAGCAGCACGTGTTCGGTGGGGCGGAAATGCGCGGCCAGCCGTTCGACGAAATAAACGGAGCGATGCTGGCCGCCGGTGCAGCCGATGGCCACCGTCAGATAGCCGCGGTTGTCCTTCTTGAAGGCGGGCAGCCATTTGTCGACGAAGCCGCGGATGTCGGCCAGCAGTTCGACCGCATCCGGCTGCGCGGCGAGGAATTCCTGCACCGGCGCATCGCGGCCGGTCAGCGGACGCAGCGCTTCGTCGTAATGCGGATTGGGCAGCGCGCGCACGTCGAACACCAGATCGGCATCCAGCGGTACGCCGAACTTGAAGGCGAACGATTCGAACAGCAGCGTCAGCGGCGCATGACCGGTATCGGCAAAGGCCTTGATCCAGGCGCGCAGCTTGTTGGCGCGCATGCCGGACGTATCGACGACGTGGCTGATTTCCTCGATGCCGGCAAGCATCTCGCGTTCTTCACGTATGCATTCGGTTAGCGTACGGCGTTCAGTGGCGTTGTCGCTGACGTAGCTGCGATGCGACAGCGGATGGCTGCGGCGCGTTTCGGAAAAGCGTGCGATCAGCGAATCGGTCTTCGCGGTGAGGAACAGGACCTTGACGTCGTGCCCCTGGCTGCGCAGCCACTCCAGGTCAGCCGGCAAACCGATCAGCGAACGTGCGCTGCGTGCATCCATCGAGACGGCAAGCATGTCGCCGCCTTCTTCCTGACGGGCGGTGACCAGCGCGCGCAACAATGGCGGTGGGAGATTGTCGACACAGAAGTAGCCGGCATCTTCGAGCGCCTTCAGTCCGACCGACTTGCCGGAGCCCGAAATACCGGTGATGAGAATGATGCGCATGGCGGCCATGATACCGCAAGCATGGAATGCCGTCGGACGAGGAGTGACTTGCTGGCTTGTGACGCGGAAACCGTGGCCGAAGTCGGCAATGGTCGAGTTGAGATGAACGTCGGTGACTGCTGTTTGAAGTTGGCTTGCGGCTAATTTGTCGCAGTTGATTATTGCTGCCGATCAGTGCAGTCGAGGAGTGCAGCCGATGTGCGCCGCGATGTGCACCTGATTACTCGTCGCTTTCCATCGCCTTCTGCTGACGCACGATGAAGTCCTTCAGCGTATCGATACCGCGCATCTGCAGGATGGTGTTGCGTACGGCGGCTTCCAGCAGCACCGCGATGTTGCGGCCGGCTTCGACGGGAATGACGACCTTGCGGATAGTCAGGCCGAGGATTTCTTCCGACTGCGAAGAGACTGGCAGACGTTCGTAGTTTTCTTCCAGCGTTTTGCGGCGGACCAGATGCGCGATCAGGTTCAGGCGCATTTTCCGGCGCACGGCGGTCTCGCCGAAGATGGTGCGGATGTCGAGCAGGCCGAGCCCCCGCACTTCAAGCAGATTCTGCAGCAGCGGCGGGCAGCGGCCTTCGATCATGTTCGGCGCAATGCGCGCGAACTCGACGGCGTCGTCTGCCACCAAGCCGTGGCTGCGCGAAATCAGCTCAAGTCCCAGTTCGCTCTTGCCCAGACCCGATTCGCCGGTGATCAGCACGCCCACGCCCAGCACGTCCATGAATACGCCGTGCATCGTGATGCGCTGTGCGAGCTTCTTCGACAGGTAGACGCGCAGATAGTCGATGACCTGCGCAGCCGGCAGCGGCGTGGAGAACAGCGGGATGTTCTTCTGGTCGCAGATCGTCATGATGTCGGCCGGCGTTTCCAGACCCTGCGCGATGATGACGGCTGGCGGCTGGCCGGCGATCAGCTCGGCCGTGTGATAGGCGCGCGCGCCCGGCGACAGCCGTTCGTAGTATTCGGTTTCCTGATGGCCGAAGACCTGGATGCGGCCCGGATGGATCAGGTTCAGGTGGCCGACCTGGTCGGCGGCCGAGGTGGCATCGCCGGAGATCAGGCGCTCGCCGCCGGGAAAGCCTGCGAACCAGCCAAGCTGCAGCGATTCGCGATTGTCGTCGTAGATTTGCTGGATCGAGAGCGGGGTCGGTAGAGGCATGGGCATCTGCGCCTTGCGGCGCGCGGATCAGTCTGCGCCTTGCAGACTGGGTTGCCAGGTGATCAGGCGAGCGTGGACGGCTGCCGCATCGGTGGCGGTGGCCAGCATCGTGCGGAAGCTTTCGTCGGAAAACATTTCTGCCAGTTCGGACAGGATTTCCAGGTGCTGCTGCGTGACGTGATCCGGGATCAGCAGGAAGATCAGCAGGCTGACCGGCTGGCCGTCCGGCGATTCGAACGGAATCGGCTGTGCCAGGCGCACGAAGGCGGCCAGCGGCGCTTTTAGACCCTTGATGCGACCGTGCGGAACCGCGACGCCATGACCGAGGCCGGTCGAGCCGAGGCGCTCGCGGGCAAACAGATTGTCGGAAACGTCGGAGCGGGCGATGCCGCAGTTGTTTTCAAAAATCAGGCCGACCTGTTCGAATGTACGCTTTTTGCTGGAGACGTCGAGATCGAGCACGACATTGGCAGGGGGGAGAATCTGACTTAGATGGTTCATTGATGCAATGCACAAAAAAGGACTCTGCGTCGCATTATAGGCCTATTTTTTCCGGTCAGGTCCGAAACGGACGGGATCAGCGGAAAGCCAGGGAGAATTGTTGTTCGTTGGATGCGTTTTGTTAAAAACAATACATGGTTCGCGGTAGCGGCTTGACGTTTGCGGCGCCGGGTGCTTGCGGTGGCTGGCATCGTTGGCGTGCGCATTGTTCATCCGTCATTGTCTTTATTGCCGCGCATTGCGAATGTTCGACGGCGGCTGCCCGGTGCTGAAGTTGCTGCGCCACGGGTTGATGTCGAGCCCGCCGCGGCGTGTGTAGCGTGCATAGACGACCAGTTTCTGCGGCCGGCACTGGCGCAGCACGTCCATGAAGATGCGTTCCACGCATTGCTCGTGGAATTCGTTGTGTTCGCGAAAACCGATCAGATAGCGCAGCAGGCCTTCGTGATCGATCGGCGCGCCGACATAGCGGATCTGCACGCTGCCCCAATCGGGCTGCCCGGTGACCAGGCAGTTCGATTTCAGCAGATGCGAGACCACCGTTTCCTCGATCGGCGCTTCTTCGTGGTTGGCGCGCAGCACGGAGGCATCCGGCTGGTAATTGTCGACCTCGATGTCGAGGCGATCCAGCGGCATGCCGTCCAGTTCGCCCATCGTCACCTTGCCGAAGCTGTCCGGCGTCGTCAGCGCGATCTGCACCTGTGCGCCGAAACCGTTCGACAGGTCGGCGCGCAGCAGTTCCAGCAACGCTTCGGTGCCACCGAGCTTGGTCTGGTTGAACGAATTCAGGTAGAGCTTCAGCGATTTGGATTCGATGATGTTGGGCGAATCGGCCGGCACCATGAAGCGCGCGATCGCCACCTGCGGCTTGCCGCGCATGTTCAACCACGACAGTTCGTAGGCGTTCCAGATATCCATGCCGAAGAAGGGCAGTGTGCCGGCGAGGCCGAGTTCGTCGCGCTTTTCCTGGCGCGGAATCGAAAACAGCAGCGACGGATCGTACTGCGCGCAGTAGACGGTAGGTTTGCCGAGTGGTGAAGACGAAGGGGAAAAATCAGTCATGGGGAATATTGTCCGAAGTGCATGTCGTGGATGACGGCGCAGATTCGATTTTAAAGCGTATCGACGATGCCATCGATGCGTGGTCAGCCTTCGATGGCTGCCATCGCGTGCGCGATATCGGTGATGCTGTCGGGGCGCACCAGGCGAGAGACTTCCATGCCGTCTTTCATGAAGATCAGCGTCGGCCATAGCTTGATGCGAAACGAGCGCCCCAGCGGGCGGCGCGGACCGTCTTCGATTTTGACGTGCCGCAGGTCGGGATGTGCGCCGAATGCGTCTTCCAATAACGGCTGTACGCGCTGGCAATGCGGGCACCACGGTGCGCCGAATTCGATGACGGTGCCGCCGGACAGCGCATCGATATCCTCACGCGCCGGTTCGATGCTCGCGTATTTGTGATTCATGGGCATGATCTGCTCCGGTCGCGTTTCTCGATGTATCGGCCCGCTGCCCTTGGGAAGAGCGGTATTCCGTTACAGGAACAGTCGATAGACAGGATTGTCGGATTCATCCCAGTGACGATAGCCGAGGCCGGCGAGGAAGGCGCGAAAATCCTTCATCTCTTTTTTCGGCACCTGCAGCCCGACCAGGATGCGGCCGACGTCGCCGCCCTGGTTGCGGTAGTGGAACAGGCTGATGTTCCAGTTCGGCGCCATGCTGTCGAGGAAACGCATCAGCGCGCCCGGACGTTCCGGGAATTCGAAGCGGTACAGCAGTTCGTTCTGCGCCAGTTCGCTCTTGCCGCCGACCAGATGGCGGATGTGGCTCTTGGCCAGCTCGTCGTGCGTCAGATCGAGCGCCTTGAAGCCGTGCTTCTCGAAATTCTTGGCGATCCTGGTCGACTCTTCACGATCGGCGATCTGGATGCCGACAAAAACGTGCGCCTGGCTGGCATCGCTGATGCGGTAGTTGAACTCGGTCACATTTCGCGGGCCGATCAGCTGGCAGAACCGCTTGAAGCTGCCGCGCTCTTCCGGAATCGTCACGGCCAGCACGCCTTCGCGCGCGGTGCCGACGTCGGCCATTTCGGCGACGAAGCGCAGGCGGTCGAAATTCATGTTGGCGCCGCTGGCGATGGCGACCAGGGTTGCGTTCTTCAGCGGACGCTTGTTCGCCTGCTCGCGTTCGACATATGCCTTGGCGCCGGCGATCGACAATGCGCCGGACGGTTCCAGAATGCTGCGCGTATCCTGGAAGACGTCCTTGATCGCGGTGCAGACTTCATCGGTATCGACCACGATGACGTCGTCCACGTATTTTCTGGCAAGACGGAAGGTTTCCTCGCCGGGCAGCTTGACCGCGGTGCCGTCGGCAAACAGGCCGACGTCGGGCAGCGTCACGCGGCGGCCGGTTTTCAAACTGCGCGCCATTGCGTCGGAATCGACCGTCTGCACGCCGATGATCTTGATTTCGGGACGCACCGCCTTGACGTAGGCGGCGATACCGGCGATCAGGCCGCCGCCGCCGATAGGCACGAAGATCGCATGAATCGGGCCTGCATGCTGGCGCAGGATTTCCATGCCGATCGTGCCCTGGCCGGCGATCACGTCGGGATCGTCGAACGGGTGGACGAAGGTGAGCTTGTGTTTTTTCTCCAGCGTCAGCGCGTGCTGATAGGCGTCGGAATACGAATCGCCGAACAGCACCACTTCGCCACCGCGCGCCTTGACCGCGTCGACCTTGACCGAAGGCGTGGTGGTCGGCATCACGATCACGGCGCGGCAGCCGAGCTGGGCGGCGGACAGCGCCACGCCCTGCGCATGGTTGCCGGCCGACGCGCAGATTACGCCGCGCTTGAGTTTCTCCGGCGGCAGCTGCGCCATCTTGTTGTAGGCGCCGCGCAGCTTGAAGCTGAAGACGCTCTGAATATCCTCGCGCTTGAAGTAAATCTGGTTGCCGTAGCGTTTCGATAGCGTCGGCGCCAGTTCCAGCGGCGATTCCACGGCGACGTCATAGACGCGCGCGGTCAGGATTTTTTTCAGGTAGTCGGTCGTCATAAGCGGCAATGTGAGGAACGCGGGCCGGAATTTGCAGCAGTAGCTGGTACAGTCGCGGCATCTTCGAAGCCCATCATTATAATGGACGCCCTTTCAACGTTTGGGGGACGCGTGCAATGTATATGCACAATGCGTCGCTGCCTGCCACGATAACTTCATGATCGAATCCGCCGTCCAGTGGCTGCTTGCCGTGCTGTCCGTTCCCCAAGTCGGGTTGTGGTCGGTCTTCATCATCAGCCTGGCGTCGGCCACCATCCTGCCGATCGGCTCTGAACCGGCCGTGTTTGCGGTCGTGAAGGCCAATGCGGCGCTGTTCTGGCCGGCGATCCTGGTCGCCACCGCCGGCAACACGATGGGCGGCATCATCGATTACTGGATGGGCTACGGTGCCAAGCGGGTGTTTGCAAAGGAACGGGAAACGCGCTGGTTCGGCTGGCTGCAGCGCTATGGCGCGAAGACGATGGTGCTGTCGTGGCTGCCCGGCATCGGCGACCCGATTTGCCTGTTGGCCGGCTGGCTGAAGTTGCCGTTCTGGGAATGTGTGATTTACATGGCGATCGGCAAGTTTCTGCGCTACCTGACGATGACCGGATTGCTGCTGTTCGTGCCGGACGGATTCTGGCATACGCTGGTGCATTTGTTCTAGCGCCGGAATTGGGCCGGAATCGAGCCGAAAAACGAAGAAAATGGCCGGTTGAAAGCGGGCTGAGCGGCTGCTGAATGTCCGCCGAACGTCTGTTTCCACACCGACGGCGGATATCGCAATCGGCTAAAATGCGCCTTTAGTATCAGTCCGCGTGACCTTCGATGAACGCCCCAGCACAGTTCCAGACCCTCCTAGCCGACGCCCCGGATGGCCACACCGCTACGCGCCTGCGTGAAATCCCGTACAACTACACGTCTTTTTCCGATCGCGAGATCGTGATTCGCCTGCTCGGTGAAGAGGCGTGGAAGTTGCTGGATGAATTGCGCGGCGAGCGCCAGACCGGCCGTTCCGCGCGCATGCTGTACGAGGTATTGGGCGACATCTGGGTGGTGCGCCGCAATCCGTACCTGCAGGACGACATGCTGGACAATCCGAAGCGTCGCCAGGCTCTGATCGATGCGCTGAACCATCGTCTGGGCGAAGTCGACCGGCGCCGCAAGAACGATCTGGCCGCACACGACGATGCAGCGGCGCAGCGCCGCGCTGCTGCCGTGGAAGTGCTGGTGCAGGCAGCCTGCAAGGCGGTGGCCGATTTTGGCGAGGAATTCCGCAATACCTGGGATCTGCGCAAGCGCGCCACGCGCGTGCTGGGCCGCTATACAGACAAGGACAACATCAAGTTCGATGGCCTGTCGCGCGTGTCGCACGTGACGGACGCGACCGACTGGCGTGTCGAATATCCGTTCGTCGTGCTGACGCCGGATTCCGAGGACGAGATGGCAGGTCTGGTCAAGGGCTGTATCGAACTCGGCCTGACCATCATCCCGCGCGGCGGCGGCACCGGCTATACCGGCGGCGCGATTCCGCTGACGCCGATGTCGGCCGTCATCAATACCGAAAAGCTGATTGGCCTGAGCGAAGTCGAAATGACGCGCCTGCCTGGCGTCGAGCGCGACTACGCGACGATTTATTCCGGCGCTGGCGTCGTCACCAAGCGCGTGGCCGATGCGGCCGAGAAGGCCGGCTTCGTGTTCGCCGTCGATCCGACTTCGGCCGAAGCCTCGTGCATCGGCGGCAACATCGCGATGAACGCCGGTGGCAAGAAGGCCGTGCTGTGGGGTACAGCGCTCGACAATCTGGCCAGCTGGCGCATGGTCGATCCGAACGGCGACTGGCTGGAAGTCACGCGCATCGAACACAACCTCGGCAAGATTCATGACGCGCCGGTGGCGAAGTTCAAGCTCGAATGGACGCATCCGAGCGAGAAGGGCCGTAGTCGCAACGCGCCGTTCAGGACCGAGACGCTGGAAATTCCCGGCCGTATCTTCCGCAAGGAAGGCCTGGGCAAGGACGTCACCGACAAATTCCTCGCCGGCCTGCCGGGCGTGCAGAAGGAAGGCTGCGACGGCCTGATCACGTCGGCGCGCTGGATCCTGCACCGCATGCCGAAGCACACGCGTACCGTCTGCCTCGAATTCTTCGGCCATTCGCGCGACGCGGTGCCGTCGATTGTCGAAATCAAGGATTATCTGGACAGCCTGCCGGCACGCGGCGGCGCGTTCGAGACCGTGCGTCTGGCCGGCCTCGAACATCTGGACGAACGCTATCTGCGCGCGGTCGGTTATGCGACCAAGTCCAAGCGCGACGTGCTGCCCAAGATGGCGCTGTTCGGTGACATCGTCGGCGACGACGAGGATGCAGTTGCGCAGGCGGCTTCCGAAGTGGTGCGTATCGCTAATCAGCGCGTCGGCGAAGGCTTCATTGCCGTCAGCCCGGAAGCGCGCAAGAAATTCTGGTTGGATCGCGCGCGTACCGCGGCCATCTCCAAGCACACCAACGCGTTCAAGATCAATGAAGACGTCGTGATTCCGCTCAATCGCATGGGCGAATACTCGGACGGCATCGAGCGCATCAACGTCGAACTGTCGATCAAGAACAAGCTGCAGTTCCTCGCTGAACTGCACAACTTTTTCATCGCCGGCAATCTGCCCCTGGGCAAGAGCGACGATGCGGAAGGCGATGCGATTCCGCCGGCAGAATTGCTGGAAGACCGCGTCAATCAGGCTGAACAACTGATCGAAGACACGCATGCGCGCTGGTCCTTCCTGCTGTCGAATCTGGACACGCCGCTGCGTGACGCGAAGGAAAAAATGCTGGCGCTTGGCGTGCAGGCGCTGAACGGCACTTTCGACGAACGGCTGGCGAAGCAGCCGGACGCGACCGTGTTCGATGTCATCCAGGACCGCACCGTGCGCGTGTCGTGGAAGACCGAAATCCGCGCGCAGTTGCGCCAGATCTTCGGCGGCGTCGCCTTCCGCCTGATCCTCGATGAAGCCGCTGCTATCCACAAGCGCGTGTTGCGCGGCCGCGTGTTCGTCGCGTTGCACATGCACGCAGGCGACGGCAACGTGCACACCAACATCCCGGTCAATTCTGACCACTACCAGATGCTGCTGGATGCGCACGAAACCGTGGCGCGCATCATGAAGTTCGCGCGTTCGTTGAACGGCGTGATTTCCGGCGAGCATGGCATTGGCATCACCAAGGTCGAATTCCTGACCGATGAAGAGCTGGCCGATTTCCGCGCTTACAAGCGCCGCGTCGATCCAGAAGGCCGCTTCAACAAGGGCAAGCTGATGGACATGCCGGAGTTGCGTGCCGATCTGCGCAATGCCTACACGCCGTCGTTCGGACTGATGGGGCATGAGTCACTGATCATGCAGCAGAGCGACATCGGCGCGATCGCCAACAGCGTCAAGGATTGCCTGCGCTGCGGCAAGTGCAAGCCGGTCTGCACCACGCACGTGCCGCGCGCCAACCTGCTGTACTCGCCGCGCAACAAGATCCTGGCGACGTCGCTGCTGGTCGAAGCCTTCCTGTACGAAGAGCAGACGCGCCGCGGCGTGTCGCTGAAGCACTGGGAAGAATTCGAGGACGTCGCCGACCATTGCACCGTCTGCCACAAGTGCGTGACGCCATGCCCCGTCGATATCGATTTCGGCGACGTGTCGATGAACATGCGCAACCTGCTGCGCAAGATGGACAAGAAGTCGTTCAACCCCGGCACGGCGACGGCGATGTTCTTCCTGAACGCCACCGATCCGGCAACGATCAATGCGACGCGTCAGGCGATGGTCGGCTTCGGCTACAAGGCGCAGCGCTTCGGCCACGATTTCTTCCGTAAGCTGGGTAAGAAGCAGACTGCCGCGCCGAAGCCCACGATCGGCAAGCCGCCGATCAAGGAACAGGTGATCCACTTCGTCAACAAGAAGATGCCGGGCAACCTGCCGAAGAAGACGGCGCGCGCGCTGCTTGACATCGAAGACAACAAAATCGTGCCCATCATCCGCAACCCGCAGCAGACGACGGCGGACAGCGAAGCGGTGTTCTATTTCCCCGGCTGCGGTTCGGAGCGGCTGTTCTCGCAGGTCGGGCTGGCGACGCAGGCGATGCTGTGGAACGTCGGCGTGCAGACCGTGCTGCCGCCGGGCTATCTGTGCTGCGGCTATCCGCAGCGCGGCACCGGCGATTACGACAAGGCCGAGAAGATCATCACCGACAATCGCGTGCTGTTCCACCGCATGGCGAATACGTTGAACTATCTCGACATCAAGACGGTGGTCGTGTCGTGCGGCACCTGTTTCGATCAGTTGCAGGGCTATGAATTCGACAAGATATTCCCCGGCTGCCGCATCATCGACATCCATGAATATCTGATGGAAAAGGGCGTCAAGCTGGAGGGCGTATCCGGCGTGCGCTACATGTATCACGATCCCTGCCACACGCCGATGAAGCAGCAGGATGCGCTGAAGACGGTCAATGCGCTGATCACGACTGCCGATGCGCAGAAAATCGAAAAGAACGATCGCTGCTGCGGCGAGTCCGGCACCTTTGCGGTATCGCGACCTGACATCGCGACGCAGGTACGCTTCCGCAAGCAGGAAGAGATGGAGAAGGGCGCCGACAAGTTACGCGCCGACGGCTTTACCGGCGAGGTGAAAGTGCTGACGTCGTGCCCGTCCTGCCTGCAGGGTCTGTCGCGTTACAAGGAAGACACTGGCGCCAATGCCGACTACATCGTCGTCGAGATGGCCAAGCACTTGCTGGGCGAGGACTGGCTGCAGAACTATGTCGCCAGTGCCAACAACGGCGGCATCGAGCGCGTGCTGGTATGACATCCACCACATCGAACGCCTGCGAACTGTGCCGCGAAGAAGACGGAAGCGGCGGCGAAATCCTGTTCCGTAACGACAAGCTGCGCGTCGTATTGATCGATGATGCCAACTATCCCGGCTTCTGCCGTGTCATCTGGAATGCGCACGTTGCCGAGATGACCGATCTGCCGCCGGTC
This sequence comes from Oxalicibacterium sp., assembly GCF_057353965.1. NCBI lineage: Bacteria > Pseudomonadati > Pseudomonadota > Betaproteobacteria > Burkholderiales > Oxalobacteraceae > Oxalicibacterium > Oxalicibacterium sp. The sequence goes on from NZ_JBMQZD010000005.1 coordinate 279,445, forward strand.
GACCGTTCGCTGCTGATGCGCACCGTCTGCCAGGTGGAAGTCGCGCTGCGCGACGTGATGCAACCGCTCAAGATCAATCTCGCCAGTCTGGGCAACATGGTGCCGCATCTGCACTGGCACGTGATTCCGCGCTATGCGGACGATGCGCATTTTCCGAATCCTGTCTGGGCGCCAGCGGTCAGGCAGACCGCACCGGACGCGCTCGCTGCACGGCAGGCGCTGTTGCCGGTGTTGCGTGCAGCGGTGGCGAAGCATGTCGCCTGTGCAGACTAAATAGCGCATACCGTGGCATCGGCTGTGTCGATGCCGCACTTTATTGAAAGGTGAACGATGAGCAAGCAACCGCAACCAACCGAACTGACCGTGCGCAAGCAGTCGCGCGTGCTGGAAATCGCCTTCGACGACGGTGCCGCCTTCTCGCTGCCGTTCGAATTCCTGCGCGTCTATTCGCCGTCGGCAGAAGTGCGCGGCCACGGTCCCGGCCAGGAAACCTTGCAGACCGGCATGCGCGAAGTGGGCATCGTCGCGGTCGAACCGGTCGGTAACTATGCAATCAAACCCGTGTTTTCGGATGGCCACGACAGCGGTATCTACTCGTGGGAGTACCTGCACCATCTCGGCACGGATCAGCAGGCACTGTGGGAAGACTATCTGCGTCGGCTGGAAGCGGCCGGCTTTACCCGTGAGTCCGGCCGCGATGCGCCGATGGACAAGGCGACAGCTGCCGGGGGCAGTTGCGGCCACCATCATTGATGCATTGATGCACGGAAATCGGCGATGTTGCCGATGAATTACATGATGTTTCCGTAGATTAATTCAATCTTCACGATTTCTTAACATATCGTATAATCACTTTCACTGGATTGCATTTGCCATGACCAATTCCACCCATTTCGGCTATCAGACGGTCGCCGAGGAAGAAAAAGTCCACAAGGTCGCCGAAGTGTTCCATTCGGTCGCCGCCAAGTACGACGTGATGAACGACGTCATGTCGGCCGGGCTGCATCGCCTGTGGAAGGCATTCACGATCGCGCAGGCGGGTATTCGCCCCGGCTTCAAGGTGCTGGATATTGCGGGCGGTACGGGTGATCTGGCCAAGGCATTTGCAAAGCGTGCCGGACCGAGCGGCGAGGTGTGGCTGACCGACATCAACGAATCGATGTTGCGCGTAGGGCGTGATCGTCTATTGAACAATGGACTGATCACCCCCACGTCCTTGTGCGATGCGGAAAAGCTACCGTTTCCCGACAACTATTTCGATCGGGTGTCGGTGGCGTTCGGTCTGCGCAACATGACGCACAAGGATGCTGCACTGGCGGAAATGCGCCGTGTGCTGAAGCCGAGCGGCAAGTTGCTGGTGCTGGAATTTTCGAAGGTGTGGGAGCCGCTGAAGAAGCCCTACGACCTGTATTCGTTCAGCGTGCTGCCGTGGATGGGCAAGCGGATTGCGAATGATGCCGACAGCTATCGCTATCTGGCCGAATCGATCCGCATGCATCCGGATCAGGAAACGTTGAAGAAAATGATGGAGGGCGCGGGATTGGAGCGCGTCCAGTATTTCAATCTGACCGCAGGTGTGGCGGCATTACACACCGGAATCAAACTTTAGGAGAAAGCAATGAAGAGATTGTTGATGGCGTTGGCCGTCGTAACCAGTTCGATGATGTTCATTGCGCCCGAGGCGGAAGCCAAGCGCATGGGCGGCGGCGGTTCGTTCGGCAAGCAGTCGCAGAGCTATCAGCGTTCTGCGCCGCCACAGCAATCGGCAACGACTGCGAAGCCTGATGCCGCCACGGCAGGTACGGCCGGTGCTGCAGGTGCCGCAGCCAAACCGAGCATGATGCGCAACATTCTGGGCGGTGCCTTGCTCGGCCTGGGCCTGGGCGCGTTGCTGTCGCACCTGGGTATCGGCGGTGCGCTGGCCAGCATGATCAGCACCATCCTGATGGTGGCGCTGCTGGCATTCGCTGCGATGTTCATTTTCCGCATGATTCGCGGTCGTAGCGCGGGCAATCAGCCGCAGCCGGCTTTCCAGCACGGCTATTCGGCACGCACGCAGACGCCGGAAATCGGCTCCAGCATCAATCAACCATCGGCGCTGCAATCCTCGTCGTCCCTGTCTTCCGCTGCTGCGGTAGATGCGAACGACGTGCCGGCGGATTTCGATGTGCAATCGTTCCTGCGTAACGCGAAGAGCTATTTCATCCGCCTGCAGGCGGCATGGGATCGCGGCGACATCAACGACATCCGCGAATTCACGACGCCGGAAATGTTCGGTGAACTGCGCCTGCAACTGCAGGAACGCGGCGACACGAAGAACGTCACCGACGTGGTGTCGCTGGATGCGGTGTTCTACGGCGTGGAAAAAGTCGGCGACGAATACATCGCCAGCGTGAAATTCAGCGGCATGATCCGCGAGGCTGACCATGCTCCGACCGAACCGTTCACCGAGGCATGGAATCTGTCCAAGCCGGTGCATGGCGACGGCGGCTGGGTGCTGGCTGGCATTCAGCAACTGTAAGAACGATCGCTGGCGGCACTGCGCCGCATGCTGCTAAACTTGAGCCGCCCGTGAATGGTCACGGGCGGCTTTGTTTTTTGACGATGACTTTTCGCTCCCCTGCCGATTTCCTGCCCGCTGCCATCAATCACCTGCTCGCACAGGAAGCATGGGCGCGTGCGAAGCTGATGCCGCATGTGGGAAAGATCGCCGTATTCGATGCCGGCCTGATGATAGTGCGCCTGAAAGTCGCCGCTGACGGCATGGTGGAGACGGCAAACGGCGGGGCAAGCAGCGATGAAGCTGCCGCGGTGACGATACGCGCGCAGCTGTCCGATCTGCCGCTGATTCTGCAGAACCGCGAGCGCGCATTCTCCTACGTGAAGATCGACGGCGACGCCGATTTCGCCAATACGATCTCGCAACTGAGCCAGTCGCTACGCTGGGATGCGGAAGGTGATCTGGCCGGCGTGGTCGGCGATATTGCCGCGCGCCGCATCGCGATGGGCGCGCGTTCCGCGCTCGATGCGGCCAAATCCCTGCAACGCTCGGTCAGCGAAAACGCGGCCGAATACTTTCTGGAAGAAAATCCGATGCTGATGCGTCCGCAGGCGATTGCCGATTTCACTCAAGACGTGACCAGACTGCGCGACGATGTCGCACGGCTGTCCAAGCGCATCGAGAAGCTGAAGGACGCCGCGCGATGATTCTGCGATTCCTGCGCGTCTTCAAGATCATCCGTGTCGCCATTCGCTACGGGCTGGACGACATTGCGATGTCCGGCCTGACGATTCCGCGCACCACGCGCGTGCTGAACGCGATCCTGTTCTGGCGCGATATTTCCGCGCCGCGCGGTGAGCGGTTGCGGCGTGCGCTGGAGGATCTCGGTCCCATCTTCGTCAAGTTCGGCCAAGTGCTGTCGACGCGGCGCGATCTGATGCCGATGGACATCGCCGACGAACTGGCGCGCCTGCAGGATCGCGTTCCGCCGTTCCCGACGGAACAGGCGATTGCGCAGATCATCCGTTCGTTAGGCTCGCATCCGGACCAGCTGTTCGCGCAATTCGAGCGCGAGCCGGTGGCTTCGGCATCGATCGCGCAAGTGCATTTCGCGCAACTGAAGAATGGCCGCAACGTCGCGGTCAAGGTACTGCGCCCCGGCGTGCGCCGTTCGATCGACGACGATCTGGCGCTGATGCGCATCGTCGCCGGCATGGTCGAACGCTGGTGGGCCGACGGCCGGCGCTTGAAGCCGCGCGAAGTCGTTGCCGAGTTCGACAAGTATCTGCATGACGAGCTGGATCTGATGCGCGAAGCTGCCAACGGCAGCCAGCTGCGCCGCAACTTCGCCGATTCGCAGTTGTTGGTGGTGCCGGAAATGTTCTGGGACTACTGCTCGACTTCCGTCATCACGATGGAGCGCATGACCGGCATCCCGATCTCGCAGACCGAGCGCCTGCTGGCTGCCGGCGTCGATCTGAAGAAACTCGCCAGCGACGGCGTCGAAATCTTTTTCACGCAGGTGTTCCGCGACGGCTTCTTCCATGCCGACATGCATCCGGGGAATATCCTGGTTTCCACCGAGCCGGCGACCTTCGGTCGCTACATCGCGCTGGATTTCGGCATCGTCGGCACGCTGAACGATTTCGACAAGGATTATCTGGCGCAGAATTTCCTCGCCTTCTTCCGCCGCGACTACAAGCGCGTGGCTGAAGCGCACATCGAATCAGGCTGGGCGCCAAAGGAAACGCGCATCGACGAGCTGGAAGCAGCGGTGCGCGCCTGCTGCGAACCGATCTTCGACCGACCACTCTCCGACATCTCGTTCGGCCAGGTGCTGTTGCGCTTGTTCCAGACGTCGCGCCGCTTCAACATCGAGGTGCAGCCGCAACTGGTGTTGCTGCAGAAGACGCTGCTGAATATCGAAGGACTGGGCCGCCAGCTCGATCCGGAGCTGGACCTGTGGAAGACCGCCAAACCATATTTGGAACGCTGGATGAACGAGCAGGTCGGCTGGCGCGGTTTCTATCAGCGCCTGAAGGTCGAAGCGCCGCGCTACAGCAAGCTGCTGCCGGAACTGCCGCGTCTGGCGCATCAGGCGCTGACGAAGGCCACCGAAGCGGAGCGCCATACCGATGAGCTGCTGAAACTGGTATTGCAGGAACAGCGGCGCACGAATCTGCTGCTGGGCGTGGCGATCTATTTCGGCGGTGGACTGGTCGTCGGCGGATTGCTGACGCTGGTTCTATTTACATTCGGATAAGACTGTCTGCGCGCTGCGCAGGCCCGTGAACGCAGCTCATTGAAATACCGCACCGATGCCTCATTTCGGTGCGGTATTTTTTTGCAAATGCGTCGCTGCGATTTGCTACAATTCCGCGTTTTTTCAGCCTCCGTCGCTTTCTCGTCCGGCTCGGCAGACACGCAGTGGCGCAGCGCGATATGTGTGATTTCCATCGTCGCTTCGCTGATTGCATTTGGATGATCTCTAGTTGGAGACGTTTGATCTGTCGGTGGAGTTGGTATGAACTTCGCCGGTATTGCGCGAACATCACGTTGCCGCTTGATGATCCGGAGGCCTGGCATGACGCATGCATCGAACATGGCGCTGTCTGCAAGCCATTGTTGGAATACGGGAGTTTTCTTTTATAACCGGCCGTTTTTTCTGCGGAGCGAACCGAGTTGGACTACACGCTGATTTCCTTTGTGGTGCTCTATATGGGAGGCACGCTTGCCCTCGGCGTCTGGGCAGGAACGCGCATTAAAAACACCAGCGACTTCGCCGTGGCCGGCCGCAGCCTGCCGCTGATCATGGTGATCACCACCACGTTCGC
>NZ_JBMQZD010000006.1:0-161625 GCF_057353965.1 Oxalicibacterium sp.
CTCGCGGCTTGCGCCGCTGCACTTCCATCAAACGCCCACACTTATCGGCTGTTAATTTTTAAAGAACCTGTTCTGCCCTGCCTTTATTTCAGCAGCGCTGCGAAGCGTTTTGTTCGTCAGCAGCAGAGAAACGAGATTATGAGGCGTTTTTTTGTCGCCGTCAACAACTTTGTTCAAACTTCTCAACAAACTTGCGTGACGCTTACTGCAAAAAACCACCTCGACATCCCAACCAAAAATTCCGGACTCATCAGCGTCAAGCGCTTCGATCAACCTTCTTTTTCAGCCCCGTCTCGCGACGGGAGCCGAACTATAGCAAAGACCGTTTCGACTTGGCAAGCGGTTCCGCAAAACTTTTTGCGAAAAAGAAAAACGGCCCGCACATGGCCGGCCGTTTCTCGAATTCCGTCTTGTTGTTTTCTTGTCGTTTATCGGTGATATCCCGTTACCAACTCGACTTCATTTTTCGATCCTAGAAAAACCGCCACACGCTGATGCAGCTTTTCCGGCTGAATATCGAGGATGCGCTGCTCGCCATTCGTCGCGGCACCACCCGCTTGCTCGACCAGCATCGCCATCGGATTAGCTTCGTACATCAAACGCAGCTTGCCCGGCTTGTCCGGTTCACGTGCATCGGCCGGATACATGAAGATGCCGCCGCGGTTCAGGATGCGATGCACGTCCGCCACCATCGAGGCGATCCAACGCATGTTGAAATCCTTGCCGCGCGGGCCGGTGGTGCCGGCCAGCATTTCATCGACGTAACGCTTGACGGGCGGATACCAATGACGTGCATTCGAGGCGTTGATGGCAAATTCCTTAGTGTCGGCCGGGATCTGCATGTCGCGCTGCGTCATCACCCATGCGCCCATTTCGCGATCCAGCGTAAAGGAGTGCACGCCGTTTCCGGTCGTCAACACGAGCACCGTTTGCGGACCGTACAACGCATAGCCGGCCACGACCTGTTGCGCGCCCGGCTGCAGGAAATGCTCTTCCTTCGGCGTCGTCGTGCCGTCCGGCGCCTTCAGTACGGAGAAAATCGTGCCGATCGAGACGTTGACGTCGATATTGCTGGAGCCGTCCAGCGGATCGAACAGCAGCAGGTATTCGCCTTTCGGATAGCGATTCGGGATCGGATGGATGGTTTCCATTTCTTCCGATGCCATCGCCGCCAGATGGCCGCCCCACTCATTGGCTTCCAGCAGGATCTGGTTGGAAATGACGTCCAGCTTCTTCTGCACTTCGCCCTGCACGTTCTCGCTGCCCGCCGTGCCGAGCACGTCGCCCAGCGCCCCCTTGCCGACCGAATGGCTGATGGTCTTGCAGGCACGCGCCACGACCTCGATCAGCAGGCGCAATTCGGACGGAATGTTCTTGTGCTCGCGCTGCTCTTCGATCAGATACTGCGTAAGACTGATGCGTTTCATGTTTTCCTTTTTCTTCGTCAAATAGTTACGGCCCGCGCTCACGCACCGGCCAGCGACTTCGTAATCACTTCCTTCAAATCCTTGGACAGCTTGGTGCTGTCCGCCACGCGCTTGAGCGCCGCATGCATCTTTTCGCGCAGTGCCGGCGCATACTTGCGCCAGCGGTCGAGACTGCGCGCCAGACGGGCCGCCACCTGCGGATTGAGTGCATCGAGCGCCAGGACCTGCTCCGCCCAGAATTCATAGCCGCTGCCATCGGTTGCGTGGAAGCGGGATGGATTGCCGTTGCAGAAGCTGAAGATCAGGCTGCGCGCCCGATTCGGATTCTTCAGCGAGAATGCCGGATGCTTCATCAGCTCGCGGACAGCCGCCACGTCGGTCGTGCGGGCCATCGCCTGCAGCGAGAACCATTTGTCGATCACCAGCGGCTCCTGCTCGAAATCGCTGTAGAAGCGTGCCAGTGCCGCGGCCCTGCTCGCCGCCCGGCTGTTCGCCAACGCTGCCAACGCCGCCATGCGGTCGGTCATGTTGTTGGCATTGTCATACTGTTTTTGCATCAACGCATGGACTTCGGCGTCGTCGAGCTCCCCAAGATAGGACAGCGACAAATTACGCAATGCGCGTTTGCCGGCCGATGCCGCATCTGGACTGTACGGTCCATTCACCGCATTATCGCGATAGGCATTCAGCAACGCCGGCCGCAACGAATTTGCCAGCGACTGGCGCAGGAAACGCCGTGCTGCATGAATCGCCTGCGGATCGATGACATCCATCTGTTCTGCAACGACGGTTTCAGCCGGCAGATTCAGCGCCGTTTCGCGGAAAGCCGGATCGAGCGTGTCGTCCTTCAACGTGGCCGAGAAACTTTCTGCCAGCGCGTCATCCACCTGCAAATCGTCGCCCGATTGCGCCAGCGAGGTCAGCGCCAGCAAACGGCGCATGGCCAGACGCTGACCGGCTTCCCAGCGATTGAAGGCATCGCTGTCGTGCGCCATCAGGAACGCCAGCTCGTCATCGGTATAGTCGTATTCCAGCACCACCGGCGCAGAAAAATTGCGCAGGATCGACGGCACCGGTTTTTCCATCACGTTGCGGAACAGGAATGTCTGCGAACGCTCTTTCAGTTCCAGCACGACCGTCGTTGGCTGCTCTGTCGAATCACCCAGCGACAAGGGCATGTCGCGCCCTTTGCCATCCAGCAAACCGACCGAGACCGGAATCAGGAACGGCCGCTTTTCCTCCTGGCCGGCCGTCGGCGCACAGCTTTGCACCAGCGTCATTTCATAGGTGTACGCATCGGCGTCGTAGCGCGTCGTAACGGACACGCGCGGCGTGCCGGCCTGATCGTACCAGCGCTCGAATTGCGCCAGCTCACGGCGGTTGGCATCGGCCATCGCCGCACGGAAATCGTCGCAGGTGACGGCCTGTCCGTCGTGCCGCTCGAAATACAGATCCATGCCCTTGCGGAAGCCATCGCGGCCGAACAGCGTCTGGTACATACGCACAACTTCAGCACCCTTTTCGTAAATCGTGACCGTATAGAAGTTGCTGATCTCGACGAAGGAATCAGGCCGTACCGGATGCGCCATCGGGCCTGCGTCTTCCGGGAACTGCGCCTGCCGCAGCACGCGTACATCGTCGATGCGCTTGACCGCACGGCCGCTGTCGGTGCCGATCATGTCGGCCGAGAATTCCTGGTCGCGGAAAACCGTCAGACCTTCCTTCAGCGACAGCTGGAACCAGTCGCGGCAGGTGACGCGGTTGCCGGTCCAGTTGTGGAAATATTCGTGGCCGACCACGGCTTCGATGTTGGCGTAATCGACGTCGGTCGCGATGCGCGGATTGGCCAGCACGTATTTCGTGTTGAAGATGTTCAGACCCTTGTTTTCCATCGCGCCCATGTTGAAGTCGCCGACGGCGACGATCATGAAGCGGTCGAGATCCAGTTCCAAGCCGAAGCGCTTTTCATCCCAGCGAATACTGTTGATCAGCGAATCCATTGCATGCTGCGTCTTGTCCAGATTGCCTTCCTCGACCCAGACCTGCAGCAACGCCTCGCGGCCGGACTGCAGCTTGATACGCTCTTCCTGACAGACCAGATCGCCGGCAACCAGCGCGAACAGATAGGACGGCTTCTTGAACGGATCTTCCCACAGCGCGTAATGGCGGCCGTCACCCAGGTCGCCCTGTTCGATCAGGTTGCCATTGGACAGCAGCACCGGGTATTTGCGCTTGTCGGCGCGCAGCATGACCTTGTACTTCGCCATCACATCCGGACGATCGGGGAAATAGGTGATCTTGCGGAAGCCTTCTGCCTCGCATTGCGTAAAGAAATTGCCGTTCGAGACGTACAGCCCCATCAGCGAGGTATTGCGGTCCGGCCGGATCAGCGTTTCGATTTCCAGCACGACGTCGTCCGGCGCGGACGGAATGCGCAGCACGCCCTGCTCCAGCTGATAAGCGCGTTTGGTCAATATCTTGCCGTTCATGCGCAATTGCACCAGCTCGACCTCATCGCCGTACAGCGTCAACGTGCGGTCCGCAACGGCGTGATTGCGTTCGAACACGATGCGGGTCGCTACGCGCGTCGCAGCCGGGTCGAGATCGAAACCCATCTCGACGGTGCTGACCCAATGGCTTGGCGGTGTGTAGTCTTTACGGTAAATCGCGGCGGGGGTATCGGTGCGCATGGGAACGGTCTCGCAATGGCGTGAGCAAAATGGCATTTTACCCAAACGCCGGGATTGAAAACGGAATCAGCCAGTCTGACGCAAGCGGCGGCAAGCCTGCATTAGGACTATTGCAATAGCGATCGGTTCGCTCGCGGATACGGCTTTCCTGTGGGTTACAAAATGTAACGGCAGATTTTCGCAATACGGCTATGCTAGTCGTATTGCACAAGGAGATGGTAATGCGACGCTGGTTATGGATGGCAACGATATTGTCGAGTCTGCTGTTGAGCGGCTGTGCGTCGTTTGTACGCAGCGACGTGGTGGCCTTCCACGACTGGCCGGCCGAGATGCCGAACAAGGTCTATGTTTTCGACCGCACGCCTGAGCAACAGAACAATCTGGAATACCAGAGTTACGAAAATCTGGTACGCGCCGAATTGACCCGACTGGGCTTCGTCGAAGCGCAAAATCCGCGCGCTGCAATCCTCAAGGTGTCGATGCATTACAGCATCAATGGCCGCGACGTGCGCGTCGTGGAGCCGGTCGTCGATCCTTACTGGCCGTATGGCTACGGTTATCCCTACTACCCATGGCGCGGCTATTACAGCCCCTATTATTACGATCCGTTCTGGTACGGCCCGCCGGTCACGCAATACCGCGAGGTGCAATATCAGGTCTTCAGTCGCCAGTTGAACGTGCTGATCACACGGGTCAGGGATGGCAAGAAGCTGTACGACGTGACGGTGGACAGCGACGGTGGCAACGGCTCGCTGGCGTTTGCGATGCCTTACATGGTCAAGAGCGCCTTTTCGGAGTTCCCGGGCCGCAGCGGCGTGCCGCACCGCGTGAAACTGGAAATTACCGACAAGCCGGCAGCGGCGAACGACAAGGTGCAAACGGAACCGGCCTCGGCCAGCGCCCCGGCAAACAACTGATCGCAAACCGATTCCGGAAAGAAGAAGAACGAAACGGCGGCCTGCACATGCAAGCCGCCGTTTTCATTTCAACCGGGCCAGCCGGATTTGTCCAGCAGGTTCAGGTGTAATAAGCCAACGAACCGAACGTCACCGCCACAACCATCAGCACGGCAAACGCCAGCAGCAGCAACAACCGGCCGAACTTCGGTGAACCATCGGCACCGGACGGCTGCTCTTCCGGATGCTGCATCGGGTTTTCTTCGACAGGCATATCGGCTTTCTGCATCATGCGCTCCTCAGGGAATCAGAATGGTCGAGCCGGTGGTCTTGCGCGCTTCCAGATCGCGATGCGCCTGCGCTGCATCCTGCAACGCATAGCGCTGGTTGACCTCAATACCGATCTTGCCGCCTTCCACCATGCCGAACAGTTCTGCTGCCATCATCTCCAGATCGTCACGCCGGGCGGTATAGCTGAACACCGATGGCCGCGTGATGAACAGCGAGCCGCGCGATGCAAGCTCATTCAGGCTGAACGGCGGCACCGGACCGGAAGCACTGCCGTAGCTGACCATCATACCCAGCGGCGACAGGCAATCGAGCGAATCGGTGAACGTGTCCTTGCCGACCGAATCGTAGACGACCGGTACGCCTTCGCCGTTGGTGATTTCCTTCACGCGCTCGACGAAATTCTCCTTGCGGTAGTTGATCACGTGCACGCAGCCGTGCCGCTTCGCCAGTTCGGCCTTTTCGTCGGAACCGACGGTACCGATCATCGTTACGCCGAGCGCACGCGCCCACTGGCAGGCGATCAGCCCGACGCCGCCGGCTGCCGCATGGAACAGGATCGTCTCGCCGCCCTGCAGACGGAAGGTGCGACGGAACAGGTACTGGACGGTCAGCCCCTGCAGCATCATGCCGGCCGCGATGTCGAAATCGATGGACTTCGGCAGTTTGACGAGAATCTTTGCCGGCACCGTGCGCCACTGCGCATACGCGCCCGGCGGATGGCCGGCATACGCGACGCGATCGCCTGGACGGATGTGCGTGACATCCGGCCCGACCGCATCGACCACACCAGCACCTTCCATGCCGATACCGCCCGGCAGCGACTGCTTGTACAGGCCGGTGCGGAAATAAACATCGATGTAGTTCAAGCCGCAGGCCGCCTGCCGCACCAGCGCCTCGCCCGGCCCCGGCGGCGGCACGTCGACATCGACGTACTCCATCACCTCGGGACCGCCGTTCCTTTCTATCCTGATCGCTTTCATGAAGATCTCGCTTTCCAGAAATCGTGCCGGCACACATTCTGACCGAATCAGAAGGTTCCCGGATAGGCCCCGCCGTCGATCAGCAGATTCTGACCCGTAATGTAGCCGGCATGCGCACTGCACAGGAAGGCGCAAGCAGCACCGAACTCGTCGGGCGTGCCGAAACGCTTGGCCGGGATCGCATTGCGCCGCTTGTCGCCGACTTCTTCAATCGACTTCCCGGTCGCCTGCGAGGCGGACGAAAAGATCGCGGCCAGCCGATCGGTATCGAAGGCACCCGGCAGCAGGTTGTTGATCGTCACGTTATGCGCGACCGTGCGGCGCGCGAGTCCCGCGACAAAACCGGTCAGGCCGGAACGCGCGCCGTTCGACAAACCCAGCGTATCGATCGGCGCCTTCACCGCGCTTGACGTGATGTTGACGATACGGCCGAAGCGCCGCGCGATCATGCCATCGACAGTCGCCTTGATCAGCTCTATCGGCGTCAGCATGTTGGCATTCAGCGCCGCGATCCAGTCGTCGCGCGACCAGTCACGGAAATCGCCCTGCTTCGGTCCAGCGGCGTTGGTGACGAGAATATCCGGCTGCGGACAGGCAGCCAGCACCTGCGCACAACCGTATCCCAAGCCACGGCTGGCGCCACAGACCAGCGCCGTCTTTCCTCGTATGCCAAAATCCATCGTCGTCTCCTAGGTCTTTTTCTTCGATAGCAGATAAATGCCGCACAGCACCAGCACGGTGCCGGCGATCTGGATGCCGGTAATCGGCTCGCCGAGAATCCATGCAGCGAGAAACAAGATGGACACCGGCCCGATCATGCCCGCCTGCGATGCAGTCGGTGCGCCGATGCGCTGCACGGCGATCATCGTCAGGAACACCGGCAGCACCGTACAGAAAAACGCATTGAATGCCGACAGTCCGTAGACCGCCATCGGCTGTACCAGCATGCTCGCCGGCCGCAACAGAAAGAACTGCAGAATGCAGACTACGCTGGATACGCACATCGCATAGGCAACCAGCCGCATCGTGCCGACGCGCTTGAGCAATTCGCCCGACAGCAGCAGATACCACGCATAGGAAAGCGCAGCGCCCAGTACGAAAGCGCTGCCAAGTGCGACGTTGGCCCCACCCAGTCGTGCGTCGTGCACGAAGACCAGTACGGTACCCGCATATGAAATCGCAAGCGCCGTCCATTCCAACACGCTGATTTTCTTCTTCAGCAGGAAGACTGAAATCAGCAGCACGAAGGACGGCGTCAGAAACAGAATCAGGCGTTCCAGGCCAGCCGTGATGTACTGCAGGCCGAGAAAATCGAGAAAGCTGGAAAGGTAGTAGCCGAGCAGGCCAAGCAGCACGATCTGCCCGCGCTCGCGCCCGGTCAAAGGCAGTGATTGCCGCGCCTGCCAGAATGCAATCGCGGCGAAGAACGGCAGCGAAAACAGCATGCGGAATGCGATCAGCGTGACGGCATCGACGTCATAACGGTAGATCAGCTTGGCGACAATTGCCTTGGCGGAAAACAGCACGGCACCGGAAATGGCAATGGCTAGGCCGACCAGTAATTGTCTGCGTGCGGAAGAAGAGGAAGGATCGGCCATGCGGCGATTGTAGCGGCAGCCGGATTTCCCGGCTGGAAGCCGCCAACAGCGCCGAAAACAGCCGGAAAACGTCAGGTCAGAACAGATGACCGAGCTTGATCGCCTTGGTCGTCAGATAGCGTTCGTTGTGCGGATTGCGCGTGACGATCAGCGGCACGCGCTCGATGACCTTCAATCCCAGTTGCTCCAGCGCGGTGATCTTGCGCGGATTATTCGTCATCAGGCGCAGCGCCGAAATGCCGAGATGCTGCAGCATCGGTTGGCACAGCTTGTAGTTGCGCTGGTCAGCCTTGAAACCGAGCTGTTCGTTGGCTTCCACCGTATCGGCGCCGGCATCCTGTAATTGATAGGCGCGGATCTTGTTGACGAGGCCGATGCCGCGTCCTTCCTGACGCAGGTAGAACAGCGCGCCGCGCCCTTCTTCAGCGATCATCCGCAGCGCCGCTTCCAGTTGCGGGCCGCAATCGCAGCGCAGGCTGAACAATGCATCGCCGGTCAGGCATTCGGAATGGATACGCGACAGCACCGGTTCGCCGTCGGCGACGTCACCCAGCGTGATGGCGACATGCTCCTTGCCCGTTCCCGGCTCGACGAATGCGTGCAGCCTGAACGTCGCCCACGGCATCGGCAGATTGCACGAAGCGACGTAGTCGAGTTCAGATCCGGGGATATCCGCACTGGCGGCGGGGGCAAGGCTGGGTTTCATGGCGCAACGATATCATCATCAATCAAGGGCCGCCGAACGACGCGCCGCTACCGAAAAGTCGATTCCGGCAGCGACGCATTTTTGGCGAAAGACGAAGGATATCAGGCCGGCAGCAATTCGTTGATAGCCTTGTTTGTCTGTTCCAGCGCTTTTTCGACACCGACCGCGCCCATCGCCAGGCCTTCGCTGTGAATGAAGGTCACATCCTTCAGGCCGATAAAGCCCAGCACGGCGCGCAGATAGGTTTCATGGAAATCCATCGCTGCCGCCGGTCCCTGGCTGTAGACGCCGCCGCGCGCGGTGAAGATATAAACTTTCTTGCCGTTCAGCAGGCCGACCGGACCGTTCTCGCCGTATTTGAACGTCACGCCGGCACGCGCCACCTGATCAATCCAGGCTTTCAGGCCCGATGTGATCGAGAAGTTGTACATCGGTGCGCCAATGACGATGACGTCGGCATCGAACAGTTCCTGCACCAGCGTTTCGGACAGTTTGACGATCTCGCTCTGCTCGGCGCTGCGCTGCTCCGGCGCGGTGAAGAAGGCGCCCAGCGTCGTCTCGGTCAGATGCGGCGGCGGATTGATCGCGAGGTCGCGCTCGACGACGACGGCGCCGGCTTCCCTGGCTTTCCATTTGGCGATGAAGTCGCCGGTCACCTTGCGCGAGATGGAATCGTTACGGCGCACACTGCTGTTGATGTGAAGAATCTTGGTCATGATGGGCTCGCTTTCTTTCTCTGTTGCTTCCGTTGATGTTTGCCGCGTCTGGATCGACCGGCATTCCTTGTTCAAACACATTGCTGTGTCGTTGCAAGCATCGTAGGCCAGGTTTAATATTCAGAAAACCCACTTTATTTAACTCATTAGTATCGATTTTTTAGATATGAGAGATCCCGGCCTTCCTACACTGGACCAGCTGCGCGTCTTCGTCGCTGTCATCGACTGCGGCAGTTTTTCGCGGGCAGCAACGGAATTGCACCGTACGCAATCAGTCATCAGTTACACGATTGCCAACCTCGAAGCGCAATTGAACGTCGCCCTGTTCGATCGCAGCAAGCGCAAGCCGACGCTGACCGAAGCCGGCAAGGCGCTGCTGGCCGACGCGCGTACCGTCGGCATGAAGATCGATGCAATGCGCGCCCGCGCGAAGATGATGTCGCTCGGGCTGGAAGCGGAAGTATCGATCGTGGTGGATGTGATGTTTCCGAACTGTCAGCTGGTGCAGGCGCTGAAAGCCTTCCAGCAGGAATTTCCGACGGTCGGCCTGCGCCTGCGCATCGAAGCGCTGGGCGCGGTCAAGCATCTGGTCAGCGAGCGCATCTGCCAGATCGGCATCGCCGGCCCGATGCTGGATTTCCCCGACATCTTCCAGGCCCAGCAACTGGGCTACATCACGATGATTCCGGTCGCCGCGCCATCGCATCCGCTGGGGCAGATGCAAGGCGTCATTCCGACCGAAGTAGCGCGCGACTACACGCAACTGGTGCTGACCGATCGCAGCCAGCTGACGGCGGGGCAGAATTTCGGCGTGGTCGCGCTACGCGACTGGCGGCTCGGCGACCTAGGTGCCAAGCACATGCTGCTGCTGAATGGATTGGGATGGGGATCAATGCCGGAAGAAATGGTACGCGCCGACGTCAAGGAAGGCCGGCTGGTGCATCTGCAACTGGAACATTTGACTGCCGGCCAGTATTCGCTGCACATGATCAATCGTACTGACGACGCTCCCGGTCCGGCAGGACGCTGGCTGATGCGCTACTTCCTCGATCACGCGGCGGACCTGTCGGCCGCGCTTCCCGCCGACATGCAGCCGCGCCGGCGCGGCTGAAGAAGCGAAACCGAATCAGCGACTATCCGAGAATTGCATCGGCGCTATCGATGCATGGAAAACAAGATGCGGCGGTACATGCACGACAAGGCACGCAGGCAACACGCACGATACCGCCGGACTTTATCGCTTCAGGATGGAACCCAAAACGCCGCGGATGATTTCGCGTCCCACCGTCGAGCCTATCGTGCGCGCCGCCGATTTCATCATCGATTCGACGACGGTATCGCTGCGACGGCTTTTGCTGCGTCCGGTACGGCTGCCGGTACCGTTGCCGAACACACTACCCAGCATGTCGCCGAAACCCTCATCGGATTCATCGTCCTGCGAAGCGGAACGGCCGCCTTTAGCCGACGATGCATCTGCATCGGCATCCTTGTCCGCCATTTTTCCCGCCACGCGACCGCGCAGTTTTTCGTAAGCCGATTCGCGGTCGACGGCCTTGTCGTAGATACCCGCCACTACCGATTTGGCCTTCAACGCATCGCGTTCGGCTTCGGTCAGCGGACCGATCTGCGAAAGCGGCGGCAACACGAAAGCACGCTCGACGATGGACGGCCGTCCTTTTTCATCCAGGAAGGAAACCAGCGCCTCGCCGACGCCCAGATCGGTGATAGCCTGTGCGGTATCGAGCTTGGGATTCGGACGGAAGGTCTCGGCTGCCGCCTGCACCGCCTTCTGGTCGCGCGGCGTGTAGGCGCGCAGGGCATGCTGCACACGATTGCCAAGCTGGCCCAGCACCGTATCGGGAATATCGAGCGGATTCTGCGTGACGAAATAGACGCCGACGCCTTTCGAGCGGATCAGCCGCACGACCTGCTCGATCTTCTGCAGCAGCGGCTTCGGCGCTTCGGCAAACAGCAGGTGCGCCTCGTCGAAAAAGAACACCAGCTTCGGTTTCTCGAGATCGCCGACTTCCGGCAGATGCTCGAACAGTTCCGACAGCATCCACAGCAGGAAGGTGGAATACAGCCTCGGCGCATTCATCAGCTTGTCGGCCGTCAAAATGTTGACGACGCCGCGTCCGTTCGCATCGGTCTGCAGCAGATCGTCGATGTTCAGCATCGGCTCGCCAAAAAACTTGTCGCCGCCCTGCTCGTCGATGCCGATCAGCGCGCGCTGGATCGCGCCGATGCTGGCGGCGGAAATGTTGCCGTATTCGGTCTTGAATTGCGCCGCGTTGTCGCCGACGTGCTGCAGCATCGCGCGCAGGTCTTTCGTATCGAGCAGCAGCAGACCGTTGTCGTCGGCGATCTTGAAAACCAGTTGCAGCACGCCCTGCTGCGTATCGTTCAGATTCAGCATGCGCGCCAGCAGCAGCGGCCCGAGATCGGAAATCGTCGCGCGCACCGGATGGCCCTGTTCGCCGTACACGTCCCAGAACGAGACCGGCGCGCCGTGCCATTCGGGCTCCGGCAGACCCAGCATGTCCAGCCGTTCCTTGATGCGCACATTGGATGCGCCGGCCTTGCCGATACCGGACAGATCGCCTTTGACGTCAGCCATGAAGACCGGCACGCCGATATCCGACAATTGCTGCGCCAGCGTCTGCAGCGTTACCGTCTTGCCAGTGCCGGTGGCCCCGGTGATGCAGCCGTGGCGATTTGCCAGCGCCGGCAGCAGATGCAGTTCCTGTTCCTTGTTCTTGGCGATCAGCAGTGGGTTCGGCATGGTCTCATCCGTGTCGGATAGGTGGTTAGTGAGGCATTTCGCCTCATTTTGGCAGGCAGGCGATATGTTAAAATCGCGGTCTCATTATAGCCAAGAGTGGCTGATAAAAATCGTCGATGGCAAGGCGTGCCGGCGCAGACAGCAAGCATGGTCGGCAGGCTGGCGCAACGCCGCAAGCAGCGATTTTTTTTACCGGCCACGTAACTCATCTGGAAAGAAATTCGTCATGGCAGGACACAGCAAATGGGCCAATATCCAGCATCGTAAAGGCCGTCAGGATGAAAGACGCGGCAAGATCTGGACCCGTTTGATCAAGGAAATCACCGTTGCCGCACGCATGGGCGGCGGCGATCCGGCATCCAACCCGCGCCTGCGCCTGGCCGTCGACAAGGCCTTCGACGCCAATATGCCGAAAGACAACGTCACGCGTGCGATCCAGCGCGGTACCGGCACGCTCGATGGCGTCAACTATGAAGAAATCCGTTACGAAGGCTACGGCATCAACGGCGCCGCCATCATCGTCGACTGCATGACCGACAACCGCGTGCGCACGGTGGCGGAAGTACGCCATGCCTTCTCCAAGTTCGGCGGCAACATGGGCACCGAAGGCTCGGTCGCCTTCCTGTTCAACCATGTCGGCCAGTTCCTGTTCGCGCCGGGCACCGATGAAGAAAAACTGATGGAAGCCGCGCTCGAAGCCGGCGCCGAAGACGTGGCAACGGATGAGGAAGGCGGCATCGAAGTGCTGTGCCCGCCGAATGATTTCGCTACCGTCAAGGATGCGCTGGAAGCGGCCGGCTTCAAGGCCGAAGTGGCCGAAGTCGTGATGAAGCCGTCGACCGAAACCGTGTTCGAAGGCGACGACGCCGTGCGCATGCAGAAACTGCTGGACGCACTGGAAAACCTGGACGACGTACAGGAGATTTATACGAACGCCGTCATCAACGAAGCATGAAAACGGTGCAATAGAAAGCGGACAGGTTCCGCTTTTTTCTTGTATCGCATCCTTGCAGACGGCTTTTTAAACAACGCGCGGCATGCACGCCGCTTCGATCAGGCAGCAAACATCTCATGAAAATTCTGGTAGTCGGCTCAGGCGGCCGCGAACACGCCCTCGCATGGAAACTGGCGCAATCCGAACGCATCCAGATGGTCTATGTCGCACCCGGCAACGGCGGCACGGCACTGGACGGCCGCCTGGAAAACGTCGCGATCACCGATCCGGCCGCGCTGGCCGAGTTCGCGAAGAAGGAAAACATCGCGCTGACCGTGGTCGGCCCGGAAACCCCGCTGGCCGCCGGCATCGTCAACATCTTCCGCGACAACGGCCTGAAGATCTTTGGCCCCACGCGCGAAGCCGCACAACTGGAAAGCTCCAAGGATTTCGCCAAGGCCTTCATGAAGCGCCACGACATCCCGACCGCCGAATACCAGACCTTCTCCGATTTGCAGGCCGCGCACGACTATATCGACGCCAAGGGCGCACCCATCGTGATCAAGGCCGACGGCCTGGCTGCCGGCAAGGGCGTGGTGGTCGCGATGTCGCGTTCGGAAGCACATGCGGCAGTCGACATGATGCTGTCGGACAACAAGCTGGGCGACGCCGGCGCGCGCGTCGTCATCGAGGAATTCCTCGACGGCGAGGAAGCCAGCTTCATCGTCATGGTCGACGGCAAGAACATCCTGCCGCTGGCGACCAGCCAGGATCACAAGCGCCTGCTGGACGACGATGAAGGCCCGAACACCGGCGGCATGGGCGCCTATTCGCCGGCGCCCATCGTCACACCATCGCTGCATGCGCGCGTGATGCGCGAAATCATCCAGCCGACCGTGCAGGGCATGCACAAGGACGGCATTCCGTTCACCGGCTTCCTGTACGCCGGCCTGATGATCGACGACAAGGGCAATCCGAAGACGCTGGAATTCAACTGCCGCATGGGCGATCCGGAAACGCAGCCGATCATGTCGCGCCTGAAGACAGATCTGGTCGCCGTGATGGAACATGCCGTCAACGGCACGCTGGACAGCATCGAACTCGAATGGGATCGCCGCACCGCGCTGGGCGTCGTGATGGCCGCGCACGGTTATCCGGAATCGCCGCGCAAGGGCGACCTGATCACCGGCATCGCCGCCGAAACGCCGGACAGCGTGACCTTCCACGCCGGCACCGTGCTGGAAGGCGAAAAGCTGAAGACTTCCGGCGGCCGCGTGTTGTGCGTGGTCGGCCTCGGCGACAGCGTGAAGATGGCGCAGAAAAAAGCCTACGAAGCAGTCGACCAGATCCATTTCGACGGCATGCAGTTCCGCCGCGACATCGGTTGGCGCGCGCTGAAGCGTCCTTGATGCGGTCTTGATGCAGTCTGATGCACGCCACTCGCTTCTTCGCTGCATGATTCGTCGTTTTCTGCCACGCGTCGCACCGCTTCTGCTGCTGACGCTGCAAACGACGATGGTGCATGCAGCGGACGATGCAACGGTGGGCGATACAAAAAGAGGCCGCACCGCCTTCGCCAAATGCGCAAGCTGCCATGAAGTCGGCCGCGCGGCGCATGGCGGTTTCGGCCCGCAGCTGAACGGCATCGTCGGCCGGCAGGCGGGCGCCACCAGCGATTTCCGTTATTCGGCCGCGATGAAGCAGGCCGGCTTCGTCTGGACAGAAGACAAGTTGCGCGCCTTTCTCAAATCGCCCGACGATGTCGTGCCCGGCAACAAGATGCGTTTCTGGGGATTACGCAGCGACCGCGAAATCGACGATCTGCTCGCCTATCTGCGCACCTTTCCGCCGCTGCCACCGCGCAAACCGCGCAAGCACTAAGACGGCGCCTCCCGCGAACGCACATGGCGCAGAGTAAAATCCGCTGAACCCACCATCCAGATATCCATGACTTCTCCTGATACTGCCGCCGTACGCAACTATCTGCAGGGCCTGCAGACACGCATCGTCGTCGGGCTGGAACAGGCCGACGGCAAACCCTTCCTGACCGACAGCTGGCAGCGTCCCGAGGGCGGCGGCGGCATTTCGCGCATCATCGAGGAAGGCAATGTGTTCGAACGCGGCGGCGTCGGTTTCTCGCATGTGCTGGGCAGCAACCTGCCACCGTCGGCAGCCGCCAACCGGCCGGAACTCGCCGGTCGCAACTGGGAAGCGATGGGCGTGTCGCTGGTGCTGCATCCGCGCAATCCGTATGCGCCGACCGTGCACATGAACGTGCGCTGCTTCGTCGCCACGAAAGAAGGGGCGGAAGCCGTCTGGTGGTTCGGCGGCGGCATGGACCTGACGCCGTATTACGGTTTCGACGAAGACGCGCAGCATTTCCATCGCATCTGCCGCGATGCATTGCAGCCCTTCGGCGACGATCTGTACCCACGCTACAAGAAGTGGTGCGACGACTATTTCTACCTGAAGCATCGCAAGGAACCGCGCGGCGTCGGCGGCATCTTCTTCGACGACCTGAACGATGGCGGCTTCGACCGCTGCTTCGCCTTGCAGCGCAGCGTCGGCGATGCCTTTCTCGATGCCTATCGGCCCATCCTGCAGCGCCGCAAGGACGCGTCCTACGGCGAACGCGAACGCGATTTCCAGGCTTACCGCCGCGGCCGCTATGTCGAATTCAACCTGGTCTTCGATCGCGGCACGCTGTTCGGCCTGCAGTCGGGCGGCCGCACCGAATCCATCCTGATGTCGATGCCGCCCATCGTCAAATGGCGTTACGACTGGCAGCCGGAAGCCGGAAGCGCGGAAGCGCGGCTGTATTCCGATTTCCTGATTCACCGCGACTGGATCTGACGTGACGCAGACATCCCATCGCCGCTGCATCGTGCTGCTCGGCGGCAGCTTCGATCCGGTACACAACGGCCATGTCGCACTGGCCGATTACTTCGTGCGCTTGCTGCAACCGGACGAACTGCGCATCATCCCGGCCGGCAATCCATGGCAGAAACACGGCCTGCAGGCTTCGGCCAGCGATCGCGTAGCCATGGTGCAACGCGCATTCAATACGCAAAGTGTGCCGATCCTCATCGACCGCCAGGAAATCGAACGCGACAGTGCCACCTACACCATCGACACGCTGCGTGCGGTACGCGCGGAGTTGGGCGAGGATATTTCTCTCGTATTCTTGATCGGCGCCGATCAGTTGCAGCATCTGAATACCTGGCAACAATGGGAACAGATGTTCGACTATGCGCACATCTGCGCCGCCTCGCGCCCGGGTTTCGCCATCGATGCCGGCCATGTGCCGCAAGACGTGACCCAGCAGTTCGTAACCCGCGCCGGCACGCCGGACCGGATACGTGCCACACCGCACGGCCTGGCCTATCTCGCGACGGATCTGGAAGTCGACATTTCCGCCACGGCAATCCGCGCCGCCCTGCAGCGCGGCGAACGCCCTGATACTCTGGCCCCGGCCGGGGTGCTAGACTATATCGAACAACATCATCTCTACAGAAACTAATGGATATCAAGAAACTGCAAGCTCTGGTCATCGACGCGCTGGAAGACGTCAAGGCACAAGACATCAAACTGTTCGACACCGTGCACATGACCAGCCTGTTCGACCGGCTCGTGGTGGCATCGGGTACCTCGAACCGCCAGACCAAGGCGCTCGCCGCATCGGTACGTGACAAGGTCAAATCCAACGGCGGTGATATCGTCAGCATCGAAGGCGAAGACACCGGCGAATGGGTGCTGGTCGATCTGGGCGACATGATCGTCCACATCATGCAGCCGGCCATCCGCGCCTACTACCGCCTGGAAGAAATCTGGGGCGACAAGGAAGTCAGCCTGAGCGTGGCAAAGCGCGGTGCGAAGGAAGAAACGGCAGCCAAGAAAACCGCACGCAAATCGGCGGCAAAGGAAGACACGGAATCGGCGGCAAAGCGCAAGGCACCAACAAAGCCCGCCGCGAAGAAAACCCCTGCCAAGAAAGCTGCAACCAAAACAACAGACGCACCGGCAAAAAAGGCAATTGCGAAGAAAGTCGCAGTCAAGGCACCGGCCAAGAGTGCAGCAAAAAGTGCAGCCAAATCTGCAGTGAAGCCAGCAGGCAAGACCGTCGCGAAAAAAGCGACAACAAAAACGGCAGCGAAAGCGCCGGCAAAAAAAGCCGCCAAGAAGTAATCGGTAAACTGAATCGTCAACCTGATCGGATGTTTCCATGCAGTTGGTAATCGCGGCAGTCGGCCACAAGATGCCCGCGTGGATAGAAAGCGGCTTCGGCGAGTATGCGAAGCGCATGCCGCCTGACTGCCGCATCGTCCTGAAGGAAATCAAGCCGATCGAACGCTCCGGCAGCAAAACCGCCGAGACGGCGATGGCGCTGGAGCGGACCAAGATCGAAGCAGCCGTGCCAAAAGGCGCACGCATCGTCGCGCTGGACGAGCGCGGCAAGGATCTGACTTCGGTGCAACTGGCGCAGCATCTGACGCAATGGCAACAGGACGGCCGCGACGTCGTCTTCGTCATCGGCGGTGCCGACGGCCTCGATCCTGAATTCAAGCGCAATGCCGACATGCTGGTGCGTCTTTCCAGCCTGACGATGCCGCATGGCATGGTACGCGTGCTGCTGGCGGAACAACTGTACCGCGCATGGTCGATCACGCAGAACCATCCGTATCACCGTGTGTAGACGCGCGGCACGAAATACACGGAATGCACAGACGGACGAAACAGCGCACGCAGCCGACATGAACCCATGAAGCCGATCCAGCAGAAAATCTATCTCGCCTCCAAAAGCCCGCGCCGCCGCGAGCTGCTGCGCCAGATCGGCATCGATTTCGAATTGCTGTTGCTGCGCGATCAGACGCCACGCGGCCCGGAAGTCAGCGAAGAAGTATTGCCGAACGAGCGCGCCGAAGACTACGTTGCCCGCGTGACGCTGGAAAAGGCGCAGTTCGCGCAAAAGACGATGTGGTGGCGCAAGCTGCCGTCGCGCCCTATTCTTGCCGCCGATACCACCGTCGTGCTGGACGGCCGCATTCTCGGCAAACCGGCCGACGAAGCCGAGGCAATCGAAATGATGCGCGCACTTTCCGGCCGCACGCACCAGGTGCTGACGCACGTCGCCGTGCTGCACGAGGATCGCACCCATCAACTCACGCAACGCTCCGATGTCGCCTTCGCGACGCTGTCGGATGTCACGATACGCGCCTATTGCGCGACCGCCGAGCCCTACGACAAGGCCGGTGGCTACGGCATTCAGGGCCAGGCCGCGCTGTTCATCCAGGATATTGCCGGCAGCTATTCGGGCATCATGGGGCTGCCGCTGTACGAAACCGGACAATTATTGAAGCAGGCTGGCCTGCACATCCTATGAGCGAAGTCATTCTCGTCAACGTCACCCCGCAGGAAACCCGCGTTGCCCTCGTGCTGCAGGGCGCGGTACAGGAACTGCATGTCGAACGCACGCTGTCGCGCGGCATGGCGGGCAACATCTATGTCGGCAAGGTCGTGCGCGTGCTGCCCGGCATGCAGTCGGCCTTCGTCGATATCGGCCTGGAACGCGCCGCCTTCCTGCACGTGGCCGATATCTGGGATGCGCGGCCGCACGCCGGTCCGCCGTCGTCGCCGCTGCCGATCGAGCGCATGCTGCACGACGGCCAGACCATCACCGTGCAGGTCATCAAGGACCCGATCGGCACCAAGGGCGCACGGCTGTCGACACAGATTTCGATCGCCGGCCGCATGCTGGTCTACCTGCCGCAGGAATCGCACATCGGCATTTCGCAGCGCATCGAGAACGAAGCCGAACGCGAAATGCTGCGCGAAAAGGTGCAGAACCTGATGCAGCCCGGCGAAAAAGGCGGCTTCATCATCCGCACGATGGCGGAAGACGCCTCCGACGCCGACCTGCAATCCGACATCGAATACCTGCGCAAGACCTGGAGCAACATCACGCAGATGGCAAAAACGCGCCCGGCGCCGTCGCTGCTGTATCAGGATCTGGATCTGGCGCAACGCGTGATGCGCGATTTCGTCAACGACCAGACCGCGATCATCCAGGTCGACTCGCGCGAGAATTTCCTGAAACTGAAGGCATTCGCCGAAATCTACACGCCGTCGGTATTGTCGAAACTCGTGCACTACCCGGGCGAGCGCCCGCTGTTCGACCTGTACGGCGTCGAGGAAGAAATCCAGCGCGCGCTGGGACGCCGCGTCGACCTGAAATCCGGCGGCTACCTGATCGTCGACCAGACCGAGGCGATGACGACGATAGACGTCAACACCGGCAGCTTCGTCAACGGCCGAAATTTCGACGACACGATCTTCAAGACCAATCTCGAAGCCTCGCACGCGATCGCGCGGCAGCTACGGTTGCGCAATCTGGGCGGCATCGTCATCCTCGATTTCATCGACATGGAAAACGAGGACCACAAGACCGCCGTGCTGAACGAACTGAACCGCGCGCTCGCGCGCGACCGCACCAAGGTATCGGTATCGGGGTTCTCCGCGCTGGGCTTGGTGGAAATGACGCGCAAGCGCACGCGCGAATCGCTGGCGCACATCCTGTGCGAACCCTGCCCCGCCTGCGGCGGCAAGGGCCAGGTAAAGACCGCGCGCACTATCTGCTATGAAATCCTGCGCGAGCTGACGCGCGAAGCCAAGCAGTTCAATCCGCGCGAATTCCGCATCCTCGCTTCGCAGGTCGTCATCGACATGTTCCTCGAGGAAGAATCGCAGCATCTGGCGATGCTGAGCGACTTCCTCGGCAAGCCGATCTCGCTGCAGGTGGAAACCGTCTATCACCAGGAACAGTACGATGTGATTCTGCTGTAATCACGTTCCGCTGTATTTCTTCTATATCTCTGCTGCATCCCGATGCAGCAACAATCAAGCTATCTGAAAGCACGCCATGGCAAAGAAAGAAGAACTGGATGAGGAAACCCTCGCACTGATCAACTGGTGCATCGAGGTGGAAGGCTTTCTGGTGGCCGGCGGTGCGACCGTCGCACAAGCGCAGGAACATATCGAGGAACAGATCGAATGGTTCACCGACCTGTTCTATGACGGCCTGACGCCTGAAGAAGCGGCGAAGGAAGCGCTGGCTTGAGCATTCAAGAACCTGAGCAGTGGAAGACGAACGCAATCCATTCTGATCGGCCTGCCATTCATTCCGAAAACGGCTTCACCCTCTCCCCATTGGCTTGCCGGCAGACAGCGAAGCCGTAGTCGTACCGGAAATCAGTCGGGCTCTTTCGCAAACTGCAGGTGATACAGATTGGCGTACACACCGTTCTGCTCCAGCAGCTGCTGATGCGATCCCGTTTCAACGATGCCACCCTCGGCCAGCACGACGATGCGATCCGCGCGCTCGATGGTCGACAGGCGGTGCGCAATCACCAGCGTGGTCCGGCCGCGCATCAATTCATCCAGCGCCGCCTGCACTGCACGTTCGGACTCCGTATCCAGTGCCGACGTCGCTTCGTCCAGAATCAGGATAGGCGCATCCTTGTAGATCGCACGCGCGATCGCCAGGCGCTGACGCTGTCCTCCCGACAGGCGGCCGCCGTTGTCGCCGATCATCGTCTCCAATCCTTCCGGCAATCCGGCGATCACGTCTTCCAGATGCGCCGCCTTCGCCGCCGCCACGATGCGCGCATGATCCGGCTGCGGATCGCCGTAGGCGATGTTGGCCGCTACCGTGTCGTCGAACAGCACGACATGCTGGTTGACCATCGCGATCTGGCGACGCAGGCTGGGTAGCGCGATGCCGGCGATCGATTCGCCGTCCAGCCGGATTTCGCCTTCCGTCACCGGATAGAAGCCCGGCACCAGATTCACCAGCGTCGATTTGCCGCCGCCGGACATACCGACGAAAGCGACCGTCTCGCCCGGCATCACGGTCAGGTTGATGTCATGCAGCGCACGCTGCTGATGGCCCGGATAGGAGAAACCGAGATTGACGAATTCCAGCTTGCCGGCGGCACGCTGCGTCAGTTCACGACCATCGGTACGTTCCGGCCGCTCGTCGATCAGGCCGAACACCGCTTCGGCCGCCGTCAGGCCGCGCTGCAGCGGGCCGTTGACCTCGGCAATGCTCTTCAGCGGCGACAGCATCATCAACATCGCCGTGATGAAGGCGACGAAGCCACCGACCGTGGTCTGGTTCTGGCCGGACTGAATCAGCGCGATGACGATGACGATGGCGACCGCGCACGACGCCATGATCTGCGTCAGCGGCGTGGTGGCCGCCAGCGACGTCACCATGCGCATCGTGTAGCCGCGCAGCTTGTCGGCGCGCTTCTCGAAACGGCTGCGTTCGTATTCCTGGCCGCCGAAGATCTTGATGACCTGGCTGGCGCGCGCCGTTTCCTCGATCACCTGCGTCAGCTCGCCATTCACCTTCTGGTACTCGCGCGTCAGCCGGCGCACGCGCTTGCCGGTCAGGCGCACGACGGTGGCGATCAGCGGCAGCAGGATCAGCGCCACCACCGTCAGCCGCCAGTTCAGCCACAGCAGATAGGCCAGCAGGCCAAAGACCGTCAGCGTGTCGCGGATCAGCGGCACCAGGATCTTGGTGATCATCTCGATTACCTGCTGCACCTCGAACATCATCGAATTGATGACGCGACCGACCGGATGGCCGTTGTAGAAATTCAGCGGCACGTCCAGCATGCGGTTGAACATCTGCTGCCGCAGCGTGCTCAGCAGGCGCGACGTGATCCACGTCATCGTGTAGTTGGTGGCGAAGGTGGAAATCCCGCGGATGACAAAGATGCCGATGATGGCGACCGGCACCAGCCACAGCGAGAAGCTCGGCTTGCCGGTGAAACCCTTGTCCAGCAAGGGGCGCAGAATCGCGGGGAACATCGGTTCGGTGCCGGCGGTGATGATCATGCCGACGAAAGCCAGCAGCAGGCGGCCCTTGTAGGGCTTCAGCATGCCGAGCAGGCGTTTGATGTGTGCGGGTAACTTCATGGCTTGCGCCTCTCCGTGCGGTCCGTCATGGCGCGGACTCCGTGATTGATATGCATGTCGATGCGCTGGTTCGTATATTTCGTATGTTTCTTGTGCTTCGCATGACGCTTATGCTGTGCGCTCATTCGTAGGCGATCTGCACGTTCTGCTCCGAATACAGATCGATGAGCTTCTGCCGCGTCGTATCGTCGGGGTTGATGCGCCATTGATCGCCCAGGCGCAATTCCGATACACCCTTGGGATTGCTGTACTGCACGATCACCGGGCTGCCGTCCGGCCGCGCCGCAGCCTGCAGCGTCGCCATCAAGGCATTGACGTCGGCCGTGGCCTGCAGCGAGATGTTGATCGACTTCGCGTACTGGATGCGCGCGGCAGCGATGTCCATCACCTTCTCGGCCGTGATGCGCAAGCCGCCGGAGAAGCGGTCTTCCGACACCTTGCCCTGCACCGCGAGGAATTCATCTTCCTTGAACAGGTGACGATTGGCGTCGTAGACCTCGTTGTAGACGGTGACTTCCACCGGTCCGCTGCCATCGTCCAGCGTGGCGATCACCATGCGGCCGCGCTGCGTCATCTGCACGCGCATGCCGGCGATCACACCGCCAATCAGGCGCGGCTCGCGCGACGGCTGCAGATCGGACAAGCGGGTTCTTATAAAGCGACGCACTTCCGGCGCGTAGTAATTGAACGGATGGCCGGACAGATAGAAGCCGAGCGCCGCCTTTTCTTCCGACAATTTCTGCTTCTCGCTCCACGGCGTCGCCTTCACATAATCCGGCGGCGCTTCGTCGCCATCGTCGCCGCCGAACAGGCTGACCTGGTTGGCGGCGGCTTCGGCCTGCTCCGCACATTCCATCGCAAAGCCGACCGATGCCAGCAGGATCGCGCGATCGACGCCGAAGCAGTCGAAGGCGCCGCCGCGAATCAGCGATTCGATGGTGCGGCGGTTGATCTGCTTCTTGTCGACGCGCTTGCAGAAATCGAACAGATCGGTGAACGGTTTTTCCTGGCGCGCGACGATGATCGCATCGATTGCGCCCTTGCCAGAACCTTTGACGGCGCCGAGGCCGTAGCGAATCTGCGTTGCCTTCTTGCCTGCCTCGCCGACCGGTGTGAAGCGGTAATCGGATTGGTTCACGTCCGGCGGCAGCATCGTCAGGCCGCAGATATCGATCGCATCCTCGACCAGGATCTTCACCTTGTCGGTGTCGTCCATCGCGAGCGACATGTTGGCTGCCATGAACGCGGCCGGATGATGCGCCTTCAGGTAGGCGGTGTGATACGACAGCAGTGCGTAAGCGGCAGCGTGCGACTTGTTGAAGCCGTAGCCGGCGAACTTCTCCATCAGGTCGAAGATTTCGTCGGCCTTGTCGGCAGACAGATCGTTCTTCGCCGCGCCTTCGCGGAACAGTTCGCGATGCTTGGCCATTTCTTCGGCCTTCTTCTTGCCCATCGCGCGGCGCAGCAAGTCGGCGCCGCCCAGCGAATAACCGCCGATCACCTGTGCCATCTGCATCACCTGTTCCTGATAGACCATGATGCCGTAGGTTTCGGACAGGATGCTTTCGGTACGCGGATCGGGATACTCGAACTTCTCGCCGTGCTTACGTCGGCAGAAATCCGGAATCAGGTCCATCGGACCCGGACGGTACAGCGCCACCAGCGCGATGATGTCCTCGAAGCGGTCGGGCCGCGCATCCTTCAGCATGCCTTGCATGCCGCGGCTTTCAAGCTGGAACACGGCGACCGTCTTGGCCTTGGTCAGCAGTTCGTAGGAAGGGCGATCGTCAAGCGGCAGTTTCGCCAGATCGAAATCGGCCATCGCCGGATCGAGCTGCTTGATGTAGCGCACCGCGCGATCGAGGATCGTCAGCGTGGTCAAACCCAGAAAGTCGAACTTGACGAGGCCGACCGCCTCGACGTCGTCCTTGTCGTACTGCGAGACGACGCCGGCGTCGCCGCCCTGCGTGTACAACGGGCAGAAATCGGTCAGCTTGCCCGGCGCGATCAGCACGCCGCCGGCGTGCATGCCGATGTTGCGTGCGATACCTTCGACCTGCTGCGCCAGATCGAGCAGCTGCTTGACCTCTTCTTCCTTCTCCATGCGCTCGGCCAGCATCGGTTCTTCCTTGATCGCATCGGCGATCGTGACCTGCTTGCCGGGCTTGAACGGAATCAGTTTGGAGAGACCGTCGCAGAACGTGTAATTGAAATCGAGCACGCGGCCGACGTCGCGCACCGCGCCCTTGGCCGCCATCGTACCGAAGGTTGCGATCTGCGACACCGCTTCCTTGCCGTAGCGATCCTTCACATACTGGATCACGCGATCACGGCCTTCCTGGCAGAAATCGATATCGAAGTCGGGCATCGATACGCGTTCCGGATTCAGGAAGCGTTCGAACAGCAGGTTGTACTTGAGCGGATCGAGATCGGTAATCAGCAAGGAATACGCTACCAGCGAACCGGCGCCGGAACCGCGGCCCGGCCCGACCGGCACACCGTTGTTCTTCGCCCACTGGATGAAATCGGCCACGATCAGGAAGTAGCCGGGGAATTTCATCTTGATGATGGTGTCGGTCTCGAAGTGCAGGCGCTCGACGTAGCGCGGCCGCTGCTTCTCGCGTTCGGCCGGATCAGGATACAGATGTTCGAGCCGCGCTTCGAGTCCACGCTCGGCTTCCTGCACGAGAAATTCGTCGATCGACACGCCGTTCGGCGTCGGGAAGTTCGGCAGTTGCGGCTTGCCCAGCGTCAGCACCAGATTGCAGCGCTTGGCGATTTCGACCGAATTGCGCAGCGCATTCGGCATGTCGGCGAACAGTTCGGCCATTTCGGCCTGCGTCAGGAAACGCTGCTGCTCGTTGAAACGCTTGACGCGGCGCGGGTTGGCGAGAATCTCGCCTTCGGAAATGCAGGTACGCGCCTCGTGCGCGGTGAATTCCTCGGCCGACAGGAATTGCACCGGATGCGTGGCGACCACCGGCAGATTCAGCTTGGCGGCCAGTGCGACAGCCTGACGCACGTGGGCCTCCATGTTCGGCTGCCCGGCGCGCTGCACCTCGATGTAGAAATGGCCGGGAAACAGCTCGGCCCAGCGTTGCGCCGCACGTTCGGCGCCAGCCGCATTGCCGTTGTCGATGGCGATGCCGACGTCGCCGAAATGCGCGCCGGACAGCACGATCAGGCCCTTCTGCTCCTGCCGTGCAATTTCTTCCAGCCACTCCGGCCGGATTTCGGCGCGGCCGCGGTGGATATTCGTCAGCCAGGCGCGCGACAGCAGATCGCACAACTGCAGATAGCCGCCATGATTTTTCACCAGCAGCAACAGGCGGAAGGGCTTGTCGCGGTCGTTGTCGTTACTGATCCAGACGTCGCAGCCGACCACCGGCTTGATGCCGCGACCGCGCGCTTCCTTGTAGAACTTGACCATGCCGAACAGGTTGGCCAGGTCGGTGATCGCCAGCGCCGGCTGGCCGTCCTTCGCCGCGGCGTCGATCACGTCGTCGATACGCGTCAGACCGTCGACGATCGAGTATTCGGAATGCAGGCGGAGGTGGATGAATTGCGGGTCTGTCATGGCCGGTATTCTACCGCG
The DNA here is from genome assembly GCF_057353965.1 of Oxalicibacterium sp. Lineage (NCBI taxonomy): Bacteria > Pseudomonadati > Pseudomonadota > Betaproteobacteria > Burkholderiales > Oxalobacteraceae > Oxalicibacterium > Oxalicibacterium sp. Next base: position 25,598 of record NZ_JBMQZD010000006.1, read on the forward strand.
ATGCCCTCGCGATCCGGCATGCCGGCGCCGGCAAAGTTTATAATGGCGGCTTGCCCTTGCAGACCGGCGATGCCGCTATTGGCCGCATCCCAACCGTTATCCAAATCGCAAGGGCGGTCATCCGAAATACGCGCCATGCAAGCAACTTCCTCATTCGTCAACATCGCTGCCTACAAATTCGTCACCTTCGACGATACGGCGGAAATGCGCCCTGCCTTCCTGGAACAATGCCAATCGCTCGGACTGAAAGGCACGGTGCTGCTGAGCCCGGAAGGCATCAACCTGTTCCTGGCCGGCACGCGTGCAGCGATCGACGGTTTCCTGTCCTGGCTGCGCAGCGACGTGCGCTTTGCCGACATCGAAGTCAAGGAAAGCCTGTCCGACGATCAACCGTTCAACAAGATGCTGGTCAAGCTCAAGCGCGAAATCATCACGATGAAGCATCCGCTGATCAAGCCGGAGGAAGGCCGCGCACCGGCCGTCGACGCGAAGACACTGAAGTGCTGGCTCGACCAAGGCCACGACGACGACGGCAAACCGGTGGTGATGATGGATACGCGCAATGCGTTCGAAGTTGACGTCGGCACCTTCGACAACACGCTGGATTACCGTATCGAGAAATTCAGCGAATTCCCGGACGTTGTCGCGAAGCACAAGGAAGAACTGAACGACAAGACCGTCGTCACCTTCTGCACCGGCGGCATCCGCTGCGAGAAAGCCGCGATCCATATGAAGAACGTCGGTTACGACAGCGTGTATCAGCTGGAAGGCGGCATCCTGAAATACTTCGAGGAAGTCGGCGGCGCGCATTACACCGGCGACTGCTTCGTCTTCGATCACCGCACGGCGTTGAATCCGCAGCTGGAGCCGAGCAGCGTGCCGCTCACCTGCCCTGCATGCAAGAGCGTCGTATCGCCGCGCGAGCAGCTGTCGCCGGCATTCGTTGCAGGAAAATCCTGCCCGCATTGCTGCGACTAAGAAATAAGTAAGCGCTTAGCAAACATGAATCGGCAACGCATAGCGTTGTGCAACCCGATGTTCAAACGTACAACAACCGCATAATCAACGCACCACCAACGCATAACCAGCGAGACACACACCATGATCAATATCGGCGACATCAAGGTCGACAACAGCCTGCCCTTCGTGCTGTTCGGCGGCATCAACGTGCTGGAATCGCGCGATTTGGCGATGCAATCCTGCGAAGAATACGTGCGCGTGACGAGCAAGCTCGGCATTTCCTATGTGTTCAAAGCTTCGTTCGACAAGGCGAATCGCTCTTCCATCCATTCGTACCGCGGCCCCGGCCTGGAAGAAGGTATGCGCATCTTCGAAGACGTGAAGAAAGCCTTCGGCGTGCCGGTGATCACCGACGTGCACGAGCCGTATCAGGCCGCTACCGTTGCGGAAGTCGTCGACGTGCTGCAACTGCCAGCCTTCCTCGCGCGCCAGACCGATCTGGTCACCGCGCTGGCGAAGACCGGCCGCGTGATCAACATCAAGAAGCCGCAGTTCCTCAGCCCATCGCAGATGCGCAACATCGTCGACAAATTCCGCGAAGCCGGCAACGAACAGCTGATCCTGTGCGACCGCGGCAGCAATTTCGGCTACGACAATCTCGTGGTCGACATGCTCGGCTTCGGCGTCATGAAGAAAACCTGCGACAACCTGCCGGTGATCTTCGACGTCACGCACGCGCTGCAGCAGCGCGATCCGGGCGGCGCGGCCTCCGGCGGCCGCCGCGAACAAGTGCTGGACCTGGCGCGCGCCGGCATGGGCGTCGGGCTGGCCGGCCTGTTCCTCGAAGCACACCCCGATCCGAACGTGGCGAAATGCGACGGCCCGAGCGCGCTGCCGCTGGCAAAGCTGGAATCCTTCCTCGGCCAGTTGAAAGCGCTGGACGATCTGGTAAAGTCCTTCCCGGTGCTCGATATCGAAGCCTGACCCTCACACCGGCCGGCTGCATGCCGCTAGACGGATGATCGAGGGAACAATATAGTGGCAACGTTACCTTGACCATCCGGCTTCGGCCGCATGTGGATCGTGGCACCATGCTGCTGGACGATTTCCTTGACGATTGCCAGTCCCAGTCCGGTGCCGGGCGTATTGCTGCCGAGAATACGGTAGTACGGCAGGAAGATGTTCTGCATTTCCGCATCAGGAATCGATGCGCCGTCGTTCTCCACGCTCCACGCGATCGCATCGCGTCCGGATACCACCCGGACGACGATTTCGCCATCGGGCGAACCATACTGCGACGCATTTTCAATCAGGTTCTGCAACAAGCGCTGCAGCGTATACGGCGCGCCCCAGACCACGTCATCCTCCCCCGCTTCGAGCGCTACGTTCTGTCCGCGCCGCGTGATCAGCGGCTCATGCGCCGCAATCGTCTCGCAACTGATGCTGTTGAGCGATACTTTCTGGAATTTCTCCTTGCCGGTCTTCGCCGTAATCCTGCTTAACGCGAGCAACTGTTCGACCAGGTTGATCGTGCGGCGCAATCCCTGCAAGGCATCTGCCAGCGACTTTTCGCGTTCCTGCTGCGTTTCCGCATGCTGAATGTTTTCCAGATGCAGTTGCAAGGCAGCAATCGGCGTGCGAATTTCATGTGCAGCCGCATTCAGGAAGCGCTGCTCGCGGTCGAACGCATCCTTCACGCGCGACAGAAGATCGTTCAATTCCTGCACGATGGGCGCCAGTTCGTGAGGCGTCTTTTCAAGTTTTATCGGCTCCAGCGATTCCGGCTTCCGACGTGAAATCCGCGAAGCCAGTTCGCGCAACGGCCGCATGTTGATGAGCAGAATCAGGTTTGCCACCAGCAGCATGACGACACCGCCAATCAGATGCGGTATGCCGATGGCCAAACTGATGCCGTTCACCATTTCCCGCCTGACGGCATCCTTTTCTCCAGTGAGAATCCAGACATCGCCAGACGGCAAGGAAAAAGTGTGCCAGGTGGAGTTTCCTGCCTGATGGGTGCCGAAGCCCGGCTTGAAAGGCGCAAGAACCGTATCGGGGGCGGATTCGGAACGTGCCAGCAACATACCGTCCTTGTCCCAGACCTGAAAGGCGACCTTGGTTTCGTAATGGTGTCCGTAAGGATGCGGATTGTCGTCATGCGTTTTTTCCAGCGCTGACGGCAAGGTAATGACGATGGGATGGCTGATCGTGGCATGCTCCACCTGGCGCGCCACCAGCGCCTCCACCACGCGGGCGGACGTAGCTAAACGCGCGCTAAGCAATTCGTCCGATTCGCGTATGGCAAGGTGGCGAGCGACAAGACCGACGCCGCCGAAGATGACGAGCATCGCCAGTAGCGTCCAGCCAATCACGCGACGGCGTATCGAATAGCTGCCCTGCTTCATTCTTCCACCTGGCCAAGCCGGTAACCGACGCCGCGTATCGTCTTGATTACCTGCGGCGCAATTTTCTTGCGGATGTGATGCACGTGCACATCGATCGTATTGCTCTCGACACCCTCGCCCCATCCATACAGCGATTCTTCCAGCTGGGTACGGTTGAACACACGTTGCGGATTTTCCGCGAGATGCTTGAGCAGCATGAATTCGCGCCGGACCAGTTCGACCGGATGGTCGTCCCACAGCACCGAAAAGCTGGCAAGGTCCAGCGTCAACCTGCCCGCCTGCAGGCGGTTGCCGGTGGCACCGCTGCGACGGCGCTCGATGACGCGCACGCGCGCCAGCAACTCCGCCAGTTCGAACGGCTTGACCAGGTAGTCGTCAGCGCCCAGGTCTAGACCCAGGATGCGATCCTCGATGCCGTCGCGCGCGGAGAGGATCAGGACCGGCAGCATGTTGCCCGCGCCGCGCACGTTGCGCAGCACATCGGCACCATCCATCTTCGGCAGTCCCATGTCGAGAATGGCGAGGTCGAATGCGTTGTCGGCCAACGCATGCACCGCGCTGCGGCCATCGGCCACGTGTTCCACGGTGTGATGCATCTTCTCCAGCGCCAGCTTCAGGCCGGACACCAGCAGGGGATCATCCTCGACCAGCAGTATTCGCAATTAGGCTCTCCAATCATCCCTTGCGCTTGGCGGCGATCTTGTCCAGCAACTGATTGATTTCGCCGCGACGACCGGCATCGGCATCTTCACGCCCTTTGCGCGGCGCGGCCTGCAGCGCCTTGCGCAATGCACGCTCGGCGCCGTCCAGATCGCCTTCGCGGAACAGATAGTCACCGTAGAAATAATTCGAATCGATACCGTCCGGATTGATTTCCAGCCCCTTCTTCAGGTATTCGAGCGCTTTCTTGTTGTCGCCGAAACCGATCGGCCAGCCCGGCACCTGATAATACAGCGAACCAAGACTGGTATAGGCGGAACCGCCGAGCGCCTTCGGATCGATTTCCAACGCCTGCTCCAGCGATTTTTTTGCGCTCTTGACGGACGACAAGGCACCAAGGCCGCCCTTGGCACCGGCATAACTGGCTTCGACGATACCGTGCCAGATCAGCGCTTCTGCATGGTTCGGATTCTGCGCAACAACCTGGTCGGCTTCCTTGATCAGTTGCTCGAATTGCTTTTCCTGCTGGTCTTTCGGTGTCTGATATTTGATTTGCGCCCACTCATGCTGCAGCTTGGCGACGTCTTCGTCGACGCCAGCAAACGCCGTGGCGGACAGCAGCGCCGACGCACAGACAGCTGCGAAGGCGAATCGGGAGAATTGTGCAATACGGTTCATGTGTTCCTCGCTTTTGAAAAGATGATTGCCTATTCCGGCAAATGCTTGCGGATAATGCCGAGCTGGCCACGGATCGCCCTTTCCGGCAAACCCGGGAAGACGCGATTGACGAAAACAAAGAAAGACTCCTTGCCGCCCAATGTACGTTCACGCGCACTGCCGTTCAGGAAATCGACGAAGGCATGCGCGACATCCTCGGGCGTATCTTCCGCGGTTTTCAATTCGCGATTCATCGCGACGGCGGCATCGCCATTGATTGCGGTACGCGTGGCGCGTGGCGCGAAATAACGTACGTCGATCGTCGTATCCACCAGCTCGCGCCGCAACGCCTGCGAAAATCCGTACAGACCCGACTTGCTGGCGCAATAGGCCGCATAACCGGGAAAACCGATACCGCCCATCACCGAACCGATATTGACGATCTGCGCGCGTGCCGCACGCTTCAGCAGCGGGATCAGCGCGCGCGACAGCAGCATGGGCGCAATCAGATTGATTTCCATCATGCTGCGAATGACGTCGGGAGATTGCGTTTCGAACGCATGGAAGTCGTTGCTGCCGGCGTTATTGACCAGCAGGTCGATGCCACCAAGCGTGTCGCCGATCCGGACGATGCGCTCCAGCGTGGCGGATTGCGTCAGATCGCCGTCGACGATATATACCTTGTCGGCATCGAGTTGCGACCGCAGCGTTTCCAGCGCCGCCCGGTTGCGTCCCACGAGTATCAGATGCGCACATTGCGCCATGAGTGCCTTGGCGATTTCCTGGCCGATGCCGCCGGCGGCGCCGGTCAGTACCGCCCGATAGTTTTTCGAAGCAGCCATCATTTCCCTCCCTTGCCTGCCTGTGCCTTGCTGGGCAGGCTTCTGAAGATGTCGCCGTACAGCCTGTAGATCATGCTTGCGCAATGCACGACCGCTTCCTTGTCGCGCTCCTCTTCCAGCCGGTTCATCAGGTTGGCGAAAAACTGCACGTGTTCGAGGTCAAGACTGCCATGCGAATTCAGATAACTGAACGCCGCCGGCGGCAGACCGAGCACGGTCTGAATTGTTGCAGCAGCGTTGCTGGCCAGTGCGGTGCTCGTGCCTTCCAGCACATGCACCATGCCGAAGAAACCGACCGGATTGCGGCGGTCGATCTGGTGATAGGCATAGGCCACCATGGTCTCGGTTGCCGGATGCGGCATCGATTCGCGTACGCGATCGGCATCGCTGCCGCAGGCAGCGATGTCCGAGAGAACCCACTCTTCATGACCAAGCTCTTCCTCGATGTATTCCGCAATCGCGGTACGCAACCATTCATGTCGGCCATCGAGCCGGCTACCGCATGCCATCAGCAGCGGCACCGTATGCCGCACATGGTGATAAGCCTGCGTCAGAAAGGCGATGTACTGGCCGACGACGATGTCGCCACGCAATGCGTCCTGGATCACAGGAATCGAAAACAGCTGCTGCCGTTCCGCTTCCGTCTTCTGTTTCAAGATGTCGAAAAATTGCACGTCATGCTCCTGACTGGTCGAACAGTGGCAGCACCTGTTGCTCGTAGCGCTGCCAGATGGCCTGCCGGCGCAGGCGACCGTTTGCGGTCGCCAGTCCTTCGGCAGGGGAAAACGGGGCCACGGCCATCCAGCGCGCAATGCGTGCATAGTCGGGCAAGATGGAATTGGCAGTTGCCACCGCAGCCTGCATCGTGTGCGCATCGATGCGCGGCGACGCCGGCACGACCAGTGCCGCCAGCCACGGTTGCGCATCACCAAATACGATCGCCTGCGCAAAGGCGCCCGTACCCAGCAGAACCGATTCCGGCCACTCGGGCGATACGTTGCGGCCGTAACCGGTGATCAGCACATCCTTCTTGCGGCCGTCGATGAACAGATAACCTTCGTCGTCGAGATGGCCGATGTCGCCGGTCGGCAGCCATTGCGACGAGCTGCACGGCTGGCCGAGGTAATGCGTAGGTGGCATGCCGCTGACCTCGATCTCGCCGTCGGCGGCGATGCGCACCTTGCGATTCGACAGCGGCCTGCCGACGCTGCCGGCACGCTCTGCGCCGGGCAGATTCAACGCGACCACGGACGCGCATTCGGACAGGCCGTAACCTTCGTAGACAGGAAAGCCCTTGCGACGCGCCGCTTCGATCAAGCCCTGTGGCGTGCGTGCGCCGCCGACCGCGACGAACTTCAGCGATGCGATCCGCTCATCCTGCGGCTGCGCATACGCGACCATCGCCTGCAGCATCTGCGGCAACACGATGATGCTTTCAGCGCGATGGCGGCCGATCGCATCGAGGCAAGCCGACGCATCGAACCCACTGGCGCCATGCAGGCCGACTTCGGCCAGCGGTGGGCAGATCGTCTCGGCACCCGCCAGCAGCGCGGTATAGACACCCGCAATATTTTCCAGCAGCACGGCCAGCGGCAGCAGACAGAGATGTCGCCGGATGCCGAATGCGCCCAGTTCCGCATGCAACGCATGCGCGACGTCCCACTGCTGCGCCGCCTCAAGGCAGACACCTTTCGGCGCCGATGTCGTGCCGGAGGTGAACGTGATTTTCTGCACACCGTGCAAGGCAATCGCCGCGACGGCATCGGGACGTTCACACAAAGCCAGGCCGTGTTGCGCCACGACGCGCGTGAAACCCAGTTGCGCGGCCTGCTCCGGTTTTGCACAGTAGATTGCCTGCACGCCGGCACTCGCGATCACGTGCATCCATTGCTGCGGCGTGAAGAAAAGCGGCAGCGGAATCAGCGTGATGCCCAGTTCCTGTGTCGCCAGATCGATTGCAATCCAGTCTGGCGTGTTGTCGGCCAGAAGAGCGACCGGCGCGTCAGGCTGCGTGCGCGCCAGCAAGGCGTTGCGTTGTGCATCGATGCGCTGGCGAAATTCCGCCTGACGCAGAGAAAGGCCACTGCCGCTGATGCATACGCGATCGGCCATGTTGTGATCAAACCAGTTCTGCATAGCCGCTGCGAATGTCGCCGAACATGACGCTCGGACGGGTTGCGTAATAAGTTCCCCAGCTCTTGCCGCCATCCGTCAGACGCGCAGGATCGGCAACGCACAGCACATGCGGCTCCAGGCGTAACCGGGTAAAGGAATTCAGCAGGGCCGGCGTCGCGGTAAAGGCGACCCAGACCAGTCCCTGTTCGTGCAGATAGCGCGTCATGCCGACGATCAGCGCACGCGCCGCACCGACATGGCAGGCAGCCAGATTGCCGACTTCGACGATGTGTTGGCGGCAGACCGGCGTGCGCACGTGCGCGGCAATCGCATTTTCGAGCGGCGCATCCAGGTACTGTTCAAGAAAGGTCCGACCGTTGCGCGCCAGCGAATAGCCCATCGCCGCGATCCAGTTGCCGTCGGTGCCGCGGCAACCGATCAGCATGTCGCAAAAAGTATGGACCTGCGCGCCGTAGTTCTTCAGGAATACGGCGGCAATGTAATTCTGCAGGGAGAGTCGATCAGGATGGTCGCGCCCTATCCATTCGGCGCGGTGATGATCGTGACGTGTTTCGGCAGGTTTTCCTTCCGTGCCAGGGCCGGAAAATGCGGGACATTGCATGGCCATTCGATACCTCCACGGTATTGCGAGTGGCTGCAGATTAGAAGGTGAAAATTAAGCGGACATTAATTGAAGATGGCATTGATATGACATGCGCGCCGCCACTTGCCATTTAGCCAATTCGAACCGTACCACGAATGCGACCGATATGACTGCAGCCATCACACGTGCAATGCGCGTGATGACTGCAAAGATGGTCATCAGATCAGACCAGATCGAACACCAGCACTTCCGCCGAATGCCCATCGGCGATGTCGACCGATGCCGCATCGACTATCTTCAGCGCATCGCCAGCCTTCAGCACCACGCCGTTGACTTCTGCCTCGCCGCGCGCAATGTGCACATAGGCGCGACGTCCTTCCGCCAACGGCAGCGATGCGCTTTCCGCACCGTCGAACAGGCCGACATAGACCTTCGCATCCTGATGGATCAGCACCGAACCGTCGGCGGCATCCGGGCTGGCGATCAGGCGCAGGCGACCGCGCTTCTGTTCCGCAGGAAAGTTCTTTTCCTCGTAGCTCGGCGCAATGCCGTTCGCCGCCGGCTGAATCCAGATCTGCAGCAAGTGCGTTCCGTTTTCCTGTGACGGATTGAATTCCGAATGCTGCACGCCGGTGCCTGCGCTCATGCGCTGCACGTCGCCCGGACGAATCGTGCTGCCGGTGCCCATGCTGTCGCGATGCGCCACCTCGCCCTCCAGCACGTAGGTGATGATTTCCATGTCGCGATGGCCGTGCGTGCCGAAACCGGCACCGGCCGCGATACGGTCGTCGTTGATCACGCGCAGCGGGCCGAAACCCATGTGGTCCGGGTCGTAGTAATCGGCAAACGAGAATGAATGATGGGAATCGAGCCAGCCGTGGTTGGCGTGGCCGCGGTCTTCGCTTTTGCGGACTTCGAGCATGATGTTGTCCTTTCCGTGAGTTTTATTGTGTAACTGGGTTCCACTATAGACGCGCAAAGACAAATGAATAAGGGCATAATTCAGGGCAACTTATTCAAATATTTTGAATATTTAAATTTCCGCCATGAACCTCACGCTGGAAGCCATTCGCATTCTCGACACGATAGACCGCAAGGGCAGCTTCGGCGCGGCCGCCGTCGCACTCGATCGCGTGCCGTCGGCGCTGACCTACAGTGTGCGCAAACTGGAGGAAGATCTCGACGTGCTGCTGTTCGACCGGCGCGGCCATCGCGCCAAGCTGACGCCGGCCGGCCAGGAGCTGCTGAATGAAGGCCGCCACCTGCTGCGCGCCGCCGCCGAGCTGGAACAGCGCGTCAAGCGTACCGCCACCGGCTGGGAAGTCGAACTGCGCATCGTGCTCGACGCCCTCATCCCGTTCGAGCGGATGATGCCGCTGATCCGCGAATTCGACAGCCAGAATGCCGGTACGCGGCTGCGCTTTTCGACTGAAGTAATGTCCGGCGTCTGGGAAAAGCTGCTCGACGGCGAGGCCGATCTTGCCATCGGCGCATCGTATGACGGCCCGGAACTGATACGCGGCAGCAGCGGCTTCCGGGTACGGCCGCTGGGCGAGGTCGAATGGGTATTCGCCGTCGCGCCGGATCATCCGCTGGCCGCCCTGCCCGATCCCCTGCCGGCCGCGCTCGTGCAGCAGCACCGCGCCGTCGCGGTCGGCGACAGCGGCCGCATGCTGCCCGGCGTGACGGCCGGCCTGCTGACCGGCCAATCGACGCTGACGGTACCGACCGTGTGCGACAAGCTGGCGGCGCAACTGGCCGGCCTCGGCTGCGGCTACCTGCCGCGCAAATGGGCCGAACCGCATCTGGCGTCCGGCGCGCTGGTGGAAAAACAAACGGATGCAGTCAAACCCGGCGGCACGCCGCAATATGCGTGGCGCACCGACGGCCGCGGCAAGTGCCTGAAGTGGTTCCTGACCAGGCTGGCCGAACCGCATGTCCAGCAGATGCTGCTAGGGGCAGATGCAATGAAAAAAACAGGTAAGCGATGACTCACTCGATATCCCCCTCTTCCGGTTACATCGGCCGTTTCGCACCGTCGCCTAGCGGTCCGTTGCATGCCGGCTCGCTGGTCGCCGCGATGGCCAGCTATCTGGATGCGCGTACGCATGGCGGCCGCTGGCTGGTGCGCATCGAAGACATCGACGAAGCGCGTACCGTAGCCGGTGCAGCGGAAGCGATCCTGCATGCGCTGCAGGTATTCGGCATGCAGCATGATGGCGAGATTGTGGTGCAGAGCCAGCGCAAGGAACGGTATCAGGCCGCGTTCGACCGCTTGAACGGCTACACGTATCCATGCGGCTGCACGCGCCGCGAAATCGCCGATTCGCGACTCGGACTCGAACCCAGATTCGCCGCCGATGGTGCCGCCATCTATCCGGGCACCTGCCGCCACGGCCTCGCGCCGGGACGTACAGCACGTGCATTGCGTCTGCGCGTGCCGGACGTCGGCCAGCCGGATGAAACGATCGTCTTCGACGACCGCTGGCTCGGACCACAGACGCAACATCTGGCGACCGAAGTCGGCGATTTCGTGCTGAAACGCGCGGACGGCTTCTGGGCCTATCAACTGGCTGTCGTCGTCGACGACGCTGAACAGGGCGTGACGCATATCGTGCGCGGTACCGATCTGCTGGATTCGACCGGGCGGCAGATTTATCTGCAGCATTTGCTCGGCTATCCGACACTGTCTTATCTGCACGTGCCCGTCGTCGTCAACCAGATGGGAGAAAAGCTGTCGAAGCAAACCGGCGCGGCTGCGCTCGACCTGAACGATGCCGTCGGCGAATTGTTGCGCGCGGCGCGCTTTCTGCAACTCGCCGTGGAACGGACCGACTCGGTCGCGCATTTCTGGGACCAAGCGTTGGCCGCCTGGTCGCTACGCTTCGCTCGCGCGTGATGGAAATACGCTACTGGTAAGCCAGTTCCAGCTGCGCAATATCGAGTTTCCCCATCGTCATCATTGCCTGCATGGCACGCGTCACGCGTTCGCTGTCTGCATCGGCGAGCATCTCCATCATGCGACGCGGCACGATCTGCCACGACACGCCAAACTTGTCCTTCAGCCAGCCGCACCGGCCTTCGCTGCCGCCGGCCGACAGGCGTGTCCACAGCTCATCGACTTCGCGCTGATCGGCGCAATCCACGCTCAATGAAATCGCCTCGGTGAAAGGAAATTGCGGACCGCCGTTCAACGCGATGAATTGCTGCCCTTCGAGTTCGAACAGGATGGTCAGCACCTGCTCCTTCCGCTCGGGAACCGCATCGCCGTAATGCAGGATCTGCACGATGCGCGAATGCTTGAAGATACTCAGATAATGGCCGACCGCCTCTTCCGCGTTGAAATCGAACCACAGGCAGGGCGTGATTTTCTGTCTGTCCGTCATGTCAGTCTCCTTCGCAACAACAAGAACAGAAGGAAGCGAGACGATGCCGACATCGGCTTCTCATCGCCCCGGCTTTCCGAATGTCTTCGATAGCGGATACGCATCGACGTTCAAAAGCGTACCGCCAATAAAAAAGGGCACTTGCGTGCCCTTGCTCTCCCTTAGCGCTTGCCGCCCAACAGCGCGGCGACTTTCTGTTTCTGCGGCTTGATCGACGATTTGTTCTCCGCCGGTTTCGCTTCGCTTGCCGCCTCCGACGACGGCACGTAAGGCTGCGTGAAGAACGGGTCCAACGGTTGCTTGCGCGGTGCGGCGTAGGCGCCGCGTGCGCCCGGCGTATAGCTGTGGCTGCTATGCGTGTTGTGTGTACCGAGTGCTCCCTGATTGTTGCGGCTGCGGCCTTCTCCACGTCCGTCATCGCGATCGCGTTCACGGCGTCCGCCGCGTTCCGCTCCGCGATCACGGCCGCTGCGCGGCACGAAACCCGTCAGTTCGACCGGCACCAGTTTCTGCTTGGTCAGCTTTTCGATGTCGGCCAGCAGACGCGCATCCTTTTCCGAACACAACGACAGCGCATCGCCGGTTGCGCCGGCACGGCCGGTGCGGCCGATGCGGTGCACATAGTCTTCCGCGTTGTACGGCAGATCGAAGTTGATCACGCACGGCAGTTCGGCGATGTCGAGACCGCGCGCGGCGACGTCGGTCGCGACCAGCACTTCGACGCCGCCGGCCTTGAACTGCTCCAGCGCCTGCATGCGTTCCGACTGCGATTTGTCGCCGTGGATGGCCGATGCCTTGACGCCTTCGGCAACCAGATGACGCGCCAGGCGCGACGCGCCGATCTTGGTGTTCGAGAACACGATCACCTGCTTCAGGTTGCGCTCGCGAATCAGGTGCGAGACGGCATCGCGCTTGGCTTCCTCTTCGACCTTGTAGATGATCTGCGTGACGTTTTCGTTGGTCGCGTTGCTGCGCGCGACTTCGATCGTCACCGGATTCTTCAGGAAACTGCCGGCCAGCTTCTTGATCTCCGGCGAGAAGGTCGCGGAGAACATCAGGTTCTGGCGCTGCTTCGGCAGCAGGTTGATGATGCGTTGCAGGTCGGGCAGGAAGCCCATGTCGAGCATGCGGTCGGCTTCGTCCATGACCAGCATCTGCACTTGGCCAAGGTTGATGTTTTTCTGTTCCACGTGGTCCAGCAGGCGGCCTGGCGTGGCGATGACAATTTCAACGCCACCTTTCAGGATCACGGTCTGCGGCTTCATGTCCATGCCGCCAAACACCACAGTCGAACGCAGCGGCGTGTGCTGGGCGTAGGCTTTCACGTTGTCGGCCACTTGGTCGGCCAGCTCGCGCGTCGGCGTCAGGATCAACGCGCGCACCGGATGGCGCGCCGGCGAGGCGCTGGTATTCGCATGCGCCATCAGCAGCTGGATGATGGGCAGCGAGAAACCGGCGGTCTTGCCGGTGCCGGTCTGCGCCGCGCCCATCACGTCGCGCCCCTTCAGCACCACGGGAATGGCCTCGGCCTGAATCGGCGTCGGATGCACGTAACCCTGGTCGCTCAAGGCGCGCAGGATTTCCGGCGCAAGACCGAAATCCTGGAAACGAACGGTAGGTGCGGTAGATGGTGCAGATTGGTTGTCGGACATGGTGGTCGGCAGGTCCTGCCGCAGTGCAGGCGGGCGGATAAAAGGTGCAGCGGTGCCGCAGCGTCTTCCGCGAAGACCCGGTTTCTTTCAGATAGTGATTGGCTCGATGACGGCGAGGGAAATGCCCGGCCGCGACCGGGAGGAAAATCCGATGCGACGCTTCATTCCCGGCCGCCGCGGCCCCGCCTCGACGGAAAGCCGACATTATACGCCCGAAGCATAAAATCCGTGATTTATCAACGATTTGCAGGCAAACGGAAGCCGGCTGGCCGCAACCCGGAGGGCGCCCGGCTTCAGCGGCGGATCAGCGTCAGCGTATAGCGTGACGAGGTTCCCTTGCGCGCGGCGGCCCGGGTCAGGTAGACACGCACCGTATAGTCGCCGGCCAGCGCCACTTCATGCGTCCAGTGCGTCTCGCCTTCGATCATGCCGACATACAGCGCCGTTTCACTGCCGGGCGGCAACACATTGAACGCGGTGGAAGAAGCTGCAGACGCCTTCAATTCCACGTCCAGGGTATCGCCGGCTTCCAGATGGGCGACGTAATCCTGCACATCGCGCTGCGTGCCCTTCAACTTGCCGAGCAACTGCACCGGCGCGTCGTGCGATAGCGCGACCTCGGCAGCGGGAACGGCTTCCTGCGCAAGCGCGGCCGGCAGCAAAACCGGCAGACACAGTGCCAACAGGCACAGCACCAGCGAATAAAACCGCAGACAAAATGGCGCATATAGCGGCGGCAGATTGTGGGTTGCAGGCATGTTCGTGCGCATGCTCACATTCATGTTCGTCTCGCTTCGGATGAATTCAGCTCAGGGAAGCAGACGATAGCATGCGCCGCATCGCACCTCGCGGCATCACACCAACACCATCACACCACGCCTTGCCGCATCAGGCGTGGCGCACCGCCGCGCGATGCACGAATACCGCGCCATGCTCATCCGGCCCGCGTTCTTCCATCGCGATTTCGGCACGGATGAACGACATCGCAATGCGCAACGCCTTCTGCCGCGCATCGTAGGCGGAACGCTCGGTACGGCTGATCGTGCACGCGCGCGGCGAGGCGCCGCCATCGCGCCAGAAACGGAAACCGCCGCGCCACTGGCCAGACGCGAATCCCCAGTTCTGCTCTTCCACGAACACCTCGATCCGGTAGCCGCAATACTCGATGGCGGACATCTGGCTTTTCTCCTTGCATGCAATGAATGCCGGCAACGCAGGCCGACGCAAAGTGGCGAGTATATCCATATATGTATTTCAACTACATAATGATTTCGATCCCCGGACAGGCATTTCTTTTTATCCGCCGATAAATGCCGCTTATGAAGCAAGGCAAAAAATGCTGCAAGCGTTGCCCAATCATGGATTGGGCTTCAACTGCTGTGCATAGGTACGACATAGACACGCCGTGTATGGGTAATGGCCACATTCATGGCCGGATTTCACAGGCACGGAACATGCATAAGCAAACGTGTCATCCCATGTGTTCGCATCAAATACGTGCATCACTGTTTCGCGATGCGGGAAAATTTTCCCTCCCGGAAATTCCACGCAATTCCTCAAGGAAACGAAACGTCATCAGGTAACGTTTTCTTACAAATTGTCGCGGCAGTGTCTGATTCGCCCGACACGCATCGTTCGGTATCGTGAACGTACGGTGAAGCAATGGCGCAATCCGCTCCATCTCGCCGCCGATCAATGAAAAGGGAGAAGCCAAATGCCGCAACCACGTGTTCTTCTCGTCACCTCGGAAGCAGTGCCGCTGGTCAAGACCGGCGGCCTGGCAGACGTCATCGGCGCATTGGCTGCATCGTTATCGACATCCTATGTGGACGTCACCATCCTGATTCCAGGCTATCCGTCGGCCGTGCGCAATGCGCTGGGCGTGAAGAAGATCGCCGATCTCCCTGCACTGCCGGGCGGCGATGCCGAACTCTTTCTGGGCACGATGCCGGATACCGGCGTCAAGGTGCTGCTGCTGCGTTCGCCGCTGTTCGACCGGCGCACCGCCAATCCCTACGTCGACCACAGCGGCCACGAACTGGACGACAACGCGATCGCCTTCGCCTCGCTGGCGCACGCTGCCGTGCGCATCTGCGCCGGCCGCGCCAACTATCCGGTGCCGCACGTCGTGCAGGCCAACGACTGGCATGCCGGCCTGATCGCCGCACTGCTGAAGCTGGAAAACATCACCGACATCGGTTCCGTGATGACGATCCACAACCTCGCGTTCCAAGGCAACTATCCGGTCGAGATAGCGCCGCAAATCGGCATCCCGCAGGACATGATCACCGAAGACGGCATGGAATTCTGGGGCAAGATGAGCTATCTGAAGGCCGGCATCGCCTGGTCCGACTGCATCACCACCGTCAGTAAAACGTATGCGAAGGAAATCCTGACCGAGCGTTTCGGCTACGGCATGCAGGACATGCTGAACCGCCGCCGCCACGTGCTGCACGCGATTCCGAATGCCGTCGATCTCGATGTCTGGCATCCCGAATCGGACAAGATGATCAAGCGCAATTTCAGCGTCGACGATCTGGCCGGCAAATCCGCCTGCAAGCGCGATCTGCAGAAACAGTTCGGCCTGCCGATCCAGCAGTTCACGCCGCTGATGACAATCGGCAGCCGCATCACGCACCAGAAGATGGCAGATCTGATCCTGGCCGCGATGCCGCGCATCCTGCACGAACATCCGCATCTGCAAATCGCCGTGCTGGGCTGCGGCGAACCGCAATACGAAGAACAGTTCCACCAGCTGGCCGAACAGCATCCGGACCGCATTGGTGTCTTCATCGGCTACGACGAGCGGCGCGCACACGCGCTGCATGCCGGCGCCGACATCCTGCTGCACCCGACCCGCTTCGAGCCGTTCGGCCTGACGCCGCTCTATTCGATGCTGTACGGCACCATCCCCGTCGCCTCGCGCGTCGGCGGCCTGTGCGACACCATCGTCGATGCCGGTCGGGACTACCTGCCGGTTTCCGAAGCCAACGGCATCCTGTTCGACGGCGAGGAAACCGACGATCTGGTCGATGCGATCGCGCACGCGCTGCACCTGTATATGCGCCCGGCCGTCTGGCAATCGATGCAGCGCCGCGCGATGCAGGGCAACTATTCGTGGAGCGGTCCGGCCGCGCAATACATCCAGCTCTACGCGAAGATCGCACCGCTGCCGGCACGGCAGCTCTTTCTCGATCTGCTCAAGCCGCGCGCGAGCAAGCAACAGACCGTCGTGAATCCGTCCCACTACAAACTCATCGCATGAGGGGAACAGACGTACCGCAAACGGCACGCATCATGAAGGCAACGGCGACGATGACGACCATCGCCGCCGGTTGCGTTCGTGCGCGCTGCCGTACATGCACGTGCAGCAGATGCAACGCATGCCTGCATGCAGACAACGTTTCCCGCGACACAGCTTCACTGCTTTCCTTGCAGTTTTCTTCACCACGCACCGCACTGCTCTGATCATGGACAGCCAGGCCGTTCCGGGCTTGCGCCCGCCGCGAATCCATTGCATTGCCGCCGAAGACATCGTTCGCACCGCCGGCTGGCAACCCCTGCTCGTGCGCGTGGCGGCAATGGAATTCGACACCATCCTGCTGGCCGGCCATGCCCTCGCATCGTTTGCCGGCGAACAGGACGGCGACAGTGCGCTCACGCGCTTCGCAGGCGCATGCCGCGAAACCGGCTTGCGCCTGCTGCTCGATCTGGAACTGGACCGCTTCCCTATCGCGCACCATTGCTTCACACACCACGAGGAAAACTTCTTCCTGCCGGAACACGATACGCATGCACTGCCCGATCCGCGCTTCAGCGCGGCGCCACACGACGATCGCCATGCGCAACTGCGCATGGACGCGCCTGGCATGCAGCTCGCCACGCATTACTGGCAGACGCAACTGTCGCAATGGCTGGCAGCCGGCGTCGGCGGTTTCCGCTGCCTCGGCATCGCGCGCATGGCGCCTTCGCTGTGGCAGACGCTGATCGCGCACGCCCGCTCGACCGCCGGTGACACAGCCTTCCTCGCGTGGACGCCCGGCTGCACGCCGGAGCAACTGGCCGCGATCGCCGGCTGCGGCTTCGACGCCGTGTTCTCGTCCGATGCGTGGTGGGACTATCACGCCAGCTGGTTCGCCGAAGAGAACCGGCGGCTGTCGGCCGTGGCGCCCGTCATCGCCGTGCCTGAAGATCCGGCCGGCGGCCGCCTGATCCATCGCCTGCATCTGGACGACGCCGAAAGCGCGCGCCGCGCCTGCCTGCGCGCGCTACAGGTCGCCGCATTGGCTGGCGACGGCATCCTGCTGACCGAAGGATTCGCCTTCGGCGCCGACGCCGCGCTCGGCGAATTGCATCAGGACGCGCGCTGGCGCGAACAGCCGCTGTTCGACCTGACGCAGGAGATCGCAGCCGTCAACCATCGCCTGCATCGCCATGCAGACAACCTGCGCCAGCCGCTGCAGCAATTGTCCGCGCCGCATGCCGACATCGCGCTGCTGCTGCGGCAGAGCGAACCGTTCGCCTCGTCCCCCGCCGAACTGGCGATCGTCAATGCCGATACGCATCAGGAGCGGCACATCTCCGCCGCGCTGCTGCGCGAACGGCTGAGCGGCTGGGCGCTGCCGCTGCAACCGATGCAGCAGGGCGCCACGCTCACGCCGTCGGAAGTGCAGATGCACGAACTGCAGCCGGCGCGGCCCATCGTGCTGTCGACCGGCGGAAAAACCGCGACATTGCGCGAGACGCTGCGCGCCGCAAAGGCCCCGCGCATTGCCATCGAACACATCACGCCGGTCGTCGATCACGGCCGCTTCGTCGCCAAGCGCATCGCCGGCGATCCGGTTGCCGTCGAAGCCGACATCTTCGGCGACGGCCACGACAAGCTGGCCGCCGCCGTGCTGTGGCGCGCCGCCGACGACGAGACATGGCAGGAAGCGGCGATGATGCCGATCGGCAACGATCGCTGGCGCGCCATGCTGCCGCTGCAACGCATCGGCCGTCATCTGTTCGCCGTGTTCGCGTGGCGCGACGATTTCGCCACCTTCCGCGACGAACTGGAAAAGAAGCTGAAGGCCGGGCTCGACGTCACGCTGGAAATCCGCGAAGGCTGCCAGCTGATCGAAAAAACGGCAGCGCCGCATACGGGCACGCATGCGGATGCATTGAAGAAACTGCTGAAACAGCTGCCTGCAAAATCGTCCGTCAAAAAGAAAGCGGACGATGCCGAACACACGCTTGCACTGCTGCTGTCGGCCGATACGGCACAACTGATGCAGGCTGCCGATCTGCGCGCCTTCGGCACGCGCAGCGACGAATACTGCATCGATGCGGAACGGCGCGAAGCCGCCTTCGCCAGCTGGTACGAATTGTTTCCGCGTTCGCAGAGCGGCGATCCGTCGCGCCACGGCACTTTCGACGACGTGATCCGTCGCCTGCCAGCCGTGCGCGACATGGGCTTCGACACGTTGTACTTTCCGCCCATTCATCCGATCGGCAGCAAGAATAAAAAAGGAAAGAACAACAGCCTGACGCCATCGCCCGACGATCCCGGCAGCCCGTATGCGATCGGCTCCGAACTCGGCGGCCACGATGCAATTCATCCGCAACTCGGCACGCTGCAGGATTTCCGCCGGCTGCTGGTGGCCGCCGCCGAACACGGCATGGAAATCGCGCTCGATTTCGCGATCCAGTGTTCGCCCGATCATCCGTGGCTGAAGGAGCATCCGGGCTGGTTCGCGTGGCGGCCAGACGGCTCGATCCGCTACGCGGAAAACCCGCCGAAGAAATACGAAGACATCGTCAACGTCGATTTCTATGCGGCGAACGAAGACGATCCGGCAGTGCCCGACCTGTGGCTGGCTCTGCGCGACGTCGTGCTGCTGTGGGTGCGCGAAGGCGTGCGCGTGTTCCGCGTCGACAATCCGCACACGAAACCGCTGCCGTTCTGGGAATGGATGATCGACGACGTGCGGTCCCGCGCGCCGGACGTGATCTTCCTGTCGGAAGCCTTCACGCGGCCCAAGCCGATGTATCGCCTCGCCAAGGTCGGCTTCTCGCAGTCGTACACGTATTTCACGTGGCGCCACGGCAAGCAGGAATTCATCGATTACCTGAATGAAATGACGATGGGCGAACCGCGCGATTTCTTCCGCCCGCATTTCTTCGTCAACACGCCGGACATCAATCCGGTCTTCCTGCAACGCTCCGGCCGGCCCGGCTTTCTGATCCGTGCCGCATTGGCAACGACGCTTTCCGGATTGTGGGGCATGTACAGCGGATTCGAACTGTGCGAGGCGCAGGCGGTCACAGGGAAAGAGGAATATCTGGATTCGGAGAAATACGAAATCCGCGCGTGGGACTGGAGTCGCCCCGGCAACATCGTGCGCGAGATCGCGATGCTCAATCGCATCCGTCGCGCCAATCCAGCGCTGCACACGCATCTGGGCGTGCGTTTCCATGACGCATCCAGCGACGCGATTCTGTATTTCGCCAAGTTCACGCGCGATCTGCAGAGCGGCGACGACGAGCGTTTCGGCGACAACGCGCTGCTGGTGGCGATCAACCTCGATCCGTTCCACGCGCACGATGCCACGATCGACGTGCCACTGTGGCGCTTCGGCCTACCGGACGACGGCGCCGTGCACGTCGAGGAACTGACCAGCGATGCGCATTTCGTCTGGCACGGCAGGCAGCAGCAGATCCGGCTTGATCCGCAGCAACAGCCGTTCGCAATCTGGCGCATCCGCCCCGGCTGAAACCGCGACCGCAACACGCGCCATCGCAATACGGCGGCGCGACAGCAATACCGAGCAGACAGGGAAAGAACAATGACCGATCCGCGCACTGCACAACTTGCCGAACAGGACGCTGCCGAACCGTCAGTCCGCTTCACCGACGATCCGCTGTGGTACAAGGACGCGGTCGTCTACCAGCTGCACATCAAGTCCTTCTTCGATGCGAACAACGACGGTGTCGGCGATTTCGCCGGCCTGATCGACAAGCTCGATTACATCGCGCAGCTCGGCGTCAACACGATCTGGGTACTGCCCTTCTATCCTTCGCCGCGCCGCGACGACGGCTACGACATTGCCGCCTACATCGGCGTGCATCCGGATTACGGCACGATGGAAGACGCACGCCGCTTCATTGATGAAGCGCATGCGCGCGGCCTGCGCGTGATCACCGAACTGGTGGTCAACCATACGTCCGATCAGCATCCGTGGTTCCAGCGCGCGCGCAATGCGCCGCCGGGTTCGCCCGAACGCAATTTCTACGTGTGGGCCGACACCGACGTCGGCTACGACGGCACGCGCATCATCTTCTGCGATACCGAGAAATCCAACTGGACCTGGGACCCAATCGCCAACGCCTATTTCTGGCATCGCTTCTATTCGCACCAGCCCGACCTGAACTACGACAATCCGGAAGTGCTGAAGGCCGTGCTCGAAGTGATGGATTACTGGCTGGACATGGGCGTGGACGGCCTGCGCCTCGACGCCGTGCCCTACCTGATCGAACGCGAAGGCACGACCAACGAAAACCTGCCGGAGACGCACGCGATCCTGAAGACGATACGCGCGCACATGGACCGGAAATATCCGGACCGCATGCTGCTGGCCGAAGCCAACATGTGGCCGGAAGACGTGCAGCAGTATTTCGGCGACGACGACGAATGCCACATGGCCTTCCACTTCCCGTTGATGCCGCGCATGTACATGGCGCTGGCGCAGGAAGACCGTTTTCCGATCACCGACATCCTGCGGCAGACGCCGGACATCCCGGAAGACTGCCAATGGGCCATCTTCCTGCGCAACCACGACGAGCTGACGCTGGAAATGGTGACCGACCGCGAACGCGATTACCTGTGGAACCACTACGCGTCGGACAAGCGCGCGCGCATCAACCTCGGCATCCGCCGCCGCCTCGCGCCGCTGCTGGAACACGACCGCCGCCGCATCGAACTGCTGCACAGCTTTCTGCTGTCGATGCCGGGCACGCCGGTCATGTATTACGGCGACGAAATCGGCATGGGCGACAACATCCACCTCGGCGACCGCGACGGCGTACGCACGCCGATGCAATGGACGTCGGACCGCAACGGCGGCTTCTCGCGCGTCAATCCGCAGGCGCTGGTGCTGCCGCCCATCATGGATCCGATCTACGGCTTCCAGGCCAACAACGTCGAAGCGCAGCACAGTGATCCGTATTCGCTGCTGAACTGGATGCGGCGCATGCTGCAGGTGCGCGGCAAGCATCGCTCGTTCGGTCGCGGCACGCTGAAACTGATCTACCCGACCAATCGCAAGATCCTCGCCTACCTGCGCGAACATGAAGACGCGGACGGCAACTGCGAAACCATCCTGTGCGTGGCCAACGTCTCGCACGCGGCGCAGGCGGTCGAGATCGACCTTTCCGTCTTCAACGGCCGTGTGCCCGTCGAACTGCTGGGCGGCACCGCCTTCCCGCCTATCGGCCAACTGCCCTACCTGCTGACGCTGCCGCCGTTCGGCTTCTACTGGTTCATCCTCGCCAACGAATCAAGCATGCCGGCCTGGTATGTGCAGCCGGCGCAACCGCTGCCCGACTACCGCACGCTGGTGCTGCCGCAGGGCGCGCCGGATCTGGTGCGCGGCGCGGCGCGCATGACGCTCGAATACGACACGCTGCCGCACTACCTGTCGCTGCGCCGCTGGTACGCCGGCAAGCAGAAGCGGATCGAATCGGTGCACATCGCGCTCGCCACCACGCTGCCGATGCCGCCCGGCAAGCTGCCGATGATGCTGACCGAACTGGTGGTCGATGCCGACCGCAACGACGACCGCTACTTCCTGCCGCTCGGCGTCTACGCCGATGCCGACGACGGCGCCGCTTCCGGCCTGCCGCAGCAGCTGGCGCTGGCGCGTGTGCGGCGCGACCGCCGCGTCGGCATGCTGACCGATGCCTTTTCGCTGGATGCGTTCGCCTTGCGCATCTACGAACTGATACGCGGGCAGGCGAGCATCGAGACCGACGACGGCCGCATCGTCTGCAGCACCACGCCGCTGATGGAAAAGGTCACGCTGCCGGAACAATGCGACGTGCGCCGCATGACGGTCGAGCAGTCCAACAGCTCGCTGACGATCGCCGACACCGTCGTCGTCAAGGTGATCCGCCATCTGACCGCCGGCATCCATCCCGAACTGGAAATCGGCCGCGTGCTGACCGCGCGCGGCTATGCCAATGCGCCGACCATCCTCGGCGACATGACGCGCATCGGCCGCGACGGCACGCCGCACACGCTGATCGTGCTGCAGGGCTTCATCCACAGCCAGGGCGACGCCTGGCGCTGGACGCTGGATACGCTGGCACGCGCCGCGCAGCAGGCCGACGGCGTAAATGGCGATACGGGTACGACGGGTGCGCCTGCGGGCATTACCGCAACTGCGGCCGGAATTGTCGCAGTAACCGCCGCAGCACCCGGGACATCCGTGCCTGCAAACACAAACACGTCCGCCGAAACGCCGGAAATGGCCGAGATGGCCGATCCCATCATCGACCTGCTGCAGTTCGCCGCCACGCTCGGCAAGCGGCTGGCGGAACTGCATGCGGTGCTGGCGCAGGAATGCGACGACCCCGACTTCAAGCCGGAACACGCCACCGAAGAAGACTGCAAGCGCCTCGCGCACAACATCAAGCAGCAGCTGGAACGCGCGCTGGTGCTGCTGCACGAAAACGATGCGCTGGATGCGGACTTCTCCGCGATGGCCGCCAAGCTGTATCAGCAGAAGGATGCGCTGTCCGCGCTGGTCGATCGCCTCGCCGCACAGGCGGTCGGCATGCTGCGCACGCGTATCCATGGCGATTTCCACCTAGGCCAGGTGCTGGTCGCATCGGGCGATGTCTATCTGCTCGATTTCGAAGGCGAACCGCAGCGTTCGCTGGCGCAGCGGCGCGAGAAAAACAGCCCGTGGCGCGACGTCGCTGGCCTGCTGCGCTCCTACGACTACGCCGCCTATTTCTCGGCCAACAGCGGGCCTTCCGATCTCGGCGAAATCGCGCTGGCGCGCCGCCAGAAGATCCTGCAGCGCTACGTGCCCGAATCGCGCGCCGCCTTCCTCGATGCCTATACCGCCATCGCTCCCGACGCCACCGCTTCCGACGTGCTGCTGGACCTGTTCACGCTGGAGAAGACGGCTTACGAAGTCTGCTACGAAGCGGCCAACCGCCCGACCTGGCTGCCGGTGCCGCTGCGCGGCCTGACCGAACTGGCCGATCGCCTGTTGCAGAAAGACCAGCAAAAAGGATGAAGATGCCTGACGTATTCCCCGCGGCGCCGTCGGCAGTTTCCGCTGCCCATGCCGCATCCGCCATCGACGATGCCGTCCTCGCGACAATGCAGGGACGGCTCGCCGATCCGTTCGCCTTTCTCGGCCCGCACAGAAATGGCGATGTGATCGAAGTGCGCAGCTACCAGCCCGGCGCGATCGCCGTGCGGCTGCACACGAAGCAAGGCTGTCACGCGCTCGAACAGATTGCCGATACCGGCGTGTTCGTCGGCGCGCTATGCAAGGCCGCGCATGACATTCCGCCCTACACCTTGCAGATCGACTGGCAACATGCCGACGGCGACATCGCCACGTTCGAAACCGAAGACCCGTATGCGTTCGGCCTGCTGCTCGGCGATCTCGATCTGCATCTGATCGCCGAAGGCCGCCATCGCGAACTGGGCCGCTGCCTGGGCGCATTGCCGATGACGGTGGAGGGCGTGGCCGGTACGCGCTTCGCGGTGTGGGCGCCGAATGCGCGACGCGTATCGGTGGTCGGCGATTTCAATGCATGGGACGGCCGACGTCATCCGATGCGCCTGCGCGCGCCGGCCGGCGTATGGGAAATCTTCATTCCGCGCCTCGCTGCCGGCGAGCGCTACAAGTACGAACTGCTGGATGCGCACGGCCGCCTGCTGCCGCTAAAGGCCGATCCGGTTGCGCGCGCCACGGAGCTGCCGCCATCGACCGCATCCGTCGTCGCACCGGCCGCGCCGTTTCGCTGGAGCGACGACGCGTGGATGAAGACGCGCGCCGAACTGCCGAGTCTTTCGGCGCCGCTGTCCATCTACGAAGTGCATGCCGGTTCCTGGCTGCGCATTCCGGAAGAAGAAAACCGCAGTCTCGACTGGCACGAGCTGGGCGACCGCCTGATTCCATATGCGCTCGAAATGGGCTTCACGCATCTGGAATTCCTGCCGATCATGGAGCATCCGTTCGCCGGTTCATGGGGCTACCAGCCGCTGTCGCAATTCGCGCCGAGCGCACGCTTCGGCACGCCGGCCGCCTTCGCCAACTTCGTCGACCGCTGCCACAACGCCGGGCTCGGCGTGATCCTCGACTGGGTGCCGGCGCACTTCCCGTCCGACGCGCACGGCCTCGCGCATTTCGACGGCAGCGCGCTGTACGAACACGCCGATCCACGCGAAGGTTTTCATCAGGACTGGAACACGCTGATCTACAACCTCGGCCGCAACGAAGTGCGCGGCTTCCTGATCGCGTCCGCGCTGGAGTGGCTGGAACATTTCCACGTCGACGGCCTGCGCGTCGATGCCGTGGCGTCGATGCTGTACCGCGACTACAGCCGCAAGGAAGGCGAGTGGGTGCCGAACATCTACGGCGGCCGCGAAAATCTCGAATCGGTCGCCTTCCTCAAGGAACTGAATGACACCATCGCCGCGCGCTGTCCCGGCGCCTTGATGATCGCCGAGGAATCGACCGCATGGCCGGGCGTCACCGCGCCTGTGAAGAACGGCGGCCTCGGCTTCACCTACAAGTGGAACATGGGCTGGATGCACGACACGCTGCGCTACGTCAGCCACGATCCCATCCATCGCCGCTATCACCACCACGACATGACCTTCGGCATGGTGTACGCCTATTCCGAACATTTCGTGCTGCCGATCTCGCATGACGAAGTGGTGCACGGCAAGGGTTCGCTATACGGCAAGATGCCGGGCGACGACTGGCAGAAGCTGGCGAACCTGCGTTCCTATCTCGGCTTCATGTGGACGCATCCGGGCAAGAAGCTGCTGTTCATGGGCAGCGAATTCGGCCAGCTCGGCGAATGGAATCACGATGCTTCGCCGGAATGGCACCTGCTCGACGATCCACGCCACCGCGGCGTGCAGCGCCTGGTGCGCGACCTGAACCGGTTGTATGTCGAGGAGCCGGCGCTGCACGAAAGCGATGGTGAACCGGCCGGCTTCCGCTGGCTGGTCGGCGACGACGCGGCCAACAGCGTCTACGCCTTCCTGCGCCTGAGCGCGAACGCGGCGCCGCTGCTGATCGTCGTCAACATGACGCCGGTGCCGCGCAGCGGCTATCGCATCGGCCTGCCCGATCTGGTCGGCGATACAGGCGATGTAACGCACGCGACAGCCTGGGAAGAAGTGCTCAACACCGACGCCGCCGTCTACGGCGGCAGCAATCTCGGCAACGAAGGGCGCGTGACCGCGACCGATCAAGCGGCGCATGGCCATCCGCAATCGGTCGTGCTGACGCTACCGCCGCTGTCCACGCTCGTCTTCAGAAAGCATGCCTGACATGACTACCCACGCCAGCCACAGCCAGCACACCCAGCAATACCGCACGCGCATCCAGACCGGCAGTCCGTATCCACTCGGCGCCACCAGCGATAGCCACGGCACCAACTTCGCCGTGTTTTCCGCGCATGCCGATCGCATCGAACTGTGCCTGTTCGACGCCGGCGGCCGCCACGAAATCGCGCGCCACGTGCTGCCCGAATGCACGGATGAAGTCTGGCACGGCTATCTGCCCGACGTGCAGCCCGGCCAGCTGTACGGCTATCGCGCCTACGGCCCCTACCAGCCGGAGCACGGCCATCGCTTCAATCCGAACAAGCTGCTGATCGATCCGTATGCAAAACGGCTGCACGGCCAGTTGCGCTGGACCGATGCGCTGTACGGCTACCGCGTGGGCGGCACGCGCGGCGATCTCAGCTTCGACCGCCGCGATAGCGCGCCGGCCATGCCTAAGTGTGTGGTGGTCGACGACAACTTCCACTGGGGTCACGACACGCCACTGAACAAACCCTGGGACCGCACCGTCATCTACGAAGCGCACATCAAGGGCATGACGATGCGCGCCGAATGGATTCCGGCCAACGAACGCGGCACCTTCGCCGCGCTGGCCGATCCGGACGTGATCGATCATCTGGTCAAGCTCGGCATCACCGCGATCGAACTGCTGCCGGTGCACGCCAACGTGCAGGATCGCCGCCTGCTGGAAAAAGGCCTGCGCAATTACTGGGGCTACAACACGCTGTCCTACTTCGCGCCGGAACCGTCGTATCTGTCCGACGGTTCACTCAACGAAATGCGCCGCGCCATCCATCAGCTGCACGCAGCCGGCATCGAAGTCATTCTCGACGTCGTCTACAACCACACTGCCGAGGAAAGCGAGCTCGGCCCGACTCTGTCGTTCCGCGGTCTCGACAACTGCAGCTACTACCGCCTGCTGCCTGATCGCCTGCGCCACTGCATCAACGACACCGGCTGCGGCAACACGGTCAATCTGTCGCATCCGCGCGTGATCCAGCTGGTGATGGATTCGCTGCGCTACTGGGTGCAATCGTTCCACGTCGACGGCTTCCGTTTCGATCTCGGCGTCACGCTGGGACGCGAAATCCACGGCTTCGATCCCGGCTGTGGTTTCTTCGATGCCTTGCGGCAGGACCCGGTGCTGGCGCAAACCAAGCTGATTTCCGAACCGTGGGACATCGGGCCCGGCGGCTACCAGATCGGCAACCATCCGGCCGGCTTCGCCGAATGGAACGGCCGCTTCCGCGACGACGTGCGCCGCTTCTGGAAGGGCGACGCCGAGATGCGCGGCGCGCTGGCCGCACGCCTGCTCGGCTCGGCCGATCTGTTCGCGCATCACCGCCGGCGACCATGGGCCTCGGTCAACTTCGTCACTGCGCACGACGGCTTCACGCTGCAGGATCTGGTCAGCTACAACGACAAGCACAACGAAAGCAACGGCGAAGACAACCGCGACGGCGGCAACGACAACGAGAGCTTCAACTGGGGCGCCGAAGGCCCGACCGACGACGCAGGCATCCTCGTCACGCGCGAGAAGGTCAAGCGCGCAATGCTGATGACGCTGTTCTTCTCGAACGGCACGCCGATGCTGCTGGCCGGCGACGAATTCGGCCGCACACAGGACGGCAACAACAACGCCTACTGTCACGACGACGAACTGTCGTGGCTGAACTGGGAACAGGCGGAAAGCGAAGCCGGCCAATCGCTGCTTGCCTTCGTCACGCGCTGCATCGCGGCACGCGCCGAACGGCCCACGCTGCATGCCGCGCACTTCTACACCGGCGAGACGGAAATCCTGCCCGGCCTGCCGGATACGGACTGGTTCGACGAAAGCGGTACGCCGATGGATCAGGAAAACTGGGATTACGCCGAAGGCCGCCTGCTGGCGCTGCGCCGCGTCGCGCGCGCCGAACACAAGCGTGGCAAGGAAGGCGAAGTATCGGCCACGCTGCTGCTGGTCAACGGCCATTCGGAAGACCGCGAGTTCGTCCTGCCGGAACCACAGCTCGGCTGGAGCGTGCTGATCGATGCTGCAGACAGTGCCGCCGAAGCCACCCATGCCTCGCCCAACCATCCACCGCGCAAGCCGGAAGGTGGCCGCATCACCGTCGCCTCGCACAGCGCCATGCTGCTGGTAGCCGATCATGTCGAACTCTGAATCGTATTTTCAACCTTCACTTTTTGAGCCTGCGCTTTTCAAGCCAACATTCGGCGCGCAACTGCGCGCGGACGGCCATACGCGCTTCCGCCTGTGGGCACCGAGCGCGCGCGCGGCCAATGTCCTGATCGACAACGCCGCGCTGCCGATGCAGTCGCTGCCGCACGGCTGGTACGAGGCGACGATACGCTGCGGCGCCGGCACGCGTTACCGCTATGAAGTGATAGCCGAAGACGGCGCGATCCTCGCCGTTGCCGACCCCGCCTCGCGCGCACAGGCCGGTGACGTTCACGACGAAAGCGTGGTCGTCGATCCGCACGGCTACCGCTGGCTCTATCCGCTGTGGCGCGGCCGCCCGTGGCACGAGACGGTGCTGTACGAACTGCACGTCGGCATCATGGGCGGCTTCGAAGGCGTCACGCGCCAGTTGCCGGCGCTGGCCGAACTCGGCATCACTGCCATCGAACTGATGCCGGTTGCCGATTTCCCCGGCGCGCGCAACTGGGGCTACGACGGCGTGCTGCCGTATGCACCCGATGCATCGTACGGTTCACCCGAACAGCTGAAGGCGCTGATCGATACCGCGCACGGCCTCGGCATGATGGTCTTCCTCGACGTCGTCTACAACCACCTCGGGCCGGAGGGCAACTACCTCGGCGCGTACGCAAAGGATTTCTTCCGCGACGACATCCACACACCGTGGGGACAGGCGATCGATTTCCGCCGCCGCGAAGTGCGCGACTTCTTCACCGAGAACGCGCTGTACTGGCTGACCGAGTACCGCTTCGACGGCCTGCGCTTCGATGCCGTGCACGCGATCAGCGAACAGGACTGGCTGCAGGAAGTCGGCGCGCGCGTGCGGCAAGCCATCGGCAAGGAAATGCACAACGCGCGCCACGTGCATCTGGTGCTGGAACACGATGGCAACGCGGCGCACCTGCTGGCCGGCGCCGACGGCCCGACGGCCGATGCCCCCTTCGATGCACAATGGAACGACGACGGTCATCACGTGCTGCACGTACTGCTGACCGGCGAACGCGAACACTACTATCAGGATTACTGCGAGCAGCCGGCAGCACGGCTGGCGCGCTGCCTGGCCGAAGGTTTCGTCTATCAGGGCGAATGCTCGCCGCTGCGACATGGCGAACCGCGCGGCGAACCGAGCGCGGATCTGCCGCCGTCGGCCTTCGTGCTGTTCCTGCAGAATCACGACCAGACCGGCAACCGCGCCTTCGGCGAACGGCTGACCACGCTGGCGCGGCCGTCAGCACTGCGCGCAGCGATGGCGCTGGTGCTGCTGTCGCCGCAGATTCCGCTGCTGTTCATGGGCGAGGAAATCGGCGCCACGCAACCCTTTCTGTACTTCACCAGCTACGGCCAGGCATCGCTGGCCGACGCCGTGCGCCACGGCCGACGCCAGGAATTCGCCGGCTTCGCCGCGTTTGCCGACGAACAGGCGCGCGAACGCATTCCCGATCCGAACGATGTGCAAACCTTTGCGACATCCATCCCTACTGCCGACGATCGTGCTGGCGAATGGCATGCGTGGATGCATGCGCTGCTGGCGATACGCCATGCGCAACTGATGCCGCGCCTCGAAGGCTGCCATTCGCTCGGTGCCTGCGTATTGGAAAACGATGCGGGAAACGAGGAACATGCAGCCGCCGTCGCCGCGCGCTGGCAGCTGGCCGACGGCACCGTGCTGGCGGTCGCCATCAATCTCGCAGAGACAGACGTCAATGTGAAACTCGACGCCATCGCGAAGACCGGCGGCGCCGACCTGCTGTTCGAAACGTCCGGCACGCTGGCCGCGCTCGGCCGCGACTGCCTGCCTGCCGATTCCTTCATTGCCCTGCTGGAGCCTGCCGCATGAGCGCACAAGCCGACCGCCTCGCTGCTCGACAAGAAACATACGACGACGCCCCCGCCAGCGAGGCACTGCATCGCCTCGCGCAAGCCGCCGGCCTGTCGGTCGAGTGGACGGACGCCTTCGGCCATCGCCAGCTGGTACCGGCCGGCACGCTGCGCAAGGTGCTAGCGGCATTGCAACTCGACTGCAGCGACGATGCCGCCTGCGAGGCATCGGTGGCAACGCTGGCGGAGGAAGACCGGCAGCTGGCGATTCCGCCGCTGATCACTGCGGAGCTCGGGCAGAACATCGTGCTGTTGCCGCATGCGCAGGTGCATGGCCACCCTTACCGTCTGCATTTCGAGGACGGCGGCATCGCGGACGGCACCGTCTCCGGCGATACCGGCCAGCCGGCGCACCTGCCGGCGGTCGACCGCATCGGCTATCACCGCCTGTATATCGGCGCACCCGACGGCGAACAGCACAGCGTAACGCTGGCGGTCGCGCCGCCGCGCTGCTTCAGCGTCGCCGATGCCTGCGGCGATGCAGATGCACATCCGCATCTGTGGGCGCTGGCCGCGCAGCTGTATTCGCTGCGCAAGGACGGCGACGCGGCAAACCACAGTGCCGCAGAGAGCGCAAAGACGGCAGAGGCCGCGAAGGTTGCAGACACCGGCTTCGGCGATTTCTCCGCACTGGAAACGCTTGTGCAGTCGGCTGCCGCACACGGCGCATCGGCGATCGCGATCAGTCCGGTGCATGCGATGTTCAGCGCCAATCCTTATCACTACAGTCCGTACGGCCCGTCGAGCCGGCTGTTCTTCAACGTGTGGCACATCGATCCGGCTGCCGTCAGCGGCGCACAGGCATTGGCCGATGCGATTGCACGGCTCGACATTGAAGAGGAACGGCAGCGATTGCAAGCCTGCGAACTGATCGACTGGCCGGCAGCCGCACGCTGGAAGCTGGCCGTGCTGCGCGACCTGTTCGACCGCTACGACATCCGCAGCGACGACTGGAAAGAGTTCGAGACCTTCCGCCTCGAAGGCGGTGTCGCGCTGGAAGACCATGCACGCTTCGAAGCGCTGCATGCGACGATGCGCGCGCAAGGGGTCGAAGGCAGCTGGCGCGACTGGCCCACGCAGTTCCACGATCCGCGAGGCGACGCCGTCGCCTCGTTTGCCGAAGCGCAGGACAACGAAGTGATGTTCCACGCCTTCCTGCAATGGCAGGCGGCACGCGGCTTGCGCCATGCGCAGCGCGCTGCGCGCGACGCCGGCATGAAGATCGGCCTGATCACCGATCTGGCGGTCGGCGCCGAAAGCGGCGGCAGCCAGGCATGGAGCCGTCAGCACCAGATGCTGACCGGATTGTCCGTCGGCGCGCCACCCGATCTGCTCGGACCGCGCGGACAGAACTGGGGACTGGCCGCCTTCTCGCCGCGTGCGCTGCGGCAGTACGGTTATCAGGCCTACATCGAAATGCTGCGCGCCGCCTTCCATTACGCCGGCGGCGTACGCATCGACCACATCCTCGGCCTGCAGCGCCTGTGGCTGGTGCCGGAAGGGATGGACGGCACGCACGGCGTCTACCTGCGTTATCCGCGCGAAGACCTGATGCGCCTGATCGCGCTGGAAAGCCATCGCTACAAGGCGATCGTGATCGGCGAGGATCTCGGCACCGTGCCGCCGGGCTTCGGCGAATCGCTGGCCGAAGCCGGACTGATGGGCATACGCGTACTGTGGTTCGAACGCGAAGGCGATCGCTTTCGTCCGCCGTCGCACTGGTCATCGCACGCGATCGCCACTACCGATACGCACGATCTGCCGACGATCGCCGGCTGGTGGCAGGCACGCGACGTCACGTGGCGCGCGAAGCTCGATCTGCTGGCCGCCAATGCCAGCGCCGAGCACGAATACGCGGCACGCGCGCACGAACGCTGGATGCTCACGCATGCGCTGAACGAAGCACTTCCCGAGGTTTTTCCAGATACGCAAGTCGACGGCAATGCATCGCAGCCACCCTTGAACGCCATCCTGCGCTTCGTCGGCATGACGCCGGCACCGCTGGTGATCGTGCCGCTGGAAGACGTGCTCGGCCTCGACGAACAACCGAACCTGCCCGGCACCATCGACACGCATCCGAACTGGCGCCGCCGCCTGCCGCTGCCGGTGGCGACGATGCTGGATGGCGAAGTGGCGCAACGGCTGAATGTGCTCGCCGACGCGCGCCGGCAAAAAGAAGAAGAGTACAGAGAACAGAAAAGACAATCGGGAGAAAAAAACCGATGAGCATTCCCCGCGCCACCGCGCGCCTGCAGTTGCACAAGGATTTCACGCTGGACGATGCCTCCGGCGTCGTCGATTACTACGCGGCGCTCGGCATCAGCCATCTATACCTGTCGCCCATCCTGACGGCGCGG
Source organism: Oxalicibacterium sp. (assembly GCF_057353965.1). Classification (NCBI taxonomy): domain Bacteria; kingdom Pseudomonadati; phylum Pseudomonadota; class Betaproteobacteria; order Burkholderiales; family Oxalobacteraceae; genus Oxalicibacterium; species Oxalicibacterium sp. Next base: position 57,894 of record NZ_JBMQZD010000006.1, read on the forward strand.
CCCGGTTCCACGCACGGCTACGACATCGTCGACCCGACGCGCATCAATCCCGAACTCGGCGGCGAACCGGCGCTGCGGCGTCTGATGCAAAAACTGCGCGGCGCGCGCATGGGCCTGATCGTCGACATCGTGCCCAACCACATGGGCGTCGGCGGCGCCGACAATCCGTGGTGGCTGCACGTGCTCGAATGGGGACGCCACAGTCGCTACGCGCGCTGGTTCGACATCGACTGGAATTCGCCGGACCCGATGTTGCGCGGCAAGATACTGCTGCCCTTCCTCGGCGACCAGTACGCGCAGACGCTGCGCTCCGGCGACCTGCAATTGCACTTCGATGCAGAAAGCGGCCAGCTTTATCTCGGCTACTTTGCGCACCGCTTTCCGCTGGCGCCGTGGACCTACGGCCTCGTGCTGCGCCACGGCGGCACGGCGATCCACGCGGCCACTGCCGGCTTCTCCGAAATCGATCCCAACAATGACGACGCCTGCGAGCGCCACGAACAGCGCTGCACGATATTACGCAACATCGCGCGCAGCGGCGAAGATATGGCCGCAATCGCGCAGGCGCTGACCGCATTCGCACCCGACGTGCAAGGCGGCGTCAGCCGGCTGCATCGCCTGCTGGAGCGACAGAACTATCGACTGACCTGGTGGCGCAACGCGGCAGAGGAAATCAACTGGCGCCGCTTCTTCGAAGTCAGCGACCTGGCCGGCATCCGCGTCGAACTCGACGACGTGTTCGACGCCACGCACGCGCTGATCCTGCGGCTGTATGAAGAAGGCCTGATCGACGGCGTGCGCATCGACCATGTCGACGGCCTGGCCGATCCGATCGCCTATTGCAGAAAGCTGCGCACCGCGTTGACTGCACTTGTCCCGAAGCGGCCGGCCGATGCGCCGGACGCGCATCCCTACATCGTCGTCGAAAAAATCCTGATGCACGGCGAAACGCTACGCACCGACTGGGCCATCGACGGCACCACCGGCTACGATTTCATGGAACAGGTCGGCGCACTGCTGCACGACGACAGCGGCGCCGCTTCGCTGGGCAAGATGTGGGCAGAACTGACCGGCGACAGCGACAACTTCGCCGCGCACGTCGCCAACGCGCGCCGCCAGTTGCTGCGTGAGAATTTCGTCGGCGAATTCGCCGCGCTGACGCGCGCCGTGCACGCAGTAGCGCGCACCGAACTCGACACCCGCGACATTTCGCAGGCGGCAATCGCACGCGTGCTGACCGAACTGCTGGTCGCCTTCCCCGTCTACCGCACCTACTGGTCGGAAGACGGTCGCAGCGATACCGACCGCGACGTCATCGAGCGTGCGCTCAACGAAGCGCGCCGCAATCTCGCCTCGCAGGATCTGTCGCTGCTCGACACGCTGATCATGCTGTTCGATACCGCCAACATCGATCCCGACGCCAGCGCCGATGCGCCGGAGCTACGCCGCCTTGCGGTGCGCCGCTTCGAGCAGCTGACGCCACCGCTGGCCGCCAAGTCGGTGGAAGACACCGTGTTCTATCGCTACGGCCGCCTGCTGTCACGCAACGAAGTCGGCGGCGATCCCGAATACTTCTCGTCGACTATCGACGATTTCCATGCGTTCAATCAGCAGCATGCCGCGCACTTCCCACATGCGCTGCTGGCGACCGCCACGCACGACCACAAGCGCGGCGAGGATGTGCGCGCGCGGCTGGCCGTGCTGAGCGAAATCACCGACGAATGGGAAGAAGCCGTACGCCGCTGGAAGCGCCTGCACACCGATCTGCGTGTGCGGCTACCGACCGAAGACGAGACGGTGGAACTGGTCGCACCGGCGCTCGACGCCGAAATCATGCTGTACCAGACGATCTTCGGCGCATGGCCGCCCGAACTGCGTGCCGACGACGTCGACGGCCTGCAGCGCTATGCGGAACGGCTGGCCGCATGGCAGCAAAAGGCGCTACGCGAAGCCAAGCGCCATTCGAGCTGGGCGATGCCGAACGACGATTACGAACAGGCTTGCCGCGGTTTCCTGATGGCGCTGTTCGACCGCGAAAAGAGCAGCGCCTTTCTCGACGAGATGGTCGAATGGGTGGAACGCACCGCCAGCGCCAGCATCGCCAACAGCCTGACGCAGACGCTGCTGCGCCTGACGTCTCCCGGTGTACCGGATCTGTATCAGGGCACCGAATTCTGGGACTTCAGCCTCGTCGACCCCGACAATCGCCGCCCGGTCGATTATGCGGCGCGCCGCCTGCTGCTGGCGGAAGCGTCCGACCTGCGCGACCTGCTCGATACCGATCCGCGCATCGGCGCACAACAGGCGCAGTCGAAGCACAAACTGATGCGACAGCTGAAGCAGCCGCTGATCCGCACCGCACTTGCACTGCGCGCCCGCGCACCCGATCTTTTTGCGCAGGGCGAATACATTCCGCTGCGCGCCGAAGGGCCGTTGGCCGAGCACGTCGTTGCCTTCGCAAGGCGATATCGGGGACATACGGTGGTAACAGCCGCGCTGCGCTGGAATCTGCTGCTGGTCGGCCCGGATCTGGCGCTGAAGGACGACGGCGAGCCGACGACGATCATGCTGCCGGACCTGCTGGCCGCCAGCATCGATCTGCTGTCGGGCCGCCGCCTCGCCGCAACGGCGCAACTCGATATCGCCGAGCTGTTTGCCGTACTGCCGGTGGCATTGCTCGATACGGGCACACTGGTATCGCACTGACGATCGGCCATCGGCAAGGCACATGGAGCCCTCACCGGCGCCAGCACCATCGAAGCCGGTAGCGCAAGGCAGGCGCATCAACAATCACTCCCAGCTGTCATCAAGGCGTCGGTTGGTTTGCGCCGTGCCTTGGTAAAGCCAGGACACGGCACGCCGGATCAATGACCGACAGGAATCGGATTGTCGACAATCGACTGGTTAAACGCATTAAACAATTCGTGTTCGCCCGAACCCGGGTTGTCACGCAACGCCGCGATCGCATCGACGTACACCTCGATCCGGTCGCTTTCCAGTCCGCGCATGGTCGCTGCAATGAAATCGGGCAGAGGCATGGCGCGCGGATCGCCGCTCTTGTGGATCAGATCGGTATCGACCCATGGCGGCGCGATCTCGATGACGCTTACACTGCTGTTGCGCAATGCAAAGCGTTGCGACAAGGCATAAGAGTGAATCGCCGCCTTGGTCGCGGAATACACGGCGTTGGTCGCAATCGGCACAAACGCCAGCACCGACGAATTATGGATAACCACCGCATCCAGTTGCTGTTTCAGGTGCGGCAGCAATGCTGCCGTCATGCGAACCGGGCCAAGGAAATTCGTTGCGACCGTTGCCAATACGCTGGCTTCATCCACGTCGCCTGCCGCATCGTCGAACGGCATGATGCCGGCGTTGTTGAACACGACATTCAATTTGGGAAAGTCGGCAATCAGCTGGGCTGCCACCGCCTTGATTTGTTTCGGGTCCTGGATGTCGAGTTCGATGCTGCGCATCCCCGGATTGGCTTTGGTAACTTCATCGAGCAGGGCCTTGCGGCGGCCACTGATGATGACCTGGTTGCCGCGCTTGTGGAATTCTTCCGCGATGCCGCGACCGATACCGGAAGCACCGCCAGTGATGAAGATGGTGTTTTGTGTGAGTTTCATGATGGTCCTTGGGTTGATGAAGTGAATTGAACAGCCTTCATTGTGCCGACCAGTTGATTATCCCTTATGACATAAAAACCTCGTTTTAGGACATTCCATGATATCGATATAAAACCAAACATCCCCATGAAACCTAGGCAGATAGATGTTTCACACAGTTATTCGCCAAAGTCCTAAAATGCGTTTTTTATGGAAAATAACTGCGGGAGCGCTTCGTGAGCAAACGTATCGGACTGGTGATCTATCCCGGCTTTCAGGCTCTGGATCTGGCGGCACTGACCGTGTTTGAATTTGCCAATCTGCTGAAGGGGGAGACGGCGTATGAATTTGCCGCGCTGTCACTGGAAGGCGGGGCGGTCCAAAGCTCGGTTGGCGTCGTGGTCGAGAGTCAGGCAATCGGATGGGGGGCATACGATACATTGATGATTGCTGGCGCAACGACCCTGCCTCCCTCCTACCCGGAACTGGAAGCCAAGCTGGTGGAGGCTGCCAGAGCAACCCGTCGTATCGCCAGCATCTGCACCGGGTCCTTCATCCTTGCCAATACCGGCTTGTTGAACGGCAAGCGCGCCACCACGCATTGGGTGCACGGCCGGCATATGCAGGAAAAGTATCCCGACATCCAGGTTGACGAAGAGAAGATTTTCGTCAAAGACGGCAACGTCTGGTCTTCAGCCGGCGTGACCGCCTGCATCGATCTGGCACTGGCATTGGTCGAAGCGGATCTCGGTGCCGAGATTGCCAAGAAGATCGCACGCATGATGATCGTTTATCACAAACGAACTGGCGGACAATCGCAATTCTCTGCGTTGAGTGATCTGGAGCCAAGCTCGGATCGCATCAAGGATGCCCTGCGTTTTGCCAGGGAGAACCTGCATAAGGATTTGACCGTGGACGACCTGGCCGAGCACGTGCACTGGAGTCCGCGCCATTTCAGCCGGGTATTTCAAACGCAAACGGGCATGGCCCCGGCCAAGGCCATCGAAAAGATGCGCATCGAGGCGGCACAGGCATTAATCGAGGATGGCCACTCATCGATCGGCCGTATTGCCGTGCTGGCAGGATTCGGCGACGAGGAAAGGATGCGTCGCGCTTTCTTGCGTACGCTTGGCCAGCCGCCGAAGGTATTCGTGCACCAGGTGAGAACGCGGAATGACAACGTGTACCTGAATTAATACAGGAACTGCGCAGCAAACGGGGCCATCTGCGAACCTGCCGCAGTCAAATCTTGCGTTGCTGCAGACCTTTTTCGTGACATGCCGCGGCATGCACCACCAAAAACCTCAGAGAGAAAATTCCGTTGGCAGCAGGCATCTTCCGTGCATCTGCCGCACATTTCTTGCGCATTGTTTCATTTCGCGCCTGCATTTCCTACAGCCGACTGCGGCGTTCGCCTATAGAGCGTCGGTCGGTGCTTTCCTAACATGATCCGACATTCCGCATGAGCTTCATCCATCGCGGATCGCGGGCGTTGTCGCCGCGCCCTTCATTTCACTCACCTCACTTCAGGAGACCGGACATGGCCAACAATCAAGGCAACAACCAGAGCGGCAATGCAGGCAGCACGAGCAATCGCGGATTCGCGTCGATGGACCCCGACAAGCAGCGCGCCATCGCCGCTCAGGGCGGACGCGCCGCGCATGCCAGCGGCAACGCCCATCAGTTCACGCCGGCCGAAGCCAGCGCGGCAGGCCGCAAGGGCGGCACCGCCAGCCACAGCAATCGCGCCGCCAAGCTCGGCAGCAGCGCCAACAGCACGCGCGGCATCGAGCAGCAGGAGAAATCGGGCGGCATGAGCCACAAGGAAAAATGAGCGCTGCCGATTGCGCGTCGGCGAGAGCCGGTCGTCTGCGCGGATGTGACGAGTGTCGTCCGGCAAACACCGTCATGGCCACACACTTTAGTACGCGAATACCGGCACGAATGTCGACCAGCAGTCGGTAGCCGATCGTCGACAGATACAGAAATGCCCGCAATCGCGGGCATTCTTTTTCATGCAACTGATGTACGGCAGACGTCCGGCATTTCCGAACGAAGCATCATGCCGCGTCAGCTCTTCTTGCTGCTCTGATTGCCGGACTTCTGCGACGAAGAACCGGAATTCTTGTTGCTGCTGCCAGTGCCGGCATTGCTTCCCATGTTGCTGCTTTTGCTGCCCTGGTTGGAGGCCTGACCATGCTGCTGGCTTTTCTGATTTTGCTGGTTCTGCTGTTGCTGGTTGCCCATGATGTTCTCCTTTATCGAAGAGTGGTTGCATTGCGGCCGGTGCGTCGCTCACATGCCTGTCGCAACGCACCGCCGAACAGTCATCTTCCGTGCAAGCGCGTCATCTGCGTATAGGCACATTCCGAATTTGAGGTAGGAATCCCTTTCTCGTTTCCCTCTACTTTTTGTGTTTTCTTGTCATCCGGCATCGCCGATGCACGCCTTGGCGCCGTGCACGCATTGATGTGCCACTTATGTGCGTCGTTTCACAGACTGCAGCACACGATGAACTTAAGGTAGTGATTCCAGTGGTGCTCCCTTCGATGCTTTCTTTTCACGCAATGCGCGTCATACAGGCATGCAGATTCTGATCGTCGAACATTTCCCCGTCGTGCGGGCCGGCATACGGCAGTGGCTGTCTTCGGAACCTGACCTGAACATCGTCGGCGAAACGTCCTCCGCCCGAGACGGCGTGCGCATGACCGACCAGTTGCGGCCGGACGTCGTGCTGCTGGACATCACGCCGCCGCGCCGCAACGGCTACGAAGCGCTGCTCGCTTTCAAGGAACGGTGGCAACGCCTGCCGGTGCTGGTCATCAACGGCAGGCCTGAGCATTTCTACACGGTGCAACTGATGAGCAGCGGCGCGGCCGGCTGCTTTCCGGCAGACGGTTCCGGCGAGGAACTGGTGCGCGCGATCCGCACCGTCGCCGGCGGCCGGCTGTACCTGGGCACGATGGCTCCAGCCGGCACCGACGACACAAGCAATGCCGAACAGCTGCAACTGCAGAGGGAGCTTGACGGAAAGCCGCGCGCACTGCACGAGAAGCTGAACCCGCGCGAATACGAAATCTTCCTCAGCGTCTGCCGCGGCGAGCGGCTGACGCAAACTGCGGACCGGCTGTCGCTCAGCCTCTCCACCGTCAATCGCTATCGCAAGCAGGTGCTGGCCAAGATCGGCGTCAACGATATCCCCGGCCTGATCCGCTATGCGGTACATCAGGGCATAGACAGTACGCAATATTGAGCTGAAATGCCCTGCGGAATCTTTGCCTTCCAAAAACTTTGTTGAGGCACAATGGTCAGTATGGGTAAGCCCATGCATTGAACAGGAACAGCAGATGCCTCGACACGATTCCGCATCACCGGCCCGCATCGGCGGGCTCGACATCGGCGGCACCAAGATGGCGGCCACTGTCGCCGACCGCAACGGCCCGCTGGCGCGCGTGACTGCGCCGACCGCCAAGACCGGCACCAACCGCGCGCCGGCGGAACAGGCGATCGCCCTGCTGCGCGACGCATGCCGCCGCGCCGGCATGCAGTTCGACGAACTCGATCATATCGGCGTCAGTTCCTGCGGACCGTTCGTTCGCCGGCACGGCATGATCGAGCTGGTCACGCCGAATATCTGCGGCGGCCTCGGCAAACGCGGCGAGCTGCCGAACGACTGGACCTCCGTGCCGCTGGAGGAAGTGTTGCGCGGGCAATTTGCCGACGTGCGCATCTGCAACGATTGCGTTGCCGCACTGTCCGCCGAACGAGCCTTCGGCCGGCTGCAAGGCGAAGACAATTGCGCTTACGTGACGTGGAGCACCGGCATCGGCTTCGGCCTGTGCGTGGACGGCAGGCCGCTGCACGGCAAGAACGGCAATGCGGGCCACGCCGGCCACATGCTGCTGACCGATCAATCCGACGCGCAATGCGGCTGCGGCAATTTCGGCGATACCGAAGCGCTGGCATCCGGCCAGAATCTGGAAATACGCTACCGGCGTTCCCCCGAAGAACTGTTCAACGCGGCGCGCGACGGCGACCAACAGGCGCGTGCCGCAGTCGCCGACGCCGCGCGCTGGTTCGGCCGCGCGCTTTACAACGTGACGGCCACGCTCGATATCGCCAAATTCGCCATCGGCGGCGCCATCTGGCATTACCACGGCGACTGGCTGGAACCGCTGGTGCGCAACGAACTGTGTTCGCATCTGCCGGCGCTGACATCCGGCGTATCGCTGCACGAACCCGGACTGGATTCGCTGGTGGCCGACATCGGTGCCTTGTATCAGGTCATGCCGGAAGACTGGTACGAACACTGGCGTACGCAACGTCCCTGGCAGCGCGCGCTGCTGCAAGGCAAGGACGAGGATTGACGATTACCGCAGGCGTGTGGACGGTATGACGATGTTCTGGCGATGTCATGCAGCAAGCCGCATCGCTTCGCACTTCGATGATCGTCGAAACCATATGCACATGCCCGCGAAACTGCACGCATCTTGTCGCAAGCCAGACAATCTTTAATCGTCTGTCTTGCGGCATGCACGGACAGGTTGTATCCGTGTTGATTTCTCCCCCACCTTCACTTGCGCCGCCATGGCGTGGCCGCCATCTCATCCGTCCACGCGATTCTTTCCATACGATTTTTTAGGCGTCAGCACTGCGCATTCGCATAGCCGGACACGAATTCGCGCATCTCCCCAGTCGCCGGATCGTAGACGTGGCGGCGTATCTTGCCGATGTCGCCGCCATAGACATGGATGCTGATCGAGACGCGATCGTCGTACAGGTTGGAAACACGATGGATGTCGCCGGCGGCCGGTGACAGCATCTCCACGTCGCCCGGACGCAATACCGTCTCGCCCAGACTGCGCATCGCCGCGCCGCCTTCATTTGCGGCGGCCGGAACGACAGCCGGCGCATAGCGCTCGCTGCGTTCCGCGCCGCGCAGCATGCCGATCAATCCCCATACCGTATGGTCGTGCACCGGCGTCTTCTGGCCCGGTCCCCAGACGAAACTGACGATGGAAAAGCGCTCAGCCGCATCGACGTGCAGCAGATATTGTCGATAGAACTGCGCATCGGGCCGGGCGTATTGAGGCGGCAGCCAATCGTCGCCTGCCACCAGTTCGCGCAGCAGGACGCTGCCTTCACGCAACACACGCTCCTCATCCGCGCCGGTTCCGGCCTTCATTTCGCCCGCTTTTTCGGTCGCGTTTTCCGCCAGCAACGCCTCGAAACCGGCGATCGTCAGCTGCAATCCCTCCAGACCCATTTCCGCCTCCTTTCGCACTGATATGACAGCTTGACACCACAAATACATACCACTAATATATCAGTCATACACAGTCATCGCCACCCATTCGAGGAGATCCATCATGATGAGCGAACGCCAGCGGAAATTCCGCGAACAATACAAGGCTGACATCAGCCCCCTTTACAACGGCCTGCTGCACATTACCGTCATGTACGGCGTCGGCATCGCCGCCATCTGGTATTGCCTGACCCAACTGGAGAATGCACGCTGGGAATGGCTGGTCGTGCTGCCGGTCTTCATCGCCGGCAACTTTGTCGAATGGGCAATGCACCGCTACGTCATGCATCGCCGCATCGACGTCTTCGCCCTGCGCGCGATCTACGAGCGCCACACACGCCAGCATCATCAGTACTTCACCGACAACGAGGTGACGATCGATTCCACGCGCGAATTCCGTATTGTTTTCTTTCCGTGGCGCGTGCTGGCCACGCTGGGTGTCGGCGGCCTGACGCTGGGCTACATCGCGTCCGTGGTCATCAATACCAACGCCGGCTACATCCTGTTCATCACGATGGTTGCGCAGTACCTGATCTACGAGACCTTCCATTACTGCTGCCACGTGCATGACAACTGGTTCGTGCGCAACATCCCCTTCATCAACACGATCCGCCGCCACCACACCGCGCATCACAATCTCGGCATCATGATGAAGTACAACATGAACCTCACCTTCCCGATCGCCGACTGGGCGATGGGCACTACCGACCTCGATCGCGGACTGGTCGGCCATCTGTTTAACGGCTACAGCGAAAAGCATGTGAAGGAAGAACTGAAGCCGATCATCCAGCGTTTCCGCAACGACGATTCGCGCGTGACGCTGGACGGGCCGGAACTGACTCAGGAAGAGGACGAAACGCTGAATCGCGGCCTCGTCCTGTAACAAAAAAACGGCCGACGATGCATCGCACCGTCGGCCGTTTTTTTTCCGTCAACCGGTTTAGTCCAGAGTGAGCGTCGCCTTGGCGAAGGATTCGATGTTGTCGAGCAGGCTGTCCAGCGCCTTGCCGGCGCCCTCGACATCCCCCTTCGCAATCGCACCGGCCACGTTCGCATGCAGGCGCGCCATCTCCGGCAGATCGGCCGCCTGCTTGTAGTGGAAATACCAGAAGCGGCGCGACAACCCGTGCATCAATCGCATCGCGCCTTCCGCGAATTCGTTGCGGGCGGACAGCAACGTCATTTCATTGAACTCGCGATCGGAACGCATGAACGTCACATCGTCATTGGTTTTCGAGGCCAGCATGAATTCGTCGTGCAGACGCGAAAAGATCGCCCTCTCCTCCAGAGTCGCACGGCGTGCGGCGCTGCGGCAGATCAGGCGCTCGACCTCGCGCCGCGTTTCCAGCAGCTTCAGTTGCTTCTTCAGATCGATTTCCGGCACCAGCAGGCCGCGCTGCGGCAACACCAGCAGCAGATGCTCGCGCGCCAGCCGCTGGATGGCTTCGCGGATCGGCGTGCGGCCGATGTCCAGCATTTCGCTCAGCGTCAGTTCGGAGATCACGGAACCGGGCGGAATACGCAGCGTGATGATCGCTTCTTCCAGCTGTTCGTATGCGAGATCGGTCAGCTTCGGCTTGGCTGCACGATGGCCGGCTGCGCCGCGTGCGGGAGTTGTTTTCTTTACGGATGGTTTCTGCGTCGTTTTTTTCGCAACGGTTTTTTTAGACGTGGCCATGTAGGAAATGGATCTATGTGTTGGGTATATGACTGATGTATCCGTATCGCAGATATGGACGAACGATTGAATTTTAAATGTATATCTCAAATATGGCGCATCTTTTTCATCGAGGAGCAGCAACATGAAACATGACGTCGCCTTTGCGGGCACAAACGGCAGCGCAATCGATCTCGTCGCGCTGCACGGCATACAGGGCACCCGCGCCAGCTGGCAGAAGGTGCTGCCGCCGCTATCACCAGACATGGCCGGCATGCACTGGGTCCTGCCCAATCTGCGCGGTCGTGCCGATGCATGGCGCGGCCAAGGTGTGCGGGACTACACGCTGGAAAAGTTTGCCGGAGACGTCTGCGACGTCATCGCGACCCACGTCTACGCGCCGCGCTTCGTGCTGGCCGGCTGGAGCATGGGCACATCGGTCGCACTGGCGACCTTCGACATGCTGCGCCGCGCCGGCCGGCCGCTGCCGGCTGCGTTGATCCTGATGTCCGGCAGCCCGGTACTGCAACAGGTGCAATGGTTCGGACGCGGCGACAGCAATGGCAGCGAAGACAACGACGGTGCGCTGCTACAGGAAATCGCCACACGCGAACAGCGGCTCGGCCTGCGCGAACCGGCCGACCGCAACGCCGTCGCCTGGACCTGGCAGGCGATACGCGACACCGACCAGCGCGCACTGCTGGCCTCCGTCGACGTTCCCGTACTCGTGCTGCATGGCACCGACGACGAGGATTCGCCGTATGCGCATGCAGGCCTGCTGGCCGACGGCCTGCCGAATGCGCGCCTGGTCCGCATCGATGGCGGCCGGCATGCGCTGCTTGCAGAACACACCGAACGCGTCGCCACCGAAATCCATACCTTTCTCTCGCAACATCAACTCACAGGAGCACCCCATGAGAATGCATGACCAGATTCATTTCTGTCCGCCCGCCCGCGTCGTCATCGGCTGCGGCAGCCGCCGCCAGTTGCCCGCCCTGCTGGCCCGGCTCGGCTATCGCCTCGGCGTGCTCGTCACCGACGCCTTCTTCAGCGGACAGACGCCGTGGGTGCGCGAATACACGGAAGCCGCCGCCGCACTCGGCATCGAGACCGTCGTCTTCGACGGCGGCCTGCCGGACCCGACCACCACACTATGCGACGACGCCACACGCGATGTGCGCGCGCGTCTCGGCGGCCGCCGCGCCGACCATGTGATCGCGCTCGGCGGCGGCAGCAACATCGATCTCGCCAAGGCAATGTGCGTGACCCTGCCCGAAGGACGGCCGGTCGACGAATTCAAGGGCGCGATGCCGGCTGCGCCGCTCGCACTGCCGCTGATCGCGCTGCCGACTACCGCCGGCACCGGCTCCGAAGCCACGCCCGGCGCGATCCTGATCGATCCGGAAAACGCCACCAAGATCGCCGTGATGGACAACGCACTGCGCCCGGCGATTGCATTGATCGATCCCGAATACACCTACACCTGCCCGCCGCGCGTGACCGCCGATTCCGGCGTCGATGCGCTGACGCATGCAGTCGAGTCCTACCTCACGCTGGATTCGTTTGACTTCGCGCGCGACGGCAATCCCGATCCCGGCTACAGCGGCCGCTCGTCGCTGACGATGCTGTTCGCGCGCGAAGCAATCGCGCTGTGCGCACGCCACCTGCTGCGCTGCTACCACGACGGCAGCGACCAGGAAGCACGCGTCGGCATGACCTACGCCAGCCACTACGCCGCGCTCTCTTACGGCAGCGCCGGCCTGAACGCGGTGCACGGCATCGCCTACGCAGTGGCTGGCCTGACGCACAAGACGCACGGCACGACCAATGCCGTGATGCTGCCCTATGTGCTGGATGCATTGCGCGAGACGCGCACGGCCGAAATGCTGGACGTTGCCCGTCTATTCGGCATCGACGAGCCGGATGAACACCGCGCCGTGCTGCTGTTGCCGGCCGTCATGCGCGATCTGGTCGCACAGCTCGGCATCCCGGCCAACCTGAAGGATTTCGGCATTGCCCGCGAAGAACTGCCGCGCCTGACGGAAGACGCGTTGGCCGTCACGCGGCTGGCCAAGGCATTCCCGGTACCGGATGTGGCGGCCACCTACGCCGGCATCGTGCAGCGCGCATGGGACGGCACGCTGGCCGCCGACCAACAATCCCGTGCGGAACCGGAAAAGAAACGGGCTTGAGAAGAATTGGCGGACGACATTGCACGGCTGCAAGCGTGCAAGTTGAAAGACAAAGCATAGAAAGCCGAAGCGTAAAGCGCTGTCGTGAAAAACGACGGCGCAAGAAGATGCAAAGCGCTTATGCAGGCACGAGGCAGACGCGAAGTCGGCATAAAGCAACATTGCGCGATGTCGCCGTGCAACACGAATTTCGCCGGCATTAAACCCGGCGGGCGAATGGTCGAAATGGCCTAGCGGACGTGCCGATTCGACGTACAACCATTGAAAAATATTAATGAATACTTTTTGTGTTCATGTAATATATTAGTTGAAGGTGGACCACCACCTCGCCTGCAGTACCCACAAGAAACGGGACAAAACGAGACGCAAGCCGGCAACAGCATGACTGAACCGGCGACCAAAAGGAGACAGGAAATGAACGCACCCAACATGGCCATGCGCCATGCAAACGTCGCCGCGCGGCTGGAACGGCTGCCGATGACGAGTTATCAGCGCTGGCTTTTTTCCATCATTGCCACCGCCTGGTTTTTCGATTCGATGGACCTCGGCATCATGACCTTCGTGCTCGGCTCGATCAAGACCGAGTTCGGTCTGTCGACCGCGCAGGCCGGCATGCTCGCTTCCTCCAGCTTTGTCGGCATGTTCTTCGGTGCGGCGATTGCCGGCATGCTGGCCGACAGGTTCGGCCGCAAGCCGGTATTCCAGTGGAGCATGGTGTTCTGGGGCGTCGGCAGCCTGCTGTGCGGCTTTGCGCAAAACGTCGAGCAGTTGATGATCTTCCGCGTGCTGCTCGGCTTCGGCATGGGCATGGAATTTCCGATCGGCCTGTCGATGGTGTCGGAAATCGTGCCGGCAAAAAGCCGCGGCCGTTACGTCGCCGTGCTTGAAGGCTTCTGGCCGCTCGGCTTCATCGCCGCCGGCATCGTCGCCTGGGTCGCACTGCCGCACATCGGCTGGCGCGGCATCTTCATCGCGCTCGCGATACCGGCCGTGTTCGTCTTCATCGTACGGCGCTTCGTGCCCGAATCGCCGCGCTGGCTGGAAAGCATGGGCCGCGTCGAGCAGGCCGATGCCGTCACCGCAGGCATCGAACGTCACGTCATGGCTGCCAGCGGTGCGCCGTTGCCGGCTGCCGGTATCGGCACGCCGCCCCAACCGGCAGACCGCCGCGCGCTGTTCGCCGAACTGTGGCGAGGCGCGTACGCAAAGCGCACCGTGATGCTGTGGGCGCTGTGGTTCTTCGCGCTGCTCGGCTACTACGGACTGACGACGTGGCTGGGCGCATTGCTGCAGCAGGCCGGCTACGAAGTGACGAAGTCCGTCACCTACACGATCTACATTTCGCTGGCCGGCATTCCAGGCTTCATCTTCTCGGCATGGCTGCTGGAAGTGTGGGGCCGCAAGGGCACCTGCGTGCTGATGCTGGTCGGCAGCGCGGTTTCAGCTTATGTCTACGGCCACGTCGCCACGGCGCAGGCGCCGGTCGCTCAGTTGATCGGTGCCGGCCTGTGCATGCAGTTCTTCCTGTTCGGCATGTGGTCGGTGCTGTATGCATACACGCCGGAACTGTATCCGACGCGTTCGCGTGCCACCGGCTCCGGCTTCGCATCGTCCGTCGGCCGTTTCGGCTCGCTGCTCGGCCCGTTCGCAGTCGGCGTGATCCTGCCGGTCACCGGTCACAGCGGCGTGTTCACGCTGGGCGCACTGTCGTTCGCGGCAGCGGCATTGGTCGTCATCGTGATGGGTGTGGAAACTAAGGGCAAGTCGCTGGAGGAAGTGTCGTTCTGATTTCCGATGCATGGCTGCCCGTATCCGAACGATGCGGGCAGCGCAAACAGGAACGTCAGCCGAGCTTGCGCCGACTTTCGTGTTCGCCCACGCGGCGCGCGAAATCGCAGGCGCCGGCCGACAGGCAGTCGATAGCCTCGGCAGTCGCGATCGCATCGCCCGATGCGATCGCCTCGGCCACATCGGCGTGATGACGGGCGCTGGTGCGCAGCATGTCGAACTGGCGAAAATAGCAGAACCAGAAACGGCGCGACAAACCCTGAATCAACAGCAGGCTGCCTTCGGTGAATTCATTGCGCGCGCAACGGCGCGACAGATCGTTGAACAGTTTGTCGGTACGGATGAACAGCAGTTCGTCTCCGGCGTCGGCGGCCTTGCGGAAATCCGCGGCAAGCGCGGCGAAACGCGCACGCTGCTCATCGGTTGTGCGACGCGCAGCGCTGCAGAAGGCCAGGCGTTCCAGTTCCTGCCGTACCTCCAGCAAACGCAATTGTGCGAACGCATCGATGTCGGTGATGCGGATGCCTTTCTTCGGCCGTACGACCAGCAGATGTTCCACCGCCAGTCGCCGCACCGCCTCGCGTACCGGTCCGCGTCCGAGTCCGCTCAGTTCACTCAGGTAGGCTTCGCTGACGACCGAACCGGGCTGCAGCTCCATCGTCACGATGGCTTCTTCCAGTCGACGATAGGCGCGTTCCGATGCACTCTCCTGCAGACCGGCGGCAACCGGCAGCGTCGTCGTCGATGCCTGCGCATCCATTGCCGGCAATCGCTTGCGGCGTAGCGGTGCGAAAAAATCCGTCAGGGCCTCCATGCTGCGTTCGAACTGCTCCTTTCCTTTGCTTCTTTTGTTTTCTTTATGCACAGCGCGCATTGATCCAGGCGGCAATGCCTTCCAGCGACCGGAAATCGTCGCAGGAACGGCTTTCGATGCCGCCGACCTTTTCGGCTTCATCGTATTCGGCAAACATCTTCGCCAGATTCTTGCCTGCGCCGACTTCCAGCACCACATTTGCGCCGCGTTCGACAACATTCTGCATGCAGGCCAGCCAATCCACCGGCTGCGCCAGTTGCGCCGCCAGCGTATCGGCAATGGCGGCAGCCGTCGACGTCGGACAACCGTCGACGCCGGCCAGTACGGCGACATCCGGCACTCGCAGCGGCGACGCCAGCACGGCGGCGCGGAAAGGCGCAACCGCATCGCGCATCAATGGCGTATGCGACGGCACCGCCACGTCCAGAAGTTGATGCCAGACGCCCTGTCGTTCCAATGCCTGTGCCGCCTGGCCGAGATCGCCGCGCCTGCCGCCGAGAATCATGTGATCGTCGGCGACGACGATCGCCTCGGCCAGTCGATATTCCCTGCACAGCGCGACAGTTTCGTCACGGCGCAAGCCCTTGACGGCCATCAGGCCGCCGTCAGGCGGCGCAACAGCATCCATGCATTCGGCACGCTGCGACACGATATGCGCAAGCCCTGCCGCCGTCCACGCGCCTGCACAGCCATAGGCCGCCATCTCGCCGGCGCTGTAGCCGGCGAACAGCAAGGGCTGCGGCACCATGGGCGACAGTGCCACCCAGTTCGCGACCGCCGCGGCGCACACCAGCAATTGTCCGTTACGATTGGAGAACAGGTCATCGCCACGATCATTACCGCTACGCGCCAGCGCGACGACGTCGATGCCCGCTGCCGTCGAATACGCATCCAGCCATTCTGCCGCAGTAGCCGACTGCAGCGCCAGATCGAACATCGCCGGATGCTGCGCCCCTTGGCCCGGGCAGACTATCGCCAGCGCTGCCATCCATCCCCCGACAAAATACGGTCGACCAGCAGCGTCGCCGCCAGCAGATCGGCACTGCCGCCCGGACTCAGTCTTCTTCTGACGAAGGCATCATGAATCGCACGCGCGCGCACCACCCAGTTCTCGCGCAAGACACCGCCGGCGGCCAGGAATTCGCGCGCCGCGCGATGCGCATAGGCAAGCCCCGGTGCATGGCCGCGATGCAGCAGGTTGGTATCGTCCAGCACGGCGAGGATCGCAAAGAATGCCTGCATGCGTGCCGCTCGTTCGCTGGCACCGTGTTCGCGCGCATGACGTAACGCCGGCAGGCCGACATCGAACACGTGCGGAAAACCCATCGCCGCTTCGCCGCGCGCACCACCTACCGCATAGCGGCGACAGGCGCAGCTGCCGTGCGAAGCATCGTCGGCGAGACTGTCCATGCGCTTGATGTCGTCCGACCACTGGCAAACGACGGTCGCAGACAGACTGCCGGCACCGCCGCCCTGCTCCCAGCGACCGGCCGCCGCACACAGGATGCCGAGATTGAAAATCGCGCCGCGATGTGTATTGACGCCGGCGGTCGCGCACAGCATGCGCCGTTCGGCATCGATGCCGAGTGCGCGCAGACGATCGAACGATGCGCCGGCGGCGCCGGCCAGATAGATCGTCGCGAAATAGCGGCGCAACGAAAACAGGCTGCGCACGAAGGTGGCGGCATCCATGTCGTCATGGCTGCCGGTGTCGATCTTGCTGACGAGGCCGGGCTTTGGATACAGGCACAGCTCGTCGTGCAGCGCGCGCAGCGCCAGCATGCTGATCTCGCGCGAACGACGCACCATGCCTTTCCACGCGTTCCGTGTACGCAATGCGCAGGCGATGCGGGGCACGCCGCTGTCCGCGACCGCCTCCGGCAGTCCACGCTGTATGTGATGAATGGCAGTCCAGTCCATATCCGGCAATGCCGCGACGCGCGCCGTATCCAGCCAGGCGTGCGCATGGCGACGCGAGATAGGCGAAAGCGGTGGCGTATTCGTCATGCAGGTTCCGCAGTGCGCACACGCTCGGTCACGTCGTATGCGGCGGTACGGCCGCCGCGCTGCGTACCCAGTTCAGCGCGCCGGTCCACGCCACCGGCCGGACGCTTCAGCGCCGCATCGAGACAGACGTCCAGCGGTTCGCGCCAGATGTCTTCCACGCAGCCGAGCGCAACGAAGTTGGCGACACCGGGGCCGAGAATGGACGTCGTGCGGCACAGTTCTTCCAACTCTTCCAGCGGCAGCTTGGTCACACGCGACATCGCCGGCAGCGCCATCACGCGGATCTGCGCATCTTCGACCGCATAGGTTTCGTCGGCCAGCATGCCGAGCGCGAGGAAGCCGCCGCTGACCGCTTCGCTGTAGACGACGCTGATCAAGCGATGCCCGCGCTGGCGCGCGACAGCGAAGCATTTTGCCAAGTGTGCAAGGCAGGCGTTGTTGCCGATCAGTTCGTCGAAGCGCGACAGTTGCTGCCCCTGCGTATCGACCAGCGCGAGGATGGGCCGGCCCGGATGTTCACGCACGACGGTGAGCACGCGCGCGGCCAGCTTCATCGCCAGCTGTGCACCGATGGCAGCATGATCGGTGGTGCCGACGACGGCGACAGTACGACCGCCGATGTTGCCACTGCCGTGCAGCACGCCGTCTTCCAGCCTCACGTCATGGCCGCCGGGGAACAGGCGGTCGCACAGGGTTTTCCAGTCAAGCATGATTGTTCTCCCGCGCTGCGTCGGCAATGCCGGTAAAGGTATCGATATCCATCAGCGGCACCCGTTGCGGCTCGGCGATGCCACGTGCCTGCCAGATCTGCGTCGCATCGCGACAGTCTGCGTAACGCTGCAGACGCTGCTGCAGCAGCGCGTGTTCCTGCTCCACCGCTTCCAGCGACAGCGGGCGCGGATGGCCAAGCCGGCGCTGAGCGGCGCTGCGGAATGCTGCCACGTCGTCGGGCACGATGTCGTCGGCATCGCCCATGATGTAACGGTGCTTGCCGCCCATCGTGCGCCACACCAGCGCGCGGTCGCGTGCATCGAATTCCTCGACGCCGTGCGCGGCCTCGATCACTTCCGGACCGGAAACGGCGAGCCGCCCCTCTTCCGAAATGATCACGTAATCACAGCACTTGGAAACGATGCCAAGGCCGCCGTAGCAACCATTGCCACCACCGATCAACACGATGACCGGCACGCCGGCCGCACGCGTATCGAATACGGCACGCTGGATTTCAGAGATGGCGGTCAGCCCCGCATTGGCTTCGTGCAGGCGCACGCCGCCGGTATCGAGCAGCAGCAATACCCCTGCTGGATGCTTGTCTGCCACACTTTGTGCGGCGCGCTGCAACAGGCCGACAATCTTGGCGCCATGCACTTCGCCGACCGAGCCACCCATGAAAGCGGGCTCCTGCGCAGCAATCAATATCGGTGCATTGCCGAGAAGGCCCTCGCCGATGACGACACCATCATCCAAAGCGACCGGCTGACCCAGCATCGGCAGATGCGGACTGACGCGGCGCTCCGACGGCGGCATGATTTCGCGGAAACTGCCGGCGTCGAGCAATGCTGCAATACGCTGTCGTGCCGTGCGTTCCAGATAGCTGCCGGCCGGGGCTCGCACCGCGCCGTCGCGTACATCCATGCAAGCGCTCATGCCCGGCCTCCGCATTCCTCGACTGCCTGCATCAGGCGCAGGCTAACGACGGCCGGCGTCGCACCCGCGTCGTTGATCGTAACGACGACGTCGCCGAGACGATAGCGTTCGGCAAACGCGCCGACTACCGCCTCCCAGGTTTCATCGAAGCCGTGCACCGAGGTGCTGATGACGAAGCGCACCTTGCCGTCCAGCTGCTGCGGTTCGAACAGTACTTCCAGGTTGCCCGAGCCCACCACACCGACGATGCCGGTCTGTATCGCACCGTGCTTGCCGGCGAACGGGCCGAGTTCGAAATTCAATGTCTGCATGCGACTATCCTCACCAGTTGCGGAACCTGCTCGGCGGCGCATACAGGCCGTCCGACCAGCGGACCAGATCCTTCATCGACCGCGCGGCGAGCAGATCGCGCGTGGCCATCGAAACGTCGATGCCGAGGTCTTCCGGCAACTGCACGATGCCGCGCATGCGCAGCTCGGCGACCTTTTCACGATCGCGCCCGAGGCCGACCGGCGTGAAGCCGGCCACGCCGCGTACCGCCTGTTCGCGCTCGGCCGGATTGGCGCAGCGGTGCAGGTGCGCGATACCTTCCTCGGTGACGAGATGCGTGACGTCGTCGCCATAGACCATCACCGGCGGCAGTTCGAGCGACAGTTCCTGCTGCAGTTGCCAGGCATCGAGCTTTTCGGTGAAGGTCGGCTGCATCTTGTCGCGGAAGGTTTCCACCATCTGCACCACCAGCTTGCGGCCGCGCGGCATCGTCGCGCCGGTCGCTTCCGCCGCTTCGCGCCCGGCCTTCAGCCAAGCATGGCTGGCGTGCCGCCGCGCGCGCGATTCGGAACCGAAGTTGGGCGCGCCGCCGAAGCCGGCGATGCGGTTCAGCGTCGCCGTCGAACTGTTGCCCTGCGTATCGATCTGCAAGGTCGAGCCGATAAAGAGATCGGCGTAGTGGCCGGCGATCTGGCAGAACACGCGGTTCGAGCGCATGCTGCCGTCCGGCCCGTCGAAGAAGACGTCGGGCCGCGCGCGCAGGTAATCCTCCATGCCGAGTTCGGAGCCGGCGCAGTGGATGCCGCGCACGAAGCCGGATTCGATTGCGGGAATCAATGTCGGGCACGGGTTGACCGTCATGTAGCTGCAAATCTTGCCGCGCAGGCCCAGCGATTCGGCATAAGTCGGCAGGACCAGCTCGATGGCGGCAGTGTCGAAGCCGATGCCGTGATTGAGACGATTCACCTCGTATGGCATGTACAGACCCTTGATGACCATCATCGCCATCAGAATCTGCGTCTCGCTGATCTGCGCCGGATCGCGTGTGAAGATCGGTTCGATGTAATGCGGCTTCGGCGCCTGCACGACGTAGGAAACCCAGCCGGCCGGCACGTCGATGCGCGGCACTTCGTCGACGATCTCGTTGACCTGCGCGATCAGGATGCCGTTCTTGAAGGCGGTCGCCTCGGCCGAGGCCGGTGTGTCCTCGGTGTTGGGACCGGTGTACAGGTTGCCGTGATGGTCGGCGCTCTGCGCGGCGATCAATGTCACGCGCGGCGTCAGGTCCATGAAGTAGCGGCCGTACAGTTCGAGGTAGGTATGGATGCCGCCGATGCTGACACGACCCGCCTTGATCAGCCGCGCCAGCCGCACGCCCTGTTCGCCCGAATAGCAGAAGTCCAGTTTGGACGCGATGCCGCGCTCGAATACGTCGAGCTGCGACGCCAGCGCGATGTTCGACTGCACGATGTGCAGGTCGCGCACGACAGTCGGGTCCAGCTTCGCCAGTTCCTGCGACAGAAAATCCGCATGCTTCTGGTTGTTGCCCTCGACGCAGATGCGGTCCCCCGATTCGATCACCGCGCGCAGCAGCGGCAGCAGCGCATCCTTGTCCACCAGCTTGCCGTTCGCATACGGTGCGCCGCGCTGCAGGCGCGCCGCCGTGTTGCGCTTCAGCGTATCCCAGTGCACGCCTTCGCCATGATTCATGTCCCGCTTCATGCCGTCACCTCGACGATCGCTTTACGCTTCGGCAGGATGCGCGAGATGATCGGCCAGAACAGCGTGAGCAACGCCAGCGTGCTGATGGTGCCGACCAGATAGTTGGACCACAGAATGCTCATGCCGCCGTGCGACAGCATCATCGTCTGGCGGAATGCATCCTCGGCACGGTCGCCCAGCACCATCGCCAGGATCATCGGCGCAAGCGGATAGTCGAGCTTCTTCAACACGTAGCCGAGCACGCCGAAGGCGACCATCAGCCAGACGTCGAACATCGCGCTGTGTACCGCATACGCGCCGATCGCGCACAGCAGGATGATGACCGGCGCGACGATCGAAAACGGAATGCGCAGGATGGCAGCGAACAGCGGCACCGTCGACAGCACGACAATCAGGCCGGCGATATTGCCGAGATACATACTGGCAATCAAACCCCAGACGAAATCGGCCTGATCAGTGAACAGCATCGGTCCCGGCTGCAAACCCCATACCATCAGGCCGCCGAGCAGCACGGCTGCAGTGGCCGAACCCGGAATGCCAAGCGCCAGCATCGGCAGCAACGCCATCGTGCCGGATGCGTGCGCAGCGGTTTCCGGCGCCAGCACGCCTTCCATGCTGCCCTTGCCGAACTTCTCCTTTTCCTTCGAAAAGCGTTGCGCGATGCCATAGCCCATGAACGATGCCGCCGTCGCACCGCCCGGCGTCACGCCCAGCCACGCGCCAACGACGAAGCTGCGGATCAGCGTGGCCCAGTAGCGCGGCAACTGCATCCAGGTTTGCAGCACCACCTTCAGATTGATACCGGCGGATTTGCCGCGGAAGGCCAGCCCTTCTTCCATCGTCAGCAGGATTTCACCTATGCCGAACAGGCCGATGACGACGATCAGGAAATCGACGCCGCGCAGCAGGTCGGACATGCCGAACGTCAGACGCAGGCCGCCGGTGATCGTATCCATGCCGACGGTGGCCAGCGCGAAGCCGAGCATCATCACGATCAGCGTCTTGAACGGCGAGCCCTTGCTCATGCCGACGAAGCTGCAGAACGTCAGCAGATAGACCGCGAAGAATTCCGGCGGGCCGAACTGCAGCGCGAACTTCGCCACCATCGGCGCGAGAAAGGTGATCAGGATCACCGAAAAGAATGCGCCGACGAACGAGCCGGAAAACGCCGTCGTCAATGCCTCCCCGGCATGCCCTTTCTGTGCCATCGGATAACCGTCGAAGGTGGTCGCCACCGACCACGGTTCGCCCGGAATGTTGAACAGGATGGAGGTAATTGCACCGCCGAACAGCGCGCCCCAGTACAGGCAGGACAGCAGGATGATGCCGGCGGTCGGCGTCATCGAAAACGTCAACGGCAGCAGGATCGCCACACCGTTCGGACCGCCCAGGCCCGGCAGCACGCCGATCAGAATGCCCAGGACCACGCCGACAAACATCAGCAGGATGTGGTTCATGGTGAGCGCCACCGAGAACCCGTGCATCAGATAACCGATTTCTTCCACGAATGTCTCCTTTGCGGCATGCGCCGCATATCGGTCTTTAAGTCGTTACGTCGGGTTCAGTAGCCCAGCGCGGCCTCGATCGGGCCTTTCGCCAATGGAACCAGGAACTGGATTTCGAACAGCCAGAACGTCACAGCCGTCACCGAGCCCGCCACCAGCACACAACGCAACCAGCCGTAATGGCCGAGCTTGCGCATGAAGCCGGCGATCAGCCCAAAGGCCGCCACGTAGATACCGAGGTAGTCGGTCGCCACGACGAACAGTACGATCGGCAGCAGGACCTGCAGTACCGGTTTCAGCTGTTCCCGTGTGACGAACGGCTCCGCGTCATCCGCGTCGCGATTCGTGCGCCATGCCTCCACCGCGACGCCAAGCGCCGCGACGCACAGGATGATGCCGATACGCAGCGGGAAATAACCGGATTGCGGGCCGCGCGGCCCCCATCCGGAACCGATCTCCAGGCTGCTCCAGATGACGACCCCGCCGATTGCGAAGAACAGCAATGCGCAGGCCAGTTCGGCGGCGGCGCGCTTGACGAGCACCGCCCCCCTTTCTTCGTTCTGCTCGTTCATTGCCGTCTCCTCAACGCTTCTCGATGAAGCCCGCCTTGTCCAGCAATTCGTGGTGCAGCTTGGCATCCTGCTCCAGGAATTTCTGGAAGGCGTCGCCAGTCAGGAATTTTTCCTTCAGCGCATTGCGCTGCAGATAATCCTTCCATTCCTGCGTCGCCACGACCTTCTTCATCTGATCCACATAGAAGGCCACCTGATCCGGTTTCACACCGAGCGGCATGTGCACGCTGCGCAGCATCAGGTAGGTGACGTCCAGCCCCTGCGACTTGCAGGTTGGAATGCTGGACCACGATTCCGTCTTCGTCAGCAGCGTGGTCTGCTTCATCGGCTCGTCGTCGAATACGCACAGCGGGCGCAGCTGCCCTGCACGCCATTGCGAGACTGCCTCCACCGGATTGTTCACGCTGGCGTCGATATGCTTGCCGACCAACTGCGTGGCGACGTCGCCGCCGCCCTTGTAGGGGATGTAGTTGAACTTGACGCCAGCCGCGCGCTCGATCGACGCGACGACCAGGTTGTCTTCGCGACGCGAGCCGGCGCCGCCGAAGCTGATCTTGCCCGGCTCCTTCTTCGCCGCAGCCAGGAATTCGCCAACCGTCTTGTAAGGCGATTCCGCGTTGACCCACAGCACGAACTCGTCCATTGCCAGGTTCGCCACCGGCGTCATGTCCTTCCAGCTGAACGGGATGTTGGCCGTCAGCGGCAGCATGTACATGTGCGAGGCCGACAGCAGGATCTTGTTCGGGTCGCCATTGCTCATCTTGACGTCGATGAAGCCTTCGGCACCGCCCGCTCCACCTTTCGGCATCACCACATAAGGCTTGGGCGACAGCTTGTATTTGACGACGATGCTGGAAATCAGCCGTGCCATCTGATCGGTGCCGCTGCCGCTGCCAGAAGGCAGTGTCATTTCGACCGCTTTGGTTGGTTCCCAGGCGAGCGCGGCGCTGGATGCCAGCATGGTGACCGCGAAGGCGGCGCACGCACTGGCGGCGTGTCTGCGTGTAAACATGGAATTGTCTCCTTTGTAGTGAGCCGCGTCCGCTTTCCCGGCAGCGCGACATGGGGCGATCTCCGCGCCCGTTGTTATAATCCACTAATATATTAGTTGTGTCAATCAACTTCGAATATTTTTATTTCGGCTGTTTTTTGATGAGTCATCGCCTGATAACGAATGCCGGCAACCGCATTCGCTACCGGAATGGACCGCAGCCACACCAGCCGGAAACACAGTGGAAATTCAGGCAGAAGCTGAGCGCCATCCAGTCCGAAGCCGGCTCCACGCCGTGCCAAAGGTGGGCATAGATCGAGCGAACATGGCCTCGCATGCCAACGCGGATTCCGAGCGCCCGCAACCTTCTTCTCCGCCAGTTGTCGCAGTGCTAGAGTGTCGTTGCGGCAGTCATCTTGTTTTACCCACCTCTCAAGGAGACAGGCATGAGCAAGGCAAATGGCGAAAAAGCTTCTCTGCTGGCAAGTTATCTGATCGAGGAACAATTGCGCGTGCTCCCCGTGGCTGCCGCGATGATCCTGCAACCGATAGACGGCGATTTCGAGCGGCATGCCGGAGAAAGCCTGCTGCTGCGCCGCAAGCGCACGACGCTGCGCACCGGTTCCGGCGGCAATATCGCGATGGAATATGCCGAACCCGGCACCGAACTGGATTTCCAGGGTTCGATCCGCACGCTGCGGGAAAACCCGCAGCAGAAGATCAGCTATCTGCGCGTGGTCGTCAGCAATGCGCTGCTGGCCGTGGGGCTGTTCCTGCGAGAGCATCAGATGGCCGAAATCCGCATTCCCGAGATCCAGTTTCTCGGTCATGTCGTCGATGCCATCCAGAATGCCAATATCTTCGACATCAATGACGGCTACATGCCGGCCGCCAGTTTCGACGACCTGATCATCGACAAGAGCCTGAACGGCAGGCCGCTTTTCGGCGACAGCAATACGCAAGGTTTTATGGAATTCGGCGACGCCATTGCCCTGTTGCAATGGCTGGCGCACTATCTGCGCGGCGAACGGAATTTCGTCAGTGGCGGGGATGCCGGCTGAGACGGCCTTTGCCGAGCCGCGCCGGCAACGCGCGGAAGTGAAGAAACAGGAGAGAAGCCGCCCGCAATGTCGGGCAGTTTTTTTACGACTAGCGGGAAGGTGACGGTGCCGCCACTGGTGCGGCAAACTTGCCCTGGTCCGGCTGCGCGGTCTTCGACGCCAACGCGCGGTTTTTTTCCGCCAGTGCCTTGATCAAACCATCGATACCGGACTGGCGAATTTGTTCGGCAAAGCTTTGCCGGTACGCCTGCACCATCCATACGCCCAGTACGTTGACGTCGTAGACCTTCCAGCCATCATCGTGCCTGATCAGCCGATAACCGAAATCGACCGGCTCACCGCGCGAATTGGTCGCATGTGCGCTGACGACGACGTCGGTCTCATCCGGCGCGGCACGCAGCGGATCGTAGCTGATCTTCTGGTCGCGCACCTGCGCCAGCGCACTCGCATAGGTATGCATCAGCAGCGCACGGAATTCGTCCTGCAACTGCTGGCGCTGCTGCGGCGTGGCCTGTCGCCAGTACGGGCCGGTCGCCAGCGACGTCGTGCGCGTGAAATCCAGGTGGGGCACGATCTTCTGCTCGACGAGACGCCGGATGCTCTCCAGGTCGCCGCGCTGGATGTCGCGATTCTCGCGTACCGCGGCCATCACCTCGTCGGTGACGCGGCGGATCATCTGGTCCGGTGCTTCCAGCGCTTCGGGGTTTTGTCGCGCGTCTGAAACTCGCTGCGCTGTTTGCTCCTGCTGCCCTTGCTGCGCCACGGCAGGAACGGCAACGACGAACAAGGAAACGGACCACAGCGCCAGCAGCATGCGTCGCAGCATGTCTTCTCCTACCAGTAGGCGAAAAGCATCAGCACGACCACGACTGCGATTACCGCGATCCACAAGGGCTTGCGGTACAGGAACATTCCGCGTCGGTCGGCTGCGCGTCGATTATCGTTTGGCGGCATAGCACTCCTTCAGGAAACGGGACCGGTCCTGCACATCGACGCTTTTGGCCTGCGCATCGCACGCCTTGGCGCGCGCATGCTGTTCGCCTTCGACGCCGGTCGCGCGCAACTTCCCGGTACCGTCCTGCGTGCATTCGCGCATCGCGTCGTTCTGCAGTTCGTACGACCTGCCGCCGGCGATTTCTGCGCACTCCTGTTTTCTCTGATCATACGGCTTGTCGGCCGCGTGTGCGCATGAGACCGACAAGCCTGCAGCCAGCGATATGGCGATGCATGCAATGCGGCAATGTGAAGGGAAGAAGCTGAACGGCATGGGAAACGTTCTCCTCGAACTCTTTCAGATTGCGATGGAATCAGTTTGCTATATGCCGCCCCGAATATCTGTCGGAAGACGGCGTCGACTGCTGTCGGAAATCAAGAGGAACGACAAAGCACCTTGTGTTGATTTTTACCGTAATGAAATTCATCGCTTCCAATCAGGGAGCTGACCGCCTCATCCGTAAACTTTTGTGCTTGCTCTAAGTTACTCGTAGCAAAACGCACGTTGAACCAAGCGCCACCCTTATCTCTCCAATATTTTTGGCAAGAAAACATGAAGAGTCGGAAGAGAGGAAACCATGCCGGAAATCCAATGGTCAGAAATCTTCACGTTTACAGTGTCTCCGTTCGAGCTGATGATCCGAGGTACGCTGATCTATTTCTTCCTGTTCTGCCTGTTCCGCTTCTTCGTGCGACGCGACGCCGGTTCGCTCAGCGTTTCGGATCTGCTTGTCATCGTCATCATCGCGGATGCAGCACAGAACGGGATGTCGGGTGAATACCGCTCCGTGATTGACGGCGCCGTTCTGATCGGCACGATCATTTTCTGGAATGCGGTGCTGAACTTCCTCAGCTTCCACTACGCACCCATCCATCGCTTTGTCGTGCCGCGTCCAGTCTGCCTCGTCAAGGACGGCATACCTCAACGGCATGCATTGCACCGCCAGCTGATCACCACCGACGAACTGAATGAAATGCTGCGTCAGCATGAGATCGAGGACATCTTGCAAGTCAAACGTGCCTATCTCGAACCAGACGGACAGATCACGGTGATTCGCAAAGAGGGTGACAAACAGAGCAGTTCCCAAGGCGGCACGTCGACCATGCCTCCGGGCGCCTGACAAACACCGGAGAAATGATCGCCGTTGCCTATCACAACTTCATTCTGTACCTCATTTCACGCAAGACACATTCTCTGACATATCATCGGCAGCGCGTCCGATAGTACCGTTTCGACGTCCTTTCTATCCTCCGGTTGATTGCACCATTTCGCATTCAGGTTTCACTTATCTGTTTCCAATATCTACTGGAGGAAATTCGCATGACGCGATTTTCGAACGGACTGCCGTCCTCATACGATGAAGGCGGCAGATTGCAACGGCTGAATGGCCTGTCGGTGATGCGGCTGCACGAACTCATGCTGATTGGAGAAAGACATCATCGCCACGATATCGTACCCACCGGCGTTTGGTACTGGGTAGAAGCCAATCACCATTACAACGCATTATTGTGGGATGAAGAGGACAAGGCCCGCCGTACCGACGTCGGCGACGAAGAGATCGCCGATGCCAAACGCGCCATCAACCGCTACAACCAGAAACGCAACGACGCCGTTGAAGCCTTGGACGAATCGATCCTGGCGGAATTACGCGGCACGCCGACCGCAGCCGACGCACGTCTGAACAGTGAGACGGCCGGCTCGATGATCGATCGACTTTCCATCCTCGCATTGAAGACTTTTCATATGCGTCAGCAGACGGAACGCACCGACGTCAATGCATTGCATATCGAAACCTGTCGCCTGAAATGCCAACGCCTCGCCACCCAGCGCAGCGACCTGGCGTTCTGCCTCGACCGTCTGCTGTCAGAAGCAATGCAAGGGACAGCGTACTTCAAGGTCTACCGGCAGCTCAAGATGTACAACGACCCGGCACTCACCCCTTCCCTGTACCGGCAATCAGTTACCGCCGAGGCCTGACGATGCAGGGCAGCGCGAAAGGGCATTGATCGATCCGGCAGGCGGCCTTACCGCCGGCAAGCGCTGCTCACCTCGACCAGGACCATCGCAAACCTGAGTCAACGCGCCGTCATTTCTCCGTATCGGCAGGAGGCAGGATTTGCTTGCTCTCGCCGGTCTTCTCCGCCTTGCCAACCGGCTTGTTTGCCGGATCATTCGCTACATGGACACCGGTACGCTGCTGATAGGTCTGGCTTTCCGGCCCGGTACCGGCGCGCTCAGGTTGCGCGACAGGAGCACGGTTTTGCTGCACCATGCGATCGGTATTCGACTCGGGTATTTTTCGCTCGCTCATCTCGTCTCCTTCCGCGTTCCGTTCATTCCCGGTTTGCATTCCGGCACGATCACTTTCCTTTTGCCGGCTGCTTCAGGCCGATGCGATTATCCTGCCCATCCGCATCCGGACTTGCCGCCATTTCCTCCTGCGTCGGCACCTTCGGCGAACCTGGCGTATTCGTCAGTACGCCGGATGCCGGCATATTCTTGCCCCGCTCGGCTTCGACTTCTTCCTTGTTCTGCATCGGCTCGTCATCGGGATAGCACTTCTCGCTGCCCTGCTCCATCATGACCTTGAATCGCTGCAAGTCCGTTTGCACGCGCCGGCTCAGTTCTTCCTCTTCCTGCGGCTGGCGTTGCGCTTCGGCATGCATGGTCATCTGAATCCGGCAATGTGCATCGTCGACCTTGCTGACAACGATCGTTCCGTCGTTACCGGCTTCTCCAACGTCACGCCACGCCAGCTTCATGTCGGGCTCGTTGATGGTGATCTGTGAATCCCATTCCTTCTCGGCACCGTGGCGTCGCGCGCGCCAGTGCAGGCGGTCGCGAGCTGTTTTCCTGACCTCATGGACGTTTTCCATGAACAACGGATACCTGTCGTATTGCAACCATTGCGAAAATGCGCTGCCGGCTGGCGCCGCCACATCAATCGTGTGTTCGATCCTCATCGTCATCTCCTTCGTGCCGTGTACTCATGGTTAACCTGAGAGTTAGCCTAAGGCATGGAGAAAATATGTCGGTGTGATAGCGAACGAAGAGGGAATCTTTGGAGGCAGGCTGCGTTTGCAGCTGAACGAAAAATCGAAGGATTTACAGAAAGCGGAAGAGCTTGCCAGCTAGGCACAGCGGGCTGATGCATACTCTGAAACAAAAAGGCTTACGCCGAAGCGTAAGCCCTTGTTTTGGCAGCCCCCCAATAGTCGAGCTGGGCACAACAGCTAAATGTGCATGATTCGCCTGCCGACACCGTCCATAGCCGCATCGCGGAATTGCTGCCGCATCACTGAATCGGCCGACTATTCTTTGCCATCATGAGAAGGTCAAGTCCAAACCGAGCTTCCTGACAAAGATGAAGGTGACAAGCGCCAAGCCCAGGAGCAATAGCACGAAAACTGCGGCTATCTTGCCGCCCGCGCATAGCACCGCGCGCATCTCCTTCTCCATCTGCTTCCCTTTTTTCCCTTGATCGTAATGCCACTTGATGGCGAAAAACATACCGATGCAGAGCACGAGAAGCTTGAAGGTAACGAAGACTATAGGGACCCAGTCCATTATTTGAGTATTTCCAGGCTATTACTTGACACTATCTATCGTGAGGAGGATTGCCTCAAAACACAGCATGACATCTCCATTGAAGTCAGCTTATTTTAGGTTAAGCAAATAGAGTTCAACATTGGACATAAAGCCCTAGGACATTATGTCTTTATTGCCTTATAGACCTTCTGTCTTGCGAACTGGAGGCGCCAAGTCAATCTCAGACTCGCCGCGCTTCTCCAAACCTGAAAAGCATTGAACTGCGAACGTTCTGGACAAGCGGAACGCCTCTTTTCGAATTGAGTGTTCATGCGATCATCGGTAAACTGGCGACCGCCTTTTACCCCGCTACCGCATGAATATCATTATCAAAGAAGAGTTGCGCGCCTATATCGATCCGCTCACACAGGATGAATTCGCCGCACTGGAACACAGCCTGCTGAACGAAGGATGCCGCGATGCTCTGGTTCTCTGGGGAGACATTCTGGTTGACGGCCATAATCGTTACGGCATCTGCCAGAAACACGGCCTTCCCTTCAATACCGTGCAAAACACGTCCTTCCAGTCCATGGACGATGTTCACTTGTGGATGATCGACAATCATCTCGGCAGGCGCAGCGTGTCCGATTTCCAGAGAGGCGTGCTTGCCTTGCGCAAGAAAGATATTCTGTCTGCGCGGCTGGTTCGGCAACAGGAAGAAAATCCGCCTGCCGATACAAGCGCTGAAATTCCTGCAAGCCCGGCAGAACCCAAACGCACATTATCGCGGCAGGAAATCGCACGCGCCGCACGCGTCAGTAACGTGACGCTGGGGCAAATCGAAAAAATCCAGAAATCGGCCGCACCTGAATTGATTCATGCCATCAAATCGGGAGAGATATCGATCAACGCGGCAGCTGTCGTCGCCACACTGCCAGCCGAAAAGCAGATCGCCGCAGCTGCCGGCGGAAAGAAGGAATTGCGTGAAACGGCAAGGCAAGTACGTGCGGCAAAACTTCCGCCCAAGCCGCGTCCTCTGCCTCCGCCCCTGCCGGAAGATGCATCCGCCGAACAGATCGAGATTCAGCGGTTATCGATCCTGGTGCTTGAACTGACGGAAGAACGCGATCTCCTTAAAAAGAAGGTACAGAACCTGACGATTGCACTCGCAGAATCGCGCAATGGACAATAAAGCATGAAATCGCATGCAGCAGGATTGCAGCAAAAATCCGCGCCCCAATGAAAAAAGGCTTACGCCGAAGCGTAAGCCTTTCATTTTTTGGTAGGCCTCCCCAGAGTCGAACTGGGCACCAACGGATTATGAGTCCGCTGCTCTAACCAAGCATGAGCTAGAGGCCCGTAACCTGGTTAAAGCTTAGTTGCCTTCGAGGAAGCTCTTCAGCTTGTCGGAACGCGACGGATGGCGCAGCTTGCGCAGCGCCTTCGCTTCGATCTGACGGATGCGCTCGCGCGTGACGTCGAACTGCTTGCCGACTTCTTCCAGCGTGTGATCGGTCGACATTTCGATACCGAAACGCATGCGCAGCACCTTGGCTTCACGCGGCGTCAGCGAATCGAGCACATCCTTCACCACACCGCGCATCGAGGCGTGCAGCGCTGCGTCCGAAGGCGCCAGCGTGTTGTTGTCCTCGATGAAGTCGCCCAGATGGGAATCGTCGTCGTCGCCGATCGGCGTTTCCATCGAGATCGGCTCCTTCGCGATCTTCATGATCTTGCGGATCTTGTCTTCCGGCATTTCCATCTTGATCGCCAGCGTTGCCGGGTCCGGCTCTGCACCGGTTTCCTGCAGGATCTGACGCGAGATGCGGTTCATCTTGTTGATCGTTTCGATCATGTGCACCGGAATACGGATCGTGCGCGCCTGGTCGGCGATCGAACGCGTGATGGCCTGACGAATCCACCACGTTGCATACGTGGAGAATTTGAAGCCGCGACGGTATTCGAACTTGTCCACCGCCTTCATCAGGCCGATGTTGCCTTCCTGGATCAGATCGAGGAATTGCAGGCCGCGGTTCGTGTACTTCTTCGCGATCGAGATCACCAGACGCAGGTTGGCCTCGGTCATCTCGCGCTTGGCCTTGCGCGCCTTCATCTCGCCGGCGGCCATCTTCTTGTTGATGGCGCGCAGGTCCGGCAGCGGCAGCACGACGCGCGCTTGCAGGTCGATCAGCTTCTGCTGCAGCTCCTTGATGGCCGGCACGTTACGGCCGAGCACGACGCTGTACGGATGATTGCCGTCTACTTCGCCATCGACCCAGGCGAGATTGGTTTCGTTGCCCGGGAAGACCTTGATGAAATGCGAACGCGGCATGCCGGAGCGGTTGACCGCGACGTCGAGGATCTGACGCTCGATCTGACGCACTTCCTCGACCTGAGCACGCAGCGTGTCGCACAGCTTCTCGACGACCTTGGCGGTGAAGCGGATGCTGAGCAGTTCGTTGGAAATCGTTTCCTGCGCCTTCACGTACGGCTTGGAGTTGTAGCCTTCCTTCTCGTAAGCCTTGCGCATCTTGTCGAACTGCGCGGCGATATCAGCGAACTTGGCGAGCGAATCGCGCTTGAGTTGCTCGAGCTGTTCGCTCGAGAAGCCCGCCGCGCCGCCGCCGGTATTGGTTTCCTCTTCTTCCTCTTCTTCCTCGTCGTCGCTTTCCTCTTCATCGTCATCCGACGAAGCCGCAGGTGCCGCCGCAGCAGCTGCCGGCTGTTCTTCAGCCGCGTTCGGGTCGACCAGACCATCGACGATCTCGTCGATCTTGATCTCATCGTTACCGATGCGGTCGGCCGCCTGCAGGATTTCAGCGATTGTCGTCGGACATGCGGAGATCGCCTGGATCATGTCGCGCAGACCGTCTTCGATGCGCTTGGCGATATCGATCTCGCCTTCGCGCGTGAGCAGTTCGACCGAACCCATCTCGCGCATGTACATGCGGACCGGATCGGTCGTGCGGCCGAAATCGGAATCGACGGTCGACAGCGCTGCTTCGGCAGCTGCTTCGGCTTCTTCATCACTCGCACCGCTGGCGACGTTGTCGGACAGCAGCAGCGTTTCCGCGTCGGGCGCCTGTTCGTAGACGGCGATGCCCATGTCGTTGAAGGTGCCGATGATGCCTTCGATCGCTTCCGGATCGATGATGTTGTCCGGCAGGTGATCGTTGATTTCCGAATACGTGAGGAAGCCGCGCTCCTTGCCGAGCTTGATCAGCGCCATGAGTTTCTGGCGGCGCGCTTCAAGTTCTTCCTCGCTTGCCTCGGCATCGGACAATGCATCCTTCAGCAGGGCCTTTTCCTTGGCCTTTCGATCACGCGCCTTGGCCTTGTCGGCGGCCTTCAGTTCGGCGCGCTCGACGGCGTTCAATGCGGCGATTTCATCGTTCTCCGGCTGGAATTCCTTCGGCTTGCGGCCGCGGCGGCCGGGTACCTTGACAGACGGCAGAATGTAGCCGGAGGTGTCGATCGCAGCCAGAGCGGCGGCGTCGGTCGTCTGGCTGACAGCCGAGACGTTGCGCGATTCGATCTTTGCTTCTGCTGCTTTGGTTTGTTTGCTTGCTGGTTTGACTTCGGATTTCTTTGTCACAGGCGCTTTCGATGGTGCTGGCTTCGCAACGACCTTGGTCGCGGCCTTGGCTGCAGTCTTGACAGGAGCCTTCACTGCGGTCGCAGTGCTCCTGGTTGCAGCCTTGCCTGCCGGCGTTGCTGCCTTTTTGCTGGGTGCGACAGCCTTTGCCTTGACGGGTGTCGTCTTGGCGGCTGCTGTTTTCTTCACAACGGATTTGGTCGACTTTGCCGCAGTGGCCTTCTTGGCTGCGGTCGGGGTTTTCGCGGGTTTCTTCATTGCGTTCGCCATTGGATCAACTACCAAGTGGGTTATGCCCCGGAACGTTGCTGCATTGTCCGGCAGGCAGATTTTGCGCATGCAACTTCGGCTTATCGCCCCGCGCAAAGTTAACTGTTTCCTTCTTTCGATTCACTACATTCGTGCTGTATTCACTGACGTAAGGCGTTGAATCGAAAGCCTTTCATTATAGCATATGGGGGTGCCATCCCCCTCTGTACAAGCGTGGTTTCAGTCGCGTCGCGCCATTTCCGCCTGCGCTTCGCGCCGCAATTGCTCTTGTTGCATGCTCAGTTCGCGATAACGCGCCTGCGCCTCACTGCCCGCCAAACCACCTGCCACCAGTTGCTCCAGCTCGTCGCGCAGCGCCTTCATGCGATTCTGGCGGATCGCGCCGGCTAGTTCCAGGCGAGCGGCATCCGGGTCCGATTCGGGCTCGGCGGCGATCTCGGCGATTAGCGGTTCGAAATCCGGACCGCTTGCACGCAGCACTTCCGCCAGCGTTGCAAAACTGGCATGCGGGCCGAGCGCATGCGCGGCCGTCACCAGCTGCGCCAGCATCTCCGCCGGATCGAACGCCGAATGCAGCAATGCATCCAGCGACGCCTGATCCAACTCGGACGCCAACGCCGGGTGCGCAACCAGCAGGCGCATGATCTGGCGCTCCAGCCCGACCGGTGCGGTACGCTTCGCGCGCGGCGGCGCCACGCGCGCCTTGGCTACCGGTTGCGCCAGTTCGAACAGCGCTTCGATTTCGGCCGGCGTGCTTTCGGTCAGTTGCGCCAGTCCGCGTACGATCTGCAGCCGCAATGCCGATGGCGGCAAGGCCTGCAGCAGCGGTTTCGCATCGAACTGCGCGCGCGCACGGCCTTCCGGCGTCCGCAGGTCGTTGTCGCCGGTCGCCAAGTTCAGCAAAAATTGCGAAAGCGGCATCGCATCCTGCACCTGCTTTTCGAAAGCATTTGCGCCCAGTTCGCGAATATAGCTGTCCGGGTCGTGCTCGCTCGGCAGGAACAGGAACTTGATGACCTTGTTATCGCCTGCATGCGGCAGGCAGGCTTCCAGCGCACGGCGCGCGGCACGACGGCCTGCTGCATCGCCGTCGAAACTGAAGACGACGCGATCCGTCTGGCGCAGCAATTTCTGCACGTGGATAGGCGTGCAGGCAGTCCCCAGCGTAGCCACTGCCTGCGGGAAACCCAGCTGCGCCAGCGCGACGACGTCCATATAGCCCTCCGTCACCAGCGCATAGCCGGCTTCGCGTATCGCCTGCCGTGCCTCGAACAGGCCGTACAGCTCGCTGCCCTTCTGAAATAAAGGCGTCTCGGGCGAATTCAAGTATTTCGGTTCGCCCGCATCGAGCACGCGTCCACCGAAGCCGATCACCTGCCCCTTGGTATTGCGAATCGGGAACATCACGCGGTCGCGGAAGCGGTCGTAGCGTTTGCGACCGTTGCGGTTGCCGTCTTCCTCTTCGGAGCGGTCGATCACCAGGCCGCTTTCGACCAGCGCGTCGGCCTCGTAATCGGGAAACACGGCGCGCAGACCATCCCAACCGTCCGGCGCATAACCGAGGCCGAAACGTGCAGCGATTTCGCCAGTCAGACCACGGCCAATCAGGTACTGCTTGGCGCGATCGGCCTGACGCAGTTGCTGACGGTAGTAGTCGCAGGCGCGCGTCATCGCTTCCGACAAGGCCATGCTTTTGGCCTGCTGTTCCGCGCGTTGCGCCGGCGGCAGGCGGTCTTCGCTCTCCGGCACGATCATGCCGACGCCCTGCGCCAGATCCTTGACCGCCTCGACGAAACCCATGCCCGAATACTCGATCAGGAAACCGATCGCAGTGCCGTGCGCGCCGCAGCCGAAGCAGTGATAGAACTGCTTGGTCGGACTGACCGTGAAGCTCGGGGATTTCTCGTTGTGGAAGGGGCACAGCCCCATGAAGTTGGCGCCGCCCTTCTTCAGCTGCACATAGCGGCCGACCACGTCGACGATATCGACGCGGTTCAGCAGATCCTGGATGAACGACTGCGGGATCACGCTTGTGCCTGGCGCGTTGCGATCGCCAACGCGATCAGGCTTTGGTCAGTGCTGCCTTCACCAGCGCGGAAACGGCCGTCATGTCGGCACGGCCGGCCAGCTTGCCCTTCAGGATGCCCATGACCTTGCCCATGTCCTGCGGGCCGGCGGCGCCGGTGGCAGCGACGGCTGCAGCGACTTCCGCCTTCACTTCATCGTTCGACAGCGCGGCCGGCATGTAGGCGGACAGCACGGCCAGTTCGGCCTTTTCGATATCGGCCAGATCTTGACGGCCGCCTGCCTCGAATTGCGTGATCGAATCCTTGCGCTGCTTGATCATCTTTTCGATGACGGCCTGCACCTGCGCATCGTCGAGTTCGACGCGCTCGTCGACTTCCTTCTGCTTGATGGCGGCGGTAATCAACCGGATAGCGCCAAGCTTGCCGCTATCCTTGGCGCGCATCGCGGTTTTCATGTCTTCGGTGATCTGTGCTTTCAGGCCCATTTTTGCTCCGCTTCGCTATCGGTTAATCATTCGACGCATCTATCGGTGAGTCTGCCACCTGCATCGATCGCACATTGATCTCATCGATCATAAAACGCCAAAACCCGCTGCGGACATCCGGAGCGGGTTTCAACCGATTTCCCAAACTGCGCTTCTTCTACGGATGCGCAGATCAGCGGGAAATCAGTACAGTTTCTTGGGCAGTTGCTGGCTGCGGATGCGCTTGTAGTGGCGCTTTACGGCAGCGGCGAGCTTGCGCTTGCGCTCTGCAGTCGGCTTCTCGTAAAACTCGCGCGCACGCAGATCGGTCAGCAGACCGGTTTTTTCGATGGTGCGCTTGAAGCGACGCATTGCAACTTCGAACGGCTCGTTTTCTTTCAGGCGAATCGTGGTCATGTAAAGAACCAATCCATGTTTGTGGTAGTGAGTCGTGCATTATAGCAGCCATGGTCGGCAAATGGAAGCCGGCCTGTTGTCCGCATACGCCACTGCATGCCGGCATGAATTGCCGAAATAGCAATTCTCACGATTGACGCATCCTGCCTTGCTCACTCGCCGTACAGCTGGCGGCTCAACTCCGCATCCCAATAGGTTGCTTCGATCTTGTGGCCTTCCGGATCGCGGACGAAGCAGCCGTAATACGGCTCGCCATACGCCGGTCGCGGACCCGGCGGCCCGTCGCCGGCCGCGCCCGCAGCAAGCGCCGCTTCGTAAAACGCATGCACCTGCGCCTTGTCGGCTGCGATGAAGCCGATATGAAAACCGTTGCCCACGCTGGCTGGCCGTCCGTCGTACGGCACATTGAGCCAGAACTCCGGATACTGGCGGCCATAGGCGACCGCGCCCGGATGCTCCATGATCACGCGAATGCCCAGCGTCGCCAGCACCGCGTCGTAAAAAACGCGCGCCTTGTCGAACTGGTTGGTGCCGATCGACACATGGGAAATGATGCTCGGGGAAGTACCGGAAATTTCGTCGCTCATACCGCCTCCTGTTTTGATGGAATGCAGCGATGCTAGCCGACGCTGCTGACAGTTGTTGTCAGCAATCGACACACCGGCAGAAATCATCAAAAATCAGCAATCAGATCGCCTGCCCGGCTGCCACGCCGGAAGCCCACGCCCACTGGAAGTTGTAGCCTCCCAGCCAGCCGGTCACGTCGACCGCTTCGCCGACGAAGTACAGTCCCGGCACCTTGTTCGCCATCATCGTCTGCTGCGACAGTTCACGTGTATCGACGCCGCCCAGCGTCACTTCCGCCTTGCGATAGCCTTCGGAGCCATTCGGCGTGATCGCCCAGCTGTTCAGCGAGGCGCCGAGTTGCCGCAACTGCTTGTCTTGCATGTCAGCAACACGCGCATCGGGACGGAAGCCGTTCGCCAGCAGCCATTCGTCGGCCAGCCGCGACGGCAGCCATTGCGCGAGCTGGTTGCCGAGATTCTTCTTGCTGGTCGCCTTGCTTTCGATCAGCGCTTCGGCGATATCGGTCTCCGGTGCGAGATTGATCGTCAATGGCGCACCATCCTGCCAGTAGCTGGAAATCTGCAGAATGGCCGGGCCCGACAAACCCCGATGCGTAAACAGCAAGTCTTCCTTGAACCAGCCGCGTGCCTTTTTTGCGCCCGTTTCGACTTCCACCGGCAGCGACACACCAGCCAGCGGCACGAAAGGCTGCCAGGACAATGCATCGAAGGTCAGCGGAACCAGACCAGCACGCGGTGCGACGATCTTCAGGTCGAATTGCTTGGCGATACGGAAGGCGAAATCGGTCGCGCCTATCTTCGGAATCGACAGGCCGCCGGTCGCGATGACGACGCTGTCCGCCGTGATCTCGCCGTGGTCAGTCTCGATGCGGAACCGCTCACCGTTCTTGCCGATCGCCTGCACCTTGCACGGCATGCGCCATGCAACATTGCCGAGCGTGCATTCGGCCTTCAGCATGCCGATGACGTCTTCTGCCGAGTTGTCGCAGAACAGCTGGCCCTTGTGCTTCTCGTGATACGGAATGCGATAGCGCTGCATCAGCGACAGGAAATCGCGCGGCGTGTAGCGCGCCAATGCGCTTTTGCAGAAATGCGGATTCTGCGACAGGAAGTTTTGCGGCGTCGCGTCGATGTTGGTGAAATTGCAGCGACCGCCGCCCGAGATGCGAATCTTTTCCGCCAGGCGCGATGCATGATCAATCAGCACGACGCTGCGGCCACGCTGACCGGCAACCGATGCGCACATCATGCCGGCGGCTCCTGCGCCGATGACGGCGACGTCGTAATGTTGGGTCATGGCTTGCCTGTCGCCCGGGCATCAGGCTGAAAATTGCAAAGCCGTGATTGTAAACGTGATGAGCGGCGAGCGATCAGATGTAATGCCATCCGCGACGGCATGACGACCGTCGCATCACCGAATCGGAAGAATCAGGCAGAAAGCCGTTGCGGTAGCGCCGCAGGCAAATCGAACGTCGCCTGCATCGCACAACGCACCACATCGCCGACAACGATGATCGCCGGACTGCCGATGCCCGATTGCGCCAGCGCGTCAGGCAGTTGCTGCAGCGTCGTGATCAATTGTGCCTGCGCCGCACCGGTGGCCGACTGGATCACGGCAACCGGCGTCTCGCCCGATTTGCCGCCGGTCAGCAAGGCCGACTGGATTTCGCGGCAACGCGCCACGCCCATATAGATGACCAGCGTCAGATCCAGTTTCGCCAGCGTGTTCCAA
This sequence comes from Oxalicibacterium sp., assembly GCF_057353965.1. Classification (NCBI taxonomy): domain Bacteria; kingdom Pseudomonadati; phylum Pseudomonadota; class Betaproteobacteria; order Burkholderiales; family Oxalobacteraceae; genus Oxalicibacterium; species Oxalicibacterium sp. The sequence goes on from NZ_JBMQZD010000006.1 coordinate 96,647, forward strand.
TCGGGATTCGCATCCGGCGTTTTGCCGTGACCGGTGATGAAGACTGCGCCCTGCGTCCAATCGCGATGCGTGAGCGGAATGCCGATCGAAGCCGGCGCGGCAAGGCCGCTACTGATGCCGTTGACGACGTCAACCTCAATCCCCTGCGTCAGCAGATGATCGCGCTCCTCGCCGCCACGGCCGAAGATGAAGGGATCGCCGCCTTTCAAACGCACGACGCAATAGCCGGCCTGCGCTTCGGAGAGCATCAGGCGTTCGATGAATTCCTGCGGCGTCTGCTTGCAGCCGCCGCGCTTGCCGACATGCACGACACGCACATCGGCCGGCGCATGCTGCAGCACTTCGGGATTGACCAGATCGTCGATCAGGATCACATCGGCCTGCGCGATTGCCTTGACGGCTTTCAGTGTCAGCAACTCGGGATCGCCGGGGCCGGCACCGACCAGAAAAACCTTGCCGCGTTGTTGTTCCTGTTGCTGCACTGCGCCTTGCATTTTCGTTACCTTGGCCTGCTGTTTATCTGCCTTGAGATAAGCAAACACTGTTCCACCTGCTCCGCAATCGGTGCAGGGATGGGTTCCTCGCCGCGCAAGGCTTTTTCTATCCAGCGCGCCGTCACATCGGCCTCGCGTGAAGCCGGCAGCGGTGGCATTTCATCGACCGGCTCCTGCTTTTGCACCAGTACCGTGCATTGGCCTTCGTGTATCCACGTGATCTGCTGCGCGCGCTTCGCATTGGCGACCGTTTCGCCTTCGGTGCCGCGCATCAGAAAGACGTCGCCGCGCGATTGTGGTGCAGCCGTCGAGAAATATTCGGTCAGCGTCGTCAGGTATTCGGGATGCGTGTACGAGGTCAGCCGCAATGCCGGCTGCGCGAACGGCTGCATGATCTTCACCAGCGTATGCGTCGAATTGCGCACGCCGAGAATGCGGCGCATCGCCAGCAGATGCGACAGGCGCGGCGCAAGATCGTCGATCGGCATCAGCACCGGCGCACGACGCGCGAACTGCTCCGCTGCTTGCGCATGCGTGTGCGACAGCGGATAACCCATCTGCTGCAGGATTTCCGCCGTCGCCACACGCCCCGGATCGGTTGTCACGCCGTGGATGAAAACCGGCGCACCTTCACGTGCCAGCAGCAATGCCAGCAGCGGAGTCAGGTTCGGCATCTGGCGCGAACCGTTGTAGGTCGGGATCACGATGGGCGCATATTCACCGGCCGGCGCCTGCATCAGTTCGAACGACGCTTCGGCCGCTGCGAGAAAACCGTCCAGTTCGGCCACCGATTCGCCCTTGATGCGCATCGCCAGCATGATGCCGCCCATTTCCAGATCGGAAACCCGGCCGTCGAGCATCGCCGCGTAGAGTTGGTATGCATCGTCGCGCGACAGGCTGCGCGCGCCCTTCACGCCGCGGCCGATTTCCTTGATGAAAGGCGCGGCCTTGAATGGTTCGTTTGAAGTCGTCGAAGTATTCATGCGCGCAGGGTACACCGAAAGCGCTGTCGCCGGCAGCGGCAATGCAGACATCTCACGCCGCCTTCGCGTGCAGCGGCTGCTGTACGATCAGCTTCTTGAGTTCCGACACGCAGGAACCGCAATTCGTGCCACACTTCAGCTTCTGCTGCAGCATCGCCAGCGCATCGCCGCCCGCGTGCGACGCCAGCGCATCGGTGATTTCGGTTTCCGACACGTTCAGGCAATTGCAGACGATGCGGCCGCGCGACTTGAAACCCTGCGGCGGATTTGCCGTCGGCATCAGCAGCAGGCGGCCCAGCTTGGCGACCGATTGCTCCGCTTCCAGATACTGCTTCAGCCAGTGCTCGGCAGACAGATCGCCGGACAGCGACACCGCCTGCAGCGTGCCGTCGCCGATCAGGATGTGGCGGCCGTTGCCGCGCTTGTGGTCGTCGTAGCGCAGCACCTGCGCACCGACGATGCCGAAGCGGCTCTCGATATCGTCAATCAGGCTTTTCTCCGCTGCGTAATCGTCCGCCACGCGGAACAGCACGCCGACCTTGTCGCGGCCGAACAGCGTGCACGAGGCATACGCGAACTTGCGCATCAGCGGACGCAATTCCGACTGCAAGGTCAGCAATCGTGATTCCTCCACCCAACCGAACACAACCATGCGCCAAGGCAGTTCCGCCTTCAGAATCTTGACGGCCGCATGCTTCAGTTCCGGCTGCTTGGAACTCGGATCGTAGGCCGGCGTCGTCAATGCATTGACGCCGAACGTGCCGTCGCCGTTGCCGCGGCCGGACACGTATTCCTCGCCCCAGTGCATGCCGATGAAGGCCTGCCCGGCACGCATGTCGTCGCCGGCGACCGCCGACAAAATCTGCGAGCCGCGCTTGCTGGTCACGTGCACCAGGTCGCCATCCTTCAGCAGCCGACGTTCCATGTCGGTCTTCGACAGCACGACTGCCGGCTCCGGCGCATGCGAAAACAGTTGCGCGACGGTGCCGGTGCGGCTCATGCCATGCCATTGATCGCGCAAGCGCCCCGTCGTCAGATGGAAAGGGAAACGTGCATCGACTTTTTCCGCGACCGGCTGATAGACGGTATTGACGAATTTCGCGCGCCCCGATGCGGTAGCGAATATGCCATCCGCATACAGGCGTTGCTTGCCGGATTGTGCGCCTTCCGGATACGGCCATTGCTGCGGCCCCTGCTGTTCGAGAATCGTATACGACAGGCCGGTGATATCCAGATCGCGGCCGCGCGTCGATTCGCGATGTTCGTTCCAGACGGATTCCACATCGTCGTACGGAAACAGCGTGCGTTCGCGCTTCCACAATGCTTCGAGCCGGTGCGCGAAGCGCACAGCAATTTCCCAGTCGTGCAGCGTCTCTGCCGGCTTGTCCAATACCGGCTTGAAGCGCGTGATGCGGCGCTCGGAATTGGTGACCGTGCCTTCCTTCTCGCTCCACGTCGTCGCCGGCAGCAGCACGTCGGCAAAATCGCAGGTGGCCGTCGTGCGATACGCTTCCTGCACGATCACCAGTTCCGCTTTCTTCAGCGCTTCGCGGATCATCTTCTGCTCCGGCATCGATTGCGCCGGATTCGTGCAGACGATCCAGATGATCTTGATACCGCCGTCGCGCAACGCCTCGAACATCTCGACCGCGCTCTTGCCCGGCGTCGCTGGCACATCACCCACGCCCCACAGCTTTGCCACTTCGGCGCGATGGGCTGGATTGGCAATGTCGCGATGCGCAGACAGCAGCGTCGCCATGCCGCCCACTTCGCGTCCGCCCATCGCATTCGGTTGCCCGGTCAGAGAAAACGGCCCCGCGCCCGGCTTGCCGATCTGATGCGTCGCCAGATGCAGGTTGATCAGCGCCGCATTCTTCGCGGTGCCGGCCGACGACTGGTTCAAACCCTGGCAGTACAGCGACAGCGCGGCTTTCGATTCGCCGAACCAGCGCGCGGCGGTCACGAGATCTTCCTCGCTGATGCCGCAGGTTTCCGCAACGAACTTCGGCGTGTAGTCGCGCACCGTGCGCTTCAGTTCGGCGAAGCCTTCGGTATGCGCATCGATGTATGCCGGATCGATCAGGTCTTCCCACAGGCAGATGTGCAGCATGCCGTTGAACAGCGCGACATCGGTACCCGGCAGGATGGGCAGGAACAGATCGGCGTCGCGCGCGGTATCGGTACGGCGCGGATCGGCGACGATTACCTTCATCTCCGGCCGCGCCTTGCGCGCCGCTTCCAGTCGGCGGTACAGGATGGGATGCGCGTACGCCATGTTGGAGCCGACGATGAAAACGACATCAGCCTGCTCGATATCCTCGTAGCAGGCCGGCGGCGCATCCGCGCCCAGCGTCTGCTTGTAGCCGGCCACCGCGCTCGACATGCACAAGCGCGAATTGGTGTCGATGTTGTTGGTGCCGATCAAGCCTTTCGCCAGCTTGTTGAAGACGTAGTAATCCTCGGTCAGCAGCTGACCGGAAATATAAAAGCCGACGCTGTCCGGCCCGTGTTCGGCGATCGTGTCGGCGAATTTCTTCGCGAGGAAATCCAGCGTGGTATCCCAACTGGTCCGCTCGCGCTTCATGTCGCGCACGAGGCGTATTTCGGGATGCAATGCACGCGCCTGCTGCTGCAATGCATCGCGCGCAGTCAGGTGCAGCGTACTGCCCTTGGTGCACAGCCGCCCGAAGTTCGCGGGATGGTCAGGATCGCCGCGCACGCCGACGACTTGTGCGCCGTCGGTCTGCACGATGACACCACAGCCGACGCCGCAATAGCAGCAGGTCGCCTTGCTTTCCTTCAGCGCGGCAGGGGCCGTCACGTCGTTCATGCTGCGGCAAGTCCTTTCACCGCTTCGGACGGCGCGTTGAGTTCGGCGAGATCGAGCGACACATCGCCGTTTTCGACCTTCACGGCGAATTTCTGCGTGCAGCCTTCATCCGGCGCCAGCGCGCAGCCCGATTGCAGTTCGATGCTCCAGTTATGCAACGGGCAGGCAACACGCTCGCCGAACACGATGCCTTGCGACAGCGGACCACCCTTGTGCGGGCATTGGTCCAGCAGTGCAAAGACCTTGTTCTCGCTGTTGCGGAAGATCGCGACGTTCGGCTTGCCGGCGCGATTGACGACGCGCGATCCCAGTACCGGGATGTCTTCGACGCGGCAGATGACTTTCCATTGATTCGACATTTCTGTATTCCTTTTTTTGCGTGCGCGATCAGACCGACAGCGGCGTGAATTGACGGGTATCGACGTGCGCCTTCTCCGGCTCGTGCCACGGATCGGCTTCGCCGTCGAGCGAGAACAGCAGGCGTTCGTACAGCGCCTTGCGGTTTTCCTCGTCGTCCAGCACTTTCTTCTTCACATGATCCATGCCCACGCGTCCGACGTAATGCACGGTTCGTTCCAGGTACCAGCCCTCCTCGCGATACAGCTGCAGGAAGGCGCCGGCGTATTCCAGCACTTCCTCGTGCGACTTCACCTTGACGAAGAATTGCGCGACTTCTGTCTTGATGCCGCCGTTGCCGGCGATGTACAGCTCCCAGCCGGAATCGACGCCGATCACGCCGACGTCCTTGATGCCGGCTTCGGCACAGTTGCGCGGGCAGCCGGATACCGCCAGCTTGACCTTGTGCGGCGCATACATGCGCGCCAGCTGGCGTTCCAGCTCCTGGCCCATGCGCGTCGAATCCTGCGTGCCGAAGCGGCACCATTCGGAACCGACGCAAGTCTTCACCGTGCGCAAACCCTTCGCATAGGCAAGGCCCGACGGCATGCCGAGGTCGTGCCAGACGTCGCGCAGATCTTCCTTCTTCACGCCCAGCAGGTCGATGCGCTGGCCGCCGGTCACTTTCACGGTCGGAATCTTGTATTTGTCGACGACGTCGGCGATGCGGCGCAGCTCGGTCGAATTCGTCTCGCCACCCCACATGCGCGGAATCACCGAGAACGTGCCGTCCTTCTGGATGTTCGCGTGCGCGCGTTCGTTGATGAAACGCGATTGCGGATCGTCGACTGCATCCTTCGGCCACGTCGAGATCAGGTAATAGTTGATCGCCGGGCGGCAGCTGGAGCAACCGTTCGGCGTGCGCCATTCCATGAATTTCATCGTATCGGTCACCGTCAGCAGCTTGTTCGCCTTGATCGCGTCGCGCACTTCCTGATGCGTGTGATCGGTGCAGCCGCACATCGGCTTGACCTTGCTGGACGCCGAATAGTCGCCGCCGGCGGTCGCCATGATGATCTGCTCGACCAGGCCGGTGCAGGAGCCGCATGAGGCTGATGCCTTCGTATGCTTGCGCACGTCCTCGATCGTGAACAGGCCCTTTTCCTTGATCGCCTTGACGATGGTGCCCTTGCACACACCATTGCAGCCGCAGACTTCGGCGGTATCCGGCATCGCCGCCGCCTTGCTGAAACCTTCATGGCCGGTATCGCCGGGACGGCTCAGGTTCGCTTCGCCGAACATCAGCGCATCGCGAATCTCGCCGATGTCCTTGCCTTCGCGCAGCATGTTGAAATACCAGCTGCCGTCCACCGTATCGCCATACAGGCAGGCGCCGACCAGCTTGTTGTCGCGCAGTACCAGCTTCTTGTAGACGCCGCCGATCGGATCGGACAGCATGATTTCTTCCGTACCTTCGCCGCCGAGAAAATCGCCGGCCGAAAACAGATCGATGCCGGTGACTTTCAGTTTCGTCGATGTCACCGAACCCTGATAGCGGCCGATGCCGAAGTTCGCGAGGTGGTTCGCACACACCTTCGCCATCTCGAACAGCGGCGCGACCAGGCCGTAGGCAGTGCCGCGATGGTTGACGCATTCACCGACCGCATAGATGCGCGGATCGAAAGTCTGCATCGTGTCGTTGACGACGATGCCGCGGTTGCAGTGGATGCCGGCCGACTCGGCCAGCGCGGTATTCGGGCGGATGCCGACCGCCATCACGACGAGGTCGGCCGAGATCTCGCTGCCGTCGGCGAAGCGCACCGCTTTCACCCGACCATGACCGTCATTGATCAGTTCCTGCGTGTTCTTGCCGAGCAGGAAAGCCAGGCCGCGATCTTCCAGCGACTTTTGCAGCATCTTGCCGGCGGTCGGATCGAGCTGGCGCTCCATCAGCGTATCCGGCAGATGAACAACCGCGACGTCCATGCCGCGCAGCTTCAGGCCATTCGCCGCTTCCAGTCCCAGCAAGCCGCCGCCGATGACGACTGCATGCTTGTATTTGGTGGCCGCTTCGATCATCGCGTTGGTGTCGTAGATGTCGCGATAGCCGATCACACCCTGCAGATCCTTGCCCGGCACCGGCAGCATGAACGGATTGGAACCGGTCGCCAGCAGCAGGCGATCGTATTCGGCCGTCGTGCCGTCGTCGGCGATCACGACGCGCTTGACGCGATCGATCGTTGCGATCTTCTTGCCGAGATGCAGCGTGATGCCGTTCTCCTTGTACCAGTCGACATCGTTCAGCATGATGTCCTGAATCGTCTGCTCGCCGGCCAGCACCGGCGACAGCAGGATGCGGTTGTAGTTGGCATACGGCTCGGCGCCGAACACGGTGATCTCATACAGATCGGGCGCCAGTTTCAGCAATTCTTCCAGCGTGCGTACGCCCGCCATCCCGTTGCCGACCATGACCAGTTTCATTTTTTTCATTGCTGCATCTCACAGAAGAGTTGTTCCCGAATCTAAATAAGCAAAACAGATGCCAGTTCTGTTTCTGTGCGATTTCGTCCAGTTTTTTACTGATTCGCACCGTTTGCGATACGTCCTTGCACCATTCGCATCGCGATGCACCAAGACGTTTACCGATCCGCACAATCCGCACCTGATTGCACTCTGCTTGCACCCCGCCCTGCACCAGCCTCGCACCCAACAGGTGCATCGACAGAGAATTTGGTGCACCGCGCCGCCCATTTTTCTTCCGCATCCGCCAAACCGCTTTCCAAAACGGCTTCATATAAATGGCATAGCAATTGCATATTCAGCGCCGTCATCCATTCCACTCACGCGAGCGCATATGCAAAAGTCATCATTCTGGAAAGCCGGCCATACGCCGACGCTGCTTTCCGCCTTCTTCTATTTCGATCTCAGCTTCATGGTCTGGGTCATCCTCGGTCCGCTGGCCGTGCAGATCGCGGCCGACATCGGCCTGACGCCGGCGCAGAAAGGATTGATGGTGGCCACGCCGCTGCTGGCCGGCGCGTTGCTGCGCATCGTGATGGGCGTCCTGGTGGATCACCTGCAACCGAAGAAGGCTGGCCTGATCGGCCAGCTGATCGTGATGGCTGGCCTGTTGTGGGCGTGGCTGGGCGATCTGCATCACTATCACTCCGTGCTGGTGCTGGGCATCATCCTCGGCGTCGCCGGTGCGGCGTTCTCCGTCGCACTGCCGCTGGCATCTCGCTGGTATCCGCCGGAACACCAGGGCATGGCACTGGGCATTGCCGGTGCCGGCAACTCGGGTACCGCGCTGGCTGCACTATTCGCGCCGTCGCTGGCGCTGGCGTTCGGCTGGCAGGACGTGTTCGGCCTGTGCCTGATTCCGCTCGGCATTGCGCTGACGGTCTATCTGATCTTCGCCAAGGATGCGCCGTCCGCGCCGCCGCCCAAATCGCTGATCTCCTACTTGCAGGTGCTGAAGGATCGCGATGCGTGGTGGTTCATGTTCTTCTACAGCGTCACCTTCGGCGGCTTCTCCGGATTGGCGTCGTCGTTGACGATCTATTTCAACGGCCAGTACGGTCTGTCGCCGGTGACAGCCGGCTACTTCACCGCCGCCTGCGTGTTCGCCGGTTCGATGGTGCGTCCGTTCGGCGGACGCCTGGCTGACCGTATCGGCGGGATCAAGACGCTGTCGATCATGTACATGCTGGCAGCCGGCTTCTTGCTGATCGCCAGCATCGGCCTGCCGTCGGCTGCATTGGCAGCATTGGTGTTCGTGCTGGCGATGCTGTCGCTGGGCACCGGCAACGGCGCGGTGTTCCAGCTGGTGCCGCAACGCTTCCGCAAGGAAATTGGCGTGATGACCGGCCTGGTCGGCATGGCCGGCGGCATCGGCGGCTTCTATCTGGCTTCCAGCCTCGGCTATTCGAAACAGCTGACCGGCAGCTATCAGGGAGGATTGGTCGTCTTCGCCGCGCTGGCTATCGTCGCGCTGCTCGGCCTGACTTTCGTGAAGAGCCGCTGGCGCACCACCTGGGGCAGCGCCGCGATGACGAGTGCGAAGATCTGACCGTCATGCGCTCTCTTCCTCTTTCACCATGCCGCTGATACTGAACGCCGGCCACGCCACGCGCGCCGGCCAGAGACCGGTCAACGAAGACTTCGTCGGCATGGCCTTGCCGGACGAGCCCGAACTGTCGTCCAAGGGCGTGATCGCCGCCATCGCCGACGGCGTCTCCGGCAACGATGGCGGCCGCGAAGCATCCGAATACACGGTGCGCGGCCTGCTGTCCGACTATTACGCGACGTCCGACACCTGGCCTATCACGCAGGCGCTGGACCGCGTGCTGAAGGCGATCAACAGCTGGGTGCAGCATCAGGGCTCGATCCGCGCCGAACTGGCCGGCATGGCGACCACGCTGACTTCCATCGTATTGCGCGGCCGCTTCTATTACTTCGCGCATGCCGGCGACTCGCGCCTCTATCTGCTGCGCGACGGCGCACTGACGCGGCTGACCACCGATCACGTCTGGGATCGCCCCGAGATGCAGCATGTGCTGACGCGCGCGATCGGCCTCGATTCGCAACTGGCAGTCGACCACGGCATGGGAGAGTTGCACGAGGGCGACGTTTTCCTGCTGGCGACCGACGGTGTCTGGACTACCGTCAACGAAACCGCGCTCGCCGCGCAACTCGCCGAACTTGCGTCCGGCACACGCAATGCCGACAGCACGGCCAATGCGTTGATCGATGCCGCACTGGCCGCCGGCACGCACGACAACGTCAGCGCACTCGCGATCCGTATCGATGCCTTGCCGGAAACCGATCTGCGCGATGCTCTATCAGGCTCGCAGCAACTGCCAGTTCCGCCGAAACTCAAACCCGGCCAGACGATAGACGGCTACACAGTTGAAGAACAGATTCATGCCTCAGCCGCGACGCTGCTGTATCGCGTGACCGAACTGCCGCACGGCAGCAACCCACCGCGCAAGCTGGTACTGAAAACCTTGCACCCAGATCGCGCCGATGACGAGCACGAACGCACCGCCTTCGCGCACGAGGAATGGCTGGCCAAGCGCGTCGTCGCGCGCTTCTTCCCACAGGTCATCACGCCCGAACAAAAGAACTATCTGTACTACCTGACGACCTGGCACGACGGCAGCACGCTGCAGCAGCATCTGGATGTCGGCGAACACTTCACGATTCCCGACGTGATCGCATACGGCACGAAACTGGTGCGCGCAATCGGCGCACTGCACCGGCGCAGCATCGTCCATCGCGACATCAAGCCCGGCAACATCCATCTCGGCAGCGACGGCGAGCTGCGCATCCTCGATCTCGGCGTCGCGCAATCCGGCCTGGATGAGGTGCATGCCGCCGCCGGCGACGTGCGCGCGCCGCTGGCCGGCACGCCCTCCTTCCTTGCACCAGAGCAGTTCACCGGCGCGCCGCCATCGCGCCAGACCGATCTGTACGCAGTCGGCGTCACGCTGTATCAATTGCTGACGCGCCGCTATCCATACGGCGAGATCGAACCGTTCCAGACGCCGCGCTTCGGCGAACCGGTCGCGCCCGGCCGCTACCGTCCCGACCTGCCGCACTGGCTGGAGAACGTGCTACTAAAAGCCGTCGCGCGCGATCCGGCCGACCGTTTCGAGACGGCCGAAGAATTCCTGCTCGTGCTCGAACGCGGCGCCACGCGTCCGCTCGCCGCGCCAGCAGCCAAGCCGTTGGTCGAGCGCGATCCGCTGTCGCTGTGGCGCGCGGTCGCGTTGATCTCGGTCGTCGTCAATCTCCTGCTGCTGTATTTGCTGGTCGTCCGATAGACTGCGACGGCCTCGACCAATCCGTTTGCCACGTCCGAACGCCGCTCACGCCGCCTTCGCCGGATGCGCCTGACGGTGATACAGAAATTCCAGCACCGCCGTGCGACAGGCCGAATATTGCGCGTTCTGCGCCAGCGCAACACGCTCGCGCGGTCGCGGCAGGTCGACTTCCAAAATTTCGCCTATCGTCGCCGACGGCCCGTTGGTCAGCATCACGATGCGATCCGACAGCAGCACCGCCTCGTCGACATCGTGCGTGACCATGATCGTGGTCGAACCGGTGGCGGCAACAATCTTCAGCAGTTCGTCCTGCAGGTGCGCGCGCGTCAATGCATCGAGCGCGCCGAACGGTTCATCCATCAGCAATACTTTCGGTTCCATCGACAGCGCACGCGCGATGCCGACGCGCTGCTTCATGCCGCCGGAGATTTCGTTCGGCCGCTTCTGATCGGCATGCGACAAACCCACCAGCGCCAATGCCGCCTTCGTGCGCTCCTTCAGCTTCGCCTTGTTTTCGGTCGCGCCGAATACGCGTTCGACGGCGAGATAGACATTTTCATAGCAGGTCAGCCACGGCAGCAGTGAATGGTTCTGGAACACGACCGCGCGTTCCGGCGACGGCCCCGCAATCTCGCGATTGGCGCACAGCAGCGCGCCGCTTGTCGCCTGCGTCAGTCCCGCAATCAGGTTCAGCAGCGTCGACTTGCCGCAGCCGGAGTGGCCGATCAGCGAAATGAATTCGCCCTTGCCGACTGTCAGGTTGATGTCGCGCAGCGCGTTGAAGACGCCTTTTTTCGTATGAAAGGTCATTTCCGCCTGCTGGATTTCGATGAACTTGCCGTTGAGCGTTTCCATGATTTTTTCCTTTTCCGTAACGATCAGTTCTTCACATCTTCATAAGTGAAGGCTTTCGCCAGCCCCACCAGCAGTTGTTCGAGCGCCAGGCCGACCACACCGATGATGACGATGGCAATAATGATGTGCGCGACATTCAGGTTGTTCCACTCATCCCACACCCAGAAGCCGATGCCGACGCCGCCGGTCAGCATTTCCGCCGCGACGATCACCAGCCACGCAGTGCCGATCGCGAGGCGCACGCCGGTCAGCATGTAAGGCAGCACGGACGGGAACAGAATTTTCGTGATGACTTTCCACTCCGACAGGTTCAGCACACGCGCGACGTTCATGTAATCCTGCGGCACGCGTTGCACGCCGATCGCGGTGTTGATGATCATCGGCCAGATCGAGCAGATGAAGATCGCCCAGATCGCCGCCGGATCGGCGGCCTTGAACACCAGCAGGCCGATCGGCAGCCAGGCCAGCGGCGACACCGGCTTCAGCAGGCTGATGATCGGATTGAACATGCCGGATAGAAATCGGAAGCGCCCGATCATGAAACCAAGCGGAATGCCGACCAGCGCCGCCGTACCGAAGCCGACGGCCACGCGCTGCAGCGACGCCAGCACATTCCATCCGATACCCTGATCGTTCGGCCCGTTGCTGTAGAACGGATCGGCGAACAGCTCGGCAGCCGCCTTCAGCGTCACCGTCGGCGACGGGATGCCGTTGTTCTTGTACGAGATGATTTCCCATACGATGCAAAGGAACAGCACGCCGAACAGCGGCGGCACGATTGCCGGCAGGAAGCCGCGCAGCGAAACGCGGCTGGCCTTCGTCGCTTCCTTCCTTGCCGGTGCCGGCATCGTGACAACCGGCACGGCTGCCGTGGTTGCGGCTGCTGCCACAGCCGTATCGGCCTTGGTGCTCGCGGCCGGCTCGTTGATGGTTTGCATGATTGCACTCATGACGCTCTCCTATGCGCGGATCTTGAACGATGCTGCGTAAGCCTTCGGATTCTTGCCGTCCCAGACGGTGCCGTCGATCAGCTTGGACGTGCGCATCACGTCCTTCGGCACGCTGACCTTGGCCATCGCCGCCGCTTCCTTGTACATGTCGATGCGGTTGACCGACTTGGCGATGCCCAGGTAATCCGGATCGTCCTTCACCAATCCCCAGCGCTTGTGCTGCGTCAGGAACCACATGCCGTCCGACAGATACGGGAAATTGACCGCACCATCGTTGAAGAACTTCATGTAGTTCGGATCGTCCCAGGTCTTGCCCAGGCCGTTCGTGTAACGGCCCAGGATGCGCTGATTGATCACGTCTACCGAGGTGTTGACGTAGGACTTGGCAGCGATCGTCTCGGCCATCTTGTTCTTGTTCGACAGCGACGCATCGATCCAGCGGCCCGCCTCCAGCACCGCAGCCGACATCGCTCGTGCCGTGTTCGGATGTTTCGCGACCCAGTCGGACGTGGTGCCCAGTACCTTCTCCGGGTGATCCTTCCAGATTTCCTGCGACGTCGCCGCCGTGATGCCAATGCCATCAACGATCGCACGATGGTTCCACGGTTCGCCCACGCAGAAGCCGTCCATGTTTCCAATGCGCATGTTCGCCACCATCTGCGGCGGCGGCACCGTGATGACCTTCGCATCCTTCATCGGATTGATGCCGTAGCTCGCTAGCCAGTAATACAGCCACATCGCGTGCGTGCCGGTTGGGAAGGTTTGCGCAAACGTGTATTCGCGCTTGTTGGCCTGCATGTACTTCGCCAGCGAAGCGCCGTCTACCGCACCACCATCGGCCAGCGCCTTCGATAGCGAAATCGCCTGGCCGTTGTTGTTCAGGCTCATCAATACCGCCATGTCCTTCTTCGCGCCGCCGATGCCGGCATGCACGCCGTAGACGAGGCCGTACAGCACATGCGCCGCATCCAGTTCGCCGTTGATAAGCTTGTCGCGCACGCCAGCCCACGACGACTCCTTGCTTGGCGTGATCTTGATGCCGTACTTCTTGTCGAAACCCATCACCGATGCCATCACGACGGACGCGCAGTCGGTCAGCGGAATGAAGCCAACCTTCACTTCCGTCTTCTCCGGCTTGTCCGAACCGGCCGCCCACACGCCTCTGGTCGCCAGTCCGCCGAATGCGGTCGCCGCTGCCGCCGCCTTGATGATGGTGCGTCGTGTCGTATTGATGCTGTCGTCTTTCGTCGTCATGTTTTCTCCCGATGCGCGTTGGCGGATAAATGAAATCGCAATAAAAAAGCGTCCGCATCGCCACGCGCGAATTGCGCATGCGATGCGGACGCCTTTGTCCGGAAGGAAGCCGCCGCCGTTGGCTGCTTCCCCGTTATATATTCAGTACACCGTCATTGGTGCATTCCCCATACAGCAATGAACGTGCCAGCAGTTTTCCCTGCAACGGGCACCATTCATGCACGTTTGATGCGTCTTTTTCGTGCAGGCGGCATATCGACGCCACCAAACGATGCACGGTATTTACATTGATCTAGCCAAGCAGATCCGCCGCATCGATAAGGCGCTGCGCCAGTTCCGACAGGCGCAAGTTCTTGTCCATCGCCATCCGCCGCAACTTGCCGTACGCCTCGTCTTCGCTGATGCCATGCCGCTCCATCAGCAATCCCTTCGCACGCTCGACCGTCTTGCGCTCGGCCAGCTTCAGCTTGGTATCCGACAGTTCATTGCGCAGCTTCTGGTCCGCGTTGAAACGTGCCAGCGCCACGTCCAGCACCGGCTTGACGCGTTCGGAAGACAAGCCGGCGACAATATAGGCCGACACACCCGCCGCCATCGCCGCTTCCATGCTGGAGCGATCCTGATCCTCGGTAAACAACACGATGGGGCGCGGCGCCTCGTGCGTCGCCATCACGACATGCTCCAGCACATCGCGCGCATCGGATTCGGCGTCGATGATGACCATGTCCGGCTGCAGCTGCGCGATGCGGTCCGGCAGATGCATGTCGGCCGGGAACACCGCGACGATGTTGTAGCCGGCTTCCAGCAGGCCGATGCGCAATGCGCGTGCACGGCCGTCGCGCTCCAGCGCCATGTCGTCCGCTTCGCTGTCGGCCAGCGTATTGACGATGACGATGCGCAGCGAACGCCTGTCGGAGCGCGCATCCGGCAATGATTGCCTGCTTCCGGCGAGCGAAGAATCGATGTGGTCAGGACGAGTCATGGCAGTGTTCGGCCGTATGGCGCGGCGATGAAAAACGGGGAATACGCTACAATCCACGCAAGAACCACGCCAACTTCGCACCAACCTTCCCGCCCGGCTTTCTCCATGCTCGTTCTCGGTATCGAATCTTCCTGCGACGAAACAGGACTCGCGTTGTACGACACGCAACACGGTCTGCGCGCGCACGCGCTGCATTCGCAGGTACGCATGCACGAAGAATACGGCGGCGTGGTGCCGGAGCTGGCGTCGCGCGACCACATTCGCCGCGCCATTCCGCTGCTGGAAAAAGTGCTGGCCGACAGCGGCATCGCACGCGGCGACATCGACGCGATCGCCTACACGCAAGGCCCCGGCTTGGCCGGCGCACTGCTGGTCGGCGCATCGGTTGCCTGCGGCCTCGGCCTCGCGCTCGACAAGCCCGTGCTCGGCGTGCACCACCTGGAAGGCCATCTGCTGTCGCCGCTGCTGGCCAGCGATCCGCCGGAATTTCCGTTCATCGCGCTGCTGGTCTCCGGTGGCCATACGCAACTGATGCGCGTCGATGGCGTCGGCCAGTACGAACTGCTGGGCGAAACGCTGGATGATGCCGCCGGCGAAGCCTTCGACAAATCCGCCAAGCTGCTCGGCCTCGGTTATCCGGGCGGCCCGGCGATTTCGCGCATGGCGGAATTCGGCGATCCATCCGCCTACAAGCTGCCGCGGCCGATGCTGCATTCAGGGAATCTGGATTTCAGCTTTTCCGGCCTGAAAACAGCCGTGCTGACATTGGTGAAGAATCATCCGGCCAACATCTGCGAACAGGACAAGGCCAACATCGCGCGCGCCTTCGTCGATGCGATCGTCGACGTGCTGACGGCGAAGTGCGTCAACGCGCTGAAGCAAACGGGATTGAAGAAACTGGTGATCGCCGGCGGCGTCGGCGCCAACCAGCAGCTGCGCGAATCGCTGAACGCGGCTGCCGCCAAGCGGAAATTCCGCGTCTACTACCCAGAGCTGGAATTCTGCACCGACAACGGCGCGATGATCGCCTTCGCCGGTGCGATGCGTCTGAAGATCAATCCGAATGCGGCGAAGAAGGATTACGCATTCAACGTCAAACCGCGCTGGCCGCTCGACAGCATTCGCGAGATTTGAATGTGCAGTTTCAAACCGGTGTGCCACGCGGAATCACGGCGCATCTAGACTGCCACTTTGAAACAGCGGCGTTGATGCAAGAAGTATCGATCGCAGCAATCACCCAATAAAAAATCCGGCTTCGTGCCGGATTTTTTGTTTGCTTCATTACTTCGTTTATTTTTTCTTGCTGCCAAGGCGACTTTCCTTGCCCGCCAGCAGATTGCCGATATTCTTTGCGTGACGGAAGATCAGCAGCGCACTCATCGCCACGATCGCCAGCAACATGCCGTCGGTGCCGAACATCAGGCAATAGAAGAATGGCGCAAACACTGCCGCCACCAACGCCGCCAGCGAGGAATAGCGGAACGCATATGCGATGATCAGCCAGGTCGCCAGCGTCGCCAGACCGAGCCAGCCGTTGATCGCCAGCAGCACACCGAGCGCCGTCGCCACACCCTTGCCGCCCTTGAAGCGGAAGAACACCGGCCACAGATGGCCAACGAACACCGCCAGTGCCACCAACGCAATGCCGTTTTCGGCCACGCCGTATTGCGGCCCCAGGTATTTCGCCAGAAGCACCGCCACCACGCCCTTCAGGCAATCGCCCAGCAGCGTCAGGATCGCCGCCTTCTTGCTGCCGCTGCGCAACACATTCGTCGCACCTGGATTCTTCGAGCCATAGCTGCGCGGATCGGCCAAACCCAGCACCTTGCTGACGATGACCGCGAACGAGATCGAACCGATCAGATACGCCGCAGCAACAAACAACGCTGCAAACAACACAGTATTCATAGTTATCTTCTCAACTGATGGCCGCCATCGCGGCCGGAGCGGCGCTCACTATAAAGCACCGCACCTCATTATTCTGTTAATTATTTTCGCAGACTATTCCGGCAATGCGCACTGCACCGGCTTCGCACCCAGTTCGCCCGACAACGCAGCAGGCGCGATGCCAACCAGAAAGCCGCGCCGGCCGCCATTGATGTAGATGCGCTCCAGCGACAGGATGCTCTCTTCCACATACACCGGCATCGCCTTACGCGTGCCGAACGGCGACGTGCCGCCGATCAGGAAACCGGAATGCCGGTTCGCCACTTCCGGCTTGCACGGTTCGACCGACTTGCAGCCGATCTGTCGCGCCAGATTCTTCGTCGATACCTTGCAATCGCCATGCATCAGCACCACCAGCGGCTGCGCCTTCTCGTCCTGCATAATCAACGTCTTCACGACGGCGTGTTCGTCTACGCCGAGTTCACGCGACGACACCGATGTGCCGCCGTGCTCTTCGTAATCGTAAGGGTGCTCGCTGAATGTGACGCCGTGCTTGCGCAGCCATTGCGTGGCGGGCGTTTCGGAGACGTGGTCCTTTTTGGCCATGGTGCGGGTAATTCTAGGAGCTAAAAAAGGGGGACATTATGCCGCAAGACGCGCTTAGCACCTTCCTTCCCCATTCTCCGAACAGACATGCCATGCAGGATTGTTAATTTTCGCTACATACTATATTTATGGGATCAGATCTGGAAATCTTCATCCTACAATGCCAGCGAGAAATATTTCTCATACATGAATGTTTAGGCGGCCTCAGTCGGTCGATATACCAAGAACTACGACAGCATGCAGAGTTCCATATTTCAGCAAAAAATAGGCCGCATTTGTTTTTTGCAGAATTGATATCTAAATATAGTTAGACCTTTATGCGACTGTTTGCAGCCCTAGAGAACGACGCACATCAAGGTTGGGTGTGGCTGCAACGGAGCTCGTTACCCACCCGCTGTGTCATAAAGATCAAGAATTCGCAGAATGGGCGGAGCGTGTACTGTGAGGCGCTACAAATCGATGACAATTTTCTTAAACAGTACAACCAATCGCCGCGCTTCACGATATCTACGCCTACCGAAACATTGGTGATTGGGGCTTGGTACCGAGCTGGTCTTGGTGGGATTCAAACTCAGTCCGACGTCCCTTTGGAGGTTTCTGAGTGCAATTCCTGGTGGGGCAAGTTCAGGGCGTGCACCGGTCATCCTCAAATCGTTGTGCGTCTTGCTGCATGGCTGAGTGGCATCGGTTTGGCTCTCGGTATTGTCGGCCTCGTGCTGGGCATCATTAGCATCTGGCCATCACAAGACCTAACCAATCATTCCAGCGGACCGCCTTCGGCGGCCGCTGAATTTAAACGTTAGCCACCATGCCAAGCTACCCGAGAATTGATAAAAGCGAGGGTTTCATCCGGACCCATGAACTGCTTGAGCAATTGCAGTCTGATGTCGGACAGGCATATGAGACACTCGATACCGATCGCGAGTCTCAGTACTTGAGGCGATGCGTAGTCCGGGCGATCTTCTCTTTCATTGAAGCGTGCGTAGAGACAATCAAAGTAGAAGTCCGCTCAAACATTAGAACGAGGCTGTTCACGCCGGATCTGACCGAAAAAGAGAAAGAAACTCTTGGCTCTCTCCACGTCATAGGTGATAGAAAGACAGATAAGCAATTGCCACTTGATGCCAACATCAAGAGGACATTTCGCTTAGCCGCTAAAGTTTGGGGCCTTGATGGCTACCGGCTCACCACAGGCGGAGAAGACTTTGCGGATTTCCTTCGTGCCAAGGAGGCACGGAATCGTCTAACTCACCCCAGGACCTACTACGACATTCAAGTCACTGATGAGGATATGCACTGTCACACAGTCGCTTATCATTGGGCCTCGGGCGAGTTCAGTAGGCTTTTTCGCATCCGGATCGAGGATCTCGCCAGATCATTGCCTCCGAAGGATGCGAGCAGACTTCTTCAAGGTTCCGGCATCCAGAGTTCCGATGATGGCACCTAACAATTCATTCAAGCCGAACCCACTTCGTGGGTCGGCTCCATCAAGAATCACTTAGCCTCTTTGCTAGCTGCCCGCACCGGGCGTCGCTGAGCTCAAACGTTGGAGGTTTGCATATGCTCGATGCAATTATTTATGCAATTGGAGAAACAACCGCCTATCTAGCAGGAGCCATCATCGGCCGTACTTTTCGCCTAGAACCAAAACACGCTCAGCGCATTGGCGAAATAGTCGTTCTTGTTTTATTGACAGGAGGACTAATTGCTCTCACTGTTCTCTACTCCTAGCATCAGTCAACCAGACCTATCTCAACGTTAGTCGGATAAGCAAACTCTCTCAATCACCCACGCGGATGATGCAGTTTATGCAGCTGCTTCAACCTCTCCCGCGCCACATGCGTATAAATCTGCGTCGTCGAAATATCCGCATGCCCCAGCAGTAACTGCACGACGCGCAGATCGGCGCCGTGATTCAGTAGGTGTGTCGCAAACGCATGCCGCAAGGTATGCGGCGACAGCGGTGCATGAATGCCGCCCGTCACTGCGTATTTCTTGATCAGCGTCCAAAACATCTGCCGCGTCATCGGGCCGCCTCGTGCGGTGACGAACAGCGCGTCGGCTATCTGTCCGTTCAGGATCGCAGGGCGCGCCTCTTTCAGATAGCGTTCGATCCACGCGCGCGCTTCCTCGCCGAACGGCACCAGCCGCGTCTTGCTGCCCTTGCCGGTGATGCGCAGCACGCCTTCGTTCATGCCGACTTCTACCGATTTCAGCAGCACAAGTTCTGACACGCGCAGGCCGCTGGCGTACATCAGTTCGAGCATCGTGCGGTCGCGCAGGCCGAGCGGTGTGCCAAGATCGGGGGCACCAAGCAGAGCTTCAACCTGTGCTTCGGAGAGCGTCTTCGGAATGCGCGGCGGCTGCTTGGCCGAGTGCAGTTTCAGGCAGGGATCGACGGCGATGCGGTTCTGACGCAGCGCGAGTTGATAGAAGCGCTTCAAGACGGAGAGGCGACGATTCGATGTCGTCGCCTTCGTCATCGCATGCTTGGCGAAGAAGTAGGCGTTCAGGTCGTCCGGCAGTACGGCCAGCAGGGTCTTGTCGCGTTCGGCCTGCAGCCAGTCGGCGAACAGTTTCAGATCGCGTCGATACGCGTCCAGCGTGTTCTTCGACAAGCCGTCTTCCAGCCACAGCGTGTCGCAGAATTCGTCGATCTCCGCTTGGCTGGATGCAGGCACCGTCGCTACTGCCACCGTCTCCGGCAACGCCGCTTTTGCCGCTGCCGCCCTGCTCATCGGTAGCCTTCGACCTTTTCGTGCGCGAGCAGCCAGCGTTTGACGCCGAGATGGAATCCGGCTTCGTCATCAGTATTGCCGAATCCACCCAGCCCGCCGGCCGCCGTCACGCGATGACAGGGAATCACGATGGGAAACCAGTTCGCGCCGCACGCCTGCCCGACTGCGCGCGGTGCGGTGCGGATGTGGCGAGCGATGTCGCCGTAGGTCAGCACGCTGCCGCGCGGGATGCTTGATATCGCTTGCCACACCTTTTGCTGGAAGGCAGTACCGACCGTCGCTAGCGGCAGATCGAAGCGGTAATCGGGATCGTCGAGATAACGTTCGATCTGTTGCACCGTGCGTTCGGCGATGGCATCGTTCGGCGCTTTCTCGTTGAAGGTCGCGGGCAAATAAACCAGTTCGCGCACGCGCTTGTCTTCGGTACGGATACCGACTGCGCCGAACGAAGTTTCGACGATGGCAGAGAACAGATGATCGATGCCGGCGTTGCGCATAACGAATCAGAAATGGATGACGTAACGTACAGGATAAGGCAAAACGCTGGATGACGAGAAACCGCCGCAGACACATCGGTTTCCAAAGCGCAAAAATAAAAAGGGCGCATCTTGCGATGCACCCCCAAATTCCTTGCATTCCCGGCCGTTTATCGGATCGCTCCGTTGGCTTCTGTGGAACACATGTCTCCTCGGCCCTTTGGTACTGACATCCGTCTCAACATCGGATGACGCACCGGCCTTTATTCTTCTTTGAATGCTTCCTCTCGTTTTTTGCGCAACGCCGGCAGCAGAACCACGGCAAGTGCGAGAACGGCCATTCCTAGCATGACCGCGCTGATTGGACGCTGAACGAATACCAGCGGATCGCTGTGCGACAGCAGAAGTGCTCGACGCAGGTACTCTTCCATCATGGGCCCGATGATGAAACCCAGCAGCATCGGTGCGGGCTCGGCATCAAGTTTTGCGCAAATATAACCGAACAAGCCGAATAAAGCCATTAAATAAACGTCAAAATCGCTGTTGTTCAAACTGAACACCCCGATCGCGCAGAACATCAGGATGGCCGGGAAAAGGTAGTGATACGGCACCATGATCATGCGCACCCACAGTCCGATCATCGGCAAATTCAGCACGACGAGGAAGAAATTGCCGATCCACATCGATGCGATCAAGCCCCAGAACAGCGTCGGTTGTTCCGTCATCACGGCGGGTCCCGGCTGGATGCCCTGGATGATCATCGCGCCGATCATCAGCGCCATCACAGGGTTCGACGGGATGCCGAGCGTCAGCATCGGGATGAACGAAGTCTGTGCGCCGGCGTTGTTCGCCGCTTCCGGCGCAGCCACGCCTTCGATTGCGCCCTTGCCAAACTCCTTTGAATTTTTCGAGACTTTCTTCTCGATCGAATAGGCGGAGAACGACGCCAGCATCGCGCCGCCGCCCGGCAGGATGCCGAGTGCGGCACCCAGCCAGGTGCCGCGGAAGATCGGTGCGGCGACGCGTTTGAAATCTTCCTTGTTGAGCATCAGGCCCGACACTTTCTTCATCACCAGCGAGCGCGTTTCTTCATGCTCCAGGTTGCGGATGATTTCACCGATACCGAACATGCCCATCGCAACGATGACGAAGTTGATGCCGTCGGCCAGTTCAGGGATGTCGAAGGTATAACGTTGCGCGCCGGAGTTGACGTCGGAACCGATCAGGCCGAGCAGCAGGCCCAGCAGCACCATGCCAATGGCATTCAGCAGCGAACCGCTGGCCAGCACGACGGAGGCGACCAGACCCAGCACCATCAGCGAGAAATATTCGGCGGGGCCGAACTTCAACGCCATATCGGCCAGCGGCGGCGCAAACAGTGCAAGCAGGATCGTCGCGACCGTGCCTGCGCAAAACGAGGCAATGGCGGCAGTCGCCAGCGCCTTGCCCGCGTGCCCCTGGCGCGCCATCTGGTAACCGTCGATCGCCGTCACCACGGAAGACGATTCGCCGGGAAGGTTGACGAGGATCGCCGTCGTCGATCCACCGTATTGCGCACCGTAGTAAATACCGGCCAGCATGATCAGCGCCGAAATCGGCGGCAGCGTAAACGTCGCCGGCAGCAGCATCGCGATCGTCGCGGTCGGGCCGAGTCCCGGAAGGACGCCGACTGCCGTGCCGAGAAAGACACCGATCAGGCAGTACATCATGTTCGTCACCGTGAAGGCCGTGTCGAACCCTAATGCCAGGTTAGAGAATAATTCCATGTTCTTGCCTCTTCCTTATGATCTGTCGGTTCGTTCGATCAGCCGCCGAACCACGGGCCGAAGATGGGAATCGGCAAGCCGAGCAGCTTGACGAAAACCAGGATCGAGAAGATGGCCAGTCCCACAGCCAGTGCGATCCCGCCTTTCCAGTTGAATTTGGCGCTCGCCAGCGCGCTGACCAGCACGATCGCAATGACCGAGACCACCATGCCTGCGCCGCGGATCAGGAAGGCGAACAGGATGACGCCGGTCAGGATCAGGATCGTTTCCTTGATGGCGAATTTGCCGATCGGCTCGTCCGCTTCGCGGAAGAACGATCGCACGATGGCAGCCAGGCCGATCAAGGCCAGCAAGCCGCCGAGAACCGTGGGGAAATAGGCCGGGCCCATTCGGCCTGCCGTGCCCATCGGATAGTCGCGGCCGATGATGATCGCCGCCAGACCGACGATCATGAAGATGATGCCGGTCCAGAAATCCTTCGGATGTCGAATGAATGATGGCAAGTCGCTTCTCCCTCTTGATGCCCGTTTTGATACCCGTTTATTACCAGTTTATTGCCCGTGACATCCGGCCTGCGCGAATCATGCATGCCAGGTAGCCGGATCGAATCGATGATGCAGATAATGCCAGATTACTAAAATGCCGAGCCTGCATATCTGCAGCTCGGCATTGTTGGCGAACCCGGTGAATCCTCAGTCGGCGTAGACGCCTGCCTTCTTGATGATCGGCGCCCATTTTGCGATTTCGGATTTCAGGTGTGCACGCAGTGCTTCAGGCGTTGCCTGATCTTGTGCGACCGGCTCGGTGCCCAGATCGGCAAAACGTTGCTTGACCGTCGCATCCTTCAACGCAGTTTGCAGTGCCGTTGCAAGCGAATCGATTGCCTGCTTCGGCGTGCCTTTCGGTGCATACAGCCCATGCCAGACGGCGATCTCGAAACCTGGCAGGCCGGCTTCGCTCATCGTCGGCAGTTCCGGCAGCGACGGTACGCGCTTCTTCGTCGTCACGGCATAAGCCTTGACCTTGCCGCTCTTGATCTGGCTGGTGGTGTTCGTGGTTTGGTCGCACATGAAATCAACCTGGCCGCCGAGCAGATCGTTCATTGCCGGGCCGGTGCCCTTATACGGCACGGTCGTCAGTTCGGTATCGATTGCCGTCATGAACAGCATGCCGCACAGGTGCGAAGCGGAGCCGACGCCGGCATTGGCGTAGGTGACCTTGTCCTTGTTGGCCTTGACGTATGCCAGCAGTTCCTTGAAGTCCTTGGCCGGGAAGTTGCTGCGTGCGATGAAGGTCATCGGCACGTCGGTCACCAGGCCGATCGGCTCGAAATCGTTGATCGCGTTGTAGCTCAGCTTGCGGTACAGAGTCGGTGCCGTCGACATGCCGATGTGATGCAGGAAGATCGTGTAGCCGTCCGGGGCAGCCTTGGCCACGCGTGCCGCACCGATGGTGCCGCCGGCACCGCCGACGTTCTCGACGATGACGGTCTGCTTCAACGTGGTGCTCATCGATTGCGCAACCAGGCGCGCGACCGTATCGGTCGGACCGCCAGCGGAGAACGGCACGATCATCGTGATGGTCTTGGTCGGATAGTTTTCTGCATGGGCGAATGCGCTGGCGCACAGAGCCAAGCAAGCCACGGTCTTGAGGAAAGTTTTTTTCATGGGGGTGTCTCCACTCTAATGGTTATTGTTGGATGAAACGAACCGCTCTCAACTTGCCGCTTCCGCTTACGCATCGACGATGCAGCGCGGATATCGTTTTCGTTCCGCAGGGTACCGCATTGTAGGCAGCAAACCTTTCACCAAACTTGCGTGGCTAGCCTAAACCATTTCCCCGGCATACCGCAACAATGACCTTGCGATAGCCGGATGTTTCCTGTTTTGCAAAAGAATTGTGGCGAAAATGCCGTGATGGGGATCTGCGGCGTGATCTGCGCCGCCTGCGGTCGCTCTGCTCGCTCTTACCGCTTGCCTGCTTCCGACATGACGCTCATCACCGTCGAACGGCCGATACGGTTTGCCAGATCGGCACGTACCGGCTGCAGTGCCTTGTGCCAGGCTGCAGTTTCCTTGTCGTTCAGCACGCGAATGCGCGTTTTCTTGTTTTTCTTCAACCACGCAATGGCAGCGGCATTCTCCTGCGCGGCCAATTGATTAGCGTACACCGTCGCTTCCCGCATGGCGTTGCTGACGATGCCGCGCAGATCGGCAGGCAGGCCGTCCCAGAATTTCTTGTTGATGACAACGGCGCTTCCCATGTAACCGTGATTGGACAGCGTCAGGTTGCTCTGCACTTCGTAGAGCTTGCGCTCGACGAAGGAGGACGGTGTGCTTTCGGTGCCGTCGATCAGTCCGGCCTGCAGCGCCAGATAGACTTCGCCGGCATCCAGCAGGCGTGGCACCGCGCCCAGCGCTTCCATCTGTGCGTCCAGCGTCGGCGACGAATGGATGCGCATGCGCAAGCCCTTAAAGTCTTCCGGCATCTTCAGCGGCTTGTTGGCCGACATCACCTTGAACCCGCTGTTCCAGTAAGCCAGACCGACCATGCTCTTGCTTTCCAGCTTGTTCAGCAGATTGCGGCCGACCGGTCCTTCGGTGACGCGCGCAACAGATGCATCGTCGGTAAACAGATAGGGCAGATCGAAGACTTCGAATTCGCGCACGCCGGATTGCGTCAGCTTGACGATGGGCGGCGCGATCATCTGCACTGCGCCGAGCTGCAGCGCCTCCAGCTCGTCGGATTCCTTGTACAGATGGCCGTTCGGATAAACGTCCACGCGCAGCCGGTGGCGGCTGGCCTGCTCGGCCAGTTCCTTGAAGCGCTGCGCGGCACGCCCCTTGGCGGATTCGATCCGGTCCGTATGGCTGAACCCGATGACGATCGTCGATTGCGCAAAGGCAGTTGCCGCGGCAAACGACAGGGCCAACCCGAGCAGCAGCGCGGGCAGTTTCATTGCTGTTTTCATTGCACCAACGGGAGAATCTCTCATTGTGATTTTTATTGATACTATGCGCAGTCGCCCGCTTGCCGGCAAGTGTGGATAACCGCACACCCGCCCCCGTGAACCGTCGGTATTTTCAATGTATTTTCGGCGTATTGCAGTCTTCGCGCGATATCATCCGCGCATTACCGCCCGATCCGCATGACGTCGTCTCCTCGTATGCTCCGGGCGCATTGACCGTTTATGATAGCAAATCAACCTCGTCCTGCCGGTATCGCTTCTTCCAGCCGCAAATTGGCCTGGCGATGGCTGCTGCCGCTGTTCATCTCGCTGCTGTTCGTCACCACGCTGATCTGGCTGCCGCTGCATGAAAAACAGCAGGAAACCGCCGAACGCCAGGAACAGCTGATCGCCGATTCGCTGTGGGTCGAGCAGACGATCCGCTTCCAGCTGCAGCGCAACGAGGAAAGCCTGAAGCTGATGGGCGCCGAAGTCGCCGCCGGCTACCTGCGCGGCGCGCGTCTGCAGGAGCGGATGGAAAACCTGATACGCAACAATCATGAAATCCATCGCATCATCCAGCTCGATGCCCAAGGCAGGTTATTGGCTTCGACCGACGAGACGCTGATCTCATACGCAGAGCTGTCGCCGCCCTCCAAACTGGCCGACGAGCGCGCGCGCGTCACCCGCACGCCGTTGTACAGCCAACCGGCGCCAGACATCACAGGCCCTGTGATGCTCGATTACCACGTGCCGCTGTTCGTGCATAACAAATACATCGGCAGCCTGATCGTCAGCTATCTGGCCTCCAGCATCCTGGACGACATCGTGCCGTGGTGGTTCGCGCAGGACAACGAGATCGCGCTGACCGATACCAACGGCAACATCATCCACAAGCGCGCCTCCGGCGGCGCCGGACGCGGCTTCTACACGCATCGCCGCACATTGAACCTAGCCGGCGTATCGCTGCAGCTGACGACCAACAGCATCAAGAGCGCGCCCAAGCTGCTGCCCAGCCTGCTGGTGGACATCGTCATCCTGCTGTCGCTCGGCCTGATTTGGAGCCTGATCGCGTTGTGGCGCGACATCAACCGCCGCCTCGCCGCCGAAACGGCGCTGCGCGAACAGATCGCCTTCCGTTCCGCGATGGAAAACTCGCTGATCACCGGCCTGCGCGCACGCGATCTCGACGGTCGCGTCACTTACGTCAACCCGGCCTTCTGCGAAATGGTCGGCATGCCGGCCGACAGCATCGTCGGCCGCCTGCCGCCGATGTCGTACTGGGCACCGGAAGCGGTTGCCGAATATCACCAGCATTTCTCTCAGGTGACCGCCGGCACCGCGTCGCAGCAAGGCTTCGAGACCATCTTCATGCACGCCGACGGCAGCCGCATCCCGGTGCTGATCTTCGAATCGCCACTGGTCGACGACACTGGCCGGCAGACCGGCTGGATGGGTTCCATCCTCGATATTTCGGATCGCAAGCGCATCGAAAACCTCAACCGCCAACAGGAAGAAAAACTGCAGGCCAGCGCGCGGCTGGCGACGATGGGCGAAATCGCCTCCACGCTGGCGCACGAGCTGAACCAGCCGCTGGCGGCGATTTCCAGCTATACCACCGGCGCGCTGAACATGATCGAGCGCGACCGCGCCGTCGAGCACATGCCCGATGTCGGCATGCTGGAACACGCACTGCTGAACGCCAATGCGCAGGCGCAGCGCGCCGGCCAGATCATCCGCAGCGTGCATACCTTCGTGAAGAAGCGCGAACCGATGCGCACTGCGATCACGATCACCGAACTGGTCGGCAGCGTGATGCCGCTAGTCGAATTGCAGGCGCAGAAGTATTTCGTCGCCATCCGCACCAACATCCCGGCCGACCTGCCGCCGGTGCTGGCCGATCGCGTGCTGCTGGAGCAGGTACTGTTGAACCTGACACGCAACGCGATCGAATCGATGCAGGACACGCCGCTGGACAAACGCGTCCTGCGCATCGTCGCCACCGTCGATCAGGGCGTGCCGCCGTACGTCGGCGTCGCCATCAGCGACCACGGCCACGGCATTCCGCAGGAAGTAGCCGAACGGCTGTATTCACCGTTCTTCTCCACCAAGGCGGACGGCATGGGCATGGGCCTGTCCATCTGCCGCACGGCAATCGAATTCCATGGTGGCACGCTGACGCACGCCGATAACCCGGGCGGCGGCACGATCTTTCGTTTTTCACTGCCGACTGCCTCCGGCGACGTTGCAAAATAAGGCATTCGACCGGACAATTGCGCCACAGACGGCAATCGCATGGCGACATGATGCTTTGCCAATACCGCCCGCCCAATGCCGCGGGCGAGGACGACAGGACATTCCATGCTGCACATCATTGACGACGAAGAAGTAATCCGCGATTCGCTGCTGTGGCTCGCCAAGTCGCGCGGCATCGCCGCCGCCGCTTACGAAAGCGGCAAGACCTTTCTCACCGCACTGGACAACCAGCGCCCCGGCACCCAGGGCCAGTGCGTGCTGCTCGACGTGCGCATGCCGGACCTGAGCGGCATCGCGCTATTCGACCTGCTGGCCGCGCGCGGCCAGACGCAAGTGCTGCCCGTCATCTTCCTCACCGGCCACGGCGACGTGCCGATGGCGGTCGATGCGTTGAAGCGCGGCGCTTTCGATTTCTTCGAGAAGCCGTTCAACGACAACAAGCTGATGGACCGCGTGCAGGAAGCACTGCTGTCTTCCGAGCAGGCGTCGGCCAGCGCCGCGATCCACACGCGTCTGGCGGCGCTATCCACGCGCGAGCGCGAAGTACTGGACCTGATCCTCGAAGGCAAGATGAACAAGGTCATCGCCGATAAGCTGGGCATCAGCATGCGCACGGTGGAAGTGCATCGCGCGCACATCTTCGACAAGATGAACGTCAAGACCGCCGTCGAACTGGCACGGCTGCTGAAATAACGATGCCGGTACCGCGCGCGCCCCGCCTGCTGCTCCCCGCTCATCCGGTTGGCCGTCTTGCACACTAAGGCCGGCACTTCATGCACATCGTCAATCTCCTGCTGCCCGACTTCCTGCTGATCGCGCTCGGCGCAATCCTGCTGCGCATTACGAACTGGGGGCCGGCATTCTGGACCGGCGCGGAAAAGCTGATCTATTACGTGCTGTTCCCCGCGCTGCTGTTCTATTCGACGGCACGCGCACCGATCGACTTCGCCGCCGCCGGCCAGGTATTGCAGATCGCCATCCTGTCGTGCGTTGCCGGCATCGTGCTCGGCTGGCTCGGCAAGCCGCTGTTTGCCACCGGGCCGATGGTGTTCGAATCAGGTGTGCAGACTGCCTTTCGTTTCAATTCCTATATCGCGCTGGCGATCGCTGGCCGCCTCGGCGCGGAAGCGTCGTCGCTGATGGGCGTCATCATCGGCTTCGTCGTGCCGCTGTGTAATCTCGGCGCCGTGCATGCGCTGGTCAAGGACAAGCGGGGCCTGCCGCTGGAACTGGTGAAAAACCCGCTGCTGATGGCCACGCTGTCGGGCATTCTCTTCAACCTGCTCGGCTGGAAGCTGCCGGAACTGGCCGGTGCCTTCCTGTCTCGGCTCGGCAACGCATCGCTGGCGCTGGGCCTGATCATGGTCGGCGCGGGATTGCGGCTGGCCGGGCTGCATGCCGCGAAAGGACTGGCTGCGTGGTTCCTCGCCGTGAAGCTGTTCGCGATGCCGGCAATTGCGTGGGCGCTTGGCGCATGGATGGGGTTGTCACCCGCACACCTGCAACTGGTCGTGCTGTTCGCCGCGCTGCCGACCGCCTCCAGCTGCTACGTACTGGCCGTGCGCATGGGCGGCAACGGCGCCTTCGTCGCCTTCCTGATTTCGATCGGCACGCTGATCTCGATGGCGACGCTGCCACTTTGGCTGGCGCTGCTGCATTGAACTTCACCGTATTGGACGAATTCGCACAGCACGATTTCGCATTAAACGATTTATTTCCCGGCGGAACTTCTGCACAATGCGCGCATCACACACGCGCAACATGCGTGCGCTACGTTACTGACGAATGACATCCATGCCTTCTCATCTGACCGCCCATCTGCACGAGGAAGCCGGCACGCTGGCGCTTGGCGCTGCGCTCGCACGCGCGATCGTGCCCGGCCTGACGATCCATCTGCACGGCGATCTGGGCGCTGGCAAGACGGCACTGACGCGCGCGCTGCTGCATGCGCTCGGCCATGATGGCCATGTGAAAAGTCCGACCTACACGCTGGCCGAGCCGTATGCGATCGACGTGAACGGCCGCACGCTGCATGTCATTCATTTCGATCTGTACCGGATGGCAGGCCCGGAGGAATTTCTCGATGCAGGCTTTCGCGATCACTTCAACGATCGCAACATCTGCATCGTCGAATGGCCGGAGAAAGCCGATGGCGTGTTGCCGCCGCCCGACATCCGCATCTCACTCGCCATTGCCGGCGAAGGGCGTGATGTAGAATTGCAAGCGTTGTCCGATCAAGGTGCTGCATGTCTGAACCGACTGAATTTCGCTCCAAACCTGTGAACGGCAAACGGCGCCGCACGATCCTGAAAGCCGGCGGCACGCTGCTGATTTCCCTGCTGACTCCCATTACAGCACGCGCTGCGCAGATTCTCGCGGTGCGCGTCTGGCCCGCCGACGACTACACGCGCGTCACGCTGGAAAACGATTCCGAACTCAAGACGCGTCATTTCATCATCAAGGACCCGGAACGCCTGGTCGTCGACATCGAAGGCGTCGATCTGAATCCGACGCTGAAAAGCCTGGTCGCCAAGGTCCAGTCCAACGATCCCTACATCAAGCAGATCCGCGTCGGCCAGAACAAGCCCAATGTGGTGCGGCTGGTGTTCGACCTGAAAGAGGAAATCGATCCGCAGGTCTTCACGTTGAAGCCGGTCGGCGAATACCAGCATCGCCTGGTGTTCGATCTGTATCCGGCCAACCCACCCGATCCGATCGCAGCGCTGATCCAGAAAGGCCAGTGGTCGACATTGCCCGACGATGCGACCGAGATGCCGCCGCCCGTCGCACAGGCCGATCCACCTTATGCCAAGCCGAAATCCGAACGGCCGCCACAAGTCACGCGCATGCTGACGATCGCGCTCGACCCCGGCCACGGCGGCGAGGACCCCGGTGCAATCGGTCGGCGCGGCAGCTACGAAAAGAATGTGGTGCTGCAGATCGCCAAGCGACTGAAAGGCAAGCTCGAACAGCAGCCGAACATGCGCGTGATGCTGACGCGCGACGGCGATTACTTCGTCCCGCTGGGTACGCGCGTGCAGAAGGCGCGCAAGGTGCAGGCTGACCTGTTCGTCTCCATCCACGCGGACGCCTTCGTGCAACCGACGGCGAACGGCTCGTCGGTCTTCGTGTTGTCGGAAAAGGGCGCCAGCTCGACGGCGGCGCGCTGGCTGGCGAACAAGGAAAACGCGGCCGACCTGATCGGCGGCGCCAACATCAAGCATCACGACAGGCAACTCGCCAGCGTGCTGCTGGATTTGTCGACGACCGCGCAGATCAACGACAGCATGAAACTCGGCAAGGCCGTGCTGACGGAAATCGGCGGCATCAACCGCCTGCATAAAGGTTCGGTGGAACAGGCCGGCTTTGCCGTGCTGAAGGCGCCCGATATCCCGAGCATCCTTATCGAGACGGCGTTCATCTCCAACCCTTCCGAAGAAGCGCGCCTGAATGACGATGCCTATCAGGATCGCATGGCGGATGCGATCACCAACGGCATCAAGAAGTATTTCGCGGCCAATCCGCCGCTGGCAAAAAGCCGCATGCTGTAAAAAAGAAACCGGCAGCACGCCGGTTTCTTTTTTGTTTGCTCGATTCAGCGTTTCACCAGCCGCTGCCCCACCTTCCACAATGCTCCCAGCATCACCGGCACCGCCGCTGCGGCCACGCCGATCAGCACGATGGCGTTCAGATGATCGCGGATGAAAGGGATATTGCCGAACAGATAGCCGCCCGCCACCAGCAGACCGACCCACAGCACCGCTCCGGTGCAGTTGAACAGCTGGAATTTGGCGAACGTCATCCGCGAAATACCGGCGACGAACGGTGCGAAGGTACGCACCACCGGCACGAAACGCGCCAGCACCAGCGTCTTGCCGCCGTGCTTTTCATAGAAACCATGCGTGCGCTGCAATGCATGACGATCCAGCCAGCGGTAATCGTGCGTATAGACTTTCTCGCCGATCAGGTGGCCGATCCAGTAGTTGACCGAATTGCCGGTCACCGCCGCCACGATCAGCAAGGCGAGCAGCAAGCCGGCATGCATGCTGCCCGAGGCGCAGAAGGCACCGGCAATGAACAGCAAGGTATCGCCGGGCAGAAAGGGAAACACGACGAGACCGGTTTCGCAAAAGATGATCGCGAACAGCACCAGATAAATCATCGAACCGTACTGCGCGATGAACATGCCCAAATACTTGTCGACATGCAAAATCATGTCGATGAACTGCATGAAATCCATAACTCTCCTTGTTGGCCGCAGCATCATACACCAGCGCCGATGCGGCTTTCGGCGCAGCTCCCAGCACTACCTCGCCCACGACCGCATCGCCCTCGAACGGCGGGGGCGGCAAGTGCGACGGGCAGGTGCAACGGTATAATCCGACCATGCAATCCGCACATGATTCCCTGTCCGCAGCCGAGCCGGCATCGCCACGTCCGATCAGGCAACTGTCCGATCAACTGATTTCGCAGATCGCCGCCGGCGAGGTCGTCGAACGCCCTTCCGCCGTCGTCAAGGAATTGCTGGAAAACGCGCTGGATGCCGGCGCCACGCAAATCACCGTCAAGCTCGAACAGGGCGGCGTCAAACGCATCTGCATCACCGACAACGGCCGCGGCATTCCGCCCGAGCAGATGCCGCTGGCACTGGCGCGGCATGCGACATCCAAGATCGCCTCGCTGACCGAGCTGGAAAACGTCGGCACGCTGGGCTTTCGCGGTGAGGCACTAGCTTCGATCGCCTCGGTCGCACAACTGACGCTGACCTCGCGCACCGCCGATGCCGCGCATGCCTGGGAAATCACCGGCTCGCACGCCGGCACCGTCGCACCCTCTTCCGGCGCGCCCGGCACCACCATTGACGTGCAGGATCTGTACTTCAACACGCCGGCCCGCCGCAAATTCCTGAAGACCGAGCAGACTGAATTCGGCCATTGCGCCGAAGTCGTGCGCCGCGTCGCGCTGTCACGTCCCGACGTCGCATTTTCGCTGTCGCACAACGGCAAGACCGTCGATCACTGGACCGTCAACGACATCGCCAAGCGCAGCGCGCAAATTCTCGGCAACGAATTCTCCGGCGCGCGCCTGCCGATCACCGCAGAAGCGGGCCCATTGAAACTGTCCGGCTTCATCGGCCTGCCGACGGCATCGAAGGCACGCGCCGACGGGCAATACTTCTACGTCAACGGCCGTTTCGTGCGCGACAAGCTATTGATGCACGCTGTACGCGCCGCCTATGAAGACGTGCTGCACGGCGATCGCTATCCATCCTACGTGATCGCACTCGATCTCGATCCGGCGCTGGTCGACGTCAACGTGCATCCGTCGAAGATCGAAGTGCGCTTCCGCGACAGCCGTGCCGTGCACCAGTTCGTGTTCCACGCTGTCACACGCACGCTGGCGCAGACCTCGGCCACCGCACACGGTGCTACACCCTCTCCAACGCCGGCATCGAGCAATGTGCTGCCGTGGCTGCGCGAGCAGCAACAGACATCATTTGGCTCGCAGCTCAGCACCCCGTTCGGCACGCAACCGGGAACGCCATTCGGCAACAGCTTCGGTATCGCGCAAACGACGGAGGGTTACGGCGCATTGTTTGCCGACGGCGCCGCGAATACGTCAACCACGTCCGGCTTCAATGCACCGCTGCCGACCGCTTCCGCGATGTCGCAGGACGAGGAATTCCCGCTCGGTTTCGCACTGGCGCAATTGCATGGCGTCTTCGTGCTGGCGCAGAACCGGAAAGGCCTGGCGCTGGTCGACATGCACGCCGCGCACGAGCGCATCCTGTACGAGCAATTGAAGAACGCACTGGATACCGACGCGATGCAGGTGCAGCCGCTGCTGATTCCAGTCACGTTCCACGCGGACGGCGTCGAAGTCGGCACCGCCGAAGAAAATCGCGACGTGCTGCAATCGCTCGGTTTCGATATCGCCGTGATGTCGCCGACCACGCTGGCCGTACGCGCGATTCCGGCCCTGCTGAAGAATGCCGATGCGCAATCGCTGGCGCGCGACATATTGCGCGACGTGCGCGAATTCGGTGGCTCGCGCGTGCTGGTCGAACGCCGCAACGAATTGCTGGGCACGCTTGCCTGCCATACCGCCGTGCGTGCCAACCGCACGCTGACCGTGCCGGAAATGAATGCGCTGCTGCGCCAGATGGAAGCAACGGAACGCGCCGATCAGTGCAATCACGGCCGGCCGACCTGGGTACAGCTCGCGCTGTCCGATCTGGACAAGCTGTTCCTGCGCGGACAGTAATCGCTACCTGCGCATGCCCGCATCGCTTCCGCTCGCCGTCTCCATCATGGGCCCCACCGCGTCCGGCAAGACTGCCGCCGCGCTGGAAATCGCCGCGTGCATCCCGTCCGAAATCATCTCCGTCGACTCCGCCCTCGTCTATCGCGGCATGGATATCGGCACCGCCAAACCCAGCCGCGAAGAACTCGCGAGCGTGCCGCATCATCTGATCGACATCCTCGATCCGACCGAAGCGTATTCGGTCATGCAGTTCCGCAACGACGCGATCCGCCTGACCGGCGAAATCACCGCACGCGGCAAACTGCCGCTGCTAGTCGGCGGCACGATGCTGTACTTCAAGGGATTGAAGGACGGCCTCGACGATCTGCCGCAAGCCGATGCCGACATACGTGCACAGCTCGATGCCGAAGAAGCGGAACTGGGCACCCCGGCACTGCACGCACGACTGGCAACGATCGATCCGATCACCGCGGCCCGCCTGAAACCGAACGATTCGCAACGCATCCAGCGCGCACTAGAAATTTATCTGTTGACCGGCCAGCCGATGTCGTCGCTGCTGGAAAAGGCGCCGAAAAGTACCTTGCCGTTCACCCTGCTGCCGATCGCGCTCGAACCGAGCGACCGCAGCGTGCTGCACAAACGCATCGCAGCACGCTTCGACGCAATGCTGAAAGACGACGAATTGATTGAAGAAGTAAAAACGCTGCGCGCGCGCGGTGATCTACATCTCGGCCTGCCGTCCATGCGCTGCGTCGGCTACCGGCAAACCTGGGAATATCTGGAGGGGCTGTACGGCCTGGCGGACCTGCGCGAAAAGGGCGTCGCCGCCACCCGCCAGCTTGCGAAACGCCAGATCACCTGGCTGCGAGCCATGCCGGAACGGCATGTCGTCGATTGCCTGGCACCCGACGCGCCGGCGCAGGTACTGCGGGAAATCGCGCGTTTTACCGAAAATACCAAGAGCTGAACGGCTCAACGTCGTTTTTTGCCAGACAGGCAACGTTTCTGGCTGATGCCGATCTTGACAGCCACCGGCAGAAACGCCATAATTTCGGGCTCTACTGGTGATATAGCTCAGTTGGTTAGAGCACAGCACTCATAATGCTGGGGTCGGTGGTTCAAGTCCACCTATCACCACCAGAACGAAAAACCCCGCACCAACGAAAGTTGTGCGGGGTTTTGCTTTTTTGCAGATCGGGGGGGCCGATCCGCTTTGCGAATCACTCTTCCAGAATACTGCGCAGCATCCACGCTGCCTTTTCATGCACATCCAGGCGTTGCGTCAGCAAATCGGCCGTCGGCTGATCGTTCGCCTTTTCGACCAGATCGAACAACGCACGGCCGGTGCGTGCGGTCGACTCCTGCGCATTGACCAGATGGCGCACCATGTCCATCGCCTTCGGCACGCCGGCGACTTCCTTGATCGACGTGCGCTTGGCGAATTCGGCATAGGTACCCGGCGACGGATAGCCGAGTGCACGGATACGTTCTGCGATCTGGTCCAGCGCATTCCATTGCTCGGTGTACTGGTCGAGGAACAACGCGTGCAGGCTGGTGAACATCGGGCCGGTGACGTTCCAGTGGAAGTTGTGCGTCATCAGGTATAGCGTGTAGCTGTCGGCCAGCAGGGCCGACAGTCCTTCGGCGATCCTGGCGCGATCGCGTTCCGAAATGCCGATATCGATCTTGGTGACTTTCTTGCTGTTCTTCGTTGCCATGTGATTTTTCCCTCTTGATGAAATAAGCCTGAACGGCGTCTTCGTATGATACTGCGCTTTACCTGTCCGCGAAGCGCGCACCATGCGCGATCCGGCCATCAAATCACAGCATCAACGCGATATCAAACGACGACATTGCGCGGCGTACCGGCGACGAACGCTTCCACATTGTCGATCAGTTGATCGGCCAGCGTCTGCATTGCTTGCTGACTGGCCCATGCGGTGTGCGGCGTCAGGATGAAGTTCGGCAGACGCAGCTTCAGCAGCGGATTGTCCGGCTTGGGCGGCTCGACCGACAGCACGTCAAAACCGGCGCCGGCGATGCGGCCGGCCGTCAATGCTTCGGCCAGCGCGGCTTCGTCGACCAGGCCGCCGCGCGCAGTGTTGATCAGCAGCGCATTCGGTTTCATGCGGTTCAATTCGGCACGGCCGATCATGTTGCGCGTGGCGTCAGTCAGCGGCAGATGCAGCGAGAGAACGTCCGACGTTTCGATCAGTTCGTCCAGCGTGGCGGGCTTCACCTGTGCATCTTCGAACGGTGAACGATTGAAGGCACGCACATCCATGCCGAACGCCAGACCCAACCGCGCCACCGAACGCCCCAGTTCGCCGAAACCGACGATGCCGAGGCGGCTGCCGGACAGATCGTGGATCGGATGGTCGAGCAGGCAGAAGGTATTGGACTTTTCCCAGCGCCCGGCAGTGACGTCGTCCGAATACGCACGCAGGTTGCGGCGTAGCGCCAGCATCAGCGCAAACGTGTGCTCCGGCACGGCTGCACCCGCGTAATTGCGGATATTGGAGACGACGATGCCGCGTGCACGGCAGGCTTCAAGATCGACGACATTGGTGCCGGTGGCGGCGACGGCGATCATCTTCAGATCAGGCAGTCGCTCCAGATCGGCGGCGCGCAGCGGCACTTTGTTGGTGATGGCGATCGTCGCGCCGGCAAGACGCGCGGCGGCATCGACCGCATCGGTAGCGTCGTGCTCGGTCCAGTCATGCGTAAATGCAGGACGACGCACCTGGGCATCGATACTGGCGCGATCGAGGAAAACGATTTTCTGTGCTGGCATGCGAATTCTCTTTCTGTTCTGGCACATAGCGAAATGCCATCGGCGTGGCATGAAGATGCCATTATCCACTGCTGGCGGAATGGCGACGACGGCATAGCTTACGTTCCCGCCGCCGGCGTGCGGATTCAAAATATGCATGCTCCGCTATCGTTTTTTGCATGTCATCCGGCTGTCACGGCCACCATCGGCAGGGCGCCACAGCCCCGTCGCCGGACTACCCGCCGTGGTATGATGCGGCCAACACTTTCGCGCAGCTATTGCCGACATGTCATGCCGGGCGCAACGAAATCGCGCGACGGCCGGAGCGCTCCCGCTCCCATTCATCCCGATCGTCATTCACCATTGCAGAATGGATCCAGTCATGCGGATATTTCGTCTCCTGATCAGTTGCGTTCTTGCCGCCACCGCATTGCACGCTCATGCGTTCGAGCGGCCTTTTCCCGAAAAGGCCAAGCGCGGCGCCATGACGCCCGACAACTATCCGCGCGTGCTCATCAACGACAAGCAGCGGCATCTGTCGGCAGGCGCACGTATCTGGAGCCAGGACAACCTGATCGTGATGCCGGCGTCGCTGCGCGGCGAAGACATTCCGGTGCTGTACACGGAAGACAATGCCGGCGACATCGATCGCATCTGGATACTGACGTCGGACGAGATCAAGCGCATCGCCGACAAACCCGCGCCGAAGCCGCTGCCGAAACCGGTACCCGCCTCCGGGGCCGGAACTGACACGCAGGACACACAGTAACGCCGCAGCAGCATGCAGCAAGACCAGCAGTAATCACGCAAGCAACGATTCATGCAGAAAAAAGTATTTATCAAAACGTTCGGCTGCCAGATGAACGAGTACGACTCGGACAAGATGGCCGACGTGCTCAACGCCTCCGACGGCCTCGTCAAGACCGACCGGCCGGAGGATGCGGACGTCATCCTGCTCAACACCTGTTCCGTGCGCGAGAAGGCGCAGGAGAAAGTGTTCTCCGATCTCGGCCGCCTGCGCGAACTCAAGCGCAGCAATCCAGATCTGGTGATCGGCGTCGGCGGCTGTGTCGCGTCGCAGGAAGGCGACGCGATCGTCAAGCGCGCGCCTTACGTCGATCTGGTGTTCGGCCCGCAGACGCTGCATCGCCTGCCGGACATGCTGAAGCAGCGACGCTCGACCGGCCGCTCGCAGGTGGACATCAGCTTCCCGGAAATCGAGAAGTTCGACCATCTGCCGCCGGCGCGCGTCGAAGGCCCGACCGCGTTCGTGTCGATCATGGAAGGTTGCAGCAAATACTGCAGCTACTGCGTCGTGCCGTACACGCGCGGCGAGGAAGTCTCGCGTCGCTTCGACGACGTGCTGGCCGAAGTCGCCGGCCTCGAGGCGCAGGGCGTGAAGGAAATCACGCTGCTGGGGCAGAACGTCAACGCCTATCGCGGCAAGATGGAAGATGGCGAAATAGCCGACTTCGCCTTGCTGATCGAATACATCGCCGAGTTCAAGGGAATCGAACGCATCCGCTTCGTGACCAGCCATCCGAAGGAATTCACGCAGCGCCTGATCGACACCTACGCCAAGGTGCCGAAGCTGGTGAATCATCTTTATCTGCCGGCACAGCACGGCGCGGATCGCATCCTGGCCGCAATGAAGCGCGGTTACACGTCGCTCGAATACAAGTCGGTGATCCGCCGCCTGCGTGCGGTGCGACCGGACATCGCCGTGTCGTCCGATTTCATCGTCGGCTTCCCCGGCGAGACCGATGCCGATTTCGAAGGCATGATGAAACTGATCGCCGACGTCGGCTACGACAACAGCTTCAGCTTCATCTTCAGTCCACGCCCTGGCACGCCTGCAGCGAATCTGGAAGACGATACGCCGTACGAAGTGAAACTGGCGCGCCTGCAACGCCTGCAGGCAGTAATCGATGCCAACACGCGCCGCTACAGTGAGCAAATGGTCGGCACCGTGCAGCGCATACTGGTCGAAAGCGCATCGAAGAAGGAAGTCGGTGACCTGCAAGGCCGTACCGAAAATAATCGCGTCGTCAATTTCGCGGGCGGTCCGCACGCCGACCGTCTGATCGGGCAGATGATTGACGTCACCATCACGCA
Organism: Oxalicibacterium sp.; assembly: GCF_057353965.1. NCBI lineage: Bacteria > Pseudomonadati > Pseudomonadota > Betaproteobacteria > Burkholderiales > Oxalobacteraceae > Oxalicibacterium > Oxalicibacterium sp. Next base: position 134,984 of record NZ_JBMQZD010000006.1, read on the forward strand.
ATCGAATGGCTACACCTTGCGCGGCGATATCGTCGTCGCGGTTGACGCTAACGCCTAACGTCCAACGCCTAACGCAGTTCAAACGCAACAAGAACGCTACGAAGAAACCAATTGAAAAAAAACGCCGTCCAACCGTCGTATTTCATCCCTGAGCCGCTGGATAACAAGCGTCTCGCTCACTTGTGCGGGCCGATGGACGAAAACCTGCGACAGATCTCCGCCGCACTCGACGTCACGATCTTCCGTCGTGGCGAAAAATTCATCGTCAGCGGCAGCAACGCAGAACGTGCCGTCACCGTGCTCGAACACTTCTACAAGGAAGCCAGCCGCGCGGTCCCGCTCGAGGAAATCCAGCTGGCGCTGGTTGAACAGCGTGCCGACATGGCAGATCACGATCTGCCGAAGGATGCACCCAAGGAAGATAAACAGGCCGCGATCGAATCGCCGATCCTGAAGACGCGCCGCCACGACCTGCGCGGCCGCACGCCACATCAGGTGCAATACCTGAAGGCGATCATGGATCACGACATCACCTTCGGCATCGGTCCGGCCGGCACCGGCAAGACCTATCTGGCCGTCGCCTGTGCGGTCGACGCGTTGGAACGGGACGCCGTCAAGCGTATCGTGCTGACGCGTCCCGCAGTCGAAGCCGGCGAACGTCTCGGCTTCCTGCCCGGCGATCTGGCGCAGAAGATCGATCCGTATCTGCGTCCGCTGTATGACGCGCTGTACGACTTGCTCGGCTTCGACCGCACGCAAAAGATGTTCGAGAAGCAGGCGATCGAAATCGCACCGCTGGCCTACATGCGCGGCCGCACGCTGAACCATGCCTTCGTCATCCTCGACGAAGCGCAGAACACGACGCCGGAACAGATGAAAATGTTTCTGACGCGTATCGGCTTCGGCAGCAAGGCTGTCATCACCGGCGACATCACGCAGATTGACCTGCAGCACAGCCAGAAGAGCGGCCTGGTCGAAGCGACCGACGTCCTCGGCAAGGTGCGCGGCCTCGCGTTCACGCACTTCAACAGTTCGGACGTCGTGCGTCATCCGCTGGTGGCGCGCATCGTCGATGCGTATGCGGCCGCGGCCAAGCCGGCAACAAAATCAGCTACGGCGCGCAGCAAGAAACCGTCATGACAAACAAGCTTTCGCTTTCGATCCAGTATGCGGACAAGCGTCTGCAGGACGTACTGACGCGCCCGCTGCTGCGGCAATGGGTCAAGGCCGCGCTGCTGGCACCGGCGCAGATCACGCTGCGCTTCGTCGACGCAGACGAAGGCCGCACGCTGAACCGCAACTACCGCGGCAAGGATTACGCCACCAACGTGCTGACCTTCGCCTATTCGGAAGGTGCGGAAGACGGCCTGGGCGACGTGCAGGCCGACATCATCTTCTGCACCGACGTGCTGGAACGCGAAGCCGCCGAACAGGAAAAGCCGCTGGCCGCACACGCCGCCCATCTCGTGGTGCACGGCATGCTGCACGCGCAGGGCTACGACCATGAATCCGACGAGGAAGCGGAAGAAATGGAAGCACTGGAAGTCGACATCCTGGCCACGCTGGGTTTTCCGAATCCCTACCTGCAAGCCTGATTGCCGTTCTGACAAAGATTCGCCCAGCGGCACAGGCATTTTGGAATCGGCACGACATTTGTTGTATCCTGACAGCCCAGAAACAACCACCGCAACGGCGCTCCGCCCATGCAAGACAGTCCCCCGTCGAACGGCAAATCCGGTGAGGTAAAGCCGCACCGCTCGCTGCTCGAACGCCTGACAGCCCTGATCGCCCCCGGACCGGACAGCCGCGACGAACTGCTCGCGACGCTGCACGATGCCCATGAACGCAACCTGATCGACGCCGATGCGCTGTCGATGATCGAGGGCGTCTTTCAGGTTTCCGAACTGACCGCGCGCGACATCATGGTGCCGCGTAGCCGGATGGACGTGATCGACATCACGCAGCCGATCGCCGAATGGCTGCCGATGGTGCTGGAAACCGCGCATTCGCGTTTCCCGGCCGTCGAGGGCGAACGCGACAAGGTAGTCGGCATCCTGATGGCGAAGGATCTGCTGCGCTATTACGCCGAAGAATCGTTCGACGTGCGCGCCAAGCTGCGCAAGCCGGTCTTCATTCCCGAATCGAAGCGACTCAACGTGCTGCTGGCCGAGTTCCGCTCCAAGCACAACCACATGGCAGTCGTGGTCGACGAATACGGCGGCGTGGCCGGCCTGATCACGATCGAGGACGTGCTGGAACAGATCGTCGGCGACATCGAGGACGAATACGATTTCGACGACGAGGAAGACAACATCATTCCCGTGCGCGACGGCAAGGACGGCCCGCGCTGGCGCGTGAACGCACTAACCGAGATCGAGGAATTCAACGAAGTGCTCGGTACCGCGCTCGACAATCCGGACGTCGACACGATAGGCGGCTTCATCACCGATCATCTGGCGCGCGTGCCGCAGAAGGGCGAGATTCTTGAAGTCGATCACCTGCGCTTTACCATCCTGCGCGCTGACGCTCGCCACATCCTGATGGTGATGGTCGAAAAACTGACGCCGCCGGCACCCGACGAGGACGTGATTGAAGACTGATCCGTCGGCGTGCTGCATGCCGCACGCGCCCTGCTCCCCCGTCGCGGCATAACGCATGGCATTTCCATTTTCCCTGCAGCCGTCGCCGCGTCAGGCACTTGCGCTGGCCCTGGTGGCCGGCGCGATCAACGTCTTTTCCTTCGCACCATTCGGTTGGTGGTGGCTGCAATTCCTCACGCTCGCGCTGCTGTTCCGGCTGACGCTGCAAGCGTCATCGGTCAAGCGCGCATTGCTGCTCGGCTGGATCTTCGGTTTCGGCTGGCTGGCCTGCAGCATCTACTGGCTGTACATCAGCATGCACGACTACGGCGGCATGCCGGCGCCAATGGCGGCGCTGGCCGTCGCACTGCTGGCTGCGGCGCTCGGCATCTTCAGCGGTGGCGCCTGCGGCTTTGCCACGTGGTTCGCCCGCCGCCTGCGTGCGCGGGATACCGTCACGCTGCTGCTGGTGCTGCCGGCTGCATGGGCGTTGAGCGAATGGCTGCGCGGCTGGATCTTCAGCGGCTTTCCATGGACAGTTTCCGGTTATGCGCACGCAAATGCGCCGCTGGCCGGCTTTGCTCCGTTGCTCGGCGTCTACGGCATCGGCTGGCTGGTCGCATTGATCGCCGGCTGCCTGGTCCTGCCGTTTCGGGAAAAATCGGGGTTGCTGCTGATGGTGGCCATACTGATCGCCGGCTTCGGCCTGCATCAGGTTTCCTGGACTGTGCGAAACGGCCAGCCGATCTCGGTGCGCCTATTGCAGGGCAACGTTCCGCAGGAAATGAAATTCGATGCCGAAAAGCTGGACGAAACGCTGGTTCTGTACGAAGACATGATCCGCGCCGCCCCTGCCGATCTGATCGCCACGCCGGAAACCGCACTGCCGCTGCTGCTGCACCAGCTGCCGCAGGATTATCTGCCGCGCCTGTCCGATTTCGCTACGGCGACCAACAGCCATCTAGCGATCGGCATTCCGGTCAGCGACGGCCCGCAGCAGTATGCAAACAGCGTGATCGGCATTTCGCCGGCGCCGGCCAGCCGCGCCGCGCCTGCGCTGTACCGCTACGACAAACACCATCTGGTGCCGTTCGGCGAATTCATTCCGTTCGGCTTCCAATGGTTCGTCGACATGATGCGCATCCCGCTCGGCAGCTTCACGCCCGGCGATGCCACGCCAGTGCCCTTCATCGTGCGCGACCAGCGCGTGCTGCCGAATATCTGCTACGAGGATCTGTTCGGCGGTGAAATTGCCAGCCAGCTGCGCACCGCACGTGCCGAGGCAAGCCCGGTACCGAGCATCCTGCTGAACGTTTCCAACATCGCCTGGTTCGGCGATTCGATCGCCTTGCCGCAGCATCTGCAGATCTCGCAGATGCGTGCCATCGAAACCGGCCGCCCGATGCTGCGCGCGACCAATACCGGCGCGACCGCCGTCATCGGTCCCGATGGCCGCGTGACGGCCGAACTGCCGCCCTTCACGCGCGGCGTGCTGACGGCGTCGGTGCAGGGTTATCGCGGCATCACGCCCTATGTGGTGGCCGGCAACGCCCTGATCGTCCTGCTTGCATTGTCCATGCTGGGCATGGCCTGGCTGGCGACGCGCCGCCGCGGTTCCTGACCCGCAAGCCGCCCTAATAGCGGGGAAAACCCGTTAAAATTCAGGGTTTCGGCAAATTCCCCTCGCGTTCGTCCCACGGGCGCCAACCATCCAGAAAAGATGCTCACATTTCAACAAATCATCCTGACGCTCCAGCAGTACTGGGATGCGCAAGGTTGCGCGCTGCTGCAGCCGTACGACATGGAAGTCGGCGCCGGCACCTCGCATACCGCCACCTTCCTGCGCGCGATCGGTCCGGAGCCGTGGAAAGCCGCCTACGTGCAACCGAGCCGCCGCCCGAAGGACGGCCGCTACGGCGAGAACCCGAACCGCCTGCAGCATTACTATCAGTTCCAGGTCGTGCTGAAGCCGGCGCCGGAAAACATTCTCGAGCTTTATCTGGGTTCGCTGGAAGCGCTGGGCTTCGATCTGAAGCAGAACGACATCCGCTTCGTCGAGGACGACTGGGAAAACCCGACGCTAGGTGCCTGGGGCCTGGGTTGGGAAGTCTGGCTGAACGGCATGGAAGTCACGCAGTTCACCTACTTCCAGCAGGTCGGCGGCATCAACTGCAAACCGATCACCGGCGAAATCACCTATGGCCTCGAACGTCTGGCGATGTATCTGCAGGGCGTGGACAACGTGTACGACCTGACGTGGACCGAAGGCAAGGACGGCAAAAAGCTGACCTACGGCGACGTCTACAAGCAGAACGAAGTCGAGCAGTCGACCTACAACTTCGAGCACAGCGACGCCGATTTCCTGTTCACCGCATTCGGCGCACATGAAAAACAGGCGCTGCATCTGATGGACAACAAGCTGGCGCTGCCGGCGTATGAACAGGTACTGAAAGCCGCGCACACGTTTAACCTGCTGGATGCGCGCGGCGCGATCTCGGTCACCGAGCGTGCTGCCTACATCGGCCGCATCCGCAACCTCGCACGCAGCGTTGCCAAGAGCTATCTCGACAGCCGCGCCCGCCTCGGCTTCCCGATGGCGAACCCCGAACATGCCGCCGAAGTGCTGGCCCAGATGGAAAAGGAAGCGGCATGAGCATGGATACACGCAATCTCCTCGTCGAACTGTTCGTCGAGGAACTGCCGCCGAAGGCATTGAAGAAGATCGGCGACGCGTTTGCACAGACGCTGTACGCAACGCTGCAATCGCAGGGCCTGCTGGAAAAGGACAGCGTGCTGACGCCGTTCGCTTCGCCGCGCCGTCTCGGCGTACATATCACGAACGTCGCCGACCAGGCCGACGACAAGCAGGTGACGCAGAAACTGATGCCGGTATCGGTTGGCCTTTCCGCCGACGGCAAGGCCACGCCGGCACTGTTGAAGAAATTGTCTGCGCTGGGCGCCGACGAATCGGCAGTCGCCAACCTGAAACGCGAATCCGACGGCAAGGCCGAAGCGCTGTTCTTCCACAGCGTCGTGCAAGGTGCAACACTGGCAGAAGGCCTGCAAAAGGCGCTGGACGACACGCTCGCCAAGCTGCCCATCCCGAAGGTCATGACATATCAACTGGCCGATGGCTGGGACTCGGTGAATTTCGTGCGCCCGGCGCACGGTCTCGTCGCACTGTACGGCAACGACGTGATTCCGGTTTCCGTGCTCGGTCTGAATGCCGGCAGCACGACGCACGGCCATCGCTTCGAAGCCGGCATCGATCCGGTCTACATCCGTCATGCGGATACCTATGCCGATCAACTGGCGAAGGAAGGTGCCGTCATCGCCGGTTTTGCTGAACGCCGCGCCGAGATCGTGCGCCAGTTGCAGGAAGCCGCCGCGAATGCTGGCGACAACTTGAAGCCGATCGAAGACGATGCACTGCTCGATGAAGTGACGGGTCTGGTTGAACGTCCGAACGTGCTGATCGGCCAGTTCGAGGAAAGTTTTCTCGACGTGCCGCAGGAATGCCTGATCCTGACGATGAAGGCGAACCAGAAATACTTCCCGCTGCTGGACGCGGGCGGCAAGCTGACGAACAAGTTCCTGATCGTCTCCAACATCCGGCCGGCCGATGCCAGCGCCGTCATCGGCGGCAACGAGCGCGTCGTGCGCCCGCGCCTGGCCGATGCGAAATTCTTCTTCGACCAGGATCGCAAGAAGACATTGGCATCGCGCGTCGACGGTCTGGCCAAGGTCGTCTATCACAACAAACTCGGCACGCAGGGCGAACGCATTGAACGCGTGCGCGCGATCGCAAAGGCGATTGCCGCCAAACTCGGCGTCGACGCGCAACAGGTCAACAGCGCTGCGCAACTGGCGAAGGCCGACTTGCTGACCGACATGGTCGGCGAGTTCCCGGAACTGCAAGGCATCATGGGCCGTTATTACGCCTTGCACGACGGCCTGCCGGCCGACGTCGCCGACGCGATCGAAGATCATTACAAGCCGCGCTTTGCCGGCGACGAATTGCCGCGCAATGCCGTCGGCACCGTCGTCGCGCTGGCCGACAAGCTGGAAACCCTGATCGGTCTGTTCAGCATCGGCCAGGTGCCGACCGGCGACAAGGATCCTTTCGCACTGCGTCGCCATGCACTCGGTGTGATTCGCATGCTGATCGAAGGCAAGCTCGCCATCGGCATTGATGAACTGATCGCTGCGGCAGAGCAATCTTTCGGAAAAATCGCTGCCGAGCATCGCGATGCCTTGCTGAACTTCATCTTCGATCGCCTCGCCAATACCTTGCGCGAGCAAGGCTACAGCGCACAGGAGATCGACGCCGTGCTGGCATTGCGTCCGCAACGCCTGGCAGACGTCGCCGACCGTCTCGCCGCCGTACGTGCCTTCGCTGCATTGCCTGAAGCCGAAAGTCTCGCTGCCGCCAACAAGCGCGTGACGAACATCCTGAAAAAAGTCGAAGGCGAAGTTGCTGCGAAAGTCGATACGACATTGCTGAAGGAAGAAGCAGAAGCCGCGCTCAATAACACGCTGGCAACCGTGACGCCGCAAGCCGATGCCGCCTTCGACCGCGGTGACTACACCGCCTCGCTGCAAGCACTGGCCGCGCTGAAAACGCCGGTCGATGCCTTTTTCGACGGCGTGATGGTCAATGCCGATGATGCCGCGCTGCGCAACAATCGCCTCGGCCTGCTGGCGACGCTGCATGCGGCGATGAACCGCGTCGCCGATATTTCGCGCCTGGCTTCCTGATCATCAACTCACGAAACGCGATCGTCATGCAGACATCTTCCGAAAAGCGTCCGATGAAACTGATCATCCTCGACCGTGACGGCGTCATCAACTATGACTCGGACGATTTCATCAAATCGCCCGACGAGTGGATTCCGATTCCCGGTTCGCTAGAGGCGATCGCACGTTTGAATCAGGCCGACTATCGCGTGGTTGTCTGCACCAACCAGTCCGGCGTGGCGCGCGGCAAGTTCAACATGATGACGCTGAACGCGATCCATCAGAAGATGCACACGGCAGCGCAGGCGGTCGGCGCCGATATCGATGCCATCTTCTTCTGTCCACATGCAGCGGACGACAATTGCGATTGCCGCAAACCCAAGGCCGGCATGCTGGAAGCGATCGGCAAACGCTTCGACGTCAGTCTGAAAGGCGTGCCGACCGTCGGCGATTCGCTGCGCGATCTGCAGGCAGGCTACATCGTCGGCTGCAAACCCTATCTGGTACTGACCGGCAAGGGCGAAAAGACCAGCGAAAAAGGCGGCCTGCCACCGAGTACGACGACCTATCCAAACCTTGCTGCCGTCGTCGACCATCTGCTGAAACCGGTTGCCGGAGAAAAATAATTCGCGAACGCCGAACGGCGCTTCGCTTGTGGAGATTCGATGTCCAACATTCTGCTGTTTGTCCGTTCGCTACTGTTCGCGCTGATCATGCTGATCGTGACGCCGATCTGGGCACTGGTCTGCTTCGTCTTCGCGCCGTTTCCGTACCGGACGCGCTACTTCGTCACATCGCGCTGGAACGTCTTCATCATCTGGCTCGCGAAGGTGTTGTGCGGTATTCGCTATCAGATCAAGGGCTGGGAAAATCTGCCTGACAGCCCGGCCATCCTGCTGTCGAAACATCAATCGGCATGGGAAACGATCTTCCTGCTGTGGAAGATGCCGCGTCCGCTGGTCTTCGTGCTGAAACGCTCGCTGATCTATATCCCGCTGTTCGGCTGGGCGCTGGCGCTACTGCGCATGATCCCGATCGATCGCAAGAACGGCAAGGATGCGTTCGCACAGGTCGCGCGCGAAGGTCGGCAGCGTCTGCAGGATGGGCAATGGATCATCATGTTCCCGGAAGGCACGCGCATCCCGGTCGGCCAGCAGGGCAAATACAAGATGGGCGGCACGCGCCTGGCGGTGGAAACGGACACCATCGTCGTGCCGATCGCATTGAACGCCGGCGAATGCTGGCCGCGCAACGCCTTCATCAAGCGACCGGGACTGATCACCGTATCGATCGGCAAACCGATCTCGCCGGAAGGCCTCAATGCGGCCGAACTCATGCAGCAGGTTGAAAATTGGATAGAATCCGAAATGCGTGTGATTTCTCCGCACGCCTATCCTGCCGACCAATCAACCCGCTGATACGCCAAGTCCATCCTTGAAGCTGCTGCGCCACACTTCGCCCGATCCGAAACAGCTGTCGCTGCAGCTCGATTTCTTTTCGCCGGACGTTTCCGCGCAGCCGCGCATCGATCAGCCCGCGCCAGTGCAGGAACCGGAAGGTCTGTTCCGACCGGCACCTGCCGCACCGCCTTCGATAAGCGAACCGCCGCGCCCCGTACCGCATGGCAAGCGCCGTGTGCAGATCGGCGAACACGCATTGGACTATGCACTGGTGCGCTCCAAGCGCCGCTCGATCGGTTTCATGATCGACGACGACGGCCTGCGCATCACGGCGCCGAAATGGGTGACGCTGACCGAGATCGAAAACGCCATCCACGAAAAGCAGCGTTGGATCTTCGCCAAGCTGAACGAACGCCGCGAGCGTTCGGCGCGACGTCTGCAGCCGCAGATGGAATGGCGCGACGGCGGCAAGCTGCCTTATCTAGGCAACGACATCACGTTGCGTATCCGCGCGACGCAATCGGCCGGCGCGCTGTACGACGCCGCAGCGAAGGAACTGACGATCTGCCTGCCTGCGGATGCGGGCGAGCAGCAACTGAAGGATCGCGTGCAGGGTTGGCTGCAACTGGAAGCCAAACGCATCTTCGGTGAACGTCTGCCGATCTATGCGGAGAAACTGGGCGTCGACTACCGCTCGTTTGCGCTCTCGTCCGCCACCACGCAATGGGGCTCGTGTACCGCGGACGGCCGCATCCGGCTGAACTGGCGTCTCGTACATTTCGCGCTGCCGCTGATCGATTATGTGATTGCGCACGAACTGTCGCATCTGCGCGAGATGAACCACAGCCCGCGCTTCTGGGCGACCGTGCAATCCATTTTTCCGGAATTCGAGGCGGCGAAGAAGGCGTTGCGTGATCATGCGCCGGAGACGCTGCCGATCTTTTGAAATCGCGTTTCGGAAGGCCTCAATGCAAAACGCGCCTTCGGCGCGTTTTTCTTGTCTGCGTATGCTTATTGCGTTTGCATTACGACGTTTGCCGTGATCGCCTTTTACAGGCTGACGAAATTCTTCTCGTCCTTGCGCTCGATGAATTCCACCTTGTAACCGTCGGGATCTTCGACGAAGGCGATGACGGTCGTGCCGCCCTTGACCGGACCTGCTTCGCGCGTCACCTTGCCGCCCGCCTTCTTGACCTCTTCGCAGGCCTTGTAGGCATCCGGCACGCTGATTGCCATGTGGCCGTAGGCCGTGCCCATCTCGTATTTGTCGACGCCCCAGTTGTACGTCAGTTCGATTTCCGCATGATCCGGATTGTTGCCGTAACCGACGAAAGCCAGGGTGTATTTGTATTCCGGATTCTCTTTCTTGCGCAGCAGTTTCATGCCGAGCACTTTGGTGTAGAAGTCGATCGAACGATCCAGATTGCCGACACGCAGCATGGTATGAAGTAGACGCATGGGAAATCCCCGTAAAAAATCCGAAGACTCGAATTTTATGCCGTTCCGGCATTTGTTGCCGGAAGGCTGATTCAGAGACGATTCGCCAGTGCTACGTAATGTTCGAGCGCGATCGCTTCCGGGCGCAATTGCGGATCGATACCGGCATCGACCAGCGCCGCTTCGTCGAACATGCCCGACAGGCAATTGCGGATCACCTTTCGCCGCTGCGAGAACGCCTGCTGCACGACACGTTCCAGTTTCTGCACGTCGCAAGCCAGCGGCTGTGCCAGCGGAATCATGCGCACGATCGCGGAATCGACTTGCGGCGGCGGATCGAAGGCGGTCGGCGGCACCACGAACATTAGTTCCATGTGATAACGCCATTGCAGCATCACCGACAGGCGTCCATAAGTCTTGCTGCCCGGCTCTGCCACCATGCGTTCGACCACTTCCTTCTGCAACATGAAATGCTGATCCTGCACCTGCGGCGCGATCTGTGCCAGATGAAACAGCAGCGGGCTGGAAATGTTGTACGGCAGGTTGCCGACGACGCGCAGCTTGCGTCCTGCCGGTACCGGAATCGATGCAAAGTCGAACTGCAGCGCATCGGCCGAATGCACGATCAACTTCTTTGGATCGAAGGTTTTCTGCAATCGCGTAACGAGATCGCGATCCAGTTCGACCACATGCAATTGCGCAACTTCGTCGACCAGCAGGCGCGTCATCGCGGCCAGGCCGGGGCCGATCTCGACCATCGTGTCATCCGGTAGCGGATCGATGGCACGAATGATGTCGTGCAGAACGGCATCGTCAGTCAGAAAGTTCTGGCCGAAGCGCTTGCGGGGAATATGTTTCATGAAGACAAAAAACGGTTGAGACAAACAACTTAGGTTGCAGCACCGGAAGCGGCCGCCATCGCCGCGGCAACGCGCATCGCTTCCAGCATGCTGCCATGATCGGACTGGCCGAGACCTGCGGCAGCGAGATCAAGCGCCGTACCGTGGTCGACCGACGTGCGAATAATCGGCAAGCCCAATGTAATGTTGACGCCCAGTCCGAAGCTGGCGTATTTCAGCACCGGCAGTCCCTGGTCGTGGTACATCGCCAGCACACAATCGGCATCCTTCAGATGGCGCTGCTGGAACAGCGTATCGGCCGGATAGGGGCCGCGTGCATCGATACCTTTTTCCTGCGCGGCCAACAGTGCCGGCTGAATAACGTCGATTTCTTCTCGTCCCAGATAGCCGCCCTCGCCTGCATGCGGATTCAGACCGGTGACGAGGATGCGCGGTTGCGCGATGCCGAATTTCTTCTGCAGGTCGGCATGCACAATGGCGAGAATGCTGCCGAGGCTGTCGATGGTGATGGCATCCGCCACGTCCCTCAATGCCAAGTGCGTAGTCGCCAGTGCGACGCGCAACGGCTGCTGCGTGGCGTTCGTCGCCAGCATCATCACGACTTGCGGCGTTGCCGTCTTCTCCGCCAGATATTCGGTATGGCCGGTGAAAGGCACGCCGGCATCATTGATCGTGCTCTTCTGCAGTGGCGCAGTGACGATGGCATCAAAGCGGCCTTGCAGCGCACCGGCGATCGCCACGTCCAGCGTCTGCAGCACTGCACGACCGTTTCGTGCGTCCAGCTGGCCAGCGACGACAGGTGCCGCCAGTGGACAATCGATGACGGCGATGCGATCGCGCGGAAAATCCGGGAAGCCATCGTTCTCGACCGCTTGCACTGAAATCGCGGACAACTGGATTGCCGGATTGATTTCGGCAGCCAGCATGGCGAGAAAAGCAGCATCGCCGATTAGCACGCTGCGGATGTCGCAGCGCGATTCCCACGCGGCACGAATCGAGATTTCCGGACCGATGCCGGCCGGCTCGCCGCAGGTAATGGCAATCGTCGGTCGCTTGCTCATGATGCCTCCCGATTCGGAAAGTAGGCGCGTCGTCTGTTCGGCCGTTGCCTGCGGATTATGAATCGATTACTGATCGTTCAGACGATATTCGACATAGGCTTCATCGCGTACCTGGCGCAGCCAATCCTGCACGGCGCCCTCCAGCTTTTGCGCGCGAATCGCCTGACGCGCTGCAGCACGTTTGCGCTCCTGCGATACGTCGTCGATCTTGCGTTCCTTGACGAGAATCAGGTGATAGCCGAAAGGCGATTCGATCGGCTCGCTGAGCTGGCCGACCGGCAAGGCATCCATCGCGCGCTCGAATTCCGGCACGGTGTCGCCCGGATAGATCCAGCCGAGATCGCCGCCCTTCGCCGCGGATGCGTCATTGGAATACAGGCGCGCCATTTCTTCGAAAGTGGCCGCATGGTTCTCGATACGCTGTTTGATATCCAGCAGCTTGCGCTGCGCATCGGATGCGGAAACCACCTGATTAACCTTGATCAGGATATGCGCGGCATGCGTCTGCTGCACGCTGACCGGCGCCGCGGATGGATCTTCCTGCCCTCCGCGTAACACGCTTGCTGTGCGCCGACCAACCAGCTTGAGAATGTGGAAACCGTTACCGCTCTTGACGACTGGCGCAATCTGTCCCTGCTGCACGTTTTTCACAGCATCGACGAACAGTTGCGGCAGGCGATCCTCCGAACGCCATCCGAGTTCGCCGCCAGACAGACCGTCCGGCGCATCCGAGTAAGCGGTCGCCAGTTTGCTGAAGTCGGTGCCGGCATTCAGTTGCGCGATCACTTCATCGACGCGCTTCTGGCTGGCAGCCAGTTGTTCTTCGGTCGCGTTCTCCGGCACGCGAATCAGGATTTGCGCGATGTTCAATTCCTGCGGCGCCGACGCAGTAGCGTTGTGTGCCGTCAGATAGGCATCGATCTCTGCATCCGATACCTGGATCTTGTTGTCGACTTCAACCTCGCGCAGGCGCTGCATCATCATCTCGTTGCGGATGTCTTCGCGAAAAGCGGAGTACTGCATGCCGTCCTGCTCCAGACGCTGGCGGAATTCCGTCATCGTCATCTTGTTCTGGTCGGCAATGCGCGCGACTGCACGATCGAGCATCGCGTCGTCGACCTTGATGCCGCGCTCTTTCGCCCGCTGCAACTGCGCACGTTCGAGAATCATCCGCTCCAGCAGCTGGCGATGCAGTTGCTCCGGCGGCGGCATCTGCCCACCCTGGCTCTTCAGCCTGTCCTCGATCACCTTCAGGCGCCGCAGGAATTCCTGGCGCGTGATGACGTCGCTGTTGACGACTACCAGGATCGCATCCGACAGTCGAGGCTGCGACCGTGCGGCAGGCTTGGCTGCATCCTGCGCATGGGCCAGCACCGGCAGGCAGCACGCGAACATCGCGGTCGCCAGTAATTGGCAACTGCGCGACAGGTAATTCTGAATACGGGTCATCGGATCGAAAGTACGCATGATTTACATACCGGAATGGTTGGTATCGGATTGGTTGCTGATAGGCTGATAGCCCGGAATGCTGCTGCGCAGCGCCGACAGCGGGTCGGAACCCAGCTTCGCCAGGCCGCTCAGCTCCAGCTGGAAGAACAGACTGGAATTGGATTCGCCGGTCGACGTCGGAATGCGCTGTGCAACGACACGGAAAATCCAGCAGTCGGCCTTGTATTCGAGGCCCAGGAGACCTTCGGACAGGCCGTTGGCGGGCGGCACATTCAATGGCCTCGTATTGCGTTCCGCATAGTTGTTGTCCAGCGAATAATTGACGCGCGCCACACCGTACCAGCGGTCGGCGATCGGCCACTGTCCTGAGACATCGATCTGGCGCAGTTCGTTCGGCACGTCGATGCGGTAGCTGAGGTTCAACACCTTCTTCGGTTCCGGCCGCCAGCTCATCGTGTAATTGGCACGCGTCACATCCTTCTGCGTCGCGCTGTACTGGATCGTCGCCTCCGCACTCAACTTCTCGGAAAACCGGACTGCAGCGGATGCCAAGAGGTCGGACTTGGTGTCGTTGTTCGAAACCTGGTTCGGCAGCGTCACGCGCTGGTCTTCGAAATAGAAGCGCTGGCCGATCGCCAGTCGCATACGCTCTGCGCCGTTCGCTTCCAGATAGCGCGTTACCAGCGCCGCCGTCAACTGATTTGCATCGCTGATGCGATCGTAGCCGACGAAACGGTTTTCGCTGAAGATCTGGGCGAAGCTCAAGTCGGCTTCACCGGTATCGAAGATCGGCGTACGGCTCTGATCGCGATATGGCGTCTTCACGTAAAACAGGCGCGGCTCAAGCGTCTGCGTCATGCTATTGCCGAACAAGCTCGCCTCGCGCTCGAAAACCAGGCCGCTGTCCAGAGAGAAAGTCGGCAACGCATATCCGGGGCTGGAATCGTATGTCAGTCCATTGTTGAACTGCGCTTCCGTATTCTGCAGGTTGTAGCTGGTGGCGGTCAGCGATACTTTCGGCGTGATGAAATAGCTGGGGCGGACGATCGGATAGGAAACCGATGGATTCACGACGAAGCGGTCGCCGCGCACATAGTCGGGATGCCAGAAACTGGTGGCCTGCACGGTCGTCGACCAGTCGAAACCGCCGACGTCGTATTGCCGTCCACTCCACGTCAATTGCGGCAAACGGTCATACGGCCGGGAAATCGGCGCATCCGGATCCTGCAGCACCTGATAGTTCGACGCACGCGCAGTAGCGGTCCAGAAACTGCCTTTGTAGCTGAAGTTCAAATCCCGCAACAGCAAGCGTTCGGTGCTGGTCGCCAAGTTTTGCGAAAAATCGCTTGGATAGTCGTCGTCCGAAGCCCCGTTCAAATTCCAGGAAAACGATGCCTGCGGCGTCAGCGTTTGGCGATGCTGCGACGAAATCGAGTAGCGATTGGTATGCGTCTCGCGGTCGTTGCCGAGATATTCGAACTTGGTTTCGCCCGAATAGTCGTAGCCCAGGTAACGCGCATCGCCGCCGATCATCAGGCCGCGGCGCGCAATGTAACGCGGCGACAGCGTGAAATCGCGATTGGGCGCGATATTGAAGTAATACGGCGTCATGATTTCCAGACCGCCGCGGCTCGACGTACCGATGCTGGGCGGCAGGAAGCCCGACTTGCGCGCGTCGGACAACGGGAAGGAAATGTACGGCGTGCCGATGATGGGCACATCCTTGAAATAGATGACGGCGCCATTTGCCGTACCGGTGTCCAGCCCCTTGTCGAAGGTCATCGTGCTGGACTTCAGGTACCAGTCTGGATCGGGGCCCTCGCAGGTGCTGTAGGTCGCGGTGGAAACCCTGGCACGTTCCTGCGATTCGAAATCGAGACGATCCGCCACGCCATGCGCGTTGTTCGCCTTCATGTGATAGGTCGGATTCTCGACGTACCCTTCGCCCGTATCCATCTTCAGGCGCATCTTGTCGCCGGTATAGCGGTCGCCGAAACGCGTCATGCGGACATTGCCGCTGGCCTCGACCTCGTCTTCCTCGATCCAGTAGGTGGCATGGTCGGAATTGACCGTCGTCTCGCCGCGCGTGATTTCGACGTCGCGCTCCAGCACGATTTCGCGATCGGGCCGGCCCGTCATCTGTTCGGCGCTGACATTGGTCGGCGCCTGATCGTCCGATGCCTGGCGCTCTGCGGCGGTCTGCGCGACCGCCGGCATGGCAACTGCCGCAACCGTCAACGACATCGCCAATCGCCGGGGGAAAAATGATGCAAACAGCCAGGTCATGAAAATAAGTTTTTGAGTACCATCGCTGGCGATTTTCCGACGATTCTGAATTGAATCCCTTATTATATGGGAACTCACCGTCCATAAACCGGATTAGCTTTTCCCCTCATGTCTGTCTCCCCACGCCCCGATTCCACCGAAGACGCCCGTCTGACCGAGCTGCAACACTGGCTCGCGTCGCTGACCGCCCCGCAACTTGCCGTATCCTCGCTGCGCCCCGCTTCCTCTGATGCCAGCTTTCGCCGCTATTTCCGCGTAGGCGGCGCCGATGGCGCCAGCTATATCGCAATGGATGCGCCACCGCCGCAGGAAGACGTGCGGCCGTTCGTCCACGTCGCCGGCGTGCTGGCCGAAACCGGTGTCTCGGTTCCCGGCATCCTGGCGCAGGACGTCGAACGCGGCTTTCTGCTGCTGACCGACCTCGGCTCGACCACCTATTTGCAACTGCTGAATCCCGACAACGCGCACAAGCTGTACATGGATGCCATCGAAGCACTCGTACTGATGCAGGCGCGCAGCCAGCCGGATGTGTTGCCCGAATACGATCGTGCGCTGCTGCTGCGCGAACTGAAGCTGTTCCCCGAGTGGTATGTCGGCCGTCATCTCGGCGTGACGATGACGGAAAAGCAGACCGCTGCACTCGACAAGATTTTCGAACTGCTGCTGGCCAACAACCTCGCCCAACCGCAAGTCTATGTGCATCGCGACTACCATTCGCGCAATCTGATGGTGCTGCCCAAAGGCAATCCGGGCATTCTGGATTTCCAGGACGCCGTCTATGGCCCCATCACCTACGATCTCGTCTCTCTGCTGCGCGATGCCTATGTGCAATGGGATGAGGAAATCGTGCTCGACTGGACCATCCGCTACTGGGAACATGCCCGCCGCGCCGGCCTGCCGGTCAATCCGGATATCGACGCCTTCTACCGCGATTTCGAATGGATGGGGCTGCAGCGCCACCTGAAGGTACTGGGCATTTTCGCCCGCCTGTATCACCGCGACGGCAAGGACGGCTATCTGAAGGACCTGCCGCTCGTGATGGAATACACGCGCAAGGTCGCCTATCGTTACAAGGAACTGGCGCCGCTGGTCAGGCTGCTCGACGAACTGGAAAACAAGGCACCCCAGGTCGGCTATACGTTCTGAGGCACTGCGCCTCGACCTTCGCATTTACTTCGCCATCACTTACCGCGACAGAAAATGAAAGCAATGATCTTCGCCGCCGGACGCGGCGAACGCATGCGCCCGCTGACCGATAGCTGCCCCAAGCCGCTGCTGAAAGTGCGCGGCCGGCCATTGATCGTCTGGCACATCCTGAATCTGGTGCGCGCCGGCATTACCGACATCGTCATCAACCATGCGCATCTCGGCCACCTGATCGAAGAAACGTTGGGCGATGGCTCACAATTCGGTGCACGCCTTTCCTATTCGCCGGAAGGCACGGCGCTGGAAACGGCCGGCGGCATCGCCCTGGCACGCCATCTGCTCGGCGACGAACCGTTCGTTGCCCTTGCAGCGGACATCTACTGCCCCCATTTCGATTTCGAGCAGGTCAAAAATGTGCTGGAAGACAACGACGTCTGGGGCAACCCGCATCCGATCGATCAGCGCGACGTCGCCTGGTTGTACCTGGTGAAGAATCCGGCGCACAATCCCAAAGGGGATTTTGCGTTGCACAGCTTTTCCATCGCCAACGAAGGCGAACCGCGCTACACGTTCTCCGGCATCGGTGTCTACCGGCCATCGATGTTCGACAGTATCGCCGCTGGCGAAACCGCCAAGCTGGCTCCGCTGCTGCGCGAATATGCGGCGCGCGGCCAAGTGGGCGGCGAACTGTATCGCGGTGCCTGGACCGACGTCGGCACGCCGGAACGTCTGGAACAATTGAACGCGCCATTGACAGGAAGAACATGATGAACTTCAAGGTTTACGCCGATCGACGTGCAGCGCTGCTCAAGCAGATGCAGGCCAAGGGCGGCGGCATCGCCATCGTGCCGACCGCGCCCGAAGTCATGCGTAATCGCGATGCCGATTACCCGTACCGTCACGACAGTTATTTCTACTATCTCTCCGGCTTCACCGAACCGGAAGCCGTCATCGTGCTGGTTTGCGGCGAACATGCAAATCAATCCATCCTGTTCTGCCGCGAAAAGAATCTGGAGCGCGAAATCTGGGATGGTTTCCGCTACGGCCCCGAAGCCGCGCGCGAAGCGTTCGGCTTCGACGTCGCCTATCCGATCGGCGCGCTTGATGTCGAATTGCCGAAGCTGATGGCCGATGCGCCAGCGCTGTTCTATGCGCTCGGCAATAGCGAGAAACTCGATGCGCAGGTGCAGCGCTGGCTGCAAGACGTGCGCAATCAGGCGCGCGCCGGCGTCGTACCACCCGCTTCTGCCTACGATATTCAAGTGTTGCTGGACGAAATGCGGCTGAAGAAGGATGCGACCGAGATCGACATCATGCAGCGTTCTGCAGATATCGCCGCCGCTGCGCATCGCCGGGCCATGCGCGTCGCCCGGCCCGGCTTGCGCGAATATCATCTGGAAGCCGAAATCCTGCACGAATTCCGCAACAACGGTTCACAGTTCCCGGCCTATGGCTCCATCGTCGCCACCGGCGCCAATGCCTGCGTTCTGCATTACCGCGCCAGCGATGCCGAACTGAAGGATGGCGACCTCGTGCTGATCGATGCCGGCTGCGAACTGGATAGTTACGCGTCCGACATCACGCGCACGTTTCCCGCCAACGGCAAGTTTTCGGGACCGCAGAAGGAACTGTACGAAATCGTGCTCGCCGCGCAAGCTGCCGCCATCGCGGAGATTGCACCCGGCAAACGCTTCATGGACGGCCATGACGCCGCCGTCAAAGTGCTGGCGCAAGGCATGCTCGATACCGGCCTGCTCGACAAGACCAAGGTTGGCTCGCTGGACAGCGTCATCGAAACCCGCGCCTACAGCCAGTTCTACATGCATCGCACCGGTCACTGGCTCGGCATGGACGTGCACGACGTCGGCGACTATCGCGACGCCTATCTGAACGGCAATGAACGACCATGGCGCACGCTGCAGCCCGGCATGATCCTGACGGTCGAACCCGGCATCTACGTACGGCCTGCCGAAGGCGTACCCGAGCAATACTGGAACATCGGTATCCGCATCGAGGACGATGCACTGGTAACGGAAAACGGCGTGCATATCCTGAGCGCGGCCGCACCCAAAACCGTGGCCGATATCGAAGCCCTGATGCAGCAGTAAGCCATGCACCTCGATTACGACATCGCGATTTGCGGCGCCGGCCCTGTTGGCCTAGCGCTGGCGGCCTTGCTCGTTGAATATGGCATGGCACCGCATCGCATCGCCGTCATCGATGCGCGCAGCGCCGAACAGAGCGCACGTGACCCGCGTTCGATTGCGCTTTCCTACGGCAGCCGTCAACTGCTCGAAACGGCACAGGCGTGGCCCGCCGGTACGACGCCTATCCATCAGATCCATGTGTCGCGGCGCGGCCATTTCGGCCGTACGCTGATCGATCGCGATGATTACGCGCTGCCTGCGCTTGGCTATGTCTGCCGCTATGGCGCCATCGTTTCCGCATTGGATGCGCGAGCAGCCTCGCTTGGCATTGCAGCGATCCGCCCAGCATCCGTGCTGGGCATCACGGAAACGCCCGATGCCGCCACCGTACACTTCAGCGAACGCAACGACCTGCATGCCGCCATCGTGGTGCAGGCCGAAGGCGGCGTCTTCTCCGATCAAACCCGCAAGGCGTTGCATCGCGATTACGACCAGACCGCGATCGTCTCGCATGTCACGGCCAGCGCAGCGATTGCGCATCGCGCTTTCGAACGCTTCACCGATGAAGGACCACTCGCATTGCTGCCGCAGGGTGACGGCTATGCGCTGGTCTGGTGTGCCCGTCCGCAAACGACAGCACGCCTGCTGGCGCTGGACGATCGCCATTTCCTTGCCGAACTGGGACAGGCATTCGGCACGCGCCTCGGCACCTTCATATCTTGCACACCGCGCCATGCCTTCCCGCTCGGACTGAACGCCCATGCGCCTTCCACCGCGCGCACGATCGCAATCGGCAACGCTGCGCAAACGCTGCACCCGGTCGCGGGACAAGGACTCAATTTGGGATTGCGCGATGCGGTCACGCTGGCTCGTGCATTGTCGCAACAGGCGCAGCCTGCCGCATTGCAGGAATTCGCCCAACAACGCCAACCTGACCGCAATCTCACGATTCATCTGACCGATCTGATGGCACGCGTTTTCGCCAGTGCGCCGGCGGGCAGCCTGTCGCAAACACTGCTGGGCTTGTCGCTGGGTCTGGCCGACGGCATTCGTCCGGCCAAACAATTATTGGCGGAACAGATGATGTTCGGGCGGCGCGGCTGAGTCCTTAATGAGTTATAAAAAATCCGCCCTTGAGGCGGATTTTTTATCGCTGAAGCGATGTATGCACACTACGTGAATGCGACGCAGATACGACTTAGTAAATATGAATACCTGCGTCGAATCGAATGAATCAGATAATCGGCAAACGCTCAGGTTCCGACTTCCGCGCGCTGGAATTCGGCCCAGTCCACCTGTGCCGCCATCCGGGAGCCGCCATCGGTCATCGTATCGAAGCAGCGTGCCTTGGTCGACTGAATTGCATCGATCAGGAAATCAGCATCGTAAGCTTTCAGCAGATGCGATTGATGCATTTCCATGTATTTCTTGATGCGATCGCGTTCGCAATCCAGGCTTTGCAGGCCGTGGAACGTTTCATCATCCCAATGCCAGCTCAGACCCAGCTCATAGAAAGCCGCGTTATACGCAGCGAGATGGCAGGCAACGGCGTCACGAATCGGGCATTGCTCAAGTGCGGTATTGATCATTGCACTCTCCTTCAAATTAGGATGTCTGTCTTTTGCGGAACCAGTCCGCAACACATGGTTTTGCAGACTTCAGATGCATCCTATGCCCATTATGGTATTACGGATAGTTAAAGTATTTAATGCGAACCATAATTCATAGAAAATGATTGGCAGACTATAATTTCTCCAAGAGAAGAAAAATCCCCTTTAATTACAGTCACTTATAACGTATATATCAAGTCGATCGATATGAATCGCCGCGATTTTCCTCCGCTATCGCCACCACAATAACCTTATAGGTGTCGGCAATTTGCATCACTTTGCCGTCCTATTCTTTCCCGCCAGGAAAACAATTCAGGAAATCGTGTCGCCTGCTGTGTCAACGTCGTCGAACACAATTCGGTCTGCGCCGCTCAGCAGCAGAAAATGACGCCCGCTGCAGCGGGCAAATAACGACATCTTCAACCGCTCTGCCACCATGTGCCCCATTTGCGTCGCACCCGAACGCGAGAGCAGGAATGGAATGCCCATCTGCGCACCTTTCATCACCATCTCGGATGTCAAACGGCCGGTCGTATAGAAAACCTTGTCGTCGCCCCCCATGCCGTCGTACCACATCCGGCCTGCAATCGCATCGACGGCATTATGACGTCCGACATCCTCGGCAAAGTGAATCAATTCGCCTTCGGCGGAAAACAGCGCACAGCCATGCACAGAGCCCGCCTGCTTGTAGACCGAGCGATGCGTTCGCACAGTTTCAATAATCCTGTACAACGTCGATTGCTTCAGGCGCGCATCTGCCGGTAGCGTGATGGCGTCAACTGCATCCATCCATCCACCGAATACGGTGCCCTCGCCGCTGCCGGTCGTCACGGTGCGTTCTGCCGTGCGTGCTTCGATATCGGCAATGCCGTTGCGCGTCACGACCACTGCCGCTTCCACATCCCAATCCACCTGGACAGACAGAATGTCTTCGATGTTCGCGATCAGGCGTTGATTACGCAAATAGCCCAGCGTCAGCGCTTCAGGAGCACCGCCCAGCGTCATCAACGTCACCAGTTCGCGTTTGTCGACATAGATGGTCAACGGCTGTTCCGCAGGGATGGCGATCGTCGAAGCACGTCCCCGCTCATCCATGACTTCGACGTCATGCGTCAATTTGCGGACAGCGTTGGAAAGAATAGGACGAGCATTCATAGACTAAGAAAAGAAGTATCTGTAAATCACGGGCAGACGATGGACGAACGCCATGCTATCCCAGAATGAAACAACCGGCACTGGCTTTGCAGCCAGTGCCGGTTGTCGATTACTACAACTGCAGTGAAGCAGTCGATCAGTTGGCAGCTGCCATGCCGTTGGTCAGATTGGCCAATGCCTGACCACCGCCGTAGCTGGACTGCACCGGAGGTGTACCGCCCAGAGTGATGCGGATTGCGCAGTACTTGAATTCCGGAATCTTGCCGAACGGATCCAGCGCTGCATTCGTCAGACGGTTGATCGCTGCTTCGTAGTAGCAGAACGGTACGAAGACTGCGCCGCGCGGCGAGCTGTCATCCGCACGTGCATACAACGACACTTGGCCACGACGCGATTCCAGCGTGATCAGATCGCCCGGCTTGCCGCCCATCGCAACCAGATCCAGCGGGTGGATCAGCGCGATCGGATCCGGCTCGATCGAATCCAGCACCGTCGCACGACGCGTCATGCTGCCGGTGTGCCAGTGTTCCAGCTGGCGGCCGGTGATCAGCACCATCGGATACTCGGTGTCCGGACGCTCGTTTGCCGGGATGATGTCGGCAGGGACGAAGCGTGCACGACCCGTTTCGCGCGGGAAGCTGTCGACAAACACGACTGGATCGCCCGGATCGCCTTCTTTCTCGCAGGGATAGACAACCGCATCTTCACGTTCCAGACGATCCCACGTGATACCGGCAATGCTCGGCATCGTGTGACGCATTTCGTCGAACACTTCCGACACGTGCTTGTAGTTCCAGTCGCAACCCAGACGTTGGCCCATCTGCTGGATGATCCACAGATCCTGCTTGGCATCGCCCGGCGGATTCACTGCCTGGCGGCCCATCTGCACGATACGGTCGGTGTTGGTGAACGTACCGGTCTTTTCCGGGAACGCGCTGGCCGGCAGGATGACGTCTGCCAGATAAGCGGTCTCGGTCAGGAAGATATCCTGCACGACGAGGTGATCCAGCGTCGCCAGTGCTTCACGCGCGTGGTTTGCGTCCGGATCCGACATCGCCGGGTTTTCACCCTGCACGTACAGACCGCGAATCTTGCCGTCGGTGATCGCATGCATGATTTCGACCACGGTCAAACCCGGGTTCGGATCGAGCTGCTCGACCGGCATCTTCCATGCCTTCGCGAAGTTGGCGCGAACCTTCTCGTCGGTAACCGGCTGGTAATCCGGGTACACCATCGGGATCAGACCGGCATCGGAAGCACCTTGCACGTTGTTCTGGCCGCGCAACGGATGCAGACCCGTACCCGGACGACCGATCTGACCGGTCATCAGTGCCAGCGCGATCAGGCAGCGTGCATTGTCGGTACCGTGAACGTGCTGCGATACGCCCATGCCCCACAGGATGATCGAAGCCTTCGACGTCGCATACAGACGCGCGACATAGCGCAGCGTTTCCGCATCGATGCCGCAGATCGGCGCCATCAGTTCAGGCGTGTAGCCTTCGACGTTCTTGCGCAGTTCTTCGTAACCGATGGTGCGGCTTTCAATGAAGTCCTTGTCGACCAGATTCTCGGTGACGATGACGTTCATCATCGCGTTCAGCATCGCGACGTCGGTATCGGCCTTGAACTGCATGAAGCGATGTGCAATGCGCGACATTTCCGAACGGCGCGGATCGCAGACGATCAGCTTGGAACCGTTACGCACGGCATTCTTGATCCAGGTTGCAGCAACCGGGTGGTTGACGGTCGGGTTCGCGCCGATGACGACGATCACTTCCGCCTTCGTCACATCCATCACCGGATTCGACACGGCGCCGGAACCGATACCTTCCAGCAGCGCAACAACCGACGATGCGTGGCACAGGCGCGTGCAGTGGTCGACGTTGTTGCTGCCGAAACCGGTACGCACGAGTTTCTGGAACAGATACGCTTCTTCGTTCGAGCCCTTGGCCGAACCGAAACCGGCCAGCGCCTTCTTGCCATGCGTGTCGCGAATTTCAACGAACTTGCCGGCGGCAGCAGCCAGGGCTTCTTCCCAGGTTGCTTCGCGGAAGACTTCCATCACGCGATCCGGATCCATTTCGAAGTCGCCTTTTTTCGGCGCATCCGCGCGGCGGATCAGCGGCTTGGTCAGACGATGCGGGTGATGCGCATAGTCGAAGCCGTAGCGGCCCTTGACGCACAGACGTGCATGGTTGGCCGGGCCATCGCGGCCTTCGACGTACAGAATCTTGTTGTCCTTGACGTTATAGGTCAGCTGGCAACCGACGCCGCAATACGGGCAGACGGAATCGACCTGCTTGTCCGGCACGTTCAAGCCAACATCGCGTGCCGGCATCAGCGCGCCGGTCGGGCAAGCCTGGACGCATTCGCCGCAGGCGACGCAAGTCGATGCGCCCATCGGATCGTCCATGTCGAACACGATCTTCGCGTGATCGCCGCGGAAAGCCAGGCCGATGACGTCGTTGACTTGTTCGTCGCGGCAGGCACGCAAGCAGCGCGTGCACTGGATGCAGGCGTCGAGGTTGACGCTGATCGCAGGATGGGAGAAATCCGGCGGCGTCTGTTCGCGCGGCGAGAAGCGCGGCTTACCGACCTTCATCTTCTCGGCCCAGTAATCCACTTCGTTGTTGCGCGTGTATTCGGTTTCCGGCATGTCCGACGACAGCAGTTCCAGCACCATCTTCTGTGCGGCAACCGCGCGATCGCTTTCGGTGTTGACCTTCATGCCGTTGGCCGGATTGCGGCAGCAGGACGGTGCCAGCACGCGTTCGCCATTGATTTCGACGACGCAGGCGCGGCAGTTACCGGCCGTGTCCATGCCTTCCTTGTAGCACAGGTGCGGAACCTCGATGCCTTCGCGCTTGGCGATCTCCAAGATCGTGTCCGTCGCGCGGCCGGTCACTTCGCGGCCGTTCAGTTCGAAGGTTACGGTCGGCACATCCAGTTGTGCCAGTTCGTTTCGGGTAATTGCGTTCATTTTCAGTTCACCTTATTCCGTAGCGGCTCAAGCCAACTCATGCGGGAAATACTTGACGACACAGTCGACCGGATTCGGCGCAGCCTGGCCCAGACCGCAGATCGATGCGTCACGCATGACTTGCGACAACTCTTCCAGCAGGCCCGTATCCCACTTCTCTTTCTTGATCAGGTCGGCCGTCTTGGCAGTGCCGACGCGGCACGGCGTGCACTGACCGCAGGATTCGTGCTTGAAGAATTCCATCATGTTACGTGCTGCCTGTACCGCGGTGTCCTTGTCGGACAGCACGATGACTGCAGCCGAGCCGATGAAGCATCCATACGGTTGCAACGTATCGAAGTCCAGCGGGATATCGTTCATCGTCGCCGGCAGAATGCCGCCCGATGCACCACCCGGCAGATAGCCGTAGAACTTGTGACCATCGGCCATGCCGCCGCAGAATTCGTCGATCAGTTCCTGGATCGAAACACCTGCCGGTGCCAGCTTGACGCCCGGGTTCTTCACGCGGCCGGATACCGAATACGAACGCAGGCCCTTGCGGCCGTTACGACCGTGCGACGTAAACCATTCGCCGCCCTTTTCCAGAATCTCACGTACCCAGTACAGCGTTTCGAAGTTGTGTTCCAGCGTCGGACGGCCGAACAGGCCGACTTGCGCCACATACGGCGGACGCAGACGCGGCATGCCACGCTTGCCTTCGATCGATTCGATCATCGCGGATTCTTCACCGCAGATATAGGCACCGGCGCCGCGGCGCAGATGGATTTCCGGCATGTTCGGAATCGGCGGATGCGCTTTCAGCTTGTCCAGCTCTGCCTGCAGCATCGTGCGGCAGCCATGGTATTCGTCACGCAGATAAATGTAGATCGTTTCGATGCCGACGGCCCATGCGGCAATCAGCATGCCTTCGAGGAAACGATGCGGATCGCGTTCCAGATAAACGCGATCCTTGAACGTGCCTGGTTCACCTTCGTCGATGTTGACGGCCATCAGGCGCGGACCTTTTTCGTTGCGCACGATGCGCCATTTGCGACCGGCCGGGAAACCCGCACCGCCGAGACCGCGCAGACCCGAATCTTCCATCGTCTTCAGCACGGATTCGACATCGCGTTCGCCGCTGATGCATTTCTTCACCAGCTCGTAGCCGCCAGCTTTCGTGTATTCGGCGAAATCGACGATCTCGCCAGCCGGCTGCGTCAATTGATTGTTGCCGACGGCGGCTTCCACTGCTTCCGTCGTCGCATGAATGATCGGGTTCTGGTGCACGACAGCAACCGGCGCCTGCTCGCAACGACCAACGCAAGGTGCTGCGATCACGCGCACTTCCTTGCCGAGGATCTTCGGCAGCTTGGCCAGCAGATCCTTCGCGCCGGCCATTTCGCACGACAGGCCGTCGCAGACGCGTACGGTCAATGCCTGCGGTGCGGTATCGCCTTCTTTAACGATATCGAAATGATGATAGAAACTCGCAACTTCATAAACCTCGGTCTGCGCCAGACGCATTTCCTTGGCCAATGCAGCCAGATGTGCGGAAGATAGATGACCGAACTTGTCCTGGATCTTGTGCAGATGCTCGATCAGAAGATCAGGCTGGCGCGATTCCTCGCCCAGCAACGCCTGCACTTCTTCCAGCGCGACCGGATCTACCCGGCGTCCTTTCGGCGCTTGCCGCTTCCGCTCTTTCGTGTTGACGACTTCCTGCACTGCAATTGGAATGACTTTGTGGTTCATGATTGTTCCTAAATCAGCGTACAAACTTGGAAAGCCGCGACTTTCCAAATACCGTTTTCATGCC
>NZ_JBMQZD010000007.1:0-516793 GCF_057353965.1 Oxalicibacterium sp.
CTCGCGGCTTGCGCCGCTGCACTTCCATCAAACGCCCACACTTATCGGCTGTTAATTTTTAAAGAACCTGTTCTGCCCTGCCTTTATTTCAGCAGCGCTGCGAAGCGTTTTGTTCGTCAGCAGCAGAGAAACGAGATTATGGGGCACTTCCTTCAACTCGTCAACTACTTTTGAAAAATTTCGTTGTCTTCGTTTCGGATCGGCTTTCACCTATCTCTCAAGAATCCTAGTCTTGCGACTTGTTTTCTTGCCCCGTTTTTCAACGGGAGGCGAACTATATCAAATCCCCTTGAAGACTGGCAAGCGCTTTTCCAGAAAAGCTTTCATTCCTTCTTTCTGATCTTCCGTTGCGAAAGTGCTATGGAAGAGCCGTCGCTCGAATTGCACACCTTCCGACAGCGTCGTTTCATAGGCGCGGTTGACCGCTTCCTTGGCCATCATCACCATCGGCAGCGACATTGCTGCGATAACCTGTGCTGCCGCCAATGCCTCTTCCTTTAATTTGTCCGCCGGGACGATGCGCGAGACAAGGCCCGCACGTTCGGCTTCCTGCGCATCCATCATGCGCGCCGTCAGACACATATCCATGGCCTTGGACTTGGAGATCGCACGCGGCAGACGCTGCGTACCGCCGGCGCCGGGAATAATGCCCAGTTTGATTTCCGGCTGCCCGAACTTCGCCGTATCGGCGGCAATGATGAAATCGCACATCATCGCCAGTTCGCAACCGCCGCCTAATGCATATCCGGCAACGGCTGCAATCACCGGCTTGCGTACGCTGCGAATCCGCTCCCAATTCCGGCTGATGAAGTCGCTCTTGTAGGCATCCATATAGGAATACGTCGCCATTGCGGCAATATCCGCCCCTGCGGCAAATGCCTTGTCGCTGCCAGTAACGATCATGCAGTGGATGTCGTCGTCGGCATCGAATGCCAGCAATGCCTGCCCCAACTCGTCCATCAGTCTATCGTTCAGCGCGTTCAGTACTTCCGGCCGATTGAGCATCACCAATCCGACCTTGCCGTGGATTTCCACAAGTATGTTTTCGTATTGCATGATCGCTCTCCGATTGATCCTGAGTAGTCCCTACTTATTAGCAGATCCGATCGTCACATTCTTGGGCAGCAGCACCCACATCACGCCGCGCTGCTTCATGCGCCCGGCCAGTTCGCCGGCCTGCGCACCGAAACCCCAGAAATAGTCGGCACGCACCGCATTCTTGATCGCGCCGCCCGTATCCTGCGCCATCACCAGCCGCTGCAACAACACCTTGCTGTTCGGCTGCGTTGTCGCCAGGAAGACCGGCACACCCAGCGGGATAAACTGCGGATCGACAGCAATCGAGCGTTGCGGCGTCAAAGGCACGCCCAGCGCACCTTTCGGTCCTACAGTCGGATCCGTCACTTTTTCCTCACGGAAGAAGACATAGCTGGGATTCGCATTCAGCAACTCCTGCTGGCGCTCAGGATTGGCCAGAACCCACGCCCGAATATTTTGCATCGAGGCCTGATCCAGAGTCAGTTCGCCCTTGTCCACCAGATAACGGCCGATGGACTTATACGGCCAGCCGTTCTGGTTCTCGTAAGCGAGGCGCACGATTTCATTATTGCCGGCCAGTTGCACCCTCCCCGATCCTTGCACTTGCAGGAAAAATGCCTCGATCGGATCATCCACCCAGAGAATTTCCTTACCGGCCAGCGCGCCCGACTGCATCAGTTCGGCACGCGACGGGTACGCCACCACTTTCTTGCCGTCCAGCCGGCCGCGCAGACGCAATCCCTTCAGCTCTGGATAGACATTTGTGAGGTCGATAGAAAGCAAATCGGCCGGCGCGCGATACAACGGCGTCTGATACGCCCCGCCACGTTTGCGTGCACCGCGCAGCAGGGGCTCGTAATAACCGGTAACGAGTCCGTTCTGCGAACCGTCGGCATTGGCAACCTGATAGGGCGTGAAATTCGCCTCGAAGAAAGCGCGAACCGCTTCCGTATCGCCACCATCCACGCTGCGCGCCGCAGCACAGACTTCTCTCCAGTCAGGACGCCTGATCAGCACCGAACAAGAAGCAACGAATGCCGGCCATGCTTCGTTTTGCCGATCGACTGCCCAACCAGGCATGGCGGCAAAGCTCGATGGCTGCAATGTCGCGCCGACTTCCGTTCGCGGCAATGCCGGTTTCGGCTGTTCGACCGGTTGCGCGGTCTTGCCCGGCTGCTCAGGTGGCATGGTCGAGCAGGAAACCAGCCCGAGCAATAACGATATGAGTACACTACGGCGGATAAAGGACATCGGGAGATGGAGCATGTGGCTATTGTTCGTTGAAGCAGGCATAGCGGTATTTTTGCTGATTTTCATCGTATGGTGGACGATGTTCGCCGGCAGAAAACCGGTCCGTCCACTCGATGAGACAAAGGACAATCCGCCCGCACGGGATGCGGACGGCAAACAGGATTAATGCAAGGTGCGCGGCAGAGACAACACGAACTCCGGAATCGGCACCTCGAAACGCGCACCGTCTTCCGCCACGCAGAAATACTCGCCCTTCATCGACCCCTGCGGTGTTTCCAGCGCGGCGCCGCTGGTGTATTCGAACTGCTCTCCCGGCTGCAGTAGCGGCTGGTTGCCGACAACACCCAGCCCGCTCACTTCCTCGATGCGGTTGTTGGCATCGGTAATGATCCAGTGGCGAGAAATCAATTGCGCCGGCACCGTGCCGGTATTCTTTATCGTCACCGCATAGGCAAAGACATAATGGGCGCGGTCCGGATCGGACTGCTCTTCCAGGTATTGCGTTCGAATGGAGACGGTGAATTCATAAGCTGGCATGCGATTCCTTCAATGCGACTGCAATCCGATGCAACGGACAATATCGGCAGCATCGGCTCTCATGGCGGCCCATTGCACACGAAATTCCCGGATCACGCAAGGAAAGCGAGCCCCAAGGTAAAATAACGGCCTTGCTTTCAGGGCTTGCTTCCAGCCCTTATTTCTCGGTTTTACCTGCAGCTTTATTTTCAGCCTCATTCGAAGGCCCTCATCATGCCGACCTATCGCATCGCTCCCAGCATTCTTTCCGCCGATTTCGCCCGTCTGGGCGAAGAAGTCCGCAATGTCGTTGCCGCCGGCGCCGACATCATCCACTTCGACGTGATGGACAACCATTACGTTCCCAACCTGACGGTCGGCCCGCTGGTCTGCGAAGCGATTCGCCCGCATGTGCAAGTGCCGATCGACGTGCACCTGATGGTCAAGCCGGTTGATCGCATCATTCCGGATTTCGCCAAGGCCGGCGCCGACATCATCACATTCCATCCGGAAGCGTCCGAGCACGTCGACCGTTCGCTGCAACTGATCCGCGACAACGGCTGCAAGGCCGGCCTGGTCTTCAATCCGGCCACACCGCTGCATTATCTGGAGCACGTGATGGACAAGCTGGACATCGTGCTGCTGATGTCGGTCAACCCCGGTTTCGGCGGCCAATCCTTCATTCCGCACACATTGAAGAAGATCGAAGCCGTGCGCCGGATGATCGACGAATCCGGACGCGACATCCTGCTGGAAGTCGACGGCGGCATCAAGGTCGACAATATTGCCGCCGCGGCAAAAGCCGGGGCCGATACTTTCGTGGCCGGCTCCGCCATCTTCGGCAAACCTGACTACAAGGCCGTCATCGACGCCATGCGCGGCGAACTGGCAAAAGTCTGATGGCGGGCAAGACAGCGCCGCAACCGGAGTTGCGACCATTGCACGACATTCGCGGCGTCATCATCGACCTCGACGGCACCATGCTGGATACGGCGCAAGATCTGCATGTGACCGTCAACCGCGTACGCCACGATCTGCAACTGGCGCCGCTCGACCAAAAAACCGTGGTGTCCTTCGTCGGCAAGGGCGCGGAAAACCTGGTGCGCAGCGCCTTGCGCCTCGACATGACGGAACAGCAAGTCGCGCAGCATTTCGACCAGGCCATGCAGGCATTCAACCGCCACTATCACGACATCAACGGCGACCATGCCACCGCCTACCCGGAAGTGCATGAAGGCCTGCAGGCCATGCAGGCCAAAGGCTTACGGCTCGCCTGCGTGACCAACAAGCCGCTGGCCTTCACGATTCCGCTGATGAAGAAAACCGGTCTGCACGACTATTTCGAGATCATCTATGGCGGCGACTCGTTCGCCAGGAAGAAACCCGATCCGATGCAATTACTGCAAGTCTGCGCAGATTTCTCCCTTTCGCCAGAAAGCGTCGTCGCCATCGGCGACTCGATCAACGATTCGCAGGCAGCGCGTGCGGCCGGCTGCCGCGTGCTGAACGTCCCGTATGGCTACAACCACGGGCAATCTATACAAGAAGTCGACAGCGATGGTATAGTTTCCTCGCTGCTCTGCGCAGCCCAACTGATCAATCCCTGAATCCATTCATGTCTCTCGGCAAAAAACGATTCGCGACACCCGGCACGCATGAGGCCTGGCTCTGGCGACGCTGGCAATTCTGGTGCTGACCACCAGCTGCCGCTGATCGCCCCTGCGCGGTCGGCAACGTTTTTTGAACACCGTCTACTGTGACGAACCGCTCGACTACAATAGCGGTCCGGGAGAAAACCATGACTGAACTCGAATTCAAATCGCTGGCCGCGCAAGGCTACAACCGCATTCCGCTGGTCGCAGAAGCCTTTGCCGATCTCGAAACCCCGCTGTCGCTGTACCTGAAACTGGCGCAAACCCAGAACGGCGGCAAGAACACCTTCCTGCTGGAATCCGTCGTCGGCGGCGAACGCTTCGGACGCTATTCATTCATCGGCCTGCCCGCCAACACGCTGATGCGCAGCTACGGCAACCGCGTCGAAGTCGTGCGCGACGGCGCCATCATCGAAACCTTCGACGGCAATCCGCTCGATTTCATCGCGCAATTTCAGTCGCGCTACAAGGTCGCCATCGCGCCGGGCATGCCGCGCTTTTGCGGCGGTCTGGCCGGCTACTTCAGCTACGACACGGTGCGCCACGTCGAGAAGCGTCTGGCGAACACCGCGCCGAGGGACGATCTCGGCCTGCCGGAAATTCAGCTGCTGCTGACCGAAGAACTCGCCGTCATCGACAACTTGTCCGGCAAGCTTTATCTGATCGTCTACGCCGACCCGACGCAACCGGAAGCCTTTGCAAAAGGCCGTCAACGCCTGAAGGACTTGCGCGCGAAACTGCATCGCGCGGTAGACGTACCGGTCACCAGCGGCTCGGTCCGCACCGAAACCATCCGCGAATTCGATAAAAAGGATTATCTGGATGCCGTCGCCAAGGCCAAGGAGTACATCATGGCCGGCGACCTGATGCAGGTGCAGATCGGCCAGCGCATCAAGAAACCGTACGTCGATGCGCCGCTGACGCTGTATCGCGCGCTGCGCTCGCTGAATCCGTCGCCGTACATGTACTTCTACAATTTCGGCGACATGCAGATCGTCGGCTCGTCGCCGGAAATCCTGGTGCGCAACGAGGCGACGCCGGACGGCAAGAAAAAAGTGACGATCCGTCCGCTGGCCGGCACCCGCCCGCGCGGCGAAACGCCGGAGAAGGATGCGGCGCTGGCGAAGGAACTGCTGGCCGATCCAAAGGAAATCGCCGAGCACGTGATGTTGATCGACCTCGCGCGCAACGACATCGGCCGCATCGCCGACATCGGCAGCGTCATGGTCACCGACAAGCTGGTCATCGAAAAGTATTCGCACGTGCAGCACATCGTTTCCAACGTCGAAGGCACATTGAAAGACGGCCTGTCGAATCTGGACGTGCTGAAAGCGACCTTTCCGGCCGGCACGCTGTCCGGCGCACCGAAAGTACGCGCGATGGAAATCATCGACGAACTGGAGCCGACCAAGCGCGGCATCTACGGCGGTGCCTGCGGCTATCTGTCGTTTGGCGGCGAAATGGATCTGGCCATTGCCATTCGTACCGGCGTCATCAAGGACGGCACGCTGTATGTGCAGGCCGCCGCCGGCATCGTCGCCGATTCGGTGCCCGAGATGGAATGGCAGGAGACCGAGAACAAGGCGCGCGCCGTGCTGCGCGCCGCAGAGCAGGTACAGGACGGTCTGGACGGCGAAGCCTGACGGCTGGCGCAAGGAGCATTCCCATGTCCTCCAAACCATTGTTCCTCCCACATTCGCCGGACGGCGTAACGCCGGACGGCTTTATCCGTTTTTCATGTAGTCCGAATGTCCGTACACATAGCTGCCCGCAGGTTTTCGTTTTCGCTATCGCCCGTTTTCTGTTTCTTCGCTGCGCTGGTCGCCAGTTATCTCATCGCACCGCGCCTGCCGGCGCCCTTCGGATGGGAAAACGGGCCGATCGAGAATCTGCAGGCTGCGCTGCTGCTCGTCGGCGGCATCTGGGCATTCCGCTTGCGCGCCGCG
The DNA here is from genome assembly GCF_057353965.1 of Oxalicibacterium sp. Classification (NCBI taxonomy): domain Bacteria; kingdom Pseudomonadati; phylum Pseudomonadota; class Betaproteobacteria; order Burkholderiales; family Oxalobacteraceae; genus Oxalicibacterium; species Oxalicibacterium sp. Next base: position 6,404 of record NZ_JBMQZD010000007.1, read on the forward strand.
TCGCCGGAACCGCGCTATCGCGCATTCTGGCTGCTGATCGCGCCGATCTGGCTGGCAATGTTCGCGCGCGAACTCAGCTGGGGCGCCGTGCTGCTGCAACCGCTGGACGTATCGACTTTGACCGGGCCGGTCTTTTCATCGACGAAACAGCTCTGGTACAAGCCGGCCATTGCGCCCGCGCTACTGCTGTTGCTGCTGCTGGGCATCGGCTCGTTCATCCGCAACCGGCAGACGCTGACCGTCGGCGAACTTTGGCGATCGCGCAGCCTGCCGTTGCTGGAGATCGCGCTGTTCGTCTTCGTCCTGTTCGCTTCCGCAATAGCGGAAGGCCACATGGGCATGAATCTGGACGAACTTGGCGAAGCCGGCGCACAGAATTTCGAGGAACTGGTGGAACTATGGGGATACCTGCTCCTGATTGGCGCGCAATGGCGCGTCGCACGATGTCTGAAGCAACTGCAATCCTCGTTCCATTCGGGATGATTTCATCCCACTCACCATTATCGGGTGCCCTATGCTGCTCATGATCGACAACTACGATTCATTCACCTACAACCTGGTGCAATACTTCGGTGAACTCGGCCAGGACGTGCACACCGTGCGCAACGACGAAATCACGCTGGAAGAAATCGCCGCGCTGAAGCCGGAGCGCATCTGCATCTCGCCGGGACCCTGCACGCCACATGAGGCTGGCGTCTCGGTTCCCATCCTGCAGCACTTCGCCGGCAAGCTGCCCATTCTTGGCGTCTGCCTCGGCCATCAGGCAATCGGCGCCGCATTCGGCGGCAAGGTCGTGCGTTCCAAGCAGGTCATGCACGGCAAGACCTCGGCGATTGAACATACCGGCGTCGGCGTCTTCAAGGATTTGCCGAGCCCGTACACGGTGATTCGCTATCATTCGCTGGCGATCGAGCGTGCTTCTCTGCCGGATTGCCTGGAAGTGACCGCCTGGACTGCAGACGGCGAAATCATGGGCGTGCGCCACAAGCAGTTCGATATCCAGGGCGTGCAATTCCATCCGGAATCCATCCTGTCCGAACACGGCCACACGCTGTTGAAGAACTTCCTCGTCTGACAAAGGCATACGATGATCACCAACCAGGAAGCCCTGCTGCGCTGCATCGAACATCGCGAAATCTTCCACGATGAGATGCTGACGCTGTTCCGCCGCATCATGCGCGGCGAAATGTCGCCGGTCATGATTGCGGCGCTGACAATGGGCCTGCGCGTGAAGAAGGAAAGCATCGGCGAGATCGCCGCTGCCGCGCAGGTGATGCGCGAGTTCTCGACCAAGGTCGAACTGGCCGACACGACCGGCCTGCTCGACATCGTCGGCACCGGCGGCGACGGCGCCAACACCTTCAACATTTCGACCGCCTCCATGTTCGTCGCCGCCGCAGCCGGCGCGCGCGTCGCCAAGCACGGCGGCCGCAGCGTATCGTCGTCGTCCGGCAGCGCCGACGTGCTGGAATCGCTGGGCGCGAAGATCGACCTGCAACCGGCTCTGGTTGCCGAATCGATTGCGCAGACCGGCATCGGTTTCATGTTCGCCCCCAACCATCACGCCGCGATGAAGCACGCCGCGCCGGTACGCAAGGAGCTCGGCGTACGCACGATCTTCAATATCCTCGGCCCGCTGACGAATCCGGCCGGCGCACCGAACATCCTGATGGGTGTGTTTCATCCGGATCTGGTCGGCATCCAGGTGCGCGTGCTGCAGCGCCTAGGCGCACAGCATGCAATCGTCGTCTGGGGCCGCGACAACATGGACGAGGTGTCGCTGGGCGCTGCCACCATGGTCGGCGAACTGATCGACGGCGAAATCCGTGAATACGAAATTCATCCGGAAGATTTCGGCCTGCAGATGATCGCCAGCCGCAACCTGAAAGTCGGCAACTCCGTCGAATCGAAAGCCAAGATTTTCGAAGCACTCGACAACGTTGATGGCCCCGCCCGCGACATCGTTGCACTGAATGCCGCCACAGCGCTATATGCGGCCGGCATCGTCCCGTCGATTGCCGACGGCCTCGTCAAGGCACGCGAAACCATTGCTTCCGGCGCCGCCCGTGCGAAGCTCGAACAGTTCGTCCGCGTCACGCAAGAACTCGGCAAGCCCTGAGCCGATTCACACTCCATACTGGAACCGAAACATCATGTCCGACATTCTCAACAAGATACTCGCGGTCAAGGCTGAAGAAATCGCTACCGCGAAAAAGGCGCGCAGCCTGGCCAGCTTGCGCGACGAAGTCGAAGGCGACAAGGAAGCGCGCGCCGCACTGCGCGGCTTCGAGGCATCGCTGCGCGCGAAGATCGCTGCCGGCCATGCCGGTGTGATCACGGAAGTAAAAAAGGCTTCACCGTCGAAAGGCGTGCTGCGCACCGATTTCCGCCCGGCCGACATCGCCGCCAGCTATGCGCAACACGGCGCGGCCTGTCTTTCCGTGCTGACCGACGTGCAATTCTTCCAGGGCGCACCGGACTACCTGAAGCAGGCTCGTGCAGCCTGCGCATTGCCGGTACTGCGTAAGGATTTCATCGTCGATCCGTATCAAGTGTATGAAGCGCGCTCGTGGGGTGCGGACTGCATCCTGCTGATCGTCGCGGCACTCGATCACGGTCTGATGGCGGAACTGGAAGCCTGCGCGCACGAGCTGGGCATGAACGTGCTGGTCGAAGTGCACGATGCGGCAGAACTCGATGTGGCACTGAAACTGAAGACGGCACTACTCGGCATCAACAACCGCAATCTGCGCACGTTCGAAACGTCGCTGCAGACGACGATCGGCCTGCTGCCGCGTATTCCAGCCGACAAGCTGGTTGTCACCGAGTCCGGCATCCTGGCTCCGGACGACGTGAAGAAGATGCGTGATGCGAACGTGCATGCCTTCCTGATCGGCGAGGCGTTCATGCGCGCGCCCGATCCCGGCGTGGAACTGGCACGACTCTTCCAATAAAACCGCTTCTTCCGAATCAATAAAAAAGCCCGCAACAGCGGGCTTTTTTATTGTGCGCGATACGGCTCACTGGCCGAACCACGCCGCACGCGAACGCACGGCCGCGATCGGCCGTTCTTCCGCTTTCAGCGTAACGGCCGGCGTATCGTCACCGCCAAGCGTCAATGCAAGCGGCAGCAATTCGTCGCGACGGAATACATGCAGTGCAATCGTATCGCCGACGCGATAACGGCTCAACACACTCTCCAGATTGGTAGCCGTGACGCGCAAGCCATCTATCGCCACCAGCACATCGCCGGCCGACACGCCAGCGATGTGTGCCGCACCGTTTTCGTAAACGGCGGCCACCTTGCAATCCGCGTTGTCGCGCGCCGTGCGTACGCCCAGACTCGGCTTACCGCGCCGCTGATCGATATAAGCAATGCCGTACGGTGCAAGCAGTTTCTCCAGCGGCAGATCGCCCGTGCCGCGCACCCAGCGATCAAGCAGACGCTTGAGCCGCAATCCGGTCACGCTGTCGAATAATGCATCGACTTCGGCTTCCGTCACCCCGCGCCCGGCTTCGCCATCGGCATAGAAGTCGCGGCCGTAACGCTGCCACAAGGCACGCATCACATCGTCCAGCGACTTGCGCCCTTTGGTTTCCGCACGGATCGTCAAATCCAGTGCCAGTGCAACCAGCGAACCTTTGGTGTAATAGCTGACGATGGCATTGGTCGAATTTTCATCCTGGCGGTAATACTTGGTCCACGCCTCGAAGCTGGATTCCGCCACGCTCTGCTTGTGGCGTCCGCTGCCGCGCAACACGCCATTGATCGTCTTGGCGACCAGCTTCAGATAGGCTTCCTGCGAAATGACGCCGCTGCGCACCAGCATCAGGTCATCGTAGTAACTGGTGAAGCCCTCGAACAGCCATAACAGCGGCGTGTAGTTCTCGCGCGACAGATCGTACGGCGCAAACACCGCTGGCTTGATGCGCTTGACGTTCCACGTATGGAAATATTCATGGCTGCACAGCCCGAGGAAGGTGCGATAGCCGTCCGTCATTTCCTTCTGTCCCGTAACCGGCAGATCGGCACGCGAACAGATCAACGCTGTCGATGCGCGATGCTCGAGTCCACCATAACCGTCGCCGACCACCATCGTCATGAAGACATAGCGATCCATGGGCGCACGTTTCGACTGCGGTTCGAACAGCGCGATCTGCGCTTCGCAGATTTTCTTCAGGTCGGCTGTGATGCGCGGCAGATCCAGATTCGGGATCACGCCGGTAAACACCACGTCATGCTGCACGCCATGCGCCTTGAAGGTCGCCAGTGCGAACGTGCCCATTTCGACCGGATGATCGATCAATTCATCGTAGTTCGCCGCCGCATAGCGGCCGAAGCCGTACCGACGTCCCTTGATCTGCCGCATCGCCGTCGCGACACGCCAGTCGGCATAGGCGTCGCCTTCCGGCGCAACGATATCCACGACATGCGCGCCATGCTCATGTCCTTCGGCACGCAGGAAAACGCTGGTACCGTTGAAGAAGCCATGCGTGCGATCCAGATGCGCCGTCCTTACCGACAGATCCCATGCGTAGACTTCGTAGTACAGCGTCAGCGGCCCGTCGCACGGCGCCGCGCGCCAGGTGTGCTTGTCGAGCTTGCTCAGTTCCACGCGGGTATCGCCCGACATCGCGACAATCTGCACAATGTTCTTTGCGAATTCGCGAATCATGTAGCTGCCCGGAATCCAGGCCGGCAGCGAAAACGACTGCCCCGCCGGATCCGGACGCGCAACAGTGACGGTAACGCCGAATAGGTGCGCCGCCGGATCGCGCGGAACGATGGTGTAATGCACGGTATTTTTCATGCGAATTCTCGTCTTGTGAATGTGTCAGTGTAACGGCATCGTGCCTTGGCTGCATCGCGCCATCGCAAATGAAAATGGCCGCAAAACCTGCGGCCATTCATCGAAAGACGTGATGCTAAACGTGATACGTAAACGTAATGCGTCGTCGTTACTTGCTGCCCACTTCGGCCAGCTTGGCTTCCAAGCCCTTGGCATCGATCGCGCCGGGAATGCGCGAACCGTCGGCGAAGAAGATCGTCGGCGTACCGGTCACGCGCAGGCGTTTGCCCAGTTCCAGCACCTTCTCGTGCGGCGCGGAGCAGTTGGCGTTGGCCGCCGGCGGCAGCTTGCCGTCCAGCATCCAGTCTTCCCAGGCCTTATTGCGATCGGCTGCGCACCAAATGTCGCGCGACTTGGCGATCGAATCCGGTGACAGGATGTTGTACTGGAAAGTGTAGATCGTGATGTTGTCGATGCCTTGCAGCGTCTGGCTGAAACGCTTGCAATAGCCGCAGTTCGGGTCCTCGAACACGGCGATCTTGCGCTTGCCGTTACCCTTGACGCGCTTCATCGCCAAGTCCAGCGGCAAATCGGCAAACGGCACCTGGTTAATTTCCTCCAGGCGCGCCTTCGTATAGTCCTGATAAGTGCGTGTATCGACGACACGGCCGACGAACAGGTATTGCGCCTTGGCGTCGGTATAGATGATGTCGCCATTGACCTGAATTTCGTACAGGCCCGAGTATGGCGTCTTCGTTACCGATTCGATCTTCGCGTCTTCGCCCAGTCGCGGAGCGATCGCTTTCCGCACGGCAGTTTCCTGCGCCGTTTCCGCATGCGTCATGGCACTGGCCAATACTGCGAATCCAGCCAGCATCATGCCGGCGACTTTGCTCATATTCATCTGACTCTTTCGTTCGTTTTCAAGTTGCCGTAATACGGCATTACAGCGTTTTCCCAAGTGCATGGCCGATCAGCCGCCGCTTTAAGACAGGTATCCTGTTCACGAGGTTCAATCCGAGATTGCGCGCAATGCGCAACGGCTCCAGATCGACGGTAAACAATCGCGCCAGACTGTCGGTTGCCAGTTGCATCAGCAAGATATCTTCCTTGCGGGAACGGGCGTAACGCGACAGTACACGTGCATCGCCGCAATCACGATGCGCGTCGCGACCCGCAACGGCATCGACCAGTGCGGCAATATCGGCAAACCCGAGGTTCATGCCATGCCCGGCCAGCGGATGGATCACATGCGCAGCGTCGCCGATCAGCGCGACGCGCGGCGCGGTGATCGCATGCGGCCGCACCAATGCCAGCGGGAACGATTTCACTGTTTCCGGTTGCAGCGGCGTCAAATTGCCCAACTCCGGTAACGCATAGACTGCGAGACGCGATGCCAACTGGGTCGACGTCATCTGCAGCAATTTCGTTGCCAGCGCATCCGGCGCAGACCAGACCAGCGACACGCGCTCGCCCGACAACGGAAGCAATGCAACGATGCCTTCGTCGGCAGTGAACCATTGGTGTGCAACGTGACGATGCGGTTTCTCGCAACCGAAATTGGCAACGATCGCACGCTGGCCGTATGCACGGTAATCGAACCCGATATCGCAACGCGACCGCACCCACGATTGCCCGCCGTCGGCACCCACCAGAAGTTCGGCGGAAAGCACATCGCCGTTTTCCAGTTGCACGGAAACGCCGGCCGGCTCCATCTGCAATGCGCTTGCACGACCGGTCACGATACGTACATTCGATGCAAATTTCAGCGCGGCATCCAGCGCGTGATTGAGATTGGCGTCCTCGACGATCCAGGCCAGCGCGCCCACGCGCGCGCCATAGGCATCGAACGCCAGCGCGCCTGCCGCATCGCCGTTGACCGCCATCGCGTCCACCGGCGCGACGCGCGAAGCATCCAGCGCATCCCATACTTTCAGGGGCGACAGCAAGGCGCGTGCGGCGTGATTGAGTGCGTAGACGCGCGCATCCCACGCATCGGTCATCGGCGCTGCAGATGCCGCAGCGGCAGGACGCAGCAGGGTCACCCTCAATCCAGCCTGCGCGAACGCCAGCGCCGCCGCCTTGCCGATGACGCCGTCGCCGATGATGCAAATTTCGCTTCGTACCTGCATATTCCACACCGCATTCGCAAAAATATGTCCGCATTATAGCGGCGCGCTCTTCGCGCCACGCATATTGCACTTGCATATTGCCGCAAGTTTGCTATACTTGCGCGCCTTGGCCTGGTAGCTCAGTTGGTAGAGCAGAGGATTGAAAATCCTTGTGTCGGTGGTTCGATTCCGCCCCGGGCCACCAAGAAAATCAAGCACTTAGCCCAGCCTTGCGCTGGGCTTTTTGCTTTCCGGCCTTCTCCACTGCATTCAGCGACAATCCGCGCGCGTTGCACGCCCTGTTGAACAGGGATTCCAGCTGCCCTCTCTTCTCCCGAAACGACATCAAAGTTGTCTTTATTACCTCATTGCTCCCGCACGGAGCGGTGCAAATGACAATAAATAGTGCGCCCCCAAACAAAAACTGAAAATCGCGCACTCCTATGATTTGGGCAGACCACAATCAAGTGGAGCCTTAGAGAGATTAGGAGACATATGTCGGATCATATTTGCAGTGCTGGATGCACCCACTCTTCCCACCTGAACGACGCGGATCTGCAAGGGGAATTTGCAGAAGCCCGCCGTAGTTTGCGTGCCAGCATCGGAGGCAAGCCCACCACCGGAGCCGCAGGAAAGGCCGGCGTTACACAACGCCCGCTGCCTTCCAAGAAGGCCGGTGAGAACTTCAGCCATTACTACGTCCCGGCCAACGACAAGACCGTGCGCTGGGGTTATTTCAGCAAGTCCATCGAACCGCTGCTGAAAGTCGAATCCGGTGATTACGCGACGATCGAAACCGTCACGCACCACTCGAACGATGACTTCGATCGCATGATCAAGGGTGACCCGGGTGCCGAGAGCATTTTCCATTGGGATGCCAAGGGCAAGAACATCGATCGCCGCGGCATGGGGCCGATGGATCACCCGCTGGGCGCCGGCGGCGGCATGGGCGTTCACGTTTGCACCGGCCCGATCTTCATCAACGGCGCCGAACCGGGCGACGTGCTGGAAGTACGCTGCATCGACACGATGCAACGTCCGTCCGGCAACCCGGAATTCCATGGCAAGACCTTTGGCATCAACGCCGCCGCCAACTGGGGTTTCCAGTACAACAACCTCATCACCGAACCGAAGACGCGTGAAGTCGTCACCGTCTACGAAGTGTGTGCCAAGGGCGAATACACTTCGGCAAAGGCTGTCTACAACTACCGCTGGACGCCGCAAACCGACCCGTTCGGCGTCGTTCACCCGATCATCGACTACCCGGGCGTTCCTGTCGATCACTCCACCATCCAGAAGAACTTCGACGTTCTGAAGGGTTACGAAATTCCTGTGCGCCCGCACTTCGGCCTGATCGGCGTGGCTCCTGCAGAAGTGGAAATGGCTTCGTCGAACCCACCTAGCTACACCGGAGGCAACTTCGACAACTGGCGCATGGGCAAAGGCGCAACTGCCTTCTTCCCGGTCTCGGTCAAAGGCGCGATGTTCACGGTCGGCGATCCGCACGCTTCGCAAGGCGACGCGGAACTCTGCGGCACCGCGATCGAATGCTCGCTGACCGGCCTGTTCCAGTTCATCCTGCACAAGAAAGCGGATCTGCCGGGCACCAAGCTTTACGACCTCGACTATCCGCTGCTCGAAACCGAAAGCGAACTGATCGTTCACGGCTTCAGCTGCCCGAACTACCTCAAGGAATTTGCCAATAGCGCAGATCCGGTAGCAGAGGTCTGCAGCCGCGCTTCGCTCAACACAGCAATGACCGATGCCTTCAACAAGACGCGCCGCTTCTTCATGAATACGCGCAACCTGTCCGAAGACGAGGCGATTTCGCTGATTTCGGTGTCGGTCGACTTCGGCATCACGCAGGTCGTGGACGGCAACTGGGGCGTGCACGCCATCATCAAGAAAAACATCTTCCCTAAGTAAACGACGTGACATTGCACACCGGCGGAAATCCGCTGGTGTGTCTTCAGAATCCAGCAGAGACATTTGCCGAAAGGCTTTTACAAGGAGGAGCAAAAATGAAACCGGAACACGTCTATGTAGGTAGAAATGAGATCGTGGCGCTGATCGTCGGCCTGATTACGGGTGCACTGTACACATGGCTGAGCCTGCCGATTCCCGCACCACCCGTCCTTGGCGGCATCATGGCGATCATCTTCACGTACGTCGGCTATCTGATCGTACAAGTGATCCGCAAGGCTGTCGTATTTGGTCCGCCGAAAGAGTGATCTGTCTTTCGCAACATCATTTCATAAAAACAGGAGACACTCATGATCGAAATTGGCTTTGGCTCAACTGAATTGCTGGCGTCCGGCGTCGGCCTTGTTACCGGCTTGCTTTATACATCGGTGCGCGCACCGATCCCGGCGCCCAACGTGCTTGGCGGCATCTTCGCTATTCTGGGCACCTTCATCGGCTACCTCGCTGTCGCCGCGATGCGTGGTCAGGTGGTTTTTGTAGGCTGATCGCCGCAATTTCCGCACACATGACCGCCCCCCACCTTGCGTGGGGGTTTTTCATTTCCGCCGCAAAAAACGCACGACATTTTCGATACACCGGACGCGCCCGGCATTCACCTTCTCATCCATTGCATCGGCAGGCTTGATACACACCACTCAAGTCCCGGCAACAAACCCAAACCACATTGCAGGCCGCCACGCGGCGCATGAACCACGGTTCAGACAACAAAAATGCAATGTTATGTATCCGTCGCGACGACAGATACATTGCGACACAAACACCTCGCACTGCTTCGGTATAAATCCATCTGTCCGCAACGCACGTCGTTGATGAGACTGTGCATATCGCCGCTGCGACGCCGGCAGCGCCCCTTAATAGCCTGGCAACAGGCCATCCGTACAGTGAGAGCAAACATGTCCGAACAGATCAATCAGCATCGCCGCCGCTTCTTCAACACCGCCGCCTTGGGTCTGGCCGCTACACAGATGGGGCTGGCAACCCAGGCGGGAGCCGCTTTGGCATCGCCGTCATCGGCTGCCAGGAAAGCCGGCGGCCACACTTCCTTCGCCTCTCTGAAACAGGTCAAGGCAGGCCTGCTCGATGTCGGCTACGCCGAAGACGGCCCGGCAGACGGCGCGCCCGTCATCCTGCTGCATGGCTGGCCATACGACATCCACAGCTTCGTCGACGTTGCGCCCATCCTGGCAGCGGCCGGCTACCGCGTGATCGTTCCCTATTTGCGCGGCTACGGCACCACGCGTTTTCTCTCCGTCGACACCTTGCGCAACGGCCAGCAGTCCGTGTTTGCAGTCGACCTCCTCGCCTTCATGGATGCACTCAATATCCAGAAAGCCGTTATCGCCGGCTTCGACTGGGGCGCACGTATTGCAAATACGCTGGCCGTGCTGTGGCCGGAACGCTGCAAGGCGATGGTATCGGTCAGCGGTTACCTGATCGGCACACAGGAAGCCAATCGCAAGCCGTTGCCGCCAAAAGCCGAATTGCAGTGGTGGTACCAGTACTACTTCGCCACCGAGCGCGGCCAGGAGGGCTATCAGATGTACACACACGAATTCGCGCGCCTCATCTGGGAACTGGCTTCCCCGAAATGGGCTTTCGACGATGCCACCTTCAATCGTTCCGCCGCGGCGCTCGATAATCCCGATCAGGTCAGCGTAGCCATCAGCAATTACCGCTGGCGCCTGGGCCTCATCCAAGGTGAGGCGAAATATGACCGTCTGGAAGCTGTGCTGGCGCGACGCCCGGCCATCGCCATTCCGACCATCACGATGGAAGGCGATGCCAACGGCGCGCCGCATCCGGAACCGGCCGCCTATGCGGCAAAATTCTCCGGCCCTTACGCGCACCGCCTGATTACCGGTGGCATCGGCCACAATCTTCCGCAGGAAGCGCCCGAAGCGTTTGCACAAGCGGTTATCGATGTCGACAAATTCCGGACCTGAACCGCCTCCGGCCTTCAAATAGGCTCGCCGCACAGCCCCATGCCCGGTCGCATGGGGCTTTTTGTTTGGGCGCAGCAAACGGCCTGCCGCCGGCATCACGATAAATCGTGAAATTTCCTGTCTAAATTTCCGAAGTAATTTGTCGTTTACAGATTCAATCACCCAATGAAAAGGGCCAAGATTCCCTTTACGTTTTCTGAAGCGTGAATTTGCAAAACAATGTGAACTCTGACGGCGCACGATGCGGTTTGTAGTCAAATCGAAAACAAGCGACATTGCCAATCAGACAAATCGGCAAGAAAAGTACGGACAATCTTGCATTTTCCGTACGTGAGGAAATAGCGGACACGGTAAATTTTGTCGGTCAATAAAGTAAGTCAAACACCGACATGATGCAAAAAAGCCATAAAAATCCGGTATATAGCTTTCGGATTTGTGAAATATTGTCACATCGCAACTGTCGAAGGTTCAGCGCGGGAATAGTTTGTTAAATTAGGCCTACGATGTACTACCTGCTGATCAAGCGTCAAAAATATGCGAATCGCCGTACTTGATGATGACCGCAGCCAGACAGATTTAGTCTGTCAGGTGCTGAGTGCAGCCGGTCATTTCTGCCATCCATTCCAGAGCGGGAAGGAACTGCTGAACCAGTTGCGCCGTGAAAGCTTCGACATGCTGATCATCGATTGGCAGGTTCCTGACTTGAGCGGTGCCGATGTGCTGCGTTGGGCGCGCGAGAAATTGCCTGCCAACCTGCCGGTGCTGTTCATGACCAGCCGCTCGGGCGAAGACGATATCGTTGCCGGCCTAGCTGCAGGTGCCGACGACTACATGATCAAGCCGATTCGGCGCGGCGAACTGCTGGCGCGCGTACAGGCGCTGCTGCGACGCGCCTATCCGAGCCAGAATCCGATCGAACAGATCCAGTTCGGCAATTACGTATTCGAAGCACGCACCGGACGCCTGACGGTATCCGGCACGCCGGTCGAAGTAACGCAGAAGGAATTCGATCTCGCCCTGCTGTTCTTCCGCAATCTGGGCCGTCCGTTGTCGCGCGCCTACATTCTGGAAGCGGTGTGGGCGCGCGATGTCGAAATTCCGTCGCGGACGATGGACACACACGTTTCGCGCGTACGCAGCAAGTTACAATTGCGCCCGGAACATGGTTTCCGCTTGGCTCCGGTATACAGCTACGGCTACCGGCTGGAGCAAATGACAGGTTAGCAAGTCGCACCTTACAGGGTTGCGCGGAGAGGACAGATGCGCATCACCCTCCACAAACTGATTCTTGTTGCAGTGCTGGCACTCGGCTTGCCGGGTGCCTGGTCGAGTGCTGCTGCACAGACTCTCGGCAGCATCGTCGTCAATCCGTCCGGTATCGTCTACTACGCGCAGGCCGGCGATACGCTGATGTCGATCGCGCACCGCTTCACGTCCAAGGCGTCGAACTGGTCCGCACTTGGCGATATCAACCGCATTTCGCAGGACACCAGCATTCCGATCGGCACCGGCATCATCATCCCGGCAGACCTGCTGACCGACGAACCCAGCGAAGCCACCGTCATCGCCCGCAATGGCTCCATCACCGCCATCTATCCCGACGGCAGCAGCAGCCTGCTCAATGTGGGCAGCCGTGTTGTCGAAGGCATGAAAATCCAGACCGGCGCCAACAGCTTCCTGACGATCTCGCTGCCGGATGCATCGCGCATCTCGCTGCCGTCCAACAGCGGCATGCAGATGACCAAGTTGCGCCGTGCGCTCTATACCGGCAGTCCGCGCGTCGAAGTCACACTGCTGCGCGGCCGCGTGCTGTCGCGCGTTTCGCCACTGGATAAGAACAAGGGCCGCTTCGAAGTCCGCACGCCGGTGTCGGTTGCCGGTGTGCGCGGCACCTATTTCCGCGCCAGCTACGATGGCACCAAGGCAGCGACGGAAGTGCTGGACGGGCATGTCGCTGCCAGCTCCGCCCGTACCCAAGAAACGCGATTGCTGCTGCCTGCCAAAGGCAACATCATCACGCGCAGCGATGTCGGCCCAGCCATCGATCTGCTGCCGCCGCCACAATTGAACGGCATGCCGTACCGGCAGGAAGGCGCAGCGCAGTTCATGCTGAAACCGGTCAGCGGCGCACGTGTCTATCGCGTGGAACTGGCGCAGGATGCCGAGATGCTCAACCTGCTGGCGGAAGCTACCGCCAATACAACCAGCGTCCCGCTCGACAACATCGCCGAAGGCCATTATTTTGTCCGCCTGTCGGCCATCGATGCCCTCGGCCTGGAAGGCTTGCCACGCGTCGTCGCGGTCTCGATCCGGAACCGCACTGGCGCCGCAGCCATCGAGCCCATGCAGCCAGCACCCACCGTTGCCAGCAGCGATCCCAGCGAACTCGTCCTGCACTGGCAAGGCATGCCTTATGCGCGATACAACGTTCAGGTCGCGCGCGATCCGGAATTCAGCTGGCTCATCTGCTCGACTACAGTAACAGGCACGGAAGCGCGTTTTCCGCGACCGGCATTCGGTACCTACTACGCACGCGTGCAGCGCATCAACGAAGATGGCAGCACGCACGCCTTCTCGTATCCGCAAAGCCTGATCGTCACCGATCAATGGATCATCAACGATGGCCATCCGCTGCATCCCGGACAGTCGACGCGCAACGCTTACCGATAAGCATCGCCTCTCTTCATGAACACGCGCTGGCTTTCTCCCTTCGTGCGACGACTGGCCCTGCGCGAATGGCTGGTGCTGTTCGTCGGCCTGCTGATGCTGGCAGCGACGCTGGGCTGGCAGAACGGGCTGGGCCGCCTCGATCAGTCCATCTACGATTTCTTCCTGTCTTTCAATAACCGCGAGGCGCGTGACGACATCATCATCGTCGCCATCGACGACTACAGCATTTCCCAGCTCGGACGCTGGCCGTGGCCGCGCCACCTGCATGCGCAACTGGTCGACCGCATCAATCATGCACATCCACGCGCGCTCGGCCTCGACATCATCCTGTCGGAAGCGGAATCCGTAAAAACCGGCAATGGTGACGACGATGCACGGCTGGCCGCGGCAATCCGTCAGAACGGCCGCACCGTATTGCCGGCATTGATGTCGAGCGCCGGCCAGGGATTAATGATCAGCACGCCGATTCCGGCACTGGCGCAAGCCGCGCACGCACTCGGCCATATCGATCTGCAGCACGACAGCGACGGCGTCGTGCGCAGCGTCTATCTGCGCGAGGGACAGAACGGCCGCTGGTGGCCGCACTTCGCCACGGCGCTGCTCGCCACCGGGCACGGCGAAGACATGTCCGCCACCAGGCAGCCAGCCTCGCCGCATGCCGATCGTCCGGACGACTGGCAGCGCGACGACCTGATCCACATTCCGTTCGAAGGCGGCATCGGCCACTTCCAGTCGGTGCCGTATGTTGCGGTGCTGCGCGGTGAGGTTCCCGATGCATTCTTCGCCGATAAATACGTGCTGGTCGGCGCCACCGCACTCGGCATGGCCGATTCTTATCCGACGCCTGTCTCCGGCTCGTCGGGCGCCATGCCCGGCATCGAGATCAACGCGCATGTGCTCGCCAGCCTGCTGAACGGCGAACGCATCGTGATGGCATCGCCGTGGCAGAACGCGCTGTTCAACAGTCTGCCCTTGCTACTGGTGCTGTTCGGCTATCTGGCCCTGTCGCCGCGCATGTCGCTGCTGGCGACCGGCGGCTGTCTGGCAGCGACGCTGATCGCCAGCGGCATCGGACTGCAGATGGGCATATGGCTGGCGCCGTCGGCTGCCATCATCGTGCTGATGATGTCCTATCCGCTATGGAGCTGGCGCAGACTGGAAGCGGCCATTACCTATCTGGGCCAGGAATTCATTCGCCTCGACAAGGAGCCGCATCTGCTGCCGGAGCAGCGGAATGCACCGCAACAGGAAGAAATCGCCGACGTACTCGAACAGCGGATCATCGCGATGGAAAAGGCCACGCGGCGCGTGCGCGACTTGCGCCAGTTCGTTTCCGACAGCCTCAACAGTCTGCCCGATGCGACGCTGATCACGACGATGGAAGGCCGCGTGCTGCTGGCCAACAAGCATGCAGCCGATTATTACCGTTCGGTCGGCTTCGACGATGTCACCGGCCTGTGCATCCATCATCTGCTGCTGCACCTGAACGCGCCACAGCCACTGGATCAGCCGGCCATGCCATCGTTCGAATGGACGGAACTGCTCAATCCGGAATACGCCAGCGCCTTTGCCAACGGCGTCTCGGTGCAGGATCCGAAAGGGCGTGACCTGCTGATCAAGAGCGCACCGTGCTACGCATCGTCCAGCCAGCTGATCGGCTGGATCGTCAACATCATCGACATCTCGGCCATCCGTGCCGCCGAACGCAGCCGCGACGAAACGCTGCGCTTCCTGTCGCACGACATGCGCGCACCGCAGGCTTCCATCCTCGCGCTGCTGGAATTGCAAAATGAAGAATCATCGGCGCTGCCGCCGGAAGAATTCTTCGCGCGTATCGAAAAGGCATCGCGCAAGACGCTCGGCCTGGCGGACAACTTCGTGCAATTGGCGCGCGCCGAATCGCATGAATACCGGCTGGAGATCGTCGACTTCCACGATCTGCTGTTCGATGCCGCCGACGAAATCTGGTCGCTGGCGAAAAGCAAGCACATCGCCGTGCAGGTCGAAGGCGAGGAAGGCAGCTATCCGGTCAACGTCGACCGTACGCTGATGACGCGTGCGCTGAACAATCTGCTGTCCAACGCCATCAACTACAGCCCCGAACATACGAACATCGTCTGCACCGTCTGGACCGAAGAACGCAGCGGCCAGCCATATGTCGTCTGCGCGATTCGCGACCACGGCTACGGCATTGCGCCGGCCGATCAGGTCAAGCTGTTCCGGCGCTTCCAGCACGCGGAAACATCGACGCGGGCCCGCCACGACGGTGTCGGCCTCGGCCTGGTCTTCGTGAAGACCGTCGTCGAACGCCATCAGGGCAGTATCGCCTGCACCAGCCAACTCGGCGAAGGCACGACGTTTACACTGGCCCTGCCCTGCTGCCAGAGCGCCTAGCCTGAAACAGGCCTGCGCCCTTGGCAAACGGGCCGTCAGGCTATAATAATGAGCTATTCATGCGCTGAATATTTGTGCGAAAAATGCAACTCGTCGCCGTCGGCATCAACCACACTACCGCGCCTGTTTCGCTGCGCGAAAAGGTCGCTTTTCCCGCCGACCAGCTCGGTCAGGCGGTCGCGTCCGCGCGCTCGTGGTATGCGCGCAGCATGAGCAAGGCCTACAGCGACGAAGCGGCCATCCTGTCAACCTGCAACCGCACTGAGCTGTATGCCGCCAGCGACGTGCCCGGCGGCATCGACGAAGCACTCGACCTGACCGCGCATTTTCTCGCCGACTATCACAAGCTTTCCTATCCCGAACTGCGGCCCTATCTGTACGCGCTGCCGCAGGACAACGCCGTGCGTCACGCCTTCCGCGTCGCCTCCGGACTCGATTCGATGGTACTGGGCGAACCGCAAATCCTCGGCCAGATGAAGGATGCGGTACGCCAGGCCGATGCGGCCGGCGGACTCGGCACCTATCTGCACCAGATGTTCCAGCGCACCTTCGCCGTTGCCAAGGAAGTACGCAGCACGACGGAAATCGGCGCGCACAGCGTGTCGATGGCGGCTGCCGCCGTGCGCCTGTCGCAGCGCATCTTCGACAAGTTGTCCGAACAGCACGTGCTGTTCATCGGCGCCGGCGAGATGATCGAACTGTGCGCCACGCATTTCGCCGCGCAGAATCCGAAATCGCTGACAATCGCCAATCGCACGCAGGAACGCGGCGAAGCGCTCGCGCATCGCCTCAACGGCCGCGCGATCCGCCTGGCCGAACTGCCGGATCAGCTGGCGCAGTATGACGTCGTCATCTCGTCGACCGCCTCGTCGCTGCCGATCATCGGCCTCGGCATGGTCGAACGCGCGATCAAGACGCGCCGTCACAAACCGATGTTCATGGTCGATCTGGCCGTGCCGCGCGATATCGAGGAAGAAGTCGGCCGCCTGAACGACGCCTATCTGTACACCGTCGACGATCTCGGCACCTTCGTGCAGACCGGCGTCGAGAATCGCCAGGCCGCCGTCGCACAGGCGGAAGCCATCATCGAAACCCGCGTGCAATCGTTCATGCATTGGGTCGATACGCGGTCCGTCGTGCCGCTGATCCAGGACCTGCACGAAACCAGCGAAGCGATGCGCATGGCTGAACTCGATCGCGCCCGCAAGCTGCTCGCCAGAGGTGAGGATGTCGATGCCGTTCTCGAAGCGCTGTCGAAGGGTTTAACCGCCAAGTTCCTGCACGGCCCGCAGCAGGCGCTGCATCACGCGCAAGGCGACGAACGCGCGCGCCTCGCATCGCTGCTGCCGCAACTGTTCCGCACCAAACGCTAGCGACGCCCTGTCGCCGCTGCATGATTCGCATGCAGCATCCGCTCGCCGCATCGTCCTGCGATGCCGCCACTTTCTCCCGACTTTCCCGATCCGCTATCAAGATGAAACCATCGATGCTTGCCAAACTCGACCAGCTGACCGATCGCCTGGCCGAACTGAACCTGCTGCTGACACAGGAAAACGCGACGTCCAATATGGACAACTATCGCAAGATGACGTGCGAGCACGCCGAGCTCGGCCCGTTGGTCGCGCTGTACCACGACTATCGGCAGGCCGGCAGCGACATCGAAGCCGCGCAAGCCATGCTGTCTGATCCGGACATGAAGGAATTCGCGCAAGAGGAAATCGTCGGTGCCAAGGCACGCATCGAGCAGTTGGAACACGACCTGCAGATGATGCTGTTGCCGAAGGACCCGAACGATGAACGCAACATCTTCCTCGAAATCCGCGCCGGAACCGGCGGCGACGAATCGGCGTTGTTCGCCGCCGACCTCCTGCGTATGTACACGCGCTTCGCCGAACGCAACCGCTGGCAGGTCGAGATCGTGTCCGCGTCCGAATCCGAGCTCGGCGGCTATCGCGAAGTCATCGCCCGCATCATTGGCCACGGCGCGTATTCGAAGCTGAAATTCGAATCCGGCGGCCACCGCGTACAGCGCGTGCCGGTCACCGAAACGCAAGGCCGTATCCACACGTCTGCCTGCACCGTCGCCGTGATGCCGGAAGCCGATGAAGTCGAGGATGTCGACATCAATCCGGCCGATCTGCGCATCGACACCTTCCGCGCCTCTGGCGCCGGCGGTCAGCACATCAACAAGACCGATTCGGCGGTGCGCCTCACGCACCTTCCGACCGGCATCGTGGTCGAATGCCAGGACGACCGCAGCCAGCACAAGAACAAGGCGCAGGCGATGAAGGTGCTGGCCGCGCGCATCAAGGACGTGCAGCTGCGCGAACAGCAATCGAAGGAAGCCGCCACGCGCAAATCGCTGATCGGCTCCGGCGATCGCAGCGAACGCATACGCACCTACAATTTTCCGCAGGGCCGCATGACCGACCACCGCATCAACCTGACGCTTTACAAACTGGACTTCATCATGGACGGCGATCTGACGGAACTAACGAATGCGCTGGCGGCCGAACACCAGGCCGAATTGCTGGCCTCGCTGGCCGAAGCGGCCTGAACGGAATTGCTGTAGGCTTCCGCCACGCCGTTCATTCATCGATTTTTCACGATCGCATTTCGAAAGCCGGACATGAACAATTACCGCACCATCCTGCTCAGCATCGCCTTCATTTCAATCGCGCTGCTGGGCATCGCGCTGTATCTGCAATTCTTCGAAGACATGCTGCCCTGCCCGCTGTGCGTGATGCAGCGCTATGCCTTCGCCGCCATCGCCATCATCTGCCTGATCGCTGCCTGGCTGCCGCGCGCCGGTGCCAAAGCAGGAGCATTGCTGGCCGCGTTCGCTTCGATGGCCGGTGCCGGCATCGCCGGCTGGCATCTGTATGTGAAGGCGCATCCGACGGTTTCCTGCGGCATCGATCCGCTGGAAACGGCGATGAACCGCCTGCCGTTTGCCGACTGGCTGCCTTTCCTTTTCAAGGCAGACGGCCTGTGCGCAACCGAATACGCGCCGATACTAGGCCTGTCGCTGCCGCAATGGACGCTGGTCTGGTACGCCATCTTCGCCGTCCTGCTGCTGCGCACCGCATTGCAGCGCAGCCGCTGACATCGATGCCGCCTCCCGCCTTCCGGAGCGGCGAAACGCTGGCCGCCGTATTGCAGGGCATGCGCACCACGCTGTCTAGGCTCGAACTGCGCATGCTGATCCAGCATGTGATGCGACTGTCCCGCGTACAACTGCTCACCCAGTCCGAACGAGCGCTGACCGAAGAAGAAGCTGCGCACCTGAATGCGCTGGTCGCACGCCGCATTGCCGGCGAACCGGTCGCCTACCTGATCGGCGAGCGTGAATTCTTCGGCTTGCCATTCCGCGTGAATGCCGCCGTGCTCATTCCGCGTCCCGAAACGGAACTGCTGGTGGAACTGGCGATGCAGCGCCTGCCGCAAGGCGGCCGCGTGCTCGACATGGGCACGGGTTCCGGCGCGATTGCCGTTGCCATCGCACACACGCGTCCCGATGCCAGTGTCGCCGCGCTCGACGTCAGCGAAGCAGCGCTGGCTGTTGCACGAGAGAATGCCGATCGCAATCGCAGCACCGTCCATTTCCGCCGGAGCGACTGGTTTTTAGCTTTGCAGGCCGACGAGCGCTTCAACCTGATCGTTTCCAATCCACCCTATATCGTTGCCGGCGATGTGCATCTTTCGCAGGGAGACTTGCGCTTCGAACCTGCTGATGCGCTGACCGATCATGCAGACGGCTTGTCCGCATTGCGCACGTTGTGCCGCCATGCGGGCGCTTATCTGGAAGTCGATGGCTGGCTGCTGATGGAGCATGGATACGACCAGTCGGCCGCGGTGCGCCAGCTATTGAAGGAAGCGGGATTCGAAGAAGTGCAAAGCTGGCAGGATCTGGCCGGCATCGAACGCGTCAGCGGCGGTCGCAAGCCAATGGCTTAACTGCAGAATAATTAACTACGGATAGTTAACGGCGGAATAAAACGATCGTATAACTGGCGATCAAGCCGCCAGTTCCTTTTCCAGCAGGCGATGCAGCGCAGCGAAATCCGGCTCACCGACATAACGCTTGAGTACCTGGCCGCGCTTGTCGATCACCAGCGTGGTCGGCGTCAACTGGATATCGCCGAAGGATTTTGCCAGCGTACCTTGCGTATCCAGTGCCACTGTGAACGGCAGCTTGCGCGTCTCGACGAAATTCAACACATAGTTGGGTGGATCGTAGGCCATCGCCACTGCGATGAATTCCAGACCGGCCGCCTTGTACTTGTCGTAGGTCGCGACCATCTCCGGCATTTCCTTCACACAGGTCGTGCAGGAGGTCGCCCAGAAATTGATCATCACCACCTTGCCGCGCAAATCCTGCGACGTAATCTTCTGCCCCTGCAGGTCGACGAATGTTACGTCGGGGATCGTTTCCTTTTTCGTCACCGACAGATAACCCGCGACGACGATCGCCGCAACGGCAAGCGCCAGCAGGATTTTGAACCAGCTACGGGAAGCAATGGAGTCGGACATGATCGAAAAATCCGGTTGGAAAGCAGATGCGCCTCATTATAGTCAGATCGACGCAAGGCATCCGGCCACCATGAAAAAAGACCGCACGATGTGCGGTCTTTTCTTTACGGTCTCGCGCTACGGCGAACTTACTGCTGCGTACCCTGCGGCTTGTTCGCCGTATCCGGCGTCGTCGTCAGTTGGCGATATTCCTCGTCGCTGATGTACTCGAAAATCTTGACGACCTTCACCACGCCGCCAACGCCGCGCGCGATCTCGGCCGCACGATCGCCCTCGCTCTGCGTCACGCGCCCCATCAGATAGACAATGCCGCGCTCGGTCGTGATCTTGAATGCATTCGAATACAGCGCCTTGTCGTCGACGAACGACGCCTTGACCTTACCGGTGATCAGCGTGTCGTTCGAACGCGACGTGAAGCTGGAAGGGCCGAGAATCGCCAGTTCGTTGACGACGGACTGCACGCCTTCGATGGAAGCGGCTTCACGTTCGGCGGCGGCCTTGGCTGTCTCGTCGCGCACTTCGCCGGTCAACAACACCTTGCGGTTGAAGGACGTCACATTGACGTGATCGTTCGGGCCTACCACACCCGGGATACGGCTTTCTCCCTTGATCACGATGGCCTTGTCTTCGGTCTGCGCGCCCAGCGTGCGGCGATCCGTCGCCGCCAGCGTGCCCGCCACCGTGCCGCCGGCCACCAGTGCGAAGCAGCCTTGCAGGCTGACGGTCGCGGCACCGACGATCAGAGCCAGCGCGAGCGGACGTCGCGCAGCGACAAGGTAACGGTTCAGGTCAATCATGTTCATCTCCTCCGAAGAGTGCAACGTCGATGCCGTCGCACAGACAATGCAAGGTCAATAAATGCACTTCCTTGATACGGGCCGTGCGGTCATGGGGAACGCAGATGTGTACATCCGCGTCGGTAAGCAGCTTGCCGATCGCGCCGCCGCCTTTGCCGGTCAGCGCGACGACGCGCATGTCGCGCTCCAAGGCGGCTTCGATGGCGGCGACGATGTTGGCGGAATTGCCGGATGTCGACAACGCCAGCAGCACGTCGCCGGGCTGGCCGAATGCCTGCACCTGCTTGCTGAAGATTTCCTGATAGCTGTAGTCGTTTCCGATGGCAGTCAGTATCGAGGTATCGGTCGTCAGCGCCAGCACCGGCAGCGGCAATCGTTCGCGCTCGAAACGCCCTACCAGTTGTGCCGAGAAATGCTGGCAATCGGCGGCCGAACCGCCATTGCCGCACGCAAGGATTCTGCTTCCGTTAGACAGGGCGGCGAACATTAGTTCCACCGCCTCTTCGATCGCATGCGACAGTTGCGCCGCCGATTGAATCTTCAATTCGGCGCTTTCGTGAAAATGACTGAGGATGCGTTGCGTATTCATGGTGTACCGGATTATAGAGCAGCCATCACATCCCCATCATGCAGGCCGTTACCAATCCTTACAAAATCGTGATCGCGGACGTCGCCATCGCAGAACCGATTACAACGTCGATCAGGCAGTAATCGCATTCGCGATCCAGTCGATTTCGCCGCCGTCGATCGCAATCACGTCGAAGCGGCAGGCGGGTTGCATCCGGTAGCGCTGCAGATAATGCTGGGCCGCCAGAATCAGTTTTCGCTGCTTGGCCGGCGTCACGCTGGCGGCCGCGCCGCCGTGGCTGCGATCGGCACGCAAACGGACTTCGACGAAAACCAGTACGTCGCCCTGCTGCATGATCAGATCGATCTCGCCGCCCTTGCAGCGAAAATTGCGCTCGACCAGCACGAGGCCGCGCTGCCGAAGATAGTCGCACGCCGCATCTTCTCCACGCTGGCCGGCATCCTGCCTTGCAGTGCGCGGACGAAGAAAATGCGATAGCGGCACAGCTTACGTGTGTTTGATGACGCGCCGGTTACGGCGTGCCGGTCGTCGTCAGCGGCTGTACCATGCCGTCGCGGTAGACCGCCGTCGGCATGATGCGGTCGAAGGAAGTGCGGCCGTTGCCGAAGCGGATCGCCAGGCGGCCGGTCACGCCATCGAGCTGGAAGTCGTCTTCCTTTAATGCGAGATTGTGCGCAACGCGATAGGCGTCGATGCCAAGCGCATACAGCCGTTCGATGTCGGGGCTGCGGCGCTGGTCCGGATTCGGCGGCAGATGCGGATAGGCCATCACGGCCGCATGATCCGGCTGCAGTTGCCACGGCACGTCGACCAGCATCACGCCTTCCAGATCGTTCAGGCGGGTGGCGTTCGGCCAGTCGTCCAATGCAACAGGATTGAGCTGCGAGGTGCCGACCATCGGCACCTCATTGCCGATCGCCATGCGCAACTGGATGGCCTGTGCGGCATCGAGTGCGAGGAACAGCAGTGCGGGTTGTTCCGCCTGGATGCGCTTGCGCAGATCCAGCATGCCGTTCGCGCTGATGAAGCCGCTGCCCGTTTCCAGTTCGACCGTATCCGACCGCATGCCGAGCGCCTGCCATTTGGCGGCAAATGCACTCGCGGCACGGCGCTGCCACGAAACGGAAGTCGAAATCGCCAGCGCACGCAATCCATGCGGCTGGCCGACCGACATCCAGGTGGCATCCTGGCGCGCCTCGTCTTCCGCCGACAGGCCCATCATCAGCATGTTGGAGGAAATCGGCCCGGTTTCGGTCGCATCCAGCTGCGTCAATGCGATGGTCGGCTTGATAACGGCATGGTTCTGCACAATCGCACTCGCGCCGCTGCGCGTCAGCGGACCGACGACGATGTCGTTGTCGGCCGCCGCCTGCTGATAGGCTGTAAGCACGTCCTGCGCGGCATCGCCGGTTTCGACCAGATTGACGACGATGTTGGCCGGTTCATATTGATAGGCGGCCGTGAAGCCGGCCTGCACCGCATTGGCGACCTGTTTCAGCGAATCGGAAAGCGTGGGCAACAGGAGCGCAATGCGCGTCGGCGGCAGGATCGGCGTCACGGCCGGCTGTTCGATGGCTTCCGCGACAGGGCCGTAGCTGAGATCGGCCGGGCCGCCCTGCAGTGTCAGATCCGTCTGCGCCAACTGCATGCCGTCGAGGGTGTACTGCGCTTGCGCAACGTCAGCACCTGCTGCCGTTACGTTTACTGTTGCGGTTGTCATCGCAGAGACAGGCAGGCACAATCCTCCGATCAATCCTGCCAGTGCGCACATCCTCGCGAGATTTCCCAACATCCGGTACCCCCAAATGACTGATTCCGACCAATCCCTGTCCGCACTCGCGCCGCTCATGCACGATGTATTGCGACAGACGTATCCTGCCGCAACATTATATGTGGTGGCCACGCCGATCGGAAATGCAACCGACATATCGTTGCGTGCGCTGCACATTCTGGCGACGGTCGATGCCGTCGCCTGCGAAGACACGCGCAATACGGCGCATCTGCTGTCGCGCTACGGACTGTCGAAGCCGCTGATCGCCGCGCATCAGCACAATGAACGCGAAATCGCCGACAAGCTGGTCGCACGCCTGCAGGCAGGCGAACGCATCGCACTGGTTTCCGATGCCGGCACGCCGGCCGTCTCCGACCCTGGCGCGCGCATCGTCGATGCGGTGCGCCATGCCGGCCTGCGTGTGGTGCCGCTGCCCGGCGCATCGGCCGCCGTGACCGCGCTGTCTGCTGCCGGACTGACCGACGATGCCTTCCATTTCGTCGGCTTCCTTCCCGCGAAGGCCGGCCAGCGCGATACCGTGCTGGCCTCGCTGAAACGCATGCGCGCCACGCTGGTGTTTTATGAAGCGCCACATCGGATCGTTGAAACCGTAGCAGCACTGGCCGCCACATTCGAACCCTCGCGGCAGATCGTGTTGGCGCGTGAGCTGACGAAGCTGTTCGAGGAAATGCATCGCTGCCCGCTGGCCGATGCCGCTGCATGGATTACTGCCGATGCCAACCGACAGAAAGGCGAATTCGTGATCCTGCTCGAAGGCGCGGCCGATGATGACGATGCCGCATCGCAGGAAGCGGAACGCGTGCTGCGCATCCTGCTGCAGGAATGTTCGGTAAAGCAGGCCGCCGCACTGGCTGCGCAGATCACCGGCAGCAAGAAAAACGCGCTCTACGAGCGCGCCTTGCAGCTGAAATCCGTAGCAGAAGAGTAAGCGTTATCGCTGCACGATGAAGGGCTTGATGCCGTCCCGCTCCGCCTGCGCAGCTGCCGCAGCAGCTGCCTCACGGCTGGCAAACGGGCCGCTGTAGAGCCGATACAGGTTGTTCGACGATTCCACGGTCAGCGACGGCAGCAGCGTGCCAGCATCCTGTGACAAGCGCGCACGCAGCGCTTCCGCATTGGCCGCCTGCGTATACGCGCCGAACTGCAGGTAAAACCCTTTTGCCGGAACGGCAGCCTCGGATGGCACGATTGCCGTCGCTGCAGATACTGCGGATGGTTGCACCATCACGGCCGGTGCTGGCGCATCGGCAGAAGCAGATGTGGTCGAAACCGGCATCATTTGCGGCGCCGGTGCCGACAACGACGTCGTTTGCACCGCCGGCGTCACGATGCCGGCAGGCTCCGGCGTGGCGACAACGGTCTGCTGCGCATTTTCCCTGGCTGCCAGGATTCGTTCGATATCGGCCGGCAGCAGACGATCGACCTGCAGCTTCGCGCTGCCATGGCCGACATAGCCCAGCTTCAGCGCCGCCGTATAGGACAGATCGATGACACGGCCGGAACGGAACGGGCCGCGATCGTTGACACGCACGATCACCTGCCTGCCATTGCTGAGATTGGTGACACGCGCATAGGAAGGAATCGGCAATACCGGACTGGCTGCCGTCATCTTGTACATGTCGTACAACTCGCCGGACGAGGTCTTCTGCCCGTGGAATTTCTTGCCGTACCAGCTGCCATAACCCTGCACACTGTATGGACGATCGTCGGTGATCGGCACATAGCGCTTACCGAACACGACGTACGGCTTGTTGCCGGTACGCGAATACGGCTCGACGCGCGGATCGGCATCCGGCACTTCCATCAATCCCGCAGGAATCGCATCGCCGGGGCCGTCATCCAGGTAATAGCCGCCGCGTCCCGAACCGGCCGGTGGCAGTGCGGGGTAGGAGCCGCCCTGCGATTTGGCCGCAGGCTGGGATGATGTCGACGACGAGGACGGTGCAACGGGCGTGCTGCTGCAACCGGCCAAGGCCAGCAGCAATGCCAGACACGATGCGACTGGCAATGTAGCCGCCCCTGCGCGAATGACATTCAGAGTACGAAACTGCATCGGCTTCTCCTGAAAAATCGGCATGCGAATCAACATGCAATCAACGTGTGTCAGCTCTGCATCAGCTTCCTGTGGCGCTGGATGCTCATCAGAATGCCGATGCCAAGACCCAGCGTCACGAAAGCGGTACCGCCGTAGCTGACAAAGGGCAACGGCACACCAACCACCGGCAGGATGCCGCTGACCATGCCCATGTTGACGAACGCATAGGTGAAGAAAATCATCGTGATCGCGCCCGCCAGCAGCCGCGTAAACAGCGTCGGCGCATTGGCGGCAATCATCATGCCGCGCCCGATCAGCAGCAGATACAGCACCAGCAGGATGCCGTTGCCGATCAGGCCGAACTCTTCCGAAAACACGGCAAAGATGAAGTCGGTCGTGCGTTCGGGAATGAATTCCAGATGTGCCTGCGTGCCGTGCAGCCAGCCTTTGCCAGTCAGGCCGCCGGAGCCGATGGCGATGGTCGACTGGATGATGTGGAAACCCTTGCCGAGCGGATCGGTCGTCGGATCGATCAGCGTCATCACGCGCTCGCGCTGGTAATCGTGCAGCATCGACCAGGCAACCGGCAGGCTGGCCAGCGCGGCGATCAGTCCCGCCGCCAGCACCTTCCACGACAGGCCGGCGAAAAAGATCACGTAGAACCCCGCCGCCAGCACCAGCAGCGATGTGCCCAGATCGGGCTGCCGCATGATCAGGCCGATCGGTATCACCAGCAATATGCCAGCCACCAGGAATTCGCTCCAGCGCGTGATGCCTTCGCGCTTCTGGAAGAACCACGCCAGCATCATCGGCATCGCGATCTTCATGATTTCCGACGGCTGGATGACGATGCCGAGATCGATCCAGCGCCGTGCGCCGTTGCGGATCAGACCGAACAGCGCCACGCCGATCAGCAACGCGACACCTACCGTATACAGCGGCACCGCGAAGCGCATCATCGTCTGCGGCGGCACCAGCGCCGCCAGCCACATGATGAACAGCGAGATCATGATGTTGCGCATGTGGTCTTCGAAGCGGCCCGGGAAATCGATGCCGGCCGAATACAGCGTGATGGAACCCACCGTCAGGATCAGACAGACGATCAGGATCAGCGGGCCGTCGAAGACCTGCACATAGGGTCGCACCAGTTGCAGCAGCGAACGCTTATCCATCTTTACCTCATTGCGGCGCATGCGCCGCATCATTCGATTTCATCCGACGCAATGCGCGCCGGTCAATCCGTCAATTCCTCTTGCGGTATCGGCTTGGCTTCCTTCTTGTCGGCGGGCTTGGCCTCCGGCCGCTTGCCGAGCAGATAGTAATCCATCGCCGCCTTCGCAATCGGCGCTGCCGCCACTGCGCCGAAGCCGCCGTTCTCGACGATCAACGCGATCGCGATGCGCGGATTGTCGGCCGGCGCAAACGCCGTGTACAACGCATGGTCATGGTGGCGATCCCACAGCTTGGAAGCGTCGTACTTTTCGTTTTTCTTGATGCCGATCACCTGTGCGGTGCCGGTCTTGCCGGCCGATACGTAGCCGCTGTTGGCAAATACGCGCGCCGACGTGCCTTCCTTTGTGACGCCGACCATCGCATGCTTGATGAAATCGATGTTTTCCTGCTTCAGCGGAATGCGGTAGCTTTCCTTCGGCACCGTCAGCGTGCGCTCGCGCGTAGCGCCATCTTCGATCAACTTCACCAGATGCGGCTTCATCACAATGCCGTTGTTTGCCAGCGTGGCCGTCGCATGCGCCAGCTGCAGCGGCGTGAACGAGTTATAGCCCTGGCCGATACCGATCGAGATCGTCTCGCCGGCGTACCACTTCTGCTGTTCGGGGCGGCGATAGGCTTCCCGCTTCCATTGCGTGGAAGGCAGCACGCCCGTGCGCTCGTACTTCAGGTCGATGCCGGTCTTCTGGCCGAAGCCGAACGGCGCCATGAAATCGTGGATCGTATCGATGCCGAGATCGTTGGCCAGCATGTAGTAATAGGTATCGCAGGACTGGACGATGGACTTGTACATGTCGACCATGCCATGGCCGCCTTCCTTGTCGTCGCGGAAGCGGTGGCCGCCGAAGATGAAGTAGCCGGGATCGGCGATGGCATCGCTCGGCTTGCGCTTGCCCAGTTCCAGCGCGGCCAGCGCCATGAAAGGCTTGAAGGTGGAACCGGGCGGATAGGTGCCCGACAGCGGCCGGTTCAGCAGCGGATGATCGGGCGAATTGTTCAGCGCGTCCCAGCTCTGCTGATCGATGCCTTCGATGAACAGGTTGGGATCGAAATTAGGCATCGATACGTAAGCGAGAATGTCACCGGTCGACGGCTCGATCGCGATCAGCGCGCCGCGCCGGTTGCCGAATGCCTGCTCGACGACTTTCTGCAGCTCGATGTCGATCGACAGAATCAGATTGTCGCCAGGGATGGCAGGCGTGCGTGACAGCGTACGCACCGGACGGCCGCCGGCGGAGACTTCGACTTCTTCGTAGCCGGTCTTGCCATGCAACTGCCGCTCATAGCTGCGCTCCAGCCCTTCTTTGCCGATATGCTCGGTACCGCGATAGTTGGTGGCGTCTTCGCTTTCCTCGATTTCCTTCTCGTCGCGCTGACTGATGCGGCCGATGTAGCCGATCACGTGCGATGCTGTTTCTCCCAGAGGATACTGGCGGAACAAGCGCGCCTGAACCTCCACGCCGGGAAAACGATAGCGTTGCGCCGAGAAACGCGCCACTTCCTCGTCGGTCAGGCGCACGCGGATCGGCGAACTGCCGAGATTGCGCGACTCTTCGCGCAGCTTCTTGAAACGGCTGCGATCGCGCGGCGTGATTTCCACCAGCGTAGCCAGCTCGTCGATGATCTTGTCGAGTTTGCCGTCGATCTTGCTCGGCGTGATTTCCAGTGTGTAGGCGGAATAGTTGCGCGCCAGCACGACGCCGTTGCGATCCAGGATCAGGCCGCGATTCGGCACGATGGGAACCACCGAAATCCGGTTTTCTTCGGCCTGCGCGACATAGTCGTTGTGCTTGAAAACTTGCAGCCAGACGAAGCGCGCAAGCAGGCAGGAAAAAAATATGAACACCACGGCGCCGGCTACCGACAGGCGTACGCGGAAGCGATGCAGTTCGCGTTCGGTATCTTTCAGTTCAGTCATGCGCCGTCCATACCCGACGTCGGGCCGATAGCGACGGACAGACCGTCATGCGCCGCGTGGTGAATGCATTCGGAATCATCGTCAGATCGGCCGCGTATCGTCCCGGTCGACCGCCCTGCGCTGCGGTGCCAGCAGCGCCCAGGTGACGACCGGCCACAGGCAGGCGGCCACGGCGCTTTCGGCGAAAAACAGCATGCCGGGAAATTTGCCGCCGATGACTAAGCGCACCACCACGCCGACCACCTGCGCCGTCAGCAACAGGAAAAACACATGCAGCGCCTGGACACGCAAAGGAAACCACAGCACACGGCGATGAATCGTGATCGCGAAATAGGACAACAGCGTATAGGCCAGCGCATTCTCGCCCAGCACCGCCGCATCGTGCACATCCATCAGCAGGCCCATGAAGAAGGCGATGCCGATGCCGACCTTGCGCGGCTGGTACATGCTCCAGAACACTAGGATCAGCGCGACAAAATCGGGAATGCCGACCCACTGTCCCCACGGCAGGAGGTTCAGCACGAATGCACCGCACAGGCTCGCCGCAATGAACAGCGGGCTGACCGGCAGCAGGATGTCGTCAGAGTTGCGCGCGCTCATCGCGGTACCTTTCCGGATGCCGGTGCCGGCTCCGCTTCGGGTTGTTTGATCACCGGGTCGCCACCGCGGTTGGCCGCATGCTGCAGCAATCCCTGCTTGCGCGTATCCGGCTTGGCGTCGCTCGGAGGGCGCGGAGCGATCTTGTGCTCGGTCTGCAGGATCAGCAAATGACGATGCCGATCGATACCGGCAGCCGGCTCACAGATGATGCGCGCAAACGAATCGGACTTGTTTTCAACATGCGTCACCGTCGCCACTGCCAGTCCGGGTGGATAGACGCCGTCGATGCCCGACGTCACCAGCACGTCGCCTTTCTGGATATCGGCGCTGGTCGGCATGAAACGCAATTCCAGCAGATTGGATTGTCCCCGTCCGTAGGCCACGCTGCGCAAACCGTTGCGCACCACCTGAACCGGGATGACTTGCTCCTTGTCGGTCAGCAGCGTGACTTCGGAAGTGAACGGAAACACGCGCGTCACCTGCCCCACGACGCCGACATGGTCGATCACCGGCTCGCCCGGCTCGACGCCGCCATTCTGGCTGCCGCGATCCAGCAGCACTTTCCGCGTGAAGGGATCGCGCGCGTCGTACAGGATTTCGCCAAGCACGGATTTCACCGGCAATTGCTGGCTCATGCCCAGCAAGTTGCGCAGTTGTTCATTCTCGGCCAGCAACTGCTGGCCTTGCTGCAATGCGCGGGCATCCGTGGTCTGCTGCAGCCGCAACTGAGCGTTTTCCTGCTGCAGATCGGATACCGACGTGAAATAGCCCGCCACGTAACGGAAGCCGTCGCGCGGCGCGAGCGCCACGACCTGCAGCGGATACAGCACGGTGGAAACGACCTGCCGCACGACGCCGAGCGCGCCCACATGCGAATCGACTGTCAGCAATATCACGGCGACCAGCGAAAAGAACACCATCTTTGCGCGGGCCGAGGCGCCCTGCTTGAAAAGTGGTGGCGGACTGTATTCCATTTATTGACTGACTATTGCCTGACGAGACTGCGGGGAAAGCCTGAAACGCAATCTGAAACAAAACGCCGCGTCGAGGAAAACTTCCCGGCCGCGGCGCATCCTGCCTCGGTTGTTGCTGTCTTCATCGCATCATGCATGGTGTGCCGTCTGGTGATGAAGCATGCCGGAGAGCGATTACTCGTTGGAGAAGATGGAGCCGAGTTTGTCCATGCGCTCCAGCGCCATGCCGGAACCGCGCACGACGCAGGTCAATGGATCTTCTGCAACGATCACCGGCAAACCGGTTTCTTCCATCAGCAGACGATCCAGATCACGCAGCAGCGCACCGCCACCGGTCAGCATCATGCCCTTCTCGGCAATGTCGGCGCCCAGTTCCGGCGGCGTCTGTTCCAGCGCGTTCTTGACGGCGGAGACGATGTTGTTCAGCGGATCGGTCAGCGCTTCCAGGATTTCGTTGCTGGAAATCGTGAACGAACGCGGGATGCCTTCGGACAGGTTGCGGCCCTTGACTTCCATCTCACGCACTTCCGAACCCGGGAAGGCGGAACCGATTTCCTTCTTGATCGCCTCGGCGGTCTGTTCGCCGATCAGCATGCCGTAGTTGCGACGGATGTAGTTGACGATCGCTTCGTCGAACTTGTCGCCACCGACGCGGATCGAGCCCTTGTAGACCATACCGCCCAGCGAGATGATGCCAACTTCGGTGGTGCCGCCGCCGATGTCGACCACCATCGAGCCGGTCGCATCCGACACCGGCAGGCCGGCGCCGATCGCGGCAGCCATCGGTTCTTCGATCAGGTAGACCTGCGCAGCGCCGGCGCCGAGGGCCGATTCGCGGATCGCGCGGCGCTCGACCTGCGTGGAGCCGCAGGGAACGCAGATGATGATACGAGGGGAGGGTTTGAACAGCTTGGTGTCGTGCACCATGCGGATGAACTGCTTGAGCATCTGCTCGGTGACGGTGAAGTCGGCGATCACGCCGTCCTTCATCGGGCGAATCGCCTCGATGTTGCCCGGCACTTTGCCCAGCATTTGTTTTGCTTCCTTGCCAACCGCCATGATGGTCTTCTTGGCGTTCGGACCGCCTTGCTGGCGGATGGCGACAACCGACGGCTCGTCGAGCACGATGCCGGCGCTGCGTACATAGATCAGCGTGTTGGCGGTGCCGAGGTCGATTGCGAGGTCATTCGAAAAGTAACTGCGTAAAAATCCAAACATGAATTGTCCCGATGCGCAGCAGTCGTGCGCGAAAGTGTGAAAAGGATTTTTGGTGCCGCGAGGCCGGACATCGGCAGGATGTCGGCGCCAGCAGGGCATTAACCAAGTATTCTACCTTATAATTTACAGGAAACCGGGCAGCAAAAATCGTAAAAATCCGTGACAGCCGCACGTTTTTCGCGGGATGCGCCAACACCTGATGCACCTCTTCCCGTTTCTTCGTTCAACCTCTTTTTGACCGGCGGCCCGACCGCTTTTTCGCCATGTCTCTCGACCTTTCCGATGTCAAACGCCTATCAACGCTCGCGCAGATCGAACTGACCGAAGCCGAGTCCGCCCGCACGCTGGACAAGCTCAATGGCATCTTCTCGCTGGTCGAGGAACTGCGCGCCGTCGACACCACCGGCATTGCGCCGCTGAATCACCCGATCGCCGCCGCCCAGCCCGCGCTGTCGCTGCGCCTGCGCGAGGATGCCGTCAGCGAACCGAACCGCCGTGACGATTACCAGCAGGTCGCACCCGCCACGCAGGACGGCCTCTATCTGGTGCCGAAGGTCATCGAATAAGACCCGGACCCAATCGCGCATTCCCGACCGGCACATTGCCCCACTTGCGCCCACGCATACAGACATCACCATGCATAACAAGACTCTCAAGGAACTCTCCGCGCTGCTGCAGGCAAAGGAAATTTCGGCGGCCGAATTGGCCGAATTGTTTCTGCTGCGCATCGAAAAAAGCGATCTCAACGCCTTCCTGCACGTCGACCGCGACTTCACGCTGCAGCACGCGAAAGCAGCCGATGCGCGCCTGGCAGACGGCACCGCGACCGCGCTGACCGGCATCCCGATCGCGCACAAGGACATCTTCGTCACGCGCCACTGGCGTTCGACCGCCGCCTCGAAGATGCTGGAAAACTACGTCAGCCCGTTCGACGCCACCGTAGTCGAGCGCTTCAACCAGGCCGGTGCCGTCACGCTCGGCAAGCTGAATTGCGACGAATTCGCGATGGGTTCGTCGAACGAGAACTCGCATTTCGGCGCGGTGAAGAATCCATGGGACAAGGCGGCGATTCCGGGCGGCTCGTCCGGCGGTTCCGCAGCCGCCGTCGCCGCGCGCCTCGCGCCGGCCGCCACCGGCACCGACACCGGCGGCTCGATCCGCCAGCCAGCCGCGCTGTGCGGCATCACCGGCATCAAGCCGACCTACGGCAGCGTGTCGCGTTTCGGCATGATCGCCTTCGCGTCTTCGCTCGATCAGGGCGGCCCGATGGCGAAGACGGCCGAGGATTGCGCGCTGCTGCTCAACGCGATGGTCGGCTTCGACGAACGCGATTCGACCAGCGTGGAGCGCTCACAAGAAGATTTCGCGCGCGACCTGAACGCCAGCCTGAAAGGCCTGAAGATCGGCGTGCCGCGCGAATACTTCGGCGAAGGCTTGGCATCCGACGTCGAACAGGCCGTGCGCGCCGCGCTGGCCGAATACGAAAAATTGGGCGCGACGCTGGTCGACATCTCGCTGCCGAAGACCAAGCTGTCGATACCGACCTATTACGTGATCGCGCCGGCCGAAGCATCGTCGAATCTCAGCCGTTTCGACGGCGTACGCTACGGCCATCGTGCGAAGGATTACAAGGATCTGGTCGACATGTACCGCAAGACGCGCGCCGAAGGCTTCGGCGATGAGGTCAAGCGCCGCATCCTGGTCGGCGCCTACGTGCTGTCGCACGGCTACTACGACGCCTACTATCTGCAGGCACAAAAGCTGCGCCGCCTGATCGCCGACGATTTCCGCAACGCCTTCACGCAGTGCGACGTCATCATGGGACCGGTCACGCCGACGGTTGCCTGGAATCTGGGCGACAAGGCCGACGATCCGGTCGCCAACTACCTGGCCGACATCTACACGCTGTCGACCAGCCTGGCCGGCTTGCCGGGCATGTCGATCCCCTGTGGTTTCGGTCAGGGCGACAAAAACGGCAAGCGCCCGGTCGGCCTGCAACTGATCGGCAACTACTTCGCCGAAGCGAAGTTGCTGAACGTCGCGCACCAGTACCAGCAGGCGACCGACTGGCATCTGCTCCAGCCGGCCAACGCCTGATCGGCATCCGATATGAAACACGCAAATCAGCGAGTGAGGAAAACATGCAGTGGGAAGTAGTGATCGGTCTGGAAACGCACGCGCAGTTGACGACCAACAGCAAGATCTTCAGCGGCTCGGCGACGCAGTTCGGCGCTGAACCGAATACGCAGACGTCGCCCGTCGATCTGGCGTTACCCGGCGCGCTGCCGGTGATGAACCGCACCGCAGTCGAGCGCGCGATCCAGTTCGGTCTGGCAATCGGCGCGCACATCGCACCGACCTCGGTCTTCGCGCGCAAGAATTATTTCTACCCCGATCTGCCCAAGGGCTACCAGATCAGCCAGATGGATCTGCCGGTCGTGCAGGGTGGCACGATCTCGTTCCCGCTGGAAGTCGACGGCAAGACCGAGATCAAGTCGGTCACGCTCACGCGCGCGCACCTGGAAGAAGACGCCGGCAAGTCGCTGCACGAGGATTACCACGGCATGAGCGGCATCGACCTGAACCGCGCCGGCACGCCGCTGCTGGAAATCGTCACCGAACCGGACATGCGCAGCGCCGCCGAAGCGGTCGCCTATGCCAAGGCATTGCACAC
Source organism: Oxalicibacterium sp. (assembly GCF_057353965.1). Lineage (NCBI taxonomy): Bacteria > Pseudomonadati > Pseudomonadota > Betaproteobacteria > Burkholderiales > Oxalobacteraceae > Oxalicibacterium > Oxalicibacterium sp. Next base: position 40,655 of record NZ_JBMQZD010000007.1, read on the forward strand.
GCTGGTGACGTGGCTGGGCATCTGCGACGGCAACATGCAGGAAGGCTCGTTCCGCTGCGACGCCAACGTCTCGGTGCGCCCGATGGGCCAGAAGGAATACGGCACACGCTGCGAGATCAAGAACCTGAACTCGTTCCGCTTCCTGGAAGACGCGATCAACTACGAAGTACGCCGCCAGATCGAACTGATCGAAGACGGCGGCCGCGTGGTGCAGGCCACGCGCCTGTACGATCCGGACAAGCGCGAGACGCGCGAGATGCGCAGCAAGGAAGACGCGCAGGACTACCGCTACTTCCCCGATCCCGACCTGCCACCGCTGGTCATCGCCGACGAATGGATCGCACGCGTGAAGGCGGCGATGCCGGAACTGCCGGGCGCGATGCGCGAACGCTTTGCACGCGACTACGGCCTGTCGGAATACGACGCCTCGGTGCTGACGCAATCGAAGGCGATGGCGAACTACTTCGAGCAGGTCGTCGCGGCCGCGAGCAATGAACAAGCCAAACCCGCTGCCAACTGGCTGATGGGCGACGTGTCCTCCACGCTGAACCGCGAAGGCATCGAGATCGACGCATCGCCGGTTGCACCGGCGCAATTCGCGCTGCTGCTCAAACGCATCGCCGATGGCACGATTTCGAACAAGATCGCCAAGGAAGTGTTCGGCGGTATGTGGGAAGCGAAATCGGACAGCGCGACGCTGGCCGACGACATCATCGAAGCCAAGGGTCTGAAGCAGATTTCCGACAGCGGCGCGCTGGAGAAGATCGTCGACGACGTGCTGGCTGCCAACGAGAAATCCGTTGCCGAATACCGCGCCGGCAAGGAACAGGCGATCAACGCACTGATGGGACAGGCGATGAAAGCCAGCCGCGGCAAGGCGAATCCGGCGCAACTGACGGAACTGCTGAAGAAAAAACTGGCCGGCTAAACAAAGCATCACCCATGAAAAAAGCGCACCCTCGGGTGCGCTTTTTATTTCAGCCTTCGTTATGACAACGCTCAACCGAAACGCGTCGTTTCCTTGCCCGGCTGCGCGCACCAGTAGACGACGATGATCCAGCCGATGACGGGGATCAGGCCGACCAGTTGCCACCAGCCGCTACGGTCGATGTCATGCAGGCGCCGTGCAGTGACGGCGATATTGGGCAGGATCGTCGCCAGCGAAAACAGCTGCGCCAGCCTTTCGTTGATGCTGCCGAGTATGATGCCGACGACGATGACGAACAAGACCCACCACCAGAATTCCGGCCGCGTTGCGCGTCCGTTGAAATCGGCGTACTTCCTGAAACAGGTGCGAATCGATTCGGCGAATGTCATGGTTGACCTCCATTGAGCCCGGACCTTTTCCGGATTCCGCATGATACGCCGCACGCGGCGCTGCGCGGCATCCCATGCGCATGAGAATTTGGCGGATTCGTCTTCGTCGGAGAAAGCCGGAAGATTCAGCTTCCGGCAAAGCGGATTGATTATCGGCTGGCCGATTCTGTCGCCGATGACTGCCCGACGATCTTCCGGTAGCGCCGCAGCACGGCATCGTACTTCGCGTTGATCTGGGCCAGCGCGATTTCGTTGTCGCGCAAGGCCGCCTTGTGCAGGCGCACGGTTTCCAGCGACTTCGCCAGCTTGTCGCGCATGGCAGCCGGTACCGTCCCCTTATCCTGCCGTGCATCGACGGCGGCCTGCACGGCCTGCCATTCCTTTTCGGCAGCGGCCAATTCGTTCTTCTGCTGCGCGATCTGCTCATTCCTTGCCGCACAGGCGCGTTCGCGCGCGACGGCAATATCGTTCTCGCTGCGGTAGCGCGCCAACAACGCGCGGTCGCTGCGTTTCTGCTCCTCGATCGCAGCCAGTTCTTCCTGGCGCTGCTGCTCCTGCAACGCCAGCTCGCGCTTCTGCTCGGGCGTCAGCGGTGCGGCGATTTCCCGCTTCAGCACGCCGTTGCTGCCATATTCGCGCAGTGGCTGGTTCGCACACTCCGAGATCGGACGATCGGACGTGAACGTACGGCCGTTCGCATCCTTGCACATGTAGAACGTGCCGGCATGCGACGATGCCGCGCATAACAACGACAGCAACGACAGAAAACGCAGCGTTCTTACCGCACCTTGCATTCCGCTCCTCCCGCAGAAAAAACGACGATCAACTCACGCCGTACTTTCTGCGGTACGCCGCGATCGCTTCCTTGTACTGCGCCTGCTCCGACCCTGCGCCGGCATTCGAGATGTACTCGAACAGGTCCGACAGGTTGCCGATCGAGATGACCGGCATGCCGTAGGTGTTGCTGACTTCCTGCACTGCCGAATGCGCCGACAGCGCATCGTCCTTGCCGGAACGCTCCATGCGGTCCAGCGCGATCAGCACCGCGCATGGCGTGGCGCCTGCCGCACGGATCATGTCGACCGATTCGCGCACCGAGGTGCCGGCCGAGATCACGTCGTCGATGATGACCACGCGGCCTTCCAGCCTGGCGCCGACGATGGTGCCGCCTTCGCCGTGATCCTTGGCTTCCTTGCGGTTGAACGCAAACGGCACGTCGCGTCCGCGGTTCGCCAACGCCACCGCAGTAGCCGATGCCAGCGTGATGCCCTTGTACGCGGGGCCGAACAGCATGTCGAACTGCAGCCCGGAATCGATCAGCGTCTGCGCGTAGAAATCTGCAATCCGCCCCAGCGTACCGCCCTGGTTGAACAAGCCGGCATTGAAAAAATACGGCGACGTCCGCCCCGCTTTGGTAACGAATTCGCCGAAGCGCAACACGCCTGCGTCGACCGCAAATCTGATGAATTCCTGCCGCAAATTGTTCAAGACGACCTCATGACGAAAGAAAAAGTGACGAATTTTGTCGCTATTGGCGCGACGAAGGCCACATTTTAAATCGTTATCGGGCGATTCTTGCTGGCAACGCAAAGGCCGTGCCACCGTGGCCGCCGCATTGCCGCCGCCGAATCAGGTATCCTGTGCCCCTCTATTTTTGTGACGACACCATGAAAATCATCTCCGCCAATCTGAACGGCATCCGTTCGGCCGCCAGAAAAGGCTTCTTTCCGTGGATGGACAAACAGAACGCCGATTTCGTCTGCGTGCAAGAACTGAAGGCGCAGGCAACCGACATGACACCGGAATTCCTGACGCCCGAAGGCTATCGCGGCTATTTCCACTATGCGGAGAAAAAGGGCTATTCCGGCGCCGGCGTCTATTGCCGCAACGAGCCGGACAACGTGCAGATCGGCTTCAATTGCCCCGAATTCGATGCCGAGGGCCGCTACGTACAATGCGATTTCGGCAAGCTCAGCGTGATCTCGGTCTATTGCCCGTCCGGCTCGTCGAGCGAGGAACGGCAGCAGGCGAAGTTTCGCTTCATGGACCTGTTCCTGCCGCACCTGATCGAATTGAAGGCATGCGGACGCGAATTCGTCATCTGCGGCGACTGGAACATCGCGCACAACGAAATCGACCTGAAGAACTACAAGGGCAACCGCAAGAATTCCGGCTTCCTGCCGGAAGAGCGTGCATGGCTGACGCATCTGTTCGACGAAGTCGGCTTCGTCGACGTGTTCCGCCGCATCGACGTGCGGCCCGAACAATACACGTGGTGGAGCAATCGCGGCCAGGCATGGGCCAAGAACGTCGGATGGCGCATCGATTACCAGATCGCCACGCCGGACTTCGCCGGCACCGCGCAAAGCGTGTCCATCTACAAAGACGAACGCTTCAGCGATCATGCACCGCTGACCATCGATTACGACTGGCAGCTTTGATCGCAAGAATCTGCTGCCTTTTTCCAACGCTCCGCCCCACTACTCCCGCCGCATCGGATCACGAGTCATACTACTGACATTGCATGATCCAATGCGGCGGTGACGATGACGGCATTCGCCGCGTCGCCATTTTCTTCCGCGCTTCAGCTTCAATCTCCCCACGTCAAAACACTTCACGGCGATTCACCGCACTGCACGCATCTTCCTGCGCAGCAACTTCATCAAATCGTCACATCGCATTCCTATAATCCGCTCACCCCAACCCGGATTATCCTGAGCACCTGCCGGCCGCGATCGGCCGTGTCCAGACAGGTGCTCTCAGCCAACGGAACCGCCCATGCCAGACCTTGCCATTCCTTCGCGCCGCAAAGTTCTGAAACTGCTGTCGGCTGCACCGCTGCTTCCCCTCGGATCGATGGCAACGGCCTCACTGCTCGCCGGCTGCAGCAACATCGGCCGCACTACCGGTACGGCAAACTACGTTGCCACCTCTTTCACCGCGATGGCAGCGCCCACGAATGCCGCCGCGATGGCGACGACGACCGTGCATTCCGTCATGAACGTCCATTTCAGCGACGACACGGTGCAGCACTACCAACTCGCCTATCAACCGTTCTTCCTGACGGGCACCGAAGTACCGAAACAAGGCGGCGGCACCATCGTTGCCGGCGGCTACTACGACATCCACAACGTGCCGATCATGGATACGTCCGGTGCAACACCGCGCCAGTATTTCTCCGATTCGCCGGACGGCACGTCACTGCTCGCCCTGCCGAATCCCGTCGTGCCCGGCATCAAGGGCAAGGCCGTGTTTGCCGTCGTGCAGTTCGAATACACGAGCAACAATGCCGCCGGTGCCGACGTCTACGGCCAGTTGCCGTCGCCGATCGCCGTACTGACGCTGGATCAGGATCAGTCCACCGGCAAGCTGACGCTGGTGCAGTATCACAATGTCGACGCCTCCGGCGTGCATGGCCTGTGGATCACCTGCGGCGCCAGCCTGTCTCCCTGGGGTACGCACCTGTCGAGCGAAGAATACGAACCGAACGTGCCCTTCCTCGATGCGCCGGCCGGCAATCGCAACAACACTACGCCGTATTTCAACCAGTTCAGCCTGAACACGTTCAAGGCCGCCTACGGTACGCCCGGCGGCGCCAATCCTTACCACTACGGCCACGTACCGGAAGTCACCGTGCATCCCGACGGCAGCGGCAGCATCAAAAAGCATTATTGCCTCGGCCGTATCTCGCACGAACTGATCCAGGTGATGCCGGACGAGCGCACCGTGCTGATGGGCGACGACTATACGAACGGCGGTCTGTTCATGTTCGTGGCAGACAGGGAAAAAGATCTGTCGGCAGGCACGCTCTACGTTGCCAAGCTGACATCCAGTCTGACGCTGGACACGGCATCCGCCGGCGCGACGCTCAGCTGGATCAAACTCGGCCACGCCACCAGCGACGAGATCGAAGCGTTGATCGACAGCGGCATACGGCTGGACGACTTCATGAAAGTGACCGATACGGACATGAGCGCCGATCCGGGCTACACGAAGATCTTCGTCGACAAGAATGCCAACTGGGTGAAGCTGGTCGATCCCACCGATGCCAGGTTGGTGAAAGCCGCCGCCTTTCTCGAAACCCATCGCTACGCCAACCTGAAAGGCGCCAGCATGGGCTTCACGAAACTGGAAGGCACCACCGTCAACATCAGGGGCAAGATCGCCTACTCGGCGCTGCAGAACATCCAGGATTCGATGATTGCCGGCCATGCCGCCAACCGCCCGGACACGAATATCGCTCTGCCCAAGGCCTTGCTTTCCGGCGGCATATTCGCGCACGACCTGACCGGCGGCCAGCGCGACATAGACGGTGCACCTATCGACAGCGAATGGGTGCCGGCACGCACACGCGCACTGCTGCTGGGAGAAGACACCGCCACCGATGCGCTAGGCAACAAATCCAACCCGGACAAGATCGGCAATCCGGATAATCTGAAGTTCTCCGAGAAGATGCGTACGCTCTTCATCGGCGAGGACAGCAGCCGCCACACGAACAACTTCCTGTGGGCCTATCACGTCGACACAAAAAAACTGTCCCGCCTGATGTCGCTGCCCGCAGGCAGCGAATCCACCGGCCTGCATGCGGTCGACGAAATCAACGGCTGGACCTACATCATGAGCAACTTTCAGCATCCGGGCGAAGGCACGGCAAAAGCTGCCATGACAGACAAGCGTCTGCGCACCGACATCGTCACCGCGATCGACAAAAACTACGGCAACAAATATCAGGCAGCCGTCGGCTACCTGACTGCCGATCCCGTCCAGCCGAAACTGTCCTGAACCGAACATCGGCAATCGGACATCGGTTCCGGCGTCCTCAAAAAAAGCGCGCTTGATGCTTCCAGTCCTAATGGAACATCAAGCGCGCTTTCTCATCGGCAGCGGCAACGCCTGACACGCAATACAATCTCTCCTTTATCAGGACATCCTGTCTCATGCCCGTTTCATTTCGTTTGCGCACTGTCGCAACGCCCTTCCTCTTCATCCTGCTCGGCATCATCTATGCATCGTGGGCGGCACGCATTCCGGCGATCCGCGATGGCCTGCAGCTGACGCCGGCGCAGTTGGGCATCGTGCTGCTGGGCGGCGGCTTCGGCGCCGTCGCCTCGTTTCCGCTGGCGGCCGGCATGGTCGCGCGCTACGGCGCACGGCGCGCCGCCTGGTATGCCGGGCTCGCACTGATTGCCGTTCTGCCATGCACGACACTGGCACCCAATATGCCGCTGCTGGTGATGGCCGTCGTCGTGCTGGGCGCCGGCTCGGGTTGCTTCGACGTTGCCATCAACGCGCTCGGCACCGCGCAGGAAAAATCCGCAGGCCGCTCGACGATGTCGCTGCTGCACGCCTGGTTCTGCGTCGGCACGCTGTCGGGTTCGCTGCTCGGCAGCCTGCTGGCCGGCCTGGCGATCACACCGCTCGTGCATTTCCTTGCAACCTCGCTGTTGCTGCTGCCGCCGCTGGCACTCGCCTACCGCGCCTTGCCGCCGGATCGTGTCGAACCGGAGCCGGGACATGCGCTGTTCGCGATTGCGCACGGGCCGGTCATTGCGCTGGGCCTCATCGGTTTCTGCGGCGCAGTGGCAGAAGGATCGATCGCCGACTGGAGCGGCGTCTTCATGAAGGATGAACTGCATGTGCACGACGGCGTGGCGCCGCTGGCATTCGCCGGCTTCGCCTGCCTGATGCTGTTGGCACGGCTGGTCTGCGATCCGCTGAAGGATCGCTTCGGCGCACGCCGCGTGGTATCGCTGGGCGCGCTGCTGGCAGCGTGCGGCGTCTTCATCGCGACACTGGCACTGAACGTGCCATTGACGATCGCCGGTTTCGCACTGGCCGGTGCGGGACTGGCAGCGGTCTTCCCGTTCACGTTCAGTGCCGCCGGTCGTCACGGCTCGACTGCGCTGGCGGCCGTCGCCACCTTCAGCTACAGCGGCGGCCTGCTCGGTCCGCCGGTAGTCGGCTTTCTCACGCAGGGTTGGGGATTGCAGGCAGGCATCGCTTTCATCGGTGTGCTGGCGGTCGCCATCGCGATTGCCGCCAGCCGCGCACGCTGGCTGGAATAAGCGACTATTCCGGCAGCCAATCCAGCGTTCAAATCAGCGTATTCAATTCAGCCGCTCAGAAATGCAGCCAGCCGCGCCGCTGCATGTGATGCAGCATCAGTCCCGCCACGAAGCCGATGCCGACGTTCCACATGCACAGTGCAGCCGTCAGCAGCACGACGACACGGCCGCCACGGTCCTCGGGAAAGGCGCTGCTGCCCAGCGCCAGTTGCGCGCCGGTCAGGAACAGGATCACGCCGAGTACGGCGATCGGAAACAGGCGGAACAGCAACTCGACCGAACCGCTGAAGAAGAAAGCCAGCACCAGCAGCACGCAGCCGAGAATCACCGGTGCGCCGCCGGTACGCGCACCGAATGCGATATGCCCGGCCATGCCGCCGGCGCCATGGCACATCGGCACGCCGCCGAAGACTGCGCTGAACAGATTCATGATGCCAGTCGAGGCCGCCACACCGCTTTCGCTGACCGGACGATCCGGAAACAGCCGGTTGTTCTCCTCCTTGATCGCGATCACCGCGTTGCCCAGTGTCAGCGGCACCTGCGGCAAGGCCAGCAATACGATGCCGACGAAGAGCTGGTTCCACGTCAGCGTCGACAGCGCGAAGGTCGGTGCATGGAAAGTCGCGCCGGCCTGCACCAGCGCCGTCAGCGATTGCGGATCGCGATAGGCACCGACGGCGATACCGAACGTCAGCAGCACGAACATCGCCGGCACGCTGCGGTTGCCCATCAGCAGCATGGTGCCGATACCACCGATCGCAGCGATCACCCAGTCGTTGTGCATCATGCGCACACCTTCCAGCATGAAGCCGAAACCCAGGCCGAACACGATGCCGACCACCACCGTCGGCGGAACCAACTTCGCCACGCGTGCCGCCAATCCGCTCAAGCCCAGAAACAGCCAGATGATGCCGGTCGCCAGTGCCGCACTGTAGACCGCCGCCGGCGTGACGGTCGCCGTCTGCACGGCCTGCAAGGCGGCGACTGCGCCGATCGCCTTCATCGGCTGCACCGGGAACGGCGTGCGGTAATAGAGTCCGCACACCAGCATCGCTGTGCCGAACGCGAACAGCACACCGAACGGATCCATCCTCAGCACGCCGATGTAGGCCGCGACGAACGGGATCAGCGTGCCGAGATCGCCGAACGCGCCGGCCCACTCCATGCGGTCGTAGCGGTTGCGGCGCGGCTGCGCAGCGGAAGAAGGAAGATTCGGTTCGCTCATGGATAAGCTGCCTGTGTCGTGCGCCGTGAAGAAAGACCATGAAGGAATTGCCAAGGATGCGCCATGATAAACCGTAATAAACCGCGTATTTGAATCATGCAATCGCGTCACACAATCGAATCGCACTATCAAGCCATGTGATCGGGTCGCGCGATACACGACACAATAGACGGCCAAACCCACAGCAACCATGCCTTGTTCACGCTCGCTTGCCGCATCCCTGCGCTTGTGTCAGCATCCCACACTGCCGGTCACATACCGGCACTTCACTCGATCCCGCACTCGATCCGGACAGCAAACATGATTTTTCGCAACAGCGGTACGGCAAGGCGTTCCTGGTTGGACACGCTGAAGGTCTATCGCGAACCCGCCGCCCTGCGCATGCTGTTCCTCGGTTTTTCCGCCGGATTGCCGCTGATGCTGGTGCTGGGCACGCTGAGCTTCTGGCTGCGCGAAGCGGGCATCGACCGCAGCACGATCGGTTATCTCAGTTGGGTCGGCCTCGCCTACGCATTCAAATGGGCCTGGGCCCCGCTGGTGGATCGCCTGCCGATTCCGCTGCTGACGCGCAGCATGGGCCGCCGCCGCAGCTGGCTGCTGCTGTCGCAACTGGCGATCATGGCCGGGCTCGTCGGCATGGCGACGAACGATCCGCATACCGCACTGGAGCCCATCGTCTGGTGCGCCTTGATGGTGGCGTTCGGTTCCGCCACGCAGGATATCGCGCTCGACGCCTTCCGCATCGAATCGGCCGACACCGACCGGCAGGCGGCGTTGGCGGCCAGCTACCAGACCGGCTACCGGCTGGCGATGATCTGGGCCGGCGCCGGCGTGCTGTGGATTGCCGCGCGCGCCGAAGTCGCCGGCATCGACGGCTACCAGCAAGGCGCGTGGCGCGTCGCCTATCTGGCGATGGCGGCATCGATGCTGGTCGGCGTCATCACGGTCTTCTTTGCGCCGGAACCAGTGCAGCGCGCGCTGTCGCCGGCGAAGAACGTAGCAGCATGGCTGGACGATGTCGTCGTCGGCCCGTTCCGCGATTTCCTCATCCGTTATCGCTGGCAGGCCGTCACGATACTCGCGCTGATCGCAATCTATCGCATCAGCGACGTCGTGATGGGCATCATGGCCAATCCGTTCTATGTCGACATGGGCTACACGAAGGACGAGGTGGCGGCGGTCACCAAGGTGTTCGGCATCGTGATGACGCTGGCCGGCGCCTTCGTCGGCGGCGTGCTGTCGATGCGCTTCGGCATGATGCGCATCCTGGCGCTGGGTGCGGTGCTGAGTTCACTGACCAATCTGCTGTTTGCATGGCTGGCCGGCCATGGCCACGACGTGACGGCGCTGATCGCAGTGGTATCGGCCGACAATCTGGCCAGCGGCATCGCCAGCGCCGCCTTCATCGCCTATCTGTCGAGCCTGACCAACATCAGCTATTCGGCGACGCAGTACGCGCTGTTCAGCTCGATCATGTTGTTGCTGCCGAAATTCCTGGCCGGCTATTCGGGCGCTTACGTGGATGCCTTCGGCTATGCGAATTTCTTCACGGGCACGGCGCTATTGGGCGTGCCCGTGATCGTCCTGCTGTGGCTGGCGGCACGCATCGTACCGCCGAAGAATTCCGCGGCCGGCACAACGGCCGTGCCATCGGACGAAACGTAACGCTCAGATCTTCCGCAGGCGGAACACGGCGAGGCTGCCGCGCCAGTTCGGCAGGAAGTTCACCGGCTTGCCGTCGTCGAGCGCCACGCATTCGATCACTTGCAAGCCCACCTCGGCCGCCAGTTCCTCGAAATCGCGGATCGTCGCACAACGCAGGTTGGGTGTGTCGTACCAGTCGTACGGCAGGCTCTTCGACACCGGCATGCGGCCGCGCAGCAGCGCAATGCGATGCGGCCAGTAGGCGAAGTTTGGAAACGACACAATCGCATCACGGCCGACACGGGCAATATCGCGCAGCACGCCTTCGACGTTCTTCATCATCTGCAATGCAGACAGGCACAGCACCGTATCGAAGGCGTTGTCGTCGAAGATGGACAAACCCGATTCCAGATCGCGCTGAATGACATGTACGCCGCGTGCGATGCACTTCGGGATCATTGCATCGTCGATCTCGATACCGTAGCCGCTGCACTCCTTGTCCGTCTGCAGATAATCCAGCATCACGCCATCGCCGCAGCCGAGATCCAGCACATGCGATTCCTTCTTCACCCAGTGCGCGATGAAGGCGAGGTCCGGACGGAAGCCGCTCAATTCCCTGAAATTCATGCGTGCGCTCCTTCCGTCGGATGCGCTTGCGTCGGCTGTTGCACGACTTGTTGTGTCGGTTGCTGCATCTGTTGCCACACATTTCCGAAATAGGAACGCACGACATTCATGTAACGCACGTCGTCCAGCAGGAAGGCATCGTGGCCATGCGGCGCGTCGATCTCGGCGTAGCTCACCTTGCGGCGGTTGTTGACCAGCGCCTCGACGATCTCGCGGCTGCGTTCCGGCGCGAAGCGCCAGTCGGTCGTGAACGAGACGAGCAGGAATTCCGCCTGCGTGTTTTCCAGCGTCTTGGTCAGGTCACCGCCGAAATTCTTGGCTGGATCGAAATAGTCGAGCGCCTTTGTGATCAGCAGATAGGTATTCGCATCGAAGTATTCGGAGAACTTGTCGCCCTGATAGCGCAGATACGATTCGATCTCAAAATCGATGCCGTAGCCGAACTGATATTTGCCCGAACGCAGATCGCGGCCGAACTTGGCAGCCATCACGTCGTCAGACAGATAGGTGATGTGGCCAATCATGCGCGCCACGCGCAAGCCGTTCTTCGGCACCACGCCATGCGCGTAAAAATCGCCGCCGTGAAAATCCGGATCGGTCAGGATCGCCTGTCGCGCGACGTCGTCGAATGCGATGTTCTGCGTCGACAGTTTCGGCGTCGACGCGATCACCACGCAATGACGCAGGCGCTGCGGAAACAGGATGCTCCAGCTCAGCGCCTGCATGCCGCCGAGCGAGCCGCCCATCACGGCCGCGAATTGTTCGATTCCCAAGCGATCGGCCAGGCGCGCCTGCGCCTGCACCCAGTCTTCCACCGTCACGACCGGAAAATGGGCGCCGTAGGGTTTGCCGGTGGCCGGATTTGTGTGCATCGGACCGGTCGAGCCGAAACAGGAACCGAGATTATTGACGCCGATGACGAAGAACTTGTCGGTATCCACCGGCTTGCCGGGACCGACCATGTTGTCCCACCAGCCGACGCTGCCGGCATCTTCACCATAGCGGCCGGCGATGTGATGCGATGCATTCAGCGCATGGCAAATAAGGATGGCATTCGAACGGTCCGCATTCAGCGTGCCGTAGGTTTCGTAGACGAGCGTGTAATCGGCGATCTGCGCGCCGCTCTGCAACTGCAGCGGCTCGGGAAAGAACATCGATTGTGGGGAAACGATTCCGAGAGAACTCATGTTATCCATCAGGAGAAACGCCATTCGACGTGCAGGCAGCGGCTTCCCGATTTGCAAAAACATTTCGCAAAAAACAAAAAAGCCCGACGACGCTTGGACGTTCGGGCTAATTCGGGACTCGTTTCGAGCACGCGCTTTAGCCGTATTTGTTGTGCGCCCGCAAGCTGGTGTCAAATCGGCGCAATGACGTAAGAATAAACAAGTCGCCCGGCTGCGTCAAACGGCCGGTCTCACCTGCAACAGGATCTCCGATGTGAAAATAACAACCGCCGGCAATCGCGATCGTCGGCGCGGACTGACGCTGCAACTGCCTTCCGGCTACAAGGCCTGCAGGCGCTCGACCGCTTCAGCAATCGCCTGCGGCTCGTAGCTGCGCAAAATCTTGCGCGTAGCCGGCTCCAGCACCGTCAGATCGCTGTTGAGAATTTCATTCTTCACCGACAGCAGTTGCGCCGGATGCATCGAAAATTCGCGCAAACCCATGCCCAGCAGCAGGCGCGTCATCTTGATGTCGCCCGCCATCTCGCCGCACACCGAAATCGGCACTTCCGCCTTGGCCGCCATCGCGATCGTTGACGACAGCAGATACAGCACGGACGGATGCAGCGGGTTGTACAGGTGCGCGACCTCGTGATCGACACGATCGATCGCCAGCGTGTACTGGATCAGATCATTGGTGCCGATCGACAGGAAATCCAGTCGCTTGATAAACATCGGCAACGCCAGCGCCGCGCCCGGCACCTCGATCATCGCGCCGACCGGAATCTCGGCATCGAACTTGATCTTCTCGGCACGCAATTGCGCCTTGGCCTGCTCGATCAGCGCCAGCGCCTGGTCGATTTCGGATGCATGCGACAGCATCGGGATCAGCAGCTTGATCGGGCCGAACGCGGATGCGCGCAGGATCGCGCGTAGCTGCGTCATGAACATCTGTGGCTCGGTCAGGCAGTAGCGGATCGCGCGCAGGCCGAGCGCCGGATTCAGCGCAGTCTGCTCATCCTCGTCGATCGGCTTGTCGGAGCCGATGTCCAGCGTGCGGATCGTGACCGGACGGCCCTTCATCGCGATCACGGCCTGCTTGTACGAATGGAATTGTTCTTCCTCGGTCGGCAGCTTGTTGACGTTGCCGGCACGGTTCATGAACAGGAATTCGGAGCGGAACAGGCCGATGCCGTGCGCACTGCCTTCCAGCGCATGCGCGCAATCGTCGGGGAATTCGATGTTCGCCAGCAACGTGACCGGCGTGCCGTCCAACGTGACGGACGGCATTTTTTTCAGCTTGCCAAGCTTCTTGCGTTCGCGCAGCTGGCGCGCCTGTTTCTCGCGATACTGCTCGAGTACGATGGGCGCAGGGTCGACCACCACCACGCCGGCATCGCCGTCGATGATGATCCAGTCACCCTGGCGGATGAGTGCGGATGCGAACGACACGCCGACGGTGGCGGGGATGTCCAGACTGCGCGCGACGATCGCGGTATGCGAGTTCTGACCACCGACGTCGGTGATGAAACCGCCGAAGGCGCGATCGCGGAACTGCAGCATGTCGGCCGGCGAGATGTCGTGCGAGACGACGATCATGTGCGGGCCGTCGCCGTCGGCATTCTTCGGCAGCAAAGCAGCGCTGCCCATCAACTGCTTCAGGATACGTTCGCCGACCTGTTCGACGTCGGCCTTGCGCTCACGCAGATAGGCATCCTCGATCTCCTCGAACTGCGAAGACAGTTCCTCGATCTGCGTCACCAATGCCCATTCGGCGTTGTAATTGCGCGTGCGGATGATGTCGAGCGGCATGTCGGCGATCATCGGATCGGACAGGATCAGCGCATGAACGTCGATGAAGGCGCCGAGTTCGGCCGGGGCTTCCTTCGGCAGTTCGCTCCACAAGGTCTGCAGTTCGGTGCGTACCGCCGCCATCGCAGACTGCAGGCGTGCGACCTCGGCCTCGACCTGATCGTCGGCAATCAGGTAATGCTCGACATCGAGCGCAGCGGGCGCAAGCAGGTGCGCACGGCCGATGGCAATGCCGCGCGAAACCGGAATACCGTGTAGCGTGAAAGATGTCATCGAAATTCGTCTGTTCGGTGAACGTGGCGCAACAATGTGCAATTAAACAGGTAACAACCCGGTAATTAAGCGCAGAAGAACACACAACTATGCAGAGTTGACGCGCCATTGCGATGCAACGGGCGCGCCCATCGGAGAGGCTTATTCGCCCTCGCCGAATTTATCCTTGATCAGCAATTCGATCGCGTCGAAGCATTCCCGCTCGTCGGGGCCGTTCGTCTCCAGCGTGACCTTCGCGCCCTTGCCGGCCGCCAGCATCATCACACCCATGATGGATTTGGCGTTGACGCGGCGCTTGTTGCGCGTCATCCAGACTTCACTCTTGTACTTGGCCGCCAGTTGCGTCAGCTTGGCCGATGCGCGTGCATGCAGGCCCAGCTTGTTGATGATTTCGATTTCCTGTTCGATCATTTTTTCTTCTAGCTTTATGTTGCGGATTCAATTCGGTGCCAGCCGGACGCGGTTGTCCACCCTGACCGCTCCTCCCTGGCCACCGGCCAGCGCCATTTCCACCACGACGTCGAGCGTGTCGTTGCGGTAAGTGATTGCGCGCAGCAGCATCGGCAGGCTGATGCCGGCGATGATGGCCACGTTCTCGGCATTGCACAAACCCAGCGTGCAGTTGGACGGCGTGCCGCCCATCACGTCGGTGATGACCAGCACCCCCGAACCGTCGTCCAGCTTCGCGATCTCCTCCTTTGCGAGCCGCTCCACTTCGCGCGGGTCCTGGTCGGCGATGACGTCGAGCGCCGTCAGCCGTTCCGGTGCCGTGCGGAATACATGCGTCGCCGCGGAAATGAACGCCTGTCCGAGCGGCGCATGCGTCAACAACAGAATCCCGACCATCGGTTTTACCTACCCTTCAACTTAACGCTTCAATGCCGTTTCCGTGCACATGCCGTCAGGCATTCCACGTCGCGACGTGTTTTTCCAGCGCGTCGACGAACATCGCGGCCACGTCGAACCCCGTCTGCTGCCGGATTTCCTGGAAACAGGTCGGGCTGGTGACGTTCAATTCCGTCATCCAGTCGCCGATGGCGTCCAATCCTACCAGCAACAGGCCGCGTTTCAGCAGAACCGGCGCCAGCGCCGTACCGATCTCGCGGTCGCGCGCCGAAATCTCGCGCGCCACGCCGACACCGCCGACAGCCAGGTTGCCGCGAATCTCGGTGCCCTGCGGAATGCGCGCCAGGCAGTACGGCACGACCTCGCCGCCGATCAGCAGGATGCGCTTGTCGCCCTGCGTGATCTCCGGGATGTAGCGCTGGATCATGATGGTCTGGCGGCCGTTGTGCGTCAGCGTCTCGATGATGGAGCCAAGATTCATCGCATCGTCCTTCACGCGGAAGATGCCGATGCCGCCCATACCGTCCAGCGGCTTCAGGATGATGTCGCGATGCTGATGGTGAAAGGCGCGGATGCGTGCCGCATCGGCCGTCACCAGCGTCGGTGCGATGAATTGCGGGAATTGCGCGATCGCCAGCTTTTCGTTGAAGTCGCGGATTGCCTGCGGCTTGTTGAAGATGCGCGCGCCCTGCCTTTCCGCCAGTTCCAGCAGATAGGTCGCGTAGATGTATTCCATGTTGAACGGCGGATCGGTGCGTTCCAGCACCGCATCGAACCATGTCAGCTCGCGCTCCAGCGGCGCATCCATGCGATACCAGTCGTCCTGGTCGCCGGTCAGCGTCACGCGTGCGACATTGGCCACCACGCGGCCGCCTTCGAACGCCATGTCCTTGTGCTGCAGGACATGGATCGCATGGCCGCGGCGTGCCGCTTCCGCCATCATCGCGTAGGTAGTGTCCTTGTAGATCTTGAAGCCGTCCAGCGGATCGGCGATGAAAGCCAGTTTCATTCGATGTATCCCGGGAAATCTCGTCGCGGCCGCTCAAGCGACCGTGGAATATGCCATTGTGCCATCAAGCGGCTTTTTCGATACGGCGCGACGGCAATCTCCGCTCAGTACACTTCCGGATTCGGATCGGTCTTTTCCATCTCCAGCGAAGCCGCCAGCAACGCCAGTCGCGCAACGACGCCGTAGATGTAGAAACGATTCGGCGCGGCCGTGCCGGGCTTGGCCTGGTAATCCGGCAGCGCATGCTGATGCGCAAACGCCAGCGGCACGAAATGCGCGCCCGGTGCGTTCAGGTTTTCGTGATTGCCGCGATCCGCATGCACGCGATAGAAACCGCCGACGACGTAGCGGTCGATCATGTAAACCACCGGCTCGGCCACCGATTCGTTGATGTGCTCGAAGGTCGGCACGCCTTCCTGGATGATGACGTCGGTCACTTCCAGTCCGTCCTTCAGCACGGCCATCTTGTTGCGCTGCTTGCGGTTCAGGTCCTTGACCTCGGACGCATCGTGCACGGTCATGATGCCCATGCCATAGGTGCCGGCATTGGCCTTGACGACGACGAACGGCTTTTCCTTGATGCCGTATTCCTTGTACTTCTTGCGCATCTTCGCCAGCAGCGTGTCGACGTTGGCGGCCAGGCATTCCTCGCCGGTATGGTCGTTGAAATCGATGCCGTCGCATTTCATGAAGAAAGGATTGAGCATCCACGGATCGACGTCGATCAGCTTGGCGAATTTCTTGACCACCTCGTCGTAGGCAGCGAAGTGATTGGTCTTGCGGCGCACGGCCCAGCCGGCATGCAGCGGCGGCAGCAGGTTCTGCTCGTGGATGTTTTCCAGGATGGACGGCAGGCCGGACGACAGGTCGTTGTTCAGCAGGATCGTGCACGGATCGAAATTCTTCAGGCCGACGCGGCGGCCGTTGGCGGAGCGTTCCAGTGGTTCCAGCGTCAGCGTGCTGCCGTCGGGCAATTCGATCGGCGTCGGTTTCTTGACGTCCGGCGACAGCGAACCGAGGCGCACATTCAAACCCGTCTGGCGGAAAATCTGCATCAGTCGCGCGACGTTCTGCAAATAGAAGGTGTTGCGCGTATGCCCTTCCGGGATCATCAGCAGATTCTTGGCATCCGGACAATATTTCTCAATGGCGGCCATCGCCGCCTGTACGGCCAGCGGCAGCATTTCCGGCGATAGGTTGTTGAAGCCGCCCGGAAACAGGTTGGTATCGACCGGCGCCAGCTTGAAGCCCGCATTGCGCAAATCCACCGAACAGTAAAAAGGCGGCGTGTGTTCCTGCCATTCGAGGCGGAACCAGCGCTCGATGGCCGGCGTGGCGGTGAGAATCTTCTTTTCCAGATCGAGCAGCGGACCGTTGAGGGCGGTGACGAGGTGCGGAACCATATAAACCTTTGGCGTTGACTATCTTTGTAGACGCTTGATTCTAAACGGAAAATCCGATCGCGCCTCCGGATTCGATTGATCCGGCCTATGCAGATTAGGGTCGTTATGCAAATTTTAAAGGTCCATATGAAAAAAGCGCCTCCCGGAATCCGGAAGGCGCTTTTGCAAACCCGCTTGCGCGGGGAGAAACAATTACGAGTAGTAGGCCGATTCGCCGTGGCTGGTGATGTCCAGACCTTCGCGTTCCGCTTCGTCCGCGACGCGCAGGCCGATCGTCATGTCCACCAGCTTGTAGGCGATGAAGGCAACCACGCCCGACCAGACCAGCGTGATGACCACGCTCTTGATCTGCACCAGCACCTGATGGCCCATCGCATAGTCGGCTGCGCCGGTGCCGCCCAGCGCCGGCGAGGCAAACACGCCGGTCAGGATCGCACCGAGAATGCCGCCGACGCCATGGACGCCGAACACGTCGAATGCATCGTCCACACCCAGCATGCGCTTGAGGCCACTGACACCCCACAGGCAGACTGCACCTGCCAGCAGACCCAGCACGATCGAACCCATCGGGCCGACGAAGCCGGCAGCCGGCGTCACCGCGACCAGGCCGGCGACCGCACCGGATGCGGCACCCAGCATCGAAGGCTTGCCCTTCAGGATCGCTTCGAGGAACACCCACGACACGGCGGCGGCGCCCGTTGCCAGGATCGTGTTGATGAAGGCCAGGCCGGCAACGCCGCCCGCGCTCAGCGCGGAACCGGCGTTGAAACCGAACCAGCCCACCCACAGCAGCGAAGCGCCGATCATCGTCATCGTCAGCGAATGCGGCGGCATCGCCTCCTTGCCAAAGCCGATGCGCTTGCCGACCATATAGGCGCCGACCAGACCGGCGATACCGGCGTTGATGTGCACCACGGTACCGCCAGCAAAGTCCAGCGCACCGTCTTCAAACAGCAGGCCGCCGGCCGCCCAGACCATGTGGGCCATCGGGATGTAGCTGAACGTGAACCACAGCACGGCAAACGCCATTACGGCGGCGAACTTCATGCGCTCCGCAAAGGCACCGACGATCAGTGCACAGGTGATCGCGGCAAACGTTGCCTGGAACGACGCGAACACGTACTCCGGAATCGTGCCGGACAGCGTGTCCTTGCCGATGCCGTTCAGAAACAGCTTGTCGAAGGTGCCGACGAAGGAACCGCCGCCCGCGAACACCAGGCTGTAGCCGTAGATCGCCCACAGCACGGTAATCAGCGAGAACAGCATGAACACCTGCATCAGCACGGACAGCATGTTCTTGGAACGGCCAAGGCCGCCGTAGAACAGCGCCAGACCGGGGATCGTCATCAGGATGACGAGCAGCGTCGACGTCAGCATCCAGGCGGTGTCGCCGGAGTTCAGCGTCGGTGCCGCAGCGGGAGCCTCCGGTGCAGCGGGCGCTTCTGCCGCAGGCGCCGCTACCGGTGCTTCGGTGGTTACTGCCGGCGCGGCAGCCTCTTCCGCCATCGCCGGCATGCCGGCACCGGCTGCCATCAACAAGGCCCCGGCAGCCAGGGCGCTTGCGAACAGTTTCTTGATACTCATTGTTTTCCCCTTATAGAGCTTCGCTGCCGGTTTCGCCGGTACGAATGCGAACGACTTGTTGCAGGTCATAGACGAAAATCTTGCCGTCGCCGATCTTACCCGTACGCGCCGACGTTTCGATCGCTTCGATCGCACGATCGACGATGGCATCGTCGACGGCGGCTTCGATCTTGGTCTTCGGCAGAAAATCGACGACGTATTCTGCGCCACGATACAGCTCGGTGTGGCCTTTCTGGCGACCGAAGCCCTTGACCTCGGTCACGGTGATGCCTTGCACGCCGATCTCGGACAAGGCTTCACGCACCTCGTCCAGCTTGAACGGCTTGATGATTGCGGTAATCAGTTTCATGTTCGCCTCTTTGATTAGAAGGATTTGCTGAGGGTCAGGACTGCGCCGGTCTTGCCGTTGAAATGCGTGCTGCCGTTGTCTTTGACGTAGGAATACGCATCACGCTCCGCGTCCGTGCCGACCACGGCCAGCGTCACCGTCACAATCGGGAAATCCTTTGTCACGCCGACTTTCCAGTCGGTATAGCTTGCGTCGACCGGTTGATCGCCCTTGATCTTCTGATGACCGACGTGGAGACCGAGCATATAGCCGTCGACGATTTCAAAGCTGGCATTGGCTTCGATATAGTTGCTGTTCTTGCTGTCGTCAAAACCGAAGGCGTTGGTCACAGCGTGGGAATACTTGACGGAAACCGGACCATAGCCGACAGAGCCGTAAATTTCCGTCGTGTCGGGATTGGTGCCCAAGCCGCTGCCCGGATAGAAATAGCGCAGCACGCCGACATCATAGGAAACATCCTTGACGATCTCGCCGCGAATACCGCCGTACAGGTCATATTCGATATCGCTGTCACCGCCGGCATCGTCGATCCACTTGATGGACGATGCCCATACGCCGGCATAGAGACCTGTCGGATTGTGCGTGTAATCGACACCGCCGGAAATGGCAGGATCGCCGTGCGTTTGCGAGATGCCGCGGAAACGATAATCCGTGCTGAATGCGGCATTGAAGGCGAACTGATTGTCTGGAGCAGGTGCTGCAGCTTCCTGCGCATGAGAAACATTGGCAGCGAAGGCGGCCGACACAGCGACTGCAAGAATCAGTTTTTTCATGATATTCCCTTTAAAGTAAATGTAGAAACCAGACTTTGGAATGTCCTCGATCCACATTTAGCAGGACTCATGCCAGCTTGATTCTCCAGATGTATTATCATTTTTTCTATGAAGCACGGTGCAAAAAGCAGTTTGGAAATAACCTTTTCCATGCACCTTAATGGGCCTGCACCGTTCCCGAGCGATGCACGCCAAATTGCACCTGAATGGTGCTGAATTTTCACTTTTATAGGGGGCCCAGATGGAAAAGTCCACTTTCATCAACGATATGCAGAACAAGATTCACCAGGTGCTGGAAAACTCGCCGGCAAAGGACATCGAAAAAAACCTGAAGGCCATGATGAGTCAGGGATTCGCGAAACTCGATCTCGTCACGCGCGAGGAATTCGATGTGCAGGCGCAAGTGCTGGCAAATACGCGCGCCAAGCTGGAAGCACTGGAAGCCCAGGTTGCCGAACTGGAAGCGCGGTTGAAAGGATAAACAGGTACTGATCGGCATCGTTCGCTGTCGCTCACACCTGAAATACTGTGCGATGCGCGTCGCGCTTCATGGCAGCGCAACGCCATGGACGACATCCGAAGCCATGCCCGAGGTGCGTGCATGCAAATCCGCGGGCTGACCGCTACATCACGGGTCGGACGATGTGCAGCGCAGGGCGCATGTTTCCGGATTGTCGTACCGACTGCCCGGCATCCAGTGCCGGTACACATAACAAGTAGAAGAGACATTCGCAAAACAAGGGAGAACAATGAGCCTCGCCGTTCTGACCAGCCGCGCCCTGGCCGGCATGCAAGCGCCCGAAGTCCTTGTCGAAGTGCATCTGGCCAACGGCCTGCCCAGCTTTACTATCGTCGGCCTGCCGGAAACCGAAGTGAAGGAATCCAAGGATCGCGTGCGCGCAGCGCTGCAGAATGCCGGCTTCGAATTCCCCGCAAGAAGAATCACTGTCAATCTGGCGCCAGCCGATCTGCCGAAGGAGTCCGGGCGCTTCGATCTACCGATTGCACTGGGCATTCTGGCTGCTTCCGGGCAGATGCCGGCCGATTCGCTGGATCAATATGAATTTGCCGGCGAGCTGTCGTTGTCCGGCGAACTGCGGCCCATTCGCGGCGCACTGGCGATGACATTCGCCATGCATCGCGATGGCGGCCGCAGCGGCAAACATCGCGCATTCATTCTGCCACGCGCCAACGCAGATGAGGCGGCACTGGTCAACGACGTGACCATCCTGCCGGCCGACTCTTTACTGCAAGTTTGTGCCCACTTCGCGGCAGGCGACGGTGCATCAAAGCTTGCACGTCATCAAGCTCTCCCATCGGGGACAATGCCGGCTTACCCCGACTTGGCCGACGTAAAAGGCCAGGCGCAAGCCAAGCGCGCACTGGAAGTCGCCGCCGCCGGTTCGCACAGCCTGCTGATGGTCGGCCCACCGGGCACCGGCAAATCGATGCTGGCGGCGCGCTTCGCCGGCATCCTGCCGCCGATGACCGACGATGAAGCGCTAGAATCGGCCGCCGTGCAATCGCTGACCAGCGGCTTCACGACGTCACGCTGGAAGGTACGGCCCTATCGGGCGCCCCACCACACGGCATCCGGCGTGGCACTGGTCGGCGGCGGCAGCACGCCGCGGCCAGGTGAAATTTCGCTGGCCCATCGCGGCGTGCTGTTCCTCGACGAATTGCCCGAATTCAACCGCGCCGTACTGGAAGTCCTGCGCGAACCGCTGGAATCCGGCCGCATCACGATTTCACGTGCTGCGCGGCAGGCAGATTTCCCCGCACATTTTCAGTTGATTGCCGCGATGAATCCATGCCCATGCGGCTTCCTCGGTCACGCTTCCAACAAATGCCGCTGCACGCCGGACAACATCGCGCGCTATCAGGGAAAAATCTCCGGTCCGCTGCTCGATCGCATCGATATGCAGATTCAAGTCGGCGCGCTAGCGCATGACGATCTGGCCGGACAGTCGCAAGGCGAGTCGTCGCATACCGTCGCACAACGCGTATTGCGCGCCTCCTCACGGCAGCATGCCCGCCAGGGCAAGCACAACAATCTGCTGACCGTCGGTGAGATCGATGCGCATTGCCGTCCGGATGCCGGCGGCGAACAATTGCTGCGCACGGCGATGATGCGCTTGAACTGGTCGGCGCGCGCCTACCACCGCGTCCTGAAGGTCGCGCGCACGATTGCCGATCTGGCCGATGCGCCGTCGGTCGCACAGGCGCATGTGGCCGAAGCCATCCAGTACCGCCGTGCTATGCGCGAACAGTGATCTAATGCTTGCGAACGCTTTCTGCCACTTCCGGCGTGCCGTCCGGATACGAATGCAGGCAATAGGCGCTGCTGACCTGACCGTTCGCCTGCGGCTGGATGCCCTTGATCCGATAGACGATCGCGTTATTGAACACCACCGGTCCGTCCACGATGCGCGCGTCTTTCAACACGCTTTTTTTCAGACAGGCTTGCGCCGTTTGGTTGTACAGGGCCTGCCACGCTTCCGGCGAAGAAGCCAACGCGCCGCCTGCCACAGCAGCCAGTACACCCGTCAAAAGAATGCGTCGCATGATGTTTCCCTTTCGCGAAGTAGATCGATGCCGTTGCCGCATCGCATGATGCGGTGATGCGGTGATGCGGTGATGCGGAATGGACCTTCACTGACAGCCGAGGTTCCGCAGCGTCTCGACCCTGCCTGCCGCGTGTCAGCGCAGACTGTCGATATCGAATGCCAGCATGTTCCAACTGACGCCGATGCGCACATCGGTCTTCAGCGCAACCAGTTGCCGCGAGATTGCGAGATTCTCGCGGCCCTGCCGCAACCGTTCGCCGAGCGCGTCCTTCAATATGCCGGCACCGGCCATGATGCGATGGATATCGCCATAGTTTTGCAGCAACTTCGCCGCCGTCTTCACGCCGACCTTCTGCACGCCCGGAATGCCGTCCGCCGCATCGCCGGTCAATGCCAGCAGATCGGGCAACAGCGCAGGCGGCACGCCGAATTTCGCTTCGACCCATTGCGCATCGTGCCACTCGCCGCGAAAGTGGTCCCACAGCAACGCGCCATCGGCGATCAATCCATGCAAGTCTTTGTCGGTAGAAGCGACGATCGCATCGCCGCGCCCTTCGTGCAGCCAGCGCAGCACAGCCGTGGCGATGACGTCGTCGGCTTCCACGCCCTCGACGGAAACCGGCGTCAAGCCCCATTCGCCGAGTTGCGCGCAAAATCCGGCCAGGCCCGCCTGCAGCGCAGCGGGAACCTCTTCGCGCTGTTCGCGATAGGCGGCATACACGTCGTGCCGCCACGTCCGTCCACCTGCATCGAAAACGGGCAGCACGTGCGTTGGCGCATGCGTGGCCAGCAATTTGCGGAACGATGACAAGGCATGCCGCAATGCAAGCTCCGCCTTGGCTTCCAGCTCCGTTTCATCGTTGGCTTCATAAACACGGCGCACGATATTCATGCCGTCGATCGCAAGCAGTTTTCCCATCAGCGTTCCATCATTGTTCAGTGATCATCCATGGCAGGTTGACTGCAAACATCCGCAGATTCTACGCATCTCGCCACATGGAAGAAACCGCGCCGCGCGATGTAACATAGACCATTCTGATGACGACGGCCATTTCACCGTTTCTTCCTACATGAAACCTTTCCTGCTCCGCATTTCATTCGTCACGATGCTGGCAATAGTAGCCGCCTGCTCGCCGAAATTCGACTGGCGCGAAATCCGCGGCGACGATGCAACCTACGTGATCGCCATGCCGGCCAAGCCGGCCGTGTTCACGCGACGCATCGATCTGGATGGCATGACAACCGCGATGACGATGACAGCAACGGAAGTCGACGGCATCACTTTCGCCATCGGCATCGCCGAATTGCCCGAAGCGACGCAGGCACAAACTTCGCTGGCCGCGATGAAGACGGCAATGGTCAACAACATCCGCGGCACGGTCCGGCACGAGAAAACGGCAACGATGCCGCAATCGCAACGTGCCGGCGCAGGCATGCTGGCCTACACGGAAATCGCGGCGTCGGGTGCCGCCGATGCGGCAACGAACGGTCAACCTCGCGTGCTGTTCGCCCGTTTCTTCGCCAAGGAACGGCGCGTCTACCAGCTTGTCGTCACCGGCAGCGAAAAAGCGGTCCAGCGCGATCTGGTCGATACCTATTTTTCGTCGTTCCGATTCAATTGATGCACTGCATTTTCGGCATAACATCGTCGCATACATCACAGCGATGATAGATACACGGCCACGTTTTACGTTGCTAGAACACGCGCCGAAATCGTGCTATCGTTAATTCGCATTTACTAGAAGAAGGAGGCAGCTCATGCTAATCAAGTTCAAATCCAAAGCCGCCGCCGACGTACTGATGTACGAGGAACATGCGAGCCGGATTCTCGACCTGCTGCACAAGGATCACAAACTTGGCGTCATCACGGCTGCCGAAACCGGCAACGCGATCAAGCTGCTGGAAGGCGAGATCACGATGAGCAAGGCGCACGTTCCCTCCGACACGATCCAGCGCGACGTGCTGGCACATCACGGCGAAGACGGCGACGACAACGAACATGAGCATCCGGAAGTCGTCAGCTTTTCTTCCCGCGCCTACCCGTTGCTGGAGATGCTGCGTGCGGCGCATGCGGAAAACGAGGATGTGCTGTGGGGCGTTTGATCCCCGCCTGTCGTTTCCGCTGACTTTTCCCTTCCCGGGCAACACCGACGCATCCGCTCCATGCGGATGCGGTTAGCCACCTGTCTCGCCCAGTCACCCGTTACAATCACGTTCCCGAACTCTCTGCGCACGGCACTGCCGCCATGCCGCATAACGTGACGCGACTTTCCCTCAAACCCGATTCCCTTTCCTTCAGCCTGCATGGCGCAGCCACAGCAGTGGCTGCCGTCGGCCGCGGTACCGCACTGCCGCAGGCGCTGGCCCAGGTATTCGCGCAAACCGATGCCGCACCACAGGCGCGCGGCGCCATCCAGGATATCGCCTACTGCTGCCTGCGGCATCTGGGCTGCGCCGAAGCATTGCTCTCGGCCATGACACCGCGACGCGTCGAGCCGGCCACACTGCATGCACTGCTGTGCTGCGGACTGGCGCTGTTGATCGATGTCGACGACAGCGGCAACCCGCGCTACAACGCCTTCACCATCGTCGATCAGGCCGTGACCGCTGCTGCCTCCGACAGCAGCATGGCCCGAGCCAAGGGAATGGCCAATGCCGTGCTGCGCCGTTTCCTGCGCGAACGCGACACGCTGCTGCCACAAGTCCTGCGCGATCCGGTGGCGCAATGGAATTATCCGGCGTGGTGGATCAGGAATGTGCAGTCGGCCTATCCGAACAACTGGCAAGCCATCCTGCAAGCAGGCAATGCTGCGCCACCGCTGACATTGCGCGTGAACCGCCGCAAAACCACCGTTGACGACTATCTAGCCAAGTTGGCCAGCGCCGGCATCGCGGCCACACGGATCAGCATCGGTATCGGCGCCGACGCGATCCGGCTGGCGCAACCGATACCAGTGCATCGCATTCCCGGCTTCGACGACGGCATGGCCTCGGTCCAGGATGCCGCCGCCCAACTGGCGGCACCCTTGCTCGACCTGCACGACGGCATGCGTGTACTGGATGCCTGCGCCGCTCCGGGCGGCAAGAGCTGCCACATCCTGGAAACCGCCGACGTCGATCTGCTGGCACTGGACAGCGACGCGCGCCGCCTGCAGCGCATCGCCGAAAATCTGCAGCGCCTGCAGTTGCACGCCGCCTTGCATGCCGGCGATGCCAGCCTGCGCGACTGGTGGGACGGCCGGCCGTTCGACCGCATCCTGGCCGACGTACCCTGCACCGCATCGGGCATCGTGCGGCGGCATCCGGACATCCGCTGGCTGCGCCGCAAGGAAGATGCAACACAGTTGTCATCGATTTCGGCCAAAATCCTGGACAACCTTTGGCAGATGTTGAGGCCGGATGGTAAATTGCTGTTTGTGACCTGTTCGCTGTGGCCGCAGGAATCGGAACGGCAGGCGGCCGCCTTCGCGCAGCGCAACGGCGCAACGAGGCTGCCTGCGCCGGGCCAGTTGCTGCCGACGAGCGACGGAGAACGGGATCACGACGGATTGTTCTATGCGCTGTTCCAAAAGACCGCCGCCTGACCCGTCGATCGAACAACCTATTTTGCCGGCGGCTCTGCCGCGACATGCGTGAAAAGAAAAACCTTCTTTCCATTTCACTGGCTGTGCGCCATCTTTCTGCTTGCGTTCTCGCTGCAACACGCGACCGCGCATGCCGACGGCATCGACATCCAGGAAGCGCATCTGGAAAGCAGCGACGAAGGCTACCGTCTTTCCGCCATCTACAACTTCGATCTGAATCGCGGCCTGGAAGATGCGCTGTCGCGCGGCATCCCGCTCTACTTCACCACCGAGATCGAGATCACCAAACCGCGCTGGTACTGGTTCGATGCGAAGGAAGTCGTCAGTTCCCAGACCATCCGCATCTCGTACAACGTGCTGACGCGCCAGTATTACGCTGCGATCGGCAACCGCCTGCATCAAAGCTTCGATTCGCTGGATGATGCCCTGTCGCTGGTGCGACGCCCGAGCCGCTGGATCGTCGCCGACAACGGCACGCTCAAGGCCGGCACCACCTATGAAGTCGCGGTCCGCATGCAGCTGGACGTTGCGCAGCTTCCCAAACCCTTCCAGATCCACGCACTCAACAGCAGCGACTGGCGATTGTCCTCGGACTGGGAGCGCTTCGATTACACGGCAGACTGATCCGTGACGCGCCTGCTCCGGTACCTGCTCATCGTCGGCGGCGCCGTCGTCAGCATCCTGCTGTTCCTGCTGGCCTCGGCGTCGGAGAATTCCAATTCCTTCGAGCGCAACTATCCCTGGCTGCTGATCCTCAACGCCGTGGTCGCCGCTGCGCTGCTCGGCCTGGTCGTGCTGCTGCTGGTACGGCTGTACAAGCGCTACCGCCGCGGCAAGTTCGGCTCGCGACTGATGGCGCGGCTAGTGCTGCTGTTCGCCGTGATCGGCATCCTGCCCGGCGCGGTCATCTACACCGTCTCGGTGCAATTCGTCTCGCGCTCGATCGAATCGTGGTTCGACGTGCGTGTCGAATCGGCGCTGGAAGCCGGCCTCAATCTCGGCCGCACCGCGCTCGATTCCTCGCTCAGCGAATTGCGCGTCAAGGCATCCAATATGGCGCTGGAGCTGTCCGACATGTCGGACGCGACGCAGATTACGCAGCTGTCGCGCATGCGCGACCAGAATCTGCAACAGGATGCACTGATCGTGACCGGCAACGGCCAGATGGTCGCCAGCGCCGGCACGCAACTGAATGCGCTGCTGCCCGATTTCCCGAGCGCCGAGATGCTGCGTCAGGCTCGACAGACGCGCGGCTATGCCGCCATCGAAGGCAATGCCGACTTCCAGGACAGCAATGCACCCGCCGCCGAGACGAACACGATCACCTCGCCATCGCCGAATCCGGCCGGCCTGCGATTGCGCGTTGTCGTCGAGATCCCGACCTCTGTCCGCGCCATGGCGCTGCAGAACGAACCGCGCTATCTGCAACTGATGCAGCCGGTACCCACGCAGCTGGCCGTGAATGCCGAAGCACTGCGCGTGGCCTACAGCGAATATCAGGAACGCTATCTGGCGCGCACCGGCCTGCGCAAGATCTATATCGTCACGCTGACACTGACACTGCTGCTGGCAATCTTCGGCGCAATAGCTGCCGCCTTCCTGATCGCCAGCGATCTCGCCAAACCGCTGCTGCTGCTGGCCGAAGGCACCAAGGCGGTGGCCGAAGGCAACCTGTCGCCGCGCCCCATCATCGCCACCTCGGATGAACTGGGCACACTGACGAAATCGTTCAACACGATGACGCGCCAACTGGCGGACGCGCGTGCCTCGGTCGAGAAGAACCGTTCGGAACTGGAAGCGGCCAAGGCCTATCTGGAATCGGTGCTGGCCAACATGTCGGCCGGCGTCATGGTGCTGGACCGCAATTTCAAACTCGTCACCTGCAACGAATCGGTGGAACGCATCCTGCAGCGCGACTTCGCACAGCATGCCGGCAAGCCACTGCAGGATATCGACGGCCTCGGCACATTCGCGCAGATCATCACGCAATCGTTCTCCGCGCAAAGTGCGCAGTCGGTCGCCGTCGGACACGATGCGGAAAACCTGCACTGGCAGCGCCAGATCGACATCCCGCGCGATAGCGATGTCGAAGGTGAAAACGATATCTCGCTGCTGGCGCGCGGCTCGCGCCTGCCGGCAGTGCGCGACGGCGGCTATGTCGTCGTGTTCGACGATATTTCCGATGTGATCTCGGCGCAGCGTTCGATCGCCTGGGGCGAAGTCGCTCGACGCCTGGCGCATGAAATCAAGAATCCGCTGACGCCGATCCAGCTGTCGGCCGAACGGCTGCAGATGAAACTGGGCGGCAAGCTCGGCGAGACCGATGCGCAAGTGCTGGAACGCAGCACCGCCACCATCGTCAGCCAGGTCGCAGCAATGAAGCGCATGGTCGACGATTTCCGCGACTACGCGAAGACGCCTCCCGCCGTGCTGTCACCGCTGGATCTGAATGCGCTGATCGAAGAAGTCCTGCATCTGTATCTTGCCGGTGACGACCGCGACATCATTCACGCCACGCTGGCCGAAGGATTGCCGCACATCATGGGCGATCAGACGCAACTGCGGCAAGTCATCCACAACCTGCTGCAGAATGCACAGGATGCCGTTGCCGAGAAAGCGAACGCAAAGGAAGCGGCCACGGAGAACGCCGCCGTCAGTACCGAGCGCCCACGTGCGGATGTGCCGCGTATTGATATCATTACCGAAGAAATCCACTATCGCAGCTCCGACGGCGCCGTCAGCAATGCAGTGCAACTGACGATCAGCGACAACGGTCCCGGCTTCTCGCCCAAGATCCTGGCGAACGCTTTCGAACCCTACATCACGTCGAAACCGCGCGGCACCGGACTGGGCCTGCCGATGGTCAAGAAGATCGTCGAAGAGCATGGCGGGCGTATCGACATCCGCAATCGCGCCAGCACCAGCGGTGCCAAGGTGGCGATTTTGCTGTTAAAGTTAGCTCCTTGATCAAGGCTACTGCGAGACGACAGGGCGGGAAAAGAACAAAAGTGGCAATCAAGTTGAGAGAGGTGAGCACATGGCCAATATTCTAGTTGTCGACGACGAGATGGGAATCCGTGAATTGCTGTCCGAAATCCTCGGGGATGAAGGACACGTCGTGACGGCTGCGGAGAATGCGCGGCAAGCGCGCGAAATGCGCGCCATGGAAAAACCGGATCTGGTGCTGCTCGATATCTGGATGCCGGATACCGACGGCGTCACACTGCTGAAGGAATGGCAGCGCGACGGCCTGCTGACGATGCCTGTCATCATGATGTCCGGCCACGCGACGATCGACACCGCCGTCGAAGCCACGCGCATCGGCGCACTCAACTTCCTCGAAAAGCCGATTTCCCTGCAGAAACTGTTAAAGGCCGTGCAGCAAGGTTTGACGCGCGGACAGGAAGTGCCGCGTCCGGCTGCAATGCCCGTGCGCGCACCAATTGCACAGGATACGCAGCATCATGCAGGCGCACTCGACAAACAACCGCTGACCGCACAACCGGCAGGCCCGATGTATTCGACTGCAGCGCCCGCCGCCTTGATGCCGGCCGAAACGCCGTTCTTCACCGCATCGTTCGAACTGCCGCTGCGCGAAGCGCGCG
Source organism: Oxalicibacterium sp. (assembly GCF_057353965.1). Lineage (NCBI taxonomy): Bacteria > Pseudomonadati > Pseudomonadota > Betaproteobacteria > Burkholderiales > Oxalobacteraceae > Oxalicibacterium > Oxalicibacterium sp. The sequence goes on from NZ_JBMQZD010000007.1 coordinate 70,504, forward strand.
ATGCCTTCGAACGCGCTTACTTCGAGCATCATCTCGGTCAGGAAGGCGGCAGCATGACGCGCGTCGCCGAAAAGACCGGACTGGAACGCACGCATCTGTATCGCAAGCTCAAGCAACTCGGTGTCGAGCCCGGCAAGATCGCCAAACGAGGCGCATGATCTGGAGCGCATGACCGTCACATCGCTGGTCACCGGCAAACGCGCCGCACAACGCGAAGCCGCCATCGCCGCCCTGCTGGATCCGGACCAATCCACGGCCGTCATTCTCGAAGGCCTTTCCGACGGCAACGACATTCTCGCTTCCCTCTCGTCTCCTCGCCTGAACGTTGTTCGCATTGCTCCCGGCTGCATGCATTGCATCGGCAATCTGGTCATGCGCGTCACGCTGAATCGCATATTGCGCGATCCGCCACAACGCCTGTTCATCAGCGTCGCCAACGACGAACACATTGATCAGCTACGCGCCTTCCTTGCCGCGCCACCTTACGACGCACTGCTGGCACTGACCGACAATATCGTCTCCGCATCTTCCTGACACAGACGTACGCTCCGGTCGCAGATGCAATCCTCCATACATCATGTTCGCCCGCCTTCCCCCACATCGCCGCAACCACATCACCGGCCTGTCAGATTGGCTTGCACAACAGTCATGCCACATTGGCAATGCGCACTTGCGCGATCCGCATTCAACCTTTTCGACATCCAGCCGTTAATCAAATTAAGGGCGCAATCAAGGCAGCACCTTCGACGCGCATCTTGAAATCGCCCGACACTGGCGCCATGTTCCTATCAGCGCAATGCAATTGATTGCGATTGCCACAGGAGAAACGAATGAACCTGATCTACAACAGCGACCAGTACAGCGTAGTGGAATTCGGTGCGGATGAAGAGCGCGACGCCTTGCGTTTCGGCGGCTATGAAATTCTCGACAAACCGACGCAACGCGAGATATTCATCAGCGGCGCGATGGCGGAATCCTTCCGCCGGAACGTGCGCGAACTGATCGCTACCGAGCCGAGCGAAGAGGAAATCGACGACTTCCTCGGCAATTACGATCAGATGATGAGCCAGCCGATGACTTTTCACTAAGTCCGCGCTCGCATACAATCGCCAAGAGCCTGCGCCTGCATCGATCGGACGCGATCGGGCAGGCGCATTTTTCATGGCAACCGGATTTCTTGCCGACGCGCGATGCACGCCAACTCTTCTCCCATCTTCAGCCGCCAGACCGAGGCCCATGCGCAATTGCAGGCGACTGTCGCGCGTCACATCGCGCATCCGTTCCGCAAACCCGTCACTGCCTACAACCGCAACGCCTTCGAACATGGGATAGCAGCGTGGCAGGCTAAAGGTGGCAAGCCGCTGATCATCGACGCCGGCTGCGGCGTCGGCCTGTCGACGCTACATCTGGCAACGCAATTCCCCGACCATTTCGTTATCGGCGTCGACCAATCCGCCGATCGCATCGCACGCAATACGCAATGGCCCGGCGACATGCCAGAGAACTTCGCCTGGGTGCGTGCCGACCTGGTCGATTACTGGCGCCTGCTGCTGCAGGAAAACATCCATCCGGTCCGCCACTACATTCTTTATCCGAATCCGTGGCCGAAGATCGGTCATCTCGCGCGGCGCTGGCATGGACATGCAGTATTCCCAACCATCGTCGCACTCGGCGGCGTGCTCGAATGCCGCAGCAACTGGCAGATCTACATCGACGAATTCGCGACGGCGCTCACGCAAGTCAGCGGTATTCCGACGCACTGCGAACCGTTCGCAGCCGAACAGCCGATCACGCCATTCGAGCGGAAATATCGCGATTCCGGGCACGCGCTCTGGCGCTGCCGCATCCAGCTGTCGCAACCGGATACGGCGTCCGTCGCTTCCGTTCGTGCTACCGTGTAGGTCGCTGCTTCTCCATCTGTTTTATCGTTTTCTTCATCATTCTTTACCCGCATCAGATATGTGCCAGCTTCTCGGAATGAATTGCAACGTGCCGACCGATATCGTGTTCAGCTTCACCGGTTTCGCCACGCGCGGCGGCGGTACCGATCATCATGCGGATGGCTGGGGCATCGCCTTCTTCGAGGGCGCGGGCGTACGGCATTTCGTCGACTATCAGGCAGCCATAGAGTCGCCTATTGCCGACCTGATCCGGCGCGTACCGATCAAGTCGAAGAACGTCATCGCGCATATCCGCAAGGCGACACAGGGCCGCGTGGCACTGGAAAACTGCCATCCGTTCGTGCGCGAACTGTGGGGGCGTTATTTCGTGTTTGCGCACAATGGCGACCTGAAGAATTTCACACCGGAGTTGAACGGGCCATATCAGCCGGTCGGCACCACCGACAGCGAACGCGCGTTCTGCTACATCCTGCAGCAACTGCGCCGCCGCTTCGGCGATGCGCCACCGCTGCTGACCGACCTGACGGTGGCCATAAGCGAACTGACCAGCGAAATCGCCGGTCACGGCACGTTCAACATGATGCTGTCCGACGGCTCCGCATTGTTTGCGCACTGCTCGACCAGCCTGCACTACATCGTGCGCCAGTATCCGTTCTCCGAAGCAGTATTGAGCGACCAGGACATGAAAGTGGACTTCTCGGAAGTGACGACCGCCAACGATCGCGTCGCCGTCATCGTGACAGAACCGCTGACGACCAACGAGACATGGACGCCATTTGCCACCGGCGAACTGAAGGTGTTCATCGACGGTCAGCCCGTGGCATGAACGAGGTGCAAGGCCATGAAAAAAGCCGGGCAATGCCCGGCTTTTCGTTTGTACGATCAGGAAAAAGTATCAAGAGAGATTCGGCGCCAGCCAGCGTTCGATGTCTTCCTTGCTCACACCACGCCGCGCAGCCATGTCGACCACCTGATCGTCACCGATCTTGCCAACGACGAAATACTTGGCCTCCGGATGCGCGAAGTAGAAACCAGACACCGATGCGCCGGGGAACATCGCATACGAATCCGTCAGTTGCATGCCGACGTCTTCCGCCTGCAGCACGCGGAACACGTCCTTCTTTACCGTATGTTCCGGGCAGGCCGGATAGCCCGGTGCCGGACGGATGCCGCGATATGCTTCCTTGATCAGTTCGGCATTGCTGAGATGTTCATCCGGCACATAGCCCCACAGATCGGTACGCACGCGTTCGTGCAGGTATTCTGCGAAGGCCTCGGCCAGACGATCGGCCAATGATTTCAGCATGATCGACGAATAGTCGTCGTTCGCTTCCTCGAAACGCTTTTCATACTTTTCGATGCCGAGTCCGCCGGTTACCGCAAACATGCCGATGTAGTCGGCGATGCCAGAAGATTTCGGCGCAATGAAATCGGACAGGCACTGGTTCGGACGCGGCACACCATCGATCACCGGCTTCTCGGTCTGCTGGCGCGCACCGTAATAGGTGAACGCGACCTGCGTGCGCGACTCGTCCGTATAGATTTCGATGTCGTCGTCGTTGACCGTATTGGCCGGCAGCAGCGCGATTGCGCCGTTCGCCGTTAGCCAGCGGCCGTCGATGATTTTCTTCAGCAGATCCTGACCTTCTTCGAAGACCTTGCTCGCCGCTTCACCGACCACTTCGTCGGTCAAAATCGCCGGGAACGGGCCTGCCAGATCCCAGGTCTGGAAAAATGGACCCCAGTCGATATAGCGCGCGATCGTCGCCAGATCGACGTTCTTGAATTCGCGGCGGCCGATGAACTTCGGCTTGACCGGCGCTTCCTTGCCCAAAAAAGAAAGCTTCATCTTGTTGGCGCGCGCCTGCTCCAACGACAGCATCGGCACCGCCTTCTTGTTCGCATGCTGTTCGCGGATGCGGTCGTAATCGGCGGCAATTTCGGCAACGTATTGTTCGCGCTGTTCCGGTGTCAGCAGCGATTGCGCGACCGATACCGAACGCGAGGCGTCCGGCACGTAGACGACCGGGCCTTCGTAGTTCGGCGCAATCTTCACCGCCGTATGCGCACGACTGGTCGTGGCGCCACCGATCAGCAGCGGCATTTTCAGTCCACGGAAGTATTCGTCGCGCTGCATTTCCTTGGCGACGTAAGCCATCTCTTCGAGCGACGGCGTAATCAGGCCGGACAGACCGACGATATCCGCGTTCTCTTCCTTGGCCTTCGCGAGGATTTCGGAACACGGCACCATCACGCCCATGTTGACGACTTCGAAGTTGTTGCATTGCAGGACCACCGACACGATGTTCTTGCCGATGTCGTGCACGTCGCCCTTCACGGTTGCGATGACAATCTTGCCCTTCGGCTTGCTGACGATGCCGGTCTGCTCTTCCAGCAGGCGCTTTTCTTCCTCGATGAACGGAATCAGGTGCGCCACCGCCTGTTTCATCACGCGCGCGGACTTCACCACCTGCGGCAGGAACATCTTACCCTGGCCGAACAGGTCACCAACCACATTCATGCCATCCATCAGCGGGCCTTCGATCACGTGGATCGGACGGCCGCCATCGTTCATGACCTGTTGCCGTGCTTCTTCCGTATCCTCGACGATCCATTGCGTGATGCCATGCACCAGCGCATGCGACAGCCGCTGCTGCACGGTGCCGTTGCGCCATTCCAGCGTCGCCTCTTCCTTCTTGTCGCCGGCTTTCAGCGAAGCAGCGAATTCGATCATGCGCTCGGTTGCATCCTCGCGGCGGTTCAGCACAACGTCTTCGACGCGCTCGCGCAGCTCGGCTGGCAAATCGTCATAGACGCCGACCATACCGGCGTTGACGATGCCCATCGTCATGCCGGCCTTGATCGCGTGATACAGGAAGACCGTGTGGATCGCCTCACGCGCCGGGTCGTTGCCACGGAAGGAGAAGGACACGTTGGACACGCCGCCGCTGATCTTCGCATGCGGTAGATTTTCCTTGATCCAGCGTACCGAGTTGATGAAATCGACTGCGTAGTTGTTGTGTTCCTCGATGCCGGTCGCGATCGCGAAGATGTTCGGATCGAAGATGATGTCTTCCGGCGGGAAGCCGACCTTGTCGACCAGCAAGCGATACGCGCGTTCGCAGATCTCGATCTTGCGCTCGAAGGTATCCGCCTGCCCTTTTTCGTCGAAGGCCATCACGATGACGGCGGCGCCATAGCGGCGGCACAGCTTGGCTTCGTGCAGGAATTTTTCCTCGCCCTCTTTCATCGAGATCGAGTTGACGATGGACTTGCCCTGCACGCATTTCAAACCGGCTTCGATCACCGACCATTTCGACGAGTCGATCATGATCGGCACGCGCGCGATGTCCGGTTCCGACGCAACCAGATTCAGGAAGCGCGTCATCGCCGCCTGCGAATCCAGCATCGCCTCGTCCATGTTGATGTCGATGACCTGCGCGCCATTCTCGACCTGCTGGCGTGCGACTGACAGCGCCTCATCGTACTGCTCGTTGATGATCATGCGCGCGAAGGCTTTCGAGCCGGTGACGTTAGTGCGTTCGCCGACGTTGATGAACAGCGACTGCTCGTCGATGACGAAAGGCTCCAGCCCCGACAACTTCATCGTCGGCTCTACCGTCGGCACCACGCGGGGCGAAATGCTGGCAACGGTTTGCGCAATTGCGCGGATATGGTCCGGCGTCGTGCCGCAGCAGCCGCCGGCGACGTTGACGAAACCGCTTTCGGCGAAATCCTTCAGCAGCGACGACGTGACGTCCGGCGTTTCATCAAAGCCGGTATCGCTCATCGGATTTGGCAAACCCGCATTCGGATAGATGCAGACGTAGGTATCGGCAATCTTCGACAGCTCTTCCGCGTAGGGACGCATCAGCGCCGCGCCAAGCGCACAGTTCAAACCGACCGTCAGCGGTTTCGCATGGCGTACCGAATGCCAGAATGCCGGCACCGTCTGGCCGGACAGGATGCGGCCCGATGCATCGGTCACCGTGCCCGAGATCATGATCGGCAGACGCTTGCCCGTCTCTTCGAAGAAGGTGTCGATCGCGAACAGCGCAGCCTTGCAGTTCAACGTATCGAAAATGGTTTCGACCAGCAGCACGTCAGCACCGCCTTCGACCAGGCCCCGCGTCTGTTCCAGATAAGCGGTTACCAGTTGATCGAAGGTGACGTTACGTGCGGCCGGATCGTTGACGTCCGGCGAAATCGACGCGGTCTTCGGCGTCGGGCCGAGCGCGCCGGCGACGAAGCGCGGCTTGTCCGCAGTCGAATACTTGTCGCAAGCGGCGCGCGCCAGCTTTGCCGACGCCACGTTCATCTCGTAGGCGAGATGGCCCATGTGGTAATCGTCCTGCGCCACCGTGGTCGCACCGAAGGTGTTGGTTTCGATCAGATCGGCACCGGCCGCCAGATACTGCTCGTGGATTTCGCTGATGACGTCCGGCCGCGTCAGCGACAGCAGTTCATTGTTGCCCTTGACGAACAGCTCCTTGCCGGGAACGCTGAAATCCGCAAACCGCTGGCCGCGGTAATCCTCTTCCGTCAACTTGTAGCGCTGGATCATCGTACCCATTGCGCCATCCAGGATCAGGATGCGCTGCGCCATCAGGTCGCGCAACAGGGCTTCGGTATCGGGGAGAGTGTCGCGTTTCATCGTGTGTTCTTATGATTTAGTCATGAATGCGGCGCCATAAATGCAAAAACCCGGTCTGCAACGGGACCGGGTTTTCACCAACGCCGCTTTAGCAGTATTTATATGGAGCCATGCTCCGCGCCCGCAAGCTGGTTTGACCTTTCAGAATCAAATCGGCGCAGGGAAATTATACGTGCAATCGACGGTTGCGGTAATCCGCTGCCTTGTACGGCCTTGAGAAACGAAGTCAGACAAGCTACGCGGCCTTACCGCATTTAACGGAAACTGCCGCCCTCCAGCGGGAATCCCTTCAGGAATTCGGCAGCCGACAGGCGCTTGCCGCCCGGCTTCTGCAACTCCCGCACGCGCAACGCGCCTTCACCACAAGCAACCAGCACGCCATCCTGCGGATTGGCCGCGATCACCTGCCCCGGTTGCCACGCGCCGCAATCGACCGGTTCGGCACACCAGAACTTGACGGCCGTGCCGTCGAATTGCGCGGCCGCGCCGGGGAAGGGATTGAATGCGCGGATCTTGCGTGCCAGTTGCTCTGCCGGTTGACTGAAATCGAGCGCCGCCTCGTCCTTGGCGATCTTGGCCGCATAGTTGGCGCCGGCTGCCGGTTGCGGCGTGGCCGGCAACGCACCCTGCTGCTCCATGCGGCGCAGCGTATCGACGATCATGCGACCGCCCAGCGCGGCCAGCTTGTCGTGCAGCGTGGAGGTCGTGTCGTCGGCCGCAATCGGCAGGCTTTCCATCGCCAGCATCGGGCCGGTATCGAGATCGAGTTCCATCTGCATGATGGTGACGCCGGTCTCGGCATCGCCGGCCTCGATCGCACGATGGATGGGCGCGGCGCCACGCCAGCGCGGCAGCAGCGAAGCGTGGATGTTGATGCAGCCCAGCGGCGGGATATCCAGCACCGATTGCGGCAGGATCAGCCCGTAAGCCGCCACCACCATTACATCGTGCGGCGTAGCCTGCAACAGCTCATGCGCTTCGCGCGCGATGTCCGGATGTTTGCCGTCCAGCCGCAGCGACACCGGTTGTGCCACCGGAATGCCGTGTACCTGCGCGAACTGCTTGACGGCCGATGCGTGCAGTTGCATGCCGCGTCCGGCCGGACGATCGGGTTGCGTCAGCACGAGCGGAATCTCGAAACCTGCGTCGTGGATCGCGGCCAGCGCGACCGCGGCGAATTCCGGCGTGCCGGCGAAGATGATTTTCATGACGGCGATTGTAGTACGACGGTCGCCGAAAACGAACCGGTATCGACGCAGGATGGTGCGCAATACCGCACGGCAATCCGCCGGCGGCGCGAAGAAGAAATCCGGCGGATTAACGGGCGGCGGCAGTACGCGTCTGGCTGCGCGCCAGTTCGCGTTCTTCCTTCAGCATCTTGGTCTTGATGCGATTGCGCTTCAACGGCGAAAGGTATTCGACGAAAACCTTGCCCTTCAGGTGATCCATCTCGTGCTGGATGCAGACCGCCAGCAGGCCGTCGGCCTCCAGTTCGAACGCCTTGCCGTCGGCATCGAAGGCGCGCACCTTGACGCGCGCCGGACGCTCGACGCCGTCGTAAATGCCGGGTACCGACAGACAGCCTTCGTCGTAGACCTGCTTTTCGTCGCTGGCCCAGAGGATTTCCGGATTGATGAAAGCGCGCAGATCGCTGCGGTTTTCAGAGGTATCGATGACGATGACCTGCTCGTGCACGTCGACCTGCGTCGCCGCCAGGCCGATGCCCGGCGCGTCGTACATGGTCTCGGCCATGTCGGCGACCAGCTTCTTGAGACGTTCGTCGAATTGGGTCACCGGCTTGGCAGTCTTGTGCAGGCGCGGGTCGGGATAACGCAGGATGTTCAGTATGGACATACGGGTTTTTGTGCAACAGGATGACTGCAGATGGTGCAGTCTTCTTGCTGTTTCAAGGATTTATGTGCAGAATTTGATTCAATTTGGCAAGTTTTTTCACGAAGCAATTGTTTCGTAGGCAACCTGCTGCTGCACAGTAATGGCGTCACAATTGGTCAAGCTCAACCGGACAAACCATGAAAAATTCTAGCACAGCTGCACTTTTCCTCGCTCTCGCCACCACCGTTTTCCCCGCCCTCGCTTCCGCCCAGACCACGACATCCGCCGTCGCCGCCAGCGCGCGCTGCGCCTTCCGGGCAAATGCGCCGGATCAGCATGTCGTGGTGAAGGGCGATACCTTGTGGGATATCTCTGGAAAATTCCTGCAGCATCCGTGGTGCTGGCCGAAAGTGTGGGACATGAACCGGGAAGACATCCGCAATCCGCACTGGATCTATCCGGGCCAAATCGTCTACTTCGACCGTGTCGCCGGCCGCCTGCGTCTGGGCAAGCCGGTGGGCGATGGCAGCGGCGTGCCGACCGTCCGCCTGTCGCCGCAGGTGCGCAGCAACGAACTGCCGGCCGACGCCATTCCTTCCATCCCGATGGGCGCCATCGAGCCTTTCCTGTCCAAGCCGCTGGTCATCGAGGAAACCGAACTGAACAATGCGCCGCGCATCGTCGCCACGCAGGAAGGCAGCGTCTATATTTCCGTCGGCGCGAAAGCCTATGTGCGCGGCGACCTGAAAGGCGCGACGACTTTCGACGTCTTCCATCCGGGCAAGCCGCTGAAGGATCCATCCACCGACCAGATCCTCGGCTATGAAGCCGTCTACCTCGGCACGCTGCGCCTTGTGCGCGCCAGCACCTCGGAAAGCGAGCCGCATACCTTCATCGTCGTCAACAGCAAGGAAGAAATGGGCGTGGGCGACCGCATGGTGCCGCAGGAACCGACGCCTATCGTCAACTACGTGCCGCATCCACCGGAACAACAAGTCGTCGGCCAGATCATGTCGGTCTACGGCGGCGTCAAGCAGGCCGGACAAAACCAGATCGTCACCATCAATCGCGGCGCCAAGGACGGCCTGGACCGCGGCAGCGTGCTGCAGCTCTATCGCCTCGGCATGATGATGAAGGACACCACCGATCCGGAAAAAGCCGTGATGAAACTGCCTGACGAACAATACGGCGATCTCTTCGTCTTTCGCGTCTTCAACCATGTCTCCTATGGCCTGATCATGGAAGTACGCGATACCGCACAGGTCGGCGACATCGTCCGTTCGCCCGAATAACCACCGCATTTCCCGACCACGGCGCGCGATAAGCGCGCCGTCGTTTTTTCACCTTCTCAACCGCCTCCGTCTACCGCTTTTTACATCCATTCATTCCCGTACGCTCATGTCGTCATCCGAGGAACTGTCCCACTGGCTGCGTCTGATGCAGACGCCCGGCGTCGGCCCCGAAACGGCACGCCGCCTGCTGGGCGCGTTCGGCCTGCCGGAGAACATCTTCACGGCATCGCTGCCGGCCTTGCGCCAGTTCGTACCGGAACGCATCGCGCAGGCGCTCGCCGCCGCACCTTCCGCAGAAGCCGTCGCACACATTGCGCGAACATTGGAATGGATTGAACAACCCAGCAATCGCGTGCTGACGCTGGCAGACGACGACTATCCGGCAAACCTGCTGGAAATCGCCGATCCGCCCATCCTGCTGTACGTAAAGGGCCGCGTCGAACTGCTGTCGCACCCCGCGATCGCCGTCGTCGGCAGCCGCAACGCAACGGCGCAAGGCATCGCCAACGCAGAACGCTTTTCCGAAGCACTGGCGCAGGCCGGCCTGACCGTGATTTCCGGTATGGCTTCCGGCATCGACACCGCCGCGCATCAAGGCGGTTTGCTGGCAACGCACGGCAACGGCGGCTCGACGGTCGCCGTCATCGGCACCGGCGCCGACATCGTCTATCCGGCACGCAACCGCGCGCTGGCGCACCGCCTTGCCGAAGCAGGCTGCATCGTCAGCGAATACCCGCTCGGCATGCCGGCAATCGCCGCCAATTTCCCGCGCCGCAATCGCATCATCAGCGGCCTGGCGCGCGGCGTGCTGGTGATCGAAGCTGCGCTGCAATCCGGATCGCTGATCACGGCGCGCATGGCGGCCGAACAGGGACGCGACGTGTTTGCGATTCCCGGCTCCATCCATTCGCCGCTCGCCAAGGGCTGCCATCAATTGATCAAGCAGGGCGCGAAACTGGTGGAATCCGCACAGGATGTACTGGAAGAATTGCGCTATCTGCCTGCTGCATCATCCGTGCCGAACGGCTCCATCTCGGATACGGCCACGGATGACGCTTCCCTGTCATCTTCATCTGCGCTCGACGATGCCTGCGCACAAGTATTGCAAACGATGGGCTTTGATCCGGTCGATGCCGATACGCTGGCGGTGCGCTGCGGTTTCGACATTGCCGCCATCCAAACGCACCTGTTGTCGCTGGAGCTGGCTGGCGCAGCGGAAATGCTGCCGGGAGGCATGTATCGCCGCGTTGCATGATGTCCGCCTTCCGGTGCTTTGTCTCCAACTCTTGTCTGATTCCTGCTTCAAATTCCTGCTCTTCTTGTCGCGCAGACATCGTTCGATGCCATGCCGCCATCTTTCCTTGATCGCGCGGCAACGACATTTCCATTCGGACATCGCGCGACTGCAACAAAATATTTCCGTCGCTGTCGACATCCGGGAATTTCGGGTATCCTAGATTCCAGTAAGCGCTGTCTTTGATCTGCCGCTGTCGTACCACCTCTTTGTATCTGTTCGTTGAAGAGCGTGATTCAAACGCATCCGATCCCGATGGCATCTCAGGGTGCCGTCTCAACCCTAGCGCTACGGTGACGCCATGTTCGACGTTCTAGTCTATCTGTACGAAACCTATTACCGCCCCGACGCCTGCCCCGATTCCGAAGCGCTGACGAAAAAACTGTCCGCCATCGGCTTCGAGGAAGAAGAAATAGCCAAGGCACTCGGCTGGCTGACGGATCTGGCGGAAACCAACCACGAATTCATCGATTCCACGCCGCATCAGACGGCCTTCTCGTTCGGCTTCCGCATCTATGCGGACCGCGAGATGGATGTCATCGGCACGCCGGCCATCGGCTTCATCCAGTTCCTTGAATCGGCCAAGCTGATCGATGCAGTCCAACGCGAGATCGTCATCGAACGCGCGCTGGCCGTCGGCGAATCGCCGATTTCGCTCGACAAGCTGAAAGTCATTGTGCTGATGGTGCTGTGGAGCCAGGGCAAGGAACCCGACAGCCTGATCTTCGACGAACTCTTCGTCGACGAAGACGACGCCGAACCGCGCCTGCTGCACTGAAATCTCTTCTTTCACATGTCCGGCCGCTCGGCCGGACATGCCTCTTCGGCAACATCCTGCCGGCCAACGCACCATTGCCGCACCAACATCTGTTGCTTCGCTTGCGATTTTCGTCGCAACCCGCTTATCATTGGCTCGCTTGACAGCCGGGCAACTATATATATTAGGCAGTGCTTGAAAAAACCTGCCGCCACCAGCAAGTTGGCAGGCCGTCCGCCGCCGGGGCGCTATCCGGCACTTCTTTCGAGACCATTTCAACATGACAAAATCCCTCATCATTGCCGAGAAGCCATCCGTCGCGAACGACATCGCGAAGACGCTCGGCGGCTTCACCAAGCACGATGAGTACTTCGAATCCGACGAATACGTGCTGTCGTCGGCGGTCGGTCACCTGGTCGAAATTGCAGTGCCGGAAGAATACGACGTCAAGCGCGGCAAATGGACCTTCACGCACCTGCCGATGATTCCGCCGCACTTCGCGCTCAATCCGATCGCCAAGACCGAATCGCGCCTCAAGGTGCTGAACAAGCTGATCAAGCGCAAGGATGTGACGACGCTGATCAACGCATGCGACGCGGGCCGCGAAGGTGAACTGATCTTCCGCCTGATCGCGCAGTACGCAAAAGCCAAGCAGCCGGTCAAGCGTCTGTGGCTGCAATCGATGACACCGACCGCAATCCGCGAAGCGTTCAAGAACTTGCGCGACGATCAAGAAATGTTGCCGCTGGCCGATGCCGCACGCAGCCGCAGCGAAGCCGATTGGCTGATCGGCATCAACGGCACGCGTGCGATGACTGCCTTCAACTCGAAGGAAGGCGGCTTCTACCTGACGACGGTGGGCCGCGTGCAGACGCCGACACTGTCGATCGTGGTCGAGCGCGAAGAAAAGATCAAGAAATTCGTGCCGCGCGATTACTGGGAAGTGCGCGCCGAATTCGTCTGCGCTGCCGGCATCTATCAAGGTCGCTGGCTGGACACCAAGTTCAAGAAGGACGAGACCGATCCGGAGAAACGCGCCGAGCGCCTGTGGAGCAAGGCCGCGGCCGAATCCATCGTCGCCGCCTGCCGCGGCAAGATCGGCATCGTCACCGAAGAGTCGAAGCCGACCACGTCGATGGCGCCCGCGCTGTTCGACCTGACCAGCCTGCAGCGCGAGGCGAATGCGCGTTTCGGCTTCTCGGCCAAAAATACGCTGGGCCTGGCGCAGGCGCTGTACGAAAAGCACAAGGTGCTGACCTATCCGCGTACCGATTCGCGCCATCTGCCGGAAGACTACCTGCCGACCGTGCTGGAAACGCTGGACGTGCTGGCCGAGAACAACAACTACCACCAGTTCGCGAAACAGATCACGAACAGCAAGTGGGTCAAGCCGAACAAGCGCATCTTCGACAACACGAAGATCAGCGATCACTTCGCGATCATCCCGACCACGCAGGCGCCGAAGAATCTGTCCGAGCCGGAACAGAAACTGTACGACCTCGTCACACGCCGCTTCATGGCGATCTTCTTCCCGGCTGCCGAATTCCAGGTGACGACGCGCTTCACCGAAGTCTCGGGCCACAAGTTCAAGACCGAAGGCAAGGTGCTGACCAACCCCGGCTGGCTGGCTGTCTACGGCAAAGACGTGGACGAAGAGAAGGATGGCGAAAGCAGCGGCAACCTGGTGCCAGTCGCCAAGGACGAAAAGGTGCAGACCGAATCAGTGGTCGCCAACGGCCTCGTCACCAAACCGCCGGCACGCTATTCGGAAGCCACGCTGCTGTCGGCAATGGAAGGCGCCGGCAAACTGGTCGACGACGAAGAGCTGCGCGATGCAATGGCAGGCAAGGGCCTCGGTACGCCAGCCACGCGCGCAGCCATCATCGAAGGCCTGCTGACGGAAAAATACCTGCTGCGCGAAGGCCGTGAACTGATTCCGACGGCGAAAGCCTTCCAGCTAATGACGCTATTGCACGGCCTCGGCGTCGACGAACTGACCGAGCCGGAACTGACCGGCGAATGGGAATACAAGCTGGCGCAGATCGAACGCGGCAACATCAGCCGCGAGGAATTCATGCGCGAGATCGCGCAGATGACGCAGATCATCGTCAAGCGCGCAAAGGAATACGACAACGATACGATTCCCGGCGATTACGCGACGCTGACGACGCCGTGCCCGAACTGCGGCGGCGTGGTGAAGGAAAACTATCGTCGCTTCGCCTGCACCAACTGCGAATTCTCGATGACGAAAGTGCCGGGCGGACGTCAGTTCGAAATTGCGGAAGTAGAAGAACTGCTGACCAATCGCACCATCGGCCCACTGCAGGGCTTCCGCTCCAAGATGGGCCGCCCGTTTGCCGCCGTGCTGAAGATTTCACGCGACGAGGAAATCAAGAACTACAAGCTGGAGTTCGATTTCGGCCAAAGCAATGACGATGAAAACGCCGAACCGGTAGATTTCAGCGGGCAGACACCGGTTGGCCCGTGCCCGAAATGCAGCGGCAACGTCTACGAACAGCCGCTGTCCTACATCTGCGAAAACTCGGTCGCCAAACCCAAGACCTGCGATTTCCGCAGCGGACGCATCATCCTGCAGCAGGAAATCCTGCCGGAACAGATGCGCAAGCTGCTAAACGACGGCCGCACCGATCTGCTGCCGAGCTTCGTCTCGCAGCGCACGCGCCGCGCGTTCAAGGCTTATCTGGTCAAGGGCAAGGACGGCAAGGTCAGCTTCGAATTCGAGCCGCGCAAGGAAAAGGCGTCGGCGAAAGGCAAGGCTGCCACAGAAACGGACAAGGCCGACGCAGCAACCGATGAATCGGCCAAGGCCGCACCGGCCAAGAAAACTGCAGCGAAAAAAGCCACTGCAAAGAAAGCGCCTGCCAAGAAAGCAGCGGCCAAGAAGACATCCAAGGCAGCATAAGTGACATGAGCGGCGCGCGGCCCGAATAGTCGCGCGCCTTCCATCCACATCGTTCCGGCTGAATGCGCATGCGCTCCTTCATGGAAAAACTATTCCGCACGCCGCAAGGCCTCGTCCTGCTGCTGGCGATCGTTGCCTATCTGGGTTGCGCGCTGCTGTTCGGTGCGTTCGACATAGCGCCGCCGTTCGGCTGGCAAACGAACAAGGCCATCGGTATTTTCATCGCATGGCCGATCCTGCTTCTCATCCTGTTCATCCGACTCAATCGCCCTGCGTTCGCCGCCTCCTGGCCGGCTGCCGGACGACTGGCGTTCTATGCAGTCGGCCCCTTCCTGTTCATGCTGCTCGGCATGCTGGCCGAGGCCTGAACATTCACGGCAAGGAAATACCTTCCAGCGCCAGCAGGAAGCGCTTACGCTCCAGTCCACCCGCATAACCCGTCACCGCGCCGGAAGAGCCGAGCACGCGGTGGCACGGCACGATGATCGATACCGGATTGCGGCCGATTGCCGCGCCTACTGCACGCAAGGCCTTGGGCTTGCCGAGCTTCTGCGCATGCTGCGCATAACTGATGTGGCAACCGAAAGGGATGTCGACCAGCGCCTGCCAGACGTCGCGCTGGAATACCGTGCCGGACAGATCGAGCGGCACGTCGAATTCGGTGCGCTTTCCTGCGAAATATTCATCGAGTTGCGCGGCCGCCAGCGCCAGATGGCTTGCCGCCGGCGAACCCGCTTGCGACTGCATCCATCCATCCTTGCCCTTGAAGTGCTTGTGCTCTTCGAAATAGATGCCGCAGATGCCGGCATTAGTCGCTGCGATCAGCAAGCTGCCGACCGGGCTTTCCTGTTCAAGATAGAAAATCATGATGGCTCCATGCCGTCCGCTGACGGCGCAATGTAATCAATCCGGCGCATGCCACAACAGCATCGCCGCATAACTTCGCCACGGCGACCAGTGCGTGGTGCGCGCCAGCAACTGCTTTTCCGTGAACCGTCCGCCGGCGGTTTCCGCTGCCGCCTTCTGCAAACCGAGATCGCCAGCCGGAAAGGCATCGGAGAAACGCAACGCTCGCATGGCGATGTACTGCGCCGTCCATTCGCCTATGCCCGGCATCGTCTTCAACTGCACAATCGCATCCGCCAGGGGCATTCCCGGTTTCAACTGCAAACCGCCCTGCGCCGCAAATTGCGCAAAGTTGCGAATGGCCTGCGCACGCGCCATCGGCATGCCGATGGCGGCGATATCCTGCGCTTCCGCGCGTGCCAGCCGTTGCGGCGTCGGAAAATGATGCGTCACGCCATCGAACGGCGTCGCCGCCGGTTCGCCGAAACGCTGCACCAGCCGACCCGACAGCGTCGTCGCACCGCGCACGCTGACCTGCTGTCCAAGCACGGCGCGTATCGCCAGTTCGAAGGCATCGAAAGCACCGGGCACACGCAAACCCGGTGTATCCGCGATCCGTTTTGCCAGCAAAGAATCCGGCAATAAATGCTCCGCGATAACAGCTGGATTGGCATCCAGATCGAACTGCGCACGCAGACGCGCAAGCAACGGCATCAGCACGTGCGCCAGCGAAGCCGCAAGCGAGAGTTCGATCTGCCGCTTCGCCGGCACATGGCGCACGCTCAGCCAGCCGCTCGCAACGCTCGATCGATCGTCCGGTTGTTTGTCCACTCGCTCATCCACTCGACCACCGAGCCGAATGCTGCGCAGATAACGGTACTCGCCCGATGCCGTCTGCTCCACCTTCTCGACGCCGGGGACCGCCCTGCCAGCCAGATAAGCCATCATTGCGTCCCATGCGAACGGCGGACGATAGGCAAGCCGCAGGGTCAGCGCATCCTGCCCTTGCACATGCGGCGTTTCTGCAGCGCGCCTGATTTCCGTCGGTGCCATGCCGTAGCGCGACAGGAACAAGGCGTTGAAACGGCGTATGCTGCCGAACCCTGCCGCATACGCGACGTCGCTCATCGGCAGATACGTTTCCTGCAGCAGTTTCTTGGCGAACAGCAGCCGTTGCGTCTGCGCCAGTTCGACCGGTGTCACGCCGAAATGCTGTAGCAGCACGCGGCGAAGCTGCCGCGACGACAGGCCGACTTCGTTTGCCAGCCTTTCTGTATCGCCATCGTTCAACGCGCCAGCGGCGATGCGTTGCCACACCGCATGCGCCAGATTCTGCTGCAGCGCATACGGCGCCAATTCGGGGCGGCAACGCAGGCAGGGACGAAATCCCGCCGCTTCCGCCGCTGCGGCCGTGCTGAAGAAAGTGCAGGACGATGCACGCGGCGTCTTCACGCCGCAAACCGGGCGGCAATAGATGCCGGTGGTCTTGACGCCGGTAAAGAACACGCCGTCGAAACGCGCATCCTTTGCCGCCAGTGCGCGATAGCAGCTGGCCGGCGTCAGCGCCGTTCCAGTCTCGCGATCGATGATGATGTCCCCATCCATGCAATCGTTATACGCATTGAGCGGAGAGACGTCTAGCCGTTTTCGGACATGAATATGCGACGAGGCATACGCATCCAATATGCAAAAATTCAGAAGCGGAAGAAGAACCGGCGGCGTCGTGCGGACAGGTCATCGTACCGCCGTCCGATCGCCTGCCAGACGGTGCGCTTGCTTGCATCGTCGAAGACACCCCATTGCGCAATTTCGTCGCGTGTGCGCAGGCAGCCTTCGCACAGTGCAGTGCGCGCGTCGATGCGACAAATGCCGATGCAAGGCGACGGCAGCGGCGAATCATGCAGATCGACGCGCGCCAGCAGCGCTTCCAACGCCTCGCGAGACGTCGATTTCTTTCTCATGATGAATATGCAATGGGCAGGTTGAATCGAGCGCCCATCTTACAGGTGTCGTGCGGGAACACATGCATCGCGACGGATGGACGTGTTCTTCTGGATCGCATGAGCGATGAAGTTGGCCTTGTCGATCGAGGTTTACCATTCACGTTCGCGCGAGGCGAAGCGCAAATGGAAGCCGCTCGGCTTTGCGATACGCTCGTTGTCGTTCTTGAATTCTTCAAGCACGAGTTTCATCGCAGATGGCCGCAGTTTCGCGTCACTGAACGCAATCGGCATCGAAATCCATCCGTCGCTGTTCAATGCACGTTCAGCCGTGCCGTGGCGCGAATGCAATGATCGCCATGCCGGCCAGCGTCACCGCCACGCCCAGCACATCCCACATCGATGGCCGCACGCCGTCCACCAGCCACAGCCAGACCAGCGCAACGCTGACGTAGACGCCGCCGTAAGCGGCATAGACGCGCCCGCTGGCGTCGGGATGCAAGGTCAGCAGCCACGAGAACAGCGCCAGGCTGATCGCCGCCGGCACCAGCAGCCAGATCGACGCGCCGTGGCGCAGCCACAGATATGGCAGATAGCAGCCGACGATCTCCGCAATTGCTGTGACGATGAACAATCCGATGGTTTTCAGTTCAGGCATGGCGGCGATTGTCCAAAGAGTTTTTGCGATATGCACGCGATGTTTTACACGCGGCGATCAGGCTGCGGAATTCCATTCCCACAACCAGACAGTGCCTTCTTCCGGATCGGCGCGCTCGCCGACGAACTGGAAGCCGAACTTGCGCAGAATGACGTTCGATGCATTTTCTTCGTTCGCCGTTTGCGCAACCACGGTCAGGTTCGCATTGGTGTCCTGCACGATGTGCAACAATTCGCGCACCATCTCGGTGGCAATGCCGCGATTCTCGAAATTCGGAAAGGTCAGATAGCCGATTTCCACGCGCTCCACGCCATCCTCGCCCCTGTTCGGCGGCGACTTGAATGCGCAGGCGCCGACCAGCTGGCGATCGTGCGTGGCGAGGTAGCCGATCCACGGCTGTACGAAGCCCGCACTGCGATACAGCGTTGCCGTCGCCTTGCAGACCTGCTTGGTCACGGCGTCGAGACGGCCGGATACTTCCTGCGGCTTTCCCTGCCTGTCGATGGGAATCAGATGGACGTGCATGCGGAATCTGCCTTTTTTGCCGCCAGCGCATTGCCGGCGCGGCCGGCCGCCTTGCGACCGAGATGGCGGGAAATGAATTGTCCCGCATCGACTACCGCATCCAGATCGATGCCGGTTTCGATGCCCAGCCCGTTCATCATGTACAGCACATCTTCGGTCGCGACATTGCCGGTCGCGCCTTTCGCGTACGGGCAACCGCCGAGGCCGGCAACCGATGCGTGATAAATAGTGATGCCGACTTCAAGGCTGGCATAGATGTTTGACAACGCCTGACCGTAGGTATCGTGGAAATGACCGGACAGTTGCGCGATCGGGAATTCCTGCGCGGCGCGCTGCATGATGGCCTGCACATGGCGCGGCGTGGCGACACCGATGGTGTCGGCGATGTCGATTTCATCGCAGCCCAGATCGCGCAGGCGCTGCACCACGTCGGCCACGCTGTCGGCGCTGACTTCGCCCTGATACGGGCATCCGAATGCGCAGCTCAACGCACCGCGCAGACGCAGGCCGTTGCGCTTCGTCTCAGCCGCGACATCTTGAAAACGTGCGATTGATTCCGCGATCGAGCAGTTGATGTTTTTCTGCGAGAACGCTTCCGATGCGGCAGCGAAGATCACTATCTCGTCGACACCGGCCGCCAGCGCGGCTTCGAAGCCTTTCATGTTGGGAACCAGCGCCGAATAGATCGTGCCAGGGCGACGCGTAATGCCGGCCATCACGTCGGACGACGTCGCCATCTGCGGCACCCACTTCGGCGAGACGAAGGAAGCGGCTTCGACATTCTGGAAACCGGCCGAGGACAGCCGATTCACCAGTTCGATTTTCACGTCAGCCGAAATCGTCTGCGGTTCGTTCTGCAGCCCGTCGCGCGGACCGACCTCGACGATCTTGACCGATTTCGGCAGCGATGCGGAAGACAGCGACATCAATGAAGCACGTAATCGAGTATGCGATTATGACGATGTGACTTCGCAGCGCGCATCGATCGCGTTGTTGCGCGAATGCATGCCGAGCTTCTTCAGCAAGACCTGGTCGGCATCGGCTTCCGGATTGCCGGTCGTCAGCAGCTTGTCGCCATAGAAGATCGAGTTCGCGCCGGCGAGGAAGCACAGCGCCTGGATCGCTTCTCCCATTTCGCGGCGGCCTGCCGACAGGCGCACGCGCGCTTTCGGCATCGTGATGCGTGCGACCGCCACGGTACGCACGAATTCCAGCGGATCGATCGGCTCGGTGCCGTGCAGCGGCGTGCCTTCGACTTGCACGAGGTTGTTGACCGGCACCGATTCCGGATACGGGTCCATATTGCACAGTTGCGCCATCAGGCCGGCGCGCTGCAGGCGCGATTCGCCCATGCCGACGATGCCGCCGCAGCAGACCTTGATACCGACGTTGCGCACGCGCTCCAGCGTATCCAGACGGTTCTGGTAATCGCGCGTGGAGATGATGTTCGAGTAGAACTCGGGCGCGGTATCGAGATTGTGGTTGTAGTAATCGAGGCCGGCGTCCTTCAGCTTTTCAGCCTGGCCTTCGCCCAGCATGCCGAGCGTGGCGCAGGTTTCCAGGCCAAGCGCCTTCACTTCGCGCACCATTTCCTCGACCTTTTCCAGATCGCGGTCCTTCGGCTCGCGCCATGCCGCGCCCATGCAGAAGCGCGTTGCGCCATGCGATTTCGCTTCGCGTGCGGCAGCCAGCACTTCGTCCAGCGGCAGAATCTTCTGCGCAGTCACGCCGGTATCGTAGCGCGCGGCCTGCGGGCAGTAGCCGCAATCTTCCGGGCAGCCGCCGGTCTTGATCGACAGCAGCGTCGCCAGTTCGACTTCGTTCGCATCGAAGTTTTCGCGATGCACGAGTTGCGCGCGATACAGCAGGTCGTTGAACGGCAGATTGAACAGCGCGAGCACGTCCTCGACCGGCCACTTGGTCGGAACGATGGGTGCGACCGGCGCGGCAGGCGCCTGGAACGTGATGGGTTGCGACGACATAAAAACTCCTGACTAAAAATTCCACTCAACGCTTGTCGGGCCATCCCGGCAGGCTTGAAAAATCCAGATAATCGGCAGCGGCCGACGGTAGCGGCGCAGGCAATCGCGGCACGCAGCCGAGCAGCGGCGCCAGCAAACGCCGCACCAGCGCTTCGACGTTGTCTTCCGCATACGTCATGCCGGCATCGACGGTATTGGCGACCCAGCCGGCCAGCGTCAATCCGCGTGCAGCGATCGCCTCCGCCGTCAGCAATGCGTGATTGATACAGCCCAGCCGCAAACCGACCACCATTATGACGGGCAAATCGAGTTCCCGGGCCAGATCTGCGGTATCGGCATCGTCATTCAGCGGCACGCAAAACCCGCCAACGCCCTCGACAACAACTGCATCGGCTTGCGCCGCGACCTGCTCGTAGGTCCTGACGATATGCGCCAGATCGATGACCACGCCTTCCTGTCTTGCCACGATGTGCGGAGCGGCGGGCGCACGCAGCAGGTAGGGAACCGTCGATTCCATTGGCAAATCGACATTGGATGCCTGCCGCAACTGGTCGGCGTCGTCATTGTGCCAGACCTCGACGCCGGATTCCTTGACCGGCGTCGCCCCGGCGGCCACCGGTTTCATCGCGGCGGTACGCGCGCCGGCCTGCACCAGCGCATGAATCAGCGCGGAGGAAATCAGCGTCTTGCCGATTTCGGTATCGGTACCGGTGACGAAACAGCGGAATGCAGCACTCATGCGTTCTCCAGAGACAGGATGACAGCACACAGATGCGACACGTCTTCGCTGCGATGCGCGGCGGACAGCGTCACGCGCAGGCGTGCAGTGCCGGCCGGCACCGTCGGCGGCCGGATTGCCGGCACCCAGTAGCCGGCGTCGTACAGTGCAGCGGCAGCTTGCAGCGTTTCGTCGTTGCCGCCGATCACGACCGGCTGGATCGCGGTAGCCGATGGCAACCGTTGCCAGCGCTGCAATGCCGTTTCCTTGCGGAACTGCGCGATCAATGCCTGCAGCTTCGCGCGGCGCACGCGCCCCTCATCGCCGCCGACAATGTCGATCGCCGTCAGCAGCGCATGCGCGACAGCTGGCGGCGATGCCGTGGTGTAGATATAGGGCCGCGCGCGTTGCACCAGCCATTCGATCACGCTGGCATGCGCGGCCACGAAAGCGCCGGCCACGCCAGCCGCTTTGCCCAGCGTACCCATGTAGACGAGATTGGGCGACTTCAGATGGAAATGTTCCAGCACGCCACGACCATGTTCGCCAAGCACGCCGAAACCGTGTGCATCGTCGACGACCAGCCACGCGCCATGAGCCTCGCACAGCGCCAGCAGTTCCGGCAACGGCGCCAGATCGCCATCCATGCTGAACACGCTGTCGGTGACGACCAGCTTGGTTTCGGCCTTGCTCGCTGCCAGCAGCGCCGCCAGTTGCGCGACATCACCGTGCGGATAGACGTTGACCTTCGCGCGCGACAGGCGCGCGCCGTCGATCAGCGATGCATGGTTCAGGCTTTCGGAAAACAGTTCGGCATCAGTGCCACCCGATGCATCCGAAGCACTCAATGCACCCAGCATTGCCAAGTTCGCCATGTAGCCGGTGCAGAAATACAGCGCGCGCGCATTGTCGATCTGCGGCGACATGAATTCGGCCAGCTTTTCTTCCAGCATCGCATGCGCGCGCGAATGGCCGCTGATCAGGTGCGACGCGCCGCTGCCAGCACCGTAGCGCAATGCGCCTTCACGCAAGGCTTCGACGATGTGCGGATGCGCAGCCAGGCCGAGGTAATCGTTGCTGCAGAAGGCCAGCATGTCACGGCCGTCGACGCGCATCTGCGCATCGCAGGGCGAATCCGCCACGCGCAGCCTGCGCCGCAAGGCCTGCGCATCAAGTTCGCGCAGCCGTTGTTCCAGTCCGGCGATCAGATCGCGGCTCATGTGCGCATCACCTTGTCGAATATCGTTTGCACCGATGCCGCCAAATGGGCGATTTCGTCATCGCTCAGGATATACGGTGGCATCATATAGACGGTTTTGCCAATCGGGCGCAGCAGCAGTTCGTGTTCGAGCGCAGCGGAAAAGAAGCGACGCGAAAATGTCGCCGCCTGTTGTGCATCGTCGATCACCGCATCGAATGCGAAGATCATGCCGCGCCGACGAAAATGCGCCACGCGCGCATCGTCGCACAGCGGCTGCAATGCGGTTTCGATACGATCGCCGCGCAGACGATTCACTGCGATGACATCGTCTTCGTCAAAGATCTGCAGGGTCGCCAGCGCAGCGCGGCAGGCCAACGGATTGCCGGTATAGGAATGCGAATGCAGAAAGCCGCGCGTCACATCGGCATCGTAGAAGGCGCGATAGATGTCGTCGCGCGTCATCACCAGTGACAGCGGCAGGTAACCGCCGCTGATGCCTTTCGACAGGCAAAGGAAATCCGGCCAAATGCCAGCTTGTTCGCAGGCGAAGAAGGTGCCGGTGCGGCCGCAGCCGACCGCGATCTCGTCGGCAATCAGGTGCACGCCGTAGCGATCACACAAGGCACGCACTTCCTTCAAATACAGCGGATCGTACATCGCCATGCCGGTCGCGCATTGCACCAGCGGCTCGACGATGAGGGCGGCGATTTTGTCCGCGCGTTGTTCGAACAACGTTTCCAGTTCTCTTGCCGCACGGCGCGCGACGTCGGCCGCGCTTTCGCCATCCTGCGCATCGCGCGCATCGGGATTGGCGATCACATGTGCGCGCTGCAGCATCGGGCCGTAGGCTTCGCGGAACAGCGACACATCGGTGACGGCCAGCGCGCCGACCGTCTCGCCGTGATAGCTGCCCTTCAGGCAGACGAATTCCTGCTTGGCGCCCTGACCGAGATTGCGCCACGCATGAAAACTCATCTTCAGCGCAATCTCGACCGCCGACGCACCGTCCGATGCATAGGAGCAATGGCCGAGCACACCGCCGGTCAGCGCGGACAGGCATTCCGACAGTTCGACCACCGGTTCGTGCGTAAAGCCGGCCAGCATCGCGTGTTCCAGCTTGTCCAGCTGATCCTTCAGCGCCGCGTTGATGCGCGGATTGGCATGGCCGAACAGGTTGACCCACCACGAACTGATCGCGTCCAGATAACGGCGGCCCTGCGTATCGATCAGCCATGCACCTTCGCCACGCGCGACGGGAATCAGCGGAACCGTCTCGTGGTGCTGCATTTGCGTGCACGGATGCCAGACGCTGCGCAGGCTGCGCGCAACCAGATCATCGTGATGGGAAATTTCGCTCTTTGCGTTCACTGCCATTTACTCCTGCCATCGCGCTCCGCGCAACAACTTATTCGGGGAAGACGCCGTCGACGTAGAACCAGCGACCATCCTCGCGCACGAAGCGGCTGATTTCATGCAGGCGATGCGCGCGGCCGCCGGCCTTGGAACGTGCAACGAATTCGACCGTCGCTTCATCGCCATTCACGACGTGTTTCTTCACTTCCAGCCCCAGCCACTTGACCGCCAGATCGCCTGACTCGCGCGTCAATTCATCCAATGACGGGCGCATAGTCGCATGCCAGGTCGCATGCACATAATCGGTCAGCCCCAGCACATACGCGCTGTAACGCGAACGCATCAGCGTTTCGGCCGTCGGCGCAGCCGCGCCACCGTGAAACGGCTTGCAGCATTGCGCATATTCGGCGCCGCCGCATGGGCAGGTTGTCGCCGCAGGCTGTTTCTTCGTCATTCGCCGTCCATGTTCGTCTGCACCACCATTGCACTACGGCGCCTCGCAACTCCTCACGAAGCGCGGCAGACAAGCGTTTACAATGGCGGCATATTCCGGCGGCTATTGTATCGCGCGATGGAATAGGCGTCCTTCCGCCAGCTGAGAAAACCCCGATGAATCCGCTCGAATCCCAACTCGATTATCCGTTCGACGATGCCCTGCCGGACACCGGCGCCGTGCACGACGTTGCGCCCGGCATCAAATGGCTGCGCATGGGGCTGCCGTTCGCGTTGAATCATATCAACTTGTGGCTGCTGGAAGATACGCAAGAGACGCCAACCGGCACGCAGCGCGGCTGGACCGTCATCGATTGCGGCATTGCCAATGACGCGACGCGCGATGCGTGGGAAAGCATTTTCGCCACGCAACTGGACGGCCTGCCCATCCTGCGCGTGATCGCCACCCACTGCCATCCCGATCATGTAGGGCTGGCCGACTGGATTTGCACGCGCTGGAACGTACCGCTGTGGATGACGACCGGCGAATATGCATTCGCACGCATGATGTCGGCGGCCTTGCCGGGCGCAGACGGCACGGCGATGTTTCCCTTCTTCTGCCGCCACGGACTGAAAGATCCGGCGATGCTGCAGCAGCTCGAAGGCCGGCGCAGCTACTACCCCGGCATCGTGCCGAGCGTGCCGCAATCGTACATACGGCTGCAGGACGGCCAGGCCGTGCGCATCGGCCGGCACGGGTGGCGCATCATCACCGGTTTCGGCCATTCGCCCGAACATGCGGCACTGTATTGCGAAGAACTGAACGTGCTGATTTCCGGCGACATGGTATTGCCGCGCATCTCGACCAATGTGTCGGTATTCGCGATCGAGCCGGAATCGAATCCGGTGCAGCTGTTTCTGGATTCCTTGCGAAAGTTCGCTGAATTGCCGGACGATACGCTGGTACTGCCGTCGCACGGCAAACCGTTTCGCGGCCTGCACATGCGGATCGCGCAATTGTGCGCGCACCACGCGGCGCGTCTGCAGGAAGTGCTGGACACTTGCTCGACGCCGCAATCGGCGGTCGACATCGTGCCCGTCATGTTCAGGCGGCCGCTGGATGCGCATCAACTAAGTTTTGCACTGGGCGAAGCGCTCGCGCATCTGCACAAACTGTGGTTCGACGGCAAGCTGCAACGCATGGAAGATGCCGACGGCATCATCCGCTTTCGTACGCTTTCCCTCGCGCCGGCCTAACTTTATTTATCGATCTGCCACAAGAATGCGCTGCTTCCAGCGCGCGGTCTTTTCCCTGACGGTGCCTTCGTCGATCGTCAGCAGCTTTCTTTCATCCATCAGACAGCGCCCGTCCACCCATACATGCGTGACGCCATGGCCGACGGACGTATAGACCAGTTGCGATGCCGGATTGTAGACCGGCTGCTGCGCCAGATCGGCCAGTGAAACCGCGATGAAGTCGGCGCGCTTGCCGGCTTCCAGACTTCCGACCAGCGCAGCCATGCCCAGCGCCTTCGCACCGTTCAGCGTCGCCATTTGCAGCGCCGTATGTGCATCCACTGCCGCCGCATCGTCGGCGACGACCTTGGCAAGCAAGGCAGCAGCCTTCATCTCGCCGAACAAATCCAGATCGTTATTGCTGGCCGCGCCATCGGTACCGAGCGCGACGTTGACGCCCGCTTGCAACAGCCGGCCGACCGGACAGAAGCCGCTCGCCAGTTTCAGATTCGATTCCGGGCAATGGATGACGTGCGCGCCGCTCTGCTGCAGCAAGGCGAGATCGCCGTCATCGATCTGCGTCATGTGCACGCATTGCGTGAAAGGGCCGAGCACGCCCATTTCCATCATGCGCTGCATCGGCCGCTTGCCGTATTGCTGCAGCGATTCACGTATCTCGTTGGCCGTCTCGTGCAGATGGATCTGAATCGGTATCGCGCGTTCATGCGCGAGCGCGACGATCTTCTCCATCCAGGCCGGCGACACCGTATAGGGCGCATGCGGACCGAGCGCAATGCGAATGCGCGGATCGCCACGATAACGTTCTTCCAGCGCCATGCCCTTGTCGAGATAGGTCTGCGGCCCGGCGCCCCAGGCTGTCGGAAAATCCATGATCGGAAACGCCGCCTGGCAACGCATGCCAGCCGCATCGGCGGCCTGCACGATCTGCTCCGAAAAGAAATACATGTCGGAGAAGCAGGTTGTGCCGCTACGCACCATCTCGGCAATCGCCAGTTCGGTGCCATCTCGCACGAAATCGGCAGCAACCCAGCGCTTCTCGGCCGGCCAGATGTGTTCATTCAACCACGTTTCCAGCGGATGATCGTCGGCAAAGCCGCGTAACAGCGTCATCGCTGCATGGCCATGCGTATTGATCAGGCCGGGAAGCAGTACGTGATCATCCAGCTGCATCATGCGTCTTCCCTGATAGCGCAGCCGTGCTTCCTGCTGCGGCAGCAGCGCGACGATTGCGCCCTGATCCACGATCAGGGAAAAATGTTCAAGGACTTGCCGCTCCGGCACGATCGGAATGATCCAGCGCGCATGGACGAGAAGATCGACGGTCGTCATGAATTTGCCAGTAAGTCTAGTGAGGATCGCGCGTCTTGCGCGGCGCATTGACGAACGCATAGTCATACAGCCAGTTCGGCAGTAGGCGCAGCAGCTTCGCCACGATGCCCATCTGCCACGGAATCACGCGATAGCTGGCGCCCACGGCAATCGCCGCGACCGCCTGCTGCGCGAATTTCTCCGCCGGCATCAGAAACGGCATCGCGTAATCGTTCACCTGCGTCATCGGCGTATCGATGTAACCCGGCGCAATCGTGACGACCTTGATGCCGCTCTTCTTTAATTCCACGCGCAGCGATTCGCAATAGCTGATGACGGCGGCCTTCGACGCGCTGTACGCGCCACCACCCGGCAGGCCACGAATACCGGCGACGCTGGCAATGCCGACCAGCCGCATGCCGGACTGCCCCGCCTGTGCCTGCTGCTGCATCGTCGCAAGAAAAGGCGCAAAGGTCGCAACCGTCGACACGACGTTGGTATCGAATACGGTGCGCAGGACATCGAGATCTTCCGCATGCTCAGTCAGCATGCCGCGCGAGACGCCGGCGCTGGCGATGACGATATCGATGCCTTGCGCAGCAGCGATGAAATCGGCAGCGACTTGCGCCACCGCACCGCTATCGGTGACGTCCACCGCATACGCGCGATGGCGCTCCGGATTCGGCAAGGCGGCGATCAATTCCTGCAGGCGCTCGCCGCGCCGCGCCAGCAGGCCGAGCATGGCCCCCTGCTGCGCATAACGGTGCGCCAGCGCCATGCCGAGGCCGCTGGATGCACCGGTGATGAAGACACGCTGCATGCTCATGAATGCTCCAAAAGAAAAGTCCGCACTCTTGCGAGATGCGGACTCGTCATCATGCTGCCGAAACCGGCGACAGCAACGCTCTTATTTCTTGCCTGCCGCCGATTTGGTGACGAGGAAATCCAGCACCTGCGTCGTGGCATCGAACAATACCTGCTCCGGACGATTGCCCAGGCCGGCGCCGACAATCGACGGCGACGTCAGGTAGCGGCCGTCGACGGCGATCGTCGGCACGCCGTCGATCTGGTAGTCGGTCTGCAGCTGCGCGGCTTGGCGTACCTTGGCCTGCACGCCAAAGGAATTATAGGTATCGTTGAACTTCTTCATGTCCACGCCCTGCTTGGCGATGAAGTCGGCGATCTGCTTGTCGGTATCCAGATGCTGGCGCTCGGTATGAATCGCGCGGAAAACCTTCGCATGCAGCTGGTCGACCAGACCCATCGCTTCCAGCGTGTAGTACAGCTTCTGCTGCGGGATGAAGGAGTCGCGGAAGATCACCGGCACGCGCTTGAAATTGATCTTGTCGGCATTCTTCTTCACCCATGCTTCCAGCGTCGGCTCCAGCGCATTGCAGTGCGGGCAGGAATACCAGAAGAATTCGGTGACATCGACCTTCTTGCCGGCGGCAGTCGCCTGCGCCTTGTCCAGCGTGCGGTAATCGGTGCCGTTGACCGGGGACGACGGCGACGCGCCGGCGGCGGCGGCGAACAGGCTGAGACTTGCGATGGCCAGCAGTTTTTGAAGCAGACGCATGATTTCCCTTTCAGTGAATTGCCTTGGCGGCTTACCTTGCGGTTAACTTGTTTGTTGCCTTGGTTGTTGTCTTGTGCGCCACCTTATTTGCCGATGCGTACCACCGCGACATCGACGCCGTTATCGGACAGTTTGCCGCGCACGCGGTTCATCGTTTCCATCTGGTTGAACGGGCCGATGCGCACGCGATACAGTGTGCCGTTGTCGGCCTGACGCTCGGAAACGCTGGCTTCGAAACCAAGCAGGGCCAGCTTGGCCTTCATGCTTTCCGCATCGGCCTTGCCGCGGAAGGCACCCGCCTGCAGATAGTACAGCCACTTGTCATCGCCATCGGCCGGCGCGGTGCTGGCGCGGGACGGCGCCGGCTTGATCGTGTTTTCGATGACGGTCGGCGCCGGCGCAGTCTGGGCAGGCGCCGGTTGCGGTTGCGCCTGATCCGGCACGGAAGCCTTCTTGCCGTATAGCGGCTTGTTCGGATCGGCGACGTCGCCGGCCGGTTGCGTGATGCGTTCGGCGTGGCCGAACTTGTTCGTGAACGGCAGTGGCGTTTTGGATATCATCATCGCCACACAAACCGCGATGCCGAGACCGATGATCAGGCCGATGATGAGGCCGGCCAGCGTGCCGCCGGCCTGCTTTTTACGTTTCGTCATAACTGTTTCCTGTTACATGCGGACCGGCGACGACACGCCGATCAGGGTCAACCCATTGCGCAACACCTGGCGCGTGGCGACCAGCAGCGCGATGCGCGCCATCTTCAGCGCTTCATCGTCGACCAGCACGCGTTCCGCATTGTAGTAGCTGTGCAGTTCACCTGCCAGATCGCGCAGATAGAACGCCACCTGGTGCGGACCGAGTTCTTCCAGCGCCTTCTGCAGCATTTCCGGATATTCGGCCAGCTTGGCCAGCAAGGCGGCTTCACGCGGAGACGTCAATGGCGACAGATCGATATTGGACAATGCCGATTCATCGATGTTCATTTGCGCCTGATTCAGCACCGAACAGATACGCGCATGCGCATACTGAACGTAATAGACCGGATTTTCGTCGGATTGTGCCAATGCCAGATCGACGTCGAACACGAATTCGGTATCGCCCTTGCGCGAGATCAGGAAGAAGCGCACCGCGTCGCGGCCACGCGTCACGTCGCGTTCCTGCCCTTCCGGCGTTTCGCCGGTGGACCATTCGATCAGGTCGCGCAGCGTGACGTAGGAGCCCGCACGCTTGGAAATCTTCACTTCCTCGCCGTTTTTCATCACGGTGACCATCTTGTGCAGCACGTAATCCGGATAACCTTCCGGGATGCCGATGTCCAGCGCCTGCAGGCCGGCGCGCACGCGCGCGATCGTGCCGTGGTGGTCGCTGCCCTGCACGTTGATTGCCTTCTTGAAGCCGCGCTGCCACTTGACCGTGTGGTAGGCAACGTCGGGCACAAAGTAGGTGTAGGTGCCGTCCGATTTCTTCATCACGCGATCCTTGTCGTCGCGGTAGTCGGTCGTGCGCAGCCACAGCGCGCCTTCCTGTTCGTAGGTCTTGCCGGCCTTGATCAGCGCATCGACGGTGGATGTCACCTTGCCGTCCTTGTACAGCGACGATTCGAGGAAATAGTTATCGAATTTAATGCCGAAGGCTTGCAGATCCAGATCCTGCTCGCGGCGCAGGTAGGCGACAGCGAAGGCACGGATCGATTCGATGTCGTCGACGTTGCCGCTGCCAGTGACCGGCGCACCGTCGCTGGCGGAAACGATCTTCTTGGCGAGGAAATCGTCGGCGATGTCCTGAATGTAATCGCCGTTGTAGGCCGATTCGGGCCAGCCGTCCGCGCCCGGTTTCAGGCCGCGCGCGCGCGCCTGCACGGAAGTCGCCAGCGTGGCGATCTGCACGCCGGCATCGTTGTAATAGAACTCGCGCGTGACCGCATAGCCTTGCGACTGGTACAGCGACGACAATGCATCGCCCAGCGCGCCCTGACGGCCGTGGCCGACGTGCAGCGGGCCGGTCGGATTGGCCGACACGAATTCGATGATGACCGGTTGCTTGCCGCCGGCATCGCTCTGGCCGTAGGCCGCGCCCTGCTGCAGCACCGTCTTGACGACGGCCTGGCGTGATGCGGCGGTCAGGCGCAGGTTGATGAAGCCGGGGCCGGCGATCTCGGCCGACGCCACCAGTTCCTTCGCCGCCGGATTCGCCAGCAGCGCATCGACCAGTACCTGCGCGACTTCGCGCGGATTCTTCTTCAGCGGCTTGGCGATCTGCATCGCCAGATTGCAGGCAACGTCGCCATGCGACGGATCGCGCGGGCGTTCCAGCACAATGTTGGGAGAAAGTTCAGTGCCGGCAACCAGCGGGGCGACGGCGGCCTGGAAGAATTCGGTGATGCGTTGTCTTTGTGCTGCAAGCATGGGATGTGCGCGCCGCAACGGCGCGAATGAAAAAGGAGTGAAATCGGTAGCCGGCATTATACCGGGCCATGGCATTTCATAGCTGCCGCCAGCGCAGGCGGCGGCGTATCCGGCCTTCCTACAGCGCCGGTCTTAACGGGAATCAAACGCGGAATTGGCGCAATCGGTTTAAGCTGTTAATGTTCATTTACCATGCCGCCTCATGCATGGCCGCCGTCGGTTTAACCACTACAACATCGCGAGTCCGACGCTGCGCCGATGAACGCCTCGTCATCGCGAATACAACGGAGACTGCCATGCTCGAACTCTTGACCGACCCGCATGCCTGGATGGCGCTGATTACCCTGACCGCCCTGGAACTGGTGCTCGGCATCGACAACATCATTTTCATTTCCATCCTGGTGGACAAGCTGCCCGAGGAACGGCGCGAATTCGCGCGCAAGCTGGGTCTGTTCATTGCCATGTTCATGCGCATCGGCCTGCTGATGATCCTGGCGTGGATCGTGGGGCTGGTCGAACCGCTGTTCACGATACTCGGCAAGGACATTTCCGGCCGTGACCTGATCCTGATCGGCGGCGGCCTGTTCCTGATCTGGAAGAGCACCAGCGAAATTCACCAGTCGCTGGAAGGCGAGGAAGGCCATACGTCCAGCGTCGTGAAGGCGACCTTCACCGCCGTCATCCTGCAGATCATGGTGATCGACATGGTGTTCTCGCTGGATTCCATCATCACGGCGGTCGGCATGGTCGATCACATCGAAGTGATGGTGGCGGCCGTGATCCTGTCGGTCGGCATGATGATGCTGTTCGCCGGGCCGATCGGCCGCTTCGTCTCTAACCATCCGACCATCAAGATTCTGGCTCTGGCCTTCCTGGTCGCCATCGGCCTGGTGCTGATCGCCGACGGTTTCGGCCATCACGTTCCGAAAGGCTATATCTACACGGCGATGGCCTTCGCACTGATAGTGGAACTGATCAATATTCGCATGCGTGCGAAGACGGCACGACCGGTGCATCTGCACACGCCTTACGCCGATACGCAGCAAGAGAAGAAATAAGCAGGAAGATGGAAGAACAAAGGCCGGGGAATTCCCGGCCTTTTTCTATTCATTCTGTCCATGCAGGCTTCAGGCAATCGTCGATTCGCTCGTATTGCCCGCATCGCCGCCGCAATGGGCCGTGATGAATTTCGCCAGGCGAAAGTGCTGCGGCTCCCATGCCTGATCAGCCAGCCGATGAGCGGCAAGGAACAGATAAGCATCGGCCACTATCGTTTCCGTCGATGTGCCTGCTGCCGTTCGTACCGTTACGCGTTCGCGCCGGTATTCGCTGCCTTCGAACACATCCAGTGTCGCGACATCGGCCTCGCTCACATCCAGATACAGCATGCCTTCCACGGACGCACCTGGGCGATGCACGATGCCGGGGTAGAGCTCACCGCGCACCGCATGGCGCGCATACCCGTCCAGTACGGCCGGCAGCGAACGATGACTGCCGCGCACGACGCGTTGCCAGACTGCCGGAAACATCAGCGAACCGTAGGTGAAGACGTGCATGTCAGTGCGGCGTCCGGCGATGCAGGCGCTTCTGCCAGCGCAGGCGTGCCTGCAAATGCCAGACCACGTTGACCAGTACGTAACCGGCGAGTGCGGCGGCTACCGCAATCACCGCAAGGCCGGCCATCAGTTGCGGACCGACGCTTTGCACCCAGTCGATCATGTTGGCGAACCAGCTGCCGACCTCGGCCTGCTCGTTGGCGACCTTGTCGACCATGCCGTGATTGGGCGCGCCGGGCGGCACGTCATCGTCGCCGATCATCAGGTGGCCGAGCCGGTAGGCGGCGTAATACAGCGGCGGCACCGTGAACGGGTTGGTGGCGAAGGTTGCAAATGCGGCGACCGGCAGGTTGACGCGCACCAACAGCGCACCGATCGCACCGAACAGAATCTGCGCGAACGGGATCAGGATGCCGACGAACAGGCCGACGGCCAGGCCGCCCGCGACGCCACGGCGATTGAATTGCCAGAGAAAATGGTGATGCAGATAGCCGCTGAACGGTTTCAGGAAACGGTTTTCCTGGATGCTCTGCGACGTCGGCATGTGCTTGAAAAACCGGCTGCGACGCATGAAAACTCGGCTCCCGATTGCAGAATGGCTACGACGAACGACTGATGACGATAAACATGCCGGATGGCATGCCCGAAAAATTATGACACGCAAACCGCGCGCAAATTCACGACGTTAGCGCGACTGTTCGTGATTGTTGCGATTGTTCAAATGCTAACGATCTTTTCCGTGCAGTTGCCTTCTTGTCACTGCCACGACGATCCATGTCAGCACAAAGGAACCCAGCGTTCCCGCCGCGAACGTTGCAGCACCGGACGAATAGCGTGCCGCCATCACGGCATTGAACAGTAACGCAATCAGATAAGGAGAAGCCCTGCCGGCAAACACTGCCGGCGTCAGACGATTGGCGGCTGCCGGCCTCACGTTTTGATGCGCGGCAATCAACACGGCAACGCCGTAGACCGCCAGCCACATGATGCCGCCGACGATGACCAATCCGATAAGCATGTTCTCTCCTCTCCGTTTGCGCTGTTTGTTCTTCTGCGGCAACGTCATGTTGCCGGTTTTACCCTGCCAGTCGCGCCGCGTACAATGGTCCGATGGATATTACGCTGCCCGAACTCGAAGAAGCGATCAATTACTGGCGCACTGCGCGTCCGTCCACCGGCGAGGAGCGCGCGCTGTCGCCGGAAGTCGACAGCCTGGCCGAGCTGTATGCGCTGATGATCTTCCATGGCAGCAAGGCCGTGCCGCTGGAAGCCGCGCCGTCCACCTGCCGCCAGTTGATCGAGGCATGGCGGCGGCAAGCCGCCTGATCAGATTCCTGTCGTTTCGGCTTCGACGCACACCCGCTACGCTGCCATGTGCCGTGCCTGTCGCTGCGGCAGCGCCTGTTTCTGTACCGGCGCCTTCTTCACGTTCGCCTGTCCCGCATAGTCGCTGCGCACCAGCGCCGCGGCGGCTTCCGCATCCATTCCCTCTTCCGCCAGCCATTGCGCCACCAGCGCCGCCAGCCGTTCCAGCGCGATGCGATGCGTGGCATCGGTACGGGCGAACAGCCATTGCGACAGGCGCATGAAGCGCGCAAACGGCGTCGCGCCCAGAATCAGCGGCAGCGTATGCGCAAAACGGCCGGAGTTCGCAACCAGATCCCAATAGCGCGAGAACCGCACCAGTTCCTGCATCTCGGCAAACGTGATGCGATCGGTCGCCAGGATCGCATACGGCGGATGCGGATCGAAGACGAGACCGTACGCTTCGGTATGGCGGATGATCGGCGTGCCGCGCAGCCGCTTCAGGATGCCGAACTGGATTTCATGCGGCCCCAGTTCGACCAGCCGGTCGAAGCCGCGCGCGAAACTTTCCACGTCTTCCCCCGGCAAACCGGCGATCAGATCGACGTGCAGGTGTGCATGCGAATGTTCATGCAGCCAGCGGATGTTGTCCGCCGCCTTGTCGTTGTTCTGCTTGCGGCTGACCAGCGTCTGCACGTCGGGATTGAAGCTCTGGATGCCGATCTCGAACTGCAGCGTACCGGGCGGGAATTGCCTGATGCTGTCC
Source organism: Oxalicibacterium sp. (assembly GCF_057353965.1). Classification (NCBI taxonomy): domain Bacteria; kingdom Pseudomonadati; phylum Pseudomonadota; class Betaproteobacteria; order Burkholderiales; family Oxalobacteraceae; genus Oxalicibacterium; species Oxalicibacterium sp. The sequence goes on from NZ_JBMQZD010000007.1 coordinate 104,983, forward strand.
TTCAGCGCATCGGGCAGATGATCGGGCACCACTTCGAAGTGCGCATAGACCGGATCGTCCGGATGCGCCGCCAGCTTGTCGAGAAAGAACTGCATGATCTTCAGGCTGGTCTTCACGTTCAGGTTGAACGTGCGGTCGACGAACTTGAACAGCCGCGCACCGCGCGCATACAGCGTTTCCAGCTCGCCCAGGAAACGATCGAGGTCGAACGGCCAGGCCGTCTTGTCCAGCGACGACAGGCAGAATTCGCACTTGAACGGACAACCGCGCGACGCTTCCACGTACAGCGTGCGATGCGCGATGTCTTCGTCGCTGTACAGCGTGTACGGCAAGGCGATGTCGTCCAGCGGCGGCTGCACGCCGGCATGGATTTTCATCAGCGGCTTCGGCCCGTGCAGGATATTCCTGCACAGCTGCGGGAACGTCACGTCGCCCCAGCCGGTGACCGTGTAATCGGCCAGGCGCACGATTTCCTGGCCTTCGGTTTCGTACGACACTTCCGGCCCGCCCAGCACGATCGTCACATCCGGCGCGACGCGCTTGAGCAAGGCGACGACCTTCACCGTTTCCTCGACGTTCCAGATATAGACGCCGAAACCGACGATGCGCGGCCGGTGCTCCAGCACGCGCTCGACGATATCGACCGCGCGCGTGCCGATGACGAATTCATGGATCTTCGTCTGCGCCTGCAGTTCGCCCATGTTCGCCAGCAGATAGCGCAAACCGAGCGAGGCATGCGTATAGCGGGCATTCAGCGTGGACAGCAGGATGGTCATCGGACAGGAGCAGCAATGGGAAAACCGTCATTCTACGCTGTGCCACTCGCGCGGCAGGATTGATATGGTGTATGGTGCTGCGGCAATACCACCACATTCGCCAGCCGCTCGCAGCCATGTTCATGTTTCCGCTTCGATTTTTCTTGCTGCCTTTCTTTCTCACAGGGCTCGCGGCTTCCCTGCCTGCGATGGCGAACGGCACGGCGCGCATCGTACAGCCCGATGCAGCAGGCTGCACGGCCATGCAGGCCGCGGGCGTGCTGCGCGCGCATTCGCCCGTCCCTTGCGAGCGGCTGCGCCGCGTGCGCTTTGCCTATGTGGACTTTGACGGACGCCGACACGACGATGGCGAAATCGTCGTGCTGGATGCGGCTGCACCGCATGTGCAGACACTCTTCGCTGCCTTGCTGCAGCAGCGCTTTCCGCTGGCGCGTGCGCGCGCGATGAAACATTACCGTGGCGACGACGAAGCATCGATGCGCGACAACAACACGTCAGCCTTCAACGACCGCGCCATCACTGGCGGCGCCGCACCTTCGCTGCATGCCTACGGCTTGGCGATCGATATCAACCCGGTGCAGAACCCTTACATCGAGATCGCCGACGGCAATGCGCATTTCCATCCGGCCAACGGCAGCCGGTACGCCAATCGCGCTGCAGCGCGACCGGGCAAACCCGCACGCGCCGGCATGGCGGAAGAAGTCGTCGAACTTTTCGCACGTCACGGTTTCACAACATGGGGAGGCGACTGGGACGCACCGATCGACTACCAGCATTTCCAGACCAGCCGCAAGCTCGCGCAGCAGCTGGCTGCCTTGCCGCCCGATCAGGCGCGCGCCGCCTTCGATGCACACGTAGCAGCCTATCGGCGTTGCCGCACCGGCGGTACGCGCGCGGCATGTGCAAAGTAAAGGAGCCGACGACCATGAAAGTCAAACGCATCGTCCACAACATCGCCGCCACGCATATCGAATCGGCCCGGATTTTTTATCAGGATGTGCTGGGGCTGGATCTGCTGATGGATCATGGCTGGATCACCACCTACGGCAGCCATGAACCTGCATCGCTGCAGGTCAGCATCGCGGCCGAAGGCGGCAACGGCACGCCGGTGCCAGCGCTATCGATCGAGGTCGACGACCTGGACGCGGCGCTCACGCGCATGCAGAATGCCGGCTTCGCCATCGAGTACGGGCCGGCCGACGAAGCATGGGGCGTGCGACGCTTCTATGTTCGCGATCCATTTGGTACGCTGGTCAACATTCTTGCGCATACCTGAAGCCAAAACGATTACGCCGTCACCGGCCGGAGAAAAACATGCTCATCAACTGCGTCGCCTATCAGGAAGGCCGAAAACTGGCCGACATCACGGCCGACCAGATCAGCGACTATCTGCTGCATCCGAAATGCTTCGTCTGGGTCGCGCTGATGGATGCCGATCCGGCCGAGCTGGCGCAGATGCAGCAGGAATTCCATCTACACGATCTGGCCATCGAGGATGCGCGCAACGGCCACCAGCGGCCGAAGATCGAGGAATACGGCGATTCGCTGTTCGCCGTCGTCAAGACGGCCGAGATGACGGACGAAGGCCTGCACATCGGCGAACTGGATATCTTCGTCGGCAAGAACTATGTACTGTCGGTGCGCAACCGCAGCCGCCACAGCTTCCTCGGCGTGCGTGCACGCTGCGAGCAGGAACCGCATCAATTGCGCAAGGGCTCCGCCTTCGTGCTGTACGCGCTAATGGATGCCGTGGTCGATCGCTACTTCCCCATCGTCGAGGCGCTGGAAACCGAACTGGAAACCATCGAAGGCAAGATCTTCGAGCAGGGTTCGCAGCGCGCCAACATCGAACGCCTGTACGAATTGAAACGCGAAGTGGTGATGATGAAGCACGTGGTTGCGCCGCTGATGGATGCGGTAGGCCGGCTGTACGGTGGGCGCGTGCCGACCATCTGCGAAGACACGCGCGACTATTTCCGCGACATCGGCGATCACCTGTACCGTATCAACACACTGATCGACGCGATCCGCGATACGATCACCACGGCAATTCAGGTCAACCTGTCGATGGTTGCGATTGAAGAAAGCGAAGTGAACAAGCGACTGGCCGCATGGGCCGCCATCTTCGCGGTCGCCACCGCCTTCTTCGGACTGTGGGGCATGAACTTCAAGTTCATGCCGGAACTGGACTGGAAGTACGGCTATCCGACCGCCATCGTGCTGGTGGGCGGCGTCTGTAGCTATCTGTATTACCGCTTCAAGCGATCAGGCTGGTTGTAGCTGCTGCAGTCGCTATGACCGGCCGGCGTTTCTTTCAGACGCCGCGCTTCTCCGTTTCCAGCATGCTGAGCGCCACCGCTTCCGCCACGCGGATACCGTCGATTGCGGCTGACATGATGCCGCCTGCGTAACCCGCGCCTTCGCCCGCCGGATACAACCCCTGCGTATTGATGCTCTGCAGCGTTCTGTCGTCGCGCTTGATGCGGATCGGCGACGACGTGCGCGTCTCGATGCCGGTCAGCACCGCATCATGCATCGAGAAACCCTTGATCTGTTTGTCGAACGCCGTCAGCGCTTCGCGAATCGCATCGATCGCATACGACGGCAATGATGGATTCAAGTCGCCCAATGTCACGCCCGGCTTGTACGACGGCTGCACGGTGCCGAATTGCGTGGACGGCTTGTTCGCGATGAAATCGCCGACCAGTTGACCCGGCGCGTTGTAATTACCGCCGCCGAGTTCGAATGCCTTCGCTTCCCATTGCTGTTGGAATTCCATGCCGGCCAGCGGATGGCCCGGATAATCGTCCGGCGTGATGCCGACGACGATGCCGGCATTCGCATTGCGCTCGTTGCGCGAATACTGGCTCATGCCGTTGGTGACCACGCGCCCCGGTTCCGACGTCGCGGCGACCACGGTGCCACCCGGACACATGCAGAAGCTATAGACGCCGCGGCCGTTGCTGGCGTGATGCACCAGTTTGTAATCGGCTGCGCCGAGGATCGGATGGCCAGCGTTTGCGCCGAAGCGGCAGGCATCGATCAGCGATTGCGGATGCTCGATGCGGAAGCCCATCGAGAACGGTTTCGCTTCGACATAGATGCCGCGCGCATGCAGCATGCGGAAGGTGTCGCGCGCGCTATGACCGATCGCCAACACGACGTGATCGGTAACGAGCTCGCTGCCGTCGGCCAGCTTCACTCCAACCACGCGGCCATTGTCGAGCACGATGTCGTCGACCTTGCTCTCGAAACGGAATTCGCCGCCCAGACGTTCGATCTCGGCGCGCATCAGTTCGACCATCTTCACCAAGCGGAAGGTGCCGATGTGCGGCTTGCTGACGTACATGATCTCGGGTGGTGCATCGGCTTTCACGAATTCGGTCAGCACCTTGCGGCCGTAGAACTTCGGGTCCTTGATCTGCGTCCACAGCTTGCCGTCGGAAAAGGTGCCGGCACCGCCTTCGCCGAACTGCACATTCGACTCCGGATTCAGCTCGCGCTTGCGCCACAGGCCCCAGGTATCCTTCGTGCGTTCGCGCACGACCTTGCCGCGTTCGAGGATGATCGGACGAAAACCCATCTGCGCCAGGATGAGCGCGGCGAAGATGCCGCACGGACCGAAGCCGACCACGACCGGGCGCGACTGCAATCCGGCCGGTGCCTGCGCGACGAACTTGTAGCCGGTATCCGGTGCAACAGCGACATGGCGGTCGCCCTTTGCGCGTTTCAGCACGCGCGCTTCGTCGCGCACTTCCACGTCCAGCGTATAGACCAGCGTGATCGCGTTCTTCTTGCGCGCGTCGTAGCCGCGCCGGAAGATCGTGTGCGCGATCAGATCGCCGCGTGCGATGCCGAGACGCGCAACGATGGCCGCGACGAGTGCGTCTTCGGTGTGGTCGAGAGGGAGTTGGACATCGGTCAATCGCAGCATGCTTGTTTTCCAGCCGACCCTTCGTCAACACGCGTCTGCCGCCAGGGTCGTACCGGTCGACAGGGGCGCCATTTTACTCCAGCACACCTTCACGCATTCCCCCGCTCTGTATTCCACATCCCATCGCGCGGCACGGCGCGAAATGCGTACACGAGGCGCAACACCGCGCCCGACAAATGAATTGATTTATACGATTTAACAGTGTTTTGCGTTTGCGCCTGCGCGTGAGGATTGCGTGAAGAACGTTTGCCTTTCCCTCTGGAATCGTCATGATCGTGCCGCGATTCTCTGCGATCTTGCTTGATTGTCATCGATTGACGATGCACAACGATTTGATTAAGGTGAAATCGAGTCTTCTGCGGCATCTCGCTTTCCGTAACGATTTGCCCGCACCCCTCATGTTTGCATCTGACAAAAAAGCAGCGTTCACCGTAACGCCAAAAGAGACGAAACAGGGAAGGAATGCAGATGAACACCACCACAGAAATCGGATCGCAACCGCTTGAAGTGCTGTCGTTCCGGCTGGGTAACGAAGAGTACGGCCTGTCCATCCAGAAGGTGCAGGAGCTGCGCGGCTACGACACCGTCACGCGCATCGCCAACGCACCGGATTTCATCAAGGGCGTCGTCAACCTGCGCGGTACCATCGTGCCCATCGTCGACATGCGCATTCGTTTCAATCTCGGCACGCCGACCTACGACCAGTTCACCGTCGTCGTGATCCTCAACATCGGCGGCCGCGTGATCGGCATGGTGGTCGACAGCGTCTCCGACGTCATCACGCTGGCGCCGGAACAGATTCGTCCCGCGCCGGACATGCAGGGCGCGATGGATACCGCCTGCATCGTCGGCATCGGCACCATCGATTCGCGCATGCTGATCCTGATCGACATCGACAAACTGATGGCCGGCCCCGAAATGGGACTGGTCGCAGAAGAGGCGTTCTAACGCCCGCACGTCCGCGAAAGCGCCGACGGCGCATTCGCTTCCGGAAGACAGCCGAAAAAGACTGAAAAATCAGCACAACAATCGGCGTAATAAAAGAGTGCAATAAAAGAGCCCGCAACAAGACAAGGCTCAATACATAGAAGAGACAACCATGTTCAAGAACATCACCATCAAATCCTTGCTGCTGTTCGTGATGGGTCTGCTTTCCGCATTGCTGGTGGCAACCGGCGTGCTGGGACTGACCTCGCTCGACACCACAAACAAGGCGCTGAAGAGCGTCTACGAAGACCGCACCGTTCCGATCGGCGAACTGAACACCGTCATCGCCGGCGTGATGCTCAACCAGATCGATCTGTCCGCTTCGATCTACGGCAATCCGGATCTGGTCATCCCCAAAATGGATGCGATCGAAAAACGCTCGAAGGAAGTCGATGCGGCCTTCGCCGCCTACATGGCAACCGATGCGACGCCGGAAGAAAAAGCCGTCGCCACCAAGTTCGCCAACGACCGGAAAATCTTCAAGGAAAAGGCCCTGCTTCCCGCCGTCGAGGCATCCCGCACCGGCAACGTGCTGCGCGTGACGGAAATCGTCAACGGCCCGATGGAGGAACTGTTCGCGCCGGTGCGCACCGGTGTCACCGAACTGATCCAGATCCAGTTGCGCGAAGCAAAGAAGATGTACCAGCATTCGCAGGAGCGCTTTGCGCTGGTGCGCAACATCTCGATCGCCGCCATCATCTTCGGCGTGATCGTTGCTGCCTGCATGGCCTTCCTGCTGATCCGCATGATCGCGCGGCCGCTGCATGATGCAGTGCGCGTCGCCCGCAGCGTCGCCGCCGGCGATCTCACGCAGAAGATCGACGTAAAAACGAAGAACGAGACCGGCCAGCTGCTGCAGGCGCTGAAGGACATGAACGAAAGCCTGGCACGCACCGTCAGCGCTGTGCGTCACGGCACCGAAACGATCAACGTCGCCTCGGCCGAAATCGCCACCGGCAATGCCGACCTGTCCAGCCGCACCGAATCGCAGGCCGGCTCGCTGGAGGAAACCGCCAGCTCGATGGAAGAGCTGACGTCGACTGTCAAACAGAACGCCGACAACGCGCGCCAGGCCAACCAGCTGGTGCTCACCGCATCGGAAGTCGCGGTGCGCGGCGGCGAAGTCGTCGGCCAGGTCGTCGACACGATGGGCTCGATCAACGCCTCGTCGAAGAAGATCGTCGACATCATTTCCGTCATCGACGGCATCGCTTTCCAGACCAACATCCTGGCGCTGAATGCCGCCGTCGAAGCCGCGCGTGCCGGCGAACAGGGCCGCGGCTTTGCGGTGGTTGCCGGCGAGGTGCGCAGCCTGGCGCAACGCAGCGCCGGTGCAGCAAAGGAAATCAAGGAGCTGATCGGCGATTCCGTCGCCAAGGTCGATGCCGGCAGCAAGCTGGTCGATCAGGCCGGCACGACGATGGAGGAAATCGTCAGTTCGGTGCGCCGCGTGGCCGACATCATGAACGAGATCACCGCCGCCAGCGAGGAACAGAGTTCCGGCATCGAGCAGATCAACCAGGCCATCACACAGATGGACGAAATCACGCAGCAGAACGCCGCGCTGGTCGAAGAAGCCGCTGCCGCCGCGCAAAGCCTGCAGGATCAGGCCGGCGAACTGTCGCAAGCCGTCAGTATCTTCCGTCTCGACGAACATGCCGTTCCTGTGGCCGAGACGCGGCACGCGGCACTGCCACTGCAATCGGCAGCGTCGGCTCCACAGCAAGCGCCGCAGCAGACGCAAAGACAGACGGTGCCCGCAAAGATCGCTGCACCGGCACCGAAAGCGGCAAACGAACCCGCGCTCAAACCCGCGACGCCGACCAGAAAACCGGCGCTGGCAGAAGGCGGCGACGACTGGGAAGAATTCTGAGTCATCCTGTCCTGTCGATGCCGCCTTCGGGCGGCATTTTTTTGTCTTGCGCAGCAACGCTGCATGATTTGCGCATGACGCCTTCATGACAATTGCATGACATGCGGCAATCGCGCGTTACAGAGCCGCGCATATTGATACAATGGCGCGCCCGGGCAATCGGCCCGGCTTCATTTTCTGCTGCCGACCGAACCTCATGACCAAACCGAGCAAGAGCACCACCGCATCCGATAAACCGCCGTTCATCGTACGCAATTCCCCGATCCATGGCCGCGGCGTTTTCGCCGTGCGCAATATCCCGGCCGATACCTTCCTGATCGAATACGAAGGCGAACGCATCAGCGACAAGGAAGCCGACCGCCGCCACGGACAGGATCCGGAAAATCCGTATCACACCTTCTTCTTCAGCCTGGAAAACGGCAAGCTGATCGACGGCGGCGTCGACGGCAGCGACGCACGCTGGATCAACCACGCCTGCGATCCGAACTGCGAGGCGCGCGAGGAAAAGGGCCGCGTCTACATTTACGCATTGCGCGACATCAAGCGCGGCGAAGAACTGAACTACGACTACGGCCTCATCGTCGAGGAACGCCAGACCAAGACGCTGAAAAAAGCCTACGAATGCCGCTGCGGTTCGCCGGAATGCCGCGGCACGATGCTGGCGCCGCCGCCCAAGAAGAAGAAAAAGAAGGTGAAGGATAAAAAAGACAAGAAGGAAAAGAAAAGCAAGAAGAAGGACTGATCGACACGTCGTCGACGCAAGGACGTTCCTTTGAAACACACCAAACCTTCGTATTCCCTCGGCTTCTTCCTGCCGCACGCAGTGCGCTGGCTGGTGACCGGCTCGCTGCTGGTGCTGCTGGGCATCGCGGTCTACATCGGCATCCGCTTCTATCACGTCGACAATCAGCTCTATCTCTGGTGGCGCGACGTGCGGTCGAATCAGACTGCCGCCGCACCGCTAGCCGGCAGCCTGCCGCTACAGGCCTATCGGATGGAAATCGACGGCCGCGCCGTCGCCGGCATCGATCGCAATCTTTCCGGCCTGGCCTTCAATCACGAAGCAAAACAGCTGATCGCCGTCATCAATCGCCCTGCCACGCTGCTGACGATGGATCTGGAAGGCCGCGTGCTGCATCGCCATCGCCTGCGTCACGCCTCCGACGTGGAAGGCGTGGCCTACCTGGGCGACAACCGGGTTGCGCTCAGCGAGGAAGGCGACGATCGCATCCTCATCGCCACATTGCCGACCCAGCCTAATGCCGAACTGGACTTGCGCGACGCTACCTCGTTCGCCCTCGACATGGGAAGCGAGCGCGACAATGCCGGCTTCGAAGGCCTGGGCTACGACCGCCGTCACGACTGGCTGTATGTCGCCAAGGAACATTCGCCGCGCGGCCTGTACCGCATCAGCGGACTGGGCGAAAACCTGCGGACCGGCCGCGTCGCGATACGCGTGGAAAATCTGGCACATTGGCTGAATGACAAGCGTATCGGCACCGACCTGTCGTCCGTCGACGTCAACGAGGACAACGGCCATCTGCTGCTGTTGAGTGAGGAATCACAGCGCCTGGTCGAACTGGACACCACCGGCAAGGTGGCCAACCAGCTGGAATTACGCGCACTGGCAAACGAAGCCGGCATGCCGCAGCCGGAAGGCGTGGCACTGGCGGGAGACGGCAGGCTCTACCTGATCAGTGAACCAAACCTGTTCTACCGGCTCAAACCAGCGCAATAGAGCAGCACAGGGCAGGAATAGGGCTTTGGAATAGGATTAAAACGGGTCTGAAACAGAGGCCTGTAGCGGCCCAGAAGCAGCATTTCCGGGCAATCGCCTGAGGCTGCCACCATATTCACCAAACGCATGTCAGATATTGGAAAAGGAAATTGGTGCGGTGAAGCATAAATCCCTATACTTGCATCTGTCTCCTCTATGTCTCCTCCTTTGATATAGATTTAGCCCGCCACCTGCGCGGGCTTTTTTTTGCCTGCACAGGAATTTGCAGCGCGTCATCGGCGATTCCGCCTGATTTTGTTAAGCCGTACGATTCACATTTTTGATATTCATATTTGTAATAACGGATATCAGAAAAGGAAATTGGCCTGAAACCCGTGCCCTCCCTATACTTGCATCTGTCTCCTCTATGTCTCCTCCTTTGATATAGACTTTGCCCGCCCCGCGCGGGCTTTTTTTTGCCTTTTTAACCTTACCAACCGACATTTTTCGGCGATCTTCCGTCTTTTATCACTCTTCCGCGCGCTTCTTCACCGACATCATCCAGCCCGTGTGCCTGCCGGCCGATGGCGAAAACAGTCCGCCGCATGGTCGTTCACCATTCCGATCGCCTGCATGTAGGCGTAGACGATGGTCGATCCGACGAACTTGAAGCCGCGTTTGGACAGGTCCTTCGACAGCCGGTCCGACAACGGTGTCGTCGCCGGCGTCTCGGCGATGCTTTTGCGATTATTCAGGAGTGGTTCGCCATCGACATACGCCCACAGGAACGGATCGAGGCCGCCGACTTCGTCGCGCAGCCGCAGATAGGCTTGCGCATTGGAGATCGCCGCCGCCACCTTCAGACGGTTGCGCACAATGCCGGGATTGGCCAGCAATTCCGCCACTTTGCGCGCATCGTAGCGGGCGATCTTTTCCGCGTCCCAGCCATCGAAGGCCTCGCGATACGATTCGCGCTTGTTCAGGATGGTCGACCAACTGAGGCCGGCCTGTGCGCCTTCGAGATTGAGCATTTCGAACAGGCGCGTTTCGTCGTGGCAAGGAACGCCCCATTCCTCGTCGTGATATTGCAGGTAGCAGGGATTGGCCGGATCGGCCCAGCTGCAGCGCGGAAGGTCTTTTTTCATCGGGTTTTTCATCGAATGTGAGCCCATATAAGAGAAAAGCAGGAGGACGGACGATTATCGCCGACACAACCGACACCTGCTGTCAGCAGCGCCGCCGTCGTATCGCTGCATACCGAGGCAGTGGCATTGATAGAATGGCGCCTTCGTCCGCTTCCCTTCCCGACCGCATGTCTTCGCCTCGCCCCACCGCTTCCACGGTCGCCGTCATCGGCGGCGGCCCCGCAGGCTTGATGGCGGCGGAACTACTGGTCGCCCACGGCGTGCGCGTCGACCTGTACGACGCCATGCCGTCAGTCGGCCGCAAATTCCTGCTGGCCGGCAAGGGCGGCATGAATCTCACGCACAGCGAGCCTGCCGACGCCTTTGTCGCCCGCTACGGCAAGCGCGCCGAGCGGCTGGCACCGATGCTGCAGGCATTCGATGCCGGCGCGTTGCGCGCATGGGCGCATACGCTCGGCATCGACACCTTCATCGGCAGCTCAGGACGCGTCTTCCCGACCGACATGAAAGCCGCGCCCCTGCTGCGTGCCTGGCTGAAACGCCTGCGCGAGCAAGGCGTGCATTTCCACATGCGCCATCGCTGGCTGGGCTGGGACGATGCCGGCCGCCTGCGTTTCGCCACACCGGACGGTGAGAAACAGGTAGTACCAGACGCCACCGTGCTGGCGCTGGGTGGCGGCAGTTGGGCGCGGCTGGGTTCGGATGGCGCCTGGCTGCCGTTACTGGCGGCACGCGGCATCGCCACCGCCGCCTTGCAGCCGGCGAACTGCGGCTTCGATGCCGACTGGAGTGAACATTTCCGTACGCGCTTCGCCGGCGAACCGGTCAAGAGCGTGACAGCGAGTTGCGTCGACACGGACGGCACGCTGCGCAGCCGTCATGGCGAATTCGTGGTCACTGCCGGCGGCGTCGAGGGCAGCCTCATCTATGCGCTGTCTTCCTTCCTGCGCGACAGTATCACTGCCGACGGCAGTGCTACATTGACACTGGATCTCGCGCCCGGCAAATCCGCCGAACGCGTGCTGGAAGAAGTCGCACATCCGCGCGGCGCGCGCTCGCTCTCCAGTCACCTGCAAAGCCGCGTCGGCATCGCCGGCGTGAAAGCGGGATTGCTGCGTGAAGCATTGAGCAGAGAAACCTTTACCGACACCCGTGCGCTGGCGCAGGCCATCAAGGCGTTGCCGATTCAGTTGATCGCACCGCGCCCCATCGACGAAGCCATCAGCAGCGCGGGCGGCGTTTGCTTCGAGGCGCTAGACGAATACCTGATGCTGAATGCGGTGCCGGGCGTTTTCTGCGCCGGCGAAATGCTCGACTGGGAAGCGCCGACCGGCGGCTACCTACTCACCGCCTGTTTCGCCAGCGGACGGCAGGCAGGCCTCGGCGCGTTGCGCCACCTGCAATCGGCTGCCGGCTGACTGCCAGCTACTAACGGCGTCAGACCAGTCCGCGCGCGGACAGCTCCTGCTTCAAATAGGCATAGAAGACCGGCGCCGCGATCACGCCGGGAATGCCGAACAACGCCTCCATCGCCAGCATCGCCACTAGCAGTTCCCACGTATGCGCATTGATGTGCTGGCCGATGATGCGCGCATTGAGGAAGTATTCGAGCTTGTGAATCCCCATCAGGAACAGCAGCGATGCGAACGCAATGCCTAATGAATGCGACAGCCCGATCACGACCAGGATCGTGTTGGAAATCAGGTTGCCGACCACCGGCAGCAGGCCGACCACGAAAGTGATAATGACCATCGTCTTGCGCAATGGCAGTTCGACGCCGGCCAGCGGCAAGATCAGCAGCAGATACACGCCCGTCAGCACCGCATTGATCGCCGCGATGCGCACCTGCGCAAACACGACGTTGCGGAAAGCCTGGTGCAGAACCACGACACGTGCATGCAGCGCAGCCGCCAACGGACGATAAGCCGGTGTGGCGGTCGTATCGTACAGCGCCGCCATCGCGCCGATGATCATGCCGATCAGAATATGCGCCAGCACGCGCCCTGCGATGCTGCCCATCGTGCGCGCCTCGATTGCATGCTGATGCAGCCAGCCGACCAGCATGTCGTGCAGCGCAGTCGCATCGACCGGCACATAGGCCGCCAGCCAGGCGGGAATCTGGCTGCGCGAGGCTTCCAGGATATCCGCCAGCTTCTTCATCAGCACCGGAATACTGCCCGCATCGCTGCGGAAAAATGCAATCGCACCCCAGATCGCCGCGATCAGCACGGCGACGATCACCACACTGAGCAAGGCCACCACGATCATCTGCGCGCGCCGCGCCACCAGCCGGCGGCCGAACATCGGTGCCAGAAGCTGCACCAGCGAATAGACGAGCAGCCCCGAGAACAGGGCCGCCAGCAGCCCCTGCTGCATGATCAGCCACAGCGCGATAGCAGCCAGGATGCAGGACACGGCATCGAGAGACAGCAGGCGGGATTGTCCGGAATCAGTCTGCATGGCGAAAAGTGAGTGGAAGAATGAAATCGCTATTTCCGCAACGGAATCGGCATGCCGTCCGGCACCGGCACGGTGGCGATGCTGTTCTGCGGACTGCCGTCGATCAGCTTGTCCGAATACGTCAGATACACCAGCGTATTGCGCGCAGGATCGACGATGCGCACGATATGCAGCCGCTTGAACAGGATGGACTGCCGCTCAGAAAACACATCTTCCTGCAATGGCAGGTGCTCGTTGAAGCGCAAGGTGTCGGCGACCTGACGACAGGCGATCGACGCTTCCGCGCGGTCTTCGGCCAGACCCACCGTGCCGGTAATGCCGCCGGTACGCGCACGCGACACATAACAGGTCACGCCGGCCACCTTGGGATCGTCATAGGCTTCGACGACGACGCGGTCGTTCTTGCCGACGAAGCGGAATACGGTACTGACTTCGCCGATCTGTTCGGCCGCGGCTGGCTGCGACAGCGTTGCAGACAACACGACGAATATCGATAGCGTGAAGACAAGGGATGCACGCATGCTTTCTCCATTTCTCCGATGCCACCGCAAATCGGTGCGCATCGCACATTCTTCAAGAGCCTGCCACAGATTGCGCGGAATTGCGCGAACCACACCAATCACACGAAATCGCACGAACGATGCCGCCCGCTGCGGGCCACGCGCCGGCATGCAATAATCGCGCATCGTTCATTTCCACAGGAATTCCACATGATTCTCGAACTCGTCGACATCCGCATCCAGCCCGGCAAGCAGGCCGAATTCGATGCCGCCGTGCAGCGCGGCCTGGAACAGGTGATCGCCAAGGCCAAGGGCAACAAAGGCTACGTCGTCAACAAATGCATCGAAACGCCGGAACGCTACGTGATCCAGATCTATTGGGAAACGCTGGAAAACCACATCGTCGATTTCCGCGAATCGCCTGCCTTCACCGAATGGCGCGGCATCGTCGGACCGTTCTTCGCCGCACCGCCGGTCGTCGAGCATTTCACGCAATTGGCAAAATCGGCCTGAGTCATCGCGCCGCCCATGGCCGATAACCGATGACCGGATTATTCCGGCATCGCCTCCCGAATAAAAAAGCCTCGATATCGCATCTGCGGATCGAGGCTTTTTTCTGGACGCCGCCTGGCTGCCTGCGTCTTATTTCTTTTCCGGATGATAGCTGCGGAAATTGTCCGCATACTCACGGAAATTGCTGCGCAACATCTTTTCGTATTCAGTACGGAAATACTGGACCGCGCCATCCAGCTGTTTCTTGAACGTCTCTTCGGTCGGCGCATCGACGGAAGCGGTAAACGCGCCGAAACGCGCGCTGGCATACATCATCGACGCGCACACCTGGCCCAGCGTCGCATTCTTGCAGTTCTCGTTGGCCACCTGGATGAAACTGTCCGCCATGTCCCAGAACTTGTCGTTCTCATCGGGTTCCTTCGGCGGTTTGCGGGTTACTTCCGTTGCTTTGAAATCTTCGTCGCTCATATCAAATAACTATTCTCTTTTCGTGATTGCCTGACGCCTGACGTCCGGTTCGATACCTGTCGTGCGCGCGCTGGCAGCACTATAGCGCAAAACGGCCACGGCTCAGTCCGTCGCGCCGGCCAGCGCAACGAATTCGCCGTGCAGGCGACCGGCAGGCTGGCCGTCATATTCCAGCACCGATGCGACCCCGATCCGCGCCTTGCCGCGCCGCTCCAGCATGCGCACGAAACGCGCCCAGTCTTCGCCGTCTGCAAGTCTGGCACGCGCAATAAAGTCGCCGGCGATCGGCGAATCGTAATGCATGGTATTGCTCTGGATGACGAGCCGGCTGATCACTCCCGCACGCTGCAGGCGCGTATGCAGCAGCGACCATGCAGCCAGGATGGCGACCGCCGATGCGCTGCCGCCGAAGACGGTCTCGCGATGATTGATGTTGGGCGCCAGTGGTGCGGCGACGACGACTTCCTCTTCCTGCACCTGCAGCACACGCAATTGCATCGCACGCGACAACGGAATGTGGTCGTACAGATATTGCTGCAATGCCTGCTCATTCATGGGCGACTCCGTCCGGCGGAAATGCGCAGGATACGCCTATTGCGCATTACCAGGGATCGTAGGTGCCGAAACTCCACAGATGTCCTTCGCAATCGCGGCAGCTGAATCCGCGTCCGCCGTAGTCCTCGAACTTGATATCGATGACGATCTCGGCGCCGGCTTCTTTCGCGCGCTGATAAATGACGTCCGCATCGGCGACGATGACATAGGCCGCCTGCGTCTCGACGCCGCCGAGCTCCTCCGGCTGCCGGATATGTTTTCCCCATTCGCTTTCCGCACCGGCCGAACCGATCATGATCATGCCGTTGCCGAACGTCAGCTGCGCATGCGCGACGCTGCCGTCCGGATTGGCATAGATCGCCTGCTTTTCGAAACCGAACACACCGCACAGCCATGCAATCGCGGCCGGTGCATCGCGATAACGCAGACAAGGAATGATGGAGGAACGGACGCTCTTTGCAAGACTCATGCGATTCTCCTTGGGAACTGGAAACGATCTGTTGCAACGTCTGTTGCAATACCTGCCATCCTTACAGACCGCGAAGCCTTTCAGCGGTTCCTGCCATCCGCCCGTCGCATGACCGTGATCTGCCGGTCGTGCCAGCGCGCAAGCAGCAGCACCGCAACCGTCGCGCCGATGAAGGCCATGAACATGTCCGACTGCGTATCCCACTGGTCGCCCTGCGTGCCGAGAAACTCGTCCGCGCCCTGCCCCATGATCAACGCCGCCCACCATTCGATCAGCTCGTACCAGGCGCTGATCGCCATCGCGATGCAGACCGACAGGAAGGCCAGCATCTTGCGTTGCCAGACATCGCCGGCCGGTGCCGCAACGTAGCCGCCGCGCCACAGTACTTCCTTCGCCAGCAGGGCCGGCACCAGGCCTTGGGCAAAATGTCCCAGCTTGTCGTATGGATTTCGCGCCAGCGAGAAGATATCCTGTACCCAGAATCCGATCGGCACGTGAGCATAGGTGTAGGTGCCGCCGCCGATCAGGATCAGCGCATGCAGGAAGATCAGGCCGTACAGCAGACCGGTCAATGGAAAACGGCGATACGTGCAGGCCAGCAGCGGCAAGGCAATCAGGACCGGCAGCACTTCCATCAGCCAGGTTATCCGCTCGCGCGGATGAATACCGGACACGATCAGCGCGCCGATCAGCACAAGTGCGACAATGCCGAGCCGGCGCCGCATGCGATCGTCTGCAACGGGAGTGTTGTCGTTCATGGAATCTCTTGTTGTGGCCGGTGGCGGGAAATGTCTTCTCTGTTTTTGATACGGCGCACCTATAATACGCTGCGCAACCGCCACGATTCCATCCCGTAAAAAGGATAAGTTCAAGGATACGTTCTTCGTAATGAACATGACGAAATCGATGCACCGGATGACTGCCTGGATCGCCTTCTGCGCGATCCTGCTGGCATCGCTCGCACCATCGATCTCGCATGCGGTCGCGGCCGCCAAGGGCACGCCGAACGGCTGGATGGAAATCTGTACCGTGGAAGGCGCAAAACTAGTGCAGGTTGACGGCAGCAAATCATCCCCACCGTCATCCGGCGACAAGAGCATGCATTTCGAACACTGCCCGTTCTGCCTGAACCATGCAGTCGCGGCCGGCATGCCGCCCGGCGATTTCGTACTGCCTGTCGTTGCCGGTTCTTCCGTCGTCCCTCTTCTCTTCTATCAGGCTTCGTACCCGCTGTTCGCCTGGACAGCAGCGCAGCCTCGCGCACCACCCGTTCTTTCCTGAGCAAAGCCGACGTTTCCGGTAACACCTGAAGGTGTTCCGGCATGACGTCGAGCCTTGCTTCCACGGTCATCGTCAGGCGCACCGCGCCATTCTCCACCGTCAGGAAGAACAATGAACATACGCTTTCCCCATATCGCCCATCTCGCCAGGGCAACAGCAAGCTGCGCACCCAGCGTGCTGCTTGCCGCACTAATCACGCCACCCGCCGTCGCCGACGACGGCACGCCGGTACTGCCAGCCATTTCCGTCACCTCCAGCAGCAGCGGGCTGCAAGCTCCCATCTCGACCGGCTCGAACCTGGACATGACATTGATGCAGACGCCGGCAAGCGTCGAGATCATCGATCGTGCCCAGCTTGAAGAGCGCGGCGACGCCAATCTCGTCGACGCCATCACGCGCGCCGCCGGTTTCAGCGGCATGACGCATCCGGGCAACGGCAACAGTTCGATTTCTTCGCGCGGCTTCACCGATGCCAATTCGATCACGCGGCTGTATGACGGCACGCGCCAGTTCGGTGGCGTCGGCATCACCTTTCCGTTCGATACGTGGTCGGTCGATCGCATCGAAGCATTGCGCGGCCCGGCTTCCGTCATCTACGGCAACGGCGCCATCGGCGGCGTGGTCAACGTGGTTCCGAAGAAGCCGACGCGCGGGCCGATCCAGAACGAGATTTCCGCCACCATCGGCACCGAAAACACGCAACGCCTCGGCTTCGGCAGCGGCGGCGCCATCAACGACGAGTTGTCCTACCGTTTCGACATCGGCGGCAACCGCAGCGACGGTTGGGTCGATCGCGGCGATTCGCGCGATCTGACTTTTTCCGGCGCGATCCGCCTCGACGTGTCGCCGGAATTCAGCCTGCAATTGAGCCATGCAGAGGGGCGCCAGCATCCGATGCGTTATTTCGGCACACCGCTGGTCGACGGCAAACAGCTCTCATCGCTGCGCGACAAGAACTACAACGTCGAAGACAGCCGCATCGACTTCACCGACCGCCGCACAGAACTGGCTGCGCAGTGGATACCCAATGCGGACGTGACGGTGCGCAGCAAGCTGTACCAGATCGACAGCCATCGTTACTGGCGCAATGCGGAGTACTACGATTACATTCCCGCCAGCGGCCTTATCCAGCGCTACGGCGATACAAATATTCGTCACGATCAGTCGGAGGTCGGCAACACAACGGATGCGGCCTTCCGTGGCAGCCTGTTCGGCATGAAGAATCAGGTATCCATCGGATTCAACGTCAGCGCCAGCACTTTCAAGCATACGAACAACGGCTATGAAGGGACGCCCGATCCGGAATTCGTCGATCCACTCAATCCGATTCCCGGCTCTTTTATCAGTGACAATCCTTTCGTTCCGGTCTATCGAAACAATGCGCAATCGTATGCCGTCTTCGGTGAAGATCGGCTGGAGCTGAACGACAAATGGTCGATCGTCGCCGGCCTGCGTTACGACCATGCGAATGTCACTCGTCGCGATCTGAAGGCTGACGTCGAGCAACTAGACCAAAACTATTCCAACGTCAGCTGGCGCCTCGGCACCGTATTCGCTCCACGCCCGGATTTGTCGTTCTACGCGCAATATTCGGAAGCGGCCGATCCCGTCGGCGGCTTGCTGATGATCACCCAGAAAAATAGTCGCTTCGATCTTTCCACCGGCAAGCAGCTGGAAGTCGGCGTGAAGAATGCTTTTGCACAAGGCAAGGGAGAATGGACGCTGGCCTTGTATGGCATTCGCAAGAACAATCTGCTGGCGGCCGATCCGGACAATCCGAACGAGAAGATACAGGTCGGCCAGCAATCGTCGCGCGGCCTCGAAGGCACGGTGTCGCTGGCATTCGCACGTAACTGGCAACTCGATGCCAATGCCTCGATCCTGCATGCGCAATTCGACGATTTCACGGAATCGGTCGGCGGCGTAGCAACGTCACGCGACGGTAACGTACCGACCAATGTGCCGGAGCGATTGGCCAACGTCTGGCTGAGCTGGAAATTCCAGCCGCAATGGACGGCCAGCGCCGGCCTGCGCTATGTCGGCAAGCGTTATGCCGATAACGCCAATACCTTGAAGCTGCCTTCGTACACAACGGCGGACATGGCCTTGCGCTGGGATGTGGCATCCGATACCACGCTCACGCTGCACGGCTTCAACGTGTTCGACAAGCGCTACACCACCACGGCGTACTACAACAGCACGCAATGGCTGGTCGGCGCCGACCGGCGTTTCGAACTGACGCTGCAGCATCGCTTCTGATCATGTCCGTCGCAACCCGCGCACGCCGCCTGCTCTATCTGATCCATCGCTGGATGGGTGTGGCGGCATGCATCCTGATGGCGCTATGGTTCGTCAGCGGCATCGTAATGCTGTTCATCGGTTATCCGAAGCTGACGCCATGGGAACGGCTGCATGTGCTGCCGCCATTGCAAACGGAAAGTTGCTGTATCCCGCTGCAACAAGCAATGACCGCGGCACAATCGCCCGTAAAGCGGGCGGCACTGACGTCCATTGGCAACCGGATTATCTATCGACTGCAATTGCACGATGGGCGCCTCATCGCTATCGACGCCATCACCGGCCGGGAAATCGACATCGACACACCGCACGTGCTGGCGGCAGCGCATGCTTTTCTGCCGCGGGCGAATGCACATGATGCCGGCACCATCGATGAGGATCGCTGGACGCACGGCCGCGGACTCGATCCACACCGGCCGCTGCACATCGTGCAGATGGACGACCCCGACCATACGCGCCTGTATTTATCCTCCACCACCGGTGAAGTCGTGCTGGATGCGCCGCTGGCGCAGCGTACATGGAATTATGTCGGCGCCTGGTTGCACTGGCTCTACTATTTCCGCGATCGTCCTGTCGATCCGGGATGGAGCTGGATCGTCATCGTGCTGTCGGCCATCGGCACCGTTACGGCGATCAGCGGCACGATTGTCGGCATCTGGCGCTGGCGTTTCAGCGGCCACTACAAATCCGGCAGCCATTCGCCTTATCGCGAATCCTGGCTGCACTGGCATCATCTGCTCGGTCTGCTGTTCGCGGCCATCATCTTCACGTGGATATTCAGCGGCCTGATGTCGATGAATCCGCTCGGCGTATTCGATGCACGCGGACAGAAACCCGATCTCGCCGCATGGCGCGGCGGCGATGCCATATCGGAACGGCTGCCGCTGGAAGCGCCGCAAGCCATTGCACTGCTGAAGCGCGCAGGCTTTCAGCCAGTGGAGATAAGCTGGCGCATCCTCGACGGACAGCCGTACCTGCTCGCACGCAATGCTGCTGGCAACACTCGCCTAATCGTGCATGACGAAAACGGCTATACCGTTCGCACGCAGTGGAGCGGCGATACGCTGATGCATGCAGCCGCGCGACTGTTACCCGCGTCGATACGATCGCATCATCTGCTCACCCGCTATGACGATTATTACTACGCGCGCCAGCCGGAAGCCATGATGGGCGCCGCCGAACGAAGACTGCCGGTATGGCGCGTGCATTTCGACGATCCGCACGCAACCGTCGCCTATCTCGATCCCCAGACCGGCGACGTTGCGCTGAGTCTGGATCGCGCGCAACGCACCGGGCGCTGGTTGTTCAATTTCCTGCACAGTTGGGATCTGCCGCCGATGTTGGATGCGAAGCTGTGGCGCGATGCCGCATTGATCCTGCTCAGCCTGGGCGGTCTGGCGATGTGCGTTACAGGCACCGTCATCGGCTGGCGCCGATTGCGGCTCTGGTATATCGGAAAAACCATCGGGAAAACAAAGCGCACATTCTGATTCGCTGCCACGGCTGCTGCGCACAGGCAATGTTACTATCGCGAAACTGCGCCATCCGGAAATGTCATGACGATCGTTACCGTGTTCAACCAGAAAGGCGGCGTCGGCAAGACGACAACCGCATTGAACATCGCCGCCGCGCTGGCGCGACGCGGCTGCCGCCCGGTCGGTATCGATCTCGACCCGCAAGCTCACCTGAGCGCCATTGCCGGCGTACCTGTCAGCGCCGGCGACGACACCATCCTGAGCCTGTTCCAGCACAATCGCCCGTTGCGCGAACTGGTGCGCACGTCGCCGACGAACGGCATCGACATCATTCCCGCCCATCTCGAACTATCGAAGATCGACACACTGTTCGGCAAGGGTTACGACGTGGTCAACAAGCTCAATGCCACGCTACGTGCCGAAAAATTCGGTGATGCCGCAAGCCCGGTGATGATCGACTGCTGTCCGCTGGTCGGCGTGCTGTCGCTGAATGCGATCTTCGCCTGCGACTGCATCATCGTACCGGTGTCGGCCGATCATCTTTCCGCCAAGGGTGCAATGCAGATCGAAAAAACCTTGAATGCGCTGGAGCCCGTATTGAAACGCCGTGTCAATCGACGCTATCTATTGACGCGTTTCGACGGCCGCCGCGGCATGGCATGGGATGTATTGAAGGTGCTGGAGGAAAAATTCGGCGCGGAGGTATGTCGCTCGCGCATCGCGGAGAATGTCAGCCTGGCGGAGAGCCCGGCATTCAACAAAACGATCTTCGAACATGCACCCAGCAGTCGGGGAGCGCAGGATTACGACACACTATTGGACGAATTGCTGGCGGATGGCTTCATCCGTTCCGCAGTGTCAGCGCGAGATCAGTGACAGGATATCGTCGACCGAATGGGCTAGGCCGGGACGCTGCACGCTTCCCTTGATATCGCATCGCAGCACTTCGCAGTGCCGATACATCTGACGCAGCTTGCGTTCGGCTTCCTCGCGATCGCGACCGCCAATCACAATGCTCTCAAGGCGCTGGCCTTCACGCGTCTTGACCGAAAAATCATATTTCAACATGACGTTTCCTCCCCTTTTATCGGAGCCTTCGGCTTGCACCCGCTCGATGCAACGAAGGGCCAGCCTACCATGTTCATGGCAATTTGCTTGCCATAACGTAATGTTTGCAACAGAAAATCTGGCATTTTGTTGGAAAAAAGCCGCTTCTTTCAGCAAAACCGGCCGTTTCACTTAGCGAAATCCTTCTAACGGCCATTTTTGCCGAACTTTCCCATACGTGAACGGTTCGCGTCCAAAATACAGATGGAGTACGACTGCAACGCAACCTTTATTCGGGGGCGCGGTCACAAAATTTCCTCCACATCCTTTTGCGAAGGAATTGCCATGCGCGTCGATATCTACAGAAGGGCGGAACACGCCGGACATTTTTCCTATCTCGCCGTCCCCGAAGGAAAAGTGATTCCCGGAGAAGTCATCAACACGGACTGGGAATTGATCGATCGCGGCATGGATGTGGATGACGGCGCAAAACATCTGGACGGTTATGCGATCGATGCGCCGTTCGAGCAGATCGCGGCAAAAGGCTACGCCATCACCAGCATCAAACAGATCGACAAGGCGTGAGCGGCAGCCAGTTGCCGGCGATACCTGACGGCAAACCGCACCGGTACACAACTTTTCGAGACGTTCAAGAATGTACGGCCCTGCAGCCATCGCAGCAGGGTCGTATGTCTGATTGCATCGTCGCATGCCACGGACACGCCGCTCGCATACAATGACGATCGCATACGGTGCGCACCCCGCCGCCGCTTCCACCTCGACCTGCCATGCAATTCAGACACTATAAAGGCGGCATCTACGATTTCGTCTGCGCCGCCAAGCTCGAATCCGATCCGGAGACGGTGATGATCGTCTATACCGCCGCCGACGGTTCGTTCTGGACACGTCCCGAAAAGGTCTTCTTCGAAAAGATCACGCACGAAGGGCGCACCGTGCAACGTTTCACACCGATCGAATAACGCTCATCACTTCGCGGAACTGCCGTGTACGTCCTCATCATCGAAGACAATCCCGATATCGTCGCCAACCTGTACGGCTTTCTCGAACCGCTCGGCCATACGCTGGACGTGGCGACCACCGGCACATCGGCAGTCGAACTCGCTGCCGCCTCGCCGTACGACATCATCGTGCTCGATCTCGAGCTGCCGGGGCTGGATGGCGTCGAAGTATGCCGTAAGCTGCGCCGCGAGCGCCGCATTGCCACGCCCATCCTGATGCTGACCGCGCGCGACACGGTCAAGGACAAGCTGGTCGGCTTCGAGGTCGGTGCCGACGACTATCTGGTCAAGCCGTTTTCGCTGGTGGAACTGGAAGCGCGCCTGAAGGCGCTGGTGCGGCGTGCTCGTAACGAAAATGTCGAACATATTCTCGAATTCGGCGAACTGCGCTACGACCTCAGCTGCGGCGAGGTAACGCGTGCCGGCCGCAAGCTGACGCTGACGCCGACCGGCTACAAACTGCTGGAAGCCTTGATGCGCCGCGCACCGGCAATCATGCCGCGCGACGTGCTGCTGCGCGAAATCTGGGGCGACAACCCGCCCGATAGCGATGCGCTGCGCACGCACATCCACGCACTGCGCCAGGCGCTGGATCGCCCCTTCGTCACGCCCATGCTGCGCACGCTACCCGGCAGCGGCTACCGACTGGTGGATAGCGAGGATCAGCAGCAATGAAAAAGCGTAATCATTCCGTCGGCCGTCGCCTGATTGGCGCTTTCGTGCTGTTCACCTTCCTGCTGTGCGTGTTTTTCTCGATCACCGGCCGCATGGCAATCGAAGCTTCGGAAAAGCAGCTGGTCGACGAGCGGCTGGAAAAGGTCACCACACAGTTGATCGACCAGTATCATCGCCACGAGCTGCTGTCGACGGTCGAGGACAATTTCTACGTCAACGACGAAATCCCCGAGCGCTTCCGCCATCTGCGACCCGGCGTGCATGAAAAACATATCGGCAATCGCGAATACACAGTCTGCATCCGCAAGATCGGCGACGATACCTTTGCCGTGATCGACGACACCAGCGATTTCGCCATTACCGAGAAAGTCATTTTCACAGCACTCGGCATCGGCTTCATCGTCAGCCTGGTGCTGGCGCTCGCACTGGGTCTCTTTACCGCACACCGCATCGTCTCGCCGCTGATCGCGCTGGCAAAGGCCGTCGAACGCGACGATCCGCCATCCAGATTGCCTGCGCTGGAACTGCGCAACGAGATCGGCACGCTGGCGCGTGCCTTTGCCGCGCGTACCGAACAGTTGCAGCACTTTCTCGCAGACGAGAAACTGTTTACCGGCGACGTCAGCCATGAACTGCGCACGCCGCTGACCATCATGCTGGGTGCTGCCGAACTGCTGGAAGTACGTCTCTCGCAATCACCGGAGAACCGCGCGGTGGCCGAACGGATACGGCGCGTCGCAGAAGAAGCATCGGAACGCGTCGGTGCGCTGCTGCTGATGTCGCAATCCCCAGCCGTACTCGGCAGTGTGCCGGTTTCATTGACGCATCTGGTCGAACGCGAGATCGAACGTTACCGTCAGTTGTTCAGCGACAAACCGCTGAAACTGCAACTACACGGCGGCTCCGACGAAGTCTGGGTACGAACACGCGCGGAACTGGCCGGCATCGCCATCGGCAATCTGGTACGCAATGCGTGCCAGTACACCGAAGATGGAAACGTCGTCATTCATCTGACGGCCCATCAACTGACCATCGAAGACGACGGCCCTGGCCTGCCGGAAAATGTCCGCGCACGATTGTTTGAACGCTTCGTGCGCGGACACGATGCGCAACATGTCGGTTCCGGGCTCGGCCTGGCGATCGTCAAGCGCGTGGTTGATCACCTCGGCTGGCAAATCCGGCATGAAGTGCCGGATACCGGCGGCAGCCGCTTCGTACTGACCTTCCCGCCGCTGGTCTGATTCTGCATTGGCGACAGCCTTGCCTGTCCGGCAACGCAAAAACGCCCGATCCGCCCTGACGGCAGCCCGGGCAACCACTTTATAGCCACCTTAACAGCCGCTTAACGGCGCGCTCGATAGCGTACCGGCTTCTCATTAAGAAGCCGGTGTTCGCCTTGAAAACCAATCCTGCCGTCGGCTCTGCCGACACCGCGTTCAGCAGCCGCGCCGTTGCCCGCCTGCTAGACCGCCTGCCCGCCCTTGGCATCGAACAACTGGCCCTGCTCGTCAGCCTGTTCTTTTCGCTGACGTCGAACAGCTTGTTCTTCTCGGCCGCTACCGCACATCGGAATTGGGCGCAGCCCGGAAGCTGGCTGTTCGCCACCGCGATCTTCATCGCCATCACTGCCTTTCAGAGCGCTGCATTGATGATCGTTCTGAATCGCTGGAGCGCCAAACTCGTCCTGGTCGTGCTGCTGATGACAACGGCGGCCGCCACGTATTACATGAACAAGTACACGGTCTTCTTCAACAGCGACATGGTGAGGAATGTATTACGTACCGACGTCAAGGAAGCGGGCGAATTGTTCTCGCTAAACTTCTGCCTGCACATGCTGGTGTTCGGCGTACTGCCGTCGATTCTGGTCTGGCGCCTGCAGCTGCGCCGCACGCCATGGCGGCGCGCATTCACGGTACGGCTGCTGTCGATTGTCGGTGCATTGCTGCTGGCAATCGGCGCCATTCTGCTGGTCTTCCAGGATTTCTCGTCGTTGATGCGCAACCAGAAGGAAATGCGCTATCTGATCACGCCGAGCAATTATCTGGTGTCGCTGGTGCGCGTGGTAACGGCAGATACCGAAACCGCCGGCCCGAAAATTCCGATCAGCGAAGATGCGCGACTGGGAGCAGGCTGGGCCTCGCGCAGCCGGCCGATGCTGTTCGTCCTCGTCGTCGGTGAGACGACGCGCGGCGACAACTGGGGCATGAACGGCTACGCGCGCCAGACGACGCCCGAACTGAGCAATCTCGGCGTACTGAATTTCCCGCATGTCACGTCGTGCGGCACCAATACCGAAGTTTCGGTCCCGTGCATGTTCTCGATCTACGGTCGCCGCAACTACGATGAAAAGGCCATCCGCCGCCACGAATCGCTGCTGCACATCATCAATCACGTCGGTATCAATACCGTCTGGCGCGACAACCAGTCCGGCTGCAAGGGCGTCTGCGACGGCCTCGGCCAGCAATTCTTCGACAGCCACAAGGATGCGACGCTATGCGACGGGGAGCGCTGCCTCGATGAAATTATGCTGGAAGGCATGAACGACGAAATCCACCGGACCAAGGAAGGCAATCTGTTCGTCGTGCTGCACCAGCTAGGCAATCACGGTCCCGCCTACTATCGTCGTTATCCGTCGGCAATGCGCAAATTCACGCCGACCTGCGATACGGCCGACCTCAGCCAGTGCACGCAGCAACAGATCGTCAATACCTACGACAACGGCGTGCTGTATACCGATCATTTTCTGGCGAAGACAATCGCCTATCTGAAGACGCAGAAAAACTACGATACGGCCATGCTTTACCTGTCGGATCACGGTGAATCGTTAGGAGAGCGCGGCATCTTCCTGCACGGCATGCCGTACTCGATCGCGCCAAAAGAGCAGACGCACGTGCCGATGGTGATGTGGATGTCGCAAGGCTTTGCGCACAGTTTCAACGTCAGCCAGAACTGCCTGGAGAAACATGCGAACGATGCGGTCAGCCAGGACAATCTGTTTCACACAATCCTGGGCATGTTGCAGATCAAGTCGAAGTACTACGACAAATCGCTGGATCTGACCGCCGCGTGCCGCGCCGGCAGTGCGGTCTGACAAACCCGTTGCGCGATCCGCGTCATACGCTGATTCTGCGTTGATCGTGCGTTATGCCGTGCCTTATTCCAGATCGGCGGGACTGTCGATGTCCTGGTGAATGCCGGCGTCGTCGACTTCCACCGCCGTCCATGGATGGGCATGCAGAAGCGCCCGCGCACCTTGGTCGCCTTCGACCTGCAACAGCTCGGGCAGCAATCTGCTGCCGAAACCGACCGGATTACCGCGCCGGCCGCTACGCACCGGTACTGCCACGTCCGAACCGCGCATCAAGACGTCGCGCAATGCCGCTACGGTGGCAGGCTGCACGTAAGGCATGTCGCCCAATCCGATCACCCAGCCCGTCGCATCGGACGCCTGCCGCAACGCGCATGCCAGCGATACCCCCATGCCGCGATCGGCGTCATCGCAAACGGACACGGTACAACCGAGTGCGCGCAGCGATGCGGCGACCACATCCTCCTTGCGCACGACTGCAACCACTTCCGGGAAAACGGCCAGCATCGTCTTGGCAGCAGCTACCACCACCTTCTCGCCTCCGGGCGTGTATTGCAGCAACTTGTTTTTTGTACCGTCCGGATCGAAGCGGAGGCCCCGGCCGGCGGCGAGGAGAATGCCGACGATATGTTGCGAATGCGGTGAATTCAAAACGCGATCTTGTAAGAATAATAGGGACGAAAGACTTGGCTCAGCACCTTCGTCCAGACAATG
Organism: Oxalicibacterium sp.; assembly: GCF_057353965.1. Taxonomy (NCBI): domain Bacteria; kingdom Pseudomonadati; phylum Pseudomonadota; class Betaproteobacteria; order Burkholderiales; family Oxalobacteraceae; genus Oxalicibacterium; species Oxalicibacterium sp. The sequence goes on from NZ_JBMQZD010000007.1 coordinate 131,977, forward strand.
GCAAGCCGTTATAGCCGCTCATGTTACCGCAATCGTCAAATTGCCATCTATGCCGGTAAAGCTATAGACGTGCAACCAGCCGCGCGAACTCCTCGTCCAACGTATTGCCCGGCAGCGTGCTGTTGCCGCGGCTGTACCAGTAGCGCGCATTGCCAAGATCGCCTTCGATCCGGTGCAGATAGCCGTGGATCTGGCAGGACAATTCATCGCCATGCACCTGCACCATCTTGTGCGCCTCTTCCCAATCGCCGGCCTTGGCCAGTTCCAGTACTTTTCTGTGATCGCAAACCATGTGATTCTCTTTCTTCCTTCAGCCGAACTTTTCCAGTTCGAAAATTTCAGCATGGGGTGCCCGATACGGCGAGCCATCCTGCCGGTTAAGGCCCAGCACCCGTTCGTCGAATCCCTTGCCGCGCGTATTCAGATTGCGCTGATGCTGCGAGCCATGCAGACGCAGCAGTTCCGCCTTCCACGCCGCCGCCTCGTCGTCGAACGGCATGTAGAGGTCGGTGCGCATCGTAACCGTTTTTGCGTCTTTGTTCAGGAAAGCCCACGCCGACCACTTCTCAGCCAGCATCACGGTACGGAACAGGGCATAGGTACGCTGATGCGTCACGTTACTGTCATTGCCATGTGGCATGAAGACCAGATCGGGACGGCGCGCGGCCAGATAGTCACGTATGCGTGCGTGGTTGTCGTCGTCCAGTCGCGGGTTTCCCTTGTCGTCCGGCGGCAGACGCAGGAAAGTCAGCCGGTCCAGCGGCAGGCCGAAGAAGGCGCAGCTGGCGGTCTGCTCGCCTTCGCGCAGCGCCGCCTTCTGTTCGTCCGTCGTCGCACCGGCATAACCGTTCTCGACACCGCTGGCACCGGTCGTCAGCACGGCCAGATGGATGACATCGCCGCGCAGATGGAAATGCCGCAACGCGATGGCGACGGCATCGAAGTCGTCCGGATGCGGCGCCAGTACGGCAATCGTCAATGGTCCCGGCAGCGACAAGACCTGCAGATTCAACGGGCGCGGAGCTTGAGGGAAATCGACGGTCATGTCCATCCTTATCCCTGGCGCAGCGGTATACGATCGGCAGCAATCGCCGCGACAGTTTCAGCATGGCCGCCGATCAGCGCCCCATCGACGAATACCTGTGGAAAGGTCGGCCAGCCGCTCCACATCTTGATCGCCAGCCTCGGCTTCCACATCGACAGATAGCTGCCGTATTCCAGATAACGGAAATCCGCGCCCGCCTGTTCCAGCGCGTGGCGTGTCTTTTTCACAAAGGGATTCTGAGCCATGCCGACGACGACAATGCGGTGCGCCGCGATGGCAGCGGCGACCTCGTCTATCGTCTGGCGATGATAGGCGGCCATGGTGTCTAGCAATGGCGGACTGATTTTTTCGGGCGACAGCAAGGGACGGTTCATACGTTCTTCCTTGTTCAAGTATTTCGCTCAGGTTTCTTCCGGCTTGGCGGGCAGCAAAGCGGCCGGCTGCTGGCGCTCTCCACCATCATCCTGGCCGCGCATCCGGCGCAGCGTCTTTTTCAACCACTGTTCCAGATCGTCGATATAGGTGAACACCGCCGGCACCACCAGCAGGCTCAGCAGCGTCGACGTGATCAGGCCGCCGATCACCGTGATCGCCATCGGTGAACGGAAGCTCGGATCGGCGCCCAGACCCAATGCCAGCGGCAGCATGCCGGCGCCCATCGCGATCGTCGTCATGATGATAGGCCGGCTGCGCTTGTGGCAGGCATCGACCAGTGCATCGAAACGATTCATGCCGCGCTCGCGTGCCAGAATCGCGTAATCGACCAGCAGGATCGAGTTCTTCGTCACGATGCCCATCAGCATGATCAGACCGATCATCGACGGCATCGACAAGGCGCTGTGCGTAATCAGCAGTGCGACGAAGGCACCGCCGATCGACAGCGGCAGCGCCGCCAGAATCGTGATCGGCTGCATGAAATCCCTGAACAGCAGTACCAGCACGCTGTAGATGCACAGCACGCCGATCAGCATCGCCAGGCCGAAGCTCTGGAACAGCAGCAGCATCTCTTGCGCATCGCCCAGTTCGGCAATCTTCACCGACGGCGGCAGGTTGCGCATCGATGGCAGCGCGCGCGCTTCGGTATTCAACTCGCCCAGCGAACGCGATCCCAGTTCGACGTCCAATGTGACGTTGCGGCTGCGGTTCAGACGGTCGATCTGCGCCGGCCCGCTTTCCATCGTCACCGATGCGACCGTGCCCAGCATCACCGGACCGTTGCGTCCCGGCACCGTCAGCCGCTCGATGGCCGACAGGTCGGCGCGCACCCCATCCGGCAGTTTGACCAGAATCGGCACCTGGCGTTCGGACAGATTCAGCTTGGGCAGATTCTGTTCGTAATCGCCGGACGTCGCCACACGCACCGTCTCGCCGATACTGGCCGCCGTCACACCCAGATCGGCGGCGCGCGCCGCATCCGGCCGCACCACGATTTCAGGGCGCACCAGCGATGCGCTTGAGGTGACGTTGCCGATGCCGCGCAGCGTACGCAGTTCACGCTCGACCTTTTTCGCCGCATCCGACAGCGCAACCGGATCGTCGCTGCGTAGCACCAGTTGCATCTTGACGCCAGTATCCGGCGGACCGACGGTGAAACGCGCGCCGGGAATATCGGCGATGTTGGCGCGGATGCGGCTGTCGATATCCGACATCGTTGCATGACGATCGCTGCGATGCGTGGTCGTGATCGTCAGCACTGCGCGCCGTACCTCGGCCGCCGCGCCCGGAGAAAATGCATCGCCGCTGGAGCCGCCGCCGATGGAACTGAAGACGCTGATGATGTTCTTGTCGGCCGAGATGGCCTGCCGCACGCGCTCCGCAACTGCAGTGGTTTCCGCCAGCGTGCTACCCGGCGGCAGTTCGATCGTGATCTGCGTCTGCGCACGATCAGCCGGCGGCACGAACCCGGTCGGCAGCAACGACGTCAGCATGATGGAGCAGAGGAAGAACACGCCAGCCGCGATTGCCGTCGTCAGCCGGTGTCGCACGCACCAGCGCATCGTTTCCAGATACTTGCACATCAGCCAGCCGTCTTCGGTCTCATGTTTCGCGCTCGGCTTCAGCAGATAGGCGGCCATCATCGGCGTCAGCAGCCGCGCGACGACCAGTGACGCCAGAATCGCCAACACCGCAGCCCAGCCGAACTGCTTGAAGAACAGCCCCGGAATGCCGGCCATGAAAGCGGTCGGCAGGAACACCGACACCAGCGCGAACGTGGTGGCGATCACCGCCATGCCGATCTCGTCGGCTGCTTCCAGTGCGGCCTGCATCGGCGTCTTGCCCATGCCGAGATGGCGTTCGATGTTTTCGATCTCGACGATGGCATCGTCGACCAGCACACCGACCACCAGCGCCAGCGACAGCAACGTCACCGTATTCAGCGTGTAGCCGAACCAGTACAGGCCGAGGAAGGTCGGAATCACCGACAGCGGCAGCGCAGCAGCGGCAACGAGTGTGGCGCGCCAGTTGCGCAGGAACCACCAGACCACCAGCACCGCGAGAATCGCGCCCTCGTACAGCAGCTCCATCGAACCGTCGAAGTTTTCCTCGACTGGCTGCGCGTTGTCGATCGCCTGCTTGAAGACGATATTCGCATGCGCTGTCTGCAATTCGTCCACAGCTTCGCGCGCACCTTCGGCGACCGTCACTTCGCTGGCCCCCTTGGTGCGGAAGATCTCGAAGCCGACGACGGTCCGGCCGTCCTGCGTGGCCGTCGCACGGCGCTCGGCAATGGTGTCGGAAACGGTGGCGACCTGATCGAGCCGCACGTGACGTCCATCGGTCAGCGGGATGTCCATGCGCGCCAGATCGGCCGCCGTCTGCACGGTGGCGATCGTGCGCACTGCCTGTTCGGCACCGCTGACGTCGCCGCGCCCGCCCGGCGCTTCCTGCTGCACCAGCCGCAACTGCCGCGACACGTCGATGGCGGAAACGCCGAGCGCCGCCATCTTTGCGTTGTCCAGTTCGATGCGCACTTCGCGGTCGACGCCGCCGACGCGCTTGACCGAGCCGACGCCCGGCACGCTGAGCAGCCGCTTGGCGACGACGTTGTCGACGAACCAGCTCAACTCCTGTTCATCGAGATGGCTGCCCGGCGCAGCCGATGCGGTAAATGTCATCACGACACGTCCCGCTGTGGAAATCTTGGTCACCGCCGGATCGCGCAGATCGGCCGGCAGGTCGGCACGCACCAGCGAGACGGCATCACGCGTTTCGTTGACGGCATCCGACAGATTTTTTTCAAGAACGAATTCGATCGTAATCACCACCACGCCGTCGAGCACGCGCGTGTACATGTTCTTGATACCCTGCAGCGTGGCGATGGAATCTTCCAGCTTGCGTGCAACCTCGGTTTCCAATTGCGCCGGTGCGGTACCGGGCAGATTGGCCGTCACCGTGACGATCGGCAGTTCGATATCGGGAAAATCCTGTACGGCGTTCATCTTGAACGCCATCAGACCGGCGAGGCCGACCAGGAAGAACAACACGATGGCCGGAATCGGATTCCGGATCGAGAGCGCGGAGAAGTTCACTTTTTCTCCTGTGCCGGCGCGACCGGCGAAGCAGTTGCCGCGGCAGGTGTCTGCTGCACGACATGGACGAAATCGCCATCGTTCAGGAAGCCAGCACCGCTGGCGACCAGCACCGCATCCGGCGCGATGCCGCTGACGACCTCGATGCGATCGTCAAGGCGGCGGCCCGGCTGGATCTTCAGTTGCGTGACGCGATGATCCGCATTCAGCCCGAACACATAGCTGAAGCCGTCACGCACGACCACGCATTGCTGCGGCACCGTGATCGCGTTCGACGTGCCGAGCGCGAAGTAGCCGCTGGCAAACATGCCCGCCTTCACCGGCGCAGCCGCTTTCGTTTCCGGTTGCTGCAGATCGACATAGACCAGCGCCACGCGGTTCTGCGTATCGACGGTCGGCGCGATCATGCGCACCTTGCCCGTCGTTTCGGTGCCGTTGGCCGCGACGATCGTGGCCATCGTTCCGGGCGCCAGCTTGCCGAGTTCTTCGGCCGTCACTTCGGCGCGCCATTCGAGCCGCCCCTGACGAATCATGCGGAACAGCTCGGTACCGGCACCGACGACCGCGCCGACGGTGGCACTGCGCGCGGAGATCACGCCGTCATCCGGCGCCAGCACACGCGTCTGCGACAACCGCACTTCCTGTGCCTGCAGTGTCGCTTTCGCCGCTTCAGCCTTGGCTTTCGCCGTCTGTTCGGTCGTCAGGTATTGATTGATCTGCTGCGTGCTCAGTGCACCTGTGCTCTGCAAGGTGCGCGCACGCTCGGCGTTGTTGCGTGCATCGGCCGCATTGGCTTGGGCTTCCAGCAGCGCCGCGCGCGCCTGCAGCACATCGGCCTGCGTAGTCGCGGTGGAGAAAGTCGCCAGCACTTGGCCGCGCCGCACCTTGTCGCCGACGTTGACGCGCACGTCGGTCAGTTGCAAGCCGTTCGATTCGCTGCCGATGATCGCTTCCTGCCAGGCGAACACGGTGCCGTTGGCATGCAGGCGAATCGGCAGGTTTTCCTGCGACGGCTTGGCGGTGGTGACGGTCAATGCCGGCCTGGGCGCTTCGGCCTGTTTGTCGTTCTCTTCGGATCTGAAGAGCAGCGCCAGCACGACGGCGAGTATCGCCAGTACGCCAACGCCGATGATGGCGGTTTTCTTGTTCACACGTTTCATGAAAGCGTTCTTCATTCGGAATCGGACGAGGTTGGTCGAATAGCCGTGGCGGAAGCGGTGCGTTCGACATCGGGGTTGCGCCAGCCGCCGCCAGCAGCACGGTACAGCGCGATCCATGCTTCCATGCGTTCGCGTTCCAGCGTCACGGCATTCAGTTCGGAGGCAAGCCGCAGGCGGCGCGAGTCCTCCAGATCGAGCAGATTTGCCATGCCGTTGCGATACAGGCTTTCCGCGCCTTCATAGGCGGCACGGTAGCCTTCGACAGCGGCACGCGCGTCTTCACTGCGCGACGACGTGCTCTGCAGATTGACCAGCGCCTCCTCCACTTCGCGCACGGCCTGACGCACGGTGCCGCGATAGGCGCTGACCGCCGAGTCGTAACGCGCTTCGGCAGCGTCGACGTTGGCCGCACGCGCGCCGCCATCGAACAGCGGCAGCGACAGCGTGATCGGACCGATCGACCAGGTCTGCAGATTGGTCGTGACGCCAGCGGAGTGATAGCGCGCTGCGCCGATCGAGCCGCTCAATGTCAGGCGTGGATAACGTGCCGCCTGCGCATTGCCGACTTCGGCGCTGGCAGCGGCCACTTCCTGTTCCGCAATGAATACATCCGGGCGTTGCAGCAGCAAGCGCGCCGGCAAACTGTCGATCGTGATCGGCTGTGTCGGCGGCGGCGTCGATGTCGTCATCTTCTTGCGCAGCACCGTCTCGTCCATTGCGGTCAGTTGCACCAGCGCCTTCACGTCCAGGTCGCAGGCGGCGCGCTGCTGCGTCAGACGGCCACGCGCCTCGGCTGCACTCGCGCGCGCCAGTGCGGCCGAGGCCGGCGCCTGGAATCCCGCTTTCGCGCTCAGGTCGGACAGGCGCGCCGTTTCCTCGCGCGAATCGGCATCCTGCTGCGTGACCGTCACCAGCTTGTCGCAGGTGCGCAAACTGTAATAGCGGTTTGCCACTTCAGCCGCTACCGAGACGCGCGCATCGTGCCAGTTGGCCTGCGCACCGCGCAGTCGCGCCAGTGCGGCACGGCTGGTATCGCGATTGCCGCCGAACAGATCGGCTTCCCATGACGGCTGCAATTCCGCCTGCGTGATCGTCGACAGCGGCAGCGGCGGCTGCATGTTGGTACGGCTGGATGTGATCGTACCGTCCAGCTTCGGCAGCAGCGCCGCATCGGCCGATACGCTGGTCGCGCGCGATTGGGCGATGCGCGAAACGGCGTCGGCCACCGTCGGACTGACGGCCTGCGCGGCATCGATCAATTCCACCAGCAAGGGATCGTTCTGTTGCTGCCACCATTGCGACAGATCGGTCAGCGTGCCGTGATGCGGCAGCGCGGCGGCGTTTCCTGCATCGGCTGTCTCGGTCGCATCGGGCGTCGGCGCATTCCATTGCGACGGCGTCGCAGCTTCGACGCCGGACGGCGGCGGTGTCAGCGCACATGCCGACAACAGCAGCGGCACGCCGATGCCGCAGGCAAGGCGAAGCGTCTTCATGATTTCGCCCTCGCTGCATTTTTCCGGCGGCGTGCATCGGCCTGCACCATCGCTTCCGCGTAGTCGATCAACCGTTCTATCCACAGATCGACGGCCGCATGTGATCCCATCAGCGATGGGCGAATCGCATCGACGACGTCGCGCGTGATGAACATCTGCAGCACCATGCCGACGATGGAAAACGCCAGCCGATGGATATCGTCATCCGGTTTCTTCAAGCCCATGTGATGCACAAGCACACCGACCAATGCCGCATGCGAAGGCTTGATTTCCCTGTCGATCTCTTCCTGCCACAGGCCGGTCGGCTCCAGCATTTCCCGGTAATGCAGGCGGATGCATAGTTGCAGCAGTTCGTTCTGCTTCAGCGGCGCAACGAAATCGCCGAAGAAGATCGTCAGCGCTTCGCGCAGCGGCAGATCGGCGCGCATCGTCGGCGCTTGCGGCTGGCACAGTCCGTTGATGGGTTCGGTGTAGACGGCGCGGTACAGGCCGGCCTTGTCACCGAAGTAGTACTTGATCGCCGCGAGATTGACGCCGGCGGCCTGCGCAATGTCGCGCGTGGATGTCTTGCTGAAGCCCTTCTCCGCAAACAAGTGCAGGGCCGCGTGCAACAGGCGGTTGCGCGCTTCTGCGCCGTCGGCGCGATGGCGGGCGCTGCCGGACGTGCCGATGGATTCGGCAACAGGCAGCGAACGGGGTACGGGAGATTTTCTGGCAGCACACATGACCGCCATTAGAACATATAAATCAAACGATTGATTGAATTAAATCGCTTGTTTCAATTTATTTATTGCCGCAAGGAAGGTAAAAGGCAGCAAACTGAAAAGGCTATCGCAGCGACGCTCGGACGTGGCTCAAGGGCTGGCGACCCGCTCCAGCAATGCCGCATATTCATCGATGCCGAACGGCTTCATCAGCCAGCCGACGTCCGGCGGCACGTCGTCGTCGCGCGCATAGCCGCTGGCGATGGTAACTTCCAGCGGCTTCAACGCGCGCACCTGGCGTGCCAGCTCCAGCCCGGAAATCCCCGGCAAGCCGATATCTGTGATCATCAGATCGAACGACCGGTTCTGCAGCATGACCAGCGCGTTTTCGGCGGACGTGCAGCCGTGCGCCTCATGTCCCAGCAGGCCGGTCATTTCGACCAGACCGTCCAATGCATCGACGTTGTCCTCCACCAGCAGCACCTGCAGGCGCCTGCTCTTTTTGCCTGTTTCCTGTTTCATCGTTTCGCTTGTTTTTTGAAACGACCGCTGCCTCCCGGGCGGAATGGGCGTGTTTGCGTAGTTGCGGGTCAGGCCGTCTCGTCCGGCAACACCGGCAGGAAAGTCATCATGAAAACGGCCAGCGACAGAATACCAAGCAGCACGGCAGCAAAGTCCGGCGTCATCGCAAACCAGGCGATTCCGCCTACCACGCCCAACATTGAAATCAGCTTGAATAGATAAGTCATCGTGTGCTCCCGAATCGGTCTCGGTCCGAACAATGTGACGACAGCATGTGCCGTCACGGCGCATTGTTAATTTTTGTTAAAAACGACTTGCAGGCTGGTAATGTAACGAAACGCTAGATCGCCCCCTATAGGACTTCCGCGCGACCGTTTGTAGGAAAATTCCCACCTCCGTTGCCTCATCATTCACACAGTTGTTCTTGTTGCCACGTCCTGGACGTTTCGTCCGCAATCCCGCTTCGAATACGACGAATCGCATATCGGCACGTACTTATCGGATAGGAAACGCGGCGCTATTCACTGCGGCACGACAAGGATCAGGAAGAGCAGGAAGAAAGTTCCGGCAATACGAAGAACGGCCGGTAGCGGTTTTTGCGCTCGAATATCGACGACTATCGGCAGGCCTGCGACAAATATCGGCTCGCCTGCTGCACGCGCTGCGCGACGTCACCTTCGACCAGCAGATAAGAAGTGCCGGCATCCTGCAATGCAGCGATCAACAACCGATGCACGGCTTGCCGCACTGCGTCGCCATCACGCATCAGGCCGTCGCCGATCCACGGATTGCTCGGCGCGGCAACCAGCGTGCAATCGTAACGACGGCTGGCTGCGAGCGCGGCCAGTTTCGCATCGGGCGCGGTGAAATAGTGATAGCTGTAGATAGCCGTCATCAACGGCGTCGTGTCGCAGAATAGCAGGCCTTGCTGTAGCCGCGCCAGGGCCGCATCCTCTCGCGCGACCTGCGTGGTGGCGATGTGGAACTGTTCATCCGCACGCGGCGTGCGTCCGTGCGTTTCGACGAACTCACGCAGATACTCCGGCACCCAGACCGTGCCGTAATGCGCAGCCAATGCCTCGGCCAGCGTCGACTTGCCGGTGGACTCGGCACCCAGAATGGCGACGCGACGAACACCCATCATGCCGGAGCGGCTTCTTCTGCAGTCTGCTCGGCCAGCGCCTTTTTCCAAGCGAGCAGACCGAAGGTCGCCAGCACGACGAACAATGCATACAACAGCGCCGTCAGATACAGGTGCTTGTGGATGTACAGGCCGATGAAGATCGTGTCGATGACGATCCACATGTGCCAATTCTCCAGCTTCTTGCGCGACAACAGGAACTGACCGACCAGGCTGCCGCCTGTCAGGAAGGCGTCGATGCGCGGCACGTCGCTATCGGTAAAGCGCGACAGCAGCAGATAGATCGCCAGCCATGCGACCATCCATGCCGCCAATGTCCATGCGATGCCGCGCCGTGTCAGCACCGAGACGGCAATGCCATGATGCGCACGACCGCCGAACAGCCACTGGTACCAGCCCCACAGCGAGACGGTGATGAAAAAGAACGACAGGCACATGTCGCCATACAGCTTCGCCTCGAAAAAGACGACCGAATACAACGCGGAAGCCGAGATCGAGAACAGCCACGCCCAAGGCGACTGGCGGATGTTCAGCACCACCATCGTGATGGCGAGGCCGAACGAGACGATCTCGAAATACGAGGTGTGGATGAAGCCGAAAAGGATGAGCGGGCTGTTCATGGAATCGATGTGTCCGTAGCGATCAGAAATCGAACTGTGCGCTCAGCTTGACCGTACGCGGCGCACCGGGGAACAGATAGCCACCCAGATCCTGCGTCACATCGCGCCAGTAGAACTTGTCGAACACGTTGTACACGGTAAGGTTGAAGCGGATCGGCGTATTGCCGATACGCGTCGCGTAACGTGCGCCGGCATCGACGATACTGTAACCACCGACGATGGTCTGGTTCTGCGTATCGAAAGCTTTGCTGCCGGCGTAGGTGACGGTCGTATTCAGGTTCAGGCCTGGAACTTCAGCAACCGCATAGTCAAAGAAAGCGACCGTTTTCAGTTTCGGCACATTGACGTTGCGTTTGTCGTCTAGAGCTGGATCGCCGGTATTCTGCTGCTCGGCATCCAACGCGGTTAAACTGACACCGGCCAGCAACTGACGCGTGACGCGGCCAGTGAGGCCGAGTTCGATACCGCGGTGAACTGCATCGCCATTCTGGACAAATTCTCCTCCAGCAGAATTACGATAATCAACGTATTCCAACGGCGCCTTGATCTGGAACAACGATGCAGTAAAACTCAGCGTATTGTTCAAATCCTGCTTGAAGCCGATCTCGATCTGATGAGACTTATTCGGATTCAGCATCTGATCCTCATTGCTTGTGCCCTCCGGCGCAATACCACCATGCTGCAATCCCTGCGAATAAGCGCCGTAGATCGACATACCTAGCCGCGGCGTCACCACCAGCGCGATATTTGGCAATAGATAGCTGCGGTCATAATCAGACGTTTGCGCGCCAGCTGCATCGAATTGTTCGCGCTTCAGTTCCGTATAACGCAGACCAGCATGCAGCTTGACGCGTTGTGACAGCGTCAGGATGTCTTGCACTAAGAACGAATGTTCGTCGTCTTTGCGACGCAATGACACCGGGCCACTTTCATTCGGGCTGCGAGAAGGGATCAATCGCGGATCGTAGATGTTGCTAGTGCCAACGAAGTCATACACTTCTTCGCCGAATGAATCGCGACGGCGCATCGTGTCGATACCAAAAGTCAGGTCATGTGCGATTCCACCGGTTTGCACTTTACCTTGCAACAAAGCCTGCGTGCTGAAGATCCGATATCGTTGATTATCGCTGCGATAGTCGTACACATCGTAATCACCATTCGAGCAGTATCCTGGCCATAGCGCTCCCGCACTACATCCATATGGAAACGCCGAATGATCGTCTCGCTTCAACTCATAGCGATTCGCACCCAGCGTCACATGCCAGTTGTTATCGATGTTGTACTTGAAACGTAATCCGACATTACTGGTGTCGTCCGTTACCGGCGTGACCCATGGCTCATCTCCGAGTAGTCGCTTCGGATCGACGTGCGATGGCACATTGGTGCCGCCAAGCAGCTGATACCCCGGCGCCGTAATCTGCGACTTGTGCTGATAATCCATATCCAGCTGCAGCAGCGCACGATCGGTCAGATGCCAGTCGAATGCGCCGGAAACGAAGTTGCGATTGCCGTCCGCGCCCTTCACGTAGGAATTGATCGTTTCGGTCGCTGCATTGATGCGATAGCCGAAACGCCTGTCTTCCGACATGCCGCCGAGGTCGATCGCGCCGTAGGCGGTGCCGCGTTCGCTGAATTCGGTCGTCAGCGTGCGCACCGGCGTTTCGGTCGGACGCTTGGTGACGTAGTTGATGATGCCGCCCGGCGTCGCCACGCCAGCCTGCAGGCCGGACAAACCCTTCAGGATTTCGATGCGCTCCTTGTTTTCCAGCGGCACGGACGACGCGCCGGAGAACGACAGGCCGTCCTTGCGGAAGCTGGTTTCGTTTTCCAGCGTGAAGCCGCGGATCGAGAATTGTTCGGCGTAGCCGACCGCGTTGTAGGCATCGTTGACGCTGGCATCGGTTTCGACCGCCGCCGTCGTCGAACGAATATTGCGGTCCTGCATCTGCTGCTGCGTGATGACGGTGACGGAAGCGGGGGTTTCCAGCAGCGGCGTTTCGCCGAAGCCGCCGACGCTGGCGGTTTTGGCCTTGCCGCCGTCATCTGGCGCGGCGGTCACGGTCACGGCGGGCAGCACGTTCTCGGGCGCGTCATTGTTCTGCGCAGTCTGGGCAAATGCCGGCGCAAACGCGCAGGCCTGGGCGATCGCGGCGGCGATCAGGGAAGTGTTGAAGCGGGACATGTCGGTCAATCTCATCGCGTTGCGGAAAATGCATACGCAGGAAGGGACAAAGGACGACCGACGACAATGAAGACGAAGACTTTGCGCTTTCCTACGCTGGCATTATCCAGGTCAGGTTCAAGGGTTTCATCTCACCCGAAGATTGCTCTTCAGGACCCCTAGCGTGGCGCGAATACTATCATGAAAAAACGGCAGAAATGTCAATTTCTGCCGCAAATTCAATAACTTGGAAGAGAATAGGGATTTCCGCAACAGTCCGGCCGGCTTCAGCGGCGGTGATGGTGCGCACGCCGTGCCTGCTGCGCCGTCTTTTCGGATTCCTCGACTTCGTTGCTGTTCTGATGATCGTCGTGCGCATCGACCATTTCCGGCGCTTCTTCGATACGCGTGATGCCGGCGTCGACTGCAATCGGATCGCTGGCAGGGAAACTCATTTCCAGTGCCGTATCGAGCAGTGTTTCCTGAATCTGCTCGCCGGGCGGCGGTGCCGCTTCCTCGGGCATTTCGGCAACCGGATCGCTGGCAGGAAAAGTGTCGTCGAGCGCCTTGTCGAGTAATTGCTCTTCATGCGAGGCGGAATCCGGCGTAACCGGCGTGCCGCGCTCGTTGTCTTCTGGCTTGGCTTTTTGAGAGTGATTGCGCGTCATCGCCATCTCCTGATGCATTGTCCACAGATCAGCATCGCGGACCGGCGTTGGCGCGTCGGTGCGCTGGCCCACATAACTGCGGGAAGAAATGGCTTCGTCCCATGAAAAACGCCGCCATCGGCGGCGTTTTCACGTATTGCAGCAAGTATTCCTAGGAATACGCCGTCGACTTACTTCCGGCTCATTCCTTTTCCGACCACAGCACGCCGCCGGTCGCCCAGTCTTCGCGCTTGAGTTCGGTGATGAGGATATCGACCGATTCCGCTGAAGAACCCAGCGTGGCGACCGTCGCTTCGGTGACGGCTTTGACGAATGCGCGCTTCTGTTCCAGCGTACGGCCTTCGAACAGTTGAACGTTGATGGTTGGCATGATTGGCTCCTTCGGTTGATGATGATTCGATGCGGTGCAATTCAATTCGGCGACAGATCAATCGCCGATCATTGGCGATACGACGGCGAAATCGCGTCCAGCTTGCGCAGCAACGCAGGCCATTCCAGCACGCCTTCCGGCGAGCCGTCGCCCAGCAATTCCTTGTACGTTTTCGCGCATACTTCCGGCGACGGGATGTTCAGCTGTCCACCACCCGATTGCGCCTTCAACTGAAACGCGCAAGCCTTGTCCAGCGTATCCATCAACACATAGGCTTCGGCGACTGTGCGGCCGGAAATCAGCGTGCCATGATTGCGCAGCAACATCGCCGGATAGTCGCCGAGATGCTCGATCAGCCGTGTCTGCTCGGCCGCGGACAGCGCCAGACCTTCGTAATCGTGATAACCCATCTGCTGATAGAAGCGCAGCGCATGCTGCGACAGCGGCAGCAGGCCGCCCTGCTGCATGCCGACGGCGACGCCGTTCTCGTTATGCAGATGCATGACGCACATCGCATCCTTGCGTGCCGCATGCACCGCGCCGTGGATCGCAAAGCCGGTCACGTTCACGCGCGCGCTCTGGTCGCCGATGATGTTGCCGTGGATGTCGATCTTCACCAGGCTGGAAGCGGTGATTTCGTCGAAACGCCAGCCGAACGGGTTGATCAGGAAACGGCCTTCCTCGCCCGGCACCGTGGCCGAGATATGCGTGTAAATCAGGTCGTCCCAATTCTTCAGTGCGCAAAGGCGGTAGCAGGCGGCCAGATCGACGCGCACCTGCCATTCGGCGGCGCTGATGCCGGCTGACGGGGAAGCGGGGAGGGAATTATTCATGGCAACAGCTTGATTGAAATGCAAAAAGAAACCGCACGCATGCGGTTCGCTACGGGAAGCTTGCCATTATAAGGGCATCGTCCAGGCCTCGTTCGCGTAGGCCGATGGCTGAAGAACCACACGGAACGGCCCGGCAGCGTTGAAGTCTCATCGAAGCTACGTTGAAACCGCATGGGCGCAGCAGGAAGCCGTCACGGCAATGTCTTCAAAAGGCTGCATAATAGTCAATTCGTTACTGGCTACTGCTTCGCCTTTACCATAGCGAAAACAAATTGGTTTTCTAAAATAAATCAATTATGCAAATGAGTCGAATTTGTCTAACATTCGAACTCATGCTTTTTTAACCCACTTTTCAACCCAACCCAAAAGGAAAAGCGACATGTCTCTTATCAATACCCAAGTCCAACCCTTCAAGACCCAGGCTTTCCACAATGGCAAGTTCATCGAAGTCACGGAACAGTCGCTGAAGGGCAAATGGTCTGTCCTGATCTTCATGCCGGCAGCCTTCACGTTCAACTGCCCGACTGAAGTCGAAGACGCGGCCGACAGCTATGCCGAATTCCAGAAACTGGGCACCGAAGTCTACATCGTCACGACCGACACGCACTTCTCGCACAAGGTCTGGCATGAAACCTCGCCGGCCGTCGGCAAGGCGAAATTCCCGCTGGTCGGCGATCCGACGCACCAGCTGACCAACGCTTTCGGCGTGCACATTCCGGAAGAAGGCCTGGCGCTGCGCGGTACGTTCATCATCAATCCGGACGGCGTCATCAAGACCCTGGAAATCCACTCGAACGAAATCGCTCGCGACGTTTCCGAAACCCTGCGCAAGCTGAAAGCTGCACAGTACACGGCTGCCCACCCGAACGAAGTGTGCCCGGCCAAGTGGAAAGAAGGCGAAAAGACCCTGGCTCCGTCGCTGGACCTGGTCGGCAAGATCTAATCAGGCAGTAACAGGCAAGTCCGCTGCATCGCCGAACCCGTGCCGGGTTCGGCAGCAGCAAAATCTAACGAAAGAAAGTAGGGACCATCATGCTGGATGCAAATCTCAGAGACCAATTGAAAGGCTATTTGGAGCGCATCGTGCAGCCGATCGAGATCGTTGCATCGCTCGATGGCGGCGAAAAATCGCGCGAACTGCAGGAACTGCTGCAGGAAATCGTCGTATTGAGCGACAAGATCACTTTGGTCGAACGCACCGACGATGACGAGCGCAAGCCTTCCTTTGTCATCAAGCGCCCGGACGCACACGCAGGCATTCAGTTCGCCGCGATTCCGATGGGCCACGAATTCACGTCGCTGGTGCTCGCACTGCTGCAGACCGGCGGCCACCCGTTGAAACTCGAAGAATCCGTCATCGAGCAGATCCGCAATCTGGACGGCGACTATCACTTCGAAACGTACATGTCGTTGTCGTGCCATAACTGCCCGGAAGTCGTGCAGGCGATCAACGTCATGGCATTGCTGAACCCGCGCATCAAGGCCGTCACGATCGACGGCGGCCTGTTCCAGGACGAAGTCAAGGAACGCGAGATCATGGCCGTGCCGACGACCTTCTTGAACGGCGAGCCGTTCGAATCCGGCCGCGTCAGCATCGAACAGATCCTGGCCAAGCTGGACAAGGGCGGCGATGCGCGCCGCGCAGCGGAACTGAGCGAGAAGGAACCGTTCGACGTGCTGATCGTCGGCGGCGGCCCAGCGGGCGCAGCGGCAGCAATCTATGCAGCGCGCAAGGGCATCCGCACCGGTGTCGTCGCCGAACGCTTCGGCGGTCAGGTGCTGGATACGCTGGCGATCGAGAACTTCGTGTCGGTGCAGGCCACCGAAGGCCCGAAATTCGCCGTCGCGCTGGAACAGCACGTGCGCGAATACGACGTCGACATCATGAACGTGCAGCAGGCTGCCGAGCTGATCCCGGGCAAGACGATCGAGATCAAGCTGCAGAACGGCGCATCGCTGAAAGGCAAGACCGTGATCCTCGCCACCGGCGCGCGCTGGAGAACCATCGACGTGCCGGGCGAAGCGGAATACCGCAACCACGGCGTGGCCTACTGCCCGCACTGCGATGGCCCGCTGTTCAAGGGCAAGCGCGTGGCCGTGATCGGCGGCGGCAACTCGGGCGTGGAAGCGGCGATCGATCTGGCCGGCATCGTCGGTCATGTGACGCTGCTCGAATTCGCACCGGAACTGCGTGCCGATGCCGTGCTGCAGAAGAAGCTGCACAGCCTGCCGAACGTCACCGTGATCACGTCGGCGCAGACGACCGAAATCACCGGCGACGGCAAGCGTGTCAACGGTTTGGTCTACAAGGACCGCAAGTCCGAAGAGAGCAAGACCGTCGAACTGGAAGGCGTGTTCATCCAGATCGGCCTGGTGCCGAACACCGAATGGCTGAAGGGCACGGTCGCGCTGTCGCGCCACGGCGAGATCGAGGTCGATGCGCATGGCCGCACGTCGATCCCCGGTGTGTTCGCCGCCGGCGACGTGACGACTGTGCCGTACAAGCAGATCGTGATCGCGGTCGGCGAGGGCGCCAAGGCATCGCTGAGCGCGTTCGACTACCTGATCCGCAGTTCGGTGGACGAGGAAATCGTCGCCGTGAAAAACGGTGAGGCCGTCACCGCCTGATCCGGCGCTGCACGATAAAAAGCCGCATGCCTTTCGGTATGCGGCTTTTCTTATTTCTGGAAGATGCGCTTATTTCCTGGCGTCGATGAATTCGCGCGCCGCAGCGATCCCGCCCTGAATGCAATGCTGCGGCGTCGCATAGGCCGTGTCGACCGGCACCTTCAGTTCGCGGAATCCGATCGACAGCGGTTCGATCGCGACGATATTCGGGATGTAGCGCGACGCGCTTTGGTTGTCCTCGCCGATGAAGGAATTGCCCGATATTTCCACGAGAATCTGCCAGCCGCGATAGCTTTCGCTATGAGGCTGCATGATCACGCGATCGAGAAAGGCACGAAACTGTCGGGTGGTATCCATGGTTCTTTCGGCAAGCGAGAACGGACAGGACATTGCCTGCAAACGCTTCTCGTTCGCAGCACTATACGCTTTTCCGCCGGGGCCGTCGATTCTTGCTGACTGGCATGCGGAAAGCGAGGCGGCATGCAATTAGTTGCCGCAAATAAGGATGGCACATCGCCAGCCGCCTGATTACACTGAAACGGCAGCACTCAAACCACAGGGAGCGACGTCAAAACCAGATAGGGGACGACGATGAAAAAACCGTTCAGTGTGTTGTTGCCGCAAGCTGCTGCCCTTTCCTTCCTGGCGGCGTTTTCTTTGCCCGCCGCCGCGCAGAGTGCGGGCAGCAATATCGTCCAGCTGGGCTGGTTTCACCTGTACACCGACGATTCCAGCGATCCGCTGACGCTGGTGCAGCCGCCGGCAGGACGACTGCCGGGAACGGGCCCACCGTGGACAGCGCCGACACGCTGGGGCTCGCCTACACGCATTTCTTCACCGACAATTTCGCCCTGACGCTGGATGCCGGCATCCCGCCGAAATTCCATCTGAACGGCGACGGCTCGCTGTCGGGTCTGGGCAGGCTGGGCAGCGCCAAGCAATGGAGTCCTGCCGTCGTCGCAAAATGCTTTTTCGGCGATGCCAACGACAAATGGCGGCCCTTTGTCGGAGTCGGCGCCACCCACGTCTGGTACACCAGCGTGGAACTGACGCCGGCCTTGCAAGGCTTCATCGCGCCTGTACCCGGCGGTTCGGCCAGCGCCAAACTCAGTTCCTCATGGGCGCCGGTCGCCAACATCGGCATCAATTACAACCTCGACAGGAACTGGTCGATAGGATTTTCCCTGTCCTACATTCCATTGGATACCGATGCCGACCTCACCGGCAGGGATGCCGGCGGCAACGTGATCAGCCGGGCCAGAACCAATCTCACGCTGGACCCTTACGTTACCTTCCTGTCCATCGGTTACAAGTTCTGATCGTCCGATCCGGTGGCGTCTGCCGCCGGATCGGCATTTTCATTTCCCCTGCAAATTCAACGACTTGCCGCGGATATGCGATGCGGCAAATCGCGCCTGCCTATCGTTTTCCGGAAACCGGCCGATATACAAGACATAACGACCGATGTGCCGATGCGAATAGATGACTGTTTTGCATGACATCATTGTCCCTTGCAAACAGCGCGCGGCCGCCGTGAATGCGTTTATCATGTTTCCACACGGAATGATCCTGTTGCACCGCTTGTTTGTGAATGGATGTACGGTATGAATCGCATCACCCGCTCTCTCTCCAGGCTTGGCATCGGCACCAGGCTGTCCACAATCTCTTTCGTACTGATCGCACTGGTGTTCGGCGTCTTCGTCTGGGCCAACGGCCGCGCCACCACCGATCTGCTCGAACGCACGGCGGCGGAAGACGTCAACGCGAAAAGCCGGCTGGTCATCGGCATGAGCCGCGATCCGGCCCTGATTCGCGATCGGCTGCTGTCGCTGAAGGTCGGCAAGACCGGCGGCTATCGCGTGCTCGACGCCGCGCCGGGCGACGATTACGGCAAACTGCTCATCGCCGCCGCGCGCGAAGGACAGAATGCGCTGGCCGATCAGGCCGCCGACGGCCGCGCCATCGTCAAGGAAATGCTCGAAAGCAGGAATGGCGTGATCCGCTATCGGCCTGCCGGCAACGGCGCCGAGCGCATGGCAATCTTCAGCTACTTCCCGGACCGCAACTGGATCGTCGTCGGCGAGACCGATGCGAACGAGTTCTCGCAGGAAGCGACAGCATTGCGCAACTGGTCGGCGCTGGCCGCACTGGCTGCGCTGATCGTTCTGGCCGTGGTGCTGTATGCCGTCATTCGTCGCATGCTGACGCATCCACTGGAGCAGGCGACCGAGGTGGCGCGCCGGCTTGCCTCGGGCGATCTGACCACACGCCTGGAAACTACACGCCGCGATGAAATCGGCCATCTGCTGAACGCGATCAACAGCATCGGCCAAGGGCTGGCGAACGTCGTCTGGCACATTCGCCGCGGCACCGAAATGCTGTCCACCGCCACGCAGGAAATCGCCGACGGCAATCTCGACCTGTCGTCGCGCACCGAACAGCAAGCCAGCGCGCTGGAAGAAACCGCGTCGGCGATGGAAGAGATGACGTCCACCGTCAAGGAAAACGCCGCTAACGCCGACGAAGCCAACCAGCTGGCACGCACCGCCTCGGACGTCGCCGTGCGCGGCGGCGAAGTCGTCGGCGAAGTCGTCGACACGATGGATGCGATCAACCAGTCGTCGAAGCGCATCGTCGACATCATCAGCGTCATCGACGGCATCGCCTTCCAGACCAACATCCTCGCGCTGAACGCCGCCGTCGAAGCGGCGCGTGCCGGCGAACAGGGCAGGGGATTCGCCGTCGTCGCCGGCGAGGTGCGCAGCCTGGCGCAGCGCAGCTCGACCGCCGCGCGCGAGATCAAGAGCCTGATCGAGGATTCCGCCGGCAAGGTGCAGGACGGCAGCAAGCTGGTGGCGCAGGCCGGCGCGACGATGAAGGAAGTCGTCGACAGCATCCGGCGCGTCAACGACATCATGGGCGAGATCAGCAATGCCAGCCGCGAACAGAGCAGCGGCATCGAGCAAATCAACCAGGCCATCGTGCAGATGGATCAGGTCACGCAGCAGAATGCCGCGCTGGTCGAACAGGCCGCCGCCGCAGCCGAAGCGCTGCAGGGCCAGACGACCGAGCTCAACAATGTGGTCGGCGTCTTCACGATCAAGACCGGCAGCCACGGCACGATGGAAGAAGCCGTGCAAATGGTCGAGAAGGCCGTCGAAACGATGCGCGACGAGGGGCACGAAAAGGCTTTCGCCGACATCAGCAACAAACTGGGACCGTTCTGCGATCGCGATCTGTATGTGGTCGTCTACGACATGCATGGCCGCAATCTGGCGCACGGCGCCAATGCGGGCAATATCGGCAAGGACATGATCGATGCGAAGGATGGCGCGGGCAAGCCATATGTGCGCGAACGCATCGCCATCATCCAGAATCAAGGCGGCGGCTGGCAGGACTACATGTTCCTCAATCCGATTTCCAAGCAGATCGAGGCGAAGTCGATGTATCTGGCTCGCCATGAAGACCTGATCGTCGGCTGCGGCGTCTACAAGGCCTGATGCGGCAGGCAACGGCAATGGCGCACATGGCGAAGCCGCGCATCATCGCATCGCGCATGTTAAGCTGAAGCCATTGCAGTTCACCAGGAGTCGATCATGGCCGGAAAGAAGCTGAACGCGCAGGAATTTCTCGATGAACTCAATCGCAGCCTGAAGGAACATCCGGGCTACGAAGACTGGATGCAGTTCGTGCCGCCGCCGGAAGGCGTCGAGCCGGACACGATAGAAGGATTCGAGCGCGCCGGTCCGCAGCCGCGCCATTCGCTCTACGATCTCGTCGCGCTGAAGGTGGGCGAAGCCTTCGACATGTTCCCGAAATAACCGTACCGCTCAGACCAGCATGCCGCGTGCGTAGGCCCAGTTGGCCTGCGGATGCGGTCTTTCCTCTCCGTCTTCCAGCAGATAGACTTCGGTGATTTCCCGCGGGAAGTATTCGAGGTGCACCCAGAAATTCTGCGTTTCGCCGTGATAGCCGGCCGAAGCCGTCTCACCCGAAATCGAATCCTGATACCACACGATACGTACCTGATTCAGGTCTACTTTTTTCATCTTCACACCTTCGCAAGTTCGCGCCCATTGTACGCCGCGCGTCTGCCCAAACAAAAACCCCGGCGCCTTGCATGCAACCGGGGTTTCACGGCAACAACCATTTCATCGATACATCATTGCGCAAGCTTGTCGATGATGTTGGACGTGCTGCGTCCCGGCACGACGTCGACCAGCGCCACGCGACCGCCCCATGACTTGACCTCTCGCCCGCCAACGACCTGGTCTTCCGTGTAATCGCTGCCCTTGACCAGCACATCCGGCTTGATGGCATTGATCAGGTTCAACGGCGTGTCCTCGCCGAACAGGATGACGGCATCGACCGCTTCCAGCCCGGCCAGCACGCGCGCGCGGTCGGCTTCGTGGATGACGGGGCGCGTCGGCCCTTTCAGCGCACGCACCGATGCATCGGTATTCAAGCCCAGCACCAGGCGGTCGCCCATCTTGCGCGCCGCTTCCAGATACGTGACGTGGCCTGCATGCAGCAGATCGAAGCAACCGTTGGTGAAGACGACCTTGCGGCCGGCGGCTTTCCACGCCTCCACCTGCGCCTTCAGACTCTGCAGATCGTGAATCTTGTTGACCTGCGCCGTCGATTCCTGCGCCACCAGTTCCTGCAGCAGTTCGTCGCGTGTAATCGGCACCGTGCCGACCTTGCCGACGACGATGCCGGCCGCGATGTTCGCCAGTTGCAGCGCTTCGCCGTGCGGCAAGCCACCGATCAAACCCGCAGCCAGCGTCGCGATCACCGTGTCGCCGGCGCCGGACACGTCAAACACCTGCTTGGCCGTGGCCGACACGTGCTGCGTGCGCTGCGCATCGATGATAGAAATGCCTTCCTCGCCGCGCGTCATCGCCAGGAAATCGAGATCCAGCGACTGCCGCAACGCAGTCGCCGCGGCCAGCAATGCATCGTTGTCCTTCGCATCGACTTTGCACGCTTCGGCCGTCTCGCGCTTGTTCGGCGTCAGCGCGGTTGCGCCGCGATATTTGGTGTAGTCCAGTCCCTTCGGATCGACCAGCACCTTGATGCCGTCCCGACGGCAGCGCGCGATCACCTGCTCGCACAGCGTCGTGCTCAACACGCCTTTCGCATAATCGGAAAGGATAACGACGGCCGGCTTCTCGTCGATCTGCTGCAATACCAGTCGCAGCAGTTGCTGCGTCTCGTCATTGCCGAGCGGCGCGCGGCTTTCCTGATCCAGCCGCATCATCTGCTGATGGCCGCCGAGGATGCGCGTCTTGGTCGTCGTCGGCCGCTGCGGCGATTTCAGGATCGCGGACGGCGCGATGCCGATCTCGGACATCATGCCGATCAATCGTTGCGCTTCATCGTCGTTGCCGGTGCAACCTGCAATACGCGTGGCCACACCCAGCTTCGCCAGATTGGCGGCGACGTTGGCCGCGCCGCCGACGCGATCGTACTGATGCTTCAAAAGCACGACCGGCACCGGCGCTTCCGGCGAGATGCGTTCGACCTCGCCGATCAGGTAACGGTCCAGCATTAGGTCGCCGACGACCAGCGCCCAGCCGGTGGCGTTTTCCGTACCGAGACGATGACGGACGACGTCGATCAGATGCGGCTGCATGCTTACTCCAGATCCATGATTTCGCAGACGCTGTGCGCGATGAACAGGTGCGCTTCCTGGATGCGCGCCGTTTCCTTGGCCGGCACGATCAGGCTGTAGTCGCACATGCCGGCCAGCTTGCCGCCGGTATTGCCGGAGAACAGCACGGTGATGGCGCCGACTTCCTTCGCCACCTCGATCGCCTTGACAACGTTGCCGCTGTTACCCGACGTCGAGATGCCGACCACCACGTCCTGCGCATCGCACAGCGCTTCGACCTGGCGCGAGAACACCTGGTCGAAACCGTAGTCGTTGCCGACGGCGGTCAGGATCGACGTATCGGTCGTCAATGCAATCGCCGGCAGGCCGCGCCGTTCGCGTTTGTAGCGGCCGACGATCTCGGCAGCGATATGCTGCGAATCGGCCGCGCTGCCGCCGTTGCCCATCAGCAGAATCTTGTTGCCGCGCTGCAGGCAGGCGCGCATGACCTGGCCCACTTCGTCGATTTTCGGCAGCAGTGCTTCCAGCTGCTGCATCGTCTGCTGGTGGGCGCTCAAGGCGCCGCGCAAGAGTTCGAGATTGTTCATCGTTGTGACGTCTGAAAGTGTTGTGTCGTCCTGCCGGGATGATACCTGTTCCGTCGCTCCCGGCTGCGTGAAAGTTTTGCTAGCGGCCGCGCTCTGCCAGCACCTTGCGATAGACGGCGAGATTGCCTTCCACCATCGCGTCGATCGAGAATTCGGCGAGGATGCGCGCGCGCCCGGCTTCGCCCATCTGCCGGCGCAAGTTTGCATCGTCCAGCAGTCGGCGCAACGTCTGGATCAGCGCCGCCACGTCGCCCGGCGGAATCAGCAGGCCGCTGACGTTGTCGGCCACCGCTTCCGGCAATCCGCCGGCGCGGCTGGTGATGATGGGCACGCCGGCGGCAGACGCCTGCAGCAGCGATACGCCCAGCCCTTCCATGTCGGCCGGATGCGCGAGGATGTCCAGCCCGCCCAGCCATTGCGGCAGATCGTTGCGGAAGCCCGCGAAGCGGATGACGTCCGCCAGGCCCGCCTGCGCGATCGCGCTGTCGAGTTCGGCCTGCAGCGGCCCGCGACCGAAGAACAGCACGCGCAGATCGGGATAGGCATTACGCAAGGCCGCGACGGCATCGATCAGGTAGCGATGCCCCTTGCGCGCAATCAATTGCGCCACCATGCCGACGACGATTGCCTGCGGCGGCAAGCCGAATTCTTGGCGAAACGCTGCGCGATCCACCGTATGCAGATACGGCGCAGCGTCGACCGCGCTGCGCACGCACGTTACCTTCTGCGGCGCGAGCCCTTCGTCGAGCAATACGCGTCGAATTCCTTCGGAAATCGTGATGACATGATCGTAAAGCCGATACTTGAGCGCGACCTGCCAATGCGCCTCAGGATTATCGACACGGCGCGACAGTATGCATGGCGTGCCGGTCCAGCACGCCGCCAGCCCGCCCCAGGTATCCGCGCCGCGGCGGCTGTGCAAATGAACGATATCCGGCCGCTCTGCACGAATCAGTTTCGCCAGTCTCCACGCCATGCCGATATCGGCATCGCCGCCCATCTGCAATTCACACACTTTCGCCGCATCGCCGATAGCCGTCGCAATGTCGGCACCGATCGAACATGCCAATACATTCTGCACACCACGCGCCGTCAGCCCTTCGACGATGTACGCAACTTGGCGCGCACCGCCGTAGTAATACTTGCCGGCCTCGACGTGCAGGATCTTCATACAGGCTCCATCGCCAATCGCAGTTCACGCATCACCCGTTCAGCACTGATGTCGCGCAAACAAGTCCAAGCACCGCCGCAGGTAGGCTTGCGCCGGCAAGGCGAGCAGGGCAGGCCGAGCCAGATCACGCGTGCGTTGTCACGGCCGGTATTCGTATAAGGACATGTCGAACCGAAGATTGCCACGGTCGGCCGCGAGAATGCGATGCCCATGTGCGTCAAACCGGTATCGACACCAATCACGGCACCGGCATGGCAGATCAAGGCCGCCGCTTCAGGCAGATTGGTCTGGCCAACCAGATTGACAATCTCCGGCGCGCCACTCGCCAGTTCTGCAGCCGCTTCGCGATCGGCCGGACCGCCAAGCAGAATAGGCGTCAGTCCGGTCTGTCGTTTCACCATCGGTGCGAGTTGTTGCCACGCATCGGCGAACCAGTGCTTTTGCGGGCGCGTCGTGAAAGCGGCAAACACGGCATACTGGCCGGGCGCCAAACCATGCGCAGCAAGACGCTCCAATGCCCGCGCCTCGATATTCGGATCGAGATGCAAACGCGGCATGAAATCGCCGACATCCAATTCTAGCTGCTCCGCCAGATAAAGATATTCGGAACTGATACGTGCCGGATCGCCGCCGCGCGGCACGACCTCGGTCATCAATAACTGGCTGCCCTCGCGCGAGCCGAGGCCGACACGACGCGGCGCCCCGGTCAACCAAGTCAGCACGCCGCTTTTCAGCAAACCCTGCAGATCGAGTGCAACATCGAAATTCCGTTCGCGCAGCATCGCGCGGAATGCGCGCAATCGGCGGAATACCTCCATCCGCTTTCCATCGCGCCACAATTCCTGCCATTCGGCCTTCGGCCACAAAATCCGTTCGTCGATGTGCGGATCGGGACGCAACAATGCATCGATTCCCGGCTCGACCAGCCATGCAACGTGTGCTTGCGGATAGGTGCGCTTGATCGCTTCGGCGATCGGCGATGCGAAGACGACGTCGCCGATGGCGGAAGTGCGGACGATGAGGACGCGATGCATCAGTTCAATCCCGCTGGCATTCCATCGTTCTGCATATCCAAAGCGACTACGGGAATGGAAAACGAGGCAAGACGATCCAGCACCATCTGCATCGAAATATTCTCCATATCGGGCGCTGAAATTCCATGCAGCAAAGGGTCATGCTGCAACGGCAATGTCGGGCCGAATAAACCGAGCGATGGCACATCGACGGCCACAGCGACATTCAGCATGCCCGTATCGTTGCCGACGCAAAAGTCGCAAATCTGCAGTGCAGCTGCAGACCGGAGTACCGAAGGTTGGCACATGACACGCGTCGTTCCGGCAGCCAAAAGAATAGGATCGCACGCATACACCGCTTCCGCTGCTTCACGTTCAGCCGGCCCACCTAGAATTAACACGCCATTCCCGGCTGCGACCAATGTTCTAGCCAAGCCCAGAAATTTCTCGCTTCCCCAATTCTTGCGAGGATGCGAAGCACCGATTGCCAACACGACCCGCGGATGAGGCAAGGATGCCAGTTCGGCTTCCACTTCTACCGTCAGTGCAGCCGGCACTGCCAGCTTGGGAACGACCGCCGATTCGACAAAACCATGTGCTACCGCAAAATCCGTGGCTTCCGGATAGACCCAGCTTCCTTGACCTGCAAAGCGCGCTATATAGGGAGGTTTGTTCAGAAACAAGCGCTGCCATGCGGTAAAACCGAATCCCAGCCGCTGCGGAATTCCGGCGAGCAGAGCCAGAAACCCATACCGTGTACGTCCGGAAAAAATGACGATGCGATCGAATTTTTTCCCACGCAGCATGCGCAGGAATTGCCATTGTCCGCGAAATCCCTCATGACGCCCCTTCCCTCCACCACGGGGCCGGCGATCATATTCGATGACTTCTTCCACACAGGATTCCCCGGCCAGCAGGTCTCTCGCACGGCATGAGGGGCGCGCCAGTACCGTAACCTTGCCGTTGGCGCTGTCACGAGCAATCGCACGGATATAAGGCACATGCCACACAAGATCGCCGATACCGTTGCGGTGATGGACTATCAGAGTCTTTTGCATCATTCTCAGGCAGTCGAAACCTGCGTTTGCGACACAGCAAATGGATGCTGCCGCGATGCCCAGGCATAACGCACAGCACCTGCAGGAATCGCAAGCAATAACATTATTGCTTTCGTCCCGGCGCTTGTTCCAAACAAGGATTCCGTCATGGAGAAAAGGCCCGTTCCGACGATGGTCAACAAACCGCACAGCGCGTAATAGTGCTGTTCGCCAATATTCTGGCGATCCATTTTCGTCGCGAAGAATCGCCAGGCCATGAACCAGAAAAGAAATACCGCCATCGCTGCAGGCAAGCCGCCCAATGCCAGACGCGTTATCACCTCATTATGCAGATTGGCAAAGCGGATAAAACTGTTTGGCATCTCTGCATCCAGAACAGCGTCTTCCCGCTGATCTTCGTAAGAAGAATACCCGATCCCGGTAAAAGGATGTTCCTTGAACCGCTCTATCCCCCAATGCCACATGGACAATCGCAATCCGGTAGACGTATTGCGTGCAGCCGGATCGGTTGGGTTCGCCAGATATGCATGAACCTGCTCGGTTGCCTGCTCGATACGGCCGGCAATACGATCCGACAACGCCATCACGCTAACAATTGCGGCGAGCAGCACAATCAACGTCATGCCGCGCATACGTTTGCTTAAATGATTGTTGAACCAAATGCATAGTAGAACGAGGAAGGGAATCGCCAGCCATCCTCCCCTCGTTCCCGACAGCACAGATGCGGCCAGCCCGCAGCCGAATCCGGCGAGGCCAAGAGCAACTCGAGGCCAGGGACTTGAATCGTCGTGCGAGACGATCGATGCGCCCGCCAGACAGAAAAAAGCCAACAGCAAGGAAAAATTACCGAACGGAACCGCATTCCATCGATGCGCCAAGCCAAACACGCGCGGATTTCCAAGATATACGACTTCATACAGTGCAATGCAAAGTGCGATCAGCGTCGCCGCACATGCCCCCCAGAACAGGACATTGCGGCGCAGTCCATACCTTCCGATCACCAAATAGATGAAAAAGCCTGCAACCAAATGGTTGGGGCGCGCCAAGGCTTTCAAATCCCATCCCATGAATGGCATGTTGAACAGTATGGATACGGGAAGAATCAGACAAACCGCCAGGAAAAACCGGTCTGCCGGCAGAAATATCCTGTACTTGATCGCGATGTAGACGCCCCAGATGATGATTGGCGCACTGATCCAGCCGGTTGTACGAGGAAACACGACCAGGATCGGCAAGATCGTCAGCGCCCATATATTAAGCAATGCCTGCTCTCGGCTGCACGATTGGCAAGAGAAACTGCGATTCATCTCAGTTCCACCCCGCACGCAAGAAATGTCTTCGTCATATCGTCTTTTTCTTTTGGGGATTTGAAACGGATACGCTCCCATCCGAATCCGATTACCTTGGTCGATGCGGGATAAATCTGGCGCGCAAACAGCAGCGTGGTTGAGCGAACTCCCAGAACCAGATCATAGGGTGTCGAAGCCAGATAGGATTCGAGCGCTCCCGATGGTTCAATCAGACGATAGTCCGGATGTTTCAGACCGAAGCCATCGTCTTTGGGGTGTGCCTTGTAATCCACGTCCGTTATGCCTTGCGCCACCAGATAATCGTGGATTTCTATCGTCGTCCTGGCTGCATCGGCCTCATTCATGTGCCCCTTGTCGACGAGTGGCTGACCGACAACCAAGGCGCGTCTGGCGCGCGCATCCCGGGAAACCGGGACATCAACATCACGTACATCAATCAACGGTGGCAAGACAACCGTCTTGCTCGCCGGATATTCATTCGGCAAACCTGGCAGAACATAGATGCGATCGACAAAATCGGCATCCGAACCGATGCGATCACCCTTGAACCGGCTATAAACCAGCTCTGGGGCGGCAAGCCGACGCAAGCCGCGCACGCGTTGCGCAATGCGCTTATGCAGATTGAGCGGATAGCGTCGCGTGCTGATCAGCCCGTCCGGCAAAATACGCGCATGCATGGATCGCGCGCCGGACATGGCCGGCAACGCACGCAGGAAGTAATTGATCGATTCGGTATCGAAGACAGCGCTATGCAGAATCAGATTGTCGCAGCGGCCGACAAGAGCCGCGACCATGCGGATATTGGCACGCAGCTGGCGCAGCCGGCCGAACGGGCCAGGCATCGGCTCCCAACGCGGCCACGGCATGTACGTACAGGCATCCCATTCATCCGGAACGACGACAGATTTCAGGCCGGGCTTGTACCAGACCAAAACCTGCCGCGCTCCCTTTTCAATCTGCCGGGCGATGCAGCGTGCCGCCAGATATTGCAGTGGCGATGCGACAAAATAAACGCAGACAGTGCCGGAATCGGGCATAAAAAGCACAAGAAGAGGTGGGGAAACGCGAGATGTCGTGCGGACTGTGGCGTACTACTCCAGAACGCGCTGGATCGAATAATCGGTCAGCATGCGTTCTCTGTGCCACTCATCCGCCATAGGTACGGTGGCAAATTCATGGAAGCAAGGCGTGCCTAACGTGTAATGCAGCAGCTTGGCATCCTCATTGGCACCGAACTCATCCGGTAACCAGTTCCACTCGATCGGCAGCGAACCGATCAACTCATCGTCGAGCCAGGTAAAGCGATGCAATTGCGCTCCCGTTGCGCCCTGGACGAAATCTGCCGTCAATGCCTGGTTGGCCGGATGTTCGCAATTCCAGAGCACCACGCTCGACCAGTTCTTGCGTGGATAATTTTCGTTCTTCGAACCCAGGTATTTTTCCGTCATACGTGTTTTGTAATCATGCTTGACGACCATTACCGCCTTCGACGGATCACGCAATGCCCACAATTTGGAAATATCGTCACGAAGCAGCATGTCGCCATCCATGAAAATGGCCCAGCCACGATAATTCGTCAGGTACGGCACCAAAAAACGACTATAGATGAAATGATTGCTGCCGTCGGTATGCTTTTCCACATAGAAGCCGAGATTGCGCAAGGCCAGCGGATGAATGGCGACTGGCTGCGATGCACGTCGAATGATGCTGTTGGTGCATACGTGGTACGCGATTGCTTCGCGCGGATCGTATCCAATGAATATTGGAATCATTCCATGTCCTTATTCTAAAAATCTTCTGCAGCACCTCGCGCGCCACATACTTGTTCCGCACATCGGCGAAAGCACCATATCGTAGCCAGCGTATTGAATCCAAGGCCGGCGATATCCGTTTTCATGTTCGCCCATATCCCGCCATGCCGAAATGGCAACATCGCATTTCTGCGAAGAAGCGCCATGCAGGAATCGAACCCGTGATTTTAAACGGTTTTGCCTTGAAACCAGGCAAGCCGCCTCTTTTCTGTACCATGAAAAAACCCGCACAACTCGCGCTGCGCGGGCAAACCCATTCACATGGGACAGGGAAGGAGACAAAAATCGGATCAATATCCCGGCGGATAGCCGTAGCCCGGGCCCGGCGGGGGCGGGTAGGACGGCGAATATTGGGGATTTTGATATTGCGGGCTCTGATAGGTCGGCGCCGCGAAACGGCCTTGCACCGGAATATGGTTGCCCTTCGCATACATGCATTGCTGGTAGGCATAGTCGTAGTGCCGCTGCGTCGCATAGCCGGAAGCGCCGGCCGCGTTAGCGCCGGCGGCACTACCAGTCAGCAAACCGACGCCGGCACCGACACCGGCGCCACGGCTGCCGCCGATGGCAGCACCTGCCAATGCGCCGACTGCCGTACCGACCGCTGCACTGCGCACGCCGGAATCGACGGAATTGGACGCCGCGGTTTCACCGCCCATCTGATATTGCGCGTACTGGCGGCAATCGACATCGTCGGCACGGAATTGATCGAAGCTCTTGCCGGTACCGGGCAGCACCAGCACGCTGGGACCGGTCGGCACCGTGGTACAGGCCGACAGCGCCAGCAGACTGGTGAGGGCAACGGCAGTCGTTTTCAACATGGGAGACATAGGATTCCTTCAAAGATGAATCATCGTTCCGACGGCGGATGCGGTGCGACGCGCTGCCAGCCGCCCGGACATTCCTTGACGTACGGATAGTAGCCGTCGGGTTTACGGCAGTAGAACCAGTCGTTGGTCGGCTGCTGTTCCGATTGTTGCTGCTGGCCCTGCTCGATATAAACCGGCGGCGCGGCCGGCGCGACGACGACAGGCGCTACCGGAGCATACGGATATAGATACGCCGGATAAGGCGGGTAGTAGTACGGCGACGGATAGCCCCAATAGCCCGGACCGCCGATCACCACGCCGACGCCGACACGACCGTGATAATGGTCGGCCCAGGCATTACTGCCGCCCAGCGCCGCAGCCAGCAGGCCCAGCGCCAATAGCGGTTTGGCAAATTTCATCGTGCAATCCTCCTCACAGTAGCAACGCAGCCGAACGCTCTACGTTGACCGCCACCTTGTCCGATCATGGATGGTCACGATCGTGCGGCGGCATGCCATCGTGCGGAAGAGGCGGACGATGATCGTCGCGTCCATCGTGTCCGTCCTGCGCATGGTACGGGCCGGAGCGATGCACGTGGGCAACCATTCTGTCGAATTTCTGCCGCTGCTCCGGCGTCAGTACGTCTTGCAGACGCGCGGTTGCATTAGCGATGTTCATCATCTTCGCCGCATGGGCCGCGGCAAAATCGGCACGGCGGCGCGCGATGCCGGCGGCATCGGTCGGCTGGTCGACGGGCTTGCCACCATGGCCCGCATTGCCGATCGGGCTTTCGATTGCATTCACGTATGCTTGCCAGGCTTCCTGCTGCGATGACTGAATACCAATATGTTCGGCCGCCTTTTCCAGCCGTTTCTTCATCCATTCCTGGCGATGTCGCGCCCAATCGCGCCCGGTCGTGTCCATCTTGTGCGTATCGTGCGGCGGAACCGGTGGCACAGCATCGGCTGCGCTTGCCGCGGTCTGCATGCTGCAGGTCAACGCGATACCGGCGGCAACTGTGGCAAACGCGGTGACAAATGCGGCAGCCAGCGGGTGATGCGATGTACGTTGTTGCATTGTTTTCATGGTGCATTCTGCGGTTCGTCAATGTGTAGTCATTAGACCGGCAGGATGTAAATGAAATATGACGAAGACCGTCTTTTTTGTTAATGCAACGTAAAAATTGGCGAGAATCCATATCGCCGCTCACCGTCGCATACGCCCGGACGCTATCCTTCCGTCTGGAACAAATGTCATGGAAAGCGCCAAGGGCCTTCGATGGAGAAGAAGATACTGGTGGTCGACGACGACCCCGAATTGCGCCAATTGCTGGATGAATACCTGAGCGGCTGGGGCTACAACGTGCTGCTGGCCAGCGACGGTGCGCAGATGCGCGAACAGCTCGCCAGCCAGCCGGTGGATCTGGTGATCCTGGACCTGATGCTGCCCGGTGAAGACGGCCTGTCGCTGTGCCGCAACCTGCGCGTGCAGTCGGAACTGCCGATCCTGATGCTGACGGCCAGCGGCGACGAGGTAAACCGCATTCTCGGTCTCGAAATGGGTGCCGACGATTACATCCACAAGCCATTCATTCCGCGCGAGCTGCTGGCGCGCGTCAAGAACATCCTGCGCCGTGCCGGCGAATCCGGCGGCCATGCGGCACCGGCTCGCACGCTGCACTTTGCCGGCTGGACGCTGGACCTGAATGCGCATCATCTGATCGATGCAAACAGCGTCGTCGTCTCGCTGTCGTCCGGCGAATTCCGCCTGCTGAAGGCGCTGGCCGATCATCCCGGCCATGTGCTGTCGCGCGACCAGTTGCTGGAAGTGTTCTCCAACCGCGAAGCCGCGCCGTTCGACCGCACGATCGACGTGATGATCAGCCGCCTGCGCCGCCGTCTTACCGACGATGGCGAAGAACCGCTGATCAAGACCGTACGCAACGAAGGCTACATGTTCAACGTCCTGGTCGAGCGCCGCACATGAAACTGCTGCCGCGTACGCTGTTCGGCCAGATCCTGCTGGCATTGCTGGTGGGGCTGATCGCCGTGCAGGCTGCCGGCTTCTGGCTGATGCTGGACGATCGCGTGCGCCTCGGCGAGCGACTGCGCGGCGCCTATACCGCACAGCGCGTCGCCGGCTTCATCTCGATCATCGATCATGCGCTGCCTGAAGATCGCGCACGCCTGCTGCGCGTGCTGAATATTCCGCCCACCTCGCTGACGCTGACAGAACCGTGGCACACGTCCGGCATCATTGCATCCGACGATGCCCAGGCCTTCATCGCGCATGTCGAAAACGAGCTCGACGACGACCTGCCGATCCAGGTGCTGGCCATCCATCATCACAATCGTCCGCCGGAACGCATGATCTTCGAGCCGCATGTGCTGCCTCCGCCGCCACCGCCGGGGGACGACAGCGACGGCTTCTTCGACCTGCATGCGGACTATGAAGGACCGCCCATCATCTTCCTGATCGGTCAGGTGAAACTGTCGGACGGCACCATCCTCACCTTCCGCCACATCCTGCCGCACACCAGCATGGACTGGCCGCTGCGACTGAGCGGGCTGCTGCTGGTGCTGGTGGCTTCCGTCTCGCTGCTGGCCGGCTGGGCCGTGCGGCGATTGACGCGGCCGCTCGCTTCGCTGGCCGATGCTGCATCAGGTCTCGCACGCGATCTCGAACAGCCGCCGTTGCCGGAAGCCGGTCCGCAGGAAGTCGCACGCGCCGCGCATGCCTTCAATGCCATGCAGCGCGATCTGAAGCGTCTGATCGACACGCGCTCGCAGGCGCTGGCCGCCGTCTCGCACGACCTGCGCCTGCCCATCACGCGGCTGCGGCTACGCATGGAAAAACTGGACGACGGCGAACTGAAATCGAAGATGGAACACGATCTGGCCGAAATGGATGCGATGATCGGCAATACGCTGGATTTCCTGCGCGCCGGCACCACACAGGAAAAAACCGTGCGCCTCGATCTGAACGCGCTGCTGGAAAGCGCGGTCGAAGACATGCGCGCAGTAGGCGCCCATGTCCGCCTGCATGGCCGTGCCGAAGCACCGGTGCCGGCGCGGCCGCAGGCGCTGCGCCGCTGCCTGGACAATCTGCTAGAAAATGCACGCCGCTACGGTAATGACGGTAATCGTGGAGGCGACAATGAAATCGACCTGACCGTCGCCGACGCCCGCGACAGTACCATGCTGGAAATCCGCATCGAGGATCGCGGCGCCGGCATGCCGGCCGACGAGATGGAACGCGTGTTCGAACCGTACGTGCGGCTGGAATCGTCGCGCGCGCGCCATACCGGCGGCAGCGGCCTGGGCCTGGCGATTGCGCGGGCAATCGCGCGTGCGCACGGCGGCGATCTCGTGCTGGCGGCGCGCGAAGGCGGCGGCCTGTCCGCCATCCTGACGCTGCCGAAGTAAGAGCAAAACAGCATACAAAGCAGCGGTATACATATAAATACACATAACTACATCAAGACGTCACACGTCTTGCCCATAGTTTTCCGATCGATCCAGCACCAATAAAAACCGATGAACGACCTGACCGTGCCCGACAACAAACCCGAACCCGATAACGGCAAACCGCGCCGCCGCTGGCTGCCCTGGCTCATCTGCCTCATCGTCCTGATCGCCGTCGTGCTCGGCATCCGCCACTTCGTCGCGCAGCGCAAGGCCGAAGCCAACAGTGCGGCAGGCGTGCAGTCGATGCGGCGCGGCGGTGCCGGCATGGCAAACCGGACCATGCCGGTGGTTGCCGCCACTGCCCGCAGCGGCGACATCAACGTCTACCTGAACGGCCTCGGCTCGGCCGTGCCGCTGAATGCCGTCACCGTGAAATCACAGGTCGGCGGACAACTGATGAAAGTGCTGTTTCGCGAAGGCCAGATCGTCAAGAAGGGCGATCTGCTGGCCGAAATCGATCCGCGTCCCTATCAGGTGGAATTGACGCAGGCGGAAGGCCAGATGGCACGCGACCAGGCGCTGCTGAAGAATGCGCAGATCGATCTGGAGCGCTACCGCACGCTGTTCAAGCAGGATTCGATCGCACGCCAGCAGCTCGATACGCAGGAATCGCTGGTACGCCAGTACCAGGGTGCGATCAAGGTCGACCAGGGCCAGATCGACGCCGCCAAACTGCAGCTGACCTACGCCCGCATCACCGCGCCGATCGGCGGCCGCGTCGGCCTGCGCCAGGTTGATCCGGGCAACATCGTTTCGACGTCGGATACCACGGGCATCGTCGTCATCACGCAGTTGCAGCCGATCAGCGTCGTCTTCACGATGCCGGAAGACAATATCCCTGCCGTCATGCGCCGCCTGCAGGCAGGCGAGAAACTGACCGTCGACGCCTACGATCGCGCGCAGTTGCACAAGCTGGCGAGCGGCACGCTGCTGACGATAGACAACCAGATCGATGCAACCACCGGCACCGTCAAGCTGAAGGCCCAGTTCGCCAATGAAGACTTCAGCCTGTTCGCCAACCAGTTCGTCAACACGCGGCTGCTGGTCGAGACCAAACGTGATGTCGTCATCGTGCCGTCGGCCGGCATCCAGCACGGCAGCAAGGGCGACTATGCCTATGTCATCAATGCCGACGGCACGGTATCGGTGCGCACGATCAAGACCGGCACCACGCAAGGCGACGACACCGAAATCGTTTCCGGCCTGAAGGCGGGCGAACGCATCGTCGTCGACGGCGCCGACAAGCTGCGAGAAGGTGCCAAGGTCGACGTGGCCCAGCAGGATGGTAAAACCACTGCACCGGCAGAACAGAACGACGCGCATCCGCGCCGCGGCAATCGCAACAAGGATGCCCATCCGGGCGCACCTGCCGCAGCACAGGCTGCGGCGGCGGAAGACCGCAAGGCGGCGGCTGCAGCCAAGGGCACCAATCCATGAGTCTGTCGCGCCCCTTCATCCTGCGGCCGGTTGCGACCTCGCTGCTGATGCTGGCGATTCTGCTGGTGGGTGTACTCGCCTACCGCATGCTGCCGCTGTCGGCACTGCCTGAAGTCGATTACCCGACGATCCAGGTCGTCACGCTGTATCCGGGCGCCAGTCCCGATGTGATGACGTCATCGGTGACGGCGCCGCTGGAACGCCAGTTTGGCCAGATGCCGGGGCTGAACCAGATGTCGTCCACCAGTTCCGGCGGCGCATCGGTCATCACGCTGCAGTTCAGCCTCGATCTCAGTCTCGACATCGCCGAGCAGGAAGTGCAGGCCGCGATCAACGCCGCCGGCAACCTGCTGCCGTCCGACCTGCCGGCGCCGCCGATCTACAGCAAGGTCAATCCGGCCGACACGCCGATCATGACGCTGGCGCTGACGTCGAAGACATTGCCGCTGCCGCAGGTGCAATCGCTGGCCGATACGCGGCTGGCGCAGAAGATTTCGCAGGTAACCGGCGTCGGCCTCGTCAGCCTGTCCGGCGGCCAGCGGCCCGCCGTGCGCATCCAGGCCAATCCAACCGCGCTGGCAGCCTACGGCCTGAACATCGAAGACATCCGCACCGCAATCGCCAGCGCCAACGTCAACCAGGCCAAGGGCAGTTTCGACGGACCGGCACGCGCCTACACGATCGATGCCAACGACCAGCTGCGCTCGGCTGCCGAATACAAGGCGATCATTGTCGCCTACAAAAACGGCGCGCCGATTCGCCTGACCGACGTTGCCAACATCGTCGACGATGCGGAAAACATCCGGCAGGCGGCATGGGTCAACGAGCAGCCGGCCATCATCCTGAACATCCAGCGCCAGCCGGGCGCGAACGTGATCCAGGTGGTCGATCAGGTCAAGAAACTGCTGCCGCAACTGCAGGCATCGCTGCCGTCTTCCGTCGAAGTGTCGCTGTTGAGCGACCGCACGACGACGATACGCGCCTCGGTTAACGACGTGCAGTTCGAGCTGGTGCTGGCCGTGGCACTGGTCGTGCTGGTGATCTTCCTGTTCCTGCGCAATATCCCCGCCACCATCATCCCCAGCGTGGCGGTGCCACTGTCGCTGATCGGTTCGTTCGGCGTCATGTATCTGGCCGGCTTCAGCCTGAACAACCTGTCGCTGATGGCGCTGACGATTTCCACCGGCTTCGTCGTCGACGATGCAATCGTGATGATCGAAAACATCGCGCGCTACATCGAGGAAGGCGAATCGCCGTTGAAGGCAGCATTGAAGGGCTCGGCGCAGATCGGCTTTACGATTCTGTCACTGACGATCTCGCTGATTGCAGTGCTGATTCCGCTGCTGTTCATGGGCGACGTCGTTGGCCGACTGTTCCGCGAATTCGCGATCACGCTGTCGGTCACCATCATCATTTCTGCCATCGTCTCGCTGACACTGACGCCGATGATGTGCGCCAAGCTGCTGCACCACGTGCCTGAAGAAAAGCAAAGCCGCTTCTATCACGCCTCCGGCGCCTTCTTCGATCGCACGATCGCGCAATACGGCAAATGGCTGACGTGGGTGCTGGAGCGCCAAACCGCGACCCTGATCGTCGCCATCGTCACGCTGCTACTGACTGTGCTGCTGTATGTCTTCATTCCGAAAGGCTTCTTCCCGATACAGGATACCGGCGTGATCCAGGGCATTTCGGAAGCGCCGCAATCGATCTCATTCCAGGCGATGTCCGAACGTCAACAGGCGCTGGCAAAGATCATCCTGCAGGATCCGGATGTCGAAAGCCTGTCGTCCTTCATCGGTGTCGACGGCACCAACACGACGATGAACAGCGGCCGCATCCAGATCAACCTGAAACCGTTCGAGGAACGCGACGCCAGCGCATCGGAGATCATCGACCGCCTGCAGAACAAGCTGGCCGATGTGCACGACATTTCGCTGTACATGCAGCCGGTGCAGGATCTGACGATCGAAACGCGCGTCTCGCGTACGCAATACCAGTTCACGCTGCAGGATGCCGATTCCAACGTGTTGAGCGCCTGGGTGCCGAAGCTGGTGGACAAACTGGCATCGCTGCCGCAGCTGCGTGACGTCGCCAGCGACCTGCAGGACAACGGCCTGCAGGCGGCGCTGCTGATCGACCGCGGCACCGCATCGCGCCTCGGCATCACGCCGGCCGCGATCGACAACACACTGTACAGCGCATTCGGCCAGCGCATCGTGTCGACCATCTTCACGCAGACCAACCAGTACCGCGTCGTGCTGGAAGTGAAGCCGGAATTCCGCAAGGGACTGGAAGCACTGGACCACATCTACGTCGCCACGTCGGACGGCCAGCAGATTCCGCTGTCGACGATCACGACACTGGTGCAGCGCTCGACGCCGCTGGTGATCAATCATGTCGGCCAGTTCCCGGCAGCGACGATTTCGTTCAACCTCGCGCCCGGCGCTTCGCTGGGTGACGCGGTCGATGCGATCGAACAGGCGAAGGATGAAATCGGCCTGCCGGCCAGCACGCAGATCACTTTCCAGGGCGCCGCGCTGGCGTTCAAGGCCTCGCTGTCGAACACGCTGCTGCTGATCCTGGCTGCCATCGTCACTGTCTACATCGTGCTTGGCGTGCTGTACGAAAGCTATATCCACCCGATCACGATTCTTTCTACCTTGCCGTCGGCCGGCATGGGCGCACTGCTGGCGTTGCTGATTGCGCGCAGCGATCTCGGCATCATCGCGGTGATCGGCATCATCCTGCTGATCGGCATCGTCAAGAAGAACGCGATCATGATGATCGACTTTGCGCTGGAAGCCGAACGCAAGGAAGGCATGTCGCCGCGCGACGCGATCTATCAGGCCTGCCTGCTGCGCTTCCGTCCGATCATGATGACGACGATGGCGGCGCTGCTGGGCGCATTGCCGCTGATGCTGGGCACCGGCGTCGGTTCCGAACTGCGCCGTCCGCTCGGCATCGCCATCGTCGGCGGCCTGATCGTCAGCCAGGTGCTGACGCTGTTCACAACGCCGGTGATCTATCTGGCATTCGACAGGCTGGCCGAGCGCTTCGGCGCCAAACGTTTGGCCGAAGACGATACGCGTAACGACACGCTTGACGATGCATCGGGCGAGGCAATGAATCCGCCATGAACCTG
Source organism: Oxalicibacterium sp. (assembly GCF_057353965.1). Taxonomy (NCBI): domain Bacteria; kingdom Pseudomonadati; phylum Pseudomonadota; class Betaproteobacteria; order Burkholderiales; family Oxalobacteraceae; genus Oxalicibacterium; species Oxalicibacterium sp. Next base: position 170,271 of record NZ_JBMQZD010000007.1, read on the forward strand.
TCCGCCGCCTTCATCCACCGCGCCGTCGCCACCACGCTGCTGACGCTGGGCGTCGCGCTGGCCGGCATCGTGTCGTTCGGCCTGCTGCCGGTATCGCCGTTGCCGCAAGTGGATTTTCCGACCATCCTGGTTTCGGCTTCCTTGCCGGGCGCCAGTCCCGAGACGATGGCTTCCACCGTCGCCACGCCGCTGGAACGTTCGCTGGGCCGCATCGCCGGCATTACTGAAATGACGTCGAGCAGTTCGTCCGGCTCGGCCCGCATCATCCTGCAGTTCGATCTCGATCGCGATATCGACGGCGCCGCGCGCGACGTACAGGCCGCGATCAATGCCGCGCGCGCCGATCTGCCATCCACGCTGCGCAGCAATCCGACCTATCGCAAGGTCAATCCGGCCGATGCGCCGATCATGATCATCGCGCTGACGTCCGACACAATGACGCAGGGCCAGCTGTACGACGCCGCCTCCACCATCCTGCAGCAGAAGCTGTCGCAAGTGCAGGGCATCGGCCAAGTCAGCGTCGGCGGCAGTTCGCTGCCGGCAGTGCGCGTCGAACTCAATCCGATGGCATTGAACAAGTACGGCGTCGGCCTAGACGAAGTCCGCACTGCGCTGCAGGAGAGCAATGCCAACCGGCCGAAAGGCTATGTGGAAAGCGAGCAGCGTCAGTGGCAAGTCGCCACCGACGATCAGGCGAAGACTGCCGCCCAGTACCGGCCGCTGATCGTCACCTGGCGCAACGGCGCGCCGGTGCAATTGTCCAGCGTGGCCGAAGTCACCGATTCGGTGGAAGACTTGCGCAACGCCGGCATGGCCAACGGCAAGCGCTCGGTGCTGCTGATCATGAACCGCCAGCCGAACGCCAACATCATCGAAACCGTCGATCGCGTGCGCGCCTTGCTGCCCAACCTGCAGGCGTCGATCCCGGCCGCAATCGACATGGATGTCGTGCTGGACCAGACGACGACGATCCGCGCTTCGTTGCACGACGTCGAATTCACGCTGGTGATATCGATTGCGCTGGTGATCATGGTGGTCTTCCTGTTCTTGCGCAACGTACGTGCCAGCATCATCCCGAGCGTGGCGGTGCCGATCTCGCTGCTGGGTACCTTCGGCATCATGTATCTGCTCGGTTTCAGCCTGAACAACTTCTCGCTGATGGCGCTGACGATCTCGACCGGCTTCGTCGTCGACGATGCGATCGTCGTGCTGGAAAACGTGATGCGCCATATCGAGAAGGGCATGAAGCCGCTGCAAGCGGCGCTGCTCGGCGCGCGCGAAGTCGGCTTCACGGTGCTGTCGATGTCGATCTCGCTGGTTGCCGTGTTCATCCCGATGCTGCTGATGGGCGGACTGGTCGGCCGCTACTTCCACGAATTCGCGATCACGCTGTCGGCGGCGGTACTGGTCTCGCTGGTCGTGTCGCTGACAACCACGCCGATGATGTGCGCGCGCATCCTGCGGCGTGAGACGGTGGAACAGAAACGCAATCGCTGGTATCTGGCCGGCGAACGCGTATTCGACTGGATGATCCACCACTACGAACGCAGTCTCGACTGGGCGCTGCGCCATACGCGCATCATGATGCTGATCCTGGTGGCGGTGGTCGGCTTCAACTTCTATCTGTACGGTGTGGTTCCCAAGGGCTTTTTCCCACAACAGGACACCGGCCGCATCATGGGCTTCATCCAGGCCGATCAGGCGACTTCGTTCCAGGCGATGCAGCCGAAGCTGACGGCTTTCATCGACATCATCCGTGCCGATCCGGCCGTCGCCAGCGTGATCGGCTTTACCGGCGGCAGCCGGCGCAATAGCGGGCAGATGTTCATCACGCTGAAACCGCTGAACGAACGCAAGGTCAGCGCCGACGACGTCATCAACCGGCTGCGCGGCAAGCTGGCGCGCGTACCGGGCGCGACGCTGTTCATGCAGGCGGCGCAGGATATCCGCGTCGGCGGCCGCTCCAGCAATGCGCAATACCAGTACACGCTGCAGGCGGACGAATTGAACGCGCTCGATCTGTGGGGGCCGCGCGTGCTGGAAGCGTTGCGCACCGTGCCGCAGCTGCTGGACGTCAACACCTCGCAGCAGGATCGCGGCCTGCAGATCACGCTGAACGTCGATCGCGATACCGCGGCGCGCCTGGGCGTCACGCAAGCCGAAGTCGATGCGGTGCTGTACGACGCCTTCGGCCAGCGCCAGGCATCGGTCATCTATGCGCAGCGCAATCAATATCACGTGATCATGGAAGTCGCGCCGCAATACTGGCAGCGGCCGGAAATCCTGCGCGATCTCCACGTGCGCAACAGCGAAGGCACGATGGTGCCGCTGTCGGCATTCTCCAGTTTCGAGCCGACCTCGACCACGCTGTCGGTGGATCATCAGGGCCAGTTCGCGGCGACGACGATTTCGTTCAACCTCGCCCCCAACGTCACGCTCAGCGAAGCGGCCGAAGCAATCAACGCCAAGGTCGACACGCTGCACATGCCGAACACCGTGCACGGCAGCTTCCAGGGCACGGCCAAGGTGTTCCAGTCGTCGTTCTCCAGCCTGCCGTTCCTGCTGTTCGCTTCGCTGGCGACGATCTACATCGTGCTCGGCATGCTGTACGAAAGCTATGTGCATCCGATCACGATCCTGTCCACGCTGCCGTCGGCCGGTGTCGGTGCCATCCTTGCGCTGCTGCTGTTCCACATGGACCTGTCGATCATGGGCTTCATCGGCATCATCCTGCTGATCGGCATCGTCAAAAAGAACGCGATCATGATGATCGACTTCGCACTGGTCGCACAGCGCACCGAAAACCGCACGCCGCGCGATGCGATCCGGCAGGCCTGCGTGCTGCGCTTCCGTCCGATCATGATGACGACGGCCGCCGCGCTGCTGGGCGCGCTGCCGCTGATGCTGGGCACAGGAACCGGTTCCGAACTGCGTCGTCCGCTCGGCGTGACCATCGTCGGCGGCCTGGTTGTCAGCCAGATGCTGACGCTGTACACGACGCCGGTCGTCTATCTGTACATGGACCGCTTCAGCGCCTGGAGCCACCGCATGTGGTCGCGCTGGCGCCGCCGCCATCCGTCGCCGGACACAGCGGCAGACTCGGCAACCTGAATCGGCATGTAAACAGATACGAACCGAACGGAATATGAAATCGAGATATGAAATGAATGGAAGCACAATGAAGCCGCACCGCTATCGCATCAAGCCGTCGGCCGCCGCCGTCGCCTCGGCGCTGCTCTCAACGTTACTGTTGAGCGCCTGCGCAGTCGGCCCCGACTACGTGCGTCCCGAGGTTGCGCAGCCGGCCGCCTTCAAGGAAGCGAACGGCTGGAAGACCGCGCAACCGAACGATGCGGCGCTGCGCGGCAACTGGTGGGAAATCTTCGGCGATCCGCTGCTGAATACCCTGCAGGAACAGGTCAACACATCGAACCTGAGCCTGGCACAGGCCGAGGCCGCCTATCGTCAGGCGCAGGCACTGGTGCAATCGGCACGTTCCGAATACTTCCCGACCATCACCGGCGAATTCGATGTCACGCGTTCCAGCAGTGCAACCGTGCGCAACAATCAGGTAACCAACGCCACCACCAGCGGCAGCGGCGTACGCACCAACTACGGCGCATCGCTAGGCGCAAGCTGGGAAGTCGACCTGTGGGGCCGCGTGCGCCGCACGGTGGAAGCCAATACGAACAGTGCGCAAGCCAGCGCCGCCGATCTGGAAAACACGCGCCTCAGCATGCAGGCGCAGCTGGCGCAGAACTACTTCCAGCTGCGCGCGCTCGATTCGCAGAAGGCGTTGCTGGATCGCACGCTGGCAGATTACGAGCGTTCGCTGAAGCTGACGCAAAATCAGTACGCCGCCGGCGTGGCCGCGCGTGCCGATGTGGTGCGCGCGCAAACCCAGCTGAAAACCACGCAGACGCAGGCGCTGGACATCGGCGTGCAGCGCGCACAACTGGAACACGCGATCGCGCTGCTGGTCGGCAAGGCGCCGGCCGAATTCGATATAGCGCCGGCACCGCTGACCGCATCCGTACCTGACATCCCGCTGAGCGTGCCGTCCGCATTGCTGGAACGCCGGCCCGACATCGCTGCCGCCGAACGCCGACTGGCCGCTGCCAATGCCGAAATCGGCATCGCCAAATCCGCATGGTTTCCATCGCTGGGGCTGTCGGCCAACGTCGGCTACCAGAACGACAGCATGTCGCACCTGCTGACATTGCCGAACCGCTTCTGGTCGATCGGCCCGACGCTGGCGCAGACGCTGCTCGACTTCGGCGCGCGTCAGGCGCAGACCGATCAGGCGATCGCCGCCTACGACGAAAACGTCGCGCTGTACCGGCAGACCGTGCTGACCGGCTTCCAGGAAGTGGAAGACAATCTGGCCGCGTTGCGCATTCTCGAACAGGAAGCACAAACGCAAGGCGAGGGCGTGCAACTGGCACGCAAGTCGGTGGAAATCGCGACCAACCAGTACAAGTCCGGTCTCGTCAGCTATCTGGACGTGATCACCGCGCAGACGACCGCACTGGACAGCGAGATCAGCGCCGTCAACATCCTCAATCGGCGGCTTGCCGCCAGCGTGCTGCTGATCAAGGCATTGGGCGGCGGCTGGCATGCGGAAGCCTCAGACCAAACGAATCGCGATGGCAATCACGACGCCGACGTGGTGCCGCAAAACACCGACGGCGCATCACCAGGCTGATCGTAGAGAACATATCGCCTACGAAATCGGCCGGTGATGTTGGTCGCGGTGATGTCGGTCGATTACGCAGGTGCATCACTGCTGACACGCACACCTGAGCCGCTACATGCCGGTCGCACTGTTTCCCTCATGGCACGTTTTGCCAACGATCGCCGCATCGTTTACCATGGCGCCTGCGATTGCGTGGTGATCGCTTCTCCACGTACTTCGCCCATTCCGCACATTTCCCGCATACCGATGTAGTTCACGCCTTTCCGCCATCGCCCTTCCTCTGTCTTTGCCGCGCGCTCGTCGTGCGCCGAGCGGAATGGCCTTGGCATTCCCTTCGCATCCGCGCGTGGCGCGGCATGCGCATGATCACCCCCTCGATGCAGGCAATGCGGCCATGACCATAGCCATGTCATGGCTCGCCGCATCGATCATTTCGATTGCTGCCGATGAAATACCCTTCACTGCGAGAACAATGGTTCTCGAACATCCGTGCCGACATCCTGTCCGGCCTCGTCGTCGCGCTCGCGCTGATTCCGGAAGCGCTGGCCTTTGCCGCCATCGCCGGCGTCGATCCGCAGGTGGCGCTGTATGCCGCCTTCGTCATCGCTGCCGTATCTGCCATCGCCGGCGGCCGGCCGGCCATGATCTCTGCGGCGACCGGCGCCATTGCGTTGCTGGTCGTCGATCTCGTCAAGGATCATGGCGTGTCTTATCTGCTGGCTGCCGGCATCCTGGCCGGCGTCTTCCAGATCATCGCGGGCCTGCTGCGCCTCGGTGCATTGATGCGTTTTGTGTCGCGCTCGGTGATCACCGGCTTCGTCAATGCGCTGGCCATCCTGATTTTTCTCGCGCAGTTGCCGGAACTGAACCACGGCCCCGTCGTTTGGGCCATGGTGGCTGGCGGCCTCGCGATCATCTATCTGCTGCCGCGTCTGACGACCGCCGTGCCGTCGCCGCTGATCTGCATCATCGTGCTGACGATCATCGCCATGACCTTGCATCTGCCGGTGCGCACGGTCGGCGACATGGGCGCATTCCCGGACAGTCTGCCGACGATTGCCTGGCCTTCCGTGCCGCTGACAATGGAGACGCTGCAGATCATCCTGCCGTATTCGTTCGCGATCGCCATCGTCGGCCTGCTCGAGTCGCTGATGACTGCCTCCATCATCGATGATTTCACCGACACGCCGAGCGACAAGAATCGCGAATGCCGCGGGCAGGGCATTGCCAACATCGCCGCCGGCATGGTCGGCGGCATGCCGGGTTGCGCGATGATCGGACAGTCGGTGATCAACGTGCGCTCCGGCGGACGCGGACGGCTTTCCACTTTCCTCGCCGGCATCTTCCTGCTGATCCTGGTCGTCTTCCTCGGCCCGTGGGTCAAGCAGATTCCGATGGCGGCGCTGGTGGCCGTGATGGTGATGGTGTCGATCAGCACGTTCAGCTGGCGTTCGCTGAAGAACCTGACATCGCATCCGACGACTTCATCGATCGTGATGCTGACCACCGTGATCGTCGTGGTCGCCACGCACAACCTCGCCATCGGCGTCGGCGCAGGCGTGCTGCTGAGCGCACTGTTCTTCGCATCCAAGGTACGCTCGGTACTGGACGTCACGTCGACGCTGGACGAAGAAAGCCGCACGCGTCGCTATCAGGTGCGCGGCCAGGTGTTCTTCGCGTCGTCCGAAGCGCTGGTATCGGAATTCGATTTCAAGGAGGCCGTCACCGCCGTGCATCTCGACCTGTCGCACGCACATTTCTGGGACATCACCGCGATCGAGGCGCTGGACCGCATCGTCTTCAAGTTCCGCCGCAACGGCATCGTCGTCGACGTCAACGGCTTGAATCGCGCCAGCGCGACGATGGTCGAGAAATTCGGCACGCACGACAAGGCTGGCGCAACACAGCAAGTGGCCGGACACTGACGAAAGGCCATGCTGCAGGAGAGGTAATCGGCCCGCCTCCTGCAGCCTTGCGGCATTGCGGATACCATGCCTGCTCCGCATTTCGCTTCTGGTTTTCATGGCCACCTCCTCCGCCCATTCTTCCCCCGGCAGCCAGCTCGGCGCGGCCGGGCTTGCCGTTCTTCTTGCCGGACAGCTGCTGCCGCAGATCGACTTCTCCATCGTCAACGTCGCGCTCGATGCGATCGCACAAACCTTCCACGCAACTGCGACCGAACTGGAACTGATCGTCGCCGTCTACGGCGTCGCCTTCGCGGTCTGCCTGGCGATGGGTGGCCGCCTCGGCGACAACTTCGGACGGCGCCGGCTGTTCCTGTGGGGCGTGCAGGTATTCGGACTTGCTTCGTTGCTGTGCGGCCTGGCCGGCTCGATCTGGATGCTGCTGTTCGCGCGCATGCTGCAGGGCGTCGGCGCGGCGCTGATCGTGCCGCAGATTCTGGCGACGATCCACGTCGGCCTGTCCGGCCATGAACATTCGCGCGCCATCGGCTACTACGGTGCAATTGGCGGACTGGCCTTCATCGTCGGGCAGGTGCTGGGGGGCTTTCTGGTTTCGGCCGATATCGCCGGGCTGGGCTGGCGCAGCGTGTTCCTGATCAACCTGCCGATCTGCGCGGCATTGCTGGTGGCAACGCCGCGCTGGATTCCGGAAACGAAACGCACCACACGCACCGACATCGACTGGTCCGGCACCACGTTGCTGGCGCTGGTGATCGTCAGTCTGCTATTGCCGCTGGCGCTCGGCCCGGTGCGTCACTGGTCATGGCCATACGTCGCCTTGCTCGTCGCAGTGCCGCCGCTGCTGGCTTGGTTGTGGCGCGTCGAACGCAACGAAGAACGGCGTGGCGCACATCCGCTGCTGCCGCCAGCATTGCTGCGCATTCCGAGCACGCGCTTCGGTCTCGTCATCGCCGTGCTGTTTTTTTCGTGCTGGAGCGGCTACATGTTCACGATGTCGCTGACGCTGCAGAGCGGCGCCGGATTGTCGCCGCTGCAAGCCGGCAACTCCTTCATCGCGATGGGCGCAATCTACTTCCTGTCGTCGCTGAACAGCGTGCGCTTCGTCCGCCGCATCGGACAGGCACCGACGCTGATGCTGGGCTGCGTGATCCAGATGATCGGCTTGCTGGGATTGATGCTGACGTTGAAGCTGACGTGGCCGCATCCCGGCGTGCTGCATCTGATACCGGCGACGATGTTCATCGGTTTCGGCCAGGCATTGATCGTCGGCAGCTTCTTCCGCATCGGCTTGTCCGACGTGCCGACCGAACAGGCCGGTGCCGGCAGTTCGATGCTGTCGACGGTGCAGCAGGCAGCGTTCGGACTCGGATCCGCACTGCTCGGCACGGTGCTGGCGCAGGTGTTGCACCAGGGCGGCGATTACCTGAAGGCGATCGTTGCGGCGCTGGGCACCGAATTCGCGCTGATGGCGGTGCTGCTGATCAGTGCCGTTTTCTATCACCGGCATCACGATTGGCTGCGTCAGACAGCAAATACAACCGGCGATACGGCAGGCAAGGCCGACAATACGACGCCAGTGGCACGGTGACGATCACAGACGATCGGCAGGCGCGGTCGGCACCGTCGCATACTCGCGCACGAACCGCCGCCATATCTGCCTACGCCTGACCATTGCGGCGATAGCGCCCCGGCGGCATACCCATGTATTGCTGGAATGCCTTGCCGAATGCCGCTTCCGACTGGTAGCCGACTTCCATGCCGATATCGGCTGCGTTGCGCGTCGTCCGCCGCAGCAGGTCCGCTGCAATCGTCATGCGCACCTGATTCAGGAATTCCCAGACCGTCATGCCGGCTTTTTCGCGGAAATGCCGCGCGTACGTCGCGCGCGACATCGCTGACAGACTGCCCAGCTCTTCGATCGTCCATGGCCGTCCGGGTTCGGCCAGCAACGCGCGTATCGACGGCCCCATTCGCGCATCGGAGGAGAGCGTCAAGACGTTGGCAGCATCCGGATGCTGTGCGCCGTAGGCGCGCAAGGCCATCGCGAACAATGCCTGGCTCAGCGCGGTAACGATGGCGAGCGCACCCGGCTGACGGCGTTCCGCCTCGTCGCGCATCAGCGCAACCAGCGCATGCAGATGCGATGCGCTGTCGCCTTCAACCAGCGAAACGTGTAACGGATCGGGCAACGCACGCAACAACAGCGCCGCCGGTCCGTGCGCATATTCGAAACGACCGCACAGCAGATCGATGTCCGGCTCGCCGCTGCCGACGCGCTCCAGTGTCAGCACGCCGTCGTGCGAAAAGGTCGGCCGCGTCGCGCGTTTGGCGCGCAGGTCGACATCGCGTATCCAGTGCGCGCCGCCGCGTGGAAACATCACGATGTCGCCGGCCTCCAGCGTCAACACCGAACCGTCGGGCGTCTCGATCGCACATCGGCCGTGCAAGGCCAGATGAAACGGAGCAATGTCCGTCGGCGATTGATGCGGCAGCGCAAATTTGCCTGTGAGCTGGCAGCGCAACTCCAGACTGGCCTGCGGCCGCGCAAGCTGAATCAGGCGGGTCAGTGCGTCCATGATACGAATCCGCTAAAAATGAATACGTCGCAGTATTCATGATATCGACGACGCACGCAATACTGTCTCCATGGCAGCGACGTCCGTCGCGCCGCACACCAAGGAGAAAATCATGCTCGACTGGAACAACTACCGCACCGAACTCATGCAACGCGTCGGCGATTACGCCACGCTGTCGCCGGATACCGTCAAGGGTTATCAGGCACTCGCCGGTGCCGCCACCAAACCCGGCCGCCTCGACGGCAAGACGGCCGAACTGATTTCGCTGGCCGTAGCCGTGACCACGCGCTGCGACGGCTGTATCGCCATCCACGCGCAACGCGCATTGCAGCAAGGCGTGACGCAGGAAGAACTCGCCGATGCACTGAGCGTCGCCATTGCGATGAATGCCGGCGCAGCAATGGTCTATACGGCACGCGCACTCGATGCAGTAACCGCTACCAAGGCCTGATGCACGTTACGGTCCGTTCATCGCGACGATGTATCAACACAATCATCAGCGCGATGAACCGGCCGCAACGTCTATCGCCTCATCAGGGAGAAAACATGAATACCGTCACCCCATCACAAGCTGCCGTCACAGGCAAACGCCTGAGCTATCTGCCAGTGGCCCTGTTCGGTGCCGTCATGGGACTCACCGGCTTGTCCGTGGCATGGCGTCTCGCGCATGCGCAATTCGATGCCCCCTCGTGGATTGCACATGCGTTTGCCACACTGGCCATCCTGGCTTTCATTGCACAGGGCGTTGCCTACGGCATCAAGGCATTGACCGATTTCGACGCCGTACGCGCAGAGTTTCAGCACCCTGTGGCCGGCAACCTGTTCGGCACGCCACTGGTCAGCATGTTGTTGTTGCCGCTGCTGCTGGTCGACATCAATCTGACGCTGGCACGCGTCGTCTGGAGCATAGGTGCAATCCTGATGACGGTATTTGCCTGGGCCATCGTATCGCGCTGGATCACCACTCGCCAAAAGGCCGCGCATGCCACGCCGGCGTGGATCGTGCCTGCCGTGGGCCTGATCGACATTCCGCTTGCCGTGCCGGCGCTCGGCTGGGAACACAGCCTGCACGCGGTGATGGTGTTCGCCACGGCCGTCGGCCTGTTCTTTGCCATACCGTTGTTTACGATGATCCTGTCGCGACTGATGTACGAAGAGCCGTTGCCGGCCGCCATGCAGCCTTCGCTGCTGATTCTGGGCGCACCTTTCGCCGTCGGTTTTGCGGCCTATGTAGCGACCACCGGCCGCATCGATTTCTTTGCCGAAGCGCTCTACATGCTGATGCTGTTCATGACGGCCGTGTTGCTTGGCAGGCTGCGGCATCTGCCGCGTTGCTGCCCTTTCCGCGTGGCATGGTGGGCAGCCAGCTTCCCGCTGGCCGCAACGGCAGCGACCGCATTGCGCTACGCCGCGCATGCACCTGGCGTCTTTACCAATATCGTTGCCGGCCTGCTGCTCGCCATTGCAACCGTGGTCATCCTCGGACTGGCATGGCGCACGCTGTCCGGCATCGCCAGAGGCGAATTGCAGAAACTGGTGGGTTGAAAGGCGGTTCGCGACCTACGGCCCGATCGCACGGCATCCGATCAACGCGCGATGCCGTGCGCGATCGTCAGGCCGATGGTGGTTTCGTTGTCGCGACTCTGCGCAAACACGGTACCGCCGTGCATCACGGCAATCGCCTTGACGATCGCCAGGCCGAGTCCGTGGCTGTTGCGGCTGTCTGTGCGGGACGAATCGGCCCGATAGAAACGATCGAACAGCCGATCCACATGATGCGCAGCGATCGGCATGCCATGATTGCTGACGGCGATCGTCACGCCATCTTCCGATTCAGTGATGCGGATGACGATGGCCGACTGGCGATCGCAATGCTGGATGGCGTTGTACAGCAGATTGGTGATCGCACGGCCGAACAGCGATGGCTCGATCGCCGCTTCGGCATCGCCTTCGATCTTCAACGTGCAGCAGGCATCTTCCAGCAGCATATCGAGGAATTCCGCACTCTTGCCGACTTCCTGCGCAATCGAGGTCCGCACCAGATTGTCCGGACGCATGCCGCGATCGGCCTGCGCGAGAAACAGCATGTCGTTGATGATGGTGCGCAGCCGTTCCAGTTCTTCCAGATTCGATTGCAGCACTTCTTCCAGTTCGGCGACCGAGCGTTCGCGCGACAGGATCACCTGCGTCTGGCCGATCAGGTTGCCGAGCGGTGTACGCAGTTCGTGCGCGACGTCCGCATTGAAGGTCGACAACTGCATGTATGCCTGCTCGACACGTTCCAGCGCACCGTTGAACGACAGCACGAGCCCGGCCAGCTCGCCCGGAAGCTTGCGCACAGGCAGGCGTTCGGACAGTTTCTTCGGCCCCAGCTCCTGCGCATGGCGCGACAGGTCGTCGACGGCAGCCAGGCTGCGCCGCGCAATCCACCAGCCGAGCGCCGCTACCGCCGCCACGCCGAACAGCGAGGCGAAGACCAGCGCGACGTTCAATGCGTGGCTGGTCGTGTCGAAGGCGCTCGGATCGACGCCTACCGTCAGCATCACGGTCGGTCGGTCGCCCAGCGGTGCCACCTTGCCGCTCATCGTCAGATAGGTGCGCTCCGGCATGAAGACGCGCTGTACGCCGCCACGTTCCTGGACGATCTTCACATCGGATGGAAAGGGCGTGCCGAGGCGATAGCGCGGATCGTCGCTGGTGACGATGTACGTGACGTTGCCTTCCTGCGGCGTCAGTTCCTTCAGCTTGCTTTCCAGCAGCGCCCATTTCTCGGTATTGAACATGCGGCGCGCGATCAGGCTTTCGACGAATTCGTAGCGCGTCAGGATTTCCTGCCGCTGGTGGCGATGCAATTCGTTGCACTGGATGTTGTACAGCACGACACCCACCGTGAAGAACACGCCGGCGGCCGCGAGCGCGAACATCAGCGCCAGCCGGCGCGCGATCGAGTGCGTGGCGGAATGCGTAGCGACATGTGCCGAAGACGATCCGGTTTTACTCATGCTTCTCTTCCAGCACATAGCCCATGCCGCGTATCGTATGCAGCAGCTTGGTTTCGGACGGCTCGTCCAGCTTCGCGCGCAGGCGCTTGATGGCGACTTCGACGACGTTGGTATTGCTCTCGAAATTGACGTCCCACACCATTTCGACGATCACGGTTTTCGACAGCACCTGTCCGCGATGGCGGGCCAGCACGGCAAGCAGCGCAAATTCCTTCGCCGTCAGGTCGAGCCGCCGCACACCGCGCACCGCACGGCGCGCGATCAGATCGATGTGCAGATCGGCAATGCGGATGTGCGCCGCTTCCTGCGGGCGTCCGCGCCGGCCCAACGCCTGCAGGCGCGCCAGCAATTCGAGGAAGGAGAACGGCTTGACCAGGTAATCGTCGGCGCCGCTACGCAGGCCGTGGATGCGATCGTCGACTTCGCCGCGCGCGGTCAGCATGATGACCGGGGTTTCCTTCTCGCGCCGCAAGGCCTGCAATACCGTCAGGCCGTCGCGGTCTGGCATCATGATGTCGAGCACGATCGCATCGTAATCTCCGGTCAGCGCCAGATGCTGGCCATCGATGCCGTTGTTCGCGACGTCGACCGCATATCCTTGCTCGGTCAGGCCGCGCTGCAGATAGGCCACGGTCTTCGGCTCGTCTTCGATCACCAGGATCTTCATCGTTCGCTCGCGTCAGTTGGCTGAGGTTGCGGATGTTGTTGATGTTGCAGACGTAGCGGATGCCGCTACCGGCACCGTCTGCGGCGCATGCCAGCCGCCGCCTAATGCCTTGATCAGTTTCACTGTATTCAGCAAACGCTGTCCGCGCAACTGCACTTCCTGCCGACGATAGCCGAGCAGCGTCTGCTGCGCGACGACGACTTCCAGGCTGGCAGCAATGCCGCTCTGATAGCGATCGACGGACAAGCCGAGAAAGCGATCCGCGCTGTCCGCCGCGACCTTGGCTGACGCAACTGCCTGCGTCAGCGCCGCATCGGTATTCAAGCCGTCCTGCACTTCCTGGAAGGCGGTCAGCACCGTCTGCCGATAATTCGCCACCGCCTGCCGATAGCCGGCTTCGGCGAAGTCGACGTTGGCGCTGGTGCGGCCGCCGTCGAACACGGTCTGCGTCGCGCTGACACCGATCGCCCACAGCGCCGCCGGCGCAGTGAACAGGTTGCCGATCTTGTTGGCATCGCTGCCGACCAGTCCGGACAGGAACAGCGACGGGAAGTAGGCGCTGCGCGCCACGCCGATCTGCGCATTGGCGGCGGCCATCGCGCGCTCGGCGGCGGCGATATCGGGACGGCGCTCCAGCAGCGCGGCCGGCGCCGTCAGCGGAATCGCCGGCACGTGCGCCAGCTTCGGATCGGAAGCCAGCGCAAAATCGGGCGCCGGCACACCGACCAGCATGGCGATCGCCGTCTGGTAACGCGCGCGCTGATCCTGCAGCAAGGTCAATTGCGTTTGCGTCGCCGCGGTCAACGCCTGTTGCTGGTTCAGGTCGAGACCAGACACTGCGCCTAGTTCATGCTGTGCGCTGATGTAATCGAGCGCCTTGGTCTGCGCAGCCAGTATTTGCTGCAGCAGATCGATCTCGGCATCGGCTTCGCGCAGAGCGAAATAATTGGCGGCCAGTTCGGCGGTCAGCACCAGCCGCGTGTTTTCGAAATCGGCCTGCGCCTGTTCCGCGCTGGCGGTCGCGCCTTCAGCCTGACGACGCACGCGGCCGAACAGATCCAGTTCGTAATCGACGGTGAACGCTGCATTGAAATCGTTCTGCACGATCGAGCTGTTGACCGAATTGCGATTGGTCAGCGGGCGTTCGGCCGACGTACGGTTACGCGTGACGCCGCCCTGCAGACCGATCTGCGGGAAATAGGCGCTGTTGGCGACGTTCGCCTGCGCACGTGCCTGCTCAACGCGCGTCTGCGCGATCACCATCGTCTGGCCGTTCTGCAGCGCCTGCTCCTGCAGCGCATTCAATTGCGCATCGCCGAAAATTTCCCACCATGCACCCTTTAGTTCGCCGTCACGCGGATTGCCGGCCTGCCAGCCGGGCTCGGTCTTCCACGACTGCGCCAGCGGCGCATCCGGCCGCTGATAGTCAGGGCCGACGGCGCAGCCGCCCAGCACCAGCAGCGCAACCAGTGCAGCGACAACAGCAGGGCACCGACGCATCACGATGCCTTCTCCTTGCTGACCGGCGCGTTTCTGTCTGCATTTTTGTCCGCGTCTTTCTTGCCTGCACCTTTCGCCGGTGCCGCGTCTTCCGACGCCACCACGGAAACGACATCGCCTTCGTTCAGCGAATCGGCTGGATTGACGATGAGCTTGTCCTGCGTGGTGACGCCACTGCCCAGTTCGACTGTCGTGCCGAGTTCGCGGCTGATCGATACCGGCTGCAGATGCACCTTGCCGTCTGCGCCGACGAGCGCCACGCGCAATCCTTCCGGACGGAACAACAAGGTATTGCTCGGCACCGTCAACGCCGTCTGGCTGGCGGCGCCGCTTGCCTTGATCGCGACCTGCGCATAAGCGCCCGGCAACAGCACGCCATCCGGATTCGGCAAGCGAATTTCGATCTGCATCGTGCGTGTCAGGGGATCGATCGCGCCAGCCGTGCGGGCGATGGTGCCGGTGAAGATTTGTCCCGGCAGTTCACGCAACGTCACTTCTGCCTTGTCGCCCGTCTTGATCTGCGGTGCATAGCTTTGCGGCACGTAGACATAGGCGCGCAACGTGTCACTCTTGGCCATCGTGAACAGCACGCGCGAACCGCCGCCGGCATCGACCAGATTGCCGATATCGATATTGCGGCGCGTGATCACGCCGGAGAACGGCGCGACGATGCGGCTGAAGCCGACCTGATCCTGCAGACGCTGCACGGTCGCCTTGGCCGATGTTTCCGCAGCTTGTGCGACCGCCAGTGCATTGCGCTTCTCGTCCAGATCCTGCTGCGATACTGCGTCACGCTTGCGCAGCGCATCCCAGCGTTCGAAGGTGCTTTTCGCCAGTTGCAGATTGGTTGCCGCCTGTGTCTGCGCCGCCTTCGCCTCATTCAGTTGCTGCACGATTTCCGGCGCGTCGATCTGCGCCAGCAGCTCGCCCTGTTTCACCTGGTCGCCGATGTCCTTGTACCACCTGGAAACGTAACCACTGGTGCGCGCATAGATCGGCGCTTCGATACTGCCCTGCAATGTGCCTGGCAGCCGCAGCAGATTGTCTTCTGCTGCACTCTTCGGCGAGATGACGCTGACGTAACGCGTCTGTTGTTCGCGCGAGGTTTCCGCCAGCGCGCCGCCCTTGGCAAAACGCAAGCCCATGACAATCAGGCCGCCGACCAGCAGCACACCGAGAATCGCCAACGCAACGCGCTGCATGCGCTTGAGCAGCAGGATGCGTTTGAAGCCACGCGCGGCTTCATGCTCGTGCAAGCCGTGGATACCAATGGAAGAGTGACGATCGTGGGTCATGTTAGTGACTTCCTTCAACAACAGCGGAGTGCGGCGGCGGCAAACCTTTTTTGGCAGCGCGCTTCGCCAGCAGGGAATGAATACCCGCAAATACCAGCGGCACGAAGAACAAGGTGGAGACGGTGGCGAACAGCAAGCCGCCGATGGTAGCGCGGCCGAGCGGCGCATTCTGCTCGCCGCCGTCGCCCAGGCCCAGCGCCATCGGCAGCATGCCGATGATCATCGCCAGCGCCGTCATCAGCACCGGACGGATACGCGTCGCGCCCGCTTCCAGCGCGGCGGCCAGCGGCGTCTCGCCGGCCAGCAACCGCTGCCGCGCAAATGACACCAGCAGAATACTGTTGGCCGTCGCCACGCCCATCGTCATGATCGCGCCGGTCAGCGCCGGCACCGAGAGCGTAGTGCCGGTCAGGAACAGCATCCACGCAATACCGGCCAGCGCCGCCGGCAGCGCGCTGATGATGATCAGCGGATCGATCCACGACTGGAAATTGACCACGATCAACAGGTAGACCAGCACAATCGCCATTACCAAGCCGATGCCGAGACCGACGAACGACGTCTTCATCGTTTCCACCTGGCCGCGTATCGTGACCTTCGATCCCTTCGGCAGCTTGTGCTGGATCTTCGTCACTTCGCGTTCGACTTCCGCCGCCACCGAACCAAGATCGCGCCCGCTGACGCTGACGAATACGTCGACCACCGGCGAAATGTTGTAGCGCGACACGATCGCCAGCTGGCGCGCAGACTCCACCGTGACCAGATTGCTCAGCAATTGCGTCGGCACCGCCGCATCGCCGGTGCCGACCGGAATCTGCAGCAGCGTGTTCAACGAATCGACGTTGTACTGCGGCGTCTGGATCGAGATGTCGTACGAGATGCCGTTCTTCGGATTCAGCCAGAAGGCCGGTGCAGTTTGGAAGCTGCCGGACAGCGGCACCAGCACGTTCTGTGCGACGTTGTTGGCGTTCAGGCCCAACTGTTGCATCTTGTTGCGGTCCATGTTCAGCTGCACTGTCGGCTGGTCGATGCGCTGGTGGACGTGCACATCCACCGCGCCGGGAATCTTCTTGAGTTCCTTTTCAAGCTCGGTGGCCAGATAGTAGTTGCCGACGATGTTGTTGCCGGAGAACTGCACGTCGATCGCTGCCGGCAGGCCGAAGTTCAGGATCTGCGTGACGACATCGGCCGGCTGGAAGAAGAATTCGATGCCGGGGAAACGCTTCGGCAGTTCGCGCCGCAGTTCCTGCACATAGTCGTCGGTCGGCGCATGGCCTTCCTTCAGCGCGATCTGGATTTCGCCATCCAGAGTGCCGATGGTGCCGGCGTTGCTGTACGAAAGATTGATGCCGGAATAGGGCAGGCCGAGATTGTCGAGCACCGTATCCAGTTCGTCCGCTGGAATCTTTTCGCGGATCACCGCCTCGATCTGGTCGGCCAGCCGTGCGGTTTCCTCGATACGCGTGCCGGTCGGCGCGCGGAAGTGCAGGCGCATCAGGCCGGCATCGACGCTGGGGAAGAAGTCGCGCCCCAGCGCCAGATACAGGCCGCTGGACAATACGCAGAAACCGAGGAAGATCGATGCGTAGAAACGACGGCGCGGCAGCAGCGTGCTGAGGATGACGATGTAGACGCCGCGCATGCGTTCGAACTGCGCATCGAATTTGGTGTACACGCGCTCCAGCATGCTCGGCTTGTGGTCGGGGCCCTTATCACCCTGAGCGCCATGCTTGACGTTGCGCATGAACAGCATGACCAGCGTCGGCACCAGCGTACGCGACAGGATGTAGGACGCGATCATCGCGAAGATCACGGCCTCGGCCAGCGGCACGAACAGATAGCGCGCCACGCCGGTGAGGAAGAACATCGGCACGAACACGATGCAGATACACAGCGTCGCCACCAGGGCCGGCACCGCGATCTCGCCAGCGCCTTCGAGGATCGCGGTTTCCAGATCGTGGCCCATGTGCAGATAACGTTCGATGTTTTCGATCGTCACCGTCGCATCGTCAACCAGGATGCCGACCGAAAGCGCAAGCCCGCCCAGCGTCATGATGTTAATCGTCTCGCCCAGTGCATTCAGTGCAAGAATCGACGACAGCACCGACAACGGAATCGAGATCGCAATGATGCAGGTGGTACGCCAGTTGCCGAGAAACAGCAGGATCATCGCCGCCGTCAGGCAACCCGCGATCAGGCCTTCATGCACGACGCCGCTCACCGCGGATTTGACGAAGACGGACTGGTCGAACAGCGTGGTCAGCTCCACGCCGTCCGGCAGCGTCGGGATGATGTCCTTCAGCGAAGCTTTCAGGTTGTCGACGATTTCCAATGTCGACGCGCCGCCGTTCTTCAGCACCGATAGCAACACGCCGCGTTCGCCGTTGTGGCGCACGATGTTGGTCTGCGGCGTGAAACCGTCGCGCACGTGCGCCACTTCGCCCAGATAGATGGTCGCGCCGTTGGTCGTGCGTACCGGCAGATCGTTCAGTTCATCCAGCACCTGCGGCGAACCGTTCATCTTGACCGTGTATTCGGTATCGCCGAACTTGGCGGTACCGCCCGGCAGGATCAGGTTCTGCGCGCTGATCGCATTGACGACGTCGGTCGGCGACAAGCCCTTAGCCAGCAATGCCTGCGAATCGAGATCGACCGACACCACGCGGCTCTTGCCGCCGTACGGATATGGAATCGCCACGCCCGGAATCGTCACCAGCTTGGTGCGCACCGCATTCAGCGCCGTATCGAACAGCGCCTGTTCCGACATCGACTTGCTCGACAGGCCGAGCTGGATGACCGGGATGCTGGAAGCGGAATACTGGATGATCAATGGCGGCGTCGTGCCCGGCGGCATCTGCTTGACGATCACCTGTTCGACCGCCGTCACCTGCGCGATCGCCGTCTGGATATTCGCCTTCGGCTGGAAGAACACCTTGATCACCGCCACGCCGCCCAGCGTTTGCGATTCGATGTGTTCGATATCGTTGACGGTGGTCGTCAGCACGCGTTCGTTGATGGCGGTGATTCGCTGCCCCATCTCCTCGGCCGACATGCCGTTGTATTTCCAGATGATGCTGATCACCGGGATATTGATGTCGGGGAAGATGTCGGTCGCCATGCGCTGCAGCGTGATCGGCGTGGCGAGGAAGATCAGCAGCGCCATTACGAGGAAGGTGTACGGCCGCCGCAGGGCGATTTTGACGATCCACATCTGGGTAAATTCCGTTTCTGGTAGGCCGGTGCGCCCTGGGGTATCAACACATACCGGAGCGCTCGCCAGGTATGCGCGCTTGCACACTGCAAAAGCGAGGGCGCACACGGCGCCACAGGGCAGCCAATATACCGTAGCGTCAATGTCTTGTTGCTGACCGGAAAATGACAAATCTGTCAGTTTCGGCATTGTCGTCCACGTGAGGCTGCATGCGGGTATCGCGCCGGTATAAGCATTTCTTCCACATGATTTTGCGCAATTTCATTGCAATATGAGCAACTATCGTTGCCACCCTAGTGCGCCAATTGACCAGAATTGGTTCGCCTGGAGACAAGTAGCAACTGGACAATTGTGAAAATCTTGCATTAGGCCAAACAATTCCCGTATTCGCGCCCTCGTCGCATCACGGGATTCGCGGTGCCGGCATGATTGCTATCGATTGCTTCTGGCAACCCGCGCAAAAATCATCCAAACTGGCCCATAAATCCCGGTGCATCACCCAATCGAATGGCAACGTACCAGGCAATGTCTCTATCCTGTCCCATGCAGACAGGCGGCATCTTCACGTGAGCATCATGCAAAACTGGCGATTCAATACCGACGTCATACCGAATGCCCTGCGCAACGACGCGTGGACGGAGATTCTCGCCGACCTGATGCTCAAGTTCAGTCCAAAAGGAAAGGCGGAAGCGAAACTCAGCAGCAACGGCTGGAAATGCGTGTCGACGCTGCAATCGATCTATGCCGAAATCCACGCCACGCCGCAGATCATCACCCCCGATAGCGGACTGATCCGCAGCTACCTCAACCAGGGCGGCCAGGCCGTTCTTGTCGTCCAGCTGCGTGCGGGAAATGGCTATATCAGGACGGCCGCCGAAGCCAATCAGTTCGATGCCAATCACGTACTGATCATCGATCCCACGCAGAACTGGCAGCTTGAGTTCCTCTCGGATTTCCACGCCACCTTCATCTGTTTGAAGGGCGTCAGTCTGCTGCTGCGCCTGCTGCGCTCCATTCCGGAAGGACACACGCTCATCCAGAAGGGAAGCGGCACCGCCAACGCCATTTTTGCGCTGCTCGATTCCATTTCCGGCAGTCTCGGCGACATCCGGCCGGAAGACCTGTCGCAAATTGAAGTGGCGCTGGAAAGCCTGCTGCTGTCGACGCTGGCCCAGCACAAGGGACCGCAGGTGGAAGATCTGAGCAGTTCGAAACGCTCCAGCTCCACCCAGCTCAGCCAGTTGAAGCGCGTCTGCAAGACCATCGAATTGAATCTATCCGAACCGGAGTTCTCGCTGCAGCACCTGGCCGAAGCGGAAAAGATTTCTTCGCGCTACATCCAGAAACTGTTCCTGACCATCGGCACCACCTTCACGCAGTATTTGAAGAAAAGAAGACTGGAGCGCTGCCGCATCGATCTGGCCGATCCGGCCCTGGCGCATCTGACCATTCTGGAAATCTGCGACAGATGGGGATTTACGGACGCGGCGAACTTCAGCCGTGCATTCAGCCAAGAATATCAGGTCACGCCGCGTGAATGGCGCGCCGCACCCAAACCGCAGTCGAATGCGTATCGCGGCAGTCCTGCCTTTCTCAAGCTGGACGACCAGGAAGAGATGGATTGGGATGCGCTCGCCGAATTCCATTCCGAGGGTGCCATTGGCACGACGCTGCGCCTGGCATCAACTGAGCAAGAACAGGAACAGGACAAGAAACACCACCATCTCGCCTCGACGAAGAAAACGATCCACTGGGGATACTTCTGCAAGTCGTTGAAGCCGATCCTCACCGTCGACAGCGGCGACTTCATCACGATAGAGACGATCACCCAGCACGCCTATGACGATCACGCGCTGATGATCAAGGGCGACCCCCATGCGGAAGACATCTTCCGCTGGGACCACGACGGCAAGGCGATCAATCGCCGCGGCGCGGGACCGATCGACGGTTCGGTTTACGGGAGGGGCCCGGGCGAGGGCTTTGGCGTGCATATCTGCACCGGCCCCATCATGATTCGCGACGCGCAGCCTGACGACATCCTGGAAGTGCGCATCCTCGATGTCGCATTCCGGCCAAGCCATGCGGTGCCGGGCAAGGCATATGGCAGCAACGCAGCTACCTGGTGGGGCTACCACTATCGCGACCTGATCACCGCACCCAAACAGCGTGAGGTCATCACGATTTACGAAATCGAGGAAACCGGTTTCGAGAAGTTCGCCCGCGCCCTGTACAGCTTCCGATGGACGCCGCAAACAGATCCTTCCGGCGTACGTCACGAGCTGATCGATTATCCCGGCATCCCGGTCGATCATTCCACGGTCGAAAAAAAGCTGGATGTATTGAAGGGCGTGCGCATCCCTGTCAGGCCGCATTTTGGCGTCATGGCAGTGGCACCCAATTTCGAAGGCAATGTGGATTCCGTGCCGCCGGGCTCCTTCGGCGGCAACATCGACAACTGGCGCGCCGCTCCCGGCTCCAGCGTATTTCTTCCCGTGCAGGTGGCCGGCGGGCTGTTCTCCGTCGGCGATCCGCATGCCTCGCAGGGTGATTCCGAAATCTGCGGCACAGCGATCGAATGTTCGCTGACCGGGGAATTCCAGCTCGTCCTGCACAAGAAAGGCAGCAGCAGCCAGTTCCAGGATCTGGATTTCCCCTTTATCGAAACCGCGGACGAATGGGTCATCCTGGGTTTCAGCTATCCCAACTACCTTGTCGAACTAGGCGCCACGGCACAGTCGGAGGTTTACAAGAAAAGTACGCTGGACCTCGCCATGCGCGATGCCTTCCGCAAGACGCGCAAATTCCTGATGGTCGCCAAAGGCCTGACGGAAGACGAGGCCGTGTCCCTCATGTCGGTCGCCATCGATTTCGGCCTGACGCAGATCGTCAACGGCAATATCGGCATTCACGCCATCGTCAGGAAATCCCTCTTTGCAGAGAGGGATGCATCTGCCTGAATTTCCACCTTGCTGGAAAAACAGGCACTGATGATGATCGGTCCGGGACCGAAAGTCCGACAGCTTTCCGCCTGCTGCCTATAATGGCACCGAGCGCATTTCAGATGGAGGACGCCATGCTGAGTCTGTTCGTTCGAGCCCTGCTGACAGCCGGCGGTGTCGTTGCCAGCTGGCTGGTGGCAAACGATGCCTTGAATTACCCGATCGTGAAAATGGTCGCGGCCATCTTCCTGTTCGTACTGGGAATCGGGCTTGCCATCTTCTGGCCGAAGATATCGGCATGGGTCAGAAGAGAAAAAAGCAAACCCTGATCCTTCATTGTGCCGATCGCAGTGCGCGCACGATCATGATCAGCGGCAGCGCCAGCAGGCACCACGACAGCACGTCGTAAACGTCATCGCCGATCAGCGCGCTGAGCAGGCCGACTGCACTGGCGATACCCAGTATCGTCGGCCAGCGCCAGATGCTGATCGGGCGGGATGCGTCGTTCTTGCTAGCGTTGTTATTTGCGCTATTCATCGCGCCGCTCCTTGTGTTGCTTCTTGCGTCGCTTCTTGTACTGTCTCCTGCGCCATTCCTTGCGCCGCTACCTTGTCATCAACCAGACCAATCGCTTCGGCTTCCGGCAATTCGGCAATCACCTGACGGCGACGCAGCCACAGATAAAGGCCGGTGCCGAGAATGACGATGGTCGCAATATCCAGAAAAGCCCACAGGATTTTCAACGGCAGGCCGCCGTAATCGCCGAAGTGCAAAGGCTGCGACAGGAACAGTGTCTGCACGTACCACGGCATCTCACGCATATCGGTCAGCTTGCCGGTTTCCGCGTCGATCAGAGCCGGCATCAGCAAGCGCGACGTCAACGGCGTATTGCCTTTCATGAAGACGGCGTAATGGTGCTGGCTGGTGAATACGGTGCCGGGGAAGGCAACGAAAGAAGACTCCATATGCGGTGCAGCCTTTTCCGCGACACGCACCGCATTTTCCGTTGATCCCTGATCCTGCAGCGGCGGCATGTTCTTATACGGCGCCACCATTTCGGCAAGCTGGCCGTTCTGCCAGGCGTAGAGCACCACATCACTCAAGGTGTTGATGACGCCGGTCAGCCCCACCACCATCGTCCACACCAGCGCCACGATGCCCAGCAGGTTATGCATATCGAGCCATTTCAATCTTGGCGAGCGCGATTTGCGTACCGTGCCGAATTCCAGTTTACGCATGAACGGGCTGTACAGCACCACGCCGGACACAATCGCAACGACAAACAGCAAACCCATCAAGCCGAGAAAGAGCTTGCCCGACAAACCGGCAAACATGTCCGTATGCAGTTTCAGCATCACGTACATGAATCCTTCCTGATTGTTCGGCGTGTCGAGCAAGTGTGTAGTGCGGTCGTCATAGATAAGCGACTTGAGCGTATCCGGCGGCGCCTGCAGCGATTTATTCATGCCGACGAAGATCATGTGAGGGTGCTCCTCCTGATCCCACGACAGAAACTGGATCACCTGATCCGGATAATGCGCACGCGCCGCCTCGGTAATGCGATCCAGGCTTTGACGAGACGTGTCGGCAGGCATGACGGGCGCTTCGGGTTCGCCTGTCAGATGGTCGATTTCTTCATGGAAGATCAAGGGCAAGCCGGTGATGCAGAGCATCAACAGGAATGCCGTGCAGATCAGGCTGCTCCATTTATGTACCCAAGCCCAGGTGCGTATGGATGATTTCTTGCTCATAAATATCCTTCGCCATTAATGACATATCCGCCGGCCGACAGATGTCGTGGCGGCGGATCGAAACGAATGCGCAATTAGAAGTCCACCGTTGCCGAAAGCAGGAAGGTACGCGGCGCACCGACATACAAATACCCGGCATTGGATGAAGCCCAATAATCCTTGTCGAATACGTTTTCGATGTTGGCGCGGAACGTCACCGGCTTGGCGCCGATACGCGTGTGATATCGCGCACCAAGATCGAAGCGCGTCCACGAAGGTATCTCCAGATTGTTTGCGGCATCGACGTACTGATCGCCGGTATACACGACACGCGCATTCAATCCGAGTCCCGGCGTAAAGACGTTGTCCCAGTCGACGCCCAGATTCGCCTGCCAGCGTGGTACGGCGATTGCGTCATTCCCTTCATTGACACCACCTGCTGCGCGTGTGAGCTTGCCCTGCGTATAGGCTGCGCCGCCGATCAAACGAACATGCTTTGCAACTTCGCCGAAGACGTTCAGCTCCACACCCCGGTTGCGTTGTTCACCATTCATCGAAAATACGTTGTTGAAGGTGCTTGCGCTCGGACGTTCGATCTGGAAAACGCTCACAGTCGTCGCAAACCGTCCCCAGTCGAGCTTGGTGCCGACTTCATATTGTTTCGTCTTGTACGGTGAGAATGCAGTACCACGGTTGTCTGCAGTCATCGGCGCGATCTCACCCGGAGATAGTCCTTCGATGTAGTTTGCATACAGCGACAACCCTTCGGACGGTTGCACGACCACGCCAACGACCGGCGTGACCGCCGACTCATCGTACTGATCTCCCGGCACTCCTGTGCCAAACGCGTAATTCAGTTGCTCCACATTTTGGTGACGGGCACCCAGCGTGAGTTTTACCTTGTCATCCATGAACGACAATGTATCGGCCAAAGCGTAACTGGTAAGGGTGGATTCGATATAAGGCAGCTTTTGTGGATTCAGTCCGGCCACACTGGGCGTGTCGCTGTATATCGGCGCGTACAGATTCGAATTACGTCCAGCAAAGAACGTCATGTAGATGTCCTGGTTCTGCTCGACACGGGAATAATTCAAAGCCAGCTTGTGCTTGACCGAACCGGTGTTGAATCGCAGATTGGCGCCAGCTTCGTAGGATTCGTTTTTCACATCGAATAGCTGCCAAGCCGGACTCGAGCTGAAATTGCCGGCGGTATCCAGCAGTTCCGGATTTCCCGCAAGCGCATCCATGCTGTGCCTGCGATTTCCCATACCACCATAAACAGTCAAATCATCGGTTACATCGTATTCGGCACGTGCAACGATCGTCTTGTCCGTAGTCTCGGAACGGCCATAGCCCGGATAGTTCAAGTCGGAATCTGGTGCCTTTGGCATGGCCGTCAACCCACCACCCGCTTGGAATTGACGAACAACGCGATCGATATCCTGCTTCTGATAGATCAAGTCCAGCGACGTCCGCAAGCGCTCGCCACGGTAATCCAGCGCCAGCGCATACACCTGATCTTCCTGCTGCTGCTTGTCGATCGCCGTATCGCCATCACGATAAGCGCCATTGAAACGCACACCAAATTCCTTGTTCTCTCCAAACCGCCGGCCAATGTCGACTTGGCCGCCGCCAATCGAGTCCGACACATAATTGGCCGTCACTCTTGTCAGCGGCTCGTCGGTAGCCCGCTTGGGAACGACGTTGATGGCACCGCCGACATTACCGCTCGTCGGCATGCCGTTGAGCAAAGCCGACGGACCTTTCAACACTTCCACGCGCTCCGCCATTTCCACCGGCACGCGGAAATATGGCATTAGGCCATACATGCCGTTGAGCGCAACGTCCTGACTGGCAACGGTGAAACCGCGAATGGAAAAGTCTTCGTTGATGTTGGTACGCGCGCTCGAAAGACGCACCGAAGGATCGTCAATCAGCAAATCGGATAGGCTGCGCGCCTGCTGGTCTTCAATAGCTTGTGACGTATAGCTTGTCTGGTTGAAAGGCGTATCCATGAAATTGGCATTTCCCAGCATGCCCACCTTGCCACCACGCGCCACCTGCCCACCCGCATAGGCGGGCGACAAGTCACCCGTCGTTGCCGAAACATTCACTACCGGCAATACGCTTTCGCCCGCTGCTGCTGCACTGACAGGGACGACAGCGAACGTACGCTCATCCGATGCCTGGATGCGCAAGCCGGAGTCCTGCAGCAAATGATCTAGCGCTTCGCGCACCGTCATCTTGCCCTTGACCGCCGGTGCAGATTTGCCGGCAGTCACTTCACTGACAAATACGATTTGCGCACCCGACTGACGGGCCAGCGCATTCAATGCCTGCCCAAGCGGCTGCGGTGCTATATCCAGATCGACCGGACCGATTTGCGCCAGTACCGATGCCGACAGCATCATGCCGACTGCGATTGCGGTCAGCTTTCGCTGAAACTTGTTCATTACATCTCCCATATCAAAAAAGACTTATATGGAAGATGCCG
This sequence comes from Oxalicibacterium sp., assembly GCF_057353965.1. Classification (NCBI taxonomy): domain Bacteria; kingdom Pseudomonadati; phylum Pseudomonadota; class Betaproteobacteria; order Burkholderiales; family Oxalobacteraceae; genus Oxalicibacterium; species Oxalicibacterium sp. The sequence goes on from NZ_JBMQZD010000007.1 coordinate 196,306, forward strand.
ATCCAGCCTGCGCATATGTACACCTGGCGGACGAAATTTTTTGTGCAAAAATACGTTGCCAAACTCACAAGCACACAAAGGAAGGTCGATGACCACACGTCATCGCAGAGGAAATTAGCTCGCGCCGCCTGTGCGCTTGTCGTCGGTACGCGGCACGATCGCCACGCTGCCGTCCGCTTCGCGGCGCACATTCACCGATGCGAGCGTAGGCAGCATCGACAGCAATTGATCGATGCGGTCGATATCGAACTGGCCGGTGATGCGCAGGTCCGCCAATGCGGGCGACAGACGCACGCGTGCTTTACGGTAGCGCTGCAGTTCCGCGACGACGGCCGCCAGTGGCGTGTTATCGAAATGCAGCTTGCCGTCATGCCAAGCGGCAATCGCACTCGCATCGATTTGCGCCGTTTCGTTCACATGATTGCCGTCGGTTTCAACCGACTGGCCGGTTTCCAGCAGGCGCACGGCAGCCGGCTCGTTTTCTGTCGACACCTGTACGCTGCCTTCCAGCACCGTAACCTGCGCACCGCGTTTCGTATTGCGCACATTGAACACGGTGCCGATATCTTCGACACGCGTCTGGTTCGCATACACCCAGAACGAACGCCAGCGCGAATGCTCGACCTTGAACAGCGCTTCGCCCTGCGTGAGATAAAGATGCCGCGAACGCAGATGGTATTCGACGCGCAACGCGGAATCCGTATTCAGCGAAACCGCGCTGCCGTCCGCCAGCGTCCATGTACTCCGCTCACCGACAGCCGTCGCCACCTGCTCGCTCTTGTATGCGGGGTCCAGCCAGAACAGCACACCTGCCAGCGCAACGATTGCAACGGACGCGATTGCACGCTTCTTGTGCTTGCGCTCCGCTGCACGCTGGAGAATATCTTCGACGCCGGGCAGATTTGCACGCAGGCCATCCTCGAACAGCATCAGCGCATCGTCGTCCAGAGTCGCAGTACCTGACGAAGTGTTCAGTTGCCGTACGGATTCCGGATGATCTGCAATGGGTGGGGGCATGCGGGTCATGGCGCGTTCATCACCGGTGCCAGTCCGGCCACTGCACGCGCCATGTGGCGCGCTACCATGCCGCGGGAGATGCCGAGCTTGGCGGCCACCTCCACCTGCGACAGGTGATACAGCTTGTGCAGGATGAATACATCACGGCAGCATTCCGGCAATGCGCGCACAGCCTCCAGCAGTGCCTGCTCCTTTTGCTGGAAAGCGACCGTCAGTTCGCCTTCCGACATATGCGTCGGGAAGATCGATGGCGTTTCCGGCACTTCTTCCATGACCGCTACCACGCCGGCACGCAGTTTTTCCGTGCGATAGCGGTCGATCGCCAGCTGCGTGGAGACGTGGCGCAGGAATGCCTGCGGCGTCTTGATGTCATCGCGCGGCGGACGTTCCAGCAACTGCACGCAGACGTCGTGCATCACTTCCGTCGCAAATCCCTTATCACCGAACCGGCGGCGCACATGATCGACCAGTTCATCATAGTGACGAACCAGCGCAGCCATCAGCGACGAGGAATCGGAATAGTTTGATTGCACGAGACGACTTCGAGAAACGAGCGTAGCGATGAACCGCGAACGGCATTTGCAGACACCGAATAATCGATCAGATATTGCAAATGCGAATTGTTCTCATTCTATCAGATGCTATGAGGCAGGCAACCCTGTGCAGCGCAGAGATGTCGGAAAGTTGCGACACGTTCGGAAGGAAAAGAAGGAGCTCCGGCGTTTTCTTGCATCCCGGCATGATGTCCGCCGCCGCTCTCGACGATGGGTTCAGTCCAGATGCTGCTCCACCCATTTCTTGACGCCGGCCAGCGTCCGGAATTCGGCAACGGCCCGGCAATGGATGTGTGGATGGCGCGATTTCAACATTTTGGACAAGGCAGAACCGGGTCCCAGTTCAATGGCCATCGTCGTGCCGGCTTCGCTGATGGCATCCATGACGGCATGCCAGCGAATCGGCTCTGCCAGTTGACGCGCCAGTGCAGCCGGCGCAGCAGCCGCATCGTGCAGGCGCGTGCCTGAAATGCCGGCCAGCACGGCACAGGCCGGAGTACGCAAGCCGCTGGCGGCCACTGCGTTTTCGAATGGCGTTACGGCTTCGTGCATCCATGGCGTATGCGATGCGATCTGGATCGGCAGTCGCGTCACCCTGCCGCCGGCCGCGACAACTGCCGCCTCCAGTGCATCCGCCTGTTCGAGCAGGCCGCCGACGATGACGCTATCGACATCGATCTCAATGGCCGTATGGAATCCATGCGACTGCAGCAGAGGAGCAAGATCGGACAAGGTCATCCAAGCCTGCGCGAGCGAAATCGCCAGCATGATCTGCGGCCGATCCGGTGCGACACAAGCCTGCAACAGTTTTGCGCGGACCGCCGCCAGACATATCGTCTGTTCCGGAGCCAATGCGCCGGCCACCGACCACGAGGCGAGTTCACCGATGCTGTAACCGGCAACCAGCGCCGGCGGCGGCACGATATGCCGGATCGCTTCCCATGTCGACAACGCCGCGGCAATCACCAATGGTTGTGCGACCAGATTGGAAAACATGCCGGCTTCGTCGGCCAGCATGTCCTGCAACGGACGGCCGCACACTTCCTCCAGCGGCCAGCTCTGCAGCAACTGTGCCGCATGCGGATCGCTACGGACGAGATCGAACATGCCGGCGTGCTGCCCTGCCTGCCCTGAACACAGCAATGCGATCCGGTTAGCCATCGTACTCGCCGGTGAATGTGGTCAGTTGATGCACGAACCATGTTGCCGCAAACAGATCCGCCACGCCGCCGGGCGACAGTCGTCTGGCAACGAACTGCCGATGGCAATCGCGCGCCGCGGCATACCAGTCCGGATTGGCGGTGCCGCCACGCGACAGAAACGCTTGTGCGGATCGGCGCATCAATGCAGCTCCCTCCGCACCGCCGCGCGTATAAATGTTCGTGTCGTCGATATGCGCCATCAAACTGAAGAAGGTATCGATCTGCGCTTCATGCACAGCACGGCCGGCAGCCAGCGAACGATGCAGCCGCGGCAGCGCCACTTCAAACAGCGAGGGGAACCCGGCAGCCGCCTCTTCGCGTGCGCCGCCGACTGCGAAACGCATCGCGGCATGCTGGCCGTGCGAACCATAGATCGGTGCGGCCGAATGCGCGATCAATGCAGCGCCCCATTGTGTCGTCAGTGCATGGCGCAGCATCGTCGCCGAAAGCGGCGCGCAATGCCGGCGGCAATGACCAGCCGCGGCACACAGCAAACCCAGCGCGAAAATCGCGCCGCGATGCGTATTGATGCCGCCCGTCGCCGCCAGCATCGACCGTTCAGCCTCAATTCCGTATGTGCGCAACATATCGAACGAAGCGCTTTCCGCACCGGCACGCACCATCCGGACGAAGTAATGACGCAATGAAAACAGGCTACGCATGAACAGCGGCGCATCCATGTCGGTATGGCTACCGTTGTCCCATGGCGATACCAGTCCCGGCTTCGGATACAGCACCAGTTCCGCATGCAGACTGCGTATGGCCAGCCGAGCAACTTCCGAATGCCTGATGCGTTGCGCGCCTGATGCGCGCAACCGTACGCCGTCGGCGCAGCCGGCGAGCGTCGTCAAGGATGGAGAAATCGGATTGTTTCGTTGCACGGCACTCATTCCAGTTCAGCCAACAGCGAAGCACATGCGGTCAGGTTTACCGCCTGCATGCTCTTGGCAAGAATGCGCATCGTCTCCGGCCTGGCCGACGCATCTGCCCATTCTTTCCATGCCACGGCGCGTCCCGACGGAAACACGATCTCGCCGTCCAGCGGCAAATGTTTCGCATGAACCTGCAGCAACTGCAATCCTTGTTGAAGATGGCTGCGCCCGCGCGGATAAAACAGCAGATCGATATCCGACGACGTCGTCAGATAGGAGAGCTTCGTCATCGACTGCATGGCAGCCGAGCCGTAAACATGAAAGGCCAGTTGAGCCCGCGCTGCCGCCTCGGAAAAATCCGCAAGCGGCTTCTGCCATTGTGACGGCAGTGTCGACCTTGCTTCGTCGATTGCAAGCGGCATGGCATGCCGTGCGATGTCGGCAACATTCACGATGAAGCCGATACGCAATTTGTTGCCGGTCTCATCTGGCGGCAACGGCAGACCGAGGCAAAGCGTACCGGCTTGCTGCGCGCCTTCATTCCTGCGCACGATGACGGGCCAATCGTTTTTTTCCCACTGCGCAAAAACACCGGCATGGGCAGGAAGTTGCGCACGTGCCGCTTCCCAACCCGCCTTGTTCAGCCAGATTCTGTCATGCCGATCGAACATCGTCCGCTGCCACCACTGCCTGCGCCACCGGCAACGCCAGCTTGCGGCCGCCGCGCTCCAGACCGCGCGCGCTGCGCTGATCCGCCTTGTCATCCTGCCGCAAGGCCTGCATCAGGCACGATGCGAGATCGCCTTCCCAGATCGCTTCCACGCCGCCCATGTTCAGGTAGTTGACCGCGCCCGGTGCAAAAACGGGGTTGCTCTTGGCCAGTTCGACCAGCTTCTCTTCCGGTACCTTGGTAATGCGCGCCATTGCCGGCAATCCCATCACGCGAATTTCCGCCTCGGGCAAGGCGTAGCAGGCATCGGCCATCAATCCGCTGGTGATGAAACCACCCGACAATGCCTGATCGTAAACCAACCCGATCACCGGATGGCCGCGCCGCCGCGCCACATCGATGCATTTGCCCAGATGCGCCATGTAATGATTGATGCCCAGCATTTCGTCGCGATGCCGCAACCGCTGGCCTTGCGTATCGATCAGGATCACCAGCGGCCGGCCGGGATGATCGCGCATCGTCTGCAGGATGGCGGCGGCCTGCGCCAGCGCGATCTCCACGCCGATAGGCGTATGTCCCGTGGTGCCGATCACCGTCACCGTCTGTTCACCGATGGTGCCGCTACCGCTCAGAAAATGATCGTGTTCGACGATATCGTGCCCTTGCGGGAAAAGCTGTGCTGCCAGCGCCTGCCATTCCATCATCGTTCTCCTGCGCGCAGCGCTTGCGTTTGCTGCATGAATGCCGATGCCTCCAGCATCGGCAGACGCTCCGGATCGATCACACCTAGTGCCGACCAGATATCCATCGGTTCGGTCAATTCGCCGAATGTCGCCAGTCGACGCTCGAGCATCGCATGCTCGCGCTGCAGCGCTTCCAGCGTCACTTCCGATGGCGCCTGTTTGCATCGGGCCAACGCTTCGATTGCCGCACGGCGGAAAGCGGCGATGTCATCCGGTACGATCACATCGCAGTCGCCCAGCAGATAGCGATGCTTGCCGCCGGACGTGCGCCAGACCAGCGCGCGATCGCTGGCGTCGAACTCCTCGACGCCGTATGTCGTTTCGATCACCTCCGGTCCCGACATCGCCAGCCTGCCTTCTTCCGACATCACGATCGCATTGGCGCAGCAAGCGACGATACCCATGCCGCCGAAGCAGCCGTTGGCACCGCCGATCAGCACGATGACGGGAATGTTCGCAGCACGTGCATCCAGCACGGCGCGCATCACTTCGGAAACGGCGATCAATCCTGCATTCGCTTCATGCAAACGCACGCCGCCCGTTTCCAGCATCAGGATCACACCATCGGCACGATCGGCAATTGCACGCTTGAGCAGGCCGACCAGCTTGGCGCCATGCACCTCGCCGACGGCTCCGCCCATGAAACCGCCTTCCTGCGATGCCGCCATCACCTTGCTGCCGTCGAGCACGCCGCTGCCGATCGTCACGCCGTCGTCGAACGAGCACGGCGTATCGAGCTGGGCCAGATGCGGACTGACGATACGTTGCGCCGGCGGCAGAAATTCCGTGAACGATCCGGCATCGAGCAATTGATGAATACGCTGGCGCGCGTTCGCTTCGAGATAACTGTTCATGAAGCCGCTCCCTGCAACGATTCGACCGCCTGATCCAGGCGCAGGCTGACGACGGCCGGCGTCGCACCGACGTCGTTGATCGCAATGCGCACGTTCGCCAGCGACCAGCGCGCGTGGAAATCCGACACCACGGCTTGCCAGATGGCGCCGAAGCCGACTGCCGCCGTATTCACCTCGACTTCGCAGCCGCCGTTCAGGTCCGTCGATTCGATCAGCACTTCGAGATTGCCCGAACTGACCACGCCGATCAGATGCGCCTGCGGCGCCACGCGCTTGCGGCCGTTTTCAAAACGAAAATGCAGTGTTTCCATATGCGTGCCTCACCAGTTGCGGAAGCGCTTCGGCGGCGCATACAGTCCGCCCGATGCGCGCACCAGGTCCTTCATGTTCTTTGCCGCCAGCAGATCGCGCGTGGCCATGCGCTTGTCGATGCCGAGGTCTTCCGCGCGCACGACGATGCCGCGGTCACGCAGGTTTTCCACCATGCGCTTGTCGCGCGCCATGCCGACCTGCGTGTAGCCCGCCACACCGCGGATCGCCTGTTCGCGCTCTTCATCGGTGCGGCACAGCAACAGGTTGGCAATGCCTTCCTCGGTCAGGATGTGCGTGACATCGTCGCCGTAGATCATCACCGGCGGGATCGCCAGATTCGCCTGTTCCGCCAGTTGCCATGCATCGAGCCGCTCGACAAACGCCGGCTGCATGTGTTCGCGGAAAGTTTCCACCGTCTGCACCACCAGTTTCTGGCCGCGCGGAATGCTGTTCTTGCCGTGACGCGCCTGCTCGCCGGCCTTCAGCCACGCGTTGCTGACATGGCGCCGCCCGCGCGCATCCGAACCCATGTTCGGCGCTCCGCCGAAACCGGAGATGCGTCCCAGCGTCGCCGTCGATGAATTGCCTTGCAAGTCGATCTGCAGCGTCGAGCCGATGAACATGTCGCAGGCATAGAGACCCGCCGTCTGGCACATGGCGCGATTGCTGCGCATCGAACCGTCACGCCCTGTGAAAAAGACATCCGAACGCGCTTCGATGTAACGCTCCATGCCCAGCTCGGAACCGAACGAATGCACCGATTCGACGAAACCGGCCTCGATCGCCGGAATCAACGCAGGATGCGGATTCAGCGCCCAGTGCCGACCGATCTTGCCCTTCAAGCCGAGCGATTCAGCATACGTCGGCAGGATCAGTTCGATCGCCGCCGTATCGAAACCGATGCCATGGTTGATGCGCTCGACGCCGTATTCCGCATAGATGCCCTTGATCGCCATCATCGCCATCAGCACCTGCACTTCGGAAATTTGCGCAGGATCGCGTGTGAACAACGGTTCGATGTAATGCGGCGTCGGCGCCTGCACGACGAAATCGACCCAGCCGGCCGGCACGTCGATGCGTGGCAGCACGTCGACGATTTCATTGACTTGCGCAATCACGATACCGCTCTTGAAGGCGGTCGCTTCCACGATCGGCGGCGTGTCTTCCGTATTGGGGCCGGTATACAAATTACCGTCGCGATCCGCCGCCTGCGCCGCCACCAGCGCGACACGCGGCGTCAGATCGATGAAGTAGCGGCCGAACAGTTCGAGATAGGTATGAATGGCGCCGATATTGATCTTGCCGGCGGCCACCAGCCGCGCCAGTTGCGCTGCTTGCGGACCAGAGAAGGAAAAATCGAGCTTCGATGCAATACCCTTGTCGAACACATCCAGGTGTTCCGGCAAAGCCAGCACCGACTGCAACATGTGCAGATCGTGGATGCGAGCGGGATTGACGCCGCACAACGCGCCGGCCAGAAAATCCGCCTGCTTCTGGTTGTTGCCTTCCAGGCAGACGCGATCGCCCGATTCGATCACGGCTTCGAGCAGCGCGACGATCTTTGCCGGATCGGCGATGCGGCCGGTCACCGCCAGGCCGCGTTCCATCCGCTGGCGGCGGTTATCGGCGAGCGTATTCCATTGTTTCATCACGATCCGACTTTATTGGGGAGATAGGTCACGATTTCCGGGAAGACTGCCAGCAACGCAATGAACGCCATCATGATCAGAATGAACGGAATCACCCCTCTCAGGATTTCGCTATTGCGCGTTTCCGGCGAGATGCCCTTGATGACGAACAGGTTGAGCCCGACCGGCGGCGTGATCAACCCGAGTTCCATATTGATCGTCAGCACGATGCCGAACCAGATCGGATCGAAGCCGTTGGCGATGATGCCCGGCAGGATCATCGGCGTCACCATCAGGATGATCGCCACCGGCGGCAGGAAGCATCCCAGTACCAGCAGCAGCACGTTGACCCAGAACAGATAGGCCCACTTGGACATCTCCAGCGCAGCCATCCATTCAGCGGCGCTTTGCGTGATGCGCAGATAGCTCATCACATACGTAAACAGAAAAGCCATCGCAATGATCATCATGATCATGCATGACTCTTTCGCAGCGCCGAGGAAGATCGCGCGCACATCCATCCAGCGATAGCACTTGTAGACGAGCGCCACCAGCAGCATTGCGCCGAAGGCGCCGATGCCGGCGATCTCGGACGGCGTGCCGAGTCCGCCATACATCGCGTACATGATGACCGCAATCAGGATCACGAACGGCAGCAGACGCGGCAGCACCTCGAAACGCTCGCGCCAGCTGTAGGTTTCCGCCATCGGTGCGATGACCACATCGGTTTCGCCCGCCGCCGCTGCCGCATCGGCGCGACGAATCTGTTTCGATGCGCTGTAGACCACATAGGCAGCGAAGAAGAACGCCAGCAACAAACCGGGAATGATACCGGCCAGGAAAAGTTTGCCGATCGACTGTTCGGTAATCAGCCCATAGATGATCAGCGTGATCGACGGCGGAATCAGGATGCCGAGCGTGCCGCCGGCAGCGATCAGGCCAGTCGACAGCGCATCGGAATAACCGCGCTTGCGCATTTCCGGAATGCCCATGCCGCCGATGGCCGCGCAAGTTGCCGGACTGGAACCGCATAAGGCAGCAAAAACCGTACAGCCGATCACGTTGGCCACACCGAGCGAACCTGGCATCTTGTGCATCCAGCGGTAGGCCGATTCGTAAAGATCGACCGCCGCCCGTGTCTTGCCGATCGCCGCTCCCATGATGATGAATAGCGGAATCGTCAGCAGGGTGAAGTTATCGAGTTCGCCGTACAGCGTTTCTGCCAGCAATTCCAGATTCATTGCGGGCATGAAGAAATACATGAAGCCCAATGCGCTGGCTCCCAGCGCAAACGCGATCGGCATGCCGGAGAACAGCAGGATCAGCGTCACGCCCAGGTACAACAGGCCAATTTCTAGCGTTCCCATCTCAGGCTCCCGTCAGATTCTGCGGCTTTTCGTGCACGTTGCGCACTGCCAGTGTTTCCAGGATCTGCACGATCATCTGCAATCCCGTCGTGGTCAAACCGAACGCCATCAGAAAATAGGGAATCCACAGCGGCGGCGCCCATGTCGAACTGGTCGTCCATCCCTGCTCGTACGCATCCCAGCTGTAATGCCATGCGTTGTGCGCCACCACGAAAACCACGATGGCCGACAACGCATCGCCGATCATCAGGCGAATCCGGTTCCATCTCGGCGACATCACTTCGTCCAGCACCTCGATGCCGACATGACCGCGTTCTGCCTGCGTATACGCCGCCGCCAGAAAGGTGGCCGCAATCAGCAGATAGACGCAAAATTCGATCATCCAGTCGTTGGCAATTTGCACGTAATAGCGCGTGATGACTTCGTATACAAGTGCCACTGTCGCAATCACGATCAACAGCGCAGCAATAATCGCCATCCATCGGTTGAAGCAGCGCAGTCCGCCACCGAGAATCCGGATCAATTTGTTCATAAGGACATTCCTGGAAAAATGCCTGCAACCGAGGTTGCAGGCATTTTCAATCAGACGATTACTTGACGGCTTGCGCCATGTCGAGCAGTTGCTGGCCGTTCTTCACCTTCTCGGCAAAGTTCTTCCATGCGGTCTGCTTGGCCAGTTCACGCCATTTCGCGAAAGCGGCGTCATCCATATCGGATGCCTGTGCGCCGTTCTTTGCATAGACTTCGCCGAGTCGCACGTCGTCCTTCTTCGACTCTTCCATCGCGAATTTTTCCAGATCCGCGCCGACTTCCGTCACGATCTTTTGCTGTGCCGGCGTCAGGCCATCGTAGGTGCTCTTGGCCATCAGCAGCGGCTCGAACATGAACCAGAACGTATTCTTGCGCGCAGTCGTCACGTGCTTCGCCACTTCATACAGGCGGAAGCTCAGCAGCGACGTGCTCGACGTCACGGCTGCATCCAGCACGCCGGTCTGCATCGCGTTGTAGATCTCGGACGAAGGGATGTTGGTGATCGAACCGCCGGCACCTTTCAGCATCAGGTCCATGTCCTTGCTGCCGCCGCGAATCTTGACGCCTTTCACATCGGTCGGCTCGACAATGGCCTTCTCTTTCGATGCCACGCCGCCTGCCTGCCACACCCAGGTAATGATCTTGACGCCTTTGCCTTCCACCACATCGCTCAGCGCCTTGCCGATCGGCGCCGTTTTCCAGCGCAGTCCCTGCTCATAGCTGGTGACCAGTGCCGGCATCAGGCCGAGATTGGTTTCAGGGATCTTGCCGCCCTCGTAGGCGAGCGGCAGCACCGTCATGTCGAGTGCGCCGGTTTGCATCGCAGAGAATTGGCCGGTCGGCTTGACCAGCGACGCGGACGGATAGATCTGGAATTTCAGTTCGCCGTTCGTACGCTTTTCAACCTCCTGTGCGAATTTCACTGCCAGGCGATGACGAAAATCGGCTTCGGGGCCGTCGCCGCCCGGGAATTGATGCGAAATCTTGATGACTTTCGGTGCGGCGAATGCCGCGCTGGAAAACCCGACGGCGAGAGCGCCGGCCAGGACGGAAGATAACGCCGACTTCAGGAAAATCCTTCTCATGTTGTGTCTCCTTATGCAATTCTTGTTTGAAAGATTCCGGCTTGCGGCCTGTCCGCAAGACACGATGCACGCCCGACGAACCCTGCTTCGCTGGCAGGCAAACCGGAAAATCCCGTGGCGGGAAGGCCGGTGAGTCACACCGTTCGCATGCGCAACATAACATCTGCTTTTCTTTTTGTGTATACAAGAATACATTTAACAAATACACAGTCAAGAATTAAATATAATCCGCCCTGCATACTTACTAGCCGGTCGTTTTATTCGCGAAGAAGCTGCTCCACATGAAAAAACGCTCTGAACTGCTACGCGAAGCCATCGAGGAAATGATCGCGGTCGGCAAGCTGGCGCCCGGCCAGCACCTGGACGAAACCGAACTGGCAACGCAGTTCGGCGTTTCGCGCACCCCGATCCGCGAAGCGCTGATCCAGCTCGCGTCGATGGGCATCATCGTCATGCGGCCGCGGCGCGGCGCGATCGTCGCAGAAATCAGCCCGCAGAAGCTGATCGAGATGTTCGAGGTCATGTCGGAAATCGAAGCGATGTGCGCACGGCTTGCGGCTCGCCGCATGTCACCGGCCGATCATGCGGCGCTGCTGGCTGCCCATCATGCCTGCGAAGAAGCGCGCAACGCGCCAGACCCCGACGAATATTTCTATCGCGGCGAGACTTTCCACCAATGCATTTACGCCGGCAGCCACAACGCCTTCCTGATCGAACAGGCGCGCACGCTGCATCGGCGCTTGCGCCCGTACCGCCGGCTGCAACTGCGCGTGCACGGCCGCATCGACAAATCGTTTTCCGAACATGACGCGGTGGTCAAGGCGATCATCGAAGGCCGCAGCGACGCCGCCGGCGAACTGCTGCGCGATCACATCATGATTCAGGGCCACAGGTTTACCGACCTGATCGCGTCGCTATCGCGCATTTCCAATCAAGCCGCCTAGCAATTACATCGGCGGTACCGCAGCATCAACCGCAACAGGAGCGCCGCATGAAGAGCTATCGCATCGGGCAGATCGTCCCGAGCAGCAACACCACGATGGAAACGGAAATTCCCGCCATGCTGCGCGCGCGGGAAGCAATCGCGCCGGAACGCTTCACCTTCCACTCCAGCCGCATGCGCATGAAGCGCGTGACAAAGGAAGAACTGGCCGCCATGGACGGCGACTCGGATCGCTGTGCGCTGGAACTGTCGGACGCACGCGTCGACGTGCTTGGCTACGCTTGCCTGGTTGCCATCATGAGCATGGGGCGCGGCTATCACCGCGTATCGTCGGCACGCCTGCATCAGCGCACTGTAGAGAACAACGGCCCGGCACCTGTGGTGACCAGCGCCGGCGCACTGGTGCACGGGCTCGGCAAGATTGGCGCAAAGAAGATTGCGATCGTGGCGCCTTACATGAAGCCGTTGACGGAACTGGTCGTCGATTACATCGAACACGAGGGATTCGAGGTGCTGGACTGCATTTCGCTCGAAATACCGGACAACCTTGAAGTCGGCGCGCGCGATCCAAACGCATTGATCGAGATCTCGAAACGCCTCAACGTCGCCAACTGCGATGCCGTTGTTCTGTCGGCCTGTGTACAGATGCCTTCGCTGTCATCGATCCAGCCGGTGCAGGACAGGATTGGTCTGCCGGTCGTTTCGGCTGCTGTCTGCACGACCTACCAGATGCTGGAAGAGCTCGGGCTGCAAACCGTCGCGCCCAATGCCGGCGCACTGTTGTCCGGCAAATATTGATCGACGCGACGCCTTCGCATCAGTCAATGACCGGCGGCATCGACACGATCCAAGCTCGCCGTCAAACGGCATACATAAGTCTATGTATGATGCATGCCAACATCTGCCACGCATGACGTAATGCAGCCAGTCCTTCTGATCGTCGTCGCCCAACTGTTCGGCACTTCGCTATGGTTTTCCGCCAATGGCGCGGCCGGCGACCTGATGCGCGCATGGCATTTGACCACTGCCGACATCGGCTTGCTGACCAATGCCGTCCAGCTCGGCTTCATCATCGGCACACTGACGTTTTCGCTTTCCGGGTTGGCCGACCGCTTTGCGGCAAGCCGCATCTTCTCTGCTTGCGCCGTATCGGGTGCGGTATTGAATGCGATGTTTGCCTTCGGTGCGCACGACTTGCAAGCAGGGCTGCCATTGCGATTCGCCATCGGCTTTTGCCTGGCAGGCATCTATCCGCTGAGCATGAAGCTGATCGTCAGCTGGGTGCCGGATAAAGCAGGCAATGCGCTGTCGCAACTGATCGGTATGCAAACGATCGGCGTAGCCCTACCTTATGGCGTGCGTGCCGTCGGCGCAAGCTGGCCATGGCAGCCGAGCATGCTGGTTTCTTCCGTCCTGGCATTGATTGCGGCAGCGATGATCTGGCGGTTGGGCGATGGCCCGCATCTCGTACGGACTGCAGGGGCGTCGCTCGACATACGCCGCCTGCTATCGATTTTTGCGATTCCGAATTTCCGTGCTGCCGCGCTCGGATATTTCGGCCATATGTGGGAACTGTATGCGTTCTGGACCTTGGTACCGACGTTCATTGTCGTATCCGCAATCGCCTCGCACTCCGACGCAGCCCTATCCGGTTGGTCCTTCATCGTGACGGCAGCGGGCGCCATCGGATGCATGGTCGGCGGATTGTGGAGCAGGCGTATCGGCAGCGCACGCGTCGCCGCGGCCGCACTTGTCACATCTGCATTGTGTTGCGCACTCTTTCCTTTGAGCGGCACGTGGGGAATTGCAGCAAAAATTGCTTTACTGCTGGTCTGGGGAATTAGCGTCGTTGCTGATTCGCCGCATTTCTCCGCGCTGTCAGCTAAAGCCTGCCCGCCTGAGATGGTCGGCAGCGCGCTGGCATTCCAGAACGCAATCGGCTTTGCGATCACGATGGTATCGATTCAGATTGGAGTCGGCACAGTCGAAAATTGGGGCAGCACTGTAGCCTGGCTGTTGCTGCCAGGGCCGCTGCTCGGCCTGATAGGATTGCGGCGCCTGATCAAGGCAGGCGCCTGACCACAGGCATGCGGCCGAATTTGCAACAAGAATGGCATTGATCTGGCGATCAATTCTCGTACGGTGTCCGGCTAAACAGCGCCAGGCAATCATCGGCTGCCGTGATACACACCCGCATCCACTTCGCCATACACCTGCACGCCGGAAGCGCCTGAATTTGTATCCTGCGGATAGCTGGCGTACCCGCTGCTGCAACCTTCCAGTACGAGCAATACCGAAGCCAGCACACATACCGCGCCAAGAAGTCTTTTGACCTTTTTCATGGCTGACCTTTCGTCATAACGGCAGGACGCCGTCGCCTCCATCATCGCACGAAATTCCTTTGTTGACGTGAAATCTCGCTTATCCTGATACGCTCCTTTTAACGACAATTATTTTCATGCACGCAACACTGCAAGACTGGCAAGTTCGACTGGCTGCAGTTGCTGGTGCCAACGGGTCAGGAAGACGGCGCACACGATCTTAACCATCTTGATCGTGTTTGGAAAACCGCGCAAACCCTGCTCGCCGAACACCCCGAAGCCGATGCTGCTATCGTACAAGCTGCGTGCTATCTACATGACTTGGTCAATCTGTCGAAAAACCATCCCGAACGTGCCGATGCATCACGCCTGGCTGCCCAGCTAGCACATGAACAGCTTGCCGCCGCCGGCTTCCCTGCCGACAAACTGCCCCGCGTCGTCCATGCCATCGAAGCGCACAGCTTTTCCGCCGCCATCACGCCAACTACCATTGAAGCCAAGATCGTGCAAGACGCCGACCGGCTCGACGCATTAGGCGCAGTCGGCCTCGCACGGTTGTTTTACACGGCAGGAAGAATGCAATCCGCGCTCGCCCATCCGACCGATCCAGCTGGAACCGAACGCCCGCTGGACGACCATGCCTACGCACTGGATCACATTGAAGTCAAACTCGCGACCTTGCCCGCCACGATGCAGACGGTAGCAGGCCGCACATTAGGAGAAGAAGGCCCCACAACCCAGTCGGCTTCTCAGTCGCAACAACAATCGCCCTCTCGGACTACATAATGGCTTGTTTTGATTTCACCAAATGAATGAAATCCTTGAGCGTAAACAGCCATTCCCGCTGTTTTGAAGTAAACGTGGAATGGTAGCTTCGTGGAACGACCAATTGGAGGCTATGAGCCATCATCTGTGCAGTTTGGTTCTCCGAAATACCAGCTTCTAAGGTGCACAAATGTTTATTTTGGATTTGAGCAGCTTCTGCAAGAACTTGGCGCCATCGATCTTTACACGACGTTTTAACGCCAAGCATTACCAGACGGTCGTGAGCAAAGTTCTGATCATGATATTCCCGAGCGCCGGGAAACAGAAAATCGGGCTTTTGCTTATTTTCAGTTATCCCTTGTGTATCAAATCGCAGACCGAATGCTTTGAATATTGGCGTCAAATGATTTTGTAGAGCACTTCCGGCACGTGACTTTCTTCGATTCTGAACACTAAGGGAAAGATCAAGAAAGTCCTTTACGTTGGGAAAACCGGCTGCAATTTTTGAACTGAGAAAATGCTCTTCTAATGTTCTAAAGAGAATGAATTCTTTTTCGTACCACGCGAGTAAAACTGCATCAGGGTCATCCTGAGGATTGAGATTTAAACCATCGCGCACAAATTTCGAAAGAACTGCAGTTTCAGGAAATTTTCCTTCAAACTGCCTGAGCATCTGCTCTAAATAGTTTTCATCCGTTTCTGCTGCTTCGATACCGACCTGTTCGAGAATCAGTCGACTTACGAAGTCAAGCTTCACCTGATCGTTCTCAATTTCGCCTTTCACCGAAAAGCCCGGATGAGTTAGATCACTTTCCCCCATCAGCCACATCAGCTGGTTTTCTATCGTTGATTCAGCTTCTGCCACAATCACAATTAATGAGTCGTCTGGCTTTCTTGCGATAAGTAGCAGGTCTCCTTCATTCGCGTTATCGGAAACTGCCGTCGAAGGAAAGTACAGACGATTTTCCGAACGTGTAGGATGGTTCTCCCTTGCGTCATACCATGTCACAAAGCCCTCTGCTTCGATCGGCTCAGGGTCATCATCATTGAGATAAAAAAAAGTGGCATTAAAACTGCGTCTCGGGATTGCCGGCCCCAACACCGAGGCCAGTTTACTTACGCCATTAAATTCGTGTTGATGAGAGATCTCCTGGTGGACCTCCACTGCAGAAAGACGTTTAACCGCCACTCCTTTGAAGTATTGTGACAGATAGCCTTGTTTCATTTCCCCCCCTTGGTCTTTGGCTCTGTTTCAAATTGTTTTTCTTTACCCAGTAGCCAACAATGAATTATGTCCGCTAGCTCGGCCAAAGCCGCGGGTTTCATATTACGAACAGAGCATTCCCAGACAGTACAGACACGCCAACCAGTCTTTAGCAGTTCGTCCTTGACGAACCTATCACGAGCACGATTTTTCCCGAACTTCAGATCCCAGAATTCGATATTGCTTGAAGGACGCTTAAACAGATAGCATTCGTCGCCATGCGCATGCCAGAAGCATCCGTGAACAAAAATGACGGCTTTGAAACGAGGAAAGACCAGATCCGGCTTGCCGGGCAGGTCTTTGCTATGAAGTCTGTAACGGAGGCCTTTAGCGAAGAGAAGCTTTCTAAGAGTCATTTCAGGAGCGGTGTTACCTCCCCTTATTTTTGACATCATGACGCTCCGGGCAGCAGGAGTAACAATATCTGCCATAAGCGTTCGTATTAGAACAGACGTGGATTTGCTGCGTCTTTTTCTAGTTCTTTCATCTCCATGATGAATGGCTTCATAAAGCCTGCCACGTGCGTTATCAGCGGCACTACTACAGAGTTACCGAATTGCTTATAAGCTCGAGTATCAGAGACCGGAATCTTGAAATCGTCCCCATAGCCCATCAGACGGGCGCATTCACGCGGCGTCAGTCGGCGCGGATTTTTGCCTTTGCCGCGACTTACAAGTATTTCCGAACCGTCTTTGTAATATCGCGCTGAAAGTGTTCTCGCCGTGTCGTTTTTTGTAACGAGGCCAAAACCAAAACCATTACCAGCCAAGCGATGCTTTTCTGCATAGGCCTGCAAATACTTCCAGAGGTTATCCGTCAGCACATATTTTTTCTGCACTTTGCCTTTGGCATCTATGCACCGGCCGTCATCGATATCCACTTCGGTTCCGTCTTCAGGATGAAGAATAGAGGAGAGTTTTGGACCTGATTCAATATTCGGCAGATTCAGATTTTTCCATTCATCGCCAAGCGCCTCCTTAAAGCCAATATCCTTGCGGAATCCGATGATCAGAATACGTTCACGATGCTGCGGAACGAACCGCTTACCATCAATGACTTTATAGGTCAGGTCATAGCCTAGTTGGTCCTGCAGTACGCCTCGAATTACACGAAAAGTATTACCTTTATCATGACTGAGAAGATTTTTAACGTTCTCGAGAAGGAAAGCTTTTGGCCGTTTTACCTCAATAATTCGCTGCACATCAAAGAACAACGTTCCTTGTGTTGTACATTCAAAACCGTGCGGCAACCCAAGTGAATTTTTTTTTGAGACACCAGCAAGCGAAAATGGCTGGCATGGAAAGCCTGCTAACAGAACATCATGATCCGGAATTTGATTCTTCGGATCGTCAATAGCAGTGATGTCGCCGAATATTTCATGATCATCGTTGGGGAAGTTTGCTTTATAAGTTTTCTGAGAGTAGCTATCCCACTCACTTGTGAACACGCACTTTCCACCTTGCTCATCAAAACCCTTTCGTATGCCACCTATTCCTGCGAAAAGGTCTATAAAAGTGAAGTCATGCGCATCTGACGCAGAAGTTCTAGAAAGAATGTTTCGTAAGACCTGCAAGGCATTTGCATCTACAGGAGTATCACCACTCTCCCATCTAGCGATTGTTCTTGGTACTTTGTTCAGAAGAGCAGCCAATTCCTTTTGCGTATAGAGTTTTTTCGCTTCTAATAAAAGAATTCTTGCGTCTGGGATCGGATTGTTCATAACGCCCTCTGGGAATAATAGAAGACATTGTGTCATCTCTTATTCCCAGCGTCAACGATTTACTGTATGAATATACAGTCCAGTTCGTCTAAACTCTTCGCTTGTTTGCTGCATCTGCAGTAATGGCTTTGAGTTCTGCGTAACTGATAGGCGAAAGCTCGCCCATTGAACCTGTCAACAAAGCTTCTGCAAGTTTTTGACGCCCACTGTCGCCTAATGCCAATCCGCGATGTAACAGACACATTTGATCCCACCGAATTTGCACTTGAGACCTGTAACCGTGACGTTGGCCGGAATCCGCACCAGTCGTGTGAAGTGTGCCGTCATAAAAAGCGTTATCGTCAAGATTGATTATCAACCATGCCCAATATTCGTTAAGTGACGGGCTAATCCAACTTAACGGCGACTGTTCTTTTTCCCATCTCGGCCCGACTAGGATGATGTGCTGCATGTGGATGTTCATCGTCGCCATTGTCTGCATGGTATTTAGGTGAGGATAACGATCAATCCCAAAAACCTTACTACGGCCGGTAGCAGGAAATTTTCTTTTAAATTCAATATATGTCAGGCGCCCCTCTGATGTGAGAACGATGGCATCCAAGTCTGTTCCATCACGACCTAAGTAACGCCGAAGCATACAGTTCATGAATCGACGTTGAATGGAAAGGGCTGTAAGTGTTTTAGCTAGCTTTGGCTTTTTTAGCCACTGAAAAGCTAAGGCTGCGGCATCACGGTTTACGGAATCCATGTTCCGTACTTCACCATTAGTGATACCAGATAGCCCAGAAAGCACTGCGGAAAGCTGCGTTGCGGAAGTCCATTTTCCGTTTTGCCGTTCGGAGGCCAGAAGCAATGCGCCAGTACGCCTCACCTTAAAACAGCGAGCCGGTGACTTGCCATAGCGATCGTACCGGAATGCTTCTAATCTTGTTGCCAGCTCTTCATCGCATCGATTCCATGGGGTCGCTTCGTCTTCAATCCGAAACCAAAACGCCGGCGCACCGAATCTGTCATATCCGATATGCCAACCGAATGAAAAGAAAAGAAACTCCGTTGACTCACCAACAGCCTCTAGATGTTCGCGGAATAGCTGTTCGAATATGAACGCATCTATTCGCTTCGAACCCTCAACGGACAACTGGCGAAAAATGTCGTCTTGATTGTCGTGAGAGATAGTGCCAGCGTCAAATGAATCGCAAATTTCTTTCATACAATTACTGCAAATTTTTTTGTGTGATCCCGAAGTAAGGAACAGCTAAATAATTAGACCGTCTTTACTTTGTAAGAAATTGCGCGGTCCATTCAGACGGAGTAATCATTTTCGCGGATTTCGGATTCGCCAATAAATCTATGGCATCTTCCAAATTTTCTACCTTGAAGAAGGGGCGAATAGGCGTCACGCCGTATTCTTGGCGCCAGTAATACGAGTGATGAGTGTACAGATACAAGATGCAGTTGGCATTTGCAGCTAGAGCAGGATTGATATCCGACCGAATCGAGTCACCAATTACCCAGGTTTTTGGTGGTGTATATCCCGCAGTCCGAATTACACGCTCAAAATCTGACGCTTCTTTCTTTGCGACGATTAGTGTGTCATCGAAATAGTCAGCAATTTCAGCGTATACGATCTTCTTTGTCTGCAGGAAGTCAACACCCCTAGTCATCAGAATTAGCTTGAATCTTTCTTTTGTCCATTCAAGGAGTTTTCGTGCACCGTCGATTAATTCTGGTAGCTCGTTTAGCACGATGTCGCCACATTCATGAATGGTTTGTTCGAGCGACTGACTTCTTTCCAGACGGCCATTGTTTACGAGATGTGAATAAACCTCTAGCATCGTATAGCCGTACCGCTCGGGGGCAAAACCAAACTTTCCTAGACTTTTTGCATCCGTATCTTCAAATAACTCACGCATATCATCTGGATGAAGACCGTACTTACTAAGTGCTTCAATAAAGCTTTCCCTTGCTGTCCAATACACATGACTAGTGTCAACTAACGTGTCATCGAGATCGAAAATAATAAGCTGATCATGGGGCATTAGTTCTTCCGTCTTTCTTTGAGGCGCCGGCTTTCTTGGCCGGTGCAGGCTGTTGTAGATGGCTCAGTTCGGCATTAGTTTTGGATGTCAGACTGGGGAATACCGCAATAACGGCGAATATGGCGGCTATAACAGCAGCGATCATTCCAACAACTGATGAAATCATCACGACCCATGATAACCAGTGGCTACGGATAAGCCCATTGATGTCCTTTTCCGATATAGACAATAGCTGAGCCAACGATCCAATTGATTTTTCGACGACCTTCTTGTTTGTACTTCTTTCGAAGTCTGGCCTATTTAAGAGTGAGTTGGGAGCTTTGTAAGTAGGATCGCAAGTCCTACCTAAACAGTCGAACACCACGGTAAAAATTTTTTCTCCCAACTGCAATGGCAGGGGCACCTTCCTGAGGTTTAAAGCCACGATGGTTAATGGCCCGCTGTATCCAGGGTCAACATGGCCCGGATTCAACACCAACAGTCCTTCCGAACTCTGACTATTCATTGCGTATGCTGTCGCGGCGATATTGTGAGGAAGATGCAGCTCTTCCAATGTCAACATGGTGACTACTTCACCAGGTGCAATAATTATCGGCTCCGCAGACTTCTTATGCGCTTCATTGATGATATGACCATTTCTGAAAATCGTTCCAATGACCATGTCATAACTTGCTGGCTCGAGTCTACTTAGATCGTAATTTTTTATAATTTGGTTATCAATTATTAATTGCTTAATGTCTACATTTGTAAGCATTTGTTGTCTCCCTGGAACATCGCATTAACCCTTGCATACTTCTTAATGCGCAGCCAATCACTTCGGCGGTTTAGTCAATAAAGCGTTACAACAGAAGTCCTAGGACGTATTACTTGAAATCTATTCATAGCATGCAAGCATCACAAACAAAAAAACGGCCTCTCCTGAGGCCGTTTTAGACTTACATTCGTTGAATCACTAGCGATAAGAAGCTACAACTTACAGCTATTAGATATCAATATTCCCCGCCGCCAGCGCATTCGTCTCAATGAACGCGCGACGCGGTTCTACATCGTCACCCATCAACGTCGTGAAAATCTGATCCGCTGCAATCGCGTCTTCGATCTGCACCTTTAGCAAACGGCGTACATTCGGATCCATCGTCGTTTCCCACAGCTGTTCGGGATTCATCTCGCCCAGACCTTTATAGCGCTGCTTGCCGACACTACGTTCAGCTTCGCCGCGCAGCCAGTTCATCGCCTGGTGGAAATCGCCGATGGCGCTGACCTTGGCTTTGTCACCGGCGCCACGTTGTACAGTGGCACCCGGACCGATCAAACCCTTGAACGTTGCTGCGGCTGATGCAAGCACGCCGTAGTCCGGACCAGCGACAAAATCAGCATCGAAGCCGGTAACCTTGATATTGCCGTGGTACATGCGCTCGATGCGCAATGCGAACTTATCCGCCAGTTCGTCGTGCACAACGCTGACCTTGACAGCCGGATCGTCGACGCCTTGCTGCAGGCGAGCAGCCGATTCGTCAGCAGCTTGCTGCGAACCGAGGTCCAGCGTCACACCGGTCATAATGGCGGTGAGAGCTGCCGAATCGATCGTGCGCGTCAGGCGATTGATGATCGCGTTGGACGTGTTGTACTGGCGAACCAGTTCCGACAACGCTTCACCGGTAATCGGTGCGGCACCTTCGTTCGGCGTGATGGAAGCATCGTTCAATGCGATCTGCATCATGTAGACGGCTTCTTCCAGATCATCTTTCAGATAACGCTCGTCCTTGCCATGCTTGACCTTGTACAGCGGTGGTTGCGCGATGTAGACGTGACCACGCTCGACCAGTTGCGGCATCTGGCGGTACAGCAGTGTCAGCAGCAGCGTGCGAATGTGGGCGCCATCGACGTCAGCATCGGTCATGATGATGATGCGGTGATAGCGCAGCTTGTCGATGTTGAATTCATCAACGCCAATCGACGTGCCGAGTGTGGCGATCAGCGTAGTGATCTGTTCGCTCGACAGCATCTTTTCGAAACGCGCCTTCTCAACGTTCAGCACTTTGCCGCGCAGCGGCAGGATTGCCTGGAACTTACGGTCACGGCCTTGCTTGGCAGAGCCGCCTGCGGAATCACCCTCGACGATATACAGTTCGCACAGCGCCGGATCTTTTTCCTGGCAGTCGGCCAGCTTGGCGGACAAGCCCAAGCCATCCATCACGCCCTTGCGACGCGTCAGTTCGCGTGCCTTGCGTGCTGCTTCGCGTGCACGTGCAGCTTCGACGATCTTGCCGCAGATGATCTTGGCGTCGTTCGGCTTTTCCATCAGGAAGTCGGTCAGCGTCTTGGCGACGATCTCTTCGACCGGGCCGCGCACTTCGGAAGACACGAGCTTGTCTTTCGTCTGCGAGCTGAATTTCGGTTCCGGTACTTTGACGGACAACACGCAGGTCAAGCCTTCGCGCATATCGTCGCCGCTGACTTCAACCTTGGCTTTCTTGGCCAGATCGTTTTCTTCGATGTACTTGTTGATGACGCGCGTCATCGCTGCACGCAAACCCGTCAGGTGCGTGCCGCCGTCGCGTTGCGGAATGTTGTTGGTGAAGCAGAGCACCTGTTCGTTGTACGCATCGTTCCATTGCATGGAAACGTCGACGCCGACCAAAGTACCTTGTTCCGACTCGCGCTCGCCAGTTGCCTGGAAGACCGTCGGATGCAGGACGCTCTTGGCCTTGTTGATGTATTCGACGAAACCGCGCGTGCCGCCTTCGAACGCGAAATCTTCTTCCTTACCGGTACGCTGATCGGTCAGCTTGATGTGCACGCCATTGTTCAGGAACGACAGCTCGCGAATGCGCTTGGCGAGAATGTCGTAGTGGAATTCGACGTTCGTGAAAATTTCCTCGTCGGCCCAGAAATGCACTTCGGTACCGCGCTTGTCGGTTTCACCCAGCACCTTGATCGGGGAGACGACGTGGCCGTCAATGGTTTCAATTTCGCGATTGACCGGTGCGCCACGCGAGAATTCCATCGAGTGTACTTTGCCGTCGCGACGAATCGTCAGCTTCAGCTTTTTCGACAGTGCGTTCACGCAGGACACGCCCACGCCGTGCAGACCGCCGGACACCTTGTACGAGTTCTGGTCGAACTTGCCGCCGGCGTGCAGCTCGGTCATGACGATCTCGGCCGCGCTGCGTTTCGGATCGTGCTTGTCATCCCACTTGATACCGGTCGGGATGCCACGGCCGTTGTCGGTGATCGAGATCGAGTTGTCCGAATGGATGGTGACGTGGATTTCACTGCAGTGACCTGCCAGCGCTTCGTCGATGGAATTGTCCAGCACTTCGAAGACGCAATGGTGCAGACCGGTGCCGTCCGACGTATCGCCGATGTACATGCCAGGACGTTTGCGGACCGCTTCCAGGCCTTCGAGGATCTGGATGGAAGACGCACCATACTGGGCGGATTGCGAGGATGGATTCTCGTTCGGGATCGCGGACATAGCTACCTTCATTACAGTGATGGATGATGCAACAGGGAGGTCTTTTCTTGCCTGGCTTCGCGGAAAAGCGCGGAGGGGATGAAGGAAAAGGCGTCGGAAACTACAGTTGCGGTATTCATCCTAATTGGGGGCGAAGTGCCTGTTTTTAAAGCGGTTTTTCGCTCTAAAACCGGGATTTCGCACACCCAATCATTGGGGAAACAAAAGGCGTTTTACGTGAGTAAAACCCCTTATCAAATACGCATCGGCATCACGACATACTTGAAGTCGGGATTTTCCGGTACGGTCAACAATGCCGATGAATTGGCATCGCCAAGCGCAATGTTCACATTGTCGCTCTTGAGATTGTTCAGCACGTCGAGCAGGTAGGTGACGTTGAAGCCGATATCGACGCTGTCGCCGCCGTAATCGATTTCAACTTCTTCCACTGCTTCTTCCTGATCGGCGTTGGTGGAACTGATCTTCATGCTGCCGGGCGCAATCACACAGCGCACGCCCTTGAACTTGTCGGACGTCATGATCGCCGCACGCTGCAGCGAACGCAGCAGGGTGTCACGGCCGATCGTGAAGTTGTTCTTGTAGCCCTTCGGCACCACGCGCGTGTAATCCGGGAACTTGCCTTCGACGAGTTTCGAAATCAGTTCGATATCGCTGAAGGTCAGCTTGACCTGGTTGGTGGCGATTTCCAGATCGACTGGCTGGTCGGTTTCTTCCAGCAGGCGCTGCAGTTCCAGAATGGTCTTACGCGGAATGATCACTTCCTGACGCGGGAATTCCTGCTCGGTCGCAACCTGGCAGAACGCGAGGCGGTGACCGTCAGTCGCCACGGCGATTACGTTCTTGCCATCGACCACCAACAGCAGGCCGTTCAGGTAGTAACGGATGTCCTGTTGCGCCATCGAGAAGTGCACCATGTTGAAGAGGTGCTTCAGCGTCTTCTGCGGTAGAGTGACCTTGGCGTTGTATTGCTCGGCTTGCGCTACCGTCGGGAATTCCTCGGCAGCCAGCGTCTGCAGCGCAAAGCGCGACTTGCCGGACTGCACCGTCATGCGCTTGTTCGACAGCGACAGTGCGACGTCGCCGGAGTCGGGCAGCGCACGCAGGATGTCCAGCAGCTTGCGTGCGGCAACCGTGGTGGACGCAGCATCGTTGCCGCTGCCGACCTGCGCGTGCGTAGTGATCTGCACTTCGATGTCGGTCGACAGGAAAGAAACGCGCTCGCCATCCTTGCGAATGAGGATATTGGCCAGAATCGGCAGCGTGTGCCGACGCTCGACAATACCACTCACTATCTGCAACGGACGCAGCAGCGCATCTCGTTGGGCTTTGACCAATTGCATAGTTAGATCCTTATCGATAGAGAGTTAAACAAATGCGCGAATACGGTGCTCAATAAAAATCAAACGCCGGCGACTTTGTCACGCCCCGCCGGCGCTCGCCGCGCCATGTCCGTTTATCTCCTCTTGCCGGAAAGTCTGTTGAGACCAGTTCTTTCCCGATGGTCGGACGGCTCGGCAACAACTGCGTATTTTGACAGAAACACCCGGCTAAAAACCCCAAGTCGGCGTGATTTTGTCCCTAATCCGACTTATCCACCTGCTATCCACCACTTATCCTACGGATATCCACAAAGTTATCCACAGGCTCGTAGGCAGCTCAACCTTTCAGCGTTTGCTCCAGCACATGCAATTCATGATTGCATTCCGGGCTCTTGCTCCGGTCGGCGCCGATCTTGCGAACCGCATGCAACACGGTCGTGTGATCACGGCCGCCAAACAGCTCGCCGATCTCCGGCAGGCTCTTTTGCGTTAATTCTTTAGCAAGGTACATCGCGATCTGGCGCGGCCGGGCAATATTGGCCGGGCGCTTCTTCGAATACATGTCGGCGACCTTGATATTGAAGAAGTCGGCGACCGTTTTCTGAATATTCTCGACGGAAATCTGGCGGTTCTGTACCGACAGCAGATCCTTCAGCGCATCCTTGACGACCTCGATCGTGATGTCCTTCCCGTGGAAACGGGAGTAAGCAAGAATCTTGCGCAGTGCGCCTTCCAGCTCGCGCACGTTGGAGCGCAGATGCTTAGCGACGAAGAAAGCGACGTCGTCGGAGAACGTCACGCCTTCCTGTTCCGCCTTTTTCAGCAGAATCGCCACCCGCATTTCCAGCTCCGGCGGCTCGACGGCGACCGTCAAGCCGGAATCGAAGCGCGAAATCAGCCGCTCATCCAGACCGGAGATTTCCTTCGGATAGGTGTCGCTGGTGATGATGATCTGTTTCTTGGCCGCAATCAGCGCTTCGAACGCATAGAAGAATTCTTCCTGCGTGCGACTCTTGCCGGCAAAGAACTGCACGTCATCGATCAGCAACAAGTCCAGCGAATGGTAATAGCGCTTGAAGTCGTCGAAACCCTTGCGCTGGTAAGCAGTCACTACGTCGCGAACATACTGTTCTGCGTGGATGTAGCGAATTTTGACGTTCGGATTGTCGGCCAGGATCTGGTTGCCGATCGCGTGAATCAGGTGGGTTTTACCAAGGCCGACGCCACCATACAGGAACAGCGGGTTGTACGAACTGCCCGGATTATTGGCGACCTGGATAGCTGCGGCACGAGCCAATTGGTTGGCCTTGCCTGTAACGAAACTCTCGAACGTCAGCGCGGTATTGATGCGGCTTTGGTCGCGACGCGGCGCTTCTTCAACTGCGGCGGGAATTGCTTCCGGCATCCCGGCCGGCATGCCATCATCCGGCGGTGCTTCACCGTTGGTTGTACGCAACGCCGGCTTCTTCGCAGCGGACAGCCGCGGATCCAGCACAAACTGGACTTCGACCGGCATTTCCCAGAATTCGGCGGCGAGGGTGGTGATGCGGCTGGCGAACTGGGCCTTGACCCAATCCAGCTTGAAACGATTCGGCGCGGCGATGCGCAAGGTGCCGTCCTCGTAGTCGAGGGGCGCCAGCGGCTTGATCCACGCGCTGTATTGTTGAGGCGTCAACTCCTGTTCCAGGCGGGCGGAGCAGCTTTGCCAAAAGTTTTCCATGAATCGTCTTTTTTTGATCTCTTATATAGAGAGGCCTTACTGCCTTCCCTTGGTGGTCTATTGATGCCTGACGGCCGCCACGCGTCGCGCTATTCTACCCCCGTCGAACGAAGTTATCCACAGGCCGGCGGTTTATTTCAAAAGTTGCCAGACCGTCCAAACGCCGCTAAGTAATTGACAAACAAGCGGAAAATGCTGTTTAATTCCGGGTTCACTACCCACGATGTTGGACCGTTGCGTTGTCGCTTCAGAGGCAATCAACATGCGCCAGCTTTTGCCCACGTCCAAGCGATGGGCGCGTGATGTTCCGATTACTTTTGCCGATTAGCGAGACAACAAAATGAAACGTACTTACCAGCCTTCCGTCGTACGCCGCAAGCGCACCCACGGCTTCCGCGTCCGCATGGCGACCCGTGGTGGTCGCGCCGTGCTCAATGCACGCCGCGCCAAGGGCCGCAAGCGCCTGGCTGTCTAAGCAGATGGCGTGACCGGCGACCGCTCGTTCGAGTTTGCACGCGATCGACGGATCGTTAAAACGGATGAATTTTCATCCGTTTTTCGTTTGCGTCCCGTGTACAGAACTGCGCATTTCGTCCTCTACGCACGCAAGACCGAGCTGCCGCACGCCCGCCTGGGCGTGGTTGTCGCCAAACGCCTCGCACCACGCGCCGTGACGCGCAACACCATCAAACGCATGACACGCGAACTGTTTCGACAGGCGGCCCTGCCGCAGATCGACTGCATCGTTCGCCTGTCGCAACCCGTCAATGCCAAAACGGCGCCGGCAACCGGCGCCGGCCTTCGCGTATTGTTGCGCGAAGAATTGACGCGGCTGTTCGATTCCCAACGCCTGCGCACACCGGGGGCAAACGCATGAAGACCTTGCTGTTGCTGCTGGTGCGCGCCTATCAACTGGGTATCAGTCCCTTCCTCGGCCAGAACTGCCGCTTCTATCCCAGCTGTTCGCAGTATGCGATCGAAGCAATTGGCCAGCATGGCGCGCTGAAAGGCAGCTGGCTGTCGGCCAGACGGCTGTGCAAATGCCATCCCTGGCACCCAGGCGGCGTCGATCCCGTCCCCGGATCGCCGACGCAAACCTCTTCTTCAACCGCTTGCGGTTGCGGCCATTCCCGAACCTGATTAAGAGCTTATGGATACCAAACGTACCATCCTGTGGGTTGTGTTCTCGTTTTCGCTGCTGATGCTGTGGGACAGCTACAACCGCTATGTCGGCAAGCCGCCGATTTTCGGACCGGACACCACGCAAAAGGCAGCACCGGCTGCCGGCAGCACCAACACGGACACTGCCGCAGCTGCGGACGCACACGTCCCGACGGGTACGCAAGCGGCAACGCCGAACGGTGTGCCGGCTGAAGCCAACGCTGCTTCGAAAAACGAGCGCATCGTCATCACGACGGACGTGATCAAGGCCGAGATCGATACCGCCGGCGGTGAGATTCGTCATCTGGAGCTGCTGAAGCATCACGAAAGCGGCCATCCGGACAAGAACGTCGTGCTGTTCGATTCCACGCCGCCGCGCACCTACCTCGGCCAAAGCGGCCTGACGGGCGGTGTTTATCCGAACCACAAGACGATGTTCACGGTGCAGCCGGGTTCGCGCGATCTGGGCGACGCCAACCAGCTGCAACTGGTGATGACGGCGGAACAGGGCGGCGTCAAACTGATCAAGACGTTTACCTTCAAGCGCAACGACTATCGCGTCGACATCAAGCATGACATCGTCAACAACACCGGCGCACCGATCACGCCGTCGCTGTATCTGCAACTGGTGCGCGATGGCGGCAAGCTGGACAATGAATCGCACTTCTACAGCACGTTCACCGGCCCGGCCGTCTATTCCGATGCCGACAAGTTTCAGAAAGTGAACTTCGATTCGATCGAAGAAGGCAAGGCTGATCACGCGACCAAGACGAAGGATGGCTGGATTGCATTGGTTCAGCATTACTTCGTGTCCGCCTTCATCCCGCCGGCAAACGTGCAGCAGGAAATCTATACGCGCAAGCTGGCGACCAATCTGTATGCCGTCGGCTCCATCCTGCCGGTGGGCACGGTTGCACCGGGTGCTACCGCATCGATGGACACCACGCTGTACTCCGGTCCGCAGGAATCCACCCGCCTGGAAGAAGTCGCGCCTGGTTTCGAACTGGTCAAGGACTATGGCTGGCTGACGATCATCGCGCGTCCGATCTTCTGGCTGATGACGCACATCCACCAGTTGCTTGGCAACTGGGGCTGGACCATCATCGTGCTGACCATCCTGATCAAGTTGGCATTCTTCCCGCTGTCGGCCGCCGGCTATCGCAGCATGGCGAAGATGAAGCTGGTCACGCCGAAGATGACCGACATCCGCACCCGCTACAAGGGCGATCCGCAGAAGATGAATGCGGCAATGATGGAGCTGTACAAGACCGAGAAGATCAATCCGCTCGGCGGCTGCTTCCCGATCGCGATCCAGATTCCAGTCTTCATTTCGCTGTACTGGGTGCTGCTGGCCAGCGTCGAGATGCGCAATGCGCCGTGGCTGTGGATTTCCGATCTGGCTTCGCCTGACGTGCTGTTCGGCGCCTACAACATCTTCGGTTTCCATCTGACCATCGGTATCCTGCCGATCCTGATGGCCGTGTCGATGTTCGTGCAGACCAAGATGAACCCGACGCCACCGGATCCGATCCAGGCGAAGATCATGATGTTCATGCCGATCGCATTCTCGATCATGTTCTTCTTCTTCCCGGCCGGCCTCGTGCTGTACTGGGTGGTCAACAACATTCTGTCGATCGCGCAGCAATGGGCAATCAACAAGAAGATCGCTGGCGGCAAGAAGGCATAAGCGTTCGCCACTTCACCAACAGTCTGAAAAAGCCCGCACCTTGCGGGCTTTTTTGTTGCCGCTCGCGGGCAACAAACTTAGAATGACTTCATGAACTTCGACTCCTCCCCCATCGCCGCCATTGCCACCGCACCGGGGCGCGGCGGCATCGGCATCGTCCGCATCTCAGGCAAGGACCTTTCTTCCATCATCGCTGCCGTCTGCGGCCCCGACAAGCCGCTGCAGCCGCGACAGGCGACGTATCTGGGTTTTCTGAACACCGATGGCAGTATCATCGACAAAGGATTGGCCATCCACTTCAAGGCGCCGCATTCTTATACCGGCGAAGACGTGCTGGAGCTGCAAGGCCACGGTGGCCCGATCGTGCTGCAGATGCTGCTGACGCGCTGTCTACAGGCCGGCGAGGGCATCGGTCTGCGCATGGCACAACCTGGCGAATTCACGCACCGCGCCTTCCTCAACGACAAGCTGGATCTGGCCCAGGCCGAAGCCGTCGCCGATCTGATCGAAGCCTCGACGGAAGCGGCGGCGAAATCCGCGTCGGAATCGCTGTCCGGCGCCTTCTCCAAAACCATCCATGATCTGGTTGAGCGCGTCACGCGCCTGCGCATGCTGGTCGAGGCGACGCTGGACTTCCCGGAAGAAGAAATCGACTTCCTGCAGCAATCCGACGCGCGCGGCCAGCTTGATGCGATTCGCGAGGCGCTGCAGCAGGTATTCAAGCAATCGGCACAGGGTGCGTTGTTGCGCGACGGCCTGAACATCGTACTGGCCGGCCAACCCAACGTCGGCAAGTCGTCGCTATTGAATGCACTGGCCGGTAACGATGTCGCCATCGTCACGCCGATCGCCGGTACCACACGCGACAAGGTGATCGAAACCATTCAGATCGAAGGCATCCCGATCAACATCATCGACACCGCCGGCATTCGCGGCGCGTCCGACGCCACCGACGAAGTAGAACGTATCGGCATCGAACGCACATGGTCGGCCGTCGACAAGGCTGACGTTATCGTCCACATGCTCGATGCCAGTCGTGGCCCCACGCGTGCAGACGAAGAGATCGTCGCACGCTTCCCGACGAACGTGCCCGTCATCCGCATCTGGAACAAGATCGACCTGTCCGGCCACAAGCCGGCCATCGATCGCATGCCGGACGCCACGCACATCTATCTGTCGGCCGCCGATCTGTCCGGCACGGACTTATTGCGTAGCGAACTGCTGCGTCTGGTCGGCTGGCAGCAGACTGGCGAATCGCTGTACCTCGCACGTGAGCGCCACCTGATCGCTCTGAAATCCGCACACGATCATCTGGAGATGGCGGCACAGCATGCCGCACACGACAGCGCGACCTCGACACCGGCGCTCGACCTGTTCGCCGAAGAACTACGACTCGCGCAGGAACGGCTGTCGAGCATCACGGGTGAATTTACGTCGGACGACCTTCTGGGCGTAATCTTCAGCCGATTCTGCATCGGCAAGTAATACCGCCCCCTGTCACAGAGCGGCACACCCTCATCAGTTCCATTTCCCATGCCTGGCTCGCACACCGAGCCAGGCACGCTTTGCCGTCCAGCCCCGTTTTGCGCGACAATACCGGTCTATCAAGGTTTTGCGTCGCCGATCCTCGATCAGCCGCATCGCTGCAGTTCCCCTGAACCTTCCACAAGCGCATCGCTCATGACCACGTCCAAAATCATCTACACCCTGACCGACGAAGCCCCGGCGCTGGCGACCTATTCGCTGCTGCCCATCGTCGAAGCTTTCACCCGTTCGTCCGGCATTGCTGTCGAAACGCGCGACATCTCGTTGGCCGGTCGCATCATTGCGGCCTTTCCCGAATTCCTGACCGACAGCCAGAAGATCGACCCGGCGCTGGCCGAGCTCGGCGAACTGGCGACGAAACCGGAAGCCAACATCATCAAGCTGCCGAACATCAGCGCGTCGATCCCGCAACTGAAGGCAGCAATCAAGGAACTGCAGCAACAAGGCTACAAGCTGCCCGACTATCCGGAAGAGTCGAAGG
The DNA here is from genome assembly GCF_057353965.1 of Oxalicibacterium sp. Taxonomy (NCBI): domain Bacteria; kingdom Pseudomonadati; phylum Pseudomonadota; class Betaproteobacteria; order Burkholderiales; family Oxalobacteraceae; genus Oxalicibacterium; species Oxalicibacterium sp. The sequence goes on from NZ_JBMQZD010000007.1 coordinate 227,584, forward strand.
ACGACAAGGAAAAGGACATCAAGGCACGCTACGACAAGATCAAGGGCAGCGCCGTCAATCCGGTACTACGCGAGGGCAACTCGGATCGCCGTGCCCCATTGTCGGTAAAAAATTACGCGCGCAAGCATCCGCACAAGATGGGCGCATGGAATGCCAATTCGAAGACGCATGTTTCGCACATGAACAGCGGCGATTTTTACGGCAGCGAGAAATCGGCCGTCATTGAGCAGGCAGGCAACCTGCAGATCGCCCTGGTTTCTGCCGATGGCAAGACGACCGTGTTGAAGGAGAAAGTCGCCGTCAAGGCAGGTGAGATCGTCGATGCCGCAGTCTTGAGCAAAAAGGCCTTGCGCGATTTTCTGGAAGCGCAAGTGATCGATGCAAAGGCGAAGGACGTGCTGTTCTCGGTGCACCTGAAAGCGACGATGATGAAGGTCTCTGACCCGATCATCTTCGGCCATGCGGTTTCCGTGTTCTACAAGGATGTGTTGGCCAAGCATGCCGCCACGCTGAAGGAAATCGGCTTCGATCCGAACAACGGCATCGGCGATCTGTACGCGCGTATCAAGACGCTGCCGGCCGACAAGCAGGCGGAGATCGAAAAGGATGTACAGGCCGCTTACACACAACGTGCCGCCGTCGCGATGGTCAATTCCGACAAGGGCATCACGAATCTGCACGTACCGAGCGACACCATTATCGATGCATCGATGCCGGCGATGATTCGCGAATCGGGCAAGATGTGGAACGCCGAAGGCAAGCTGCAGGATGCGAAGGCCGTTATCCCGGATCGCTGCTATGCCGGTATCTATCAAGCAGTCATCGACGACTGCAAGAAGAACGGCGCCTTCGATCCGGTCACGATGGGTACGGTGCCCAACGTCGGCCTGATGGCGCAGGCGGCCGAGGAATACGGCTCGCACGACAAGACCTTCGAAATTCCCGCCGATGGCACAGTGCGCGTCACCGATGAAAAAGGCGCGGTCGTGCTGGAACAGAAAGTCGAAGCCGGCGACATCTTCCGCATGTGCCAGACCAAGGATGCGTCGGTGCAGGACTGGGTCAAGCTCGCCATCAACCGCGCACGTGCAACGAATACGCCGGCCGTATTCTGGCTCGACGACCAGCGTGCGCACGATGCACAGATCATCGCCAAGGTGAACCGCTATCTGAAGGATCACGACACGAAAGGTCTGGATCTGCGCATCCTGTCGCCGGTCGAAGCGACGAAGTTCACGCTGGAACGCATCCGCAAAGGACAGGATACGATTTCCGTCACTGGCAACGTGCTGCGCGACTATCTGACCGATCTGTTCCCGATCATGGAACTTGGCACCAGCGCGAAGATGCTGTCCATCGTTCCGCTGATGGCCGGCGGTGGCCTGTTCGAAACCGGCGCGGGCGGCTCTGCACCGAAGCATGTGCAGCAGTTCGTGGAAGAAGATTTCCTGCGTTGGGATTCACTCGGTGAATTCATGGCGCTGGCCGCGTCGCTGGAACATCTGGGTCATGCCGATGGCAACAAGAAGGCGCTGGTGCTGGCGAAGACGCTGGATGAAGCTACCGGCAAATTCCTCGACAACGACAAGTCGCCGGAGCGCAAGGTTGGCGGCCTGGACAATCGCGGCAGCCATTTCTACCTGGCGCTGTACTGGGCGCAGGTGCTGGCTGCACAGACCGAAGATGCCGCTCTGGCAGCTCAGTTCAAGGCTCCGGCCGAAGCGTTGACCGCGCAGGAAGCAACCATCGTGACCGAACTGAAAGCAGCGCAGGGCAAAGGCGTCGATATCGGCGGCTACTACCATCCCGATACCGCAAAAACCAGCCAGGCAATGCGTCCCAGCGCCACGCTGAACGGCATCCTGAACGCGATCGCCTGATAAGCCATCCGGTTTCGGCATAACGCCGAAACCGGAAACCAGCTCAACCCAGCTTGGTCAGCATGCCGAGCAGGGCGGTAGTGTCAAAGCCACCGGAAGCCGGTACATTGCCGCCTTCCGTTGCCTGATCGACGATCTTCGGCAGCAATCCGGTCAACGCTTCCAGTACGGCCGGCTTGCTCTGTCCGCTTTCGGCGGCAATGTTGTCCACTGTGGACGGCGCCAGCACGCTGCCCAGTTGCTCCGCCGTCACCGGCAAATTCGCTCCCGAGCCAATCCACGACTGCACGATCTCGCCCAATCCGCCTTGCTGGAAGTTGGCAATCAGTCCTTGCAAACCACCGGGATAATTGGCCAGTTGCTTCAATACGATGGGCAGCAAGCCGCCGCCATCTTTCGCCAACGCGCCAGCGGCCATGTTCGTCAGGTTGTCCAGTAAGCCCATACGGTTCTCCTTTTCATAAATGCGACAGTCGGATCATGCTCAATACGCCTGCTGGAGGCGTTGCGCAAATGCTAACACGCGTTGATCGCCAAACAAGATTGACGGCAGTTGAGTACAATTTGCTTTTTCGCATTTCTACCCCGCATTCCCAACGTTTTCACACCGTAATCACAGCCCTCTGCCATGATTAAATGGACTCTCATCACGCTGTTTCTCGCCAGCGTCTGCTATACGCATTACCGCGGCAAGATACGTTATCGCTGGCTGCGCCAGTCGACCGATCATTCGACCTTCATGGCGCCAATCAACGCGTTCATGACGCTGTTTTCCAGCCAGCCCGACAAGCCTTATCACGACGTCGATAGCTATCCTGAACTGAAGAAACTCGCGGAAAACTGGCACATCATCCGCGACGAGGCGATCGCGCTGCAGGGCGAAGGTGCCATCAAGGCATCGGCCAACATGGACGATGCCGGCTTCAATTCCTTTTTCCGTCGCGGTTGGACCCGTTTCTATCTGAAGTGGTATGGCGAAAGCCACCCGTCCGCCGTGCAGCGCTGCCCGCGTACGGTTGCCCTGCTGGATTCGATTCCGAGTGTCAAAGCGGCGATGTTCACGCAACTGCCGCCGGGTGCCGATCTCGGCCGCCATCGCGACCCGTATGCCGGCTCGCTGCGCTATCACCTCGGTCTTGTAACACCGAACGACGACCGCTGCTTCATCGATGTCGATGGCATCCGATACAGCTGGCGCGACGGCGAAGCAGTGATCTTCGACGAAACCTACATTCATTGGGCTGCCAACGAAAGCGACAAGAACCGCATCATCCTGTTCTGCGATCTGGAGCGGAAGATGAAGTGGGGCTGGGCGCAGGCGGTCAATCACTGGTTCAGCAGCACGGTGATGGCGGCGACGGCGGCACCGAACGACATGGGCGACCGCACCGGTGGCGTCAACAAGGCGTTCAAATACATCTACTCGGTGCGCGCCGCCTTCAAACGCCTGAAGGCACGGAATCGTCCGCTGTACTACGGCATCAAATGGTCGTTCCTGATTGCCATCGTGGTCGCAATCGTGGTGGTCTAACGCCTTGGGCGTTGTTGTATCACTATAAAAAAACCCGCTTCGGCGGGTTTTTTCATGAATCAGTCCGGCCAGTCATAACCACATCTTTGGTTATGCAATCATGGCATTCAATCGGCGCTGACTTTTCGCACTTCGGTACTGTCCGCTGTCAGTATGGTTCCGTCTTTCGCGATCGGCACCATCACTGGAACCGGCTTGCCTGTACGTTTATCGATGAGCACCGAATGACGCTCGCCGCGCTCGAACAGGTGTTTCTCTCCCCATTGCCGTAACGCCACCACGATGGGAAACAAGCTTTCCCCCTGAGTCGTCAGAATGTATTCCTGATAAGCCGTACCATCCGAGGCCGCCCGTGTTTCCAGAATGCCGGCGTCCACCAGCTTGCGCAAACGGTCGGACAGAATATTGCGAGCCATGCCCAGGTTGCGCTGGAAGTCACCGAAGCGACGCGTACCATCAAAGGCATCGCGGACGATGAGCAACGACCAGCGATCTCCAATCACATCGACAGAACGGGCAACCGGACAAGGCTCGCCGATCGAAAGCTTGTTACGTGGCATGACATCTCCTGGCAGACAACAAGAACACTCTGGTTGCATTTTAAAACCACATGACATAACATTCAATCAGTTTTATTTTGCAACCAGATTGAATGGACTTGATCATGAACGGTTCTCCTGTCTCGTCGGCTTTGCCACGAAGTCTCGTATGGCTGTTCGCTACGGCCAGTGGCTTAAGCGTGGCGAATGTGTATTACGCACAACCGCTGCTGGATGCATTAGCACTGGATTTCGGCATTAGCCACGCAGCTGTCGGCGGTGTCATTACGACTACGCAAATAGGATGCGCATTGGCTTTGCTGTTGCTGGTGCCACTAGGAGATCGAGTGAATCGCCGACGCCTGATGGCGATTCAATTGCTGGCTCTGGTAGCGGCGCTGGTTGCAGTAGGCATGGCACAGTCTGCACCTGCAATGTTGGTCGGCATGCTCGGCGTGGGTTTATTGGGTACGGCGATGACCCAAGGATTAATTGCCTATGCGGCCAGTGCAGCCGCGCCTTGTGAGCAGGGCCGTGTTGTAGGGGCTGCGCAAGGTGGCGTATTTATCGGATTGCTGTTGGCGCGCGTCTTTTCGGGTGGCATAAGTGACCTGGCCGGCTGGCGTGGTGTTTACTTCTGCGCCGCCGTGCTGATGCTGGCAATTGCGCTGCCGTTATGGCGACGTTTGCCCAACTTGCCCGCAACCATGAATGCCATGAGCTACCCACGCCTCATCGTTTCAATGTTGACGTTGCTACGGCAGGAACGGGTACTCCAGGTGCGCGGCGTGCTGGCCCTGCTGATGTTCGCCGCATTCAACATCTTCTGGAGCGCACTGGTGCTACCTCTTAGCGCGCCGCCATACCAGTTTTCGCACACCACCATTGGCGCTTTTGGACTTGTCGGCGTGGTGGGCGCGTTGGCTGCTGCACGTGCCGGACAGTGGGCCGACCAAGGATACAGTCAGCTTACCAGCGCGGCAGCGCTAACCGTGTTGTTATTGGCATGGTGGCCGCTGTCATTGATGGAGCGCTCACTGGGCGCATTGGTAATCGGTATCGTACTGCTCGATTTGGGTGGCCAAGCGCTGCACGTCACCAATCAAAGTCTGATTTTTCGGACCCGCCCAGAAGCGCACAGCCGCCTGGTTGGCCTCTACATGTTGTTCTATGCAGTCGGTAGTGGATTGGGGGCAATCGGTACGACGGCCACGTACGCATATGCCGGGTGGCAGGGTGTTTGTCTACTAGGAGCCGCTGTCAGTCTGGCAGCATTATTGTTCTGGGGCGCGACCTGGCGAACCATGCCGCTGTCGATACCTCGGACCTGATGGAATTGAAAAACCCTGCATGTGAAGTGGGATGTGCTGTCGTGCCGAAATGCAATTTCGCCGATTTTCCGACAGCAGAATGTGCCAAACTCCGATACTGATCCCACTTTACGACTGCAATGATGCTTACTGCAGCGGCGCTTGCCGCAGCACGATCATGGAGCCGACATGAGCAAACTCGCGATCATTGGTTTTCTTTCCGCCGCTGCAGCCTTAAGTTTTTTCTGCTCCAGTACTGCACACAACGATAGTCACGGACATGGTATCGCGATCGCTCAAACGCGCTAACAAACAAAAACGGCCTGATATACAGGCCGCTTCTTTCTAAATTGACGCTACGGCGTCAGGAGTGAACAGGGATATTTTCGCGTTTGTTCCAGGCCTCGACAGCCTTTTCGCTATTCCGTGCCGGAGTATCGCCGCTAAAATGCGGAGCATTGTGATGCAATGCACATCCCTCATGAAGACAATGTACATAGCTGTAGGGCAACTCTGATTCAAGATAATAAGATTGCTTCAACTCCGCCACATCGCCGCACAGCGGGCATTCTTTCAGTGCCTTGTCCATTGTTCTCTCCTGTTTGATTGCTAGCCAAACTACGATAATTTCAATTCGCTAGAATTCCGCCGCTACCTCCTTGTTTGTTTTTGTTTCTGACGGCAGACCGGTTTCAGTCCACTCGATTTGATTCTAGTCCCAAATCATCCGACGTTGTGCTTCAGTTGAAAATCATGCATCTGAAGCCGCTTATCGAAGATCGTTTTTCAACGATGGTCCTCCGCACAACGCAGGTTACCCTTCTCGGACGGCTGTATATGCAGGCGTCTTCCGCCGATTTCCAGATCCTGCCACGCCGGCTCCACCACGCGATAATCGCCGCCTTGCAGTGCCTCTATCATGTCCTTGCATCGTGCGCCGAAGATGACTGCGCTCTTGCTCCATTGGCCGTCCGTCGTATCCTGCGTAAAGACGGCGATCTCGCTATAGAGGTTGTCGTTCTTCAGCAGAATATCGGCATGACCATCGCGATTGACGTCTTTCAGATAGGCGTTGCAATGCCTGTCGCGGAAACGCAAGCAGTCCGGCACATTCGCCTTGTCTTTCCATTCCTGCTGCAGAAAGCTTTCCGGCAGCGCCTCAGTCTTCGGCCAGACGGTGATGTCATGTGTACGTGAAGCGGCATCGGCAACAGGATTGCCGTCATTCGGGTCCCAACGGTTTTTCTTGTTCAATGCCGTTTCGGCCTGCCTGCGGATGATGGAAGCATCGGCCCCGGCCGCGCTCGTCTTCAAATCCTGCAACGCTTCCTTGCCGTAACGCTTTCCTTCGAAACGCAAATAGTTGTAGTCGAAGGCTGCAGCCGCGATCTTTCCGCCTTCCAGACGCGCCATCTGGCTGGCGACAGACAGGCGCGCGGGATCGCCGAGCGGCGAGAACAACACAATCAGCATTGCCAGGATCACGAATGCCGTCGCAATATTGGTCGGTGCAATACGCGCCAGCCAAGTACCGCGCTGGATCGCTGCCCACAGATAACCGCAGGCATAGCAGGCTGCTACCAGCAGGCCAGCAGCAGCGATCACGCGATCGGCAGTCCAGCCATACTGCCGCACGCGCAACGACAGTGAATAGATGGCGATTGCCACCATCGGCAACAGCAATAGGCAGGCGATGCGCGCAACGACGCGCAGGATGCGCACGACTCGCGGCCCAAGCTCGCCACCCTGGAATGCGGCATTGATCAGCAGGATCAGCACGGCTGTCGCACCCAGCAATACCGAGGTTGCATGGCGCGTCGCCCACAGCGGTTCGAGACCGACGAAAGGCAGGCTGACGACAAACCCGCCGACGATCAGTGTCGCTACCGGCAACAGCCATGACATCAAGACCAACAGCAACCCGCGTATACCGCGCACGATGCCGGGACGCACGTCGGTCACATGCAGCGCAACGGCAAATGCGAAAGCCGTTACCGTTACTGAAAACCACGGGCGCGTCAGCAAATGCCGCAGGAAATCGAGCTTGACCAGCATGAATAGCGCGCTGCCCAGCCACAGAATCAGCCATAGCACGCCAATGAACAGCAGCGAAAACGTGATCTGAATGCACAGCTTCCACGACGTCTCGAAATACGTCGGATAACGGGCGATGCGCCGCCCGTCGGCAGCACCGGCGAGCACCAGTGCATGTGCGATATAGAAACCCGTCGCAAGGAAAAACAGCAGCCACCCGGAAAACGGATATCCGCCAGGTCTGATGCCGGCAAGCGACCAGCCGCTCGGCACATCCATGTTGCGCCAGACATCGTGCATCGCCAGCAGAACGCAGACGACCGCCGACGCCATCATCCAGATGGTCAAACGCCGATTGCCAAGATGACCGAGGCCGGAAATGAATAGCGGCGGCACCAGCAGGAATACGGTCACCAGTGGCACAAACAGATAGGGATACGCGGCTGGCCAGCCAGTGTGCTTGGCCGACCAATAGAGCGCATAGAGGACGACGCCCTGCAGCAGGCCGCTGATCGTGCGCAGTCGCGCAACGCGTCCGCTGACGATGGATTCCGGGATAGACGATTCCTCGTCCCTGCCTGCCGTCGTATGCATGCCTTCCTCCGCTGGTGATATATGCGATGCCGCACTCTACCCGATTGCGATGGCAGCGCCATACCGCAAACGCGGGAAAGCCGTCGCTACTGATTACGGAAAATGTACAGCGCTGCGCATAACGCGCCGCCGATCAGGTACAGCAACGAGGTACGCGATACCGCATAAGGAAACAGCATCAATGCCACGCCTATCCATTTCGGATATGGCAAACCGGCTTTCCTGCCGTATCGCCATGCGGCGTAACCGATGATACCGAACAGGATGGCGCCAAACAGATAGGCTGGACTGGGCAATTGCAAACCGGCGGCAGCCAGGGCATCGAGGTTATCCATAAGAGTTTCCGGAAATACGCAATCGGTGTGACGCCGCTATCCGATGTCACGGACGGCGAGCGATGCGAACGCATCAGAGAACGTTCCGGTCATGACAGGTATATGACAGCGCACACAAAATGATGCAATCGTATGTGCCGTCATAACGGCGTCACAATCGGTCGTTATTCTCTGCTTCGATACTTCTCCAAGTATTGATATTCTCTTTTAGCCCGCATCCGGAAGTGCGGGCTTTTTTTTGCGATCGCTTTGCGCGTTACCGCACATGCCAGTCGGCTCAAGCCTTCTCGAACACGCCTTCGACGCGATTCTTGCGCACGTCATCCCAGGTGAATATCCGGGCATTCATCGCGATGTAGACGCCATGCGGCAAGGTCTGCGCAATACCGCATGCGAAGCCGAAGTTGAATAGCGCATCCGAGTTCTTCACTTCGTACGGAATCATTGCGCCGGTCAGCACGATGGTCTTCGGCAGTTGTGCCGCACCCAGCACTTCGGCAGTCTCCTTCATCGTATCGGTGCCGTGGATGACGACGATGCTTTTCTCGTCGGCGCGCAGGCAGCAGGCGGCAATACGCTGGCGATCCGCATCGTGCATATCCAGCGAATCGAGGAAAGGCAGCTGCTCGAGCTGAACCGGGATGGTGATGCGGGCACGTTTGATCACATGTGGCAGATGGCCATGGCCGAAGCCAAGCTTGCCCTCGATTTCATCGTAGTGCTTGTCGAACGTGCCGCCGGTAGCAATGATGCGCAGGGTCATGGAAGTGTGTCATCCGATGTATTTGTTATGAAACACATCATAGCGCGCGTTTTCGAGCCGCGGAAGATGTCTGCAGTCATTCGGTATAGATGAGCCGACAAACGGTCATGGGTGCGGCCAAGGCCACACATTGCCCGCATGAATGAAACCTGCGCGAGATGGCGGCAGCAGCTCGACCATTTCACATGGATTCCGGCAGCCGCCAGACCGAATTATCACGTTCAGCCCTCCCTTCACGCGGCAATCTTCATTGCCGCAGCCGGGATCTCCTCGTCGTTCAACACGGCAAACAGATGATCGACGTTGATTGCCTGAATCAATAGTTCGCCCTCGTTGGCCTGGATCACTTCGGTCACCAGCATGCCGGTTTCCGGCGCAGCCAACGGTGTCGGCACGATTTGCGATGGTTGAAATTCCGGCACGCCGTGCAGTTCGCTGACCAGCAAGCCAATACTCTTACCATCGCGCTCGATGACGATAACTTGGCTGCTGCTGTCGATCTCCGATTTCGTGCCGCGCATCAGGTGACCAAGATCGAACACCCAGACGAAGCGGCGCGATTCGTTCTCGTGGTTCAGCGCCAGCAGGCCGATGCGCTCGGCGCGGCTTCCCATCGACATCGGCGAGATTTCCGATGCCGGCAGCGCTTCCTGCGCGTATTCAGCATCGATCGCGAACAGCGAACCATCGATGAAGAAGGTGGCGAATTCACGTCCCGGCGGTGCAGTCGGATCCAGCTCCAGCACGGCATTCGCATGTTTGCCACCGGCTTGCTGACGTTCTTCGCCGAAGGCGAAATAGACGACCGCGATCACATCCTCACAATAGCCGTCCGAGGTCTTGAATTCGCGATAGCCGTGCGACACCGTGCAGCCCATGATCGCGTAATGGCCGTCATGGATCACTATGCGCGATACGCTGCGGCCATTGTCCATCTGCAGCAATGCCGGATCGAGATCCACCTGTGCACCGACCGGGCGTGCCGGATCGGTACTGGAAATGATGCGGCCGTTGCGATCAATGAACAGTGCGCTGGCCGCCTTTTTGTCGCCGAGGGCACTTTTCAGCATCGCGGCGAATTCCGGTTCAGCGTCGAACACGATGCCGATACCGCCGACTACCTGTGACGCGCTTTCCGGATGGCGGATCGCAGCGTGATAGACATAGGTCGGACGGCCGCCGTACAACGGCGTCGGTGCGAACGGTGTCACGTAGTACTGCTGGCCGTTGGTCAGCGACAGCACTTGCGACAATGTCGCTTCGTCGATTTCCGAACCGTTGATCTGCAGCCCATCGCCCTTGAAATCGGTGCTGGCAATAATGATGCCGTCGCGGTCGTAGACGAAGATACGCGTATAGACCGTATAGAGCGAATTGATGTAGCCGAGGATTTCATCGATGCGCGCGACCTTTTCCGGCAGATGTTCCGGATCGGCCAGCGCCGCCTGCAGTTCCGGCGTCAGCGCCCACCAGCGGCAGTCGTCGGAACGTTCATAAAGGTTACGGTCCAGCAGATCGACCATCAGATGCGACACGAACTCCGAATCGCTGAGGCTGGACGACAGCACGGTTTCGTACAGGTCGCGAATCGATTGCGAAAACAGTTCGTTGCTGCGCGCGCCGGTTTCGCTGATCTGTTCGAGGATGGTTTTCAGCTTCAGCAGTTCGCCGTTCTGGCCGGCGGTCATCACCTGGCCGTTCCAGACCACACGGCGGATCGTCTCGGCTGCACTCATAATCTCGAACAGCGGCGGGCAGAACGATTCGGCATGCGACAGCAGGCCATCGGCCACACGCTTGTCGAGCGAGATCAGCGCATCGGTCGCACTGCCAGTAAAGGCCAGCTCGACCGGAATCATTACCTGTCCCTGCCATCCTGGCGGCCCCATATAACCTTGGTAGCCATCGGCAGAAAAAGTACGTGCCAGATATTCGCGACCGCCGTAGACGACCAGCTTCGGTTCGTTGTCGCGATTGACCGGCACCGTCGCACCGACTGGAATCCAGCGCGGGTCGGCACTGGCGATGACGCGGTTGTCGCCGTCCAGCAGCAGCATGTTCGAACGCTCGGCCGGATCACGGTGCGAACGGAAAATGCCGGCCATCTCTTCTTCGAAATGGAAGCACAGGCACAGCGCACCGACCACCGCGCCAGTTTCCGGGTGATGCATGCGGCGCGCGTAGATCAACGCCTCGTGCTTGCCGGGACGCAGATCGGTGGCACGGAAGATTTCGACGTAGGTGTCGGATTCCAGCGTCTGTTGCAGCAGCGGATCGATCGTACCTTCCAGCGGCGTGGCTTCGTCGATTTGCACCAGCACATTGCCGGCGGTATCGAGCAGCAGGATTTCATCGTAGACCGTGTACTTGTCGCGATACGCACGCAGGCGTGCGCGGATCATGTCCACATCGTCGTGCATGCCGGCGACGAAGGCGCACAGCTCGCGATCGGTCGCGAGGAAGCCGACGTCGGCCGTGCGTTCGTACAGGTTGCGTACGACGATGTCGATCACGTACTGCGCCTTGGTGCCGATTTCCTCCAGCACGTTGGCAACCTTCTCGCGCACCAGACTGGTCACCAGTTCCTGCTCGAGGCGATTGAAGCCGGCGCGCGTGGCTGCCATCGTCGGCAAGATAGCTTTCGCTTCGACCGGGCAGTTCATCTTGGCCGACGCTTCGATCATGCGCCAGATCAGATTCAACTCTCGTAGCGACTGCTCGCAGCGGCTGACGTCGCGCATATAGGGAAGAAACGTATCGATCTGCAGCGGGGCGTGGGCGTCCATGATGAATCCTGATTTCCTGATAATTGCCGCAGACAGAGGGCTCTGCCCGCATAAATCTCCTATAGCAATTAGCAGACCAGCATCTCACATTGTTCGCCAGACAATGCCCTGCACCGAAACGTTTCATAAGGAACGCATGCGTGAGGTGTTCGACGAATGCATTCACGCATCCGCGCACCGTCGTGATGCAACGTCGCACATCTGCGCAGCCTTACAAGGTTTTGTCGCAACATACGTGACAAGGCCCGCAAAAGCGGGCCTCGTCAGTCGTTGCAACGCAGCGAAGCAAGTTTCGCGAACTTCAACCCTTGAAGAAGGTGAGAAGATCTGGATTGACGATCTGAGGATGCGTCGTACAAAGGCCATGAGGCAGGCCCTTATAGGTGATCAGCGTTCCTTTCTTCAATAGTTTGACCGTGAGAGGAGCAGAATTTTGATAAGGAACCACTTGATCGTCGTCGCCGTGCACAACGAGGACAGGCACAGTGATCGCTTTCAGATCTTCCGTGAAATCCGTCTCGCTGAAGGCCTTGATACAGTCATAGTGGGCTTTGGCGCCGCCCATCATGCCTTGGCGCCACCAGTTCCAGATAACACCTTGATCAATCTTCGCACCGGGTCGGTTGTAGCCGTAGAACGGTCCGCTCGGCACATCGAGGAAAAATTGCGCACGATTCATCGCTAACGCGGTGCGGAAGCCATCAAGTACTTCGATCGGCACACCACCAGGGCTCTTTGCCGTCTTCATCATGATCGGAGGCACCGCACCGATGAGTACCGCCTTGGCTACACGACCGGGCTTGGCACGAGCAACATAGCGGGCCACCTCGCCGCCGCCGGTCGAGTGTCCGACGTGAATCGCATTCTTCAGGTCGAGATGATCGGTGAGCGCCGCAACATCGGCAGCGTAGGTATCCATGTCATTGCCAGTATCGGTCTGTGACGAACGGCCGTGACCCCGGCGATCATGTGCGATCACCCGATATCCCAGATTAAAAAAATACATCATCTGGTTATCCCAATCATCGGCGGAAAGCGGCCAGCCATGATGGAAAACGATGGCTTGCGCGTTCTTGGGTCCCCAGTCCTTGTAGAAGATCTCAACGCCGTCTTTAGTTTTGACGAAACTACTACCTGTATTGCTGGTCATGGTTGTCGCTCCTTTTAGTGAGGTTGCTGCGATTGCGATATGTGGAATCATGGACAACCCTGCCAATGCAAGACCGCCCTGCAGAACTTCGCGCCGTGTTGCCGTGAAAGGTGAACCGGAATCGTTTTCTGACATCGTCTTCTCCTTGGAGAGATCGGAACAGGTGCCTCAAATGACTGCTCGCAGATGGTTGAACCAGAGCGTCGAATTCATTAACGCCATGAATACACGCTCTGGTTCCGTGCCCTGCTGCAGGCATAAACCGGCAACGCTCAGTAATCCCAGAAGATCGGCACCCAACGGAAGGCATCGCCGTCGACTGCTACCCGGCCGACGGACGGGAATGGCAGGTGTGCTGCCACCAACAGTCCGCCGTTCTCTGCCAGTTCTTGGAAAAGGCCGATCCGGACGCGGGTCGATTCCTCAGGATCATGTTCGAAGCCGTTTTGCCATTCGGGGTGGTCGAATCCCACCGGGAACATGGCATCGCCGGCGAATGTCAGCCGCTCGCCGTCAGATGTGAGATCGACCACGCTGTGTCCCGGAGTGTGGCCGCCGGTGAGACGCACAACCACGCCCGGCGCAACCTCGTACTTGTCTTCGAAGATCTGCAGACGGTCGCGATATTCGTTGTAGAAGCTCGTGGCAGTCGTACGCAGTACGCCCGGCACCGGCTTTGGCATGACGGTGTTGGAAAAATCCGGTGAGGTCCAGAACTCCACTTCCGTACGAGACACATGAATCCGCACATCCGGACGCAGCCGCTTTTTCATTTCGTCGACGAGCAGTCCGCCCACATGGTCCATGTGCATATGGGTAATGATCACGTCGGTGACGGATTCAAGGGCAATACCGGCGGCCTCCAAGCGCTGAGGAAACTGCCCGGCACGCGGAAAGCCGGAAAACTGCGCTCCCAGTCCGGCGTCGATGAGAATGGTCTGATCGCCGGTGCGCACCACCATCACGTTCAACGGCCAGTCGTATGCCTCCTGCGGCAGGAAATTGTCGTCCAGCCAGATCGCCAGATCGGCTGGGGCAACATTAGTTGCCATCGTCGAGGTAGGCAGCGGCAGCACCCCGTCGCTGATCACCAGTACGTCCATCTCGCCGAGCCGCAATGCATAGCGCGACGGAACCAGTTCCTGCGACGCGTTGACGATGCCCATATCAGTGTGCGTGTCGCGGCTGATCGGTTTTCTCTTTGTTTCCAGCTGAGTGTTGCTGATCATCTGATTCATTTCTATCTCCAGTTGAGTGTGGTGGATCATCTGCTTCAGTTTTGAAAACACGCGCTCGACTTCGGGTGAATCATTTTCCGCATGGGAAGCGCGGCCCATGCGGATGGATGTCTTAGAGATCGGTGACACGCTCCGGATCGGCGGAAGCGAGTGCAGCGGCGCGCTCGGCTTTCGGTGGATAGATCCAGACGGTGTTGATCTCCTGCTTTGTCTTCTTGGCGACGTCGCCGACCATTTCCACCACACGATCCCAGCCACGCGTGAACAGCGCGCCGGCTTCGCCGAGGTCGAGGCAGGTGACGTAGGCTTTCTGGTGATAAGGCTTAGTCGCAACGCCGAGCAGCTCCGCCGCAGCGTTATTGCCCGCGAACGCGCCCATCCGTGTGGCGTGCTGGCACGACATCAAGGCAACGTTGCCGTCGTCGTCGCAGGCAGCGCGCGCCGCATCGCCGGTGGCGAAAACGCCCTGAACACCCGGCACGCGCAGATCGCGATCGACCAGCAGACGGCCGAAGTTGTCGCGCTCGGCGCCGATTTGCTGCGTCAGTGGTGCAGCACGAATACCTGCTGCCCAGATCACGGTCTGGCTTTCGATGTGTTCGCCGCCGGACAAGGTCACGCCGGATGCATCGAGCGAGTCGATGCCGGCGCCGAGACGGGTTTCGATACCGAGTTTTTGCAGCGCTTCGTCGATGACTGGGCGGGCTTCCGTGCCCATGTCCGGTGCGATCACGTCGTTGCGATCGACGATGATGATGCGGGTCTTGGCATCCTTACCGAGAATGGTGCGCAGACGACCCGGCAATTCGGTTGCCGCTTCGATGCCGGTGAAACCGCCACCGACGACGACGATCGTGTCACGTCCGTTCGTGACCGGACGTTGGGCAAGGCCATGCAGATGCTTGTCGAGGGCAATTGCGTCGTCGAGCGAGTCGACGCTGAAGCCGTATTCGGCAAGACCTGGAATGTTGGGGCGGAACAAACGGCTGCCGGTGGCGACGACCAGACGGTCGTAGGAGAGCGATTTGCTCGCACCGTTTCCGTTGGCGATCTGCACCGTACGGGAATTGGTATCGACCGTCTCCGCGCTGCCTTGTACATAAACAACGTCGATGGCATTGAGCACATCCAGTAGCGGCGCGGTCAGGGTTTCAGGATTCGGCTCATAGAGGCGCGGACGAACAACCAGCGTCGGCTCCGGGGCCACCAGTGCAATTTCCAGTTCCTTGGGCGAGGTACCTCGAATGTCGCGCAGACGTGCTGCGGAAAGTGCAGCGTACATACCGGCAAAGCCGGAACCAATGATGACGAGTCGCATGTGATACTCCTTTGATGTAATGAAGTGAACGATTAATGAAATCGCGCACACGATTGCGGCTTGATGCGGTTGCATGCTGCTGATGAAGTTGCCAAACTTTTCTTCATCGGTTGTTGTCGTGAGCACAGCCGTAATTTAGTTAATTGCAACGGCAGCGGCTCCAGAGCAATTGATCCGGTTGTAGAGAGATTGCTATTAAGGTGTGCGCTTTCGTTAATAACGACGCGTCAATTACGGTGCGTCATTACCGGCCGTCCTGTCGGTCAGGCGCTAAAACATGGGCTTAAGAGGGATGAAGAACACTACGATCAGCACGGCGAATGTTTCCGTATCGCACGACATTTACGGGATTCGAGCCGCTATGGATGTTCAGGCCGCGCTGTGGGGAGGAGGTGTCGGGCCTTGGATGGAGAAGAAGGGTAATGACTTGATTGTTGCGCGATTGCGGTTAACGCATGCGGCGTCGCCAATCGCTCGGGGTTTCCCCGGTCAGTTTGCGGAAGCTTGCGGCAAAGGCTGTTTGGGAGGTGTAGCCGAGCGTCGCCGCGACCGACATGACAGACATGTCGGTGTCGCGCAGCATGTTCATAGCTTGATCGAGCCGGTGCTGGCGCAGCCATGCGTGAGGTGAAAGCCCGGTACTTTCCTTGAAGGCGCGGCAGAAGTGGAAGCGCGACAGGCCGGCTTCCGCGGCGAGCGCCGCCAGTGAAACGTCTGCGTCGCTGTCGGACCGCAAACGCTCGACTGCACGCAACAGCGTCTTCGGCGCCAGTCCGCCCCTGATCGGCTGAATCGTGGTCGGTGCACCGGAGTGTGCAGCGAGGAGTCGTGTAGCCAGCAGATCGATCAGTTGCTGCCGGAACAGTGTATCCAGCGCCTCGTTTCCGGACAGGCAATCTGCCGCGCTCAGGAGCAAACGGGAGGTAACGGGATCAGGTTGCGCCGTCCGCTCCAGAAGATCGACAGGGGTGGCGATGTCCGCTTCGCCGACCACGCGTTCGAGTGAAGCGTGGGGAAGATAGAGTTGGACCACATCGACGGGTTTCGGTATATCCCATCGGGAGCTTGATCCTTCCGGAATGATAATGACAACCCCGGGACGAAACGTTCCGGTCACAACGGATCTTCCCGAGCGCCGCTCCATACGCTGGACCGAGCCGTTGTAAGCCATGATGACGTGATGCGTCATGGGCTGTACGACATCGTGCAAAGGATCATGTTTCCAGTGTGCGATACCCGCACCGGACGAATCCAGCACCATACGAAATGGTGTGGTGCCGAGCACACGTGCCATTTCCTCATCAGCAAGACGACTATCGGAAGCCGGTGATCTGCTCCGGTGCACCTCAGGCCTGGCTCGCGCGTTTCCCGAGGGAGTGTGCAAGATTTTGGGCGGCGGCATACTTCGCTCCTGGAAGAATGGCTTTCACGTGGCGGAAACTATTTAAATTTCCGAGGCACGCGACGGTCATTGCACCATTTACGTAGCGAGATTCTTGTTTGATTTATTAACCAGCATGCCAGGCGGGAATCATACTCCCATGAATACCGGGGCATGCAGATTTGCCAAGAAAATTCTTTGATAAATATGTGACAACAACGTGAATTCAGCTTGGCGTGGTTTCAGGTACAAATTGATGGCGTAACCGTCGACATGTGGAAATCCCGCTAAACTAATGCCCCATTGGCATCTGCCTTTTTTGCAACCGACCGCTGTAACCATGAAACCCATCGCACCCGGCACCGTGATCTTCCATCGCCATCGTGGCTATGGCGTGATCACGGCCGTCAATCTGATGACGGGATGGATTTCAGCGCGCTTCGGCAACGAAATGCGCACGCTCGATCTCAATCTGTCGAGCGACGAAGTCCAGCATGCCGATGGCGAACCCATCCTGTTCCGTCGCGCACCGCCGGATCAAATGCCGCATGCGCGTCTGATGGCGATGGTGCGCCAGTTGCATCAGGCCGGTTATCAACGACTGTATTTATATAGCTGGCCGAAACCCTCCGGCCTGCACTGGCGCTGGCATCTGTTTACCGGACCGCGCAACTGGATGGAACGTCCGTGGCGCGAAGGCTGGTACGGCTCGGGGGCCGATTACATCTTTAATCCGGTGATGGGCTGGGGCGACGCTCCCGGCGAGACGACCGAGGAACTGGCCAGTACACTGGCGCAATTCGATCCGGTCGGCATGGCACAAGCGCTGGGGCGCGACGAGGATCACACCGCGTGGTTCGAAGCCGTCTGCGAAATCTTGCTGCCGGACTATACGTATACGCTAGGCTGGGACAGCCGCGACGGTCGGTTGCCGGACGCGCTGCCGATCATTCCGGTGCGTCGCGGCGTACCTCCCTACAGCGGCCCACCCTTACCGTGGCCGCCGGGCTGGATCAAGATGTGGGGCGGCGGTCATCTGGCGACCACGACGGCGACCTTGCTGCCGTCAAGAAAACGCAACTCCGTCGATCGCGGCACGGACGACACCGAATCCGATATCGTTCGCTGACGTTTCAGTCCGGCTGAACCTGCAGTACATTGCGCGGCGTGCCATTCGCGAAATCGACGATGTTCTGGAACGCGCTGCGGAAATACAACTCGTAGCTATCCTTTTCCACATATCCCAGGTGCGGCGACGCCAGCACGTTTTCCATCTGCAGCAAGGGCGAAGTCGGCGGCAACGGTTCGCTTTCGTAGACATCCACGGCCGCATGGCCGGGGCGGCCCGCTTGCAGCGATGACAGCAACGCATCGTGCTGCAGCAGTTCGGCGCGGCTGATGTTGACGAACAATGCATCGGGTTTCATCCGCTGCAGATCGTCCGCCGATACGATACCGCGCGTCTGTTCGTTCAATCGCAGGTGCAAGGACAGCACATCTGATTCGGCAAGCAACGCCTCCTTCGATGCTGCAAGCCGATAACCGTCCTGCGCAGCAGTAGCAAGACTCGCTTCACGCCCCCACACAACAACGTCCATGCCGAACGCCTTGCCGTAGGCGGCGACACGGCGGCCGATCCGGCCATAGCCCCAGATGCCAAGCGTGCGACCTTTCAGTGTTCGACCCAACGTGTTGCGCTGCGGATGCAGCGAGGCGGTTTGCCACAAACCATCCTTCAGGTTGGACAGATATTGCGGCAGCTTGCGCATGGCCGCCATGATCAACGCCCATGCGAGTTCGGCCGGCGCGGTCGGATCGCCGATGCCTTCGCAGATCGTGATGCCGCGCGCGGCGGCAGCGGCCGTATCGATATGGCCGCTCACCTTGCCGGTCTGCGAAATCAGTTTGAGATTGGGCAGCTTTTCCAGCAACGCGCGCGACAATGTCGTACGTTCGCGAATCAGCACCAGCACGTCGAATTCCCGCAGGCGAATCGCCAGCTGACCGACACCGCGCGCACTGCTGGTGAAGACTTTCACGTCATGGCCCTGCAGCAGCGAAAAGCAGTCGAGGTGGCGGACGCAGTCCTGATAGTCGTCGAGAATCGCAATCTTCATCGTGGAAATCCGGCAGGTATCGATAGATAACAGAGCTTCGTATTATCCGACAGCCGCCCACGATTTAGCCGCACACAATTTCACAGGCAATGAACAAACCATGAACGGCAATAAAAAAGCCGCTGATGTCAGCGGCTTGATCCGATTCACGAAACGCTCCTGTCAGGCATTTTGTGCATTGCGCACAACGGCAGGGGAATCATCACTGCGCGATTCAACTTTGTGCCGTATCCGCTCCCAGAGCCGATCATGTATCGGCAACAGGATCACGTTACAGATCGGCTCCACCACTGCTGCCACGCCGCCCAGCGCAACCGAACCCGTGAATGCGTACATGACGGCAAAAGCAACGCTCATGTGCAAAGCGACCTGACTGACGGTTCTCGCGGCGGTGACCATGATTGAATCCTTTCTTTGTGTGTTCGGAGGAGCTGATGAAGCAAAGGATAATCATTCTCGTTTAATAGAACAATTAAATATATTTGAATAAATTAATAGCCATTAACTATAAATTGAGATTCGGCGTACAATAGGCGACAAGCAACGCTTTTCTTCTATCCAGGCTCATCCGTGTTTCAACGTTTCCTGCGCACCTGTGCGCTGACCTTCCGTTATCTGCGCAGTTTGTTCCATTTCCTGTGGGCAATGCAGGGGCGCGAGCGTACGCGTTTGTGGCATGAAATGAACCAGATGCGCGGGCTGATTCCGCTGTTGATGAAGCGGCGCAACGGCGAGCACTGGACGGAACTGGATCGCCGGCGCATCCGCGTGCATTTGCATAAGCTGATGGAATTGAGCCCTTACATGTTGCTGTTCATCGCACCGGGCGGCTTTTTCCTGCTGCCGGTGCTGGCATGGTGGCTGGATCGACGTCATCCGAAACCGCAGCCGGAACCGGAACTGATCACGGCCGATATTCCGGAGCAGCTCCCGCAGTAACGGAAGCATCGTAGACGGCAGCTGTGTGCCCGCGTAGACGGCGATAGCCTGCCATCGTCAGATGCAACCCCATGCATGTTGCCCACACAAACCATAGCGACCACAAGTTGTGCGAGACGAAATGCGCACCGCGCACGACTTGTACGGCGCTCATGACCGTTCCCAGCACCAGACTGAAAACCAGCACGCGACGTGCCCATACCGGCGCCTTCTCGCGCAACGCGAAATAACCGGCGATCAGCACGAACCCGGCGGAAGCATGGCCGCCTGGCCAGCACTGTCCCTTGTGCACGATCGTCGTTACCGCATCGAATAGCGGAAACCAGTAATCGCTGCCGCCGTAGACGGCCAGATCATAAGGGCACGAGTGAGGACTTGCTCCCTTCAATGACTGCACCAGCCATGATGCGAGGCCACCCATGACGATGAAGGTCAGCAGTACTTGCCGCCAGGATTGCAGTTTGCGTACGCGAATGGAGGCAAGCGCAAGACCAATGCAGATCAGCCAGGCGACCACACTGATTTTCTTCAGCACGATATGACCCCAGAAAAACAGCGTGTGATTGTGTTCGAGCGGAAATGTTCGTGTTGCCGGATCGAAGAAGTGTTGTGCCACCCAAAAATCGAATGTCCCGCTACGCGCAATCCACGCAAACGCGATACCGGAGGCAATCAGACCAAACAGATTGACGAAGATAAAACGACGCGGAGTATTTCCCACTGTGCACTTCCCGGCAGGCAATCATGAAACGGTAGAAATTACCGTTCCGCCAGTTAAGAGCACGTTAAGAGCCATGTTTTTTGCGGTAGATTACGGCAGCCAAACCCCTTTTTTCCTTCCCATCATGAGGAGACGAACATGGCCTATGTAGATGGTTTCGTGGTGCCGGTACCAAAAAGCAATCTCGATCAATACCGGG
Source organism: Oxalicibacterium sp. (assembly GCF_057353965.1). NCBI lineage: Bacteria > Pseudomonadati > Pseudomonadota > Betaproteobacteria > Burkholderiales > Oxalobacteraceae > Oxalicibacterium > Oxalicibacterium sp. The sequence goes on from NZ_JBMQZD010000007.1 coordinate 248,419, forward strand.
AGATTTCGACCCAATGCGGCAAGGTATGGATGGAGTACGGCGCATTGCAGTATCGCGAGAGCGTGGCCGATGACGTCAAGCCGGGCAAGCTGACCTCGTTTCCACAAAGCGTGGACCTCAAGGAAGACGAGACCGTGATCTTTTCGTGGATCGTTTATCAATCGCGCGCGCACCGCGATGAAGTCAACGACAAGGTGATGAAGGATCCGCGCATCGCCGGCATGTCGCCGGAGACGATGCCGTTCGATGCACGGCGCATGATCTACGGCGGCTTCGAGATGATCGTCGATCTGTAACGACAATCGGTTCCTACATTTCCTGCATTGCCTCTGCATCAAGCGCCATGCGCCTCATGCACGTACATCGCGCACGCGGATCAAACCTTCCTGCGCCACCGTCGCCACCAATACACCCTCACGGGTGTACACGTGCGCCATGCACAGGCCGCGTCCGTGCGATGCATTCGGCGTTTCGATCGCGAACAGCAACCATTCGTCCATGCGGAACGCGCGATGAAACCAGATCGTGTGATCGAGGCTGGCGATCTGCATACGCGGATCGCCGACGCTTATGCGGTGCGGTTGCAGGGCAGTCCACAGCAAGCCGTAATCCGAGATATAGGCGAACAGGCTTTCGTGCACATACGCATCGTCCGGCAGACGCGTCGGCGTACGCACCCACACATGGCGATGCATGCTGCCTTGCGGGCCGCTCAGTAAATCGCCGTCATGCTCCGCACGAAAGTCCATCGGTACCGGGCGGAACGGCCAGGCTGCACCGCCATGCTTCTTCCATGTCTCGACACTGGAAGGAAGCGTTTCCGGATCGGACATCGGCGGCGGCGCCTTCTGATGCGACAACCCGTCTTCCGGCGACTGGAACGACGTCGACATCACGAAGATGCGCTTGCCATCCTGCTTGGCGACCACGCGTCGCGTGCTGAAGCTGCCGCCATCGCGCACACGTTCGACTTCGTATTCGATCGGCAGACGCAAATCGCCCGGCAGGATGAACAGCGCGTGCAGCGAATGCGGGCGACGATCGGCCTGCGGCACTGTCATGTTCACCGCATGCAATGCCTGTCCCAGAACCTGCCCGCCGAACACATGCGGCACGCCCATGAAATGACTCTGCCCGATGAAACTGTCCTCGCCCGCCGGCTTCAGTTCCAGCAGTTGTACGATCTCATCAGTGTTGAACAAAGTCGGGTCAAGCATGGTTTGGTCCATCATGACTTGCGTACATCGGCCACGATTTCATACGAGCGTTTGCGCGCTTCATGATCGTAGGCCATTGTATGGATGATGAGTTCATCCACCTGCGTGGTATCGAGAAATTTCTGCAGTTGCGCTTTTACCGTAGCTGCATCGCCGATGATCGACCCGCGCAACATCGATTCGACCGAGATGCGTTCATGCGGCAGCCACGCGTCGTCCATGCTTTCGACGGGAGGCGGCAGACGTGTCGGCTCGCCGCGCACCAGCGCCAGATGCATCTGCTGCTGCGAAGTCGCCATGCGCTGCGCTTCTTCTTCGGACTCGGCTGCGAACACGTTGACGCCCACCATGGAATACGGCTTGTCAAGCGCGCCCCGACGGAACGTTTCGCGATACAAGCGTAATGCCGCCAACATGTAATCCGGCGCGAACTGGCCGGCAAAGGCAAACGGCAAGCCGAGAAAGCCGGCCAGCTGCGCGCTATAGCTGCTGGAGCCCAACAGCCAGATCGGCATGTCAATTCCCTGGCCCGGCACCGCCTGCACCGGCGCGTCTTCATCGGTCGGCTGGAAAAACGCACGCAGCTCGTTCAGCTGACGCGGAAATTCGCTGCCGTCATCATTGATCTGGCGTCGCAATGCGCGTGCCGTCGCCTGATTGGAGCCCGGTGCGCGGCCAAGGCCCAGATCGATACGGCCCGGATACAGGGATGCCAGCGTACCGAACTGTTCGGCGACAACAAGTGGCGCGTGATTGGGCAGCATGATGCCGCCGGAGCCGACGCGTATCGTCGACGTCGCGCCCGCCACGTGGCCAATGACGACGGCCGTCGCGGCGCTGGCGATGCCCGGCATGCTGTGATGCTCGGCCAGCCAGATGCGGTGATAGCCAAGCTTTTCCACGTGCTGCGCCAGATCGCGCGAACGACGGAAAGCATCGGCAGCATCACCGTCGACGGTGATCGGTGCCAGATCCAGTACGGATAGGGGAATGTCTTTCAGCGATTTCATGGGGAATCCCGGTATTGTCGATCCTTATGGATTCTGCTCCGCATGTCACGCACGGATACGCCGGAGCAGATCGACAGCATAGCGTGATTCGCCAATTCGTTCCGGCGACCGGATCATCGCTATCTGCGCGCCGCCTGCACGAATTCGACAAACGCTTTCAATGCAGCCGGCATCTGCCGCCGGCTCGGGTAATACAGGTAGAGGCCGGGATAATGCGGGCACCAGTCGTCCAGCACCGTCTGCAAATAGCCCGCCTCAATGTATGGCGCGGCCATCTGTTCGAATGCGTAGGCAAAACCCACGCCGTGCATGGCGGCATCCAGCATCAGGCCGACGTCGCTCAGCGTCAGCGGACCGTCCACTTCGGTTTCCAGCCGGATGCCGCCGCGCTCGAATTCCCATCGATAGACGACGCCGCTGGGGAAGCGATGGCGGATGCAGGGCAAACCCATCAAATCCTTTGGATGCTTTGGCTTGCCCTGCTGCTTGATGAAAGCGGGTGTCGCCACGACGATCGATCGTTGATAGGGTCCGAGCGGAACCGCGATCATGTCGGCCTCGATGCGTTCGCCGAAACGCACGCCTGCATCGAAACCCGATGAGACCATGTCGACGAAGGCGTCGTTGTCCACAATCTCCACCTTCACTTCCGGATAGGCTTGCAGGAAGGCAGCGACTATCGGCAGCAGCACGATTTGCGTCGATGATCGACCGGACGTGATGCGCAACGTGCCGATCGGCTTGCCGCGGAAATCGTTGAGATCCTCCAGCGCATCGTCGATGTCTCGAAAAGCCGGATCGACGCGCGCGAACAATCGCTCACCGGCTTCTGTCAGCGCCACGCTGCGCGTGGTGCGATTGAACAGCCGCAGATCGAGACGCTCCTCGATACCGCGCAAGGCATGGCTGAGCGCCGACGGCGACAAGCCCAGCTCGACCGCCGCGCGGCTGAAGCTGCGATGCCGCGCGATGCAAAGGAAGATCACAAGGTCCGATGGCGAGATGCGCTGTTTCATGAATTTCCCGATTTATGAATTTTACTCACAAGCCTTTTCGAAATTATGGGGATTATCACATCAATCCCTTCGTCCTACAGTACATCCAACGCGACACACAGTGTGTCGCACCAACAAGGACGAAAAGGAGAAACATCATGCGTACATGGTTCATTACAGGTGCATCCCGCGGCTTCGGCGAATTGATCGCGAAAAAGGCATTGGAGGCAGGCGACGCCGTCGTCGCCGCTGCCCGCAAGACGGAAGGCGTAGCCGAACGTTTCGGCAACCATCCGAACCTGCTGCCGGTGCAGCTGGATGTCACCAACGAAGCGCAGGCGCACCAGGCCGTTGCCGAAGCCGTCAAGCGCTTCGGCCGGATCGACATCCTGGTCAACAATGCCGGCTACGGCCTGCTGGGTGCCGTCGAGGAAGCCAGCCGCGAAGAAATCGAACCGCTGTTTGCCACCAACGTGTTTGGCGTACTGAATGTGACGCGCGCCGTGCTGCCGCACATGCGTCGCCGCCGCAGCGGCCACATCATCAACATCTCGTCGATCGGCGGCTATCAGGCTTATCAGGGCTGGGGCGTCTATGGCGCGACCAAGTTTGCCGTGGAGGGACTGTCGGAGGCACTGCATCAAGAGCTGCAGCCGCTGGGCATTCATGTCACCGTCGTCGAGCCGGGCTTCTTCCGCACCGATTTTCTCGACAGCAGTTCGCTCGCAAAGTCGGTCAGCATCATCGATGACTACGCCGATACGGTCGGCACGATGCGCAATGTCGCCGGCGACCTGAATCACGCGCAACCTGGCAACCCGGCCAAGCTTGCCGAGGCGTTCATCAAACTGGCCAATGCCGAGCAACCGCCGCAGCGCCTGCCATTGGGTAGCGACACGATTGCACGCATCGAGCAAAAGAATCGCCAGGTTGCCGACGAACTGGCACGGTGGCGCGATCTGGCGCAGTCCACCGATTTCGTGGCCGCCTGAACCGGCTGCCTGAGCTGGAGATCACGCGCCAGCCGGTCGATGGCCGGCGCGTTTTCTCCGATCGGCGTAGAGTTTGGTCTGCCGGCGTGCATGCACCGCCGGCTGTTTTCATTTGTCCACCTCATCGTCTGTCTCATCGAGGAAAAACATGACCGCACAAAAACAACCCGTCTGGTTCATTACCGGATGTTCGACCGGCTTCGGCCGCTATCTCGCCGCCCACACGCTGTCACTCGGTTATCCGACCGTCGTCACCGCGCGCAATATCAAGCAGGTGGAAGACCTGGTTGCCGGCCATGAAGATCTTGCACTGGTGCTGACGCTCGATGTAACGAAGCCTGAACAGGTTGCAGCCGCCGTCGATGCAGCGGAAAAACGGTTCGGTCGTATCGACGTGCTGGTCAACAATGCGGGCGTCGGCTACTTCGGCTCGTTCGAGGAAAGCAACATGGCCGCCGTGCGCAACATGTTCGAGATCAATGTCTGGGGCCTGACCCAAATGACGCGCGCGGTGCTGCCGCTCATGCGCCGCCAGCGAAGCGGCCATATCGTCAACATCTCGTCGGTCGGCGGCCTTGCCGCATTCCCGGCGCTGAGCTTCTACAACTCGTCGAAATTTGCCGTCGAGGCATTGTCCGAAGCGCTGTCGCACGAAGTTGCGCCGCTCGGCATCAAGGTGCTGATCGTCGAACCGGGCCCGTTCCGCACCGACTGGGCAGGGCGCTCGGCCGATGAACAGCCGGTCGCCATTCCGGATTACGACGCTACCGCCGGCGAGCGCATGCGCATGATCCGCGGCTACAGCGGCAAGCAACCAGGCGATCCGCAACGGGCCGCCGCCATCATCGTGCAAACGGTGGAAACAGCCAATCCACCGTTGCGACTGCTGCTCGGCAAGGCGGCCATGAACGGCGCGCGCAACAAGCTGGCGTGGCTGCAGCGTGATTTCGACGACTGGGCCGAAGTGAGCGCCTCTGCGGACTTCCCGGAAGATTGAAGCCAGGGTGCTGCATCACGAAACCGGGACGACGATTCCGCTGTTTCGTGATGCGCCACGGAAAATTTCACGCCTGTTTTGCAACATGCGCCAGCATCGTCCGTGTAAGTTTTTCATTTCGGTATGTCAGTCGAATTAGTTCTTACCAAGCGCGAATTCGCTCACTACAATGAGGATTCGCGATATTGGAAAGGAGATCGACATGTTCTCAGTCCGTTCCGTTCTGGCTTCAACGTTGTCTTCCACCATGCTCGTCGCACTGCTTGCCGGTTGCGATCGCGCAGAAACACCTCCAGCGCCGAAAACAGGAGACTCACCGGGCACGAGCGGCTCGGTCGCAACGCCGCCCAGCAGCATGCCAGCACCGGAAACTTCCACGCCATCTTCATCGTCGGGAAATACGATGGGCGATAGCGGAGACGCATCCGGCCCCACGCAAGCTCATCCCAAAGATTTGACCAAGCAGGAAGAGAGCACCACCATGCCGAATTCCGGCCAGGTGAACAACCACTCCACAGCCAATCCCATCACCGACCAAAAATAACGGCGTGATGGATACCGGCACGCTGGTCTGGCAAACGCTGCGCGAAGAATTTTCCGACATCAGCGATCCGGCACAGGTCACGCGGGTCTGCGTGCGGTTGCTGGTCGCTGTTCTGCTCGGCGGACTGCTCGGCTACGAACGCGAATCGCGCGGCATCTCCGCCGGCTTGCGCACGCACATGCTGGTCGCACTCGGCGCCGCCATCTTCGTGCTCGTGCCGCTGGAGGCAGGTGTCAGCCAGGCCGACCTGACCCGCGTACTGCAAGGCGTGGTAACCGGCGTCGGCTTTCTCGGTGCCGGCGCGATCATCAAGCTGAATCAGGAACAGGAAATCAAGGGGCTGACGACTGCCGCCAGCGTCTGGCTGACTGCCGCGATCGGCGTGGCAGCCGGCATGGGCCGCGAGATGACGGCGATTCTCAGCGCGTTGCTCGCGTTGTTCATTCTCGCCGTGCTGCGTCGCGCCGGCAGCGAACGCCGCAACGAAACTACTTAGTACGCCTAACAAAACCTTTCGACATACCTCCGAAGTACGTAAGCGTAAGAAAGATTGATAGATGTCTGCTCGTCACTCATGACAGATGCGCAGCCTTCGAGAACGATGGAACCATCCAAGAGTCAGCTCAACCACCCAGCGCCATCGTGGCAATAGAAGCCTCGACACCATCGCGTGCTAGACCACTAGCAAAAGAAAATTACTGTAGTGAAGGAATCGTTTGCAATTTGTCTGGATTCCTTACCACATATATGCGTGAGATTGTATCGGCGTCGACGCAGAATGACTGTACTGATTCAAGTTTTCCATCAATGTACCGGATTAAGCCCGGTTCGCCATTTACACGCGCCATTCTGTAGACGACCCGTCCACGGAAAGCGTTTTCGACTGCCCAATAAAGTCCTGCCACACGTCCTGTCCCGATGAGAACCTTGTCCAGCGACGGGACTTTTCCTCCACCGTCCGCCCTGTATTCGACATCCGCCGATAGAAGTTCCTTCATTGCATCGCGATTGGCATTGGCTGCCGCTTGCATGAAATTTTCTAGCACGACGCGATGCGTATTCTTCGAGACCGTGAAACGCGGGTTTTCCTCACGTATCCGTTCTTGAGCCCGATGGACGAGTTGTCTGCAGGCGGCTTCGCTTTTGCCAAGCATAGCCGCAACGTCAACATAATCCTGGTCGAATACTTTTCGCATCAGGAACGCAGCACGCTCCTCCGGCGTCAGCCGTTCCATGACCCACAACATTGCGACGGAAACCTCGCTTGCCAATTCCGCAGCTGTTTCAGGTGTGTCTTCGACCATCTCGACAACAGGTTCTGGAAGCCACCAACCGGTGTAGCTTTCGCGCTCGTTTTTTCGGTTTCGCAAGCGATCTATCGACAGCCGTGTCGTGATAGTTACTAGCCATGCTTCAGCCGACTTGATTTCATCATGCGAGCTGGTGGAAAAGCGCAGCCAAGCATCCTGTACGACATCTTCGGCGTCGGCGCGCATGCCAAGCATGCGATAGGCAATCAGGAAAAGACGTGGGCGTAAGGCCTCGAACACGAGCAGGTCGGCGGACTTCATAGTTACTCTAGTCTTAAACAGTACTTTCTAGACGGTTCAGCGCCGACCGTTGTGACAGATCCATGCGGTGTTGTCACAGCCGCACAAGGTCGCGCGTCTTGTAGATAGCGGCCGGATTTTGTCAGCCGCATGACTAATCACCTCACGAAAGGAAGTACGAACGATGAATCGCGCAAACTGGTTTCAAGTTTCGCAGGAAGGCGCCAAGGCGCTGGGAGCACTCCATCATTACGCAACGACGGACACTGGTCTGGAACCCGAACTCATTCATCTTGTTTTTCTCAGGGTTTCTCAATTGAATACCTGTGCTCACTGTATCGATGTCCACACCCGCGATCTTGTCAAACACGGGATGTCCGTCGAAAAGATTGTACTGGTGCCGGTATGGGCCGAGGTTGAATATTTGTTTTCGGACCAGGAACGCGCGGCCCTTGCATGGGCGGAAGAGGTGACGCGCGTGAGCGAAACCCATGCGTCAGACGAGGCATACTCGGCAGCACTGGCCGCGTTTGGAGAAAAGGCCTTAGTCGAACTGACGATCGTGATCGCCACCATGAATGCGATCAATCGCATGGGAGTCAGCTTCCGGTTGAAGCCGCGTGCAAGGGCTTAGAACGGAGGTACTCTAAGGCGAAAGTATCAAGAAAGCCGATGTTCAAGCCAGCAGGTGCACGGTGAATTCGGTACCTTGGCCTTCTTCGCTCTTCACCAATATCGTGCCGCCGTAGCGCGCCACCAGCGTGTAGCTGATCGATAGTCCGAGGCCGGTGCCACCTTGACGCTTGGTCGTGAAGAAGGCGTCGAACACGCGCGGCAAGTCTTCGCGACGGATGCCGGCGCCGGTATCGGCAACACGGATGTCCACGCCGCTGGCATCGTTCTCGCCATGCCAGTCTGCCGTCGTGATTGTCAGGCTGCCGCCGTTCTTCATCGCATGGATGGCGTTAGTAAATAGATTGATCAACACCTGCTGCAATTCACCGCGATTGATCGGTACCGCAATCGTAGCGCCCTTGTGATGTTCGACGCGGATATCGCACTGGTTCAGCAGATGCCGCACCAGCACCAGTGAATCGGTGACCACATCGTCCACCATGATCGCTTCGACATAACCGGCAAACTCGCCCGGATTGGCGAACTGCAACAGCTTGGTAACAATCGTGTTGATGCGCTGGATCTGCTGATCCATCAGTTTTAGCTCGTCCTGCACCGGCGCGGCAGCCTGGCCCAGCGTATCGCGCAGGACGTCGAGATTGCCTTGCAATACCGCGACCGGATTGTTGATCTCGTGCGCAACGCCGGCGGTGATCTCGCCGATGGCGGCCAGCTTCTCTGCCAACACGAGTTACTGCTGCGCCTGTACCAGCAGCTTGTTGGTCGCTTCCAGTTCCATCGTGCGCTCGACGACCTTGCGATCCAGTTGTTCGCCCCAGGTCTTCAGTTCGTAGTTCTGCGCCTGCACGGTATCCAGCAATTCGTCCAGATGCCGCGACAGGCTGCCCAGTTCGTCGCCGGTCGGCGTGCCGCCGCTACGCGCATCCATGTCGCCCATTTCGACTGCCGTCATCGTGCGGTTCATCGCTGCCAGCGGTGTATAGATACCGCGCGCCACGCGCAACGAGAAATACACGCCGCCCATGCCGATCACCGCAAACAATGCTGCCAGCAGGAAGAAGGCCGTTTCCTTCGCCTTGCGGAACGGTTCCTCTAGATAACCGACATACAGCATGCCGACACGCCTGCCGAAGCTGTCGCTGATCGGCTCATAAGCGGAGATGTACCAGTCGTGCACGACAAAGGCGCTGTCGAGCCAGGTCTTGCCGTCGTTGAGCACGTGATTGCGCACTACCTGCGATGCACGCGTGCCGAGCGCGCGGCGGTTACCGAACAGTCGCACGTTGGTGGCGATCCGCACGTCATCGATGAACAGCGTGGCAGTGCCTGCGCTGCCTTCCGGCAGTGAGCCTTCCGCGTAGACGAGGCTGTTGATGGTATCGACGAAGGGCAGGTTCTGATTCAGCAGCACGCCGCCTTCGAGCACGCCGAGCATGCGGCCTTCGCCGTCGTAAATCGGCGTGGCGGCGTGGATCACCATGCCGCTGGTTTCAGCCGTCTTGCTGGTCGGCGTGGCATTCGGTGTATCAACCAGTTCGAGATGCGCCTGCTGCACCAGATGTTCGTCAAGCTGACGCAACTGCGCTTCCGTATAGATGTCGATGTCGTTGCTGGCGTTGCCCTGCAGCGCCGACTGCACAATGGGCCAATGCGAATTGTCGAGTACGCCGAGCGCCACCGTCGACACGCGCAGGTGTCCTTCCGTATCAAGAAAATTCAGGAAGTCGAGTCCGAGCGCGATCTGCCGTTCTGCCAGCAACTGCTGGATGGATGCATTGCTGCCGTCTTCGATGGTCTTCACCAGCGGATGCGAATTGCCGAGACTGGAAACGTCGAGGCCGACGCGATCGCGCACATGCAGGAAATATTCGTGCGCTACCGCCAGGTCGCTACTGACCTTGAACGTCAATAGCCGGTCGTAATAGCCGACGCCCCAATAGAAGATCAGAAAAAACAGGATGGGCAGCACCGTCAGGAACGGCACCAACGCCACCAGCAGCAGCTTGGTGCGCACCGATGCGTTGCCGAGAATGGGCAACGTCATCCCCCATTTCATGAAGCGGCGCATCGCGTTCAATTGTTCAGACGCCCCATTCGGCACACTTGCGTTCCAGCGTCTTGCGCGACACGCCCAGACGCCGGCTGGCCTCGGTCTTGTTACCGCCGCTTTCGGCAAGGATCTTCAGGATGTGCTGCTTCTCAATCGCTTCCAGCGAGACTTCGCCGTCCGCATCCGTCGCATTAGTCGCCGCACGATTGCCGAACACGGCATCGGGCAGATTGCCAAGGATCAGCCAGCGTTCGACCAGATTGCGCAGTTCACGCACGTTGCCCGGCCATGAATAGGCAGCCATCGATGCCAGCACCTTGTCGTCCAGCAGACGTGGCGGCACGCCGAGTTGTTGCGCCAGTTGCCGCACGAAACTGGCAGCCAGCGCCGGAATGTCTTCGAGCCGGTCGCGCAACGGCGGCATCTGCAGTTGCACGACGTTGAGCCGGTAGTAGAGATCTTCGCGAAAGCGACCCGCAGCCACTTCCTGTTCGACGTTGCGATTGGTTGCGGCAATCACACGCACGTCCACCGGAATCTCGCGATCCGCGCCGACCGGCCGGATTTTCTTTTCTTCCAGTGCACGCAGCAGCTTGACCTGCATCGGCATCGGCAGCTCGCCAACCTCGTCGAGAAACAGCGTGCCGCCCTGCGCATAAAAGAACAAGCCTTCGCGCGACGAAGCCGCACCGCTGAATGCACCTTTCACATGACCGAACAGTTCGCTCTCGATAATGTCCGGCGGCACCGCGCCGCAATTGATCGGCACGAAGTGATTGCGCGAGCGGTTGCTGAGAAAATGCATCGCACGTGCCGCGACTTCCTTGCCGGTACCGGATTCGCCGGTGATCAGTACGGTGCTGGGGACCGATGCCAGACGCGTGATCGCATCGTGGATAGGTTGCAATGCAGCCGACTGGCCAATCAGGCCGTCTGCGCCCGCCAGATCGGCATGCTGGTCCAGCTCGCGGCGCAGCACGAAGTTTTCACGGCGCAGATGCGAACGATCGAAGCAGCGGCCGATGGCGCTCAGGATCTGATTGACGCGAAAGGGCTTCAGCAGGAAATCGGCCGCACCGGCACGCAGCGCGCGGATGGCGATATCGAGATCGGCAAATGCTGTGATCAACACCACGTCGTTGTACAGTCCGCGCGCGCGAATTTCATGCAACCAGTCCACACCCGATTTTCCGGGCAGGGAATTGTCGAGAATGATCAGATCGAAATGCTGCTGGCCGAGCAATACCGCGGCATCCTCGACCGATTCCGCCGTTTCCACGCGGCTGCAGCGACTGGCCAGCGTGCGCTTCAGGAAACTGCGCATGCCGGGTTCGTCGTCGACGATCAGAATCGAGCGGTGCTGCCAGCCGCCAAAAGCTTCGGTGAATGATTCGTCGGCATTCGAGGCCGTCGTTATTGCAGCGCTCATCAGGTATTCGTTCATTTATTCGGGCGATGCCCATTGTGCCGCGATTTTGCCGGCCGCGAAGCAGATGCAGAGATGCAAATTTTTCGCGGCGCACCGTGCACACATGAAAATGCCATGAAAAAAGGCGAGAGGCATGCCTCTCGCCCTGTTGCGGATGTTATCGCGCGAAGTTACCCGCGATATTACCGCGATACGGTTTCTTACTGGAACAGCGCGGCCGCTTTCTGCAGCGTGGACGATACTCCCCATACAAGCGGAATACCGACGTACAGCCAGAAAATCACCATGAGGATCGGATTGGTAGGACGGACTTCTTCCGTTGTCGAGTAATGCGTATTCATGAATATGCTCCTTGGAGTAGGTTCGATGGCTTCGGTCGATTCGAACTCAATGCGCGCCGGCCAGATCCGGCTCGGCATTGCGCAGTTGCTGTTCGGTCATGTGATGGCGACGATCCACCGGCTTGACCAGCATGTTGCAGATGAAGCCCAGCACCAGCAGGCAGGCCATCACGTACATCGTCACTTCATACGAAGCGGCCTTGTCCACGCCATGCTCGACCTGGTATTGGCGAATGTAGTTGACCAGCACCGGACCGAAGATGCCGGCTGCAGCCCAGGCGGTCAGCAGACGGCCGTGGATGCCGCCGACGTACTTGGTACCGAACATGTCGGCCAGATAGGACGGGATCGTCGAGAAGCCACCGCCGTACATGCTGATGATCACGCAATAACACAGCACGAACAGCGCGACGCTGCCGATCTGGCCGGTATGCGGAACCACCATGTACAGGATGATGCCGAGGATGAAGAAGACGTAATAGGTGTTCTTGCGGCCGAGATAGTCGGAAGCGAACGACCAGAAGAAGCGGCCGCCCATGTTAAACAGACTCATCAGGCCGACGAAACCGGCAGCCGCGGCCGGCGTCACGCCGCCCTTGAAGGTTTCCTGAATCATCACCGATGCCTGGCCCAGCACGCCGATACCGGCCGTCACGTTCAGGCAGAGCGCAAGCCACAACAGGTAGAACTGCGGCGTCTTCAGCGCTTCGTCGATATGGACGTGGTTACGCGTGATCATGCGGTTTTCCGTCACCGGCGGCGTCCAGCCCTTCGGCTGCCAGCCTTCTGCCGGGATGCGGATCGTGAACGCGCCGATCACCATCGAGATGAAGTACAGGATACCCATCACGACGAAGGTCTGGATCACGCCGACCGAGGTGGCGCTCTTGAAGGTATTCATCAGGAACACCGACAGTGGTGCGGCGACCATTGCGCCGCCGCCGAAACCCATGATCGCGAGACCGGTTGCCATGCCGCGACGATCTGGGAACCACTTGATCAGCGTCGATACCGGCGACACGTAACCGAGGCCAAGGCCGATGCCGCCGATCACACCGTAACCGAGATATAGCAACCAGATCTGGTGCAGCGCTACGCCGATTGCCGAAATCATGAAGCCGCCACCGAAGCAGCAGGCGGCGACGAACATCGTCATGCGCGGGCCGACCTTTTCCAGCCATTTGCCGCCGAACGCGGCGGACAGGCCGAGGAAGAAAATCGCGAGACTGAAAATCCAGCCGATGGTCGTCAGCTTCCAGTCATCCGGAGCAGAACTGTCAATACCGATCACCTTCGATAGCGGACCGTTGAACACACTGAATGCGTAGGCTTGTCCGATACACAAATGAACTGCCAATGCGGCCGGCGGCACCATCCAGCGATTGAATCCCGGACCGGCGACCGTTCTCTCTTTTGCAAAAAATTTGAGCATGTGGAATCTCTCCTCTGATTTTTCGTACGCAGCGTCGCACTGCGTCGGACGGAAACATTCCGTCGTTGGGGCTTCATAAAGGCAATCCACATGCCAGCAGGAGAAATAACCCAAGTACTTGATTTTCAAGAGAGTTCAGATGCTCTACTTTTCACGACAGCGACAATTTGACGCATCACTGCGACAAATTGTCTGTTGAACTATGTTTTGCTGATTGATGAATTACGGAATGAACGGCAGCACTGCCGCGTTCAGCCACGAGGTGGTGGAGGGCGCTTCATGCGTACAAGCTCGAGTACATCTTGCCGATCGGTTTTTGATGAGATGGTGACTATTAACCATTTCCCGTCAGGGTATGACCGGGCATCATCGTAGAGCTCGACTAACTTTGGGCTCCATGTGTAACGCCGGTCTTCAAACTTTTGTTGCTCTGCTTTTCCCAAAACCACCAAGACTGACAGTTGTTTGTATGCGGGTATCAACGTACAAAACGCGTTGGTTTTCTTGTAGCGCAGGGACCAACCACGCTTCTTACCGCCATAAAGCCACTCCGGCGTAAAAACACCGGGATAGGATGTGTCGATCCAGCTTCGCAACGCCATCCAATGTTTGAACGCCTTCAGCCCCATCCAATAGCGAATCGTGTTCTCATCAGGTGTTGCTGATTTGTCGCTGATTCTGTCTCCGACTTGAAGAGGCAGCTCCATGATGTGCTTCCGCGATTTTGTCAGATTCCTCAGAATCGACGTTGCCTTACCAGGCTCGATTTGCTTGCTCATGACAGTTTCATTTCGCCTATACCAGATCCAGTACGTCGATCACGGGCATACGCGGCTTCTGTGGCCAGTTGCCAGAGCGCTCCGGGCCCACGGTCAACAACATCACCGGGATTTCGTCTTCAGCCAGACCAAACTCACGGTGCACAGGCTCGGCGTCGAAACCGATCATCGGCGTCGAACCCCAACCCAGCGAGCGGGCGGCGTAGATAATCGCGGCCGTACCGAAGGTCGCCGTGCGCATCGCCTCATCGCGATCCCGCTCGGGTTGATTGTCGTATAGCCTGCGCGCATTCAATTCCCATTCCGGTACCAAGTGCGCTTCCATAATGCCGGCTTCCACCACCGGTGCTAATCGCGCGGGGATGGTGCTGGCATCAGCCAACTTGCCGATGACGATGAAGGTAACGGCGGCATCGGTTATCGCAGGCTGATCCCAGGCGAGCGGACGCAACCTCGCCTTGGCTTCGGGCGTCCGGACTGCGATAAAACGCCAGTTCTGCAGATGAAAGGATGTCGGTGCGCTCGTACCGATTCGCACGAGCTCGCGAATCTGATCGTCACTCAAGGTGGCGGTTGGGTCGTAATACTTGGCGGCACTACGGCCCAATAAGCATTCGATGACAGGATTGGTTTTGAGGACTTGGTTGTTCATGTCTATTCCTAAAGCGATATGTTGAGCAGATCTCCAAAAAGAGTCTTCACTGTAGGTCTCTCAAATATGGATTTCGAGACTGCGTTGACTCAGAAAAATGCTCTATAGGCTCAAAATGATGGGACTGCCCATCCGGCCCGCTTCAGGAAATCGAAATTGAGGAATTCAACAAGAACGATAAGACGACAACCAACCGGCAATCGCCGCAGCCGGTAACTACGGCGATGCCAGTATTGTGTTACTTGACCGCTTTGAACTTCGCGGCTTCTTCGGAACCGCCGGTGGCGTTGCCGTCGCTGTACGAGTGCGCGCCGACACCGGCCAGCTTGCCGCCCTGGACGATCAGATACTCGTCGCGGATCGGACGGCCTTCGAAATAGCATTCGAGAATTTCACGCGTGCCGGCGGCATAACGCGCTTGCGCGGTCAGGCTGGTGCCGGAGATGTGCGGCGTCATGCCGTGGTGCGGCATCGTGCGCCATGGATGATCAGCCGGCGCCGGTTGCGGGAACCAGACGTCGCCCGCGTAGCCGGCCAGCTGGCCGCTTTCCAGCGCCTTGACGATTGCATCACGGTCGCACAGTTTGCCGCGTGCGGTGTTGATGATGTACGCGCCGCGCTTGAAGTATTTCAGCGTTTCTTCATTGACCATGTGTTCCGTTTCCGGATGCAGCGGGCAGTTCAGCGTGACCACGTCGCATGCTGCAGCCAGGCTCTTCAGGTTGCTGTGATAGGTCAGGTTCAGTTCCTTCTCGACCGCTTCCGGCAGGCGGTGGCGATCCATGTAGTGCAGCTTGACGTCGAACGGTTTCAGTAGGCGCAGCACGCGCAGGCCGATACGGCCGGCGGCAACGGTACCGACACTCATCGCTTCCAGATCGTAGGAACGGGACACGCAATCGGCGATGTTCCAGCCGCCTTTGACGACCCAGTTGTACGACGGGATGTAATTGCGCACCTGCGACAGGATCATCATCAAGACGTGTTCGGCCACCGAGTGGCTGTTGCAGTAGGTGACTTCGGCCACGGTGATGTTGTGCTTGTTGGCTGCTTCCAGATCGGTGTGATCGGAACCGATGCCGGCGGTGACGATCATCTTCAACTTCTTCGCACGAGCGATGCGTTCAGCCGTCATGTAGGCCGGCCAGAATGGTTGCGAGATGATGATTTCCGAATCGTGCAGTTCGCGGTCCAGCACGCTGTCGGCGCCATCCTTGCTGGACGTCACGACCAACTGGTGGCCGTTCGATTCCAAATATTTGCGCAGGCCGAGTTCACCCGACACGCTGCCGAGCAAGGTACCCGGCTTGAAATCGATGGCTTTTGGCGTCGGCAGCGTCTGGCCGTCCGGATAGATCGAAGGTTGCGCGACTTCATCGCGTGCATAGGACGTCGGGTGACCGGTGACGGGATCGTCGTACAGCACACATAAAACTTTGGCCATGATGAGGCTTCTCCATAAGATGATGATTGTTATTGCGTCAGGGAATCGAAACGCCGTGCCGGCTTTCTCTTTCTGCTGCATGCCGGCACCGGGCGATGCCAACCAATTCATCTTAGGAATGAAGCAATACGACGGTCCAATCGTTTGATGTGATGGACTGATAGCTGCGACTTATGTCGCCTGTTTTTATGTTGCCTGTTTTGTTGCCTGTTTCAGGTGCTCAGGTTTGTCATGTCGGCGACAGGTAACGATCGAATCGCGTCTGCAGATCGATCTGCATGGCAATGTTGCGCGCGGCGGTGACGATAGGAGAACAGGGATCGTGAGCCAGGGAAATGAGGCCGATGGAACGGCTGAGTTCCGGCACCAACGGAATCGCCGCCAGCTCGCCGCCCGGCTCGAACAGACATAACAAGCTGTGTGGCACCACACTGAACAATGCCGCATGTCGCACCTGTGCATACAACGCGAACACGGAATCGGTCTCGACGACGACATTGGGCTGCACGTCGGCGCGGCGAAAGGCGGCATCGACGATGCGGCGGTTCTGCATGTCCGGTGTCAGTAGGCACATCGGTAATTCGGCCGCTGCTTTCCAGTCGATCTCGCTGCGCCCGTCTAGCGCGGCACGGTCACGCGCCAGCAGCATATAGCGCTCGCGGTATAGCGGCTGCACGTGAAAACCGTTCAGCCGCTGGTCTTCCAGGTACGTCAGGCCGACATCCAGTTCGAAATCGTCGAGCCGGCGCATGATTTCTTCCGAACTCAGCGACAACACCAACTGCCGCAGATTCGCGTGTTGCGTGCGGCAAGGTCCCGTCAACAGTGAAACGATGGGCATCGTGGTCGGGATCGCACCGAAGCGCAGCGTGCCAGTCAAGCGCACGCGCGACATCGATGCTTCCTGCTTCAGTCCTTCCAGCGCCGCCAGCGTCTGGCGCGCCCAGTCGAGAATGCGTTCGCCTTCGGGCGTGAATCCCTGAAAACGCTGGCCGCGCTGCACAATAGCCACGCCCAGTTCGTTTTCGAGATTGCGTACCGCGGCTGACAACGCCGGCTGGGAAACGCAGCAAATTTCCGCCGCGCGGGCGAAATGCTTTTCGCGGGCAAGCGTGACGAGATAGTCGAGTTGACGTACGAACATGATCAGATCTTCAGAACGGTGTTGCCTACCGTTATGTCGTTAAAAGTAATAATGTATATAATAACGACTTTTACTAGATTCTTTCGATCGCAATCGTCATGAACAAATCCGACCCACCGGTCAAGATGGAAGGGCTGTCGAAAGCGCGCGGAAAGCGCTGGGATCATCTCGAATTGCTGGAACGCATCGATGCCTGTGGTTCCATCTCGGCTGCCGCCACTGCCATGGGCATGAGTTACAAAGCCGCGTGGCAGGCCGTCGAATCGATCAACAACCTGTCGCGCGAACCTGTGGTTATTCGTCAACCGGGCGGCAGCACCGGCGGCGGCACCTGCCTGACCGAATATGGCCGCCGCATGGTGGCAACCTATCGTCGCCTGGAGGAAGCTTGGGCGGCGGTGCCATCCGTCATCGGCAGCATGGCCGATTTCGATCAGTACTACAACCTGAGCCGGAGATTCGATATGCAGACCAGCGCCCGCAACCAGTTTCTCGGCACCGTCAAAGCCGTCAGCAAAGGCGCCGTCAACGCTGAAGTCATCCTCGATATCGGCCGCGGTGAAGAGCTGGCTGCGATCATCACCAACGACAGCGCCGACCATCTGGCGCTTGAACCGGGCAATGAAGCTTATGCACTGATCAAGGCACAGTGGATCATCCTGACCACCGACGACTTCAAGACCAGCGCACGTAATCGCCTGACGGGTACCGTGGTGCGTTGTCAGGAAGGTGCGGTCAACGCCGAGGTCGTCATCGAGCTGCCAGGTGGCAAGACCGTTGCCTCCATCATCACCAACGAAAGCGTGAAGACGCTCGGCCTTAAGGAAGGTGTACGTGCGTCCGCGCTGATCAAGGCATCGCACATCATTCTTGCAGTGGCCTCCTGATCGATTTATCCACCACTCTCGCTCATCATCATGAAAACTTTTCCCGAGTCCCTGCTCGTCGGTCTCGTAGCGTTCGGCCTTTCGTCGGCTGTATTGGCTGAAGAACTTCAGGTGGCCGTTGCCTCCAACTTCACCGCACCAGCCAAGGTCATTGCCACCGATTTCGAGAAAGCCACCGGCCACAAGGTCGTGCTGTCGTTCGGCTCCACCGGCAAGTTCTACACGCAGATCAAGAACGGCGCACCGTTCGACGTCTTCCTCGCCGCCGATGACACGACGCCTGCAAAACTGGAAAAAGAAGAGGGCATCGTTGCCGGCTCGCGCTTCACCTACGCCACCGGCAAGCTGGTGCTGTGGTCGGCCAAGGCGGACTATGTCGACGCGAAGGGTGAAATCCTGAAGAAAGGCACGTTCGCGCATCTCGCGGTCGCTTCGCCGAAACTGGCACCATACGGCGCCGCCGCCGTGGAAACAATGAACAAGTTGGATGTCTACGATGCGCTGCAATCCAAGTTCGTCACTGGAGAAAACATCGGCCAGACCTTCTCCTTCGTCTCCAGCGGCAATGCCGAACTGGGTTTCGTCGCACTGTCGCAAGTGTTCGAGAACGGCAAATTGAAGAGCGGTTCCGGCTGGATCGTGCCGGCCAATCTGCATGAGCCGATCCGTCAGGATGCCGTCATCCTGACGCATGGCAAGGACAACAAGGCCGCTGCTGAATGGGTCAAGTACCTGAAGTCCGAACCGGTCAAAGCCGTCATTCGCTCGTTCGGTTACGACCTGTAGTTCCTGACAGGAAGTTCTTCACTTGAGCGATCCGAACATCAGCGCCGTCGTCCTTACCCTGGAACTGGCGGCGCTCACCACGCTGATTCTGCTGCTGATCGGCACACCTTTGGCGTGGTGGCTGGCGCGCACGCGTTCGTGGCTGAAGGGTCCGATCGGCGCCTTGGTGGCACTGCCGCTGGTACTGCCGCCCAGCGTAATTGGCTTCTACCTTCTGGTGACGCTCGGCCCCAATGGGCCGATCGGCAAACTGACCCAGGCTGTCGGTCTGGGCACGCTGCCTTTCACCTTTGCCGGCCTCGTGGTCGGCTCCGTTCTCTATTCAATGCCGTTCGTCGTGCAACCCATTCAGAATGCGTTCGAGGCAATCGGCGAGCGTCCGCTGGAAGCAGCTGCAACATTGCGCGCATCGCCGCTCGATACCTTCTTCAGCGTCATCCTGCCGCTGGCACGCCCCGGCTACCTAACGGCGACGGTGATGGGCTTCGCGCACACGGTCGGCGAATTCGGCGTCGTGCTGATGATAGGCGGGAATATTCCTGACAAAACGCGACTAGTCTCCGTGCAGATTTACGATCATGTCGAAGCGCTGGAATACGCGCAGGCACACTGGCTTGCTGCCGGCATGGTGGCGTTCTCGCTGCTGGTGCTGATCACGCTTTACACGCTGAATCCGACGGGACGCCGCAAGAATCCATGAAAGACGATCACGTTCTGGCGCGTTTCAATGTCGACTACGGCACCTTTCATCTCGATGTCGATCTGGCTCTGCCGGGCCGCGGCATCACCGCGCTGTTCGGTGCTTCCGGCTCCGGCAAGACGACATGCCTGCGTGTAATTGCCGGCCTGGAACCTGCTTCGCGCGTGTTCCTGCAGGTGAATAAGGAAATCTGGCAGGACGATGCCAGCAATGTCTTCATTCCGACCTGGAAGCGGCCGCTCGGTTATGTTTTTCAGGAAGCCAGCCTGTTTGCGCATCTCAGCGTACAGCGCAACCTCGAATATGGCATGCGCCGGATTCCCGTAGCAGAACGGCGGGTGTCGCTCGATCATGCGATCGAACTGCTGGATATCGGCCACCTGCTCGCACGCAAACCCGACAAGCTTTCCGGCGGCGAACGGCAGCGCGTCGGTATCGCGCGTGCGCTGGCCACCAGTCCGCGCATTCTGCTGATGGATGAACCGCTTGCGGCGCTGGACGCGCACCGCAAGGCGGAGATCATGCCTTATCTCGAACGCCTGCATGATGAGCTGGATATTCCCGTGCTATATGTCAGCCATTCGGCGGACGAAGTCGCACGGCTGGCGGATCATCTGGTCCTGCTCGAAGCCGGCCGTGTCGTCGCCAGCGGACCGATCGACGCATTGCTGACGCGCCTCGACCTCGGCGTGGCGCATGGCAGGGATGCCGGCGCGATGGTGACGGCAACCGTCATCGATCACGATCCGACGTTTCATCTGACGCAAACAGAATTTTCCGGCGGCAAGCTGCAGCTGCCGCAACTCGATATACCCGCAGGTCGACAAGTTCGTATTCGGATTCAGGCCCGCGACGTCAGCTTGAGCCGCGTACCGGTGCACGATTCCAGCATCCTGAACATCATAGAAACGACCGTCACCGAACTCGTGGAAGACGGTCCTGGTCAGGTGATGGTCGGGCTCGACGCAAACGGCACGCGTCTGCTGGCCCGCATCACGCAGAAATCACGCGCGACGATGAATCTGATGCCAGGCAATCGCGTCTATGCGCAGATCAAGGGAATTGCGATTCTGAGGTAACCGAAGACGCCGGCGGCGTGTTGCGCCGCACCGCGGTTTGGCCGAATGCCTCGGACAGCAGCAGGATTTTGCCCGTATCGCCGGACTCATATCCGGCCAGTCCGTTGATCACCTTGCGGAAATAACCGGACTGCACGACCTCGATCACGTGCTGGATCAAGGGATCGTCCATCATCGACAGCGGCAGCGCCATGAAATAGCGCTCCTTCACCAGTGGAATGAAATCCAGTCCGAAGCGCTGTGCCGCCGTCTGCACGCCGACGCCGACGTCCGCCATGCCGCTGGCGATATAAGCCGCGACCGCCGAATGCGTGAATTCGTTGCTTTGATAGCCTTCGATATCGAACGGCGAAATGCCAGCGCCGGCCAGCATCAGTTCCAGCAGCATGCGCGTGCCCGAGCCGATCTGGCGGTTGACGAAACGCACGCCGGGCCGCACCAGATCCTGCAATGTCTGGATTTTCTTGGGATTGCCCGGCGAAACGAACATGCCCTGCGTGCGCACCGCTAAATGCAGCAGGCAGTGTTCGCGCGGATTCAGCCATTGCGCGTAGCGTTCGACTGCCTTTTTCTCGAATTCGCCAAGCGGCACGTGGAAACCCGCTAGATCGCATTCACTGCGCGACAAGGCTGCCACCGCATCCGTACTGTTGCGGTAACGCAGATCGACCGGCAGGTTGGCCTCGGTCAATTGATGCAGCAGAGCATCGACGGCGAAACCGTGACTGGCATCCAGCCGCAAGGGCTTGGTCTTGCCGACGATAGTCTTGCCGATTTCGTTTTCCAGTTCCGACGCCAGGCTTTCCAGCGTGGGCGACAGGCGCGCGCGCACGCGACGGTCAGCCCAGATCAGTTTTTCGGCCAGCGGTGTCAACGTCGTACCGCGGCCGCGGTCGGTATTTAATAGTGGCGTGCCGAAAAGCTGCTCGACATCGCGCAACATGCCCCACGAATAACGATAGGACAATCCCACCAGCCGCGCGGCCTTCGAAATCGAGCCCGTCTTCTGGATAGCCATCAGCAGATCGAGCAAAACCGCCGTGTCCAGCGGCGCCTCGCCATCGTGCGAAATTTCCCAATGCGGATTGATGATGACTTTGAACATATGTTCTACGGAGCCTATGTGTCGTTTACGCCGCTTTCCCGGATATGCAAAAGATAGCCTATTGAAGCGGGGTTTTCCCGGTGCTACCTTTCAGCCGTTGGAAAGGGTTCGCCCTCGAACTATATGCTATTAAAAGCATATGTACAAGACAAATTTCATAAACCAAGGAAGCAGTATGTTCCCGTTTCATTTCACGACTTCGCGGCAGGTGTTGCCATCGATGTCGTTGGTAGGAGCCTCTTCATGAGCACCCAGAACACATTCGACATGGCCGCAGTAGAGTCCATCATCGCCCAGCGTAAGGAGATGCCTGGTGCGTTGTTGCCGATTTTGCATGACATCCAATCCGCTATCGGATACATCCCGCCCAGCACCGTCCCGACTATCGCGGACAGCCTGAACATTTCCCGCGCGGAAGTGCACGGCGTGATTACCTATTATCACTTCTTCCGCCAGCATCCGGCTGGCAAGCACGTCGTGCAGATCTGCCGCGCCGAAGCCTGCCAGGCTCGCGGCTGCGAGGATCTGGCATCGCACGCGAAGGAGTTGTTGGGTTGCGATTTCCACGGCACCACGGATGACAGCAAATTCTCGCTGGAAACGGTGTACTGCCTCGGCCAATGTGCGACCGGTCCTACCATCCAGATCGATGACGACCTGTACGCACGCGTCTCGAAGGAAAAATTCAATCGCCTGATCCAGGCAAAGCGGGGTGTGCAATGACCGTCACTATTTACGTTCCGCGCGATTCCAACGCGCTGGCGCTGGGCGCCAATGAAACAGCGGCCGCCATTGCCAAAGAGGCAAAGGCGCGCGGCGTCGACATCAAACTCGTGCGCAACGGTTCGCGTGGCATGTTCTGGCTGGAACCGCTGGTTGAAGTCGCGACCGACGCCGGCCGCATCGGCTTCGGTCCGATCGAAGAGCACGAAGTTGCCGGCCTGTTCGATGCCGGTTTCCACACTGGTGGCAAGCATCCGAAAGCGCTCGGTCTGGTCGAAGAAATTCCTTACCTGAAAAAGCAGGAACGTCTGCAGTTCGTCCGCGTCGGCATCACCGATCCGGTATCGCTGGATGACTACCTGGCGCATGAAGGTTACGTTGGCCTGAAGAAAGCCATCGCCATGGAACCGGCTGCCATCGTGCAGCAAGTGACCGATTCCGGCCTGCGCGGTCGCGGCGGCGCGGCTTTCCCGACCGGCATCAAGTGGAAAACCGTGCTGGGTGCGCAAGCCGACCAGAAATACATCGCCTGCAACGCCGACGAGGGCGATTCGGGCACGTTCTCCGATCGTATGGTGATGGAAGACGATCCGTTCATGCTGATCGAAGGCATGACGATCGCCGGCATCGCCGTCGGCGCGACGCAAGGCTATATCTATGTGCGTTCCGAGTATCCGCACTCGATCGCCAACCTGAACGAAGCCATCGAGAACGCCAAGGCAGCCGGCTACCTCGGTGAAAACATCCTCGGCTCCGGCCGCACTTTCCATCTGGAAGTGCGCAAGGCTGCAGGCGCCTATGTTTGCGGCGAAGAAACCGCGATGCTGGAAAGTATTGAAGGCAAACGCGGCATGGTGCGCGCCAAACCGCCGCTTCCTGCACTGGAAGGCCTGTTCGGCAAGCCGACCGTCATCAACAACGTCATCTCGTTGTCCGCCGTGCCGCTGATCCTGTCGCGCGGCGCCGAGTTCTACAAGAACTACGGCATGGGCCGTTCGCGCGGCACGCTGCCGATGCAACTGGCAGGCAACCTGAAATACGGCGGTCTGGTCGAGAAGGCGTTCGGCGTGACCCTGCGCGAACTGCTGTACGACTTTGGCGGCGGTTCGGAATCGGGTCGCCCGATCCGCGCCGTGCAGGTCGGTGGCCCGCTGGGCGCCTACATGCCGGAATCGCTGTTCGACACGCCGTTCGACTATGAAGCATTCGCTGCGGTCAACTCGACGGTCGGCCACGGCGGCTTGGTCGCCTTCGACGATACCGTCGACATGTCGAAGCAAGCACGCTACGCCATGCATTTCTGCAAGGCGGAATCGTGCGGCAAGTGCACGCCGTGCCGGATCGGCTCGACCCGCGGCGTAGAAGTAATGGACAAGATCATCGCCAACCAGAACCGGCCGCAGCAGATCAAGCTGCTGCGCGACCTGTGCGACGTGATGGTCACCGGATCGCTGTGCGCGATGGGCAGCATGACACCGTTCCCGGTGCTGTCGGCCCTGAACCACTTCCCTGAAGACTTCGGCGATCAGCCGATGGCAAATGCGGCTTGATGCTGCAGCCTAACGCAACGCAAGCTAACTGGAGCGAAACATGAACTTATTGAATGGCATCGATTACGGTACGCCGAAGCGCGAATCCGAAAATCTGGTCACGCTGGAAATCGACGGTAAAACCATCAGCGTGCCGCAAGGCACCTCCGTCATGCGTGCCGCTGCAGAAGCCGGCATCAACGTGCCGAAACTGTGTGCAACCGAAAGCCTGGAATCCTTCGGCTCTTGCCGCCTGTGCCTGGTCGAGATCGACGGCCGCCGTGGCTATCCGGCGTCGTGCACGACGCCGGCCGAAGCCGGCATGAAAGTGCGCACGCAAACCCCGAAACTGGCCGACATCCGCCGCGGCGTGATGGAGCTGTACATCTCCGACCACCCGCTGGACTGCCTGACCTGCCCGGCCAACGGCAACTGCGAACTGCAGGACATGGCTGGCGTCGTCGGTCTGCGCGACGTGCGCTACGGCTACGACGGTGAAAACCATCTGAGGATGGAGAAGGACGAATCCAATCCGTACTTCACCTACGATCCGTCCAAGTGCATCGTCTGTAACCGCTGCGTACGTGCCTGCGAAGAAACGCAAGGCACCTTCGCGCTGACGATCGACAGCCGCGGCTTCGATTCGCGCGTCTCGCCGAGCCAGTACGAAGACTTCATCGACTCCGAGTGCGTCTCCTGCGGCGCCTGCGTCGATGCTTGCCCGACCGCTACGCTGACCGAGAAGACCGTCATCATGATGGGTCAGGCCGAACACAGCAAGATCACCACCTGCGCCTACTGCGGCGTCGGCTGCTCGTTCCGTGCCGAAATGAAAGGCAACGAAGTCGTGCGCATGATCCCGAACCCGGACGGCGGCGCGAACCAGGGCCACGCCTGTGTCAAGGGCCGTTTCGCATGGGGCTACGCAACGCACAAGGATCGTATGCTGAAGCCGATGATCCGCAAGAAAATCTCGGATCCATGGCAAGAAGTGTCGTGGGAAGAAGCGATCAACTACGCTGCTTCCGAAATCAAGCGCATCCAGGCCAAATACGGTCGTGGTTCTGTCGGCGGCCTGGTGTCGTCGCGCTGCACGAACGAAGAAGGTTATCTGGTGCAAAAGCTGGTGCGTGCTGCGTTCGGCAACAACAACGTCGACACCTGCGCCCGCGTCTGCCACTCGCCGACCGGCTACGGCCTGAAAGTCACGATGGGCGAATCGGCTGGTACCCAGACCTTCGCTTCCGTGATGAAGTCGGACTGCATCCTGATCATCGGCGCCAACCCGGCTTCGGGTCACCCTGTGTTTGCATCGATCATGAAACGTCGTCTGCGTCAGGGCGCCAACCTGATCGTCGTCGATCCGCGTGAAACCGAAATGGTCAAATCGGCCCACATCAAGGCCGACTATCACCTGAAACTGAAACCGGGTGGCAACGTCGGTATCGTCAACGCATTGGCGCACGTGATCGTCACCGAAAAACTGTACAAGGAAGACTTCATCCGTGCGCGCTGCGAATGGGATTCCTTCGAAGAATGGATGGAATTCGTCGCATTGCCGGAAAACTCGCCGGAAGCGATGGCACCGCTGGTCGGCGTATCGGCTGAAGACATCCGCGGTGCAGCACGTCTGTTCGCAAAAGCGAAGAACGGCTCGATCTACTACGGTCTGGGCGTAACCGAGCATGCACAAGGTTCGACGACCGTTATCGGCATCGCCAACCTGGCAATGGCAACCGGTAACGTCGGCCGCGAAGGCGTGGGCGTGAACCCGCTGCGTGGTCAGAACAACGTGCAAGGTTCCTGTGACATGGGTTCCTTCCCGCACGAACTGCCGGGCTACCGTCACGTTTCCGACACCACGGCGCGCTCCGAATTCGAAGCGGCATGGAACGTCAAACTGGATCCAGAACCAGGCCTGCGTATTCCAAACATGTTCGACGCAGCGATGGAAGGCACCTTCATGGGCCTGTACTGCGAAGGCGAAGACATCGTCCAGTCCGACCCGAACACGCAACACGTTACCGCGGCACTGGAAGCGATGGAGTGCATCATCGTTCAGGATATCTTCCTGAACGAAACCGCCAAGTATGCGCACGTATTCTTGCCGGGTTCGTCGTTCCTGGAAAAAGACGGCACCTTCACCAACGCAGAACGCCGTATTTCGCGCGTGCGTAAAGTGATGCCGCCGAAATCGGGCTATGGCGATTGGGAAGTCACGCAGATGCTGTCGAACGCACTCGGCTATCCGATGAACTACACGCATCCGCGTGAAATCATGGACGAAATCGCCGCGTTGACGCCGACCTTCACCGGCGTCAGCTTCAAGCGTATCGACGAACTGGGCGGCAGCATCCAGTGGCCATGCAACGCCGAAGCGCCGGAAGGCACGCCGACGATGCACATCGACGAATTCGTCCGCGGCAAGGGCCGTTTCATCCTGACCAAGTACTACGGTTCGGGCGAGCGCACAAGCAAGGACTTCCCATTCATCCTGACGACTGGCCGTATCCTGTCGCAGTACAACGTCGGCGCCCAGACCCGTCGTACGTTCAACAACATGTGGCATAGCGAAGACCGCCTGGAAATCCATCCGGATGACGCAGCGGAACGCGGCATCAAGCAGGATGACTGGGTTGGTATCACATCGCGTGCCGGCCAGTCCGTACTGCGCGCTGAAGTGACCGATCGCATTCAGCCGGGCGTCGTGTACACCACGTTCCACTTCCCGGAATCGGGCGCGAACGTGATCACGACCAGCTCGTCCGACTGGGCGACCAACTGCCCTGAATACAAGGTAACCGCGGTTCAGATTACGCCAGTCAGCCAGCCGTCCGAATGGCAACGTGCGTACTCGCGTTTCAATGCCGAGCAGGAAAGCTTTGCGAGTTCCAAACTCATTCCTCGCGAAGCGGCGGCAACGAAGTAAAGCCTGGACAGGACTGGCGTGATGAATGCCTTTACCGACGACGAACGCAGTGCGCTGGTCCGTGTCTCCGTTGAAAAATGGGATGCGGACCGGCAGGTCGTCTGCGAAGACGATGTTGCAGAGGAAATCCCGGTCGCACTGGAGTACAACGGCATTTCGCATGCCGTGATGATGGCATCTCCTTACGACCTGGAAGACTTTGCGCTGGGGTTCTCCCTCAGTGAAGGCATACTGAACGACAAGTCCGAGCTGTACGATTGCGAAGTCATACCCGGATGCGACGGCATCCAGGTTCAGATGCAGATTGCGACCGAGCGATTCGTCACGTTGAAGGATAAGCGCCGCAATCTGACGGGCCGTACCGGTTGTGGATTGTGCGGAGCCGAAACACTGGAACAGGCAATTCGCCATCCGGATGCAACGGTCGGCACAGTGCGTCTTTCGGCTGAACAGATTCATGCCGGTATGAAGACCATGCGCAGCATGCAGCGCCTACAGAAATACACGGGCGCCACACATGCAGCGGCATGGATGAATGCCGACGGATCGATCGAACTGGTTCGCGAAGATGTGGGCCGGCACAATGCGCTCGACAAGCTGATCGGCGCCATGTCCAAGAAGCGACTGGATTTTTCTACTGGCGCCGCGCTGATTACCAGCCGTGCCAGCTATGAAATGGTGCAGAAATCGGCAACGAAGGGCATCAGCTTTCTGGCAGCCATCTCGGCGCCGACCAGCCTGGCGATTCGATTGGCCGAAGAAGCAAACGTGACCTTGGTCGGTTTCGTTCGCGATCAAAGTCACGTCGTTTATGCGCAATCGCATCGCCTGATTCGCGACGGTTTGAAATAACAAACATCAAGCAAGGGATAACAATGAGCGGCAGCAACATAGATAATCTGGTCTCAATGGCCAACCAGATCGGCGATTTTTTCGCGCCAATGAAAGACCACAAGAAATCGGCAGATGAAATCGCCGGCCACCTGAGAAGAACTTGGGATCCGCGCATGCGTACTGCGTTGATGAATCACGTCGAGCAGCATGGTGGAGAAGGATTGAATCCGATCGTCTTGGAAGCCGTACGCTCGCACAAGATGATCTGATTGGGATCAACCGATCACCATCCAGCATGGGCTGCGTTACCAATCGGCGCGCAGCCTTTTATTCATGATTACCAGGAGGAGAAATTCATGACACGTCGAATCGTTTTCCGTTTTGCTGCTGCCTTGCTGGCATCGGCATTTATTGCGCCGGCCGCTTTTTCGCAGCAGGTCATCAAGCTTTCCACCACGACGAGTACCGATAATTCAGGCTTGCTTCCGTATCTGCTGCCGACCTTCGAAAAGAAAACGAATTCCAAAGTGCATGTCATTGCGGTGGGTACCGGCAAGGCACTGGAGTTGGCAAAGAATGGCGACGTTGACGTGACGCTGGTACATGCACGTTCACTGGAAGACAAATTTGTCGCAGAAGGTCATGGCGTCAACCGCCGTGATGTCATGTACAACGATTTCATCATCGTCGGTCCGGTCAGCGATCCTGCAGGCATCAAGGGCAGCCACGACGTATTGGCTTCAATGAAGAAAATCGCCGACAAGAAAGCTAAATTCATTTCGCGCGGTGACAATTCCGGTACCGATGTAATGGAAAAATCGTACTGGAAAGCGATCAACGTCAAACCGGAAGGCAGCAACTATGTTTCGGCAGGCCTCGGCATGGGCGAGGTACTGACGATGGCTGGCGAACTGCAGGGCTATACGCTGACCGATCGTGCGACCTATGGCGCCTATCGCGCCAAGACCGGCCTGGCTGTCATGGTCGAAGGTGACAAGAAGATGTTCAACCCTTACGGCATCATCGCGGTCAATCCGGAAAAATACAAAAACATCAATTACAAAGGCGCAATGCAGTTGATCGACTGGATTACGTCAGCTGAAGGCCAGAAGATGATCGGTGAATACCGGGTTAGCGGCGAACAGGTTTTCTTTCCCGACGCAAAATAACGTGTCCACACACTATGAAAAGCGCGGGTGCTCCCCGCGCTTTTTTATTTTCACTCCGTCCGTTCATTATGCCGGCGGATAAAAAAGCCCCGCAGAGCAATCGGCTCGCGGGGCTGAGCTTCCTTGAGAGGGAAGAGGAGACACGGGGTAGGAACAAGAGCCATCGAATCTTGGCCAAGCCTTGTTCCTGAATTACTTCGGTTACGGAATTCCTGCTTTTACTGATCGCCGGCATCCCGCCACATTTCGACCTTTGCGATCCCTGGCCGTTGCACTATGGGCTGATTTAGCAGTCAGACCCAAAATACATCAACGAGTTGATTGAATGATTGACTTTCATTCAACCGATTCGTTCGTCATGCGTTAGGCAATTAGGCAAAAGCCGCTTGCATACGCAGGGCGATGGCGCGCTCCGGCTGGGTTTGAGCGATCGAGTTGGCTCGGCTGTTCAGCAATTGCACCGATTTTTGCACTTGAACCGCTTCTTTCTTTTTGGAAACCTTTTTCGTAATTGGCAACTGCGAGCCATATGCCGCTTGCATACGCAGGGCGGTGGCGAGTTCAGGGTTCGTTTGAGCGATACGGTTTGCCTGGCTGTTCAATGCATAGGCAGAAACACGGGTTTTTGATAATGTAGACATAATAATTTCCTTTCCTTGTATAAGTTTCTCTTGTTGATGCATTGCAGTATAGGGACTGTAGAGATATAAATCTAATTTCATTTTTGGATACCAGCTATAATCATTGTGAATATTAAGGCGTCCAAAATTTTCTTCTTTTGGTAAACGACAACATGAGTTTTCTCACCCTGGATTTGAACCTGCTGCGCGTATTCGATGCCGTCATGACGGAGCAGAACCTCACGCGTGCCGCCAACCTGCTGGCCATGACCCAACCGGCGGTATCCAACGCCCTGCGGCGCCTGCGTGAAACCCTCGGAGACGAGCTCGTCATCCGTACGGCGCATGGTGTCAAACCGACGTCGCGGGCGGCTGAACTATGGCCTGTGGTACGGCGCGCACTCTCCGATCTGGAAGCTGCCGTTACGCCCGACACGTTTGACGTCTCGCGCGTCAACACAACATTCCGTATGGCAATGGCCGATGCCACTGCCGCGCTGTGGCTGCCGTTTCTCGTCAGAGCGGTTGAACGCGATGCGCCGGGCCTGAATGTCCGCATGGTTCCGCTAACCACGCGCGAGCCGCGGCCCATGTTGTTGCGCGGGGATGTCGATCTGGCGATCGGGTTTTTCCCTGGTGTAGCAGCCCAGCTCGCCAGTGGCCAGAACACGGCCATTTCGCAGATTCGCCATGAGCGCCTATACACCGGTGAATATGTCTGCGTGATGCGTAAAGGGCATCCGCTGGCCAAGGAAGAATTGACGCTGGATAGCTATTGTGCGGCGCATCATCTGCTGGTCAGTTTTTCCGGCCGGGCGAAAGGTCTGATGGACGATGCCTTGACCGAACTTGGTCGTGAACGGCGCATCCTACTGACAGTAAATCAGTTCTTTACTGCCGGTCGCGTCGTCGCCAGCTCCGATCTGATCACCGTACTGCCACGTCACCTGATTGCGGCAACCGGTATGGAAGACGCATTGATTGCGAAGACCCTGCCTTTTGAGCTGCCGGACGTCCACGTCGATATGCTGTGGCATGAACGCGATGCACGAAATCCCGCCCATAAATGGTTGCGTGAGCAGTTGAGCGCCAGTACCGAAGAAGGTATCGGGCCATTCAAGAAACGGCGTTGACTATCGTCGTAATCTGACGATCCAACTGGAAAAGAAGCCTCGCCCGAAGCGAGGCTTTTTATTTGGTGCGGATCTCAGGCATGCCGTGTGTGCGATTCCGCACATGGGATGGCTGAACTCGCCTTTGGCCCCGGAGTCCTATTTTCATCCTCATTGATCGGGGGCTCCCATGCGGACACGAAAAATAATGTGGTGGAGCGCGCTCGCGTTGCTGGTGCTGCTCTCGCTTTGCCTGACTCTGCTGCTGACCTTCGACTGGAATAAGGCAAAACCCTGGATCAATACACGCGTGAGCGAAGCGGCCGGAAGGCCGTTTGCCATCAATGGCGATCTTTCGCTGACGTGGGAGCGCACCCAATTCGATAGCGGGACGTGGCACGACTGGTTGCCTGTACCTCGCCTGAGCGCCCACAACGTCACGATGGGCAATCCCGATTGGTCCAAACTGGATCGCAACATGGCTGAGATCGGCCACATCACGTTTTCCGTCAATCCGATTCCTCTGCTGTCCAAAAATATCGTCATTCCCACGCTACAGCTGGACGATCCGAAGCTGGTGCTGGAACGCATCGCAGACGGCCGCAACAATTGGACCTTCAAGAAAGACGAGGATTCACCACCTTCAGCATGGACGCTGGATCTTCAGCATCTGCTGCTTCATAACGGCGAGATTGCGTTGAAGGATGCCATCAAGCACATCGATGCGAAAGCCGAAATCGCATCGATTCCTGCGAGCGACAAAAACGACTTCGTCATGGAATGGAAGGTATCCGGTTCATTCAATCGCGCGCGTATCAGCGGTGACGGCAAGGCTGGTGCATTGCTCGCGTTACGCGACGAGAAAAAACCTTTTCCGCTACAGGCGCGACTGAATGTCGGCAAGACATCGATCAGCGTGAACGGCACGGTGACCAAGCCGCAAGCACTCGCTGCAGTGGACATGCGCCTGAAGCTGTCCGGCGCCAGCATGGCGGATCTTTATCCACTGACAGGTATCACGTTGCCGAAGACGCCACCGTTCGCGACAGAAGGACATCTGACGGGCGTCCTCAATGCAGACGGTGGCAAATGGACCTACGACAAATTCAGCGGCAAGCTTGGTGACAGTGATTTATCCGGCACCTTGACCTATGAAGGCAAGCAACCGCGCCCGCTGCTTTCGGGAACGGTGGTTTCCAATCTGCTGCAGTTGAATGATCTGGGTCCGATCATCGGTGCTGATTCGAATGCAAGCAAACGCGAGCGGGGTGTCGCAGTGACGCAACCGGAAGACAAGCTGCTGCCTGTCGAGAAATTCACGACCGATCGATGGGGCAGTATCGATGCGGACGTCAACATCACCGGCCGCAAGATCGTGCGCGATGCCACGCTTCCGATCGAGAATCTAAATACGCACCTGAAACTGCAGGACAGTGTCGTTACATTGACGCCGCTGAATTTCGGTATCGCCGGCGGCAATCTGATCGCCAACATCAAAATGGATGGACGTCAGCCTGTCATCAAGGCTGAAGCAAAAGTTTCTGTGCGCAGGCTGAAGCTCAAAGAGTTGTTCCCGACGATACCGACGATGCAGGCAAGTCTCGGTGAAATCAACGGCGATACGTCGTTATCTGCGACTGGCGATTCCATCGCAACCTTCCTGGGATCATCGAATGGTGAAATCAAGGCATTGATCAGTGAGGGAACGATTAGCAAGCTGCTGCTGGAACAGATCGGGCTGAACATTGGCAATGTGGTGATCTCGAAACTGTTTGGGGACAAACAGGTGGAGCTCAACTGTATGGCGATGGATCTGGGGGTGACCAATGGCTTGGTAAAAACGCGTACGATGATTCTCGATACTAGCGATGCCGTCATCCATATCGATGGCACTGTCGATCTTGCACAGGAAAAACCGGATCTGACCATTCGGCCGGTCAGCAAGGGTGTGCGTATTGTGTCTCTGCGAGCACCTCTTTACGTGCGAGGAACGTTGAAGCATCCGGACGTGGATGTCGACAAGGGCGTGCTGGCTGCGAAAGCGGGGGGAGCGGTTGTACTGGGTGTGCTGGCACCGGTTACATCCTTGCTGCCGTTGATCAACGTCGGTTCAGAGGAAGAAAACAAATGCCGGGATTTGCTGCATCAGGCAGCAGAAAAACCGGTTGCGCCTCCTCCAGGAAAATCTTCGAAAAACCGTTGATTCTTTAAAAGGAGGGGATGTTTTATCGACTACGGTTTTTCGGGAATATGCCGCTGATGTGATTCTGGTTTTATTTAAATGTTTGTATATATGAATAGTAGTAATAGTTAACGCAGGTGGTTTTCTGTGGATAACCTAATAAAACCATGCAGGATCAAGAACTTGGATTCAGGATAAGCGCTTGTACAACGCGTGTATGACACAAGGATGGATTCTGTATAAATAAATCTCTGAAAGTTTTCACCAGCTTATCCACAATCTATCCACGCATTCTGCAAAGCTTTGCCCACAGCCGGCGGCGGCAATATCTTGCCTTGCGTGATACGCTCTTTCCCGTTTTACATCATCTAAACATCACTCGGGAATGGACATGAAGCAGATTCCGACTATCGGTCATTTTATCGGCGGTCGCCTGGTTGAAGGCGGAATCGGCAAGCAAGCTGTGTTCAATCCTGCCATTGGAGAAGTAGAGAGCGAGGTCTGGCTGGCAGATGCCAGGGAAGTGGAACTGGCTGTTTCTGCCGCAAAAGCTGCAGCAACTGCGTGGGCCGATACGGCTCCGTTGAAGCGCGCTAGGATCCTGTTTCGGTTTAAAGAGTTAATAGAAAGACATCATGACGCACTGGCTGAAGCGATTACGCGTGAGCATGGCAAGGTGCTCAGTGATGCAAAAGGGGAAGTAAGCCGCGGTCTGGAGATCGTCGAGTTTGCCTGCGGCGTTCCGCAATTATTGAAGACCAGCTTTACGGATAACATCGGAGGCGGGATCGATAACTGGAATCTGCGCCAGCCACTGGGGGTGACGGTCGGTATTACGCCTTTCAATTTTCCATTCATGGTGCCGATGTGGATGGCACCCGTTGCGCTAGCAACCGGCAATACCTTCATCCTGAAGCCATCCGAACGCGATCCTTCTCCGTCGTTGATGATTGCCGAATTATTGAAAGAGGCAGGCTTGCCCGACGGCGTTTTCAATGTATTACAAGGTGGAAAGCAGGTTGTCGACGGATTGTTGCAGCACCCGGATGTGCGTGCGGTTTCCTTTGTCGGCTCCACGCCGATTGCCGAATATGTCTATGCAACCGGGACAGCGCGGAAGGGCGCCTACCCCTTGCGTGTTCAAGCACTGGGCGGAGCAAAGAACCATCTGGTCGTGATGCCGGACGCCAATCTGGAACAGGCGGTGGACGCATTGATGGGCGCAGCATACGGTTCGGCTGGCGAAAGGTGCATGGCTGTTTCCGTTGCAGTGGCGGTAGGCAAGGCGGCGGATAGTTTGGTGGAGGCGTTGATTCCACGTGTGCGTGCCTTGAAGATTGCAAACGGCATGGACCCGGAAGCGGAAATGGGGCCGGTCATCACTGCGGAACATAAAGCCAAGATAACGGAATATATCGACGCTGGCATTCAGGCCGGTGCAAGCTTGCTGGTGGATGGCCGAGGCTACTCTGTGACCGACCATGAAAACGGCTTCTTCTTGGGTGGTAGCTTGTTTGATCATGTAACACCGAATATGCGTATTTACCGGGAGGAAATATTCGGTCCAGTCTTGTGCGTGATACGCGTTCCCGATGTAGAGGCAGCGATCGATCTCATCAATGCGCACGAATTCGGAAACGGCGTCTCTCTCTTTACGTCCGATGGCAACACGGCGCGAGAATTTTCCCGCCGGATAGAAGTAGGTATGGTGGGTATTAATGTGCCGATCCCTGTGCCGATGGCCTGGCATTCCTTTGGCGGATGGAAACGATCGATGTTCGGTGATTTGCATGCCTACGGGGAAGAGGGTGTTCGTTTCTATACGCGATACAAATCCGTCATGCAGCGTTGGCCGGAATCCCTGAACAAGGGTGCCGAGTTTGCGATGCCACTGAACAAATAGAACAAGAGAAATAAAACAAGCGATGTTTCACGTGAAACACTAATCCGGCGAAACGATGGATTATCTGATTCTGGCGATCGCCGCCTTTGCAGCGGGCATGATCGACGCTGTCGTGGGCGGCGGTGGATTGATCCAACTACCGGCACTATTCTCTGTTTTCCCAAATATGTCACCGGCCACCTTGTTGGGAACGAACAAGCTTTCCGGTGTTTGGGGAACGGCGGCTGCGGCTGCAGGATTTGCCCGCAAGGTGCAAGTCCGATGGAGTACGGCAGTACCGGCCGCGTTGGCGGCATTTGCCCTGTCGTTCGTCGGCGCCTTTACCGTTACGCATATTCCGGCGGACTTCGTGCGCAAGCTTTTGCCGTTCGTTTTAGTTGCCATTGCGATCTACACGTTCCGAAAAAAAGACTTTGGCAGCATTCATGCACCGCTGCATACCGGTGGAAAAGAACGCATTATCGCGGTGCTGGTCGGAGGAGGCATCGGATTTTATGACGGCTTCTTTGGACCGGGGACTGGCAGTTTCCTAGTGTTCCTGTTCGTGCGCTTCTTCGGCTTCGACTTCCTGGGGGCATCCGCTGCCGCAAAGGTGGTCAACGTCGCTTGTAATACGGCAGCCTTGCTGTGGTTCGGATATAGCGGCCATTTGTTGTGGCAATTGGGTTTGATGATGGCAGTCTGCAATGTGCTTGGATCGCTCACCGGTATCCGTCTGGCCGTGCGCCACGGGTCCGGATTTGTCCGCAAGCTATTCTTGGTCGTAGTTGGCATACTGATTTGCAAGACGTTGTATGACGGATTTTTCCGCTGAAATACTGTTCAAGCACTGTTTCACGTGAAACATTCTGCGGACTTCCTTTGGCTTGAATTGTGTCCAAGGAGCGATTAAAGGATGGCCGCGGGCGAAATAAAATCAAAAAGACCTTATAATCTCGCCTCTGCTTTGACTTACTTACCGTCTCACCGAGGCGCATCATGATTTTTCCTGATAAATTCGACGTGATTGTTGTCGGCGGCGGCCATGCCGGTACCGAGGCTGCGCTGGCGTCTGCTCGCATGGGGCAGGCCACACTGCTGCTGACGCATAACATCGAAACACTCGGTCAGATGTCGTGCAACCCGTCCATTGGCGGCATTGGCAAAGGACATCTGGTCAAGGAAGTCGATGCAATGGGCGGTGCGATGGCTATCGCCACCGATGAGGCAGGCATCCAGTTTCGTATTCTGAATTCATCGAAAGGGCCGGCCGTGCGCGCTACCCGTGCGCAGGCTGACCGTCTTCTTTATAAGCAGGCGATTCGTTCCCGCCTGGAGAATCAGCCGAATCTGTGGTTGTTCCAGCAGGCGGTCGACGATTTGATTGTCGACGGCGATCGTGTCATCGGTGCGGTGACGCAGGTCGGTATCAAGTTCATGGCGCGCGCCGTGGTGCTGACGGCCGGGACTTTCCTCGACGGCAAAATTCATGTTGGCCTGAACAATTATTCCGGCGGTCGTGCTGGTGATCCGCCGGCGGTATCGTTGTCGGCACGTCTCAAAGAATTGCAATTGCCGCAAGGCCGTCTGAAGACCGGTACGCCGCCACGCATCGATGGTCGCACGATTGATTTCTCCGTGATGGAAGAGCAGCCGGGCGATCTGGACCCGGTGCCGGTATTTTCGGTCATGGGGTCGGCAGCCATGCATCCGCGACAAATGCCGTGCTGGGTCACGCATACCAACGAACAGACGCATGACATCATCCGCAGCGGGCTGGATCGCAGCCCGATGTATACCGGCGTCATCGAAGGTGTGGGTCCGCGCTACTGCCCGTCGATCGAGGACAAGATCCATCGTTTCGCCAGCAAGAATTCGCACCAGATTTTCCTGGAGCCGGAAGGACTGACGACGAACGAGTTCTATCCGAACGGTATCTCCACCAGTCTGCCGTTCGACGTCCAACTGAATCTGGTCCGCTCAATGCGCGGCCTGGAGAATGCCCACATCCTGCGCCCCGGCTATGCGATCGAATACGATTACTTCGATCCGCGTGGCCTGAAAGCATCGCTGGAAACGAAAGCGATTCAGGGTCTGTTTTTTGCAGGCCAGATCAACGGCACGACCGGTTACGAAGAAGCGGCTGCGCAAGGTATGCTGGCCGGTATCAATGCCGCGCTGCAGGCACAGGGGCGCGAAGCATGGACGCCGCGTCGCGATGAAGCCTATCTCGGCGTGTTGGTCGACGACCTGATCACTAAGGGCGTCATGGAGCCGTATCGCATGTTCACCAGCCGTGCTGAATACCGGTTGAGCCTGCGCGAGGACAATGCCGACATGCGCCTGACGGAAATCGGCCGCAAGCTAGGCTGTGTCGGCGATGCGCAATGGGCGGCTTTCGACGCCAAGCGAGAGGCCGTCGCACGCGAGCTGGAGCGGTTGCGCTCGACTTGGGTCAACCCACGCATCGTGGCACAGGCGGAAGCCGAGCGTGTTGTCGGTAAAGCGTTAGAGCGTGAGTATGCACTAGCTGACTTGCTGCGTCGGCCGAATGTGCGTTACATGGAACTGATGACGTTGAAGGGCACGGAAGGCCAGGACCTTGCCGGTCCGGGTGTGACGGATACTGCCGTGCGCGAACAGATTGAGATCCAGCTGAAGTACTCGGGCTATATCGACCGGCAGGCAAAGGAAGTCGAGCGCCACGATTATTACGAAAACCTGAAACTACCGGCCGAGTTCGATTACATGCAGGTGCAGGGACTGTCGTTCGAAGTGCGTCAGAAACTGTGCAACCATCGCCCCGAAACGCTCGGCCAGGCTTCGCGCATCTCGGGTGTGACACCAGCGGCGATTTCGCTGCTGCTGGTGCATCTGAAGAAGGGTGGATTCAAGGGCTTTTCCGCGGAACCGCCGACGTCCGAAGCGGCTGCATGAGTACATTCGATCGCGCAGCATTGACGGCGCAACTTGTTGCAGGCACGCAAGCGTTGCAGCTGGCATTAAGTGATGCGCAGCATGCGAGGCTCATCGACTATCTGGCGTTGATGGTGAAGTGGAACGGCGTCTATAACCTGACCGCCGTGCGCGAACCGGCGCGGATGGTGACGCAGCACTTGTTGGACTCGCTGGCCGCGGTGCCCGCATTTTGCGATGCGCGCCGTGTGCTGGATGTCGGCGCCGGCGGCGGATTACCCGGCATTGTGCTGGCAATCTGGGCCGCGGAAGCACGCCCGGACATGCGCATCACAATGATCGATACCGTGCACAAGAAAACGGCCTTCCTGACGCAGGTAAAGGCGGAATTGGGTTTGAACAATGTGGAAGTGCAGACCGGTCGCGTCGAACAGTGGCAGGCGCCGCATCGATTCGATGTAATCACATCGCGCGCTTTCGCGGATCTTTCCGACTTCGTCGCGTGGTCTCAGCATTTGCTGGAAGAAGGCGGCTGTTATATCGCGCTGAAAGCGGTGGCGCCGGAAGAGGAAGCGGCACGTCTGCCTGCGGGCTGGCAGGTGAAGGAAATTCGCCCGTTGCATGTGCCGGGCATGGATGCCGAACGGCATCTGGTTTTCATCGAGAGGGGGGGCGCATGAAACAATGGCTGGGATTGTTGCTTTGCGTCTTGTGCAGTCTCGGTCAGGCGCAAACGGTGCAGACCGTAAAGCATGTCGACCTCAAACGATATGTCGGTACATGGTATGAAATTGCACGTTTCCCGAATCGGTTCCAGAAGGATTGCGTTGCGAATGTGACCGCAAATTATGCGGAACGTAGTGATGGCCAGATTGATGTCGTCAACCGATGCGATGAAGCGGGTGGCAAGAAAGATGAGGCGAGTGGCCGTGCACGCGTTGCCGATCCTGCGACCAATGCAAAGCTGGAAGTACGCTTTGCGCCGGATTGGCTGGCATGGTTGCCTTTTGTCTGGGCGAACTACTGGATTATCGATTTGGCCGAGGACTATTCGTATGTTGCTGTCGGCGAACCGTCGCGCGAGTACCTGTGGATACTTGCGCGCAAGCCGACGATGGACGAGGCAGCATACGACGCTTTGGTTAACCGACTGACGGCACAGGGATTCGATACGGCCAAGCTGGTCAAGACCAAGCAAAACATTTCGCAATAACGACAACGACAACATGGCAAAAATATTTTGCGTCGCGAATCAAAAGGGCGGCGTCGGCAAGACCACCACCGCAGTCAATCTGGCAGCAGGCCTGGCGCAACTGAATCAACGCGTGCTGCTCGTCGATCTGGATCCGCAGGGCAATGCCACGATGGGCGCCGGCATCAACAAGGCCGAACTCAAATCGTCGATCTATGAAGTCATGCTCGGCTTGGCCGATGTGCCGACGGCACGTGTGCAGTCGGAAACCGGCAGGTTCGATGTATTGCCCGCCAATCGTGAACTGGCTGGCGCCGAAGTGGAAATGGTCGAGCTCGACAATCGCGAACGCCGGCTGAAGGAAGCGTTGCACGCGGTCGACGATCAATACGACTTCATGCTGATCGATTGTCCGCCAGCCTTGTCGATGCTGACGCTGAACGGTTTATGTGCAGCACATGGCGTCATCATTCCGATGCAGTGCGAATACTATGCACTCGAAGGCTTGTCCGATCTGGTCAATACCATCAAGAAAGTGCATGCAAAGCTGAACATGGACTTGAAGATCATCGGCTTGCTGCGCGTGATGTTCGATCCACGCATGACGCTGTCACAGCAGGTGTCGTCGCAGCTGGAAGAACATTTCGGCGACAAGGTATTCAAGACCATCATCCCGCGTAACGTTCGCTTGGCCGAAGCGCCGTCCTACGGCATGCCGGGCATCAATTTCGATCCATCCTCCAAAGGCGCACAAGCCTATCTCGCGTTCGGTGCCGAGATGGTGGAACGCATCAAGACACTCTGATTCGGCAATGACGAATCGAATAGCAAAGATCAACGAGTAAAAATATGGCGACAAAGAAACCGAAAGGATTGGGCCGCGGCCTTGAAGCATTGCTGGGCGGTTCCAGCGATCTGACCGAAGCAGTTGCTGCACTGCCTGGTGCGCCGACCACGCTGCAGGTGCTCGACATGCAGGCCGGCAAATACCAGCCGCGTACGCGCATGGACGAAGGCGCGTTGAACGAACTGGCCGCATCGATCAAGGCGCAGGGGTTGCTGCAGGCAATCCTCGTGCGTCCGATCTCGCCGGTCAACGGCAAGCCACGTTACGAAATCATTGCCGGCGAGCGCCGTTTCCGTGCTGCGCAGATCGCGGGCCTGACAGAAGTGCCTGTGCTGATCAAGGAAGTCGACGACGAAGCGACCGCCGCGATGGCGCTGATCGAAAACATCCAGCGCGAAGACCTGAACCCACTGGAAGAAGCGCAGGGCATCCATCGTCTGATTACCGATTTCAATTTCACGCATGAGCAGGCAGCAAATTCAGTAGGCCGTTCGCGCAGCGCTGTTTCCAATTTGCTGCGTTTGTTGAATCTGGCCAAGCCGGTGCAGACGATGCTGATGGCTGGCGACATCGACATGGGCCATGCGCGTGCATTGCTGGCGGTAGATTCGGCAACTCAGATCACGCTGGCTAACCAGATTGTGGCCAAGCGCCTGTCGGTGCGCGAAACCGAGAAACTCGTCGTGCGCGCCACGATGGAGCAGGGCGCAGCCAAGCCACGCGGCGGAGCGAAGGAAAAGTCTCGCGACATCGCCCGGCTTGAAGAAGAATTGTCCGATACGCTGGCGACTCAGGTCACGATCAAGGTTGGAGCGAAGAATCGCGGTCAACTGGTCGTCGACTTCGCCGATCTCGATGCTCTGGATGGCATTATCGGCAAGCTGCGTGCGGCATAAATACCAGGGCAGCATCGGGGAATCGTAGAGATAGGCGGCACGAAGATCGTGCCGACGACGATTGCGCAAGGTACGGCTGCACAAAAGCTGCCGAATGGCAGGATTTTCCGAGGCATTTGTAAAGTAAAAGCAGGTGTTTGTCGATGCGGGAAAATCCGACGCCAGCGCGGAGAATCCGGGCAAGCAAATCGTTTGACGCTGCTTCAGGAAAGCCCTTATAATCCCGTGGCTTCATGGAACGCACGACTTAGTTAGTATTCACCCCGGTTTCGGCGCGGCTTGATCGTGTGCGATCGCCCCGAAACTGTGTCATCTGGACAAGTATGCTGCCCGTCGTCCTCCTGCAAATAGCGACCACGGTAATCACCAGTCTGATTGCCGGTTTGATCGCTGGAGTGCCGGCATTTTATTCGGCATTGCTTGGAGGGTTGTGTTGCGTGGTGCCGAACGGCTTGTTTGCGCTACGCCTGTTTTCCGCTGCGCAAAAATCCGAGTCCGTCAATCCGATGACGTTTTTCATCGGGGAATTTATCAAGATTGCCTTGACGATTGCCCTGTTGTGGGCGGTAGTCATGTTGTACCACGAACTGAATCTGCTGGCGATGATCGCCGCGTTCATCGTGGCATTGAAAAGTTACATCATCTTATTATTTAGGCACTGAACATGGCGACAGAAATGGCTACCGCCGGCGCGGAACATCACGCACCGACAGCTTCCGAATACATCGTTCACCATCTGGGGCATCTTTCCTCCAAGCACCAGACGTCCATCGTTGATTTTTCCGTCATCAATATCGATACGGTTTTCTGGTCGGTCGCGATGGGTATCCTCGGTTGCCTGATCATGTATCTGGCCGCGCGCAAAGCGACTTCCGGCGTTCCCGGTCGTTTCCAGGCTGCCGTCGAAATGATCGTCGAAATGGTCGACAACCAGGCCAAATCGATCGTCCACGGCGACCGTTCCTTCATCGCTCCGCTGGCCCTGACGGTTTTCGTCTGGGTTGCATTGATGAACGCCCTCGATTTTCTGCCGGTTGACATGTTCTCCGCATTCTTCCATGCCGTCGGCTGGGATAGCGTGATCAGTCATCACCGCGTGGTGCCGACTGCCGACCTGAACGGCACGATGGGCATCGCCCTCGGCGTGCTGGCCCTGATGCTCTATTACAGCTTCAAGATCAAAGGCGCCGGCGGCTTCATCCACGAATTGTTTGCCGCTCCGTTCGGCATCTACCTCGCTCCGTTCAACCTGTTGCTCAACATCATCGAATTCGCTGCGAAAACCGTTTCGCTCGCAATGCGACTGTTCGGCAACATGTATGCCGGCGAATTGCTGTTCCTGCTGATTGCATTGCTGGGTTCGACCGCGACCGCGTTCGGCTTCTTCGGCCATGTGCTGGCAGGCGCGATCTGGGCGATCTTCCATATCTTGATCGTCGTGTTGCAAGCGTTCATTTTCATGATGCTGACCTTGGTGTACATCGGTCAGGCTCATGAGGCGCATTAAGCTGTTTTGATTTTTCACTTTTGTATTAACTTAACCTAGAAGGAACTGTCATGACCGACCTCTCATTTGTTGCACTGGCTTGTGGTTTGATTATTGGTCTGGGCGCAATCGGCGCTTGTATCGGTATCGCTATCATGGGCGGCAAATATCTTGAGGCTTCCGCACGTCAACCTGAACTGATGAACACGCTGCAGACCAAAATGTTCCTGCTGGCTGGTCTGATCGACGCTGCGTTCCTGATCGGTGTCGGTATCGCCATGTTGTTCGCATTCGCAAACCCGTTCGCTGGCTAATTCGGTTCTCGTTACCGGTTCTTACGCTGAAACATCCGTTTTGGCAGACACGTTAATTTGAGAAGGAAACAACCATGAACCTGAATGCAACCCTGATTGCGCAGTTCGTGGTCTTCTTCATCCTCGCTGGCTTCACGATGAAATTCGTGTGGCCTCCGCTGATGAATGCGCTCGACGAGCGCGCCAAGAAGATCGCGGACGGTTTGGCTGCCGCCGAACGCGGCAAGTCCGATCTGGCTGCAGCCGAGAAGCGTGCCCAGGCTGAACTGGCTTCTGCACAAGAAGCTGGTCAAAAGCGTATCGGCGATGCCGAAAAACGCGGCCAAAGCATCATCGAGGACGCCAAGAAAACTGCGGCTGAAGAAGCTGCGCGCATCATTGCTGCTGCCAAGGCTGACGCGGAACAACAGATCACCCAGGCGCGCGAAGCACTGCGCGACCAGGTCGCCACCCTTGCTGTGCAGGGTGCCGAGCAGATCTTGAAGCGTGAAGTCAATGCTGCGGCACATGCCGATCTGCTGAACCAACTGAAAGCCGAGCTGTAATCATGGCCGAACTCGCAACGATTGCCCGTCCATACGCTGAAGCATTGTTTCGCGTAG
The DNA here is from genome assembly GCF_057353965.1 of Oxalicibacterium sp. NCBI lineage: Bacteria > Pseudomonadati > Pseudomonadota > Betaproteobacteria > Burkholderiales > Oxalobacteraceae > Oxalicibacterium > Oxalicibacterium sp. The sequence continues at coordinate 291,421 of NZ_JBMQZD010000007.1, forward strand.
CGAAAGCCGCCGATCTGGCGGCTTGGTCCGATCTGGTTTCCGAAATGGCACAGGTTGCCGCGAATCCTGATGTCCAGTCGCTGGCTCACAATCCGAAAGTGTCCGACGATCAGGTCGGCAGCGCTTTTCTTGCTGCACTGAAGTCGCCGGTTGGCGCCGAAGCGAAAAACTTCGTCGACATGCTGGTGCAGAACGATCGCCTGACATTGCTGCCGGAAATCGCCGAGCAGTTCCATGCACTGAAGAATGCGCAGGAAGGTGCCGCCGATGCGGAAATCACCAGCGCGTTCGAACTGTCGCAGGCGCAGGTATCGGATCTGATCGCAACGCTGGAAAAGAAATTCGGCCGCAAGCTCAATCCGACCGTTGTCGTAGACAGCACGTTGATCGGTGGCGTGCGCGTCGTTGTCGGCGATGAAGTGCTCGATACCTCGGTACGCGCCAAGCTGCAACAGATGCATGTTGCGCTGACTGCGTAATCGTCCGTGCCCATAGCCAAGCTAAGAGAAAATTTTAGGAGTTAACATGCAACTCAACCCGTCTGAAATCAGCGAGCTGATCAAGAGCCGGATCCAAGGGCTCGGCGACAACGCTGAGATTCGCAATCAAGGCACGGTGATCTCCGTGTCCGACGGTATCTGCCGCATCCACGGTCTGTCCGAGGTCATGCAAGGCGAGATGCTGGAATTCCCGGGCAACACGTTCGGCCTCGCGCTGAACCTGGAACGTGATTCCGTCGGTGCCGTTATCCTGGGTGAATACGAACACATTTCCGAAGGCGATACCGTCAAGTGCACGGGCCGCATCCTGGAAGTGCCGGTCGGTCCTGAACTGCGTGGCCGTGTGGTCAACGCACTGGGTCAGCCTATCGACGGCAAAGGTCCGATCAACGCCAAGTTGACCGCACCGATCGAAAAGATTGCGCCGGGCGTTATCGCACGTCAGTCCGTCGACCAGCCGATGCAAACCGGTATCAAGGCAATCGATGCGATGGTGCCGATCGGCCGTGGCCAGCGTGAGCTGATCATCGGCGACCGCCAAACGGGTAAAACGGCTGTGGCGATTGATGCGATCATCAATCAAAAAGGCCAGAACATGACGTGTATCTACGTCGCCATCGGTCAGAAGGCGTCGTCGATCAAGAACATCGTGCGCTCGCTGGAACAGAACGGCGCAATGGAATACACGATCGTGGTTGCCGCTTCGGCTTCCGAATCGGCTGCAATGCAATACGTGTCGGCCTACTCCGGCTGCGCAATGGGCGAATACTTCCGCGATCGCGGTCAAGATGCGCTGATCGTGTACGACGATCTGTCGAAGCAAGCGGTTGCATACCGTCAGGTTTCGCTGCTGCTGCGCCGTCCGCCGGGCCGTGAAGCATTCCCGGGCGACGTGTTCTATCTCCACAGCCGTCTGCTGGAGCGCGCAGCTCGCGTTAACGCCGACTACGTCGAAGCGTTCACCAAGGGTGAAGTCAAGGGCCAGACCGGTTCGCTGACCGCACTGCCGATCATTGAAACGCAAGCCGGCGACGTTTCCGCATTCGTTCCGACCAACGTGATTTCGATTACCGACGGTCAGATCTTCCTGGAAACCAACCTATTTAACTCCGGTGTCCGTCCTGCAATTAACGCAGGTATCTCGGTGTCGCGTGTTGGTGGTGCTGCACAGACCAAGGTCATCAAGGGCCTGTCCGGCGGTATTCGTACCGACTTGGCGCAGTACCGTGAACTGGCAGCGTTTGCACAGTTTGCTTCCGATCTGGATGCAGCGACCCGCAAGCAGCTGGACCGCGGTGCACGTGTGACCGAACTGCTGAAGCAGGCGCAATACTCGCCGCTGTCGATCTCGCTGATGGCTGTTTCGCTGTTCGCCGTCAACAAGGGTTACTTCGACGACATCGACGTCAAGCGCGTGCTGGCATTTGAATCCGGTCTGCACAGCTTCATGAAGTCCAGCCACGCTGCATTGCTGCAGAAGATCGAAGACACGAAGAAGCTCGAGAAGGAAGACGAAGCGGCACTGGCTGCTGCAGTCGAAGACTTCAAGAAAACCTTCTGATTCAACTGGAGCTATAAGGAGTAGCAACTCATGGCTGCAGGCAAAGAGATACGTGGCAAGATCAAGAGCGTAGAAAATACGAAGAAGATCACCAAGGCGATGGAAATGGTCGCGGCATCCAAAATGCGCAAGGCGCAGGACCGGATGTTTGCGGCACGTCCGTACAGCGACAAGATACGCAACATCACCGCGAATCTGTCGCAGGCCAATCCCGAGTACACGCATCCGTTCCTCGTGAAATCGGATATGTCGAAAACGGTCGGCCTGATCGTCGTGACGACCGACAAGGGTTTGTGTGGCGGTATGAACACGAACACCTTGCGTACCGTGACCAACAAGCTGCGCGAGCTGGAATCGCAGGGCAAGAAAGCTGAGATCGTTGCCATCGGCAACAAGGGTTTCAGCTTCATGAACCGCATCGGCGCGAAGGTCGTGTCGCATGTCACCCAACTGGGCGACGCGCCGCATCTGGAAAAGCTGATCGGCCCGGTCAAGGTCATGCTGGACGCCTATCAGGATGGCAAGCTGGACGCAGTCCACATCGTCTACACCAAGTTCGTCAATACGATGAAGCAGGAGACGGTTCTGGAGCAACTGCTGCCGCTGTCGACGGAGCACCTGCAGGCGGACGCAGATGCCCATGCTTGGGACTACATCTACGAGCCTGATGCCCAGACCGTCATCGACGAACTGCTGGTGCGCTATGTCGAAGCACTGATTTTCCAGGCTGTTGCCGAAAATCTCGCGTCGGAACAATCGGCGCGCATGGTGGCGATGAAAGCGGCAAGCGACAACGCCGGTAGCGTGATTGGTGAACTGAAACTCGTCTACAACAAGACGCGCCAGGCTGCCATCACGAAGGAACTGTCGGAAATCGTCGCAGGCGCAGCAGCAGTTTGATGACACGGCGGCGACGTTGCTGCCTTGATGAACCAGATTTTAAATTTACATTATTGAAGGAACGAAAATGGCTGATGGCAAAATCGTTCAGTGTATCGGCGCTGTGGTGGACGTTGAATTCCCGCGCAATGCGATGCCTAAGATTTACGATGCCTTGAAGATGGAAGGCTCCGAACTGACGCTGGAAGTGCAGCAACAGCTGGGCGACGGCGTGGTTCGTACGATTGCACTGGGCAGCTCCGACGGTCTGCGTCGCGGCATGACGATTTCCAACACCGGCAACCCGATCACGGTGCCGGTCGGCCCGGCAACACTGGGTCGCATCATGGACGTGCTGGGTAATCCGATCGACGAATGCGGTCCGATCAGCCATGATCAAACGGCATCGATCCACCGTGCAGCACCGGCCTACGACGAACTGTCGCCGTCGACCGATTTGCTGGAAACTGGCATCAAGGTTATCGATCTGGTCTGCCCGTTCGCAAAAGGCGGTAAGGTCGGTCTGTTCGGCGGTGCAGGTGTGGGCAAGACCGTCAACATGATGGAGCTGATCAACAACATCGCAAAAGCACACTCGGGTCTGTCCGTGTTCGCTGGCGTCGGTGAGCGTACCCGTGAAGGTAACGACTTCTACCACGAGATGTCGGATGCCAAGGTCGTCGATCTGGAAAACCCGGCCAACTCGAAAGTGGCGATGGTCTACGGTCAGATGAACGAACCGCCGGGCAACCGTCTGCGCGTTGCGCTGACCGGCCTGACGATGGCAGAAGCATTCCGTGACGAAGGCCGTGACGTTCTGTTCTTCGTCGACAACATCTACCGTTTCACGCTGGCCGGTACCGAAGTGTCCGCACTGCTGGGCCGTATGCCTTCCGCCGTGGGTTACCAACCTACGCTGGCAGAAGAAATGGGCAAACTGCAAGAGCGCATTACGTCGACCAAGACCGGTTCGATTACGTCGATCCAGGCCGTCTACGTTCCTGCGGATGACTTGACCGACCCGTCGCCGGCAACCACGTTTGCTCACTTGGATTCGACCGTCGTTCTGTCGCGTGATATCGCTTCGCTCGGTATCTACCCTGCAGTCGACCCGCTGGATTCGACCTCGCGTCAGCTGGATCCGCAAATCGTCGGTCAGGACCACTACGAAACCGCACGCGCTGTTCAAGGCACGCTGCAGCGCTACAAGGAACTGCGTGACATCATCGCGATTCTGGGCATGGACGAACTGGCACCGGAAGACAAGCTGGTCGTCGCACGTGCTCGTAAGATGCAACGTTTCCTGTCGCAACCGTTCCACGTTGCTGAAGTGTTTACCGGCGCGCCTGGTAAGTACGTTCCGCTGAAAGATACGATCAAAGGCTTCAAGATGATCGCATCGGGCGAACTCGATCACCTGCCGGAACAAGCGTTCTACATGGTCGGCACGATCGAAGAAGCAATCGAAAAAGCGAAGAAATTCAACTAATCGTTGAGCCGGCCGTGCATCGCGCGGCCGGTAGTTCGTCGGTATCCCTACCGGTCTTTGGACGAAGAAAAGGTTCTAACATGGCACACACAATGCGCGTAGACGTCGTCTCCGCCGAAGAAGAAATCTTCTCCGGCGAGGCAGAGTTCGTTGCGCTGCCGGGTGAATCGGGCGAACTCGGCATCCTGCCGGGCCACACGCCGCTGATCACGCGCATCCGCCCGGGCGCGGTGCGTATCAAGGTTTCCGATCAGGCAGAAGACGAATTCGTCTTCGTCGCCGGCGGCATCCTGGAAGTGCAGCCGAATACGGTGACGGTTCTGGCCGATACCGCCATTCGCGGCGCCGATCTGGACGAAGCCAAGGCAGCGGAAGCGAAACGGTTGGCCGAAGAAGCACTGGTCAACAAGGAAGCATCGATCGACTACGCACAGGCACAGGCTGAACTGGCCAGCGCAGTCGCACAACTGGCGGCAATCCAGAGACTGCGTCAAAAACGCTGATCGGGAATTCCCGCATACAATAAAGGGCAGCTTGGGCTGCCCTTTTTGTTTTTCGGGAGTCTTCATGGATCACACCACGGACGTCATCACCAAACTGTTGACCGAATCGCGCGTTATTGCCATCATCGGCCTGTCGCCGAATCCGGACCGCCCCAGCCATGAAGTCGCGCGTTATTTGCAGCACCATGGCTATCGCATCATCCCCGTCAATCCGGCAGCAGCCGGCACGCAAATCCTGGGCGAACATTGCTATGCCACGCTGACGCTGGCAGCAGCTGCCTTGGCCGAACAGCAGCTGCACATCAATCTGGTCGATGTCTTCCGCAAATCCGAAGCAGTGGAACCTATCGCAGACGAAGCCATTGCGATTCGCGCCAACGGCTTGTGGCTGCAGCTCGGCGTCGTCAATCAGACGGCGATCGACAAGGCCCGTGCAGCAGGGCTGGCAGTCGTAGCGGATCGCTGTACGAAGATCGAGCACGCCGCACGTTTGATAAAAATGAAATGACGGGAGCTGCGATGCCGAAGAATTCCATCCGCAAACTGTTCCGCGTGCACGATGGGCAGCGCGTGAGTGAAGCTGCTGCCGGCAACAAACCCTTGTCCAGCGGTGACAAGGCCGAAGACAAGCGGATCGTGGAAGAGCTGGCCAGGGAAATCTCCGACCTGCAGGACGTGCTGTATGCGCAACGCAAACACAAGATACTGATCGTCCTGCAGGGAATGGATACATCGGGCAAGGACGGCACGGTGCGTGGCGTATTCGGCAAGATCGATCCGCTCGGTGTTTCCAGCGTCGCCTTCAAGGCGCCGACGCCGGAAGAAAAGAGTCATGATTTCCTGTGGCGTATTCATCGGCATGTGCCGGGACAAGGTGAATTGACGATCTTCAACCGCAGTCACTACGAAGACGTGCTGATCACGCGCGTGCATGACTGGATCAGCGAAGCCGAATGCAAGCGTCGTTACGCTCACATTCGCGATTTCGAACGCATGATGGCGGAGACCGGCACCGTCATCATGAAATTCTTTCTGCATATTTCCAGTCGTGAGCAAAAGAGCAGGCTGGAAGAGCGCATCGCCAATCCGGACAAGCACTGGAAATTCGATCCAGACGATCTGAAGGAGCGTCAGCACTGGCCGGCTTACCAGCGGCAGTACATGCGTGCGATCCATGCGACGGATGCCGATCATGCGCCATGGTATGTGATTCCGTCCGATTCCAAGACGCATCGCAATCTCGCCATTGCCTCCGTCGTCCTGGAAACATTGCGCGAACTCAATCCAAGCTATCCGCCCGGAAATCCGGAATATGCGAAGCTCAAGGTCAAGTAGCGTCTCAATTAATGAAGGCCGATAAATCCGGCCATTCGAAAAAGGCGTCAAGGGTAGCGATGTTGCAAAACTGTCGCAGGAGAGATGATCCGGTTTGACCCCTTAGATGGGAATAATTATCATCTCGTCGTACCTGAATTCATTTCTTTCTGCCCGCCATTCCGCTGTCTGCCCGGTAACAACCCAGCTGCAGAAAAGCCAGTGCAGCAACGTTCATACCCGGAGAAGACCGCCATGCCGTCTCGACAGAGTCGCACACCTCATTTTACGCAACCCAAACCCCTCGTTACCGCCGTCGCTCTGGCAATGTTGAGCATGTCGGGCTTGTTGCATGCGCAGGAAGCGCAACAGGTCGCTCAAGATACGACAACATTGGAAGCCATTCAGGTCAGCAGTGACTGGCTGGGTAGTGGGTTGCAGAACAGTGTCAAGACCTATCCGGGCGCGCGCACGGTGGTGAAAAAAGAACAGATCGAGGAGAGTGGCGCTTCCAGCATTAGCGACGTCATGCGTCGCATTCCGGGTGTGCAGGTAAGTGAAAATTCCGGCACGGCGGGTAGTGCCGTTTCATTGAGCGTTGGTGTGCGTGGTCTTACGGGGCGCTATTCACCTCGCTCGACTGTGCTGCTCGATGGCATACCGCTGGCTTTTGCACCGTATGGCCAACCGCAGCTTTCATTTGCGCCGATCAGTCTGGCCAATATCGAAACGATCGACGTGGTGCGCGGCGGTGGCGCTGTGCGTTACGGCCCGCAGAACGTGGGCGGCATCATCAACTTCCGATCGCGTGAAATACCGAATACGAAGGGCATCAGCGGTGACGCCTCGATACGCTATATCGATTACAACGAAGGTGCGCCGAACACGCAATACAGTACTTTTGTCGGCGGCCAACTCGAAAACGGCTTGGGAATCGCATTGCTGTATTCCGGATCGAGCGGCTCGACGTGGCGAGACAAGAGCGATCAGTCGGTCAACGACTTTGCACTGAAATTCCGCTACGCATTGACGCCAAGCTCCGAGGTATACGGCAAGTTGTCGTACTACGACGTGAAGTCGCGTACGCCAGGCGGCCTCAAAAGCGCCGAATACGAAGCAGATCCTTTCCAGAGTACACGGCCGCATGATTACTGGAGCGGCAATCGGAAAGGTATTGATGTCGGCTACGTAAATTATCTGTCGGATACGCAGGAGTTTGAAATCCGGAGCTACTTCAATGACAGTTTCCGACAAAGCGTATTGGCCGATAACCCGGGCGATACGCCGAGTTACATGTCGCATTCTCCGCGAAACTATCGTGTCTTTGGTATCGAGCCGCGCTATACGCAACGTTTCGTAGCGGGCGCGTTCACGCATGATGTCACCGTCGGCTACCGATACATCAGCGAGCGAGGCGACGACACCACCTATCGTCAAGACTACGTGACAAATGCAATCAGCCGCTATTCACCGTTCAACAATGCGACTGATGCTCATGCTGTCTATATCGATGACAAGATCGCCATCGGTTCCTGGCGGATTACGCCAGGTGTGCGTTTCGAACATATCGATTCGAATCGAACGGATGATCTTACCGGCGAGAAGTTCGAGCGAAAAAACAATGAGGCGTTACCTCAGCTGAATATCGCCTACCTGTTGACGCAAGAGCTCACGTTGTTTACCAACTACGGCAAGTCGTTCGGGCCGGTGCAGAACATCCAATTGAATGGCAACTCGGCCGGTGCCCCGCTTGATCCGGAAGTGGCGAAAACCATTGAGATTGGGGCGCGGTGGAAAGGCCGAAATCTATCGGCTGAAGCGACAGCATTCAACATCGATTTCGACAATCAAATCGAGAATATCGGGCCCAACGCCGATCCGCTCTTTGTCAATGCCGGGAAGACGCGCCATCGTGGTTTGGAAACGGCTGTCGATTACACCTTCGACAAGCAAAGTGTGTTGACGGGTTGGAATGTGTACGCCAACTATACGTACACGCGCGCGACTTATGAAGAAGGCGAATTTGACGGTAACGATCTGCCGTTCTATTCCCGCAATGTCGACACGATCGGTGCGCGCTATCAGACGGGACCATGGACATTCAACCTCTCCAGCACACACCAGAGTAACCAGTATGCCGATGAAGACAACACGGTTGCGGAATCCTCGGGCGGTGATAATGGCATTGTCTCGGGATACCGACTATGGAACGTCCAGGTCAACTGGAAGGTGCCAGGACAGAAGGGCTTCGATCTTCTGGCGGGGATCAATAACTTGACCGACAAGCGCTACTTCACCCGAGAAGGCCGCACAAGCGGAGGCAAACTCGTCGGCGCACCACGCACCATCTATGTCCAGGGACGTTATTCGTTCTAAGCCATTCCGATTCCTAGCCGGCCGGTCCCAGACCGGCCTTGTCATTTCATGAGTGCCTCCTTCACGCAACCGACAGCATCTTCCCGCAAAGCCGCCATGCGTCGCCTGTGGCTCAAGGCCCATCGCTGGCTGGCGCTTTCTGTTGGCTGGATTCTGGCGATCGTGGCGTTGGTTGGAGCAATCCTGATCATCGCCAAGCCGCTGGACATACGGACGCATCCCGAATTCTTCAAGGCGCAACCCGTGGCATCCGGTTCGGAACAGCCGCCGACGCTGGAAGCCATCCGTCATCGCCTGATTGGAACATTCGGAACGCAAACCAGTTTCACGCTGCGTCCTCCGCAAGAAGTCGGCGAGACACTTCAAGTGCTGGTGCGTGGCTCATGGAGCGGGACTGTTTACCTGAATCCCTATACAGGTGAAGAGCAGGGCCGTCGTGGCGAATCCGAAGGCGTCGTTAATTTTCTCTTCAAGCTGCATAGCAGCTTGCTGTTGCAACAAACCGGCAAAGCCATTCTCGCGTGGATTGCCCTGGCTTATCTGTTTCTGCTGATTTCCGGGCTTGTGCTGTGGTGGCCGAAACGCTGGCCCCCTTCGTTGAGGATCGAACTGCGTAAAGGACTGCTGCGCGGCCTGTTCGATATGCATCGCATCGGTGGCGCGCTGCTGGGTTTGCTGATTGCGGTTTCGGTAGCGACGGGGGCCTACATGGCCTGGCGGCCGATCGGCTCATTCATCACGGCGGTGAGTGGCAGCAAGGTGGTCAAGCCGCCGAAAGTCGCCAAGCTGGAATCGCCATTAGTTAAAGCGATTACCCTGGATGAAATTGCCGCCCGTGCGCAGGCGCAATTCCCGAACGATCCGATTGGTTATATTCAGATACCCGCTAAACCGGATCAGCCAATTCGGGTCCGGATGCGGCTCCACGACGATCCGCATCCAAATGGACGTACTGCAATCTATCTGCATCCGCAAAGCGGAGAGATTCTCGCCGTTCATCGCTGGAACGAACTCGACGTTGGGGCACGTATAAATTCGGTGATCTATCCACTGCATACCGGCGAACTCGGCGGCGTGTTGCTGGAGGCGATTACTTTCATCAGCGGCCTCGCGCTGGGGATGCTGGGCATCACCGGCATTTGGTTATGGTGGCGTCGACGGAACTGACATACCAGTTTATTTCACGACTTTTTAACGCTTTCCTCCCCGAACTACATTCCAATTTTCACAAAAACAACAGTCAAAGCGGTTTAGATTGACCCCTCAAAAGAGAATAATTATCATCCGCATTCTCGTCGGCGTGTTTTCGTGCCGATTGCCAGCCATCTGATTCAAGTCCTCCCTGTTACAGGGCCGGTTTGCAGACTAGCCAGCCTTACAAATAAAACCATTTCAGGACAGGAAGGAATTACAGATGGCTCATATCAAAAGCCGCAAGCATCCTATTGCTCGTCGGTTGAATTGCTCCGTGGCGGTTGCAGCGGCCGTGATGGCGTTGCCAGCCTATGCACAACAGGCTGATGCCGACCAAGCCAAAACGGGTGGCACGTTGCCACAGATTACGGTGCAGGGTGAAGTACCTTATAAGGCGGACTCCGTCGCCTCGCCTAAGTTTACCCAGCCGCTGGTAAATACGACGCAAACCATTTCCGTCATCAAGAAGGAAGTAATTCAGGATCAGGGAGCAACGACGCTGACCGAAGCATTGCGAAATGTGGCTGGTGTGGGCACTTTCTACGCGGGTGAAAACGGTAACACCAGCACGGGTGATGCCATTTATATGCGCGGCTTCGATTCATCAAACAGCATCTATGTCGACGGCGTACGTGATCTCGGCTCGATTTCCCGCGATATCTTCAACGTCGAGCAAGTGGAAGTGACCAAGGGGCCGGCTAGTACCGACTATGGCCGTAGCGCACCGACTGGCGCGATCAACATGGTGACGAAACAGCCGATGTTGACGGATGCATCAAGTGCATCTGTCGGTTTTGGGAGCGGCAGCTACAAGCGTTCGACCATCGATTTGAACAAGGCGCTGACGGGCATGGATGGTGCCGCGATTCGTCTGAATGCCATGGTGCAGGATGCTGGCGTGGCAGGTCGCGATGAAGTGGAAAATAATCGCTGGGCAATTGCACCATCGATCGCCTTTGGCTTGAACTCGCCGACGCGTACCTATCTGAATCTGCTGCATGTTAAACAGCACAACACGCCGGATGGCGGTGTGCCGACGATCGGTTTGCCGGGATACAACGCTACGCCGGGCCGTAAAGTCGATCCGAGCAATTTTTACGGTACCCAGTACGATCGTGATGACGTCACGGCAGATATGGTGACTTTGCGTTTTGAACATGACATCAGCGCCGATACGACCATTCGCAATACGACGCGCTGGGGTAAAACAAAACAGGATTATCTGTTGACCGCGTTTAGTGGTGAACCCGATACGAGCAGCGCCAATCCAGCTGATTGGACCTTGGCACGTAACCTGCCAACGTTCAAAAATCAAACGAATGAGATCATAACCAACCAGACCAATCTTACGACCTCGTTCGAGACTGGCAGTGTCAAGCACGATTTGAGTGCCGGGTTTGAAATTACTCGTGAAGAACAAAAAAGTTATGGGACGAGCCGTGATGTAACAGATTGGCCGGACGCTAATCTGTATAACCCGCAGATGAACGTCACGGGTCCGAGCTGGGAACGTAATGGCGCAGATAGCTCTGGCTCTACCGATACGATTGCACTCTATGCGTTTGACACGCTGAAATTGAATGAGCGCTGGCAAGTCAACGCAGGTGCTCGCCTGGATCACTACAAAACCAAGTACAACGCATTGGCAGTATGCAGCACTGGTCCTAGAGGCACACCTTGTGGTGCGCTTCCTGCCGGTTCTCTAGTCCCGTCGGCGGACCATCTGAAAGGTTCTGATAATGTCTTCAGCTGGAAGCTTGGCGCGTTGTATAAGCCGGCACCTAACGGCAGCGTCTATGTAAACTATGCCGTCTCGAAGCAGCCACCTGGCGGCAGCAACTTCCAGTTGAGCACCGCAGACAATAACGCGAACAATCCTAATCTGGATCCGCAGGAAGCCAAAACCGCAGAAATTGGAACCAAATGGGATCTGCTGAACAAACGTCTGTTGCTGACGGCGGCAATTTTCCGTACTGATGTCGAGAACGAAATCTTCGAAAATGACGATGGCACGTTCGACCAATCGGGTAAAAAACGGGTAGAAGGTATTGAATTGTCTGCAACGGGACAAATTACACCTGACTGGTCTGTCATTGCCAGCTACACGCATCAGAAAACAAAAGTGTCCAAGGGCGATTCGGTAACCAACGATCCATCTGAAGATCAATTGGCTTATGCGCCAGAGGATGCGTTCTCGCTCTGGACAACGTATCAATTGCCGCGTGGCTTTACCGTTGGTGGTGGCGCGCGTTACTCGAGTGGTTTAACGCGCGGTAGAGATAACGTGAACTATGCGACTAGCTTTACCGAGTCTGAATCCTACTGGGTCTACGATGCGATGGCTACCTATCGACTCAGCAAGAACGTCGATTTGCAGCTCAATATCTACAACCTGTTCGACAAGGAATACGTTGCTGCGATCAACAAGAGCGGTTGGCGTTACTTCCCGGGTATCGAACGTTCTGCACGTTTGACGGCGAACATTCGGTTCTAAGTAGCAAGCACTCCACGTAGCGTTATACTTTGAGCCTCTCCTTCGGGAGAGGCTCTTTTTTTACGAGAGACACCATCATGATGCTGCATATTCCTGAAGTATTGACCCAGGCACAGGTCGCCGAAATTCGTCGACGGCTGGAAGAGACGCAATGGGTCGATGGCAAAGCGACCGTTGGCACGCAAGGAGCGCAGGTCAAGAAGAACCGTCAGCTTCCGGAAACATCGCCGGTCGGACTCGAACTCGGCAACATCATCCTGAAGGCATTGGTCAACAATCCGCTCTTCTTCGCTGCGGCATTGCCGATGCGTTACATGCCGCCACTGTTCAATCGCTACGAAGGCGGCGAGCATTACGGATTCCACATCGATGGTTCCGTACGTTCGATTCCGGGCACGAACCTAAACCTGCGTACCGATCTATCCTGCACGCTATTTCTGTGCGAGCCGGAAGATTACGACGGCGGCGAATTGATCGTCTCCGACACTTACGGCGAACATGAAGTGAAACTGCCGGCCGGCGACATGATTCTTTATCCGTCGAGCAGCCTGCATAAAGTAGAGCCAGTCACGCGCGGTGCGCGGGTCTGTTCGTTCTTCTGGATACAGAGCATGGTGGCGGACGATAGCAAACGCACGATGCTGTTCGAGCTGGACAGAAATATCCAGCAGTTGCGCGACAAGGTCGGCGATACGCCGGAGATCGTTGGCCTGACGGGCCATTATCACAATCTGCTGCGCCAATGGGCGGTGGTGTAGCGCTCTTATTGATGCGGCGTTTGTTGATGGTCGTGTCGCGCCATCTTTCTGAACCGATACGTTGTCAGTAAACGTCGCGCCGATAACGCCCCTGTTCGATCAGGTGTTCGACTTGCTCTTCACCGATCATTTCCTTCAGTGCGGCTTCCACGCCGCCTGCCATGCCTTCCAGGCTGCCGCATACATAAAGCGCTGCACCTTCATTCAACCACGCGCGTATTTCATCGGCGCGTTCACGCAGTCGGTCCTGCACGTACAGCCGCTTTTCCTGATCGCGGGAAAAGACGATGTCGGCATGTGTCAGCAGACCTTGTGCTTGCCATGCTTCGATCTCTTCGCGGTAATGGAAGTCGTACGCCATCTGGCGTTCGCCGAAGATCAGCCAGTTGCGCATGTCGCCATTCTTCGCACGCGCTTTCAGGTGACTGCGCAGGCCGGCCAGGCCGGTGCCGTTACCGATCAGGATCATCGGGCGTTGCGCGTTGCTGCCGATGCGGAAGTTGCCATGCGCGCGCAGGCGCAGATCGATCGTTGCTTCCAGCGGCGCCTGTTCGGTCAGCCAACCTGATGCGATGCCCAGCGTGCCGTCTGGATGTCGTTCCTGACGCACCAGTAGATGGATGCGGCCGTCGGCCGGAATAGAGGCGACGGAATATTCGCGTGGCTTGTGCAGATCGCCAGGAGCGAGGATCTGCACGAGATCGCCGGCTTCCCATTGTGTTGTTTCGCCATCGGTGGCTTCCAGTTCGAGATGGAAGACAGGGCCGCCGGCGCTGCCGGAATTCAGATGGCGGCGTGCAGCAAGCCGCCATGGACGATAGGGCGGTCCTTGCCAGTCGGGCACGTCGCTGGTGCCGGCGATGCGGTTCAGTTGATGTTGCCAGTCATGCAGCGCTGCTGCGTCGCCATTGCTGACAGCGATGGTGTCGAACAGTGGTTGCGCCGCGCACGATTGCAGCCAGCCTCGCAGCGTGCGGCCGAAACCGCAGAAGTGCTTGTACTCGCGATCGCCCAGCATCAGCAGGCCATAATGCAGATGCGACAGCGACGGGGTTTGGCGCATTGCCTTGCCGGCGAACAGCGCGGCATTGTCGGGTGGATCGCCTTCGCCATAGGTGCTGACGATGAACAGTGCGCGTTCGCTCTGCAGCAGATCATCGATATGGATTTCCGACAGCGATACTACGCGCGCGGGTACGCCTCCCGTATGCAGGACGCGCGCGGTCTGCCAGGCGATCTGTTCGGCCTGGCCGGTCTGGCTGGCATAAGCGACCAGCCAAGGTGGCGCGCCATCGGCGGCGGGTATCAGTGAGGCGGCTTCATGCGCTGCCTGCAGGCGTTTGCGACGTTGTGCCAGCCAGATGCCGAGGCACAACGCGAGCCATGCGACGACGAGCAGGGAAGCGAACAGGATGCGGGCGATTGTCATGCTTATTCTTCTAGCAGCGCCTGCAGCGGCGTGCTCAGATACTCGCGGAAACCGTCGCCGTCGCGTTGCAGCATCAGCACGCACAGCCCGAAGCGATCGGCCAGCGCGAGGCCTTCTTCAGCACCCATCACACCGAGCGCGGTAGACCATGCATCGGCCAGCATGCAATCGCGATGCAATACGGTGACGGATGCGAGGCCGTTGTGGATGGGCTGACCGGTGCGTGGATCGATCGTGTGCGAATGACGCGTGCCGTCTGCTTCGAAGTAGCGGCGGTAATCACCCGAGGTAGCGATCGACCAGTCGTACAACGCGACGATGGTTTCGATGCCGGCATGCATGCCGTCTGGTTGTTCCAGCGTCACCCACCACGGTTGCCCATCCGGCCTGGTTCCTTCGCCGCGCAGCTCGCCGCCGATTTCGACTAGAAAGCTGTCGATGCCGCTGCGGCGCAGGCGGCGCGCGACCTGATCGACGGCGAATCCCTTGGCGATGGCGGAGAAATCGACATATAGGCCGCCCGGTTGAAAGGCGCGGCGCGGCATGGCATCGACGATGATGCGCTGCCAGCCGCAACGCGCCTGCGCGGCATTTAATTCTTCCTGCGTCGGCGCAATGAAGCCCAATTCGTTGTAGCGCCGTGTAGGGCCGAAACCCCACGCATTGACGAGTGCGCCGGCGGTTGGATCGTAGGCGCCGCCGCTGTCGCGCGCGACCTGCAGCGCGCAATCGAGTACGGTGAAGCATTCTTCCGGCAGCGTATGCCAGCTGCCGCTCGGTGCGCGATTGAAGCGACTGAGATCCGATTCCGCCTCCCAGGTACTCATCTGCGCGATGACGAGATCGAGCTCTTCCTCGATGGCTTGCCGTAGCGGTTCCAGCTGGCATGCCGCTTCGGCTGCCAGTTTGATGCTCCAGGTCGTCCCCATCGTGTCGCCGTGCAATGCATGCACGACGCCATCCAGCCGTGGCGGTTGGGGCGGCGTGTCGATGTGGGGAACCAGCGTGCGTCGCGTCATCGGCGTCAAAGAAAAAACGCCCGCCGCCTGTAGGCAGCGGGCGCTGCGGGGAAAAACATTACGGCTGCAGCACTTCGAGCGTTGCGCTGTAGCTGGCGCGCACAAGGGGTTTTTCCAGCGTGCCGGTCGTGCCTTGCGGCGGGCGGCCGGTGTTGGTGCCGATCCAGTACATGCCGGCATCCGGCCACTTGATGCTGACCTTGCCGTCGCGGTCTGTCTTCAGCGTGATTTCGCCGAGCGCATCGCGATAACGATTGCCGCCGCGAATGACGGTAACTGCCAGGTCGGCTGCAGGTTTGCCGTTGAGCGTGAAGCGCAGCACGGTGGTGTCGCCGGCGAAGAGTTCGGTCGGTGCCGTCAGCGGCGTCATCTCGAGTCCGTTGCCTCCGTTCTTCCATTCGGTCTTGCCGCCGTCATCGCCGGCGCGTACGAAGGTTTCGACGCGGCTTTGCATGCGCGTCACGTTTAGGCCTTCCGCATTGGCCGGCACTTCCTTGGCGAACGTTTCGGCGGTACCGCGCCAGCGTTTCATCTGGCCATCGGCCTTGTACATGGCGGAAAGACCGTCATTCACCACTGCCACACGATAAGTGCCTGCTTCCGGCAGCTTCAGCTCGAAGCTGCTGCGCTGCTTGCCGTTCCAGGCGTTTTCCGGTTGCGGGTGCGTGTTGTTGGGGCCGTCGACGGCCAGTTCGCCCAGTTGCAGCGCATGGTCAGGCACGAACAGTTCTTCCGAAGCGGAGGCATCGAAGGTGACGACCGCGCCGGCCTTGTCGGCCAGCGTCGTCGACGGCAGCAGAAAGGTGCGATGCGCGTGCGCGGCCAGCGGCAGCGTCAGCATGACGGAGGCACCGATGGCTGCAGCGTAATGAGTCAAGGATGGTTTGTGCATGGAAGCTCCCTGTGGCGTTATGGTTTGACTTCGACGGAAACGGCACCCAGTTCGTGGTCGCCTTTCGCTTGCGTAGTTTGTGCTTTCGACGACCAGGCGAACGGCACGCGGACCACTTCGCGGCCGCCTGCTTCACGCGACGCTTCCGCTACGAGCACGTAATCGCCGGCCGGCAGCTTGTCGAGACCGGCCTTGGCGCCGAAGGTCATCGCGTGTTCGCCCGGTGCGCGCGTGGCGCCGCTGACGCCATCGACCGGCATCTGCAGATCGCGGCCGCTCTTGCGCCACCATTGGCGTACATCCTTCAGCCATTTGGTGCCGACGTTGTCCTTCTTCTTGATGTCGTACCAGACCGACAGGTTCTGCACGAAAGTCTGGTCGGGTTTCTCGATCCAGAACGCGACATAAGGCTTGTGGTATTCGGCCACGTTCAGGCGCGGCACTTCCACTTTCACATTCAGGTCGGTGGCAAAGGCGGGCGTCGTCAAGGCGGCGCCCAGCATGAAGGAATAACGGATCTGCATAGAAAAATTCCAGATAGTGGTCAGTGAATGAACAGGATGGCCAGCAGCAGCGGAATCAGCACGCCCAATCCGACGATCGGCCATGTCGTCGGCCGGTTGGCTGCATGCATCTTCAATATGAACAGGCCGGTGATCGAGAAGATCAGGCAGGCGAGCGCAAAGAGGTCGATGAACCAGCTCCACGCTGCGCCCGTGTTGCGTCCCTTGTGCAAATCGTTCAGGTAGGAAATCCAGCCGCGATCGGTCAGCTCGTATTCCACTTCGCCGTTGCTGCGATCGATGCGCAGCCAGGCATCGCCGCCGGGGCGCGGCATCGCGACATAGACTTCTTCCGGAGACCATTCCGCCTCACGCGCGCCGACATCGACCGACAATGCCGACGCAGCCCATTGCTGCAATGCCGGCGGCAGCGGATCGTTTGCCTTGTCGTCTTCGTTGGAGGTGTTGAGCGTCGCCAATTGCGTCTGCAGGTCGGCCGGCAGCGTGGCTTTCTTCGACGTCACCACCGGATTCGCCTCGATCTGCCCTGCATGATTCAGCGTGAATCCGGTCGCGGCGAACAGCAGCATGCCCAGCAGGCACAGCGCCGAACTGATCCAGTGCCACTGATGCAGCGTCTTCAGCCAATAGGCTCGTCGTTGATTGGCCGAGGTTTCCATTCCAGCACCCGTTCTGCCGGATGCAGCCTGCTGCACCGGTAAATAAAAACTATTCTCATTTGGATTGTCGGCGATCCGGGGCCGGATTGCAATAGATTTAATGTAAAGAAAGATGAAGCAGAGCCAGCGGGGACGCCGTTTCCCGGCAGATGAGCCGGCCGATTTCCAGGCTGCCTTTAGGGACGGAAAGGCGTTTTTCAAGATCTTGAAACGCTCTGGGCGATCCCCTATATCCGGTTCAGCGGATGCTCGATCGAGGTCCGCCCAACCTTATCGCTTGAATTCTTGAAAGGATATAACCATGCGTACTTTTGACTTTACCCCGCTGTACCGTTCGGCAATCGGCTTCGACCGCCTGGCAAACCTGTTCGACGATGCGCTACGCACCGACGCGCAGCCCAGCTATCCGCCGTACAACATCGAACTGGTCGGCGAAGACAAATATCAGATCACGATGGCCGTCGCCGGCTTCGATCGTTCCGAGATCGAGATCGAAACGGAGCGCGATGCATTGAAGATCACCGGCCGCAAGCAGCGCGAAGAGACGCCGCGCAATTTTCTGCATCGCGGCATTGCCACGCGCAACTTCGAGCACACGTTCCGTCTGGCCGACCACGTACGCGTCGTCGGCGCGAAGATGGACAACGGCCTGCTGAACATCGAGCTGGTGCGCGAAGTGCCGGAAGCGTTGAAGCCGCGCAAGATCGCCATCGACGGCGTGGCCGGCAACATGCAGGTGCTGGAACAGAAGGCGGCTTGATTCCGTTTCGCATCGAAACGATGAAAAAGGAGGCAGAATCTGCCTCCTTTTTTCATTTGGGCTTTTTATCCAGACCTTGCACCGATGAGTGCCGCTGCGGCAGAGATGTGACAGAGGCAGCTGGCATCGATCCGCAATCCGCGCGGCAGCCAGGAGCAATCGACTCGAGCGCGTTCGCTCAACGCCAGGCGCTTCCCAGCTGGATGTAGAACGCGTTCTCGTCCTTGCTGTGTGCGATGTCTATTCCCAGCGAGAGCCCGAGCTTGCGGGCGATCAGATAGCGGAAGCCTGCGCCTATGCTGGTGGCCGTCTCGGCTTCCGAGAAGTCGTTCCATCTTCCGTATGCCTTGCCGGCGCCGGTGAATCCCAGCACGGACCAGCGAGGTGTCGCCTGCCAGCGCAGTTCCACTTCCGTGACGACGGCGTTCTGATCCTGATATCTGCTCTGAGATATGCCGCGCAGATCGACATGCGGTTGCGCGTAGAACGGAATGTCGCCGCTGGAAAAACGTCCGTCTGCGCGCAGGCCGAGCACCCATTCTTTCGCAATCGGCAGCCAGGTGTAGCCGCGTGCGTTGTATTGATTGAAATCCTGCTTGCTGCCAAAGGCATCGCGCGCGAACTGCATTTCGAATTCCGCATAGGTGCCCTTGTTGGGGTAGAAGATGTTGTCGCGGGAGTCGTAATCGACCACGATGCCGAGCTTGCCGATGGCGTGTTCATGACCCTGGAGATTGAGCTCGTTGGCAATCTGGCCGGTGAAGTGCGTGTTGGAGTCGAAGTAGACGTAGCGCGGGCCGACGTACCAATGCGAATCACCTATGCGCATCAGCAGCTGCTGCACCAGGAGTTCACCATCCAGTTCATAACTGCGGGGGCGGTCGCTCTTGCCGTAATAGTCCAGATGCGCATCCATCTTGGCGATGGCGCCCAGATAGCGATAGCGGTCGCCGTCCCAGGTGTGGAAGTGTGCGAGACCGGCGCCCCACGTGCCGTTGTCCGTCTTGGCGCCGCCGACGACGGTGATGTTTGGCGGTGCCATGCCCTTGCCGGTTTTCTTCGCATTGGCGGCGGCATCCGACATCGATTCCGAAAAGAATGCCAGGCCCAGGCCGAAACCGTAGCCGATGGCCGGTTCGGTGATGACGGTGGGAACGACGAGCGCGCCCTTGTGATTGAGCAGGAAGTCGCTCATGTCGAGCATGCCGTCTTCGGGATCGAAAAAGGTGATCGGCTTCTTGTCGTCGGCGCGTGCGTCGCAGGCAAGGGCGAGAAGCACGCCGACAAGGAACGTGGCAAAGGGCTGCTTGTATTTTTCCCGGAGGCGGTTTGCGTGTGGCGAGGCGAGGTTGGCTTGCATGCAATCTACCTTCCAATGGTTGGCGATACATGATTCGACCTGCACGGAGAAATGGCTCGATGCCGTGCGCGTTGGCTCCAGACCGCTAATGCGGCGGACCGGCGTGCACCCGATTTTTACCGGGTTTGCCAGGATGCCGCAATGGCGCGCCGGTTTTTCCGCTGCTTACATCTTGCCTGCGCGCAGATGCAGGCCCAGCTTGGAGCGCCGCCACAGGATATCTTCGTCGTGCGTCGCCCATTCGTGCTGCCGCAAGTAATCGATCTCGGCGGCAAACAGGCCGGGCGCGACCTCTTCTCCCATTTCCGCCAGGTTGCTGCGTTCGCCGATCAGACGATCGATGCGCGTGCCGTAGGCGTGCGCATAACGCGCGACCAGTGCGGGTGGCAGCCATGCGTAGTGTTGCTGCATGTCGCGCACGAAGACGTCGAATTGCCTGACTGCACGCTTGCTTGGCGTGCTGCCGAAAATGTCGCCGCCGGGCAGACAGGCTTGCGCCGTCCATGCGCCGTGACGATTGTCGAGCAGAGGCGCGAGCATGTCGACGGCTTCCTCGGCCAGCTTGCGGAAGGTGGTGATCTTGCCGCCGAAGACCGTCAGCAACGGTGCGGCGTCCGTATCCAGCGCAAGCTTGTAGTCGCGCGTAACGTCGGAAGCGCGCTCGTTGTCGTCGTCATCGGTGTCTTCGACCAGCGGACGCACGCCGGAGTATGACCAGATGACATCATCAGCAGAAACGGGTTGGGCGAAGTAGCGGTTGGCGAGCGCGCACAGATAATCGATTTCTTCCACGTCGATGACGACCTGGTCGGCATCGCCGTGGTAATCGATGTCGGTGGTGCCGATCAGCGTGTAATTCTGTTCGTATGGAATCGCGAACACGATCCGGCCGTCCGGATGCTGGAAGATGTAGGCAAACGAATGATCGAACAGTTTGCGCACGACGATGTGGCTGCCCTTGATCAGCCGCAGCTTGCGGCCGGCGCGGCCGTGCACCGTATCATGCAGGAAGCTGGCGGCCCACGGGCCAGTTGCGTTGACCAGTGCGCGCGCCTGCACGTCGATGGCGCTGCCGTCATCCCTGCGCAATACGGCCTGCCAGCGATCGGCATGCCGCGTGACGGTATCGCAACGTGTGCGCGTCAGGATCGTTGCGCCGTGTTCGGCGGCGTCGAGCGCATTCAGCACGACGAGCCGCGCATCGTCGACCCAGCCGTCGGAATAGGCAAAACCTTTCGTGAAGATTTTCTTCAGCGGCGTGCCGGCTGCATGCGTGCGCAGGTCCAGCGTTTGTGAGCCGGGCAGCAGTTCGCGCCTGGCGAGATGATCGTAGAGGAACATGCCGGCGCGGATCATCCAGGCAGGGCGCTGCCCCGCGTCGTGCGGCATCACGAAGCGCAGTGGACGCATGATGTGCGGCGCGCTGCGCAGCAGGATTTCGCGTTCGATCAGCGCCTTGCGCACCAGGCCGAAATCGTACTGTTCGAGATAGCGAAGGCCGCCGTGGATCAGCTTGGTGGAGGCGGATGACGTATGCGATGCGAGGTCGTCCTTCTCGCACAGCACGACGGAAAGACCGCGCCCCGCTGCATCGCGCGCGATGCCGGCGCCGTTGATGCCGCCACCCACGATGAGAAGGTCGCACTGCAGTTGCTGTTGCATCGGAAGCCTGTCCGGAGTTCTTTCGGATATTGTAAGCGCGCAGAATATGAAGGGGTACACTGTCTCCATCCACCTTTCTTCGCGGCCGCCATGTTCTTTCTATTCGATCCGTCGTTCTGGGAAACCGCCAGCTTCGTCGTCACGGTCTTTGCGCTGCCGTTCGCCATTTTTCTGTTCCTCTTCGAACAGCGCAAGGAGAGGGATTCGGAAGAGGAAGAGGCGTATCAACTGCTGCAGAATGCCTACAACGATTTTCTGAAAATCGTGCTGGACAATCCCGATCTGCAGTTGCGCAGCGTCGTCTCGCGGATGGATCTGACGGACGAGCAGAAGGAACGCAAGCTGATCATCTTCGAGATGCTGATCGCATTGTTCGAGCGCGCCTACATCGTGTCGTATGAACCGGACATGCGCGGCCTGCCTCTGCGGCGCTGGCATTCATGGGACGACTTCATGCGCGAATGGTGCCGCCGGGACGATTTCTATTACCAGCTTCCCCACCTGCTCAGCGGAGAAGACGAGGATTTCGCGCGATACATCCGCACGCTGGCGGACGAAGAACACACGCGCAAGATTTCCGGGAGCGCACGCAGTTCGTCAGACGGGAAGTAGCGGTGGGACTCCTCTGCGCGAATATCGCTTGGCATGTTTTCTCTTTAAGCGATAATGAGTACCCATTTTTCTGCGACCGTTCAGCCTGATGCCCACACAATTCGCCCCGCTCAAGAACGATACTTTCTTGCGTGCGCTGTTGCGCCAGCCGACCGATTACACGCCGCTATGGCTGATGCGTCAGGCGGGCCGCTACATGCCGGAATATCGCGCCACGCGCGCGCGCGCCGGCTCCTTTCTCGGTCTGGCGAAGAATCCCGATTTCGCCACCGAAGTGACGTTGCAGCCGCTGGATCGCTACGATCTTGATGCGGCAATTCTGTTTTCGGACATCCTGACCGTACCGGATGCGATGGGCCTGGGCCTGTATTTCATCGAAGGCGAAGGGCCGAAATTCGAGCGGCCGTTGCGCGATGAAAAGGAAGTGCAGGCATTGAAGGCGCCGGAAGCGGGCGAGCTGCAATACGTGTTCGATGCCGTCACGCAAATTCGCAAGGAACTGAACGGACGCGTGCCGCTGATCGGTTTTTCCGGCAGCCCGTGGACGCTGGCTTGCTACATGGTCGAAGGCGGCGGCTCCGACGATTTCCGCATGGTCAAGGCGATGCTGTACAACCGCCCCGACCTGATGCACCACATCCTGCAGACGAACGCGGTGGCCGTTTCTTCCTATCTGAACGCGCAGATCGATGCCGGCGCGCAAGCGGTGATGATTTTCGATACCTGGGGTGGTGCGCTGGCCGATGGCGCCTATCAGGCGTTCTCGCTGCACTACATGCGCGAAGTCGTGCGCCGGCTGAAGACCGAGAAAGATGGAGTGCCGGTTCCCAGCATCGTCTTCACCAAGGGCGGCGGCCTGTGGCTGAAGCAGATCGCCGACATCGGCACCGATGCCGTCGGTCTGGACTGGACCGTCAATCTGGGTGCCGCCCGTGCCAAGGTCGGCGACCGTGTTGCCTTGCAGGGCAATCTGGACCCGGCCATCCTGTTCGCCCAGCCGGAGCAGATCCGCGCCGAAGTGGCGCGCGTGCTGGATTCCTTCGGCAAGCACAACCAGGATTCCGGCCACGTCTTCAACCTCGGCCACGGCATTTCGCAGTTCACGCCGCCGGAAGCGGTTTCCGTGCTGGTGGATGCCGTTCATGAACTGAGCCGCCCGTTGCACGCTTGAGCTTGCCTGTATTGAGCAGGCACTTACTTGGTGCCTGCGGCCGGTATCGAGGCAGGTTTCCTTGCTGAAACAGTGCGTACGATGTCCTGTCATGCCCCGTTTCATTGCACTTTCTTTTGCGCTTATGCACAGAATGTGAAATGGTGTGACCTTGCATGTATGCCTACATGCCACTCCAATTTTCTGACAACACGCATTTTGTAACTGATTGATTTAATTAAGGATTTTTTCTGCTTTTTGTTTTGGCATTTTATTGAAACCCGCATGGAATCTAGGGCTTTGCACCGTTTTTGCGGGTTACCCACAAAGTTATCCACATGTTTTGTGGATAGTTGAAAAAGAACTTAAGAATCGCGAGCTTAGCGCGCATGCTGATAATTCACTTGAAGTTTGTCGACGTGTGTCTTGGCGGCAATTTTTCTGTAATCCCCCGTGTGGAAAGATTTCTTGAGGTTAATGGTGTATCTGCAATGCAAATTAAGGAAGCTTATTCACAAAACGGTGCATGGCAGTAACGAGAATGATTGCCATCCTGTTTCTTAACCACCATTGGAGCTTTTTTCTCAAGCCATTGATTCAAAAGGAATTTATTTTTGCATTCAAAACAGGCAGCGAGACGGAAGCCGCGATTTTCCTAGCGAAAGCGGCGATCCCGACAACTTCTCCACAGAGTTATCCACAGTGTGTGTGGATAGCTGGAAAAACAGTTTGAAAACCGGTATTTAGCTGACTTTCCGAAAAAACGCTTAAAGATCATCCGGCCTCGGTGGCAAAAATGATGTATTAGGAGAAACTTTTTGCAAGCATGCGGCAAATGCCGCGATTTACCGGCAAAATCCATGCGGCCGGCAAATCGGTTCCGCCATGCGCTTTCCGCAGTAACTTATTCACACGAACAAGGATATTGCAAAGCAACATCGATTTTTTGGCAAATGGTTTTGGTTGCCACGATAGCGTTTTTCAAGTCATTGTTTTTAAAAGAGATTTTATTTGCATGGCTTTTGGGCATTCTATTGAAACCCGCGCCGGCATTGCACTTTCCGGCTGTCAAGAGGGTGTTATGCACAAAGTTATCCACAGCGCTTGTGGAAGAGTGGAAAAAGCACTTATGAATCGGGCAGTTAGATCACTTCTTCAACCATCACCTTAAGTTCGTGGAACACTGCATTCTGAAAGTCGTCCTCGATACGCCGCTGGACCAGCGCTTCGACTATCTGTGGAGAGCGACGGACGGCGAAGCCATGCCGCAGGTCGGCCAGCTGGCCCTCGTACCTTTTGGCCGGCGCGAGGCGGTTGGCCTGATCGTCGGCATCGAGCAAAGCAGCGAGGTCCCGGCCGACAAGCTGCGGCAGGCGATTGCGGTGCGCGCGCAACTGGCACCCTTGCCGCCGCGCTGGATTGCACTGTGCGAATTCGCCGCCGACTATTACCAGCGGCCGCTCGGCGAAGTGGCATTGCCTGCCTTGCCGAAGAACCTGCGGGTGGAAAAGACCGTGTCGCTGGATCGCGCGCTGAAGAAGCTGGCGAAGCAGGCGGCCAACCATGATGCGTCGCCCGTCGCGCCGCCGGTACTGAATGCGGCACAGCAAGCGGCGGTCGACGCGATTGCCGGCGCGCAGGGATTCCTGCCGGTGCTGCTGTACGGCGTGACCGGCAGCGGCAAGACCGAGGTTTACTTGCAGGCCGCCGCACGCCTGCTGGCCGATGACGATGCGGCGCAAATCCTGATCCTGGTGCCGGAAATCAACCTGACGCCGCAACTGGAAGCGAATGTGCGCGCGCGTTTCCCCGGCGTGGCGGTTGCCACGCTGCATAGCGGCCTGGCCGAAGGCGAGCGCCTGCTGCACTGGCTGGCCGCGCATACCGGCCAGGCGCGCATCGTGTTGGGTACGCGGCTGGCGATTCTGGCATCGATGCCACAGCTCAAGCTGATCATCGCCGACGAGGAACACGATCCTTCCTACAAGCAGCAGGAAGGATTGCGCTATTCGGCGCGTGATCTGGCGGTCTGGCGCGCGCATCAACTGGACATTCCCATCGTGCTGGGTTCGGCCACGCCGTCGCTGGAGACTTGGTATCACACACAATCGGGTCGTTATCGCAAGCTGGAATTGCGCGAGCGCGCGGTGCGGGATGCGGTGCTGCCGAAGATCGGGCTGATCGATCTGGAGCGCCGCGCGCCGCGTGAGCAGGTCACGGACGGCTTGAGCGAAACGTTGCTCGCGGCGCTGAAGCGGCGTCTCGATTGCGGCGAACAGTCGCTGCTGTTCCTGAATCGTCGCGGTTACGCACCTGTCATCGCTTGCGATGCCTGCGGCTGGATCAGCAATTGCGCACGCTGCAGCGCCTTCCTCGTGCTGCACAAGCGCGATCGCCTGCTGCGCTGCCATCATTGCGGCTGGGAGCAACGCATTCCGCGTTCTTGCCCGGATTGCGGCAACGTCGACCTGCAGCCGCTGGGGCGCGGCACACAGCGCATCGAGGAAACGCTGCAGCAATTATTCCCGGCGGCGCGCGTGCTGCGCATCGATGCCGATTCGACGCGACTCAAAGGCAGCGCGCAGCAGGCATTCGATGCCGTCCATCGCGGCGACGTCGACATCCTGATCGGTACGCAGATGGTGGCCAAGGGACATGACTTCCGTAATCTGACGCTGGTCGGTGTATTGAATCCCGATACCGCGCTCTTCTCGCACGACTATCGCGCGGGAGAACGGCTGTTCGCGCAACTGATGCAGGTTGCCGGTCGTGCCGGCCGCGCCGCGCAGAAGGAGGGCGGTAATGCCAGCGAAGTGCTGATCCAGACGCGCTATCCGCAGCATCCGCTGTACGATGCGTTGCGGCGCCACGATTACGACAGCTTCGCCGGCCTGCTGCTGGAAGAGCGCCAGCAGGCGAGTTTTCCACCCTTCATCTATCAGGCATTGTTGCGGGCGGAAGCGAAGGAATTGCAGACGGCGCTCGATTTTCTGCGCCAGGCGGCCGACTGCGTCGAGCATGCCGGCATCACGTTCAACGATCCGGTGCCGATGACGATGACGCGCGTGGCCAACGTCGATCGCGCGCAGTTGCTGGTTGAATGCACGTCGCGGCCTGCGTTGCAGGCATTTCTGAAAAACTGGATCGCTGCATTGCGCGAAATCAGGACACGCGTGCGCTGGTCGCTGGAAGTCGATCCGGTCGATATCTGATGCGGATTTGACGCGCAAACCGGAGCGGATGGAAAGGAAACGATGCAAAAAGGAGCAGGCATGCACATGAGGATGATGACCGGCGTCATCGGCATCGCGACCGCAGTGATCGCGACTGCGCAGACGCCCGCCGATATGCAAACACAATCACAGCAGCAGATGCAGCAACTGGCCGCGCAGGATTGCGACAAAAACCAGCAGACGATGAATCTCTGCGCGCAGCAGCGCTACGAAAAGGCCGATGCGGCATTGAATCGCACCTATAGTCGCAACCTGAAAGCGCAGCCGGACGTGGCGGCGCAGCATCGCCTGCGCGACGCGCAACGTGCATGGATTTCATATCGCGACAAGGATTGCGCGGTCGAAGCGGGGCCGCGCGAAACGTCCGGCTCGATCTGGCCGTTGCAATACTACGGTTGTCTGGAACGCCATACGATGCGGCGCACGATGGAGTTGCAACAGCAGGCTTGCGGTATCGAAGGCTGCCGATGACGATCGACTGGCAATGGGCGCGCTTCGACGCGCTCGACGGCGCGGCAGTGCATGCGATGCTGGCTGCGCGCCAGCAGGTGTTCGTGCTGGAACAGCGCTGCCTGTATCCGGACATCGACGGACGCGATCCGCAGGCGGGGCATCTTCTCGGCTGGCGGATACAGGGAAAGGCCCGCGAGCTGGTCGCCTACCTGCGCTGTTTTGCGCCCGGAACATTGTGCGAAGAGGCGGTGATCGGCCGCGTGCTGACGGCGGCGGATGCGCGCGGCCAAGGTGTGGGCCGACAATTGATGGAAGAGGGGCTGCGCCGGATCGCGCACGAATTCCCCGGTGCGCCCATCCGCCTGTCGGCACAGGCACATCTGCAGAATTTCTACGCCGGACTGGGGTTTGTCGGCATCTCCGATGTGTATCTGGAAGACGGCATTCCGCACATTGACATGCTGCGCTGACATCCTTGCATATCGAAGTGTTGGCAAAAGCATATGATTCGATATGGCATCATTCGTATGCGAATGATTTGACATGAACTCATCAATTGCCTAAAATAATCCCTCGTTATTCGAACAGGGATATCAAACAAACAGGAAAACGTGAGGTTGTCGTGACGCACGCGACAGAATGGTTGGATGTCGCTAAACTCGCGGTCATGAATGACATCGCCAAACTTGTTGCCGTTAATGATTCGATTCGCATCCTGCAGAGCGTCCGTCGCATTGCACAATGCGTCGAGCACCATTCGAAACGCCTGGCAGTCACTCACAACATCACGTCGCCGCAACTTGTGGCACTTCTGGCAATTGCCCAATTGGGCCCCAGCACGCTGAAATCCATCGGGCGCGCGATTCAGCTCAGCCCCAGCACCGTGGTCGGCATCGTCGATCGACTGGAAGAAAAAGGGCTGGTCTATCGCGAACGCGATACCAAGGATCGCCGCAATGTTTTCGTTGCGGTCACAGCCGCCGGCCAGACGGTCCTGGCCAATGCTCCATCAGCCTTGCCGAACGGATTCGGCAGCGCACTGGGTGCATTGTCGGAAGCCGAACGGCAGACGCTGGTGGTCACGTTGGAACAGTTCGCAACCCTGCTGGAAGCAAAGATACCTGTGCCTGTGCAGGAAACGGAAGTCGGCGTACCCGCCGTTCCCGCTCCGCACCTCTGATTTCCCCTAGCTGACGAGTGTAACTGCGGCCTTCGAGGTCGCGGGGATCGCTTTTCTCGAAAAAAGGAGAAAGCATGACCGCACGAGTACTATCGCCGGCGCCAACCTATGCCGATCTGCGCAAACCCGCGCGCAGCGACGGCGCCGCATTGCATGACCTGATCGCACGCTGCCCACCGCTCGATCTGAACTCCCGCTACGCCTATCTGCTGCTGTGCGAGCACCACGCGGATACCTGTGTCGTCGCGGAACTGGACGGCAAGCTGGTTGGCGCCGTCACCGCCTATTTCGTTCCGGCGCAGCCCGACGTGCTGTTCGTCTGGCAGGTCGCCGTTGCGCCCGGAATGCAGGGCCAGCGCCTGGCGTCGCGCATGCTCGATCGTTTGATTGAGCGTTGCGCCACCGAACGGCCGCTGCGTACCGTGCAAGCCACCATCAGTCCCAGCAACATTGCCTCGCGCAAGCTGTTTACCAGTCTGGCCACGCGCCACGGTCTGGAAATCACCGGCAGCCTGCTGTTCTCCGCCGCCGATTTCGGCGACGGAGAACACGAAGAGGAATGGCTGTACCAAATCGGTCCGTGGCCGCGTCGCTGACACGCCACGACCTTTCATCCACCCACACAAGGAGAAACCATGCGTATATTCAACCGACTGGAATCCGAGGTGCGCGGTTACATACGATCGTTCCCCACCGTTTTCACGAAGGCGCAAAATGCCGTACTCACCGATGAGAGCGGCACCGAGTACATCGACTTCCTGGCAGGCGCCGGCACGCTGAACTACGGCCACAACAATCCGCAGCTGAAGAAGGCTGCCATTGATTACCTGACCGAAGACGGCATCGTGCACGGCCTGGACATGGCCACCAGCGCGAAGAAGCAATTCCTGCAGACTTTCGAGGATTGCATCCTGAAGCCGCGCAACCTGCAGTACAAATTCCAGTTCACCGGCCCGACCGGTACCAACGCCGTCGAAGCGGCGGTCAAGCTGGCGCGTAATGCGACCGGCCGCCGCGGTGTGATCTCGTTCACCAACGGTTTCCACGGCGTCACTCTGGGCGCGCTGGCACTGACCGGCAACAGCAAGTTCCGCGATGCCGCCGGCACCGCGCTGAACGACGTGCACCGTGCACCGTACTCCGGTTACTACGGCATGGACGTCGATACCATCGCGATGCTGGACAAGCTGATCGCCGATCCGAGCAGTGGCGTCGATCTGCCGGCTGCCGTCATCGTCGAATGCGTGCAGGGCGAGGGCGGCCTGAACGTCGCCGGCCTGAACTGGTTGAAGCGCCTGGAGCAACTGTGCCAGCGCCACGGCATCCTGATGATCGTCGACGATATCCAGGCCGGCTGCGGCCGTACCGGCACCTTCTTCAGCTTCGAGCCGGCCGGCATTCGTCCGGATATTGTCACGCTGTCGAAATCACTGTCAGGCTTCGGCCTGCCGATGGCCTTGCTGTTGATGAAGCCGGAGCTCGATGTCTGGAAACCGGGTCAGCACAACGGTACCTTCCGCGGCAACAACCTCGCCTTCGTCACCGCGACGGCGGCGCTGGAACACTACTGGCGCGACAACCGCTTCCAGACCGCGATCCAGAAGAAGGCGCAACTGATCCAGACCTTCCTCGACAAGCTGGTCACTGGCTATCCGCAGGCCAAGCTCACGCGCCGCGGCCGCGGCATGATGCAGGGCGTGGCATGCGCCGATCCGGCGCTGGCTGACCGCATTACGTCGATCGCCTTCCAGAACGGCCTGATTATCGAAACCTCGGGAGGCCGCGACGAAGTCGTCAAGCTGCTGGTGCCGCTGACGATCGAGCAGGAAACGCTGCTGAAAGGGCTGGACATCCTCGAACAGGCGGTGGCCGAAGCCGTCAGCGAAGCGCGCAGCCGCGCCGTGGCAGGAAAGGCGGTGGAAGCATGATCGTTCGTCGACTGCAGGACATCCTCAATACGCCGCGTGATGTACAAGCGAAAACCTGGTGCAGCCGCCGCCTGCTGCTGGCAGAAGACGGCATGGGTTTCTCGATGCACCACACCGTCATCTACGCCGGCACCGAAACGCACATCTGGTACCAGAACCATCTGGAAGGCGTCTATTGCGTGCAAGGCACCGGCTCGGTCGAACTGATCGACACCGGCGAGGTCTTCAAGATCGAACCCGGCACGCTGTACGCGCTGAACAAGCACGACAACCACATGCTGCGCGCCGATCCCGAAGGCGATCTGCATCTAATCTGCTCGTTCAATCCGCCGCTGGTCGGCACCGAAGTGCACGACGAAAACGGTGTCTACGCCACGGCCGAGCAGATGAAGAAACAGGCTGCCTGAATCATGACCAGACAAGGAGAAAGGAGATGATCATGTTGTCGCAAGATGCCTACCCGACCCGCACGCAACAGAGCGCCGCCATTCTCGCGCGGCACGATCCTGTGGTCTACGATCGCCTGCCGCGCACGCCGCATCATCATGTGTTCCTCGACGATGCGCAGCGCGAAGCCTATCTGCGCGACGGTTTCCTGCTGATGCCGGATCTGTTCGACAAGGAGGAAGTCGCCTTCCTGTTCGACACGATGCAGAACATGCGCGAGGAATTCACGCATGCCGGCCGGCCGGAAGTAATTGCCGAGCCGGGTAGCGGCGAAGTGCGCTCGATCTTCAACGTGCATCGTCTGAACGATATCTTTGCCAATCTCGTACGCGATCCGCGCGTGCTGAACGTGGCACGCGAAATCCTGGGCAGCGAGGTCTACATTCACCAGTCGCGCATCAACTACAAGCCGGGCTTCAACGGCAAGGAGTTCTACTGGCATTCGGATTTCGAAACCTGGCACAGCGAAGACGGCATGCCGGCGATGCGTGCATTGAGTTGTTCCATCCTGCTGACCGACAACAGCGAAGCCAACGGCCCGTTGATGCTCATTCCCGGTTCGCACCAGCACTATGTATCCTGCATGGGGGAAACGCCGGACGAGAACTACAAGAAGTCGCTGAAGAAGCAGGAAGTTGGTGTGCCCGATGAAATCCTGCTGCGCTATCTGGCCGACATGGGCGGCATCAAGTCCTGCACCGGCAAGGCCGGCTCGGTGATCTTCTTCGACTGCAACACGATGCATGGTTCCAACGGCAACATCACGCCGTATCCGCGCAGCAATGTGTTCTTCGTCTACAACAGCATCGACAATCAGCTGGAGGCGCCACGCAACGGCCTGACGCCGCGGCCGGAATTCGTCGCCGCGCGCGAAGGAATCGAACCGCTGACGCATGCGCCGCTGGTGACAGCCTGAGCACGTGTCCTGACAACCGGCGCCTGCGGCGCCGGTTTTTTCTTGCGGGAAGGAAAAAGTGATGGAAGAAACTTATCTGCGCTCGTTCGCATTGTTCTTCGCACTGTTCAATCCCTTCCTGATGAGCATCTACCTGCTCGATCTGATCCGGGGTTTGTCGACGCGGGTATTCACGACGGTGCTGATTCGCGGCAGCCTCATCAGCGCGACAGTTTTCACGCTGTTTGCGTGGGGCGGAGAAGCGTTTTTCCGTGATTACCTGCAGGTGCGTTTCGCATCGTTTCAGATCTTCGGCGGCATCGTCTTCCTGTTGATCGGCCTGCGCTATGTTTTCTCGGGTGCCTATGCGATCGAAAGCATGCGCGACAATCCTGCCGCCATGGCCGGCAGCGTCGCCATGCCGATCATGATCGGGCCGGGCACCGTCAGCGCCTCGGTGGTGATCGGCACGCGGCTGCCGCTGCCGAGCGCGGCGGCAGTGATCGTCGGCACGCTGGCCTTGACCGTATCCATCCTTATCGCGATGAAGGTGCTGCACGACAAGCTGAAAAAGCGCCATGCGGCGATGACCGATCGCTACATCGATCTGGTCGGCCGCATGTCTGCCTTGCTGATCGGCACCATCGCCATCGACATGATCCTGACCGGTTTGGCCAGCAGCGGCTTCATGTCGGGCGGTCAGGCTCGATAAACTCGGGCGTGGACAAGGGATCGAAATCGGTCCATTCGCCGTTTTCGATATGGCCTTCGGCACGTTCCAGATCAAAGGCGCCGGCTGCGCGCAGCGTGTCGGCCGCTTGCCTTGCCTCTTCATCCGACGTCGCCGTGACGGCGACCAGCATGCCCGATTGCCGCACCGGCGGCACCTCGTTCGCTTCTTGCGTGCGCGACAGCGAACCGACCAGCGAGCCGATGTGGCCGCCGACCAGTGCACCGGTAATGGCGCCCAGCGGGCCGGTCACGGGCGCCGTGGCGGTGCCGACCGCACCACCGATGGCGCCGCCGACGCCGATGCCGGCTGCACTGCCCGCGTCGCTATGCTCGGCGCCGGGCGATTCGTCGCGGTCGCCGCCGACCGGATAGAGGTCGTGCTGGCCGGGCGGGTTGACGTAAAACGAGGCGATCTGCCCCGTCGGCGCGCCGGCACGCGCCAGCGCTGCGATGGCGTCCCGGACGGCGTCCTGTTGCCCGAAACGTCCTGCGATGATGGTCGTCATGGTCGCTCCTTGGAGACGTTTTCCCCTGGTGTTCACGTTGAAGTGACAACGGCGACGCGGCGCGAGTTCATGGATGGGCGGAACACTGTCAGACGCTTCCTCACACCGATGAAACAATCTGTTGCGGTCCCGCCATAGGTGTTGCCGGCCGGATGCTTTTTTCAGGCGGCTGTGGAATACTCGTGCGCGAAAGCAAGCTTGCTTTCGTATAAAAAGTAAATACAAACGACAAACTGTTAGACACTGGAGGAGTACTCATGACGAACCTGCAACGTGCACTTGTTCTCGCTGCTTTCTCGGCATTGCTGGCTGGTTGCGCAAGCAACACCACTGCGAAGAAAGAAGAAGCCAAGCCGGCCGCATCCGCTGCTGCCGACGCGGCATTGACGAAGAACGTGGAAGGCGCATTGGCCAAGGAAGATCAGCTGAAAGGTGCCAAGATCACCGTGGCTGCTACGACGGATGGCGCTGTGACGCTGGGCGGCCAAACGAAGAACGACTGGCAGAAATATCTGGCTGGTGAAACCGCGAAGAAGACTGCCGGCGTCAAGTCGGTGAAGAACTCGATCAAGGTTCCGGAGTAATGATGGAATGATGCGGGAATCCGCAGATGAAAACGCCGGGCTTGCCCGGCGTTTTTTATTGTCCGTATTGGTTCCGCATCGATTGCGTTACCAGCAGATTGCGGCAATCACATCGGCAATCCCAGCCGTCCTTCACCGGCCAGCTGGCGGATAACCTTGATCGTGTCGATATCCGCTTCCTGATAGGCGGAGCGGCGGAATTCATTGTAGAACGCATCCATGTCGTCGTCGTTCTTGCCATCGTCGTAGCGGAAGCGCACGAACAATGCGCCCGGCTGTGGCTCCTCGATCGTGACGACCAGGCTGGACTGCGGAATGTCGCCCTGTTCCGGCACGTCGTAGCGCACGGTCTGCTGCGGTGTGAACGTCACGCGGTCGCGAATGCGCAATGCGTCGTAACGCAGTTCGCGGCGCAGCATCGCTTCCTCGCGTTCCAGCAGCGTGCATTCGTCCAGCCACGGCACGAACAGCTTCGGCGCTTCGGCGCGCATCACCAGCCCGCGCCACAATTGTTCGCGCGTCAGCGGATCGAGCAGAGGATTGAGTGGATCGTTGATTTCAACCAGATGTTCGAATTGCATGCGGCGTCGATGGATGGCAAATGATGTGCCTATTGTACTGTGGAGGTCGACGCGTGGAAGGTGCGGCAGCCCACGTTGGCGGTTTTCGTTTGTGGTTTAATGCCCAATATCCCATTTTCGCAACGATCTCTCCATGAAACGCACCTTTACCGTGGTCGGCCTCGGCGTGTTCGGCTCAACCGTGGCGCGCGAATTGTCCCGTCTGGGCAATGACGTGCTCGGCATCGATATGGATGCGCAACGCGTCAATGCGATTGCCGACGACATCACGCAGGCGGTGGTGGCCGATGCACGCAATGAAGACGCGCTGCGGGATCTCGGCGTGCACGACTGCGATGCCGTCGTCGTCGCCATCGGCGAAGACCTGGAAGCCAACATCCTGGTGACGCTGACGATCAAGAACATGCCCAAGCCCGAAGTCTGGGCCAAGGCGCTCAATCACAATCATCACCGCATCCTGCACAAGCTCGGCGCCGACCACATCGTGCATCCGGAACACGAGATGGGCATGCGGCTGGCGCACGCGATGATGTATCCGGAAGTCGTCGATTACATCAGCCTCGGTCACGACGTGTTCACGGTCGAAGTGAAGGTGTCGGAAAAAATCGCCGACCAGACCGCGCAGGCGTTGAAGCTGGAGGAAAACAACGTGCGGCTGCTGATGGTCAAGCATCAGCGCGAAATCCTCACGCCGCCACCGCCGAATTACGTTTTCCGCCTCGGCGATCAATTGGTGCTGGCGGGCCTGTTGCCCGATCTGCGGAACATTTCCGCCTATCTGTGAAGCCCTGATCTATAAGGTCCGAGTCATGAGGCCCAGTCATGAGGTGTGATTCATGAGGCGCGGATTCCAGCCGCCGATGCTGGTGCGGCAGGTCGAGCGGCAAGTGCTGCAGCTGACGCCGCCGCAGGCGCTGATCCTGTCTTTCGTCGGCCTGTCGCTGGTGGGCGCGCTGCTGCTGAAGCTGCCGATCGCCACGCGCATGCCGATCGACTGGATGCAGGCGCTGTTTACGGCGGTGTCGGCTTCTACCATCACCGGCCTGACGGTGATCGATGTCGGCAGCCATTTCACGCTGTTCGGCAAATGGGTTTTGCTGGCGCTGATCCAGTTCGGCGGCATCGGCTTGCTGACCTTCGGCATGCTGATCATCCATCTGACCAGCGGCC
Organism: Oxalicibacterium sp.; assembly: GCF_057353965.1. Lineage (NCBI taxonomy): Bacteria > Pseudomonadati > Pseudomonadota > Betaproteobacteria > Burkholderiales > Oxalobacteraceae > Oxalicibacterium > Oxalicibacterium sp. The sequence continues at coordinate 326,265 of NZ_JBMQZD010000007.1, forward strand.
GGCTGACGTTGCGCAATCGTGCTGCCTTGCAGGATTCGTTCAACCAGAGCGGGCGCATCGACATGCAGCGCCTGCTGCGCGTGCTGTTCCGCTTCATCATCGTTACCGAACTGCTGGGCACGGCGCTGCTGGCGATCCAGTGGGTGCCGCAGATGGGCTGGTCGCGCGGCCTGTTCCACAGCTTCTTCCATGCGGTGTCGGCCTTCAACAATGCGGGTTTCTCGCTGGAGTCGCACGGCCTGGCTGCATACGTCGGCAACCCGCTGATCAATCTTGTGATCTCGGGCCTGTTCATTTCCGGCGGCCTCGGATTTGCCGTGATCGCCGACTTGCGTGCGCGCCGTCGCTTTCACGAAATGGCCTTGCATACGAAGCTGATGCTGATCGGCACGCTGGCGATCAATGTGATTGCGATGCTGATGCTGCTGGCGCTCGAATACGGCAATCCCGATACGCTGGGTGCGCTGCACGGCTGGGGCGACCGCCTGTGGGCGGCCTGGTTCCAGGCGGTGGCGCCGCGCTCGGCCGGCTTTACGACAATCGACACCTCGCAGCTGACATCGGCTTCCGCCTTCTTCATCATGATGCTGATGTTCATCGGCGCCGGCAGCGGATCGACCGGCGGCGGCATCAAGCTGACGACCTTCATCGTGCTGTTGGTGGCGACGCGCGCCTTCCTTCTGCAGCAGCAGCGTCCGGTGCTGTACGGCCGCAGCATCGATCCGGCACTGACGCTGCGTGCGCTGGCCGTCACCGTGATCGCGCTGCTGTGCGTGATCGCCGGTACTTTCCTGCTGATGCTGAGCGAGAATGCGCCGTTTCTCGACATCGCGTTCGAAGCCGTGTCGGCCGCCTCCACTACCGGACTCTCGCGCGGGCTCACGCCGGCACTGTCGCCGATCGGGCAAAGCGTGATCATGCTGCTGATGCTGGTCGGCCGTGTCGGTCCGCTGACGCTGGCGTTCACGCTGGCCAATCAGCGTCGGCCTGAAATCGAATATCCGGCCGGCCGCGTCAATATCGGCTAACTGTCGGCGTGGTCGGCGCGGTCGATATGAGCGGCGGTGGCGATGCATTGACGAATCGTCATCATCGCCCGGCAGCATGCGGCAGCGCTGATACAATGGCCTGCTTTCGTCCCGGTTTACCCTGATGTCCTCCTCCCCGAATTCCACCCTGCACGGTCTGAACGCGCCGCAGCGCGAAGCCATCCACTACATGGATGGTCCGTGCCTGGTGTTGGCTGGCGCGGGCTCGGGCAAGACGCGCGTGATCACGACCAAGATCGCGCAGCTGATCGAGCAGTACGGCTACGACGCGAAAAACATCGCCGCGCTGACCTTTACCAACAAGGCTGCGCTGGAAATGCAGGAACGCATCGCCAAGCTGCTGCAGCAGCCGAAGCAGGCCAAGCAGCTGACCGTCAGCACCTTCCATTCGCTCGGCGTGAAGATCCTGCGGCAGGAAGCCAAGGAATTGGGCCTGAAGGACCGCTTCTCCATCATGGACAGCGACGATTGCTTCTCCATCGTGCAGGATCTGGCAATCACCACCGACAAGCAGTTGATCCGCCGCATCCAGACCGCGATGTCGCTGTGGAAGAACGGCATGGTCGATCCCGACACCGCGCTGAAGCAGGCCAAGGATGAAGACGAAGCGCAAGCCGCACGCATCTATCGCAACTACGTCGCCACGCTGTCGGCTTATCAGGCAGTCGATTTCGACGACCTGATCCGGCTGCCGGTCGAACTGTTCCGCAACAACGAAGCGGTGCGCGACAAATGGCAGCGCCGGCTGCGCTACCTGTTGGTCGACGAATATCAGGATACGAATACCTGCCAGTACGAACTGGTCAAGCTGCTGGTCACCGGCGTCGGCAAGAAGCCGATGTTCACCGCGGTCGGCGACGACGATCAGGCGATCTACGCCTGGCGCGGTGCGACGATCGAAAACCTGAAGCAGCTGCAGACGGATTTTTCCGACTTGAAGGTCATCAAGCTGGAACAGAACTACCGCTCCAGCACGCGCATCCTGCAGGCGGCCAATGCCGTCATCGGCAACAATCCCAAGCTGTTCGAAAAGTCGCTGTGGTCCGAGCACGGCCTCGGCGATCCGATCAAGGTGGTCGCGATGCCGGACGACGAGCAGGAAGCCGAGCAGGTCGCCATCATGCTGTCGGCGCACAAGTTCGAACGGCGTGCGAAATTCTCCGACTACGCGATCCTGTATCGCGGCAACCATCAGGCGCGCGTGATCGAACAGGCGCTGCGCAAGGAACGCATTCCGTACACGATCTCCGGCGGCCAGAGCTTCTTTGACCGCGCCGAGATCAAGGACATCATCGCCTATCTGCGGCTGATCGCGAACCAGGACGATGATCCGGCCTTCATCCGCGCAGTGACGACGCCTCGGCGCGGCGTCGGCCAGTCGACGCTGGAAACGCTGGGCGCCTTCGCTGGGCAGTGGCAATGCTCGCTGTTCGAAGCCGTTTTCAAGGGTGGGCTGGAAGCGAAGCTGGCCGATCGTCAGCTGACGCCGCTGCGCGAATTCTGCAACTTCATCAACAACCTCGAAGCGCACGCGCACCGTGAAGGCCATGCCGCATCGCTGCTGGACGACATGATGAAGGAAATCAACTACGAAGGTTATCTGTACGATGCCTTCGACGAGCGGCAGGCGCAGGGCAAGTGGCAGAACGTGATCGACTTCACGACATGGCTGAAGGAAAAGGGTAGCGGCGGCAAGGATGGCAGCGACGATCATCGCAGCCTGCTGGACCTGACGCAGATGGTCGCGCTGATGTCGATGCTGGAAGGCCGCGACGAGGAGCCGGATGCGGTGCGCATGTCGACGCTGCATGCATCCAAGGGACTGGAGTTTCCGCACGTGTTTCTGGTCGGCGTCGAGGAAGGCATCCTGCCGCACAAGGGCGATCCAGACGCGCCGGTCGATACGCTGGCCGCGCGCATCGAGGAAGAGCGCCGGCTGATGTATGTCGGCATCACGCGCGCGCAGCGTTCGCTGCATGTGACGTGGTGCAAGAAACGCAAGCGCGCGCGCGAGCATGTGCATTGCGACGTCTCGCGCTTCATCAAGGAAATGAAGCTGGATGAAGGCGACGCGGTGCCGACCGAAGAGGAAACGATCACGCCGCAGAATCGCCTGGCCAACCTGAAGGCGCTGCTGCAGAAACCGAAGGCGGCATGAAGGTTGCATGAGGTTGCACACGGTTGCAATGAAAGCGCGGCAGCCTGCCTGTTTCCGATATTCGTCATTTACCGAGTGAGTGCTACATGTCCGATGCCCCGACCTCCAACCCGACGCGCCAGATTCGCAAGCGCCTGCGTCACACGGCACGCATTTCACGCCACTCCTTCCGCACGGCGGTGTTCCTCGGCGGCGCCGCCTGCGTGGCGCTGTTTTCGCTGGTGTTTGCCGTCATTGCGGAAAAAATGCTGGAGTGGAACAGCCATATCACGCAAGGCTACTGGTGGAGTGCGTTGCTGATGCTGCCGCCGGCATTTGCCGGCATCCGCTGGCTGACCATGAAGCTGGCGCCGGAAGCGCGCGGCAGCGGCATTCCGCAGGTGATGGCGGCGATGAGCATGCCGCAATGTCCGGAACAGGCGCGGCTGGTATCGCTGCGTCAGGCCATGTGGAAGATTGTGCTGACGGCGGGCGGTCTGCTGGCCGGCGCATCGATCGGCCGCGAAGGGCCATCGGTACAGGTCGGTGCGGCGGCGATGCTGGCCTGGGGAAAATGGTGGCAGAAGCGTCCACGGCTGGGCATCGGTTTTCGTCCCGAGGCGCTGATTGCGGCCGGCGCGGCCGGCGGTCTGGCTGCGGCGTTCAACACGCCGCTGGCCGGCGTCGTGTTTGCGATCGAAGAACTTGGCAAGGGCAGCGCAGTGCGCTGGGATCGCCTGGTGATGTCCGCGGTGCTGGGCGCCGGTTTCCTGTCGCTGGCGCTGGTCGGCAACAATCCCTACTTTCAGTTGCAGCATGCGATACATGCCATGCAGATTTCGTGGCAGGCGATTGCCGTGTGCGCCATCGTCAACGGCGCGCTGGGCGGCCTGTTCGCGAAGGCGCTGCTGGCGGGTCCGTCGGCCTGGCTGCCGGCACGCCATCGCAGCTGGGCGCAGCGCCATCCGATCTGGGTTGCCGCAGTATGCGGCTTGCTGGTGGCCTTGCTCGGCATGCTGACGGGCGGCGCGACCTATGGCACCGGCTACGGCCAGGCGGCTGCGCTGCTGAACGGACAGGGCGCCGACCATATGCTGTTCGGTCTTGCGAAATTCGGTGCGACCATCCTCTCCTATCTGGCTGGCATCCCGGGCGGCATCTTCACCCCCTCGCTGGCGATCGGTGTGGGGATCGGAGACAATATCGCGCATCTGCTGCCGATGGGTGTGGATGTGCGCCTGATCGCATTGTTGTCGATGGCGGGTTTCCTTGCCGCGGCGACGCAGGCGCCGATCACGGCAACGGTCATCGTGATGGAAATGACGCGCAGCCAGGAAGTGACGCTAATGCTGCTGGCAACCGCGCTGCTGGCCTCGTTCATTTCACGGCAATTCTGCCCGCGGCCGTTCTATCATTCGGTGGGGCGTAATTTCCGTCGCGAAGCGATGCACCGGCATCAGGCTGCACAGCAAGCGGCACAGCAGACCATGCAGCAGACGACCCAACAGACAATGCAATCGGGAACGCACAAATGAATGAAGACCGCCTCGTCGATATCGAGATCAAGCTGACGCGGCAGGAGGATCTCGTCGATACATTGAACCGCACTGTCTACGAGCAACAGAAGAAAATCGACGAACTGGAAGCCTTGTGCACGGCGCTCGCGCATCGCGTGAAGGATCTGACCGATGCCAGCCAGCAGAATCCGCTCAACGAACGTCCGCCGCATTACTGAGCGGCATCCGAAAGAAGAAACGCAAATGAACAAGCAGGAACACGAGCAGCCGTCGCTGCATGCCAAGATCAATCTGGAAACCGCGCAGATGCCGTGGTCCGAACTGTTGCGCTATTTTGCCGGCGGCCATGTGATCTGCGTCGACGATGCGCTCGATCTGGTCGACGTGGCGGCACGCTTTTCGGCAGACGACGTGCAGGCAGTGCAGGGCTGGCTCGATGCAGGCCGCCTGTCGAAGGTGTCCGACGAGCAGGCGCGCCTGTGGCTGGAAGCCGATGCCGCGCTATGGACGGTGGTCGCGCGGCCGTGGGTGCTGGTGCAGGAAAAGAAACTGGCTTAACTGACCGCCTTGTGATGCACGGCGGCCAGCAGCGTCGCCAGCGTCGACAGCACGGCGTCGAAGTGCGCTTCCGGCTCCGTGTTGTCCCAGATGTAATGGGCCATCACCGATTCGAATTCTCCCTTGCGCCGCTCGGTGACTTCATGCGCGCGCGTGATCGCTTTCAGGAATTGCCGCCGCATGTTGGGCAGCACCGGAATGGTTTCCTTGTCGTCCAGAAAGGCGAAGCCGGCCGGCAGGGTCTTGCCCTTGATGCGGAATTCCAGCTGTTCGAACACGGCCGGCGGCAGGAATTTCACCAGCTCGCATCCTTCCTCGTTGAGTTTCAGCACCATGCTGAAGCCCGGCGGATAGACGACGTCATCGTCGTCGCGCTCCGACAAAAATACCGACAGATGCAGCGAGTAATCCGCCAGACGCGGATCTTCGACGCCGTCGGCGCCGGTCGGCCAGAACACCATCGTGCCGGGCGTGCTTTCGTCGTCCCGGTTGGCGATGAAGCGGCTGTCCAGATCGCCGTCGCCGACGGCATCCAGAATGGGGCGTACCGTTTCGGCCAGATTTTCGAGTATGGTTCCCGCGATGGTAATAGTGGCATCGATGTCTGCATCGGTGAGGTCTTCCACGATGTAGCCATCGAGCGGTTGCAACAGGGCGTTGGGGGCGGGCATGAAATTCCTTGTTTGCTGGTTGCCGGTCGCAGCAATATAACGCAAAGCCTGTCTATCGAAAAACGCGAATTCCGCCTTTCACCGCTTTTCACGATGTTTTTCGCAATGTGTGGCAACGCACATTGCACTGCAAGCCGCCTGAACTTTGCACAGGTCCTCCAGTCATTAAAGAGCAAGCGACACCACGCGGTATTGATTGACGACATCTGTTCGTGCAATCGCTGTGCGGTACCTTCCAACAACAAAGGAGCTTTCTCATGACCAAACTGCAGACCATGTTTGCCGGCGTTGCGCTGGCACTCTTTTCGCAATTCGCTGCTGCACAATCGACAACAGGTGTGACGACGGTGCCGGCCGAGATGGCGCCGCCGCCGGGTGATCCGGCCTATACCGATCAGTCGCGTGCGAATCGCACCCAGGATCCTTACATCAAGAAACGCCTGGAGACGAAGGAAGCACGGGATGAATACAAGGCCGACAAGGCTGCGTCGAAACAGGAATACAAGGCTGCTCGCAAGGAAGCCTCGAAAGAGCGCAAGGAAGCGATGCCTTACGTCAAGGATCGCGGCGGCGCGCTCAACCCGGATGCCACGCCGGGAACGCCGCGTAACTAATCGCCTCGATCAGCAGTTTCTTCCGAGGACGCGCCGCTGCGCTTGTGCGCAGGCGGCGCGTTTTGCCGTGCATCGGTAGAATGTCGCTTCTTTACCGTGTGCATGCCGTGGCGACAACCTCCGTCAGGAAAATCATTCATTGCGATTGCGACTGCTTTTACGCATCCGTCGAAATGCGCGATGATCCGTCGCTGCGCGACAAGCCGCTGGCTGTCGGCGGCCGGCCTGAACAGCGCGGCGTGGTCGCCACCTGCAATTACGAAGCCCGCAAGTACGGCGTGCGTTCTGCGATGTCCACCGCGCAGGCGCTGCGGCGCTGCCCGGACCTGATCGTGCTGCCACCGGCGATGGAGAAGTACCGCGTCGCTTCCCGCCAGATTCTTTCCATCTATCGCGATTACACCGAACTGGTCGAGCCGTTGTCGCTCGATGAAGCGTATCTCGACGTGACCGATGCCTCGGCATTGCACGGCAGCGCGACAGCGATTGCGGAGGAGATTCGTGCACGCATCTTCGATACCGTCGGCATCACCGCATCGGCCGGCATTGCGCCCAACAAGTTCATTGCCAAGATTGCCAGCGACTGGAACAAGCCGAACGGGCAGTTCGTCGTCAAGCCGCAGCAGATGGATGCCTTCGTTTCTGTGCTGCCAGTGGCGCGCCTGTTCGGCGTCGGCAAGGTCACGGCGGCGCGCATGAATCGGTTGGGCGTGCAGACCTGCGGCGATCTGCGCACATGGCCGCTGCATGCGCTGATGCAGGAATTCGGCAGTTTCGGCGAGCGGCTGCATGCGCTATGCCGCGGCATCGACGAGCGGCCGGTCAATCCGAGCCGCGAGCGCAAATCCGTCAGTGTGGAAGAAACCTATGCGACCGATCTGTCCGATCTGGAAGCCTGCCGGCGCGAACTGCCGGAACTGATCGCGCGATTGCTGGCACGCATGCAGCGCGCCAGCGTGGAAGGCGGCGTGCATAAATTGTTCGTGAAGATCCGTTTCGCCGATTTCTCGCGCACCACCGCCGAATGTGTGGCGGATGCGGTCGATGCCGTCCAACTGGAAAAGCTGCTGGAAACCGCGCATGCGCGCCGCGGCATGCCGGTACGCTTGCTGGGCGTCGGTATCCGTTTGCAGGAAGAGGAAGATGCCGCCGATCATCAACTATTGCTGTTCGGCGGCGACACGCCGGCACGCTGCGCGGCGGAATGAACGTCGTTTGATCCATTCCCTGCGCGGCGTGCCGCAGCGCGAACTTATTTGCCTTGCGTCAGCGTGTTGTAGGCGTTGATCAGGTTGCGGTAGTCGGGGATGTGGTTGGAGAACAGCGTGGCCAGTCCCTCAATGTCGTTGCGCCAGTCGCGATGCAGTTCGCAGGCGGCGCCGAACCAGGTCATCAGTTGCACGCCGGCCTGCGACATGCGGTCCCATGCGGCATCGCGCGTGATTTCGTTGAAGGTGCCGGAGGCGTCGGTGATCACGAAGACGTCGAAACCTTCCTCGATGGCCGATAGCGCGGGGAAGGCGACGCAGACTTCGGTCACCACGCCGGCGATGATCAGCTGTTTCTTACCGGTCGCTTTGACCGCCTTGACGAAATCCTCGTTGTCCCAGGCGTTGATGTTGCCGGGGCGGGCGATGTACGGTGCGTCGGGGAATTGTTCCTTCAGTTCCGGCACCAGCGGGCCGTTCGGGCCGTTCTCGAAGCTGGTGGTCAGGATGGTTGGCAGCTTGAAGTAGCTGGCGAGATCGGCCAATGCCAGCACGTTGTTCTTGAACTTGTCCGGGTCAATGTCGCGTACCAGCGACAGCAGGCCGGTCTGGTGGTCCACCAGCAATACGGCGGCATTGTTCTTGTCGAGGCGGACGTAGGGCTTGGTCATCATGATTCTCCTTTGATTTATGGGAAATACCCGGGCAGGGCGAAAAAAGAGGTCCCGCGAAGTTTTCGGTATGTGAAAGTTTCGTGGGACCTCGGTGGTTCAGGTTGCCATCCGGCCGAAACGGCCGTTGTTGAAATCGTCGAACGCCTGCTGGATTTCGGCTTCGCTGTTCATCACGAACGGGCCGTAACCCACCACGGGTTCGTCGATCGGTTCGCCGGACAGCCACAGCACGACGGCATCGTTGTTGGCCTCGATTTCGACGTCGCTGCCGGTGCGGTCGAAATGCACCAGCTGTCCTTCGCGGGCCAGCGTGCTGCCGTTGATCTGCACCGTGCCGCGCAGCACGACCAGCGCCAGCGTGTGACCTTCCTGCGCCGTGAAGCGGCCGACGCCGCCCTGCGCCAGGCGGATATCCCACACGTCGATCGGCGTGAAGGTACGCGCCGGGCCGCGGTGGCCGTCGAAGGCGCCGGCGATGACACGCACGCGGCCTGCGCCTTCGGGCAGATCCACCGATGGAATCTGCGCGTCCAGCAGCGTCTGGTAGCCCGGTGCCGTCATTTTGTCCTTGGCCGGCAGGTTGACCCACAGCTGCGCCATCTCGATGGTGCCGCCGCGTTCGGTAAACGCATGCGAATGGAATTCCTCATGCAGGATGCCGCCACCGGCCGTCATCCACTGCACGTCGCCCGGGCCGATCAGGCCGCCGGCGCCGGTCGAATCGCGATGCTCCAGCTCGCCCTGATAGACGATGGTGACGGTTTCGAAACCGCGGTGCGGATGCTGGCCGACGCCGCGCGGCTGCGCTGCCGGTCCAAATTGAGTGGGGGCGGCATGGTCCAGCAGCAGGAACGGGCTGAGGTGCTTGCCCAGGCCGTCGTAGCCGAACAGCGAGCGCACCGGAAAACCGTCGCCAACCCAGTGCTGACGGGGTGCGCTGTAGACGCCGAGAATTTTTTTCATGCTGATCTCCTGATGCGCCGCGCAGGATGCGGCGGCGATGTGATGATATTAGGAGAGGAACGATGGGTGCGGTAGAGTGTATATTTCGCTTTCAGTGTTCTATTTAAGGAACGATGAATGCGAGATCTCAACGATCTTTACTATTACGTGCAGGTGGTGGAGCACGGCGGCTTTGCCCCCGCAGGACGGGCGCTGGGCGAACCCAAGTCCAAGCTGAGCCGGCGCATTGCGCTGCTTGAGGAGCGCCTGGGAGCGCGCCTGATCCAGCGTTCGACGCGACGCTTTGCCGTGACCGAAATCGGCCAGACCTATTACGCGCACTGCAAGGCGATGCTGGTGGAGGCCGATGCAGCCGACGAAGCGATCGCGATGACGCATGTCGCACCGCGCGGCATCGTGCGCATGACCTGCCCGGTGGCGTTGCTGGACGCGCATGTGAGCCGGATGCTGGCGGCATTCATGGTGCAGTATCCGCAGGTGGAACTGCATCTGGAATCGACGAACCGGCGCGTGGACGTGGTGGGCGAGGGCGTCGATATTGCCATTCGTGTGCGGCCGCCGCCGATCGAGGACAGCGATCTGGTGATGCGGGTGCTGGCCGGCCGTAGCCAATGCCTGGTCGGCAGTCCGCAATTGCTGGACCGCATCGGCGTGCCGCAGTCGCCGGCGGATCTGTCGCAGTTTCCCAGCATGGATCTGGGCGTGCCGCAGAACGAGCATGTGTGGCATCTGCTGGGGCCCGACGATGCGCGGGTCTCGATCCATCACGCTCCGCGGCTGGTGACACGCAGCATGCCGACATTGCGTGCCGCCGCCATCGCTGGCGTGGGTATCGTGCAGTTGCCCACGATGATGGTGCGTGATCAGTTCGCGCGCGGCGAGCTGGCGCAGCTGCTGCCGGGATGGGCGCCACGCGGGGAAATCGTCCATGCCGTATTTGCCTCGCGGCGCGGATTGCTGCCGGCGGTGCGCACGCTGCTGGATTTTCTGGGCGAGCAATTCGCGCAGCTGGACGAGGAGTGATGCTGGATGCCGGTGTGAATAGACGATGGCGTGAAGGAAATCGGTGAGGAAAAAACCGACGCGAAAGAATGCGGCGTAAAAATCTGACACCAAAAAAATGCCGCGCGGGTAGCGCGGCATGTATCGGTTTCTGGCGTCGCCTGACGTCAGGCTTGGCGACAGCTCAGTGACAGTTCAACGAGCGATTTAGTGACCGGTCGAATCGCTGCGGCGATTCGCCTCGAACAGGAACCAGGTGCGTTCCTCGGTTTCGTCGATCCAGTTCTCGATCAGGCTGGCGGTGGCGATGTCGTTGTGTTCGTCGCAGACCACGTGTGCTGAACGCAGGCTGGCGGCCAGCGCCTTGTTGTCTTCCTGCAATTCGGCCAGCATGTCGCCCGGCTCTACGTACTCGGCATCGTTGTCGAGAATGCGCTGGCGGCGCGCGATGTCGCCGATGGAACGCAGCGTCGGCTGGCCGACCTTGCGGATACGCTCGGCGATAACGTCGACCATCGCGTAGACCTGCATGGCCTGATCGTCGAGCAGCAGATGATAGTCGCGGAAGTGCGGGCCGCTCATGTGCCAGTGGAAGTTCTTGGTTTTCAGGTAGAGCGCGAAGACGTCGGCCAGGATGCCGTTCATCGCGGCGGCAATGTCGCGCGTGCCTGCCGAATGCAGATCGCTGGGCGTGGCCAGCGCGGTACGGCGGATAGCCGGCTTGGCCGATTTGGCTTGCTTGGATTTGGTGGCTGCTTTGGCTTTCGTTTTCGTCGTTTTCATGGCTTTCTCCTTGGTAGGGAACGGTAGAGTCGAGAAACGCTGCTTAAGTTTCTGCGGTTGCGGCGCGAATGTCTACTGAAAGAGATAGAGAGTCTTGCGCGGATTGCAAGAGCAAAAAGCCCGGTGCGGGGCCGGGCTTCGTCGAAAATGTTTCTATCGCCGGGATAGGCGGGCGCGATAGACCGGCCAAGACTGGATCAGCCGCCTTCGTTTTCCTTGTTATCGCCGTAGTACAGCACACCGAGCTTGATGCGGTCGCGGCCCTGTTCGCGGCGATGGCGGTTGGTATCGCGCAGCGAATAGACGCAGCCGCAGTATTCCTGCTGATAGAAATTCTCGCGCTTGGAGATTTCGATCATGCGCGCCGAGCCGCCTTTTTTGCGCCAGTTGTAATCCCAGTAGATCATGTCCGGATACTTGGCCGCGGCGCGCTTGCCGCAGTCGTTGATCTGGTCCATGTTTTTCCAGCGCGAAATGCCGAGCGAACTGCTGATGACCGGGAAGCCGTGCTCATGCGCGTACAGCGCGGTGCGCTCGAAGCGCATGTCGAAGCACATCGTGCAGCGGATGCCGCGCTCGGGCTCGTCTTCCATTCCCTTGGCCCGTTCGAACCAGTTGTCGGTATCGTAGTCGGCATCGATGAAGGGCACGCCGTGCTTTTCCGCAAAGCGGATGTTCTCTTCCTTGCGCAGCAGGTATTCCTTCTCGGGATGGATGTTCGGGTTGTAGAAGAAGATCGTGTAGTCGATGCCGGAAGCCAGCATCGCTTCCATCACCTCGCCCGAACAGGGCGCACAGCAGGAATGCAGCAGCACCTTGCCCGGTTTGGCGGGAAGGGGGATCGGTTCGCGCTTGAAGTCCGGCGCGGTGTCGTTCTTGGAGTCGGTCATGATGCGGATCGCGTGGCGGGCTGGCGGATATCCATGAGACAGGATAAGGGCGGCCGTCTGCGGTAATAAATCAGGCTATGTCAGGCTGTAATGTTAGCAGGAAGGGCTGTGCCGCGCCGTTGGTCGAGCGCGACAGCAGGGTGCAGTACTACAACAGCCGATCATTATTGCTTCGATGTTGCCAGCCGGGGCGCAGACTTCTTGCGGGCGCTAGCCGATACCATCGACGCCACTCAAACCTCAAAAAGAAAATCGAAAGGCCGCCCCGAGTCATACAAGCGAAGAGCGTCTTTCTTGTATCGCCATGCTTGAAAAACGGCGCAAATTGGTGAATGATTGCATTTAATGAGAACAATTCTCATTACTGTTAAGATCGATCCATGAACATGCATGCCACTACCGGCCGTCAGGCCCTGGAAGAAACCTTTGTCACGCACCACGCGCAACTGCGCGGCATCGCGCTCGGCATCGTCCGCAAGGCGGACCTGGCCGACGAGATCATGCAGGATGCCTATCTGAAGGTCGCCGTCTGCCCGCACGCCGACATCGACAAGCCATATTGCTATTGCTGCCAGGTGGTGCGCAATCTGGCGATGGATCATTTTCGCCGGCATGCGACCGAAGCCGGCTGCCGCCTCTTCGACGTCGACGTGGAAGGGCTGGATCGGCCGGGGCATCTGACGCCCGATCGCATTCTCAGCGAAAAGCGGATGCTGGAAGAAGTCGATCGCGTGCTGGAGACATTGCCGGCGCGCACCCGCCAGGCATTCGAACTGTGTCGTCTCGAAGACATGACGCAGCGCGATATCGGCCGCAACCTCGGCTGTTCGGCAACGCTGGTCAATTTCATGCTGAAGGATGTCGCCAGCGCGCTGCGTCCTTGCCGGCATTTTCTTGACGACTGACGCCGCCGCAATGCGTTGCGTTGAACCAATTCAAGAGGTAGAGATGAACGCCAGACGTTTTGATCGCGAAGAAGATCTTTGGGTTGTAATCCTTCATCTCCGTCGCGCACGGATCGGCATGCTGCCGGGTTCCGCCTTGCGGGCGAGGTAATCGTGCACACGCCGATTTCATTATTGTGCCTGCCGTATGCAGGCGCGAGCGCGATGACCTACATGCGCTGGCGGCACCTGCTGCCGTCGTGGGTGCGCGTCGTGCCGCTGGAATTGCCCGGACGCGGAACGCGCATGCACGAGCCGGCCTGCGAGGATTTCATGCAACTGACGTCGCGGCTCTACAGCGATTATGCGCACATGCTGTCCGGACGTTATGCGCTGTTCGGCTACAGCACCGGCGCCTTGCTGGCATACGGCATGGCGCGCCAGATCCATGCGCATGGCGGCTTGCTGCCGTCGGGTTTGCTGGTCGGTGCCAGCGGACCGGCGACATGCCGCAACGCGCAAAAATGCGCCGTAGCCGACAACGACGAACCGCTGATTGCCGATCTGTGCCAGCAGGGCAGCACGCCGCGGCAGGTGTTCGAGAGTCCCGAATTGATGCAGCGGACCTTGCATGTGCTGCGTGCGGATTACCGCGCCTGCAACAGCTTTGCCTGTCTGGCGGGAGCGCCGTTGCCGGTTCCCATCCACGCCTTCGGCGGCCGGCATGACGACATCGGTATCGCCGGCATGGAATCGTGGCGGTCCGAAACGTCGGCGCGTTTCACGCTGGACTGGTTCGACGGCGGCCATTTCTTCGTGCGTGAGCAGGAAGAAACCATGCTGGCCGTACTGGTGCATCGTCTGGCGCAAAGCATTTCCGGCAACATGGAAGCCGCTCTTGCCGTAGCGTGAGCGGATAGGTGCTGGAACGGAAAAGAAAAACGCCCGCATCTGCGGGCGTTTTGTATTTGGCGGAGTGGACGGGGCTCGAACCCGCGACCCCCGGCGTGACAGGCCGGTATTCTAACCAACTGAACTACCACTCCTAACTGCAAAAACTTTCTCAGGTTTGTCTGACTGGTGGGTGCTGAGAGGCTCGAACTCCCGACCTACGCCTTGTAAGGGCGCCGCTCTACCAACTGAGCTAAGCACCCGCAAAATGCGCACTGCTCAGTCAAACCATGTTGGTGTCGGCCAACACTGCCTGAAGGGGCAGAAGTATAGAACACATTCCTGGAAAAGTCACCCCGTTTTTATAAATCTTTGCCGCGAAGCGCGGCCGGCTGGAATTGCGCCGGTTTCCTATAATGGAGGCCCTGCTTTTGTTCTTGTCGAGATTGTCATCAATACCACGTTATTGCGGCGCATCGTCCATGCCGTCCTGTTTGAATTCTTCGCATTGATCATCCTGGTGCCGCTGATGTCCTACGGCTTCGGCATGGAGATGCTGCATTTCGGCGCGCTGGCGCTGATCCTCGCCTTGTGCGCCATGGCCTGCAACATGGCGTACAACCATGTGTACGAGGCATTCGAGCACAAGTTCGGCTGGCGCCGCACGGTGCGCATGCGCGTATTCCATACGCTCGGATTCGAAGCCTGTTTCATGGCCGTCGCATTGCCGTTGACTGCATGGTGGCTGGGCATCACGGTGCTCGACGCGTTATTCCTGGATCTGACGTTCTCCGTTTTCTTCATGATCTACGCGTTCTGCTACAACTGGATTTTCGATATCGTCCGGCATCACCTCGCAAAACGTCCGCCGTTGTCGCGTTGACCTTCGGGTGCTGTTTCGGTGCCTTCCGCAGACGATGCGATATCCGGCTGCCGCATAGTCAATTCGGTGGCGGGTGCAAGCTGCATCACCAGATTCGGATAGGCAAAACCGATGTCGCGTTCGGCGCAGGCGCGCATCAGATCCAGATTGATCTGCTGTTGAATATCCATGTAGACGTTGTAGTCGGGGCTAAGGACGTAGTAGACGACTTCGAAGTCCAGACTGCTGGTGCCAAACTTGAAGAAATGGGCCCGATCGAACCGTATGTTTGATTGCGCTTCGATGGCGCTGCGTACGAGACCGCCGACGATGGCAACTTTGTCGATCGGCGTTTCGTACTTGATGCCGAAGGTAAAAACCACGCGCCGCTCCGCCATGCGCTTGTAATTGCGGATTGCGGATTTGAGCAGTTCCGCGTTCGAGCGGATCAGTTGTTCACCGCTCAGGCTGCGCAGCCGCGTGGTCTTCACGCCGATATATTCGACGGTGCCCATCAGGTCGTCGACGATGATGAAGTCGCCGACCTCGAAGGGTTTGTCTAGGCCGATCGACAGCGAGGCGAACAGGTCGCTGAGGATGGTCTGCAGCGCCAGCGCGATTGCCACGCCGCCGATGCCGAGGCTGGCGACGAAGGCCGTGATGTTGACGCCGAGATTGGCCAGCACGGCGAGCAACACGGTCAGCATGATCGCCAGGCGCAGCAGGAAGACCATGGTCGTGGTGGTCGCCCGGTTGCGTAGCGCCGGATCGGTATTGGGGTCGACCACCTTTTCCATCCACGTGCTGATGGCGCGATTGAGCCAGATCGCGACCTGCAGGCCGACGACGATCACCAGCGCCTGCGACAGCCTGGTTTCCGTCTTGGCCGAGAATTCCATCATGTGCAGGCCGATCAAAATGGCCAGCAGGAAGATCAGGAAATTCTTGGTGCCAGCCAGCGCGGCGGCAATCACGTCGTCGACGCGACTGGCGGTGCGTTCCGACAAGGCGGTGATGTGGCGCGTGAGAAAGTGCGAAACGAGGCTTAGCACCAGATAGGCGAGGGCGGCCACGACCAATGCCTGCAGCCAGCCTTCGATCGGCGCCCAATTCTGCAACCATGCATCCATCGGCACTTCCTCCTTTGCAGTCGGCAATGTAATGACAGAGTTTGCATGGCAAAAATAGTTCGTTGCCGGCATTGCCTTGCGGCATGGAGTCGGCCTTGCCGGTGTCACATCGAAGTAATTGATGTGAAGGCAATACCGACACAATGCAGCGAAGGTGCGCGCCAGCACCGCACGGCAACAAGCTTGGATACAATCGCGGCATCATTCCGGAGACGACATGGACGATTCTTCCGCCGCATCACCGTTGTTCCCGCCTGTGCAGCCATTGCACAGCGGCAGGCTGCAGGTCAGTGCGCTGCATACGCTGCATTGGGAAGAGTGCGGCAATCCGGCCGGCATTCCGGTGGTCTTCCTGCACGGCGGACCGGGCGGCGGCATTTCTCCGGTACATCGCCAGTTCTTCCATCCGCAGCATTACCGCATCATCCTGTTCGATCAGCGCGGCGCCGGCAAATCGACGCCGCTTGGCGAGTGGCGCGACAATACGACATCGCTGCTGATTGAGGATATCGAAGCGTTGCGCACCATGCTGGGCATCGAGCAGTGGCTGGTGTTCGGCGGTTCGTGGGGCAGTACGCTGGCGCTCGCTTACGGGCAGGCGCATCCGGAACGCTGCCTCGGCTTCATCCTGCGCGGCATCTTCCTGTGTACGCAGCCGGAAATCGACTGGTTCTTGTACGGCATGGCGGCGTTCTTTCCGGAAGCGCATGACGCTTTCGTCGCACCGATCCCATTGGAAGAACGCGGCGACTTGTTGCGCGCCTATCAGCAGCGTCTGTTCGGCGACGATGCCGAAGCGTCGCTGCAGGCCGCGCGCGCGTGGAGCCGCTACGAAGGCAGCTGCCTGTTCCTGAAGCCCCGACCCGAGATGGTGGATGTATTCAGCGACGATGCGGTGGCGCTCGGCATCGGGCGGCTGGAAGCGCATTACTTCCTGCATCGGGGTTTTTTCGACGACGATCAGTTGATACGCAATATCGATCGCATCCGGCATCTGCCGGCGATCATCGTGCAAGGGCGTTACGATGCGGTCTGTCCGCCGTCGGCTGCGTGGCGCTTGCATCAGGCATGGCCGCAGGCCAGATTGCAATGGATCGCCGATGCAGGTCATGCTGCACTCGAACCCGGCACGGCATCGGCGCTGGTGGCGGCAACCGAACAGTTCCGGTTGCAGCGCAGCTTCGACTGACGCGGATGCCGCAATGCAAGACAGGTTTGCCTGTCATACAGAAACAACTTTCACTTTTCAACAAACAGGATTCAGCGAACAGGATGGCGATGAAAAACGGATTACGGCTTCTTTCCCTGTGCGTCGTGCTGGCCGTCACGGCTTGCAGCAGTCTCGATGTGCATCAGCAAGTGGGTACAACCGCAGACGGCACATCGGCGGCCGATTCGCTGGGCGAATACAAGCTGGCGCTGGCGCAACGCGTTTCCCAGGTCAATTCCACGCATGTCTTCATCGGGCGGCCGCAGGCGCTGCTGCGCTCGGTCGTGGTCATACGTTATGTGGTCGACGCCAACGGGTCATTGGTGCGCAGCGAAATCATGCGTTCGAATCGCGATCGCGCTACGGAATCGACCGCGCTGACGACCTTGCGCAGGACGTCGCCTTTTCCCAAGCCGCCGGCCATGCTGTTGCGCAACGGCCGTGTCGAACTGGTCGAAACCTGGTTGTTCAACAATGACGGCCGTTTCCAGTTGCGCACCGTTGCCGAGCCGCAGATGGGCGAATGAGCCAGCCGTTACTTTCTTCCTGCAATAACCGACAACAGAAACGACAGGAACACGGATGAGTCTCAGCTGGATCATCAATTCGACGGCAAGTGCCATCTTGCTGCCGCCGCTCAATCTGGTATTGCTGTGCGCGCTCGGCTTGTGGCTGCGCCGCCGCTGGCCACGCGGCGGCAAGCTGCTGTCGATCGTTTCGCTGTTGCTGCTGCTGTTGCTCAGTACGCGTATGGGCGCGACATTGCTGATCGCACCGCTGGAAGCATGGAATCCGCCGTTGCAACCGGCACAAGCGACAGGCGCGCAGGCGATCGTCGTGCTCGGCGGCGGCCGCATTGCCGATGCGCCTGAATACGGCGACCAGGACATTCTTTCCGCCACCACGCTGCAGCGTGCAAGCTATGCCGTGCGGCTGCAGCGCGAGACCGGTTTGCCGGTGCTCGCCAGTGGCGGACAGCCCGACGGTTCGAAGGAATCGGAGGCCGCGATCATCGCACGTACGCTGCAAGCCTTTTCTGTTCCGGTGAAGTGGCTGGAAGGCGAGTCGAACAATACAGCCGAGAATGCACAGTTTTCGGCGCGCATGCTGCGTGCCGACGGCATCACGCGCATATTGCTGGTGACCGATGCCCTGCACATGCAGCGTGCGAAACGTATCTTCCGCGAAGCGGGCCTGGATGTGGTGGCCGCGCCCACGATTTTTTATACGGCGCAGCGATGGTCGCCGGACGATTTCCTGCCGAAGGCGGTATGGCTGCAACGTTCTTCCTACGCAATGCACGAGTGGATCGGTCTTGCCTGGTATCAGTTGCGGCATCGCAATGCAGTCCGTAATCAACCCTGATCACCCTGAATGTAACGCACTGATACACAGTATTTTCCTTTCGGGCGAACCACCGGGCGCCAGCCTTCTCCAATCATGACCTTCCCATTTTTCAAGGAGCTGTCATGGATTTACAGAAGACAATACGTTCTCTCTCCTTCGTGGCGCTCGCTACGGTATCGTCGATTGCCCTGGCGCAAAGTGCCGGTGTGGGCGTGGGAGCAGGCGCCAACGTCGGAGCCGGCGGTGCATCGACCGGAGCAAATGTCGGCGCAGGTGCAAATACGGGCGCAGCCGGTGTGGGCGGCAATGCCGGTGGTGCCGTCACGGGACGAGGAGCGGGCGGTGCCGTGCTGAGTCCGGACAACGTGAATCGTCCGAGCGTCAATACGCCCGATACACGCAGCAGTACCAGCACGTCGACCGAAGCCAGCCGACGCAACGAGCAGCAGCGTATGGAGCGGGAACGGCGCGATACCGAAATGCGCATGGATCGCGAGCGCCGCGAGGCGGAAATGAGCGGACGGTCGGAAACGCGCATGCGTGCACCGAGCCAGTGACGGCAATTGCATGAAAAAAGCGGCCTGCGCGGCTGCTTTTTTTTCGCGGTCCTGCCTGCCGACGGTTTGCTGCACATGGCGGATTCTGTTTAAATGATCGCTCTGGTCGACGAGCGACATTTTCACGGGATGCTCTCCATGATTGCTGATAAACGGCCACCGAAGCTGTATTACTTTTCCGAACGTACCGAACTGGAACGTTCGCTGACACTGGGCGAATTCCGTTTGGTAACGCCGCCGCAATCTCCATTGCAGGCGACTCCCGCCAACGATGCCAATTACCTGATTCTGAGTCTTGCGCAAAGCTGGGATGGCGCATTGTTCGAAGGCAAGCGCGACAGTACCGCCTATCTGGTCGTTCATGATGCCGAAGCATTCGGCGAACGCCTGCATCGCACCGTGCAGAAAATCCTGCCGAACTGGGCTGGCATCGATGCGGCGATGTCGTACGGTGCATCCAGCCCGCTGGGGCGTTTGTTCTCGCTGCCAAAGGAGCGTGCCGCCGAAAAGGAATGGCGCTTTGCATGGCGGCCGATGCGCAACGGCCTGTCGGCCAAGCCTGTCGTGATCCAGCTCGGCAGCATTGCCGACATTGCCGAACTCCGCATCGCAAACGCCTGATGCGGGGCGGCACGATGCCGCCATGTTGCGAAAGACGTTGCGCGTGAGAGGGCGCGATGGCGTGACATGGCATCGTGGCTTGTTGTCGTAACTTCTGTCGTGCCTGAAGGAGAACGATGAAGACCGTACACACCGAAGTGGCCGTGATCGGCGCCGGCAGCGCCGGCTTGTCTGCCTTCCGTGCCGCCAAGGCACGTGGCGTCAGTGCATTGCTGATCGAGGGCGGCGCCTATGGTACGACATGCGCCCGCGTGGGCTGCATGCCGAGCAAGTTGCTGATTTCGGCTGCGGACGTGGCGCATGCCGCTGCGACTGCCGATGCATTCGGCGTACAGGCCGACGTGCGCGTGGATGGCCGTGCAGTCATGCGCAGGGTCAAATCCGAACGGGACCGGTTTGTCGGTTTCGTCGTTGACAGCATCGATCGCGTGCTACCTGGCGAACGCTTGCGCGGCCATGCGCGGTTTCTTGCTGCCGATACGCTGCAGGTCGGAGAAGATGTGCAGGTCAAGGCGGCGCGCGTGGTGATTGCGACCGGCAGTTCACCCTCGGTGCCGGATGTGCTGCGGGGATTGGGCGATCGCGCGATCGTCAGCGACGATGTGTTCGACTGGGATGACTTGCCCGAATCCGTCGCTGTTGTCGGTGCCGGCGTGATCGGGTTGGAGCTGGGGCAGGCATTGCACCGGCTCGGCGTGCGGGTGGCCATATTCGGCCGCAGCGACCGGCTGGCACAAATCGCGGACGATGAACTCAACGAGGCGGCGGTTTCCTGCCTCGGCGATGAACTGGACTTGCGTCTGGGCGCTGCCGTTCTGTCGGCAAAGCAGGAAAACGGGCAGGTCTTGCTGCATTCGCGCGATGCCGATGGCCGCGAACGTACGGAACATTATCGTTACGTCTTGGCGGCGACAGGCCGCAGACCGAATCTCGCCGGGCTTGGACTGGAGCATACCGGACTGCAACTGAACGAACGCGGTATCCCGTTGTTCGATCCATTGACGATGCAATGCGGCGACAGCACGATCTTCATCGCCGGCGATGTCGATGGTGACAGGCCGTTACTGCACGAGGCAGCCGACGAGGGCCGTATCGCCGGCAGTAACGCGGCGCGTTATCCCAACGTAGCTGCCGGTTTGCGGCATGCTCCCATGGCGATTGCCTTCACCGATCCGCAGGTGATGGCCGTCGGGCAGACGGCGCGAACATTGAAACCGGGGCAGTACCAGACCGGTCGGATTTCCTTCGCGAATCAGGGACGCAGTCGCGTCATGCTGCAAAACCGCGGCATGCTGAAAGTCTACGGCGAACGCGGCACGCATCGTTTCCTCGGTGCCGAAATGGTCGGGCCGCGCGCCGAACACATCGCGCATCTACTGGCCTGGGCCTGCCAGAGCCAGATGACGGTGGACGACATGCTTTCCATGCCGTTCTATCACCCGGTGGTCGAAGAGGGCGTGCGGACTGCCTTGCGCGATCTGAAGGAAAATCTGATGAAACAGGTCTACGAAATCGAGCACTGTTCGGACTGCACGCCAGGCATCTGATTGCCGTTTGTGTGCGGTAACGCCTGTTCGTGCGCGGCGGACTGTGGTAAAACCTTTCATGAACGCGACTTTGATGACGTGCTGCAACCAAACGGGGATGCAGCTGTCAGAACTGAGCCTGACGGCAATCGCGGAAGCGGCAATTCAATCTGCAGTACCGTCCGAAGCGGATACTGATTTCAATAAAAAGAGGTCATCACATGAAAGCATCTACTTTGAAAACGACACGTACCGATATGAAAGCTCTGGTCAAGGACGCGCAGGAATTGTTCCGCGAAGCGGCCAGTGCCACCGGCGAACGCGCCGACGAGTTGCGTTCGCGCGGCCTGCAGCTGCTCGATTCCGCCGTGGTCAAGGCGCAGGAAGTCCAGACCGCCGCGATCGAAACCGGCAAGGAAATCGCCGAGAAGACCGACGACTACGTACATGAAAATCCATGGCGCGCCGTGGCGATCTCGGCCGGCGTCGGCCTGTTGATCGGCCTGCTGGTCTCGCGCAAGTAAGCGGCTGCCGTCCCCATGGAACAGCAAAACCCGCGCTCGTCGCAGGAAGGGCTGATCAGCGGCCTGGCCAGTCTGGGCCGCAACATGTTCGGCCTGATGATGAGCCGGATCGAACTCGCTGCGCTGGAACTGGCGGAAATTCGCGCCAATGTGCTGAAGCTGGCGGTTCTGTTCGTGCTCGGCATCATCGCCGCATGGTTCGCCGTCGCTTACTGGACGGCGCTGATCGTTTATCTCAGCTGGCCGTCGCTGGGCTGGAAAATCCTGCTGATCATCGCGGTGATAGCAACGGCCGTTGCCATCGGCATGCTGTTCTATGTGAAATCGCTGCTGCGGCAAGGCAAGCTGTCGATGCCGGCGACGATGGACGAGCTGCGCAAGGATCATGATGCGCTGCTGTAACGGAAGGAATCGGACATGACGAATCGCGATCCGAACGATCCGAAAAACCGCACCGAGACGCTGGCCGAGCAGAAGGAACGGCTGATCCTGCAATGCCGTGCCTACCGGATTGCCGTCGGCAATGCCAGAAGCGTGGTGCGCGCGAACATGGGGCGGGAGGCGATCGCAAAGACGGCGGTCGGCATGGTCAGCGCGCGTGCGCAATCGGCATTGGCGAATTTCTCCGATCTGGTCGATTTCCGCAGCCTGTCTGGCGCCAAGCTGCAGAAGCTGCTGCCGCTGGTGATCAGCGGCGCTTCGCTGCTGTCCAGGCGTGCGCTATGGAAGCCGGTGCTGCGTGGCGCGGCTGTCGTTGGCGCAGTCGGTACGGGCTTGTATCTGTTTTCCCGGCGCAAGAAGACGCACGAACAGCACGAGCACATCGCCCGGCATAAGCAATTGTGATTTGCCGATGCAGAAATAAAAAAGCCGACTGATGTCGGCTTTTTTATTGCGTGTATGCGAAGAACTACTTGGCTGGTGCTGCGGCGGCATCGGCAGCGGGCGCTTCCGCCGGAGCCTTCGGCGCAGGGACTTCCGGCTCCTTGAACTTCGCACCTGCGGCGTTGGCCATCATCACGACCACACGTTCGACCTCGATATCGTCCAGATCGGGATTGCCACCTTTGGGCGGCATCGCGCGCAAGCCTTCGATCGCATGCTTGGCCAGCGTATCGTAGCCTTCCGCGATACGGGCTTTCCAGGCTGCGGCATCGCCGAGTTTCGGCGCACCGGCAACACCGGCCGTGTGGCAGGCGGCGCAGGTTGCCTTATAGACCTCTTCGGCCGACTTCAATACCTTGGGCGCGCTCGGATCCTTCAGATGGAAATCTTCGGCGGCAACAGGCTTGATGCGCTGGGCAATGGCTTCCGGCGTCATCGCGTCGGAGCCGGCACCGGTCTGCTTGTCATTGGTGACGTAGATGACCAGCAGGACGATACAGACGATAGGGACAAGGAAACCGGCCAGGACGGCCAGAATCAACTGCTTAGGCGTTTTGATTGCGGATCCTTCGTGGTGTGCGTCGCTCATTATTCCCCTCATTACAATTTTTAGAAATCGTTATAAGGCGCGGGACTCCCATCCGCGCGGGTGATGCTGCTGCTCGACCTTGCCGGATTCGGCAAACCACTGATTATAGTCACAAATAATTGCCGTTGAGCGGGAAAACAGGCTTTGCGTGGACGGAAAGAGAGAAAAACGGTATTCTTCAGGCCTCCTCAGAAGTTCTTCCCTCCGCGGCTGTAGCTCAGTGGATAGAGTATTGGCCTCCGAAGCCAAGGGTCGTGGGTTCGATCCCCGCCAGCCGCGCCAATGTAATCAAAGACTTAAATTCCCGTTCGCCATAAAAAGTATTTTGGTGAAATTTCTCGGGATGGGCCTTCGCGCTGTATTTACTGACGCGAGCAAGGCTCGCTCAGACCTTCGGAACCTTCGCGTTTTACAAGACAATCGAAGCGGTGTTTTGTTCTTCTCTCGCTTTTTTTTATAAGTAACACCAGCCAAGCGACACCATCGTCGCATTGCTCGTGATCTTCCTTTACCTTGCTTGTTAAAAGAAAGGACCCGCATGCGGGCCCTTTCTGAGTGAAGCTCTTAGCAATTGCCTTTCTTGGCCTGGCCGGGAGGACAGAAAGTCCCGCCATTTCCCGGGCCGCCTGGGCCGGGATCAACCACGACAGCGCCATCAGGCGTATAGACTGCGCATCCGCTCAGCAAGGTGGTGGCGACCACCGCCAGAATTCCTAAAAATTGTTTCATCGTAGATCCTCTGTTGGATTTCTTCATCTTGTCTCGCGCCATTCAGGCCAACATCAAACAGGAATCTTCGTGTTGACGCTGGTGACAGAGATCAGTGTAACTGACGGTGAAGCGTTTTGGTGATGCAGTATCCATGATTGATACTGAAGCGAATCAGCGAATCTCTATGAACCGCAATACCTACATTCCTGAGAGAACGAGGTTGCGCAGCTAGCTGCGAACCTCATGCCATGTCTCGATGCAGGCGAGAATCAGAACCAGGGCGATAGGTAGCCACAATGCGTGGAATCCGAATCGAAGATACGCAAAAGCTGCAATAAGCGATCCGGTGCCAAAGAGAATGATGGGCCAGAGATACTTCGCGCATTTGTTCAGCGCCGCCTTGTTGCCGCCTTCCTTCAGAAGCTGAAAGAATTCGACGACGAGTTGCGTAACGTTGCCTGTCATCATCACGGTTGGCGCAAGATCGGGCAGCAGCAACCGACCACAAGCACTATGTACGCCCATTGCCAGCGTGCCCATCACTCCTGCAAAGATCGCCGCACTCGACATGTTTTCTTCAATCGGGCCGGCGATCAGTCCGGTGAGCATGAATGCCGTGAGAAGCACCATCTCGACCACATACAGGACGATGAGTGCATTGCGTTCTTTCTTTTCCCATGCCGAGGCAATCATCGTGGCCAGCGCCACGCCGACGATAAACGCCGGAAAGGCCAGAATTTTCAGAAGCGGAAAAGTATGCTCGGGCGTTGCGAGCTCTGCGCCGAGCAGCACAAGGTTGCCGGTGATGTGCGCCGTGAACAGGCCGAACAGCGCCATGAAGCCGACGGCATCGACGTACCCGGCCAGGAAACTCAAGCTGATGTTCAGCGTCAATGCCGAAGGAGTTTTTCTATCGGTTCTCATTCGCCTCTGTAGCAATTGCGTTCAGTCTTTCGGGCGGCGATGCCAACGGCCCAGGCCATGAATACGACGGCTTGAAGACGGTGCGTGTCCTCCAGCTGCCATTCGCGACGTGCGTGATACGGAAGAATGCAGATCGAATGTAAAACGCCGCTTGATCTTGGCGTACGCCCGATCATAGGAGGGCAGAGATCGGCAAACTTGTTCGGAGGCGCACTATTTGTTGCCGATTTGCCCGGATGGCGGTTTCTTGCACGCCGGGAATGGCGGGTGCGAATGGCGAAGAATTTGAAAAACGAATGCCACCAATTCCAATATTTAATTGGTGAATGCAAGCCAGGACCCTTATCTTGTACCTCAATAGAAGCCAATGAGGGCGTTGCCGTACGGGACGCCTTCTGTAATGACACCACGTTTCGTGAAGGTACAGGATGAACGATCGCATATTTACCAACGCCGTCGATGCTGATGGCAAACCTCTCCATATCGCCGTCAAAGATGGACGTATAACCGCTATCGGTCAGCAGCGCCCGGAAACGGGGACGGCCGAAGTCGTCGACCTGGGCGGGAAGCTGATATTGCCCGGTTTTGTCGATGGCCATATTCATCTGGACAAGAGTTTTGTCGGCGATCGTTGGCGGCCGCATCAGCCTGTCACGAGTTTGCGGGAACGGCTGGCGATCGAAAAGCGCGAGCTGGCGACGGCACCGCCCATCGTCGAGCGTGCGGATGCGTTGATTCGTCAGGCGGCATCGTTCGGCACGATTGCCATGCGCTGTCACGTCGATGTGGATGCGACAACCGGTCTGACGAACCTGCGCGCCGTCATGGAAGCGCGCGAAAAGTGGAAAGACCTGATCGACATAGAGCTTGTCGCCTTCCCGCAGGCGGGTGTGATGTCCTGTCCCGGAACGGCTGAAATTCTGGAAGCGGCGATTCGTGAAGGCGCACAGGTCGTCGGCGGCATCGATCCCACGACGCTGGATGGCGATGCCGACGGACAGCTTGACATCATCTTCGATATCGCCGACAGGTACGGCGTCAAGATCGATATCCATCTGCATGAGCCGGGCGAAACGTGCATCCAGCAATTGCACCGCATTGCATCGCGCACGCGTGCGCTGGGAATGTCCGGTCGCGTCGCGGTCAGTCACGCTTATGGACTGGGCGATGTGTCCGCTTCCGAGCTGGACCAGATTGCCGAAGTGCTGCGTGCGGCCGGCATTGCCATCATGACCAATGCGCCGGGCAACCATGCCTTCCCGCCCATCCTGCGCTTGCGCCAGGGTGGTGTCACGATGTTTACCGGCAACGACAACATCCAGGATGCCTGGTGGCCTTACGGCAATGGCGACATGCTGCAACGCGCGATGCTGATCGGTTATCGCTCGGGTTTCTACACGGATGAGGAACTGGAAACCGCCCTGCAGATGGCGACCGATGCCGCCGCCAGCGTGATGGGCAAAGCCGACTATGGCTTGAAGGTGGGGAACGAAGCGAGTTTTGCTATCGTCAAGGCGCCGAACGCGGCTGCTGCGGTCGCCGCGGTGCCTTACGAGCGTTCCATCGTCAGGCACGGCCAGTTCTGGGAATGATCGGTCGGCCTGGATAAGCGCCGAATCGTTTGCGTGTTATCCGGAACGCGGTTCGGATGAAATCCGTATTTGCTTGCCAGCGATAGACGACGTGCCCTTGCAGAGATTGTTGCTCCGCGGGCATGCGGTCTGTCGCATGCGGTGAATCAATGCTGTGAATTAATGCAGTGAATCAGGGCATTTCACGCTCGATCACTTTTCCCAGAATGGCGGCAAGCTCCTTGACCAGGGGATCGGCAGTTGCGCGGTGATGAATCGCGATTTCGAATGCGGTGATCGGTTGAAATCCGTGTTTGCGATTAAGAACGGTATGTCCCGATGTAACGGCTCTTGGTGGCAGCAGGCTGATTCCTATGCCATGTGCGACTGCTTCCTGAATGCCGGCGAGGCTGGAACTGGTGAAGCTGATGCGCCAGCTGCGACCTGTCGCTTCTATTGCATTGATCATGTCGTCCCGATACAAGCCGCGAAGCGGAAACGTGACGAGAGGAATGGGATCCTGTGCGAAGCAGGGATACCTGGCGCTGTCTATCCATGCCATGGGCTCGGGCCGGCAGAAGACAGCCTCGCGGCTGTGGCGACGTTGCTTCATGAGAATCAGATGGTAACTTCCAGTTTGACCTTGGGATTCTTTCGATTGAAGGCTGCCAAAGCCGGTATGGTTTTTCCGGTGACGAAGTCGTCGGGCACGCCGAGCCGCACGGTGATCGATGCGCCGCCGGAAAGCGCCTCGCCCAGTTGATCGCTGACGGCGAGCAAGTGTCTGGCGTATCCCAGCAGGAGTTCGCCGGCATCCGTCGGATGGATTTCGCGGTGCCCGCGTTCGAGAAGCTGTTGACCGACCATCTCTTCCAGCCGGCGCACCTTCTGACTCACTGTGGATTGCGTGGAATGAAGCCGTGTCGCCGCGGTGGTGAAGCTGCCACAATCGGCCACCATGACGATCGCCTTGAGCAGGTCCAGATCAAAAGGCACTCTATTCGATTTCGGACTGATAGCCATCGGATATTTAACTTCTAAATATGTCGTTGGACTTCTATCATGCCTGAATCGCGTGCCCAACGCTTGAGGTGACGTAGTACAAGTTGCCTTGTCCGAGCGTCGCATCTTTCCGTTTCATCAGGAGATATTCCATGCTCATCGAGCGACTTTCCATCTTTCTAGGAGTTATCGCCGCCATGTTTGCTTCAGTGACTGTCGCTGCCGGAGGTGGCGCACCTGAAAACCAGTTGCGCGATGCGGCCAGAGAAGGAAATGCCGCAGAAGTGCGGCGCCTACTCGATCAGGGCGCGCGTATCGATTCCAGGGATGGTTCCGGCGCAACCCCGCTCCTTATCGCGACCCACAAGAACAACGTTGAAGCGGCCAAGGTGCTGATCGATGCCGGCGCCGACGTCAACGCGAAAGATCGGATCAACGACAGCCCGTATCTCTATGCCGGCGCACGCGGGCATAACGCCATTCTCAAGATGACGCTCGCACATGGCGCTGATCTCAAGAGTACGAATCGATACGGTGGCACTGCGTTGATTCCGGCGGCCGAGCGAGGCCATGTCGAAACGGTGCGCATATTGATCGCGGCCGGCGTGGATGTGGACCACATCAACAATCTGAACTGGACAGCCTTGCTGGAAGCCATATTGCTTGGCAATGGCGGTCCCGACCATGTCGCGATCGTGCGCGAACTGATCAAGGCCGGTGCCGATGTCAATCTTGCCGATGGCGACGGTGTGACCCCGCTGCAGCATGCGCGCCGCCAGGGATACAAGGAAATCGAGAAGATTCTGCTGGCGGCGAACGCACAAGGTTAGTCGGTTCTTCCGTCGTCGAAAAAACACGGCACGGCTTTTGCGGGTCATGCATGCAAGAGAGGTCCGCCATAACCGCTCACTCGATCGGGATGAACGCCGTGCTATCCCAGCGCCAATGCCGAAACGCCGACGGCAATCAATAGCGCGCCCAGAAGACGCTGAAGCTGATCGCCTTCCTTCAGCAGGTGTCCGCCGATCAGGGCGGCGAACAGCATCGACACTTCGCGCGCCGGCGCTACATGCGAGATCGGTGCAATCTGGACCGCATACAGCACAAGGACGTATGAAACGGGGCTGATCGCACCCACGACCAGCGCATACTTCCACTGCTGTTTCCACAGTGCGGTAGCGGACTTCCTGTCGTTGAAGCAAACCGGTGCCAGCACGGCCAGGCGCACAAAATTCCCCATGTAGTCCACCAGAATGGGCGACATCAGCATGAACTTCACCGCATAGCCGTCGACGACCGTATAGCTGGCGATGAACGCGCCGGTGAGCAGCCCATAGGCGATGCCGACGTGTGCGCGCCGCTTTTGAACGGGATCATGCGTCTTGCGCAGCAGCTTGGGGCCGCCGGCGATGAGGAAGACACCGAGCACGACACCCGCAATGCCGAAGCCTCCGAGTGTGGACAATGTTTCACCAAGAAACAGCAAGGCAAAAAGGGAAGACAGAAGCGGGCCGGAGCCGCGCGCCATCGGATAGACGACGGTGAGATCAGCCTTGCGGTAGCCGCGCAGCAGGATGACGTAATAGCCGACGTGCAGCAATCCGGTCACCACGATCAGCAGCCATTCGCGCCATCCCCAGGCCGGCACGGCATCCATTGCAATCCAGATGCCGACCGGCGCCCAGACGATCGCCAGGAAGACGCTCGTGAAGAATGCAAAGCGCGCATCGCCGCCGGCCTTCTTTGCCGTGATGTTCCAGCTGGCATGGATGAGTCCGGCAACGAGAACGAGCGCGAGGGCAGAAAGAGGCATGACGTATACGCGTGGGCTTGATCCCTTCCTTGAAGGGGAGCCTGTTTGAAACGGTCGGCTTTTCGAACATCGGCCGTGCGCCGACGCTTCGAAGAATGAAAGCCGCGCGCATTGAAACTGTTACGGCTTCGTGACAGAGATTATGAGGCATGACGGGTTTGCTGTCTGCCTCAGGAAAGAATGCGCGGGGTGAATGGCAGCTTGCAGAAACAACGTGGGTACGGCGCGAAAACGTCTTCGCGCCGACGGCTTGAGGATGGCGCTATTGAGAGAAGAGTCGAGTGCGTACTAGGGTCTGGCGGAAAGAATCATGTCCAGCTGTCCGGCATTTTCCTCGCTGGCCTGATCCATCAGAATGCCGACGCGATATCCCTTGAGTCCGACAAGCGTGCAATAGGCGACGGCGCCGGTGAGGTTCAGGGTGGCGATGCGTCCGTCGACCAAGGTACGGAAGTGGATGCTGCAGGAGCGGCCGATCTTGACGGGCGTATCCATCATCAAGCCGACGACCTGTTCCGAAACGTCGGTCGTCTGTACCGACAGGGTCATGGCGCCGGTTTTCATCCAGCGTTTGCGATGAAAGACGATTTTTTTTTCCGTGCGTTCGTTTTCGCCGGGATGAAGTAATGCAATTGCAGTCACGATGTGTCGAATCCGTACAACGAATATCGTGATTGTGCGTGGCATTTATGACCGCATGATGGCGACTTGTGGAATGGCTTTTTCGTTGCCGTAACGGCAATGGCAAAAGCGGAATGCGAGGCAACGATTGCGGCGGTAAAAAAAAGCCGGCATGGGCCGGCTTTTTTGCTTCGTTATCGAAAGATCTACTGCAGCACAAACTTCTGCGTCTTTACCGCCTTCGAATCCAGCCCGATCTCGACATTGAAATCTCCGGGCTCGGCAACGTATTGCAGTTGCGCGTTGTGGAATTTCAGCTTGCTCTCGTCGATCGTGAAGCGCACCACCTGTTGCTCGCCGGCCTTCAGCATCACCTTGCGGAAATCCTTCAGTTCCTTGACCGGCCGCACGACCGAAGCGGCAACGTCCTGGATATACAGCTGGACAACCGTCGCGCCGTCACGCTTGCCGGTGTTCTTCACCGTGATGGCGGCTTCGATCTTGCCGTCACGTGCCAGCGTGTCGTTCGACAGCGTCACGTCGGACAGCGAGAACGTCGTATAGCTGAGACCGTAGCCGAATGGATAGAGCGGACCGTTCGGTTCCTCGAAGTATTGCGACGTGTAGTTACCCGGCTTGCCTTCGGTGAACGGCCGGCCGACGCGTTGATGGTTGTAGTAGGCGGGAATCTGGCCGACCGAGCGCGGGAAGGTGATCGGCAACTTGCCCGACGGATTGACGTCGCCGAACAGCACGTCGGCAATCGCGTGGCCGCCTTCGGTGCCGCTGTACCAGGTTTCGAGGATCGCGTCGGCGTTGTTGCGCTCCCAGTTCAGTGCGAGCGGACGGCCGTTCATCAGTACCAGCACCAGCGGCTTGCCGGTTTTCTTCAATGCTTTCAGCAGCGCCAGTTGATTCGCTGGCAGATCGAGGCTGGTGCGGCTAGACGATTCGTGCGACATGCCACGTGCTTCGCCGACGGCAGCGACGATGACGTCCGACCGTTTCGCGATCTTCACCGCCTCGGCGATCATCGCTTCCGGCTTGCGCTTGTCCTGCACGACTTCCGGCGTATCCCAGTTCAGGAAATTCAGGTAGTCGACGATGCGCTTGTCTTCGGTGATGTTGGCGCCGCGCGCGGTCAGCAGTTTCGCCTTGCCGGCCAGCGCATCCTGCAGGCCCTGCTTCAAGGTGATCGATTGCTTGGCGACGCCGGCGGCGGACCAGCTGCCCATCATGTCGATGTGCGCATCGGCGAGCGGACCGACCAGCGCAATCGTGCCTTGCTTCTTCAGTGGCAATGTCTGGTTGCGATTTTCCAATAACACCATCGACTTGCGCGCGACGTCGCGGGCTTCTGCACGATGCAGCCGGTTTTCCGCATTGATGTCGGCCGGATCGTGCGAGCCGTCGCCGATGCGCAGATACGGATCGTGGAACAGGCCCATGTCGTATTTCGCGCCGAGGATTTCGCGCACCGCATTGTCGATTGCGGCCATCGGCACCTTGCCGGAGCGTACCAGTTCCGGCAGTTCCTTCAGGTAGATCTGGTCGGCCATGCTCATGTCGATGCCGGCCTTGATTGCCAGCTCGGCGGCTTCGCCTTCATTGCTGGCGACGCCATGCTTGATCAGCTCGAAGATCGCGCCGTGATCGCTGACGGTCAATCCCTTGAAGCCCCAGTCCTTGCGCAACAGGTCCTGCAGCAGCCAGGTATTGGACGAGGCCGGCACGCCGTTGATCGAGTTCAGCGCGACCATCACCGCGCCGGCACCGGCATCGACCGCGGCGCGATACGGTGGCAGGTAGTCGTCGTACATGCGCATCGGATTCATGTTGACGACGTTGTAGTCGCGCCCGCCTTCCACCGCGCCGTACAGCGCGAAATGCTTGACGGCCGCCATCACGCCATTCGCGCCGATCGGCGATTTGCCGTCCGCTCCGCGATCGCCTTGCAGTGCTTTTACAGAAACGCGTGCGATTTCCGAAACCAGATATGGATCTTCGCCGAATCCTTCGGAGGTGCGGCCCCAGCGCGGATCGTGCGTGATGTCGACCATGGGTGCGAAGGTCATGTCGATGCCGTCGGCGGCTGCTTCGATGGCCGACGTGCGCGCGCTCAAGGCAATTGCATCCATGTCCCAGCTCGATGCCTGCGCCAGACTGATCGGGAACGTCGTGCGATGGCCGTGCACGACGTCGTAGGCGAAGAACAGCGGAATCTTCATGCGGCTCTGCCTGACCGCGGCATCCTGCAGCGGCCGGTTCTCGGCGGGCGTGACGGTATTGAACGAGCCGCCGATGCGGCCGGCGGCGATTTCCTTGATCAGCTGCGGCTTGGGCATGTCGGCGCCGATGCTGATCAGGCGTAACTGGCCGATTTTTTCATCCAGCGTCATCTGCCGCATCACGTCGGCGATGAAGGCGGGTTTGTCGTTCAGCAATGCGCGGTTGATGTCGGCATGCGCCGGTGCACTGAACAAGCCGGCCGCTACCACCGCCAGCGTGCAGAGCAGGGCCAACGGGCGACGCGCGGGAATAAAGCAGGAAGTTAAGCAAGAAGCAGAAATAGAAGCTGAAGAAGCAGGTGGGCGATGCGGGTTCGTGATGGCGTGATGTGGCACTGGTGATCCGATCCTTTGAAAATACGATGCGCCATGTGAGGCGACTTGAGCAACTTGGCGGAATGCCGCGCCCAGCGGGCCGGCGGCAGGCGTTGCGGACGGGAAATGGTCCGCTTTGCGGGCGGCGAAGGCGGCTTGCCCGCGTGCTATTCTGTTTCGTTTTTTGCAAGGGCACAAGTGCGGAGCCGAACACAGCGCGATGGAAAAGCCGTAAAAATTGCGGTCAAAAGCATTTCCGCATGCAAACAAATGCAACCATGTGCGCGCGGCGGCATCTGAACAGCAGCATCATTCTGGAGAGATTCGTGATTTTCAACGCTTTCAATATTTCCGCTCGTCAAAAAATTCCCGCCATCCTGTTTTCTGCCGTCTCCGCCTGTTCGCTGCTGCTGGCCACGCAGGCCCATGCCTTCTCGCTGGACGACGTGACGGCCAAAGCCAAGGCACTGGCTGCCAAGCCGTATGCGGCACCGGTCAGCAATCTGCCGCCGGCCTTCAGCAAGATGCAGTTCGGCGATTACGTGAAAATCCAGCCGCGCCGCGAGACTTTCGAATGGCGCAGCGAACGCACGCCGTTCAAGCTGGCCTTCTATCACCAGGGCATGCATTTCAATACGCCGGTGAAAATCAGCGAGATCGTCGGCAACGACGTCGAGGAAGTGCACTACGATCCGGCGCGTTTCGATTTCGGCGGCCTGTCGTTCGACAGCAAGACGACCAGCAAGCTGGGCTATGCAGGTTTCCGCGTGCTGTATCCGATCAATCGCGCCGACAAGGAAGACGAGATCATGAGCGTGCTCGGCGGCAGCTATTTCCGCGTGATCGGCAAGGGTCAGGTGTACGGCTTATCCGCACGCGGTCTGGCGATCGATACCGGATTGTCGAAGCCGGAAGAATTCCCGCGCTTCACCGAATTCTGGATCGAGCGTCCGGCGCCGCAAGATAAACAGATGGTCTTCTACGCCTTGCTCGATTCGCCGCGCGCCACCGGCGCCTACCGTTTCGTGCTGACGCCGGGAGCGGATGCCGTGCTCGATGTGCAGGCACGCGTGTTCATGCGCGGCGAAGTCGACCGTCTCGGCATCGCACCGCTGACCAGCATGTTCCTGTTCGGACCGAACCAGCAATCGAGCAAGCGCAATTTCCGTCCGGCGATCCACGATTCCAACGGCCTGGCGATTCATACCGGTTCCGGCGAATGGCTGTGGCGCCCGCTGAACAATCCGCAGAACGTGGAAGTGAGCTCCTTCCAGGTCGACAATCCGAAAGGCTTCGGCCTGCTGCAGCGCGGCCGCAATTTCGCCAACTTTGAAGACCTGAAGGATCGCTACGATCTGCGGCCGAGCGCGTGGATCGAGCCGCGCGGCAACTGGGGTAAGGGCGTCGTGCAGCTGGTTGAAATCCCGACCGCCGACGAAACCAACGACAACATCGTCGCCTACTGGTCGCCGGCCGAAATGCCGCGCAAGGGTGTGCCAATGGCGTTCGATTACCGGATGCACTGGACGATGGACGAGCCGGCACTGTTGAAGAAGGATGTTGGCTGGGTCAGACAGACTTTCCATACCGACGGCGAGCTGACGCAGGCAAATCTGATCCGCCATACCGACGGCACGATGGCGATGCTGGTGGACTTCGAAGGTCCGGCGCTGGCGAACCTGCCGTCGGATGCGCCGGTGCGTCCGCAGGTCAGCGTCAGCGACAACGCGGAACTGGTCGATACGCAATTGCAGCCGAACCCGGCAATCGGCGGCTGGCGGCTGACCTTGCGCATCAAGATCAAGGATACGGCGAAGCCGGTCGAGATGCGTGCGGCACTGGTGGATGGACAGCGTGCGCTGACCGAGACGTGGAGCTATCAGCTGTCGCCGCGCTCCAACGTGCAGCGTGCCTTTTGATGCGGAACAGCGTAGACAAGAAATAACGATTGGCGCCGAAAGGGCGAAATAAAAAAGGGCGATGCCTTGGCATCGCCCTTTTTTATTTGTCGAAATTACGGCTCTGTCGTGATGCCGTTGCGATTACGCCGTCAGGCAGGCATCGAGATTTCCGACAGCGTCGCGCCGACCGCCTCGATATCCGCGCTTTCCACGGCAAAGTCGCCGAGCGCGACAATGCCGACTAGCCGCTTTTGCGCATTGACGATAGGCAGGCGACGAATCTGGTGATCGCTCATCAGGCGTGCGCCTTTTTCCAGCGAATCGTCCTCGTAGGCCCAGACGATGCCGTCCGACATCGCTTCGCGCACCTTGGCGGTCGGCGGCTTGCCTTCGGCAATCGCGCGTACGGCAATGTCGCGATCGGAAATCGCGCCGATCATCCGATCGTTCTCGCCGACCGGCAGCATGCCGAAATCGCCGTCGCGCATCTGCTGCGCGGCTTCCTTCAACGACGCTTCCGGGCTGATCACCTGCACATCGCGGTGCATGACTTCCTTCAGTGTCTGCATGTCAGTTTCTCCTGATCGTTTCCTGATCGATTAAAGATGAAGGCGAAGTGCATCGCACCCGGCGTCATCCTTTTCTCATACTCTGTCACGCAATGTCGTCACGCCGCTTTCTTCCGCGCAGTGGTCGCAGCAGAACATGCGGCCCTCTGCATCTTCCAGCCCGTGCCCGATGATGCGCATCTTGCAGTGCGCGCATGACGGCGCCAGCTTGTGGATCGCGCATTCGAAACTGTCGAACGTCCAGCTCTTGCCGGCTTGCGTGATCTGAAAAGCCTTGTCGTAATCGTTGCCGCATTGATCGCATTTCGCCATGCGTGTTCTCCGTCGATCGATGTATTAAAAATCCGGCGTTTAATTGAGTCTATTGAACGCCTATCTCGCCAGCGCTTTCTGCAACTGGGACTTGTTCATCTTCGAGCGGCCATGAATGCCTTTGTGGCGCGCCTCGTTGTACAGCTGCTCATAAGTGCGTCCGGCAGCGCCGCTGTGCGAACGCTGGCCGCCGCGGCGCGACGGCGACATGTCGTGTGTCGAGGAACGGCTGCTTTCCTTCGCTTCACCATGTTGTGCGCGTTCCTTGTTGACGGTGCGCGCGGCAATTTCCTCGGCGCGGCCGGCGCTGCGGCCGCCGCGGCTGCGCACGCTATCCTTGATGTGCTGGTATTGGCGTTCGCGCTTGTTGCTCCATTTGCTTTGCGGCATGTCGTTCTCCTTGATGGAATCCTTCGCAAAAAGGATCAACTCCGTGTTCAGCTCCGTTCGATGCCGCGCCGTCCGCGCGGATGATCGGAAGTCTGCCAGTCGGTGCTGCGATAGTCGGGGCCGCCGGCAGTGCGATAGCCGTTGTTGAACTGTGCGCCGCCGGCGCTGTAGCCGCGGCCGAACGTGGCGTTGCGGTTGCTTTTCGATTGCGTGCGTTTGCGTGTGTCCATTGCCGATCCTTCTTTCGGTTGAAAAGAGGAAAGCAGGCCACGTGGCCTGCCGCGATGTTGAAAAGTCTACGCTTGCACGCTTGTCATGCCTGTAGGATTTCCCGGCGACCTCGCGTCAGAAAAACAAGTGTCGTGCGCCTGGGAAACAGAGGAATCGCGAACGAGGAACGCCGCAACTTCGTGCCGGGTGGCCTGTCAGACAGATTCACGATGACGGGAGGTCCAGATGAGCACGCCACATCCGCCGATACCGCCGGAGATTCCGGTTGTCCCCCAGCCGCAGCCCGAGATTGCGCCGTACGAAGTGCCGGAGCCGGAAATCCCGCCGCCATCCGATCCGACGATTCCGCCGGGGCCGCGCGAACCGGAAATCGTGCCTGAACACACGCCGCCGGAAGCACCGCCGACACCGCCAGAGCATCTGCGGTAGTCGGCTGCGCTGAAGAACGCAT
The DNA here is from genome assembly GCF_057353965.1 of Oxalicibacterium sp. Lineage (NCBI taxonomy): Bacteria > Pseudomonadati > Pseudomonadota > Betaproteobacteria > Burkholderiales > Oxalobacteraceae > Oxalicibacterium > Oxalicibacterium sp. The sequence goes on from NZ_JBMQZD010000007.1 coordinate 362,456, forward strand.
TTCCGTTATACAGCGGAAACAAGAAAATTTCCTTTATTTCCCTCTGTGCGGATGATTGAAGGCGAGGAAGTGGCGCACCACGGGAGGAGATTCCCCGCGATGAAAGCGCAATACCTCTTCCTGAACATCAGCGTCGGCCTTGGAGACGCGTTTGTGCTGGCGCAAATGTTCGGCCCAGGATTCGACTTGAAACCACTCAAGTATCAGTGCAGGATTGGCTGAATCCTCCGCCACGCCCCAAGCGTAGGCACCGTCACGACGACGCTCGGCCGACAGCCGCGCCACCGCCTGCAGGAAAGCTGCGCGTTCTTCCGGCGCGATCTGGTATTCGATCTGGATCAGCACCGGCCCGCGATCATGTTCGATGGGTGCAACCGTCAGCGGTTCCGGCCAATGGTTGGACGGCATCAGATCGGCCTCTCCCATGGGCAGCTTAACCCGGTGCGCGATCAGGCCGACCAGTACCAGTCCACCTGCACCCACTAGTAGTGCGAGTGGCACACCGATCGCTTCGGCCGCAGCACCCCAACCCAGACTGCCGGCAGTCATGGCGCCGTTGAACACGGTCAGATACACCGCCAACGTACGACCGCGCACCCAGTTCGGCAGGATCGCCTGAGCCACGCCGTTGAGTGTAGTCAGCGCCGTGATCCAGGCAGCACCCAATACCAGCAGCGCAGCGACTGCCGCCCATTGCGGCGGGGCGACGGACAGGAAGGCCATGACCGCGGCGGTGACCAGTGCCGCTGCCAGCAGTAGGCCGTCGGCGCTCAGCCGCGCGCGCAACTGGGGCATGACGATGGCGCCACAGATGGCGCCCAGTCCGACCGCGCCAAGCAGGATGCCGTAGAAGCCGGCGCCACCGCCCAGCAACTGGCGCGCCACCAGCGGCAACAGCGCCCAGACCGCGCTGGCCAGTGCGAAGAACAGGAAGGCGCGCAGTAGTACGACGTGCAGTTCTCGGCTGGCGCGCGCATAGCGCAGCCCGGCGCGGAAAGCACCCGCGAAACGTTCGCTCAGCACGTCCTGTTCGGCCACCGGCCGCCGCCACCACAGCAGCGCGGCAATGACGAAGACATAGCTGACGACGTCCACGCCGTAAGTGAACGCCGCACCCAGACTGGCTAGGATCAGCCCACCCAATGCAGGGCCGACTGCGCGCGCGATATTAATGCCCAGCGAGTTCAGGGCAACGGCGCTCTTAAGGTCCTTTCTTTCGACCAGTTCAGGCACGATGGCTTGCCAGGTCGGTCCCATCAGCGCTGCGCCAATACCGCCGACAAAGGTCAGCGCTACTAACGACGTCACCGACTGCAGGCCGGCGGCCGACAGCAGCATCAAGCCTAGGCTGGTGCAACCCAGCAGCAACTGAATGCCGATCAGGAATTTGCGGCGGTCGAGAGTGTCGGCCAGTACGCCTGCAGGAATCGCCAGCAGAAACACCGGCAGCGTCGCAGCGGCTTGCACCATGGCCACGGCCGCCGGCGAAGGAGACAGGTCTGTCATCAGCCAGGCGCTAGCGACGTCGCGAACGAAGCTGCCGGTATTGCCAATGACGGTGGCGATCCACAGGACGGCGAAAAGCGTCTGCCGTAGCGGAGCAAAACCACCAGTGGAAGCGGATTGCGGAGACTTGTTCATGATGTCTCTCGTTCTTTCAGATCGAGCCAGGCTACCAGCAGGAAGCCGCCGACCAACCCCAGATGCTCGAAGAACGAATTGGCTGCCATGAAGCGTTCCTGACCGGCGGGTAGTTCCCAGAAACGCAGGGCGATGCCGGTCGCCAGCAGGGTGAAGCCGGCCAGCGCCAGCGCACCGAGCCAGCGCAGCACGCCGACGAGGATCATCACGGAAGCGCCTAGTTCGAGCACGATGACGCCGGCTGCGAACAGTGGTGCCGGCGACAGGCCGAAATGCGTCATTTCGCCGATCGCTCCGGAGAAATCCGTGAGTTTGATCAGTCCGCCTTGCAGGTAGGCGGCGCACAGGCCGAGATAGGCGATGAAACGCATAGTGCGGCTGGCCAGCAGCGTGCGAATCAGGCCGGTCGGCTTGTGATCGGAAGAGTAGTACGTTGACATGCCGCGTGCCTTCCTTTTATACGTTTTCTTGTGCGTTTCTCATACGGCCCAGCACGAGCAGCCGAGCGCTCCGAAGAAACCTTTCAGGTCCGACGCCGGCACTTTCGACGCCCACGCACCAGCATGGTCGTGACCGTGCAGCCCGCAGGCGCTGGCGCAGCCGCAGGAAGCAATGGCCTGATAACGCGCCGGATGCAGCGAGTTGCGGCCCGCGCCTTCCGGTTCGCCCCATGCACCATAGCCCTTGAAGATACGCGTCGGCGACCAGTCCGGCATCGCCGGCGGCACCGGATTGTCGTCCAGCGAGGCAAACGTGCCGGCGCCATAGACGACGCGGCCGCCGACCACGGTCAGGTCCGACGTCAGGAAGGAAATCTCGTCCTCCGGCACGCTGAAGAAATCCTTGCTCGGCACAATCAGGTCGGCGAAATGGCCTTTCTTGATGCAGCCGCGTGCGCCTTCCTCGTTGGAGAACCACGCGACCTTTTCGGTCCACATGCGCAGCGCGGTCTCGCGGTCCAGACAGTTGGCGCGCGGATAGAGCTGCATGCCGCCGACGGTCTTGCCGGTAATCATCCACGACAGCGACACCCACGGGTTGTAGGAAGCCACGCGTGTGGCATCGGTGCCGGCGGAGACCTTTACGCCCTTGTCCAGCATGCGTCGGATCGGCGGCGTAGCCTCTGCGGCCTTCGCGCCATAGCGCTCCACGAAGTATTCGCCCTGGTAGGCCATGCGGTGTTGCACGGCGATACCGCCGCCGAGTGCGGCGATACGGTCGATGGATTTGTCGGAGATGGTTTCGGCGTGGTCGAAGAACCAGTTCAGGCCCGTGAAGGGAATGTCGCGGTTGACCTTCTCGAACACGTCGAGCGCGCGCGAGATGGTTTCATCGTAGGTAGCGTGCAGCCGCCACGGCCAGCGGTTCTGCGCGAGGATACGCACCACTTCCTCCAGCTCGCCTTCCATCTCGGGCGGCATATCAGGACGAGGCACGCGGAAATCCTCGAAGTCGGCGGCGGAGAACACCAGCATCTCGCCGGCGCCGTTGTGGCGGAAATAGTCGTTCCCCTGCTTGTACTTCACGCTCGACGTCCACTTGAGGAAGTCTTCTTTTTCTTCCTTCGGTTTCTGCGTGAACAGGTTGTAGGCCAGACGTACCGTCATCTGGTTTTCGTCGGCAAGCTTCTGGATCACCGCGTAGTCGTCAGGATAGTTCTGGAAGCCGCCGCCGGCATCGATGACGCCGGTCACGCCGAGTCGGTTCAGTTCGCGCATGAAGTGGCGCGTGGAATTGACCTGATAGTCGAACGGCAGCTTCGGCCCTTTCGCCAGCGTCGCGTAGAGAATGGTCGCATTGGGTTTGGCCAGCAGCAGGCCGGTCGGGTTGCCGCTGGCGTCGCGTACGATCTCGCCACCCGGCGGCGCTGGCGTGTCCTTGGTGTAGCCGACGGCGCGTAGCGCGGCGGCGTTCAATAATGCGCGATCGTACAAGTGCAGCAGGAAGACCGGCGTGTCAGGTGCGATGGCGTTGATTTCGGCGATGGTTGGCAGGCGCTTCTCGACGAACTGATGTTCGGTGAAGCCGCCGACCACGCGCACCCATTGCGGTGCGGGTGTAATGGCGACCTGGCGCTTGAGCATGTCCAGCGCGTCGGCCAGTGAGCGCACGCCGTCCCAGCGCAATTCCATGTTGTAGTTCAGGCCGCCGCGCACGACGTGCGTGTGGTTGTCGCACAGGCCCGGTAGTACACGCCGGTTCTGCAGATCGACGATGCGGGTGCCGGAACCGGCCAGCGCCAGAATTTCCTTGCCCTGACCCACGGCGACGAAGCGGCCGTCTTTGACGGCGATGGCATCGGCTTCGGGATGGGTGGGATCCAGCGTCGTGATGCGGCCGTTGTGGAAAATGATGTCGGGGGAATCCATGGCGGATGCTCCTTTGTCGAGGGAGTTGGCAATAGCGTTACGTCCCGGCATGCCGTTCAGTGCGAGCGTGGAAGCCAGCGCCGAAGCAGCACCAAGTAGTTTGCGTCGAGTAATCATGCTCTTACCTCCCGTGAGGTACAACGTAACAAAAAACCGGGCGCGCTCACGAGTGCTCTTTGCGGTCTTTTTCGGCATGCCGGCCTGGCAGTTCACCGAAAACGTGGTTGACCGTCTTCGTCTCATTGCAGGCAGCGCTGAAAGCGCTGCCATTCAGCAATTGCTTGCCGACAGGAATGACCTGTTCGCCGATAAGAATGCCGAGCAGGCCGACGAGAGCAACCAGCGGCGGCGCTGGCGAGCGCACGTTGAGCAAACTGTAGACGATGCCGACGAGCAGACCGGCGCCGAGGGAAAGGACGTAGAGTTTCATGGGCACACCTCGAATTGGCGTTGGGCCGCATCGCCTGATGATGCGGCCCAGCTTGCGCAAGGAAAGGACAGAGGCACACGTTCATATTGCATGCCTGTTTGTCCGATGCCAAATTATTTCTTGGCGGGATTCGGCCCGATGCGTTCGCCGTGTTTGACGCGTTCAGGGCCTTTGTGGACATGGGTGACCGCATAGTCGATGCCCATGCCATAGGCGCCGGAATGTTCTTTAACGAGGCCGGTGACAGCGTCGTAAGTTTCCTTGCGTGCCCAGTCGCGCTGCCATTCGAGTAGCACCTGCTGCCAGGTCACCGGCACTGCGCCAGCCTGCACCATGCGATCCATCGCGTACTTGTGCGCGTCGAGCGAGGTGCCACCGGAGGCGTCGGCCACCATGTAGATTTCGTAGTCGCCTTCGAGCATCGCGCATAGCGCGAACGTCGTGTTGCAAACCTCGGTCCACAGTCCGGAGACGACGACCTTCTTGCGCCCGGCGGCGGCTAGCGAATCGCGCACGTTCTGGTCGTCCCACGAATTCATCGACGTGCGTTCGAGAATCTTTTGTTCGGGGAAGACGGCCAGCAGTTCCGGGTAGGTGTTGCCGGAGAAGCTGTCGGTCTCGACGGTGGTGATTGTTGTCGGGATATTGAAGATCTTCGCTGCCTTGGCCAACCCCACGACATTGTTCTTGAGCGTCTGCCGGTCGATAGACTGCACGCCGAACGCCATCTGTGGCTGTTGATCGATGAAAATGATCTGACTGTTCTGCGGGGTCAGGACCTCAAGATATTTGTTCGACATGAATGACTCTCCTTTGTGGTGATTAATGTGGCGGCATGGTGTCGGGGACATGCGATCTACCGATAGCAATAAAGTCGCTGGCCCGAGTCGGGCGCGGGGGAAGAGCCGCTATAACTCCCGCGCCGGAAAATGGTCAGCTGGCGGGTAGCGTGCCAAGTGAGGAGCTGGCGTGGACCGCATTACGGCTGAAGGGAAAGCGTCCTGACATGGCGGTACTCCGTGCGATGGGCTATTTGCGATGCAGGCAGTGTAGGAGGCTTCGCCGACAATGAGAATCGAAGAAAAAGAATTCCACCCTTTCCAAAATGGATGCAATTCGGTCAATTTTTCTTGTGCCGCCAATATGGCATCTATATCATCGATCCATCTTCATTCTTTCCAAAAACCACATGAAAAAACTACCGGATTTGGAAGCATGGGCCATTTTCGCGAAGGTTGCGGAGACGGGATCGTTTGCCCGTGCTGCCAGCGCGTTGTCCGTCTCGCAGGCGACGGTGTCCAAGGCCATCACCCGGTTGGAAGCGCGTATGAAGACCATGTTGTTCCATCGCACGTCGCGTCGCATGACGCTGACCGAGAGCGGCTATGTCGCATTGGAACGTGCGGCACGCATTCTGGAAGAAGGGGAGGCAGTGGAGGCCGAGATTGCCGAGCAGTCCAGCGCTCTGCGTGGAGTGATCCGCGTCTCGGCGCCGATGTCGTTCGGCATCTCGCATCTTGCGCCGGTATTGCCGGAATTCATGGCAGCGTATCCTGACGTTGAATTGGATATCCAGTTCAACGACAAGCATGTGGATCTCGTGGCCGAGCGTTTCGATCTCGCGCTGCGTATCGCCAATCTTGTCGACTCCAGCCTGTTGGCGCGGCGGCTTTGCACGGTACGCATTCTGCTCGTCGGCACGCCCGCGTATTTCGCACGTTACGGACGGCCGCAACATCCGCGTGACTTGGTGAATCATCGGGCCTTGCAATATGTCTACGCCCACTACGGAATGAGCTGGCGCTTTCACCATAAAGAGCATGGAGAATTTTCCCAGTCGATACCGGTGCATTTGCACGTCAATAACGCTGAAGCGCTGGTACCTGCATTGCTAGCCGGGCAAGGGTTGGCGTTGCAGCCGGAATTCCTGGCCTGGCAGGATTTGCAATCAGGCGTGTTGGAAACGGTGATGGAGGATTGGGAAGCAGTACCAATTGGTTTGCATATCGTGACCCCGCCCGGACGCAGCCGGCCTGCACGTGTGCAGGCCCTGATCGAATTTCTGACCGAGCGTTTCTCCAATGCACCTTGGGCCTATGGCGCCGAAGACTGAACGCGCTGTATGTGCGTGTTACATGCAGTAATGCGATATCAAGCCTTGATGCGCGACGCAATATGCGCCAGCGCTTCTTCCACCTGATCGACGAGGATCAGGCACAGATCGCCCGATTTCAAATGATCCAGCGCAGTATCGATGGCGAGGAATTCGCCGCGGATTTCGTTGATCGATTGCGTGCGTTTCGCCTTCGCCAATCCTTCGCGCAACAGCTTCACCACTTCGCCGTCGGCGCGTCCGCGCTGGCACTGGTCTTCGTAGAGGATCACATCGTCGAATGCATCGCCGAGGATTTCGGTCTGGCGGCGGATGTCGTCGTCGCGCCGGTCGCCGGCGCCGCTGATGACCACCGTGCGGCGTTTCGACGGCATCGCTTCGACGGCGCTGGTCAGCGCCTGGATCGCATCCGGGTTGTGGCCGTAATCGGCGATGACGGTGGCGCCGCGATGCGTGAACATGTTGAAGCGGCCCGGCGTGGTGTCTGCGCCGTTCTGGAAAGTGCGCAAGCCTTTGCGCACCACGGCCCAGTCCAGTCCCAGCCCCCATGCAGCGCCGATGGCGGCCATCGCGTTTTCGACCTGGAAGCCGATTGCGCCGTTGTAGGTGATCGGAATCTCGGACAGCGACAGACGTTGTTCGAATTGTCCTTCGACGGCAACGATCGCATCGCCATCGAGATGGACGACGCGCTTGCCTTGCGCGCGATGCGCGGCCAGTACGGTCTGGTTGCGGTCTTTTGCAAAGTAGATGATGTTGCCGGGGCAGCTGGCAGCCATGTTGGCGACCATCGGATCGGCTGCGTTCAGCACGCCGTAACCGTTCGGCGCGACGTTCTGCACGATCACACGCTTGACGACGGCGAGGTCTTCGACGGTGGAGATGAAGTTGAGTCCGAGATGATCGCCGACGCCGATGTTGGTGACGACGGCGACGTTGCAGCGGTCGAAGGCGATGCCTTCGCGCAGGATGCCGCCGCGCGCGGTTTCGAACACGGCAGCATCGACATCGGGATGTTGCAGCACGTTGCGCGCACTGCGCGGACCGCTGCAGTCGCCGGTATCGATGCGTTCGTTTTCGATGTAGACACCGTCGGTGGTCGTCATGCCGACGCGGTATTTGTTGGTGCGCAGCATGTGCGCGATCAGGCGCACCGTGGTCGTCTTGCCGTTGGTGCCGGCGACGGCCACGACCGGAATACGGCCATCGTCGCCTTCCGGGAACATCGTGCTGACGATGGCTTCGCCGACCGGGCGGCCCTTGCCGAACGACGGCTTGATGTGCATGCGCAGACCCGGCGCGGCGTTGACTTCGACCACGCCGCCGCCTTGTTCTTCCAGCGTCTGGATCACGTTTTCGCAGACCAGGTCGATGCCGGCGATGTCGAGGCCGACCATTTGTGCGGCTTCGACCACGCGCGCCGCCAGTTGCGGATGCACGTCGTCGGTGACGTCGGTCGCGGTACCGCCGGTGGAGAGATTCGCATTGTCGCGCAGCAGCACCGGCGTGCCCTTGGCGGGAATGCTGTCGAGCGTGTAATTCTTCTTCGCCAGCGTGGCCAGTGTGATGCTGTCGACGCGGATCTTGGTCAGCGGTGTCGCATGGCCGTCGCCGCGCAGCGGATCGAGATTCACCTGTTCGATCAGTTGCGCGATTGTGTGCTCGCCGTCGCCGATCACGGCAGGCGGCGAACGGCGCGCGGCGGCGACCAGCTGCTTACCGACCACCAGCAGACGGTAATCCTGGCCCGGCAGATAGCGTTCGACGACGACGTCGTCGCAAATCCTGAATGCGACTTCGAACGCGGTCTTCACTTCGTCTTCCGTCTTCATGTTGACGGCGACGCCCTTGCCCTGGTTGCCGTCGCGCGGCTTGACGACGACCGGCGCGCCGATTTCCTGCGCCGCGGCCCAAGCATCGTCGGCGGTCGAGACCGAGCGGCCGTCCGGCACCGGCACGCCGGCGGCGGCCAGCATGACCTTGGTCATTTCCTTGTCCTGCGCGATCGATTCGGCGATGGCGCTGGTGAAACCGGTTTCGGCCGCCTGGATGCGGCGTTGCCGGCTGCCCCAGCCGAACTGCACCATGCTGCCTTCGGTCATGCGGCGGAACGGTACGCCGCGCGCGACGGCAGCGTCGACGATGGAGCCGGTGCTCGGACCGAGGCGGATGTCTTCATCTAGCGCGCGCAGGCGGGCCAGCGCTTCGGCCAGATTGAACAGCTGATCATTCGCGGCGGCATTGCACAGTTCCAGCGCCAGATCGAAGGCGAGTCGGCCGACCTGTTCTTCCGTGTATTCGACAACGACCTGGAAGATGCCGTGCTCGACCGTGCGGATCGCGCGGCAGAAGGTGACGGGGCAGCCGGCCTGCGCCTGCAGGCCCAGTGCAGCGGCGGCCAGTACGTGAGCGACCGAGACACGGCCTTCGTCGCGTGTGACGTCGAGGAACTTGATCTTGGGGAAGCGGGCGCGGATGCGATCCTCGAAGCCAGGCAGGCCGGCGATGTCGTGTTCGGGATCGGTGCACGACACGATCGCTTCGAGCGACGTGTGGCGACTCCAGAGGTTGGGACCGCGCAAGGCGCGAACGCGAGAGATTTCCATCAGGTATTCCTTGTCATGGGCGTGCGCCTGTTCGAGCTGTCCCGTTTGTTCGTCATGGGATGGCGCGCGTGTCTTTCTATTTGCATGTTCGGGGAAGGAGGCTCAGGCGGTGACCGGTACGTCGGCCGCATGCTCGAAGGTTTCGAGGCCGGTGCGGATCAGCGCTGCATCGAGGCCGAGCGCCCAGGCGGCGGCCGTCGCGGCGAGCACCGCTTCCGTCATCAACGGTTGAGAGGCCGGATCGGCATACGGCAGCATCGCCAATTGGCCGGCGACGATTTCCTGCATGCCGGTCGCCAGCACGATGCTGTCGTCGCGCAGCACGACGCTGCGGCCGTTCTGCGCGCGATGCGCCGCCAGTGGTGCGGCATCCGGCGTGACGGAGAAGAAGATCACTTCGCCGTCGCTCAGTTCGGCCAGCGCCGCCACGCGCGCATCGGCGGCGTTCAGCACGGCAGCACCGTCCGGCAGCACCAGATCGACCTGCGTGCGCATGACCTTTTCGGCCATCTCGTCGGCACTGTCGATGTAGTGGCGCGGCAGGCTGTGGCCGGCATCGATACGGGTGACGACGCCGATCTGGCAGCGGTCGTAGATCACGCCTTCGGTGAGGATGGCTTCGGCGCCGTTTTCCAGCACGGCGATTTCCACCATGCGGTTCATCAGCACTTGCCGCGCGGCGTTGCCGTTCGCGCTGTCGCGCCTGACGACCTTGCGTTCGCGCAGGAACAGTCCGTTGCTGCAGGCCAGGCCCACGTAGTTGCCCTGCAGATGCAGCAGCCAGGCGATCAGGTGCGCGGTCGGCGTGGTGCCGGACGAGCCGGTAATGCCGACCACCGGGATGCGGCCGCTGCCGGTTTCGCCGAACAGATGGTCGACGATGGCGCGACCGACCGGACGCGGTTGGCCGCTGGCCGGTTTCAGGTGCATCAGCAGGCCCGGGCCGGCATTGACTTCGACGATGGCGCCGCCCTGTTCGGGCAGCGGTTTCGAAATGTCTTCGGCGACCAGGTCGATGCCGGCGATATCCAGCCCGACCACGCGCGCGGCTAGCGTCGCGGTGGCGGCCACGCTCGGATGCACCTGATCGGTGATGTCGAAGGCGACGTTGCCGTGGCGCTGCACCAGCACTTCCTTGCCGGCCGGCGGCACCGATTCGGTCGTGTAACCCTGGCGCGACAGTTCCAGCAGGATCACACCCGGATCGTCGTTCTCGTCGATCAGCAGCAGGTTCAGCGGATGTTCTTCGCTGGCGCCGCGGCGCGGATCGCTGTTGAGTTGCGTGTCGATGAGTTTGGCGATGGTCGATTTGCCGTCGCCGGTGACGTAAGCCGATTCGCCGCGTGCGGCGGCGATCAGCTTGCCGCCGATGACCAGCAGGCGATGTTCGTGGCCGCGGATGAAGCGTTCGACGATGACGTCGCTGCCTTCGCGGTCGGCCAGTTCCCACGCCGCTTCGATTTCGGCCTGCGTGGAGAGATTGGTGGAAACGCCGCGGCCGTGGTTGCCGTCGGACGGCTTGACGACGACCGGCAGGCCGATGTCCTGCGCGGCTTCCCACGCATCGGCCGGGCTGTCGGCCACGCGGCCTTCCGGCACTGGGATGCCGCAGGATTCCAGCAGGCTCTTGGTGAGTTCCTTGTCGCTGGCGATGCTTTCGGCGATGGCGCTGGTCTGGTCGGTTTCGGCAGTCCAGACGCGGCGCTGTTTGGCACCGTAGCCGAGCTGCACCAGGTTGCCGTCGTTCAGGCGCAGCGACGGAATCTTGCGGTCGGTAGCGGCATCGACGATGCAGGCGGTGCTGGGGCCGAGTGCGACCGATTCATGGATTGCGCGCAGCTTGTCGACGGTGGCGGCGACGTCGAAGGGTTTGTTTTCGATGGCGGCCATCACCAGATCGCGCGCGGTGGCCAGCGCGGCACGGCCGACTTCTTCGTAGCGCACGCGCACGACGACCTTGTAGACGCCGCGCTGCGAGGTTTCGCGCGCCTTGCCGAAGGCGCTCGGCATGCCGGCCAGGTTCTGCAGTTCGATCATCACGTGTTCCATGATGTGCGCCGGCCAGGTGCCGTCGCGCAGCCGCTGCACGAAGCCGCCGCGTTCGCCGACGCCGCAGTGGTGTTCTTCCAGTGTCGGCAGGAAGCCGACCAGGCGCTCGGCGAAGCCGGGAATCATGTTGGACGGAAAGTCCTCCAGCTCGCCGATATCGACCAATGCCTCCAGCGCCGGATGGTAAGTCCAGATGTTCGGTCCCCTCAGATGCATCGTCTCGATGATCCGGATGGTTTTGTTATTCATTTGTTGTTCGTTAGATAACGAATTTGATTGGTGGGGAAGCCAAAAAACAGTTGGCTAAAGAAGGCCTCAACGCGTGCCGGATGACTTTGGTTTACAGGATGTTGAAATTATTCTTGTCTGCGTGCGGATCATACGCGCGAAGCCCGACAGCAGGTGAACGTTTGGATATACTTGCCGCCACTTGCGGCAAAAACGCAACCCTTTTGCTCACCACTCGATCACCATTCGCGACCCGCCTCGAATTCGACAGCATGAACGACCGCCCTTCCCCGGTTTCCGGGGCGCTCTGATGAATACCGTTGCCCCTCTTTCCGTTACCCGATCCGCCGTGCCGGCGGCCTGGCAGGATGTGCAATCGCGGCTGGGCGATGGCGAGACGATTGTTGCCTGGCTGGAACTCGATCTCGATGCCGCGCTGCATTTCACGCCCGGCATCGTCGTGCTGACCAATCTGCGCCTGCTGTCGCGCGGCCAGGGCGATGCAGGCTGGCAGGATTGGACGTTGCACCCCGACCTGTCGCTGCGCCATGCCGATCATGCCGGCGTGGGCAACCTGGAACTGGTGGATGCGGCATCACGGCTGGTGCTGTGGCGCTATACGCTGGGCCGTAATCCTGCTGCATTGCAATTGATCGCCGCCTTCGAAGCGCTGGGTAAGCAGCCGATTTCCGGTGCGCCAGCCGAAGCGGCGCAGACTGAAGAGGAGGAGGACGACAGCGATGCCGATGGCGAAACCGAAGAGCAGGCATCGTCGCCGGCCGCGCTGTTCCGCCTGTGGCGTTTCGCCAAGCCGTACAAGGGCCAGTTGATTCTCGGTTTCCTGCTGACGCTGGCATCGACCGCCGCCACGCTGGTGCCGCCGTATCTGTCGCTGCCGCTGATGGACAACGTGCTGATCCCGTACCAGAACGGCGTGCCTATCGATCACCATCTGGTCTCGCTTTACCTTGGCGGCCTGTTCGCCGCCGCGCTGCTGGCGTGGGGACTGGGCTGGATGCGCACCTACATCCTCGCGCTGGTGTCCGAGCGCATCGGCGCCGACCTGCGCACCACCGCCTACGAACACCTGCTGAAGCTGTCGCTCGAATATTTCGGCGGCAAGCGCACCGGCGACCTGATGACGCGCATCGGTTCCGAAACCGACCGCATCTGCGTGTTCCTGTCGCTGCACCTGCTCGACTTCGCCACCGACGTGCTGATGATCGCGATGACGGCCGGCATCCTGATTTCGATCAATCCGTGGCTGGCGCTCGTCACCTTGCTGCCGTTGCCGTTCATCGCGTGGATGATCCACGTGGTGCGCGACAAGCTGCGCAACGGCTTCGAGAAGGTCGACCGCATCTGGTCGCAGGTCACCAACGTGCTGGCCGATACGATTCCCGGCATCCGCGTCGTCAAGGCGTTCGCGCAGGAAAAGCGCGAAGCCGCGCGCTTCCGCGATGCCAACCAGCACAACCTGCAGATCAACGATCGCGTCAACAAGGTCTGGTCGCTGTTTTCGCCGACCGTCACCTTCCTGACCGAAATCGGCCTGCTGGTGGTGTGGGCGGTCGGCATCTGGCAGGTGGCGAACGACCAGATCACGGTCGGCGTGCTGACGGCCTTCCTTGCCTACATCAGCCGCTTCTACACGCGCCTCGATTCGATGAGCCGCATCGTTTCCGTCACGCAGAAGGCGGCGACCGGCGCCAAGCGCATCTTCGACATTCTCGATCACGTATCGTCGGTGCCGGAGCCGGCCAATCCGGTGAAGCTGGAAAAAATCCGCGGCGACATCGTCGTCGGCAATATCGGTTTCCGCTACGGCAATCGCGCAGTAATCCGTGGCCTCGACCTGCACATCCATCCCGGCGAGATGATCGGCCTGGTCGGCCACAGCGGTTCCGGCAAGAGCACGCTGGTCAACCTGATCTGCCGTTTCTACGACGTCTCGCAAGGCGCGATCACGGTCGATGGCGTCGACATCCGTTCGATCTCGATTCCCGACTACCGCCGCAATATCGGCCTCGTACTGCAGGAACCTTTCCTGTTCTTCGGCACGATCGCCGACAACATCGCCTACGGCAAGCCGGATGCGACACGTGCCGGAATCATCGCCGCTGCGCGTGCTGCCAACGCGCATGAATTCATCCTGCGCCTGCCGCACGGTTACGATTCGATGGTCGGCGAACGCGGACAGACCTTGTCCGGCGGCGAGCGCCAGCGTATCTCGATCGCACGCGCGCTGCTGATCGATCCGCATATCCTGATCCTCGACGAAGCGACGTCGTCGGTCGATACCACCACCGAGCGTGAAATCCAGAAGGCGCTCGACAATCTCGTGCACGGCCGCACCACGATCGCGATTGCGCATCGCCTTTCCACACTGCGGCGCGCCGACCGCATCGTCGTGATGGATCGCGGCCAGATCGTCGAGATCGGTTCGCATGAAGAACTGCTGGCGCGTCGCGGTGCCTACTTCAAGTTGTATCAGGCGCAGGCGCGCCAAGCGGAAAACGATCTGCTGGAAGATGCGGCATTGCTGAACGGAGGCGAGGCATGAGCGATTTCTCGAACATCCGCCTGACGCGCAATGCCTTCGGCAGGCTGGCTTTCACCGGTGCGGACGGCGTCGCGCACGACAACGTGGTGCCGGTGCGCGCCTTCCCGATCGCCGCGCCCGAAGAAGGTATCGCCATCGTCAGCGCCGACGGTCACGAATTGTTGTGGATAGACGCATTGAACGCATTGCCGGAAACGGTACGCGCGTTATTGAAGGAAGAACTGGCGAATCGCGAATTCCTGCCGGAAATTCTGCGCATCAAGAATGTGTCGGCTTTCGCCTCGCCCAGCACCTGGCAGGTCGAAACCAGTCGCGGCGATACGGCGCTGGTATTGCGCGGCGAGGAAGACATTCGCCGTATCGGCGATGCTTCGCTGATGATTGCCGATACGCACGGTGTGCAATTTTTCATCCGCGATTTGAAGAAACTCGACAAGCACAGCCGCAAGCTGCTGGACCGCTTCTTGTAGCCGCAATCCTGTACCGAATACCGGCGCTGCATGAATGTGCGCCGTCCTCGAAGGAGGCAGAATGTCCGATCACTTGCCGGAAGCGTTGCGCAATCTCTCTCTGCCCGTCATCGCCGCGCCGATGTTCATCGCCAGCGGTCCCGCACTGGTCGCCGCGCAATGCAAGGCCGGCATCGTCGGCGCATTTCCCGCGTTGAATGCAAGACCGGCTGAAGTACTCGACGGCTGGCTAACCGATATTCAGTCGGAACTCGCTACGTGGAAGCATGCGCATCCGTCGACAACAGTCGGCCCGATCGCCGTCAACCAGATCGTCCATCAATCGAACGACCGCCTCGCGCACGACGTTGCAGTCTGCGTGCGGCATCGCGTGCCCATCATCATTTCTTCGTTGCGCGCGCCGCCGCGCGAAATGCTGGATGCGATTCATGGTTACGGCGGCATCGTGCTGCATGACGTTATCTCAATCCGTCATGCGGAGAAGGCGCTGGAAGCCGGCGTCGACGGTTTGATCCTGGTCTGCGCCGGTGCCGGCGGCCATGCCGGCACGCTGTCGCCGTTTGCATTGGTAGGCGAGGCGCGCCGGCTGTTTTCCGGGCCGCTGGTGTTGTCCGGCGCGATCGCCACCGGCGATGCGGTGCTGGCGGCGCAGGCGATGGGCGCGGACCTCGCCTACATCGGCACGCGCTGGCTGGCGACGCAGGAAGCCAACGTCGCGCCGGCCTATCGCGATGCGCTGATTGCATCGTCTGCGGCCGATGTCTTCTACACGAACCTGTTTACCGGCGTGCACGGCAACTACCTGCGCGCGTCTATCGTCAACGCCGGCCTCGACCCCGACAATCTGCCGGTGGCCGACAAGTCGAAGATGAATTTCGGTTCCGGCGGCGACAGCAAGGTCAAGGCATGGCGCGACATCTGGGGCGCAGGACAGGGCGTCGGCCTGATCGACGATGCGCCAAACGTCGCCGAAGTCGTGCAGCGGCTGAAGACGGAATACGATGCGGCGCGGGCGCGCCTGAAACTCTGACATCTTTCAGGTCTGCCCGCGCAGCCATGCGATCGCATGATCGATGCGCGTGATCGCAATCCACGAATTACCGTCTTCGCACTACAGCCCCCGGATTACAGCCCCATCTCGCTGCCCATCCCCATCAGCGTCATCACGCCGAGTATGACGAAGATCACGGCCGCAATCCGGTGCACCAGCGTCACCGGCAGGCGTCCCGCCAGCTTGCTGCCGCAATAGACGGCGGGTACGTTGGCCAGCATCATGCCGAAGGTAGTGCCGGCCAGCACCGGCCAGAAGGCATGGAATTTCGCGGCCAGCGCGACGGTGGCGATCTGCGTCTTGTCGCCCATTTCGGCGAGAAAGAAGGCGATCAGCGTGGTGGTGAAGACGCCGTATTTTGCCAGCTTGGCATCGTCTTCATCGAGCTTGTCGGGGATCAGCATCCAGCCGGCCATTGCGATGAAGGAAATGCCGAGTATCCAGCGCAATGTTTCCGGCCCGAGCGCCTGCGTCAGCCATGAGCCGATCGCGGCGGCAAATGCATGATTGAACAGCGTGGCGACCAGAATGCCTGCGGCGATCGGCAAGGGTTTGCGGAATTTTGCTGCGAGAAGGAAGGACAGGAGTTGTGTCTTGTCGCCGATTTCGGCCAGCGCGACGATGCCGGTCGAGACGAAGAAGGATTCCATCAGAAGAGACTTTCCAGGGCCGGACGATTCAACCAAAGACCAAGCAACGACTCCGGCCCTTGCAAGTCGTCGGTTGATCAATGGTCTCGCCAAATCTTGCGATCATCTGCACCATGGCCTGCGGGCCAAATGTGTTGATGCAGATGCCTTCGTTGCCGAAGGCCGGCTACTCCCCAGAGTTCGGACGCGAGTCTAGCAAACTGCGCGCGGAGGAACAAGGTTTTTTCGTCCGGCAACGCAAAATCGGCAACGGGAATTATTACCGTTTCGTGCGTTCTTATTGATGATGCAATCTTTCTGCGCAATTGCGCTCACGCAACCTCAAGGAGGGCCACACATGCAGACGGACAAGCCGGGCACGACGATGCCCGAAGCACAGGTTTCTACCGACAAGCGCCACGACAGCCGGGCCGGCATGCGCGAAGAGAAGGATGGCGATCGTTCCTCGCCGCGCCTGCCGCATGAACATGATGAATCGTTCGACAGTCAGGACGATGCGCCGCGCGACATCATCAAGCGCGCGCACGACGATATCCAGGAAGGCCAGCTCGACACCGACAGGCGCGGCATGGCGGGCGTGGAGGAAATCCGGCGTGATCATCCCGATGCGACACAGAAGCAATTACCGGAATCGTCCCGCAATCCGCCGAGCACACCGAAGAAGTGATGATGGCGTGAACAAACAAAAAGCCCTCGCAAGAGGGCTTTTTTACGTTGGCCGTACGTCGATCGTCAATCGGCGATGCGTATGTCGCCGGATGCGGAAGAGCGTGTGTTCGGCAGCGGCTGGTTGCTGCAGCCGTGATAGGCGAAGGCGACGGAAGTTTTCACCTTGTCCGACGTGTTCACGCCGGCGGCGTGGAACAGCAGGCTGTGGAAGAACACGACGTCGCCGCGATGCAGTTCCACTGCCTTGCCTTGCTTGAACAGCGCCTGGTTCTCCGGATGTTCGGGGCGCAGGAACAGCAGTTCGTCCAGGCGATCAGGCGCGATCTGCAGGCGATGCGAGCCGGGAATGAACTTCAGGCTGCCGTTGCTGGCAACTTCATCGCCCAGCGCCAGCCAGACGCAGATCAGGTTCGGTTGCGAGAACGACCAGTAGCGGATGTCGCGATGCCAGCCAGTGGCGGTGCCGTATTGCGGATGCTTGGTCATCACGCAGTTGTGATGCGCCAGCGTCAGGCAGACCGGTTCGCCGAACAGCTGGCGCAGTTTGCCGGTCACGCGCGTATCTTCGGCCCAGTCGTGGAAGACCGGCGCGCGGTCGTAGGCGCCGCGCAGGCGGCGTATGGTGCGGCCGCCTTCCGCCTCCAGCGATGTCGGCGCGCCGGCATAGCCGAGCTCCGCTTCGTATTCGAGCGGCTGCTGCGCTTCCTGCAGCTGCTGTTGCGCGACGGCCAGCATGCGTTCGCATGCGGCTGCATCCTGCATGTTCCTGAAGACCAGATAGCCGTCCTGCTCGAACTGCGCGATCTGCGCAGGCGACAGGGCGGATTCGGCGGCGGTGGGCGTGCTCATGGGGTCCGTTGATACGTGGTTGGCGTGAAGCAATCAGTGTAGCGCCGATCGCTCCGTTTTGCCGACGGCGCGTGCCGTCGGCGGGGCGTATCAGGCGTCGGCAGGATTTTTCGCTGCGGCGTTCTGCGGCTGCGATGGTGATTGCGGCTGTGCTTGAGATTGCGATACGGCGATACGATTGCGGCCTTTTTCCTTGGCCTGATAGAGCGCGCGATCGGCGCGCGTGAAGAAGTCGGCCGACGATTCGTCGCGCGCATATTCGGCGATGCCGAGGCTGGCCGTCAGCAGGATATCGCCGCCGCGCAGCGCGAAGTCGTGGTTGGCGATGGTGCCGCGCAGTTTTTCGGCGATGGCGATCGCCTGCTGCAGCGGACAGTCCTTCAGCAGGATGAGGAATTCCTCGCCGCCCCAGCGTGCAACGATGTCGTTCTCGCGCACCGATTTCTTCGTGATGGTGGCGATTTCCTGCAGGATGCGGTCGCCGGCCAGATGGCCGTAGTTGTCGTTGACCATCTTGAAGTAGTCGATGTCGAACAGCACGGCACACAGCGGGCTGCCGCGCCGTTCGCTGTCGAGGATGGCCTGATGGAACACCATCTCGAATGCCTGGCGATTCAGCAGGCCGGTCAGCGTGTCGGTGCCGGCGATGGTTTCCATCTGCTCGTGCGAGCGGCGCACGATGAACAGCACCATGCCGAGGATCAGCAGCGTGACGATCGCGCTGATGGCGATGTTGATGTACAGCATGCGCTGCAGCGGCAGCACATCGTCGGCGAGATCCTGTTCGACCAGCAGGTACCAGTCGAGCTCGGGAATGAAGCGCGAGCTCATCAGGATCGTCTCGTGATCGCGCTTGTATTCGAGTTGCGTCGGCGTGGTGCTCTTGTTGCCCAGGATTTGTTTCGCGATGGTGGAAACGCCGGGCAGCTTCTGGATCGTGCCATGCATATCGTGCATGGCGCGCATCGATTTGCCGGTCAGCTTGATGGCGCCGTTCTGATCGACGAAGTAGATGGTGCGATGGAAG
This sequence comes from Oxalicibacterium sp., assembly GCF_057353965.1. Taxonomy (NCBI): domain Bacteria; kingdom Pseudomonadati; phylum Pseudomonadota; class Betaproteobacteria; order Burkholderiales; family Oxalobacteraceae; genus Oxalicibacterium; species Oxalicibacterium sp. The sequence goes on from NZ_JBMQZD010000007.1 coordinate 381,171, forward strand.
CGGGTCTGATAGCTGTCCAGCAGGCCGGCCATCGTATCCAGCGTCAGGCCGACGCCGGTTGCGCCGAGGAAGTTGCCGTCGTAGTCGACGACGCGATGATTGATGAAGATCGTCATCGCATCGCGGTTGGCCATGTCGATGTCGACGTTCGTTTCGTAATCGGTCTTCATGTCACGCACGCGGTAATACCAGACGTCGCGCGTTTCCTTTTCGCTGACCGTCTTCAGCAGGCCGTCGCCGTAGTAGTAGCGATGCGTGGGGTCGGAAACGAGAAAGCTGCTGATCGTGCCGTATTTTTCCTTGACCTCTTTCAGGTAGCGCGCGATCTGCTTGACGTCGGTTTCGCCGGCCAGCATCCAGTCGCGCAGGAAAGTGTCGTTGGCCATCAGCGACGAGATGAAGACCGGGCGCAGGATGTCCTTCTGGATTTCGGAATAGATGTTGTCGCTGGTCAGCGGCAGCGCCTGTTCGGCGACGCGCTGGCGAATCGCATCGCGCGAGACGACGTAGCTGATGACGCTGGTGGTGAGGAAGCCGGCAACCAGCAGCAGGCTGATCCAGATGAGCAGGCGGTATTTTTCCGGAAGAAGACGCATAGGCTGAAGAAAGGGAATCGGTCGCAACGATGTCCGTGAGGTGCGGCTCTCCCGGCAACGGGCAATTATAAGGAGGACTGCTGCGGCGATGGCGGAATTTCGCGCATGCTGTTGCAGCGCGGATGCATCATTCCGTCAGACCGTCCGGCGTGTAGGCGTTGCCGGCCTCGTTCCATTTCTTCACGTGCCACTTCCAGTGGATGCGGCCGGTCACGTTGCCTTCTTCGTCCAGACCTTCGACCGGGCCGTGGAAGACGGCGAACATCACGCCGCCGTGCGGGCTGACGGGCTGATGCACGGCGCCTTCGTTCTCGTACAGATAGCTGCCGGCATCGAAGCGCGTGTCGGGATCGTCTTTGTAAAAGAAGCCGCCTTCGAGCATGTAACCTTCTACCGCGCCGACATGGCGGTGGACCGGCGCTTCCGCACCGGCTTCGAAACGGATCAGCAGCGTGAAGCTGCCCGTCGTTGCGTTCGCATGCAGCAGCTTGAACTGTGCGCCGGGCATGGCCCACGGTACCCAGTCCATCGTGTCGGGACGGCAGGTGGAGAGTGTGGCGGGCGTGGTCAGGGCGTCGGGGCGTGGAGCGGACATCGATGTTGCGCACAGGCGTTACGTATAATCGGCCATTCTATAACGACCCCTTCGGGCCTGCCGTCGCCATGCGGCAAGCGCGAAGGCCGAAACAGAAAGGACCATGATGCGTACGACAACTCTTCCTTCCGGCGAAACCGTTCCCGTGCTCGGCCAGGGCACCTGGTTCATGGGCGATCATCGCAACCGCCGCGACGAGGAAATCGCCACGCTGCGCACCGGCCTCGATCTCGGCATGACGCTGATCGACACGGCCGAGATGTACGGCGACGGCGCGTCGGAAGAGCTGGTCGGCGAAGCGATCGCCGGCCGCCGCGATGAGGTTTTCCTGGTCAGCAAGGTCTTGCCGAGCAATGCTTCGCGCAACGGCACGATCGCCGCTTGCGAACGTAGCCTGCGCCGCCTCGGCACCGACCGCCTCGATCTCTATCTGTTGCACTGGCGTGGTCGCACGCCGTTTGCCGAAACCATCGAAGCGTTCGAAAAGCTGCAGCGCGACGGCAAGATCCGCCGCTGGGGCGTCAGCAACATGGATGTTCACGATATGAAGGAACTGCTGCGCGCGCCGGGCGGCGATGCGGTGGCGACCAATCAGGTGCTGTACAACCTGACGCGGCGCGGCATCGAGTTCGACCTGCTGCCGCAGGCGCAACAGCGCGGCCTGCCGCTGATGGCATACTCGCCGATCGAGCAGGGACGCCTGTCGCATTGCCCCGAGGTGCAGGACATCGCCGAACGCCACGGCGTAACGCCGGCGCAGGTGGCGCTGGCGTGGGTACTGCGCCAGCAGGGCGTGATCGCGATTCCGAAGGCATCGAAGACGGAACACGTGCGGCAGAATCGTGCGGCGCTGGACCTGCAATTGACCGAGCAGGATCTGGCAGAGCTGGACGAAGCGTTTCCGCCGCCGTCCAGCCCCGAACCGCTGGAAATGCTCTGATACGAATCCGTGTGACGGATTGCGGAATCAGGTTTCCGATATCTGCAATCCGCCGCGCAGCAGGTCGACCGCCAGCCGGCAGAAAGCGTCGGCCTGGCTTTCCTTCATCCGCGCATGCAGCGTGACCGCATCGCCATAGACCGCATCGAGCACGACGACGCCGTGCTGCTCGCATAGACGGCGCAGCGTCGATTCATCGGCGAACGGCAGGACGAAGCGCCGTTCGCACATCGCTTCCACCGGCATCAGCTCCGCCAGCTTCATCGCCTCCGACACCGCCTGCCCGTAGGCACGCGTCAACCCGCCCGCGCCCAGCTTGATGCCGCCCCAGTAACGCACGACGACGGCCAGCACGTTGAATACATCCTTGTGCACCAGCACGTTGTACATCGGTCGCGCCGCAGTGCCGGACGGCTCGCCATCGTCGTCCAGTCCCGAATCGCCGTCGCAGACCAGCACCCAGCAGAAATGCACGGCGTTCGGATGCTGCGCACGCAGTTCGGCCAGCTTTGCCTGCGCTTCGGCGCGCGTGGTCAGCGGATACAGCAGCGCGATGAAACGGCTCTTCTTGATTTCGATTTCGGCGGAAACGGGAGCGGCGAGTTGATGCATGAAGAAGCGGCAAACGGTGAGGGCGCGATGCAAACGAGATGGAATCGGACTGCAATGAAGCACAACAAGGTGCAACAAGATGGAAATGATAAGCGATGTGCCGCTGTCATCGTGCGCCTGCGCCGTTTATCCGTTCATGTCATCCGGCCAATGTGCCGGTCAGCGTGGTGACGAGGCGATTGATCAGCGCGCCGCCGGCGATCAGCCAGCCGAACAGCAGCGCCGCCAAAATCAGAGGTTTGATGCCGGCGCGGCGGATCGCCGAAAGATGCGTCGTCAATCCCAGCGCGGCCATCGCCATCGTCAGCAGCCAGGTATCGATGTCGATTGCGTCGGCGCGCAACGCGGGCGATAGCGGTGCGACCGTATTCAGGCCGACCACCGCGAGGAAGGCGAAAGCGAACCACGGAATCGTTACGCGCGCCGCTTTGCCGTCGCGGTGCGATGGATGATGCCCATCCGACTGCTGTACCGCAGATGAATCGCGACGCATCCACAACGACAGCGCGAGCAGAAAGGGCGCCAGCATCATCACGCGCACCAGCTTGGCGATGACGGCGCTGTCGGCGGCCTGCGGGTCGATCGTGCGCGCGGCGGCCAGCACCTGCGCTACTTCGTGCACGGTCGAGCCGATATAGATGCCGAATCCGGAGGCGTCGGTAGGCAGCAGGCGCCAATCGGGATGCCAGTGCAGATTCCACTGATACAGCAGCGGATAGAGCGCAATCGCCAGCGTGCCGAATACGACGACAGTCGATACTGCAACGGTCACCTTCTCGGCGCGCGCCTTGACGATGGGTTCCGTCGCCATCACCGCGGCGGCGCCGCAAATGGCGCTACCCGCACCGATCAGCACAGCCGTATCGCGATCCAGCCCCAGCATGCGTCGGCCGACGAACAGCGACAGCGCAAACGTCGACGTGAGCACGAGTGTGTCGATGACGATGCCCGCTGTGCCGACGTGACCGATGTCGTGAAAGGTCAGCCGGAAGCCGTACACCACGATGCCGGCGCGCAGCAGCGTCTGCTTGGCGGCGGTGACACCGGGCCCGCATTGCGTGCCGATATGCGGATAGACGGTATTGCCGAGAACGATACCGAGCAGGATGGCCACGATCAATGCACTCAGCCCATGCGCCTGCAGCCACGGCAGTTCGCCGAGCCGGATCGCCGCCAGCGCGATCGCGGTGCTCAGCGCGAAGCCGGGCAGCCAATGCAGCAGACGCGGTACGGATATGCCGCGGGTCGAGGCAGAACGAGAAACAGGGCGGGAGGTATGCATACAGGCTACGGCAAGGAAGGGAATGCCGTGAGTCTAGGCAAGGTAGATCAATTGATAAAACGATTTGTTTATCTATAATCAACCTGAAAAATCGATATGTGAATTTGAAAGGCAAAGGACATGCGCCTCACCCTCCGACAATTGCAGATCTTTCTTGCCGTTGCAGACCACGGCAGCACGATGGCCGCCGCCGATGCCGTGGCCCTGTCGCAATCGGCTGCCAGCGCCGCGCTGAAGGAACTGGAAAGCCTGCTCGGCATTCACCTGTTCGATCGCGTCGGCAAGCGCCTGATCCTCAATGACAACGGCCGCATGCTGTTGCCGCAGGCACGCCAGATGCTTGATGCGGCAGCGACCATCGAAGCGCAGTTCCACCAGCCCGATGCCGCCGATGCGGTTGGACTGCGAATAGCCGCCAGCACGACGATCGGCATTTATCTGCTGCCGCCGATGCTGGCGCATTTTGCGCAGCATTCGGCATCGGTGCCGCAGGTCACGATCGCCAACACGCGCGCTGTGGCAGCCGCGGTGGCGGCATTCGACGTCGACGTCGGCCTGATCGAAGGGCCGTGCCACGAACCGGAACTGCGCGCGGAACCGTGGCTTGCCGACGAGCTGGTGGTGGTCTGCGCGCCGCATCATCCGTTTGCCGGGCGCGACGGCAAGGTGCCGCTGGCCGATCTGCGGCAGGCCGGCTGGCTGCTGCGCGAAGTCGGCTCCGGCACGCGCGAAGCGGTCGAGCATGCGCTGCTGCCGCATCTGCACATGCTGCATTCGGCCGGCGAATTCAGCAATGCGGAAGCGATCAAGCATGCGGCGGCGGCCGGTCTGGGCCTGGCCTGCCTGTCGCGGCTGGTCGTCGCCGATCTGGTGGAAGCCGGTCGGCTGGTCGAATTGCGTACGACCTTGCCGCGCCTGCAGCGCCACTTCTATCTGATCCATCGCCGCAACAAGCTGTTGTCGGCACGACTCGAATTCTTCATGCAGTTCTGCCGCAACTGGGCGAATTGATCTCGATGGGTGCTGACCGATGTCGATTGACATTGCGGCATGCCGTTGTGGCATGTCGCGATCGCATTAAAAAAACGTGAGGTATTTCTCAGAATTTCTTTAAGAAGTGCAGTCTGTCCGCCGATAAGAAAGTTTTGGTAGTTGATTTCGGGGCATGGCTGCAAGATCAGCTCGGCGCGTTCGGTAAACCTGCCGATTGTTCTTCGTCCGCCTGCAATGACATTGTGTGATCCACTTCATTGAAAGAGACGGGAAATGAAAAATCTGAAGATCGGCCAGCGTCTGGCCTTGAGTTTTGGCAGTGTCGTCGTCGTGTTGATCATCCTGGCAACGATTGCCTTTTCCCGCATCGATCGTCTCGATCAGGCCATCACGCTGACCAACGAAGACCGTTATCCGAAGACCGTGCATGCCAACACCATCATGGACGAGCTCAACGAGACTGCGCGCAACATGCGCAACACTCTGTTGATGACGAGCCCCGACGAGATCAAGGGCGAGCTCGACAATATCGCAAAGAGCTCGCAGGTGATCACGCAGTCGCTGGACGCACTGGACAAGACCATCAAGTCGGAAGAAGGCCGCAAGCACATGGCGGCGCTGATCGAGGCGCGCGGCCAGTTCAGTCCGCTGAAGGATCGTTTCGTCACGCTGATGTCGGATGGCTTGAAGGAAGAAGCGCATGCCCTGCTGTTTGCCGAACTGCGTCCGGCGCAACTGGCCTACATGGTGGGACTGGGAAAACTGATCGATTACCAAGGGCTGCTGATGAAGCAGTCCGGCGACGAAGCGCATAGCATGGCGAATCAGGCGAAGGAACTGGTGGCGGCGCTGTCGGCGATGGCTGTCGTCATCAGCCTGATCCTGGCTTTCCTCGCGACGCGCAGCATCACGCGTCCGCTGACGCAGGCGGTTGGCCTGGCGCGCAAGGTCGCCGATGGCGATCTGACTGGCACCATCACCGTCACGTCGAAGGATGAAACCGGCCAGTTGCTGCAGGCGCTGAAGGAGATGAACGAAAGCCTGGTGAAGATCGTCTCGCAGGTGCGGCTCGGCACCGATACGATCGCCGCCGCTTCCACGCAGATCGCCACCGGCAACCTCGATCTGTCGGCGCGCACCGAAGAACAGGCCAGTTCGCTGGAAGAAACCGCGTCGTCGATGGAAGAGCTGACGTCCACCGTCAAGCAGAATGCCGACAACGCGCGCCAGTCGAACCAGCTGGCGCAGAGCGCATCCGAAGTGGCGGTGCGCGGCGGCGAGGTCGTCTCGCAAGTGGTGGAGACGATGGGCTCGATCAACGATTCGGCCGGCAAGATCGTCGACATCATCGGCGTCATTGACGGCATCGCGTTCCAGACGAATATCCTTGCGCTGAACGCGGCGGTCGAGGCGGCGCGCGCCGGCGAGCAGGGGCGTGGCTTTGCCGTCGTCGCAACCGAAGTGCGCAACCTTGCGCAGCGCAGCGCCAGCGCGGCGAAGGAGATCAAGCTGCTGATCAACGATTCGGTTGAAAAGGTCAACACCGGTTCGCAACTGGTTAACGAAGCCGGCACGACGATCAAGGAAGTGGTCGACAGCGTGCGCCGCGTGACCGACATCATGGGCGAGATCACGGCTGCCAGCCAGGAACAGACATCCGGCATCGAACAAATCAACGAAGCCGTCATGCAGATGGACCAGGTCACGCAGCAGAATGCGGCACTGGTCGAGGAAGCGGCCGCCGCTGCGGCATCGCTGCAGGATCAGGCGAGCAATCTGTCGCACGTCGTCAGCGTCTTCAAGCTGGACGGCAATGCGGTCGTCATCCCTTCCGCTGCGCCGAAGGCGCTTGCCGGAACCGCCGGCAGCAGCGTCGCGGGCAGTGTGAAGCCGCAACAAAAGCCGGCGCCGAAACTGAAGGCTGTGGCATCGAAAGCCGAAAGGAAGGAACCGACGGCAGTGCCTGCCGGCGAGGGCGACTGGGAAGAGTTCTGATCGTCGTTTGACGATGAAAAGTAAAAGGCCATGCAATGCATGGCCTTTTTTACGATGATGCGCGATGAAGTGTCGCGAGAAAAATTACCAGCGCAGGATGCGCGGCCCGAGCGATGCGCCGAGGATGGTCGGAATCGCGACGCCGAGCACGTACCAGAAGCCGAGGAAGGGCGCGGCGGTCTCCGGGCAATGTATCGAGTAGACGACGGTGGCGGCCGTACCTGCAGCAAAGCCGGCACCGGCACCAGCCAGATGCAGGCGCGTCGGCGCCAGATGACGCATGATCTGCAGCACCGCGGCGAAGATCGGCAGCGACAGCAGGGTGATCAGCAGCGTGCAGTAACGCCAGGTATCGCCCCAGAACAGATGGCTGCGCTGGCCCGGTGTCGCATGCATCAGCGAAACGGCGGCGGCGATCCAGATCAGCAGCAACGGCGCAGCGATCAATGCCGGCAGGACAGTCGTGCGCGCGCCCGGCATCGACAGGCGTGCTGCCGCGACGCCGCCGGCGCTTGCCAGCGCGACGACGAACACGACCTTGATCCAGAATGCCGGCAGCGTTGCCAGCTCGTCCAGGTTGGGCCGCACGCCGAGCAGCGCTAGCATCAGCAGCACACTTGCCGCCAAACCGGCCGACACGAGCAGCAGGAAGCGGCGCACCGGAATTTTCGGTGCCGCGACGTCCGGCCCGCTGGCCAGCATGTTGATCAGGTCATCTGTCTTCATGATTCTTCATTCCGCAATTTTGCCGCCAGCGCCTTCAGGCCGCGATGCACGGCGACCTTGACCGACGCTTCGGAGATCTGCATCGCTGCCGCCGTTTCGCGCACCGACAAGCCGCCCACTTTCGTATGCAGGATGGCGGCGCGTTGCTGTTCGGGCAGCATGGCCAGCACTTTCTCCAGATCGCGTTTCGCTTCGCTGCCATCCGCTTCGGCAGTGGAGAACAGTTCGCTATCGTCTTCCAGCGGATCGTTCAATCCTTCATGCCGTGCATGGCGGCGCAGCCAGTCGATCAGCTTGTATCGCGCGATCGCATACATCCACGCGGTCAGCGGGGCGTCGCGGTCGTAGGTCATGCGCTGGTTATGCAACGCCAGCAGCGATTCCTGCACCAAGTCCTCGACCTCGTCCGGCCAGCGGCTCAGACGGCGACGCAGGAAAGCGCGCAAATGCGTTGCGCTTGCCTGCAGGAAATCGCGGTAGGCGGCTTCGTCCCCATCCATGCCAAGGAGCAGAAGGGACCGCAGCCGCTCTTCCGTCTGCGCAACGCCAGTCTTTCCCTCTCCTTCCGGTATACGGTGCATCGGTGCTTTCGGTTACACGTGAATGAAATAAAAACGCGGAAAAGTCGAAATTTTTTTACGGGGCATGTAACCCGTTCCGTTTTTCTTGCGAATTACCTTGCACATCATTCAACGGTAATCGCACATGAAACCAATCGCACTGATTGCCCTTGCCGGCGTCCTTGGCATGACAGGGACGCCATCGTATGCCGGGAACGCCTGCGAAGTCAAAAGCGGTTCCGCCACGGCCGCGCTGATCGAACTCTACACCAGCGAAGGCTGTTCCAGCTGCCCGCCGGCCGATCGCCAATTGAGCGAACTGAAGAACGATCTCGGCAAGGATGCAGCGATCGTGCCGTTGTCGATGCATGTCACGTACTGGGACGATATCGGCTGGAAGGATATCTTCGCGCAGAAGACATTCGACCGGCGTCAGAGCGATCTGGTCGCGGCGCGTCACAGCCGTGTCGTCTATACGCCGCAATTCTTTGTCAGCGGTAAAGAGCTGCGTGCATGGCGCGGCAATTTGCCGGAAACCATCCGGCAGATCAATGCGCTGCCGGCACCCGTCACGATCACGCTGAAGGCGACACCGACTGCGACCGCTTCGGTGACGCTCGATGCCGTCGTCAACGCGCGAGGCAGCACGGAGGTTGACGGCGATCTGTATGTCGCCATCAGCGAGGACAGCCTGGTATCAAAAGTGTCGCGCGGCGAAAACAGCGGTGCCACCTTGCACCACGACGGCACGGTGCGTCAGTGGTACGGCCCGATCCGTTTGTCGCAAGGACACGCACAGTTTCATCAAGACGTGACATTGCCGGCGGACTGGAAGCGCAACAATCTGCAGGCCGTCGCCTTCGTGCAGGCACCTGATCAAGGCCGCGTGTTGCAGGCTGTCAGCACTGCGCAATGTCAGCCGGCGACGCGGGGTTTGTGATGGAGGCCGCCATGCAATCGACGCGCACCATTCATCCGGCCTGGCTGCGCATCACGCACTGGCTCAATGCCGTTGCCGTCATCGTGCTGGTCACCAGCGGCTGGCGCATCTATAACGCGTCGCCGTTCTTCGATTTTCGTTTTCCTTCCGACATCACGCTCGGCGGCTGGCTGGGCGGCGCGCTGCAGTGGCATTTCGCCGCGATGTGGCTGCTGGTCGTCAACGGCGTGATCTATCTGGCGATCAATGTTTTCTCCGGTCGGATCAAGCGGCAGTTCTTTCCGCTGAAGCCGCGTCAGATCGTCGCTGACCTGATTGCCGCGTTGAAGGGAAAGCTGTCGCATGCCGATCCCCGCCACTACAACGCGGTGCAGCGCGCCGCCTATCTGTTCGTCATGCTCGACATCGTGACGGTCGTGCTGTCCGGACTCGTATTGTGGAAATCGGTGCAGTTCCCGCTGCTGCGCGAGCTGCTGGGCGGTTACGAAGCGGCGCGGCGCATTCACTTCTTCGCCATGTCCGGGCTGGTTGCATTCTTCGTTGTCCATGTCGCGATGGTGGCGCTGGTGCCGCGCACGCTGCTGGCGATGATTCGAGGCCGTTGAGAAGCAGGAGTCATCATGATCAAGAAGAAAATCAGCTATTCAAAAGACAGCGAACTGATGCTGGCCGATGCGATTCGGCGTGTTGCCGCACCGTCGCGTCGCACTTTTCTGCAGCGCACGATCACGCTCGGCGGTTTGGCGATGCTGACCGGCTGCTCGCTGGACGACGACAGCAGCATCGAATCTGCGCTCGGTCAGGTATCGCGATGGAACGATCGCGTGCAGGGCGCGCTGTTCGATCCGAACCGCTTGGCGCCGACCTATCCCGATTCGATGATCACGCGCCCGTTCCCGTTCAATGCTTTTTATGGCGAAGACGAAGTGCCGCAGATCGACGGCGACGAATGGCGGCTCGAACTGAGCGGCCTGATCGCCGACCGCACGCCATGGACGCTGCGCAAGCTGCGTGCGTTGCCGCAGACCGATCAGGTGACGCGTCATATCTGCGTCGAAGGCTGGAGCGCAATCGGCAAGTGGGGCGGCGTGCCGTTCGCGACCTTCCTGAAGCGCGTCGGTGCCGATCTGAATGCGAAATACGTCGGCTTCAAGTGCGCCGACGACTATTACACCAGCATCGACATGGCGACCGCGCTGCATCCGCAGACGCTGATGACGCTGACCTATGACGGCCAGACCTTGCCGGCGCAGTACGGCTATCCGATGAAGCTGCGGATGCCGACCAAGCTCGGCTACAAGAATCCCAAGCATATCCAGGCGATCTTCGTCACCAATGCCTACCCAGGCGGCTATTGGGAAGATCAGGGATACAACTGGTTCGGCGGCAGTTGAGCCATAAGCACGACTGTTCGCAAATTGAGCAGCACCCGCGTTACGACTTAAATTTTTTACTTACTTACCGAAGAGGAAACATCATGAAAAAACTTGCTACCGCCATTATTTCCGCAACGCTGCTGATGTCGACCGCTGCATTCGCTCAGGATGCGATGAAGAAGGATGAAATGTCGCACGATGGCATGGCCAAGGACGGCATGTCGCATGACGGCATGAAAAAAGATGGCATGAAGAAGGACCATATGTCCAAGGACGGCATGAAGAAAGATGCGATGAAGAAGGATCACATGTCGAAAGACGGTATGAAGAAAGGCGAAATGTCGCACGACGGTATGTCCAAAGACAGCATGGGTAAGGACGGCATGAGCAAGTGATGCATGCTGTCATGCACGGGTTGCTGCGTGCATGAACATGAAAAAGGGAGAGCGATCGGATGATCAGCTCTCCCTTTTTGTTGGCTGGCGCCTGTTGCGCCAGGCGTCAGGTCGTCAGCGGCTTGTAGCGGATGCGCTTCGGCTTCGCGCCTTCCTCGCCGAGGCGTTTCTTCTTGTCGGCTTCGTATTCCTGATAGTTGCCGTCGAAGAAGACGACCTGCGAATCGCCTTCGAACGCGAGGATGTGCGTCGCGATGCGGTCGAGGAACCAGCGATCGTGCGAGATCACCATCACGCTGCCGGCGAATTCGAGCAGTGCATCTTCCAGCGCGCGCAGGGTTTCGACGTCCAGATCGTTCGACGGTTCGTCCAGCAGCAGCACGTTGCCGCCCTTGAGCAGTGTCTTCGCCAGATGCAGGCGGCCGCGTTCGCCGCCGGACAGGTTGCCGACGATCTTCTGCTGGTCGCCGCCCTTGAAGTTGAAGCGGCCGAGATAGGCGCGCGACGGCATTTCGAAGCGGCCCACGCTCAGGATGTCGGCGCCGCCGGAAACGTCTTCGAACACAGTCTTGGTGTTGGCAAGATCGTCGCGCGACTGATCGACCAGCGAAATTTTCGCAGTTTGTCCGATGACGACTTCGCCGCTGTCCGGCTTGTCGAGGCCGGCGATCATCTTGAACAGTGTCGATTTACCGGCGCCGTTGGGGCCGATGATGCCGACGATGGCGCCCGGCGGCACGGTGAAGGAGACGTTGTCCATCAGCAGGCGGTCGCCGAAGGCTTTCGAGACGTTCTTGAACTCGATGACTTCGTTGCCCAGGCGTTCGGCCACGGGGATGAAAATCTCCTGCGTCTCGTTGCGCTTCTGGTATTCGTATTCGGAGAGTTCGTTGAAGCGGGCCAGCCGCGCCTTCGATTTGGCCTGGCGCGCCTTCGGATTCTGCCGCGCCCATTCCAGTTCCTTGGCGAGCGCTTTCTGGCGTGCCGATTCGGTGGCTTCTTCTTGTTTCAAACGCGCCTGCTTTTGATCAAGCCACGACGAGTAATTGCCTTTCCACGGAATGCCGCTGCCGCGATCGAGTTCCAGAATCCATTCGGCGGCGTTGTCGAGGAAGTAGCGATCGTGGGTAATACCGACCACGGTGCCGGGGAAGCGCAGCAGGAACTGCTCCAGCCATTCGACCGATTCGGCGTCCAGATGGTTGGTCGGCTCGTCGAGCAGCAGCATGTCGGGTTTGGAGAGCAGCAGCTTGCACAGCGCGACGCGGCGCTTCTCGCCGCCGGACAGCACGCCGATCTTGGCGTTCCACGGCGGCAGGCGCAGCGCATCGGCCGCCATTTCCAGCTGCAGGTTCAGGTTGCCGCCGTCGGATGCGGCGATGATCGCTTCCAGGCGCGCCTGCTCGGCGGCGAGCGCATCGAAGTCCGCATCTTCTTCTGCATAGGCGGCGTACACGGCGTCCAGCTTGGCTTGCGCTTCGAAGGCTTCGCCGAGGCCGGATTCGACTTCCTGGCGTACGGTCTTTTCCGGATCGAGCTGCGGTTCCTGCGGCAGGTAGCCGATGTTCAGGCCCGGCATCGGGCGCGCTTCGCCCTGGATGTCGGTGTCGATGCCGGCCATGATCTTCAGCAGTGTCGATTTGCCGGAGCCGTTCAGGCCCAGCACGCCGATTTTGGCGCCGGGGAAGAACGACAGCGAGATGTCCTTGAGGATCTGGCGCTTGGGCGGAACGATCTTGCCCACGCGGTTCATGGTGTATACGTAATTGGCCATTGCGATTGCACTGTTCGGTGGAAGAAAAACCGCACAAGGATACCCGATCGCACCATGGAAAACACGGCACGCGCATGGCAAGCGCATCTTTTTGCGTTTGTAAACCGCCAGCCGCGCTTTTCGACGCCGAAGCAACAGCCCTCCTGCACGAAAGCCGATTTCCTTGCATTATGGAAGCGCTTGGCCTATCGTGCGACGCACGGTCCTATCGAGAGAGCACTCTTTGGCTTCACAGGATAAAAAAAACAGTCTTGCTGCGCTGACACTGGCAGCAGTCGGTATCGTCTACGGCGACATCGGCACCAGCCCCCTCTATACGATGAAGGAAGTGTTCTCCAAGGAACACGGACTTCCGCTGACTCCGGAAAACCTGATCGGCGTCGTTTCGCTGATCGTCTGGGGCCTGATCATCATCGTTTCCCTCAAGTACGTCACGCTGGTCCTGCGCGCGAACAACCGCGGCGAAGGCGGCATCATGGCGCTGATGGCGCTGGCATTGTCATCGGTCGGCCGCCATTCGCGCTGGTATTTCCCGCTGATGGTGATGGGCCTGTTCGGCGCGACGCTGTTCTACGGTGACAGCGTCATCACGCCGGCGATCTCGGTGCTGTCGGCGGTGGAAGGTCTGAGCGTGGCGACTTCCGCTTTCGATCCTTATGTCGTGCCGCTGACGGTGGTCGTGCTCGGCGTGCTGTATTCGGTGCAGCAGCGCGGCACGGCCGGCATCGGCAAATGGTTCGGTCCGATCATGGTGGTGTGGTTCGCGGTGCTGGCGATCATGGGCATCGTCAACATCATTGCCGAGCCGGCTATTCTGGCTGCGCTCAATCCGCTGAACGCACTGCATTTCCTTGAGGGCAACAAGCTGCTGGCTTTCATTTCGCTGGGTGCGGTGGTGCTGGCCTTCACCGGTGCCGAGGCGCTGTATGCGGACATGGGCCACTTCGGTGCCAAGCCGATTCGTGCTGCATGGTTCATGGTGGTGTTTCCGTCGCTGGCGCTGAATTACCTGGGACAGGGCGCGCTGCTGCTGATGCATCCGGAGGCGGTCGACAATCCGTTCTATCAGCAACTGGGCGCGTGGAGCATCTATCCGCTGGTCGTGCTGGCGACGATGGCTGCAATCATCGCGTCGCAGGCGACAATCTCCGGCACCTTCTCGATGACCAAGCAGGCGATCGCGCTGGGTTTCCTGCCGCGCATGAAGATCGAGTTCACGTCGGCCAGCCACATGGGCCAGATCTACATTCCGGCCGTCAACTGGCTGCAGATGGCCGTCGTGATGATGGCGGTGATCGGCTTCAGTTCGTCGTCCAATCTGGCCGCAGCGTACGGTATCGCGGTGACGGCGACGATGACGGTGACGACGATGCTGACCTTCTTCGTTATCCGCTATCGCTGGAAATACAACCTGCTGCTGTGCATTGCCGCCACCGGCTTCTTCCTGACGATCGATCTCGGCTTCCTGTCGGCCAACATGCTCAAGCTGCTGCACGGCGGCTGGTTCCCGCTGCTGCTGGGTGCGATCCTGTTCACCGTGATGACGACATGGAAGCGCGGCCGCGAGCTGGTGTTCGAGAATCTGCAGCGGCATGCGATTCCGCTGGAGGATTTTCTTTCGTCGCTGTTCGTCGCGCCGCCGACGCGCGTGCCGGGCACCGCGATTTTCCTGCGCGGCGAATCGGACGGCGTACCGCATGCGATGCTGCACAACCTGTCGCACAACAAGGTACTGCACGAGCGCGTCGTGTTCCTGACGGTGCACATGAAGGAAGTGCCGTACGTGCCGGTGGAAGAGGAAGTGCGCATTTCACCGCTGGGCGACGAGTGCTACCAGATGGATGTCTACTACGGCTTCAAGGATGTGCCGGACATTCCGCGTGCGCTGGCGCTGGCGGCGGAGCGCGGACTGGAATTCGAGATGATGGAAACCTCGTTTTTCATCGCGCGCCAGACCGTGGTCGCGCATCCGACGCGCGGCATGGCGATGTGGCGGGAACATATCTTCGTGACGATGTCGCGCCATGCGCGTGGCGCGGCCGACTATTACCAGATTCCGTCGAACCGCGTGATCGAGTTGGGAACCAAGGTGGAAATCTGACGATAGTGATGTCATGAAAAAGGGCGGCCATGCCGCCCTTTTTCATTTCGCCGGAATGCTGCCGGATACCATTCGTGCGCGGCGATAGCTGTGCAAGCCATCCACCGAGTACAGGGCCAGTGCGATCCAGATGGCGGTAAAGCCGATCAGACGCGCACCGCCGAACGGCTCGTGATAGAGCCAGATGCCGGCGAGCAGTTGCAGCGACGGCGTGATGTACTGCATCAGCCCCATCGTCGACAGTGGCACCAGTCGTGCCGCTGCGCCGAACAGCAGCAGCGGAATGGCAGTGATGGGGCCGGCTGCCACCATCAGCCATTGCGTGCGGGTGGATGCCTCCGCAAAACCGTGCGCGCCTTGTGCAGTCATCACCAGCAGCGACACGGCTGCCACCGGAAACAGCAGCAGCGTTTCCAGCGACAGGCCTTCCAGCGTGCCGAGCGAAGCCGTCTTGCGCAACAGGCCGTACATGCCGAACGTGATGCCCAGCAGCAGGCTGATCCATGGCGGATGGCCGTTCTGCCAGGTCAGCCACAGCACGCCGAGCGCGGCCATGCCGACAGCCATCCACTGCAGGCGGCGCAAGCGTTCGCCGAGAATGGCGGCGCCGAGCAGCACGTTTACCAGCGGGGTCATGAAATAGCCGAGGCTGGCCTCCACCACGCGGTCGTGGTTGACCGACCAGATATAGAGGAACCAGTTGCTCGACAACAGGAACGCGCTGGCGGTGAAGCCTGCCAGCACTCTGGGTTGCCGCAACACCGGCCGTAGCCAGGCCCATTGCCGACGTACGGCCAGCACGACGAAAAGAAAGACCAGAGCCCAGACCATCCTGTAGAGCAGCACTTCAAGCGGCGGGATTTCCTGCAGCGACTTGAAATAGATGGGGAACATGCCCCAAGTCACATAGGCGAAAAGGGCGTAAAGAATGCCGGGATTCATGGCGGCGGCTCGATCGATGCGGCAACAAGGGCCCGCCATCGGGATGGCAGGAAACGAAGGCTGCCGATTATCCTCCCAATCGCAAAAGCTTGCCGGCTGTAGTCGACGTTGGAAAGGAGCGGCCCGCGGCCGATGAAGAAGGAAGGTGTGCTGCGATTTGCCCGGCGCTCAGGCCGACGGTTCGTCGAAGAAGAACTCGACCGATTCGGCCGGTCCGCTATCGACCTTGATGATGCCTTGTTCACGCAGATCGTCGTAGTAGCAGACGCGATTGCGGCCGCTTTCCTTCGCGTGGTACAGCGCCTGGTCGGCATGGCCGAGGATGACGACCGGTGTCTCCTGCGTGATGGCCGCGAAGCCGACGCTGACGGTGATCGTGCCGACCTGCGGAAAGGTATGTTGTTCGACGTTGGTGCGGAAGCGGTCGAAGATCATGCGCGCTTCGTCCAGCGTGGTCGAGCGCAGCAGGATCACGAATTCCTCGCCGCCGAAACGGAACACGCGATCCTGCGAGCGGAACGACGTGCGCAGGATGTTGGCGACCAGGATCAGTACTTCGTCGCCGTACAGATGACCGAAGCGGTCGTTGACGCGCTTGAAGTGATCGATGTCGACGACGGCCAGCCATTGCGATGTCGCATGATGATGGCGGCGGTCGTTGCTGTTCGCCGGTTCGGGTGTACGGCTGCTGATCATGCGCGCGAACTTCTCGTCGAAGGTCTTGCGGTTCAGCAGGCCGGTCAGCGAATCGCGTTCGCTGTAGTCAAGCAGGCTCTGGTAATTGCGATAGACGCTGAGGATGCCTTCCATCACTTGCAGCATCTGCGGCGTGAAGGGATGCGCGTTGACGATTTCGAGGCAGGTCGAGACCTTGTCGTTTTGCCAGACCGGTACCCACAGTGCATGGCTGCCGTCGTCGCGGGTTTCTTCCACGCGGTTGTGGCGCTGCGCAATGCAGTTGACCAGTGCGGGAAACCGGACGATGGGCTCGCACGGCTGGTCGGCAGGCGAGCTTTCCTCATCGAGGATATGTACCTTGCCGTCTTCGATCCATACGCGCGGGCGCACCAGCAGATCGCCGTGCGACTGGAACAGTTCCAGCACGCGCGCCTGGCCGACGCCGATCATGTTGAGCAGCGCGCTCATCGTCGAAATATCCAGCAGATCGTGATCGCGATGGCCGGTGATTTCCACCAGATGTCCCAGCAGGGATTCCATCTTCAGCGGTGCATGATCCATCAAACAGCCTCCCGGGCGAAGTCGTCGATCGAACGGGAAAACTGAATCCTGTGAGGCATGTTCCTATGAGGCACACACGGCATCGGGGGGAAATTCAGGCAACGATCAGACGAAACGGTCAAGCGATATGAGCGAATTGATTCTTATTGATTTGTAACCATCTTATATGAAGTGATCACGACAAATTCGCACGAAATGATGATGGAAACCATATTTAACGTTTCC
The DNA here is from genome assembly GCF_057353965.1 of Oxalicibacterium sp. Classification (NCBI taxonomy): domain Bacteria; kingdom Pseudomonadati; phylum Pseudomonadota; class Betaproteobacteria; order Burkholderiales; family Oxalobacteraceae; genus Oxalicibacterium; species Oxalicibacterium sp. The sequence goes on from NZ_JBMQZD010000007.1 coordinate 398,462, forward strand.
AATCTGGGATCGGGCACAATTGGTGCGATAGATGCAACGGTTGGCGGCAATGATCGATGGTAAGTAGCCGCAGCCACGGTGGGCACACAGCGGCAAGAAGCACTTGACCTTCCCCTTGTGGCAAGCCCTAAAGTGGCATCAGGCATACAACAAGGAGAGTGTGATGTACGAATTGCAAGTGGAAAAAATGAGTTGCGGTCATTGTGTCAATGCGGTGACGAAGGCGGTGCATGCAGTGGATGCGCAGGCTTCGGTCAACGTCGATCTGGCGCAGAAAAAGGTGAGCGTGCAATCGGGCGCGGCGCTGGACAAGATCAGCGCTGCAATCGTCGATGCCGGTTATCCGGTGACCGGCAGCAAGGCAGGGTGAGCAGGCGCGGCATTCTGCAGTAATGGAAAAGGCGAGCGGCATGGCCGGCTCGCTTTTTTTTCCGCTTTTTGCTAACGTCTTTGCTGGCGTCGATCGGTGACGATCAATGCTGGCAGCAGGCTGCGGCATTTGCGGCATCGGACGAGTCCGCCAGACCGCGCAGGATGGGGCAATCGGCACGCGCATCGCCGCTGCACGATTGCGCCAGATGTTGCAGCGTGTCGCGCATCTCGGTCAGTTCGGTGATGCGTTTCTCCAGTTCGCCGACGTGTTCCAAAGCAATCGCCTTGACGTCGGCGCTGGCGCGATGTTCGTCCTGCCACAGCGACAGCAGGTTGCGGATCTGGTCCAGCGAAAATCCCAGCGAGCGCGCGCGCTTGATGAAGCGCATGGTGTGCACGTCTTTCTCGCTATAGGTACGGTAGCCGGAAGCGGTGCGTGCTCCCGGCCGGATCAGATTGATGCTTTCGTAATGACGGATCATCTTGGCGGAGATGCCGGAAGCAGCGGAGGCTTGTCCGATGTTCATGCGTTTTCCTCCTTCATGTTGCGATTGATGTTGCGGTTCGTATTGCGGTTGGCACTGCGATCTGCCTTCCATCGTTTCAACAGCAGCGCGTTGCTGATCACGCTGACCGAGCTGAACGCCATTGCCGCGCCGGCGAACATCGGATTCAGCACGCCGAAGGCGGCCAGCGGAATGCCGATGACGTTGTAGATGAAGGCCCAGAACAAGTTCTGGCGAATCTTGTTGTACGTGCGGTGCGAGATGTCGATCGCATCGGCGACCAGCGCCGGATCGCCGCGCATCAGCGTGATGCCGGCTGCGTGCATCGCGACATCGGTGCCGGTGGACATCGCGATGCCGACGTCGGCTGCGGCCAGCGCCGGCGCGTCGTTGATGCCATCGCCGACCATTGCGACAACCTGGCCGCTGTTTTTCAGTTCGGTGATCTTGTCGGTCTTCTCGGCCGGCAGCACCTGCGCGATCACGCGGTCGATGCCGAGCGCACGGCCGACGGCATCGGCATTGCCCTGGTTGTCGCCGCTCAACAGCACGGTATCGATCCGTTGTGCATGCAGGCTGTCGATGGCGCGCGATGCGCTTTCCTTGATCGTGTCGCTGGCGGTGATGAAGCCGAGCAGTTGATGCGTCGGCATCGCCTGTGCGACCCAAGACAGGCTGCGGCCGCTGCGTTCCAGCTGTTGTGCCTTGGTGTTGGCGTCGCCGTCGAGCACAATGCCTTGTTCGCGCATCAGGCGAGAAGTGCCGAGCAGATATTGTTTGCCGTCTATCGTCGCGCGCAGGCCGAGGCCGGCCAGCGCCTGCACTGCGACGGCATCGCCGGGAACGATCTGCAGTTCGGCGGCGCGTTGCATGACGGCGAGGCCGAACGGATGTTCACTGCCACGCTGGATGGTAGCCGCCAGTTGCAGCAATTCATGTTCGGTGATGCCGATGGCCTGCACTTCGGCTACGCGTGCACGGCCTTCGGTCAGCGTGCCGGTCTTGTCGAACACGACGGTGGTGACGCGATGCATGGTTTCCAGCGCTTCGGCGTCCTTGATCAGGATGCCGTACTTCGCGGCCACGCCGGTGCCGGCCATGATGGCGGCTGGCGTGGCGAGGCCGAGCGCGCAAGGGCAGGCGATCACCAGCACGGTGACGGCGTTGATGATGGCGGTCTCGGCATCGGCGCCGGCGATCCACCAACCGATGAAGGTGAACAACGCAATGATCAGCACCACTGGCACGAAGACCGCGCTGACCTTGTCCACCAGTCGCTGGATCGGCGCTTTCGCAGATTGCGCGCTTTCCACCATGCGGATGATGCGCGCCAGGGTGGTTTCAGCGCCGATGGCTTCGGTGCGGACCAACAGCATGCCTTCGGCATTGATGGCTGCGCCCGTCACGTGGTCGCCTTCCTGCTTGACGACCGGCATGCTCTCGCCGGTGATCAGCGATTCGTCGACATGACTGCGGCCTTCGATGACGACGCCGTCGATCGCGATGCGTTCGCCCGGACGCACGACGACCAGATCGCCGACGCGTACGGCGTCGATCGGCACGTCGGCGTCGATGCCGTCGCGCCGCACGCGCGCCGAATCGGGGCGCAGTTTCTGCAATGCGCGGATGGCGGCGGCAGTCTGTTTCTTCGCACGTGCTTCCAGCCATTTGCCGAGCAGGATCAATGTAATGACGACGGCTGATGCCTCGAAATACAAGTGCGGCGTGTGTCCTGCATGCGCGGTCAGCAGCAGATAGATACTCAGGCCGTAGGCGGCGCTGGTGCCGAGCGCGACCAGCAGATCCATGTTGCCGGTGCCGGCCTTCACCGCATGCCAGCCGGCGCGATAGAAGCGCGCGCCCAGCCAGAACTGTACCGGCGTCGCCAGCAGCCATTGCACCCAGCCCGGCGGCATCCAGTGCACGCCGAACGGCTGCAGCAACATCGGCAGCACCAGTGGCGCGGACAACAGCGCGGCGTACAGCACCGGCAGCCAGTCGCGCGCGGGCGTGGATTCCTTCTCGGCCTGTTCTTGCGCGGCGGCCGGTAATGCAGCACCGTAGCCGGCTGCCTCGACGGCCGCGATCAGTGCAGACGGCGTAACACCGGTGCCGGCCTGCACGCGCGCCTGGTCGGTGGCGAGATTGACGCTGGCGTCGAACACGCCCGGCACCTTGCTTAAGGCCTTCTCGACACGGCCGGCGCAGGAAGCGCACGTCATGCCGGTGACGTCCAGCGACCATTCCTGCTGCGGTACGCCGTAGCCGGCTTTCTCGATCGCTTCCCTGATAGGGGCGTTGAGCGTGGCGGCATCGACACCGTCTGCCGTCTCGACGGCAACCGAATCGGTCGCCAGATTGACGCTGGCCTGGGCGACATCCGGCACGGCGGCAATCGCCTTTTCGACACGCGCCGCGCAGGAGGCGCAGGTCATGCCTTCGACGTCGAATTGCAGACGGCCGGCAGGCACGGAGGCGGCAGAATTGACGGAAGGAATCGGTTGCGTGGTCATGGCAGGCCTGTTCGGAAATGGAATGAAACCAGTGTCGACCTTGACATGATGGGAAGGTCAACCGCTTTTTTCAAGGGGAAACCGAAAAAACGAACAGGCCTGATTCATCGAGCATGGTAAGTAAGCATGCGCTCACTTCAGTGTTGCCAGATAGGCGGCAATGTCGCGCGCATGCGCTTCGGAAACGCCCATATCGGGCATGGCCGTCTGTGGATCGACGGCTTGCGGATTGCGTATCCACCGCACCAGATTGTCAGGCGTGTTCGGCAGGCTGCCGGCAAGCATGGCGCGTGATGCCAAGCCGTCCAGCGGCGGGCCGACGTGGACGTCGGAGCCGGTGATGCCGGGAATCACGTGGCAGGCTTGACAAGCGTACTGGGTCAGCGCGATGCGTCCCTTGGCGGGATCGCCATGCAACGCTGGCTGCAAGGCGCGTTCGTCGCAGCCGGCGAACAGCAGGCAGACGCCGGCCAGCAGTGCGGGAACGGCGAGGCGCTGGATTGCATGCGGAATCTTGCGCATTGGGCGCACCATTGCAAATTTCATGGCTGCTCCTGTGCTGCCGTCGTCGCGTATTGCGCCGGCGTCAATTGTGGCAGCCGCTGCATGAAGGCGACGATTTCCCACAGCTGCTCATCCTGCATCCGGTATTCCCACGCCGGCATACCACTCATCTTGATACCGTGGCGGGCGATCCAGTACAACTCGTTCGGTTTCCATTTGTCGATTGCATCGACCAGCGGCCCGGGCACCGGCTGCATGCTCATGCCGATGCCGTCCGGCGCGACGCCCGGTGCACCGTGGCATTGCACGCAGTGCGCGCGATAGAGGCGGCCGCCGCGCGCGATCATCGCGTCGTCGGCGAGATTCGGCACGGTGATGTCGCGCGCATGGAAGCGCACCGAATGATGCATGCCCTGTTCCAGCAGCGAATAGACCGGCTGCAGATGCTGCGACGTCGCGGCAACGCTGTACAACCCGCTGCGCAGAAAGAGGTAGCCGCCGACGAGCGCGCAGACGGCAAGCACGCCCAGGGTGGCGAGAACGGTCAGGACGACGAGTCGGGATGGCTGAAGACGCATGGCGACACCGTAAAAAGCGGAGAAGCTGTCGTTTGTCAGGCACAAGCATGGTGGCAAAGTTCACGCGGCAATGTGCGCTGGCGCACAGCCGCGGCGATGTGGCGCGATCCATACTGCGGGCACGCCGGAGGCGTTGTGCGCCGGCCGCGCGTTGCGTGCGCGCAATGTGCCGTCAGCAAGGGACAGCCATGCATGCCAACCAAGCCGCCACATTCCGGCTGCGCTGCTGCGTCATTGCGCTTGCCGCTGCAGCGACGGCCGGTTGCGATAGCCAACTGGCCGACGATGTTGCCGCCGGCGTCAGCATCGAGCGCGGCAAGCTGCTGCTGGATCAATACCAGTGTGGCAGCTGTCATGCGATTCCCGGCATCCCGGCCGCCCGCGGCACGGCCGGCCCGCCGCTTGAAGGTTTCGGCCGCCGCAGCTACATCGCCGGCCACATTCCCAACCGACCCGACCTGCTGGCGAAATGGATTGCCGATCCGCACGCGATGATTTCCACCACCACGATGCCGGCAATGGGCGTATCGCCCGGCGATGCGCGCGACATGGCGGCCTATCTGCATACGCTGAAATGACGGCACGACGGACGGCATCAGCATTACGCGCAGGCACGAGGCCAATCGCCATGGCGATGTTTGTGCTGTCGCTTGCCGGATGCGCGGAGGCGCCGCTGCAATCCGCACTGCATCCTTCCGGCAACGATGCAGTCGTCATTGCGCGGATGACGTGGTGGCTGGTCGGCGGTGCGGCGATCATCTTCGTCGGCGTCATGGCACTGGCGGTGTTGAGCTTGCGCGACGGCAGGAAGCCGGTGCGTCCGGCCGTGTGGCTGCTCGGCGCCGGCGTAGCGTTTCCGGTGACGGTGCTGTCGGCATTGCTGGTCTACAGCCTGGTGCGCAGCCAGCAGCTGCTGGCGCCGATGTCGCAGGATGCGTTGGTTGTGTCCGTCACGGCAAGAATGTGGTGGTGGGAAGTGCGCTACCGCGATCCGACCACCGGTCGTACCGTTATAAGAAATGGCGTCAATAACAGCGCCAGCAATAACGCCAACAGCATCGCCGACGATGTCGTGACGGCCAACGAAATCCGCCTGCCCGCGCATCGCGACATTTACTTCGCATTGACCAGCGACGACGTCATCCACAGCTTCTGGGTGCCGCCGCTCGCCGGCAAGGTGGACATGCTGCCGGGGCGTATCACGCGCTTGCGCGTGCGCACCGGCGAACCCGGCGTGTTGCGCGGGCAGTGTGCCGAATACTGCGGCGAGCAGCATGCGCGCATGGCCTTGCACGTGATCGTCGAGGAAGCGGGCCGTTTCGATGCATGGCTGAAGAACCAGGCGCAGCCGGCCCGTGCGTCGGAGAATGCCCTGCAGCAGCGCGGCCGTGCGCTATTCACGGAGCGACGTTGCAGCGCCTGCCACACGATACGCGGCGTGGCGGAACAAACGGCTGGCGGCGCGGCGCTGGGGCCGGACCTGACGCACGTCGGCAGCCGCCTGTATCTGGGTGCCGGCACCTTGCGCAACGACGGCGACGCCATGCGCGACTGGATCGCCGACGTGCAGCGCATCAAGCATGGCGCGCGCATGCCGGCGTTTCACGATCTCGACGACGACAGCCTGCACGCGCTGTCGGCTTATCTGGAGCAGCTGCAATGACGGACGACGTGCGCATTGTGCAAGATTCACTGCCGAACTCGCTGCCGCGTCCGGCGCATGAGCTGCCGCACCTGAAAGCCCTGTGGCGCACGCCGCCCGGCTGGCGCTTCTTCAGCTCGGTCAACAACATCAACATCGGCCTGCTGTACATCGGCACCGCGCTGCTGTTCTTCGTGCTGGCCGGGATTCTCGCGCTGCTGATGCGCGCGCAACTGGCCGTGCCGGGCAACACGCTGTTCGATGCCGGCACCTACAACCAGCTGTTCACGATGCACGGTACGGTGATGATGTTTCTGTTCGCGATTCCGGTAGTGGAGGCGATCGCCGTATTCCTGCTGCCGGGCATGCTGGGTGCGCGCGATCTGCCGTTCCCGCGCCTGTCCGCCTATGCGTACTGGGCCTACGCGATCGGCGGGCTGGCCTTCTTCTGCACGCTGCTCCTCGGTGTCGCGCCGGATGGCGGCTGGTTCATGTATCCGCCGCTGACGAGCAAGGAATATTCGCCCGGCGTCAACGCCGATTTCTGGCTGCTCGGCATCGGCTTCATCGAGATATCCGCGATCGCCGGTGCGATCGAACTGATCATCGGCATCCTGTTTACGCGCGCGCCCGGCATGAGTCTCGGCAAGATGCCGATCTATGCGTGGACCATGCTGGTGGTCGCCTTCATGATCGTGTTTGCCTTCCCTGCCATCATCGCCGGCACGATGCTGCTGGAGCTGGAGCGTGCGTTCGACTGGCCGTTTTTCATCGCCGCGCGCGGCGGCGATCCCATCCTGTGGCAGCACTTGTTCTGGTTCTTCGGCCATCCGGAGGTCTACATCATCTTTTTGCCGGCGGCCGGCATGGTGTCGATGATGATTCCGACGATCGCGCAGACACCGCTGGTCGGCTACCGCACCATCGTCGTCGCGCTGCTCGGCGTCGGCGTCATCAGTTTCGCGCTGTGGGCGCATCACATGTTCACCGCCGGACTGGGGCCGATGGAACTGAGTTTCGTGTCGGCAGCCAGCATGGCGGTCGCGGTGCCGACGGCGATTCAGGTCTTCGCGTGGATCGCGACGCTGTGGCGCGGCCGCGTGCGCATGTCGACGCCGGCGCTGTTTCTGCTCGGCTTTCTGTTCATCTTCGTGCTCGGCGGCTTGACCGGCGTAATGGTCGCGGTGCTGCCGTTCGACTGGCAGGCGCATGACAGCTACTTCATCGTCGCGCATCTGCATTACGTGCTGATCGGCGGCATGGTGTTCCCGATGTTTGCTGCACTGTATTACTGGATGCCGCTGGTCAATGGCAACATGCTGTCGGAACGATGGGGGCGATGGATTTTCTGGCTGATGTTCGTCGGCTTCAATCTTGCATTCTTCCCGATGCATATCTCCGGCCTGCTCGGCATGCCGCGCCGCGTCTATACCTACGACGCCGGCCTGGGCTGGGAGATATGGAATCTGTTGTCAACGATCGGCGCTTTCGTACTGGCGGCCGGCATCGTGCTGTTCTTCATCGACCTGCTGCGGCTGGCGCGCCGGCCTGCACGCAACAACGACAATCCGTGGCATGCGGGCACGCTGGAATGGCTGTCGTCGGAAGACTATTCGTCGCGCAGCATCCCGCATGTGCATTCGCGCGAGCCGCTGTGGGAACAGCCCGGCCTGCGCGAGGAAGTCGAAGCGGGGCAGCACTGGCTGCCGGGTGCCGTCACCGGTCAGCGCGAGACGCTGATGACCAGCCCGGTACGCGCGCGGCCGATGTATGTGCAGATGCTGCCAGGCGACGGCTGGCTGCCGTTGATCGCGGCGGCCGGCACCGCGGGTTTCTTCCTGCTGTTGACGGTCGAGCAGGTCGTCGTTGCATTCATCTGCGGCATCGCCGCGATCGCCGCCGTCATGCGCTGGCTGTGGGAAATCGACCGCAAGCCGCCGTCGGCCATCGTGCGAATCGCCGACGACATGCATCTGCCGGCAAGCGCATCGGGCAGGGCATCGCATGCATGGTGGGCAACCGTCATTATGCTGGTCGTCGATGCGACGATCTTTGCTGCGCTGGTCTTTGCCAACATCCATGTCTCGATGCTGCTGGACGTCTGTCCGCCGCCCGGCGCGCGCTTGCCTGAAACGGGTTGGCCGCTGGCAGCCTGCGCGCTGCTGCTGTGCGGATCGGTTGCTGTCGAGGGTGTGCGTCGCCATGTCCGACGCTTGTCGGAAGCAGAGCGCGTCGCTTTCCAGCCATGGTTCTGCGCGATCGTGCTGATTGCGATGCTGGCGGCAGGTGCGGCTTACGGACTGGATATCGCCGGCCAGATGCGCGCTGGTTTGACGCCGACCGGGCAGGCATGGAGCGCCACCGTGGCGGCTATGCTTGGCTATCAGGGGTTTCATGTGGCGATCCTGCTGCTGACCGCGGCTTACCTGCTGGTGCGCGCATGGGCCGGCCATCTGGCGGCATCCGGCCGCACGCTGGATAACGCCGCATTGATCTGGCATTACACGACGCTGCAGGGATGGACGATCGCCCTCGTCGTCAATCTGCTGCCGCAATGGATGGCATGAGGTGAAATGAGGTGAAGCATGCATGAAGACATGTCGAACAAGCGCATCGATGCTTTCCTGCGCTTGTCTTTCGATACTGCGGCGCCGTTGCTGCTGTGGCTGCTTTATTTTCTTGCGAGCTATGCCTTCGTCGCTGCCGGTTGCGATTCACGTTTGGGCAGAATGCAGTGGCTGGGTCTGCCGGCAATCGCACTGGTGCTGGCGCTCGCCAGCGGTGCGACGGCGATACTGTTCTTCCTGATGCTGGGCCGCGCCGTCATGCATTGGCGTGCCGCGCCGCCGACCTTGCTGTCCACCGCAAGGCTGGGCATTGCCGCGCTGGCGCTGCTCGGCTTCGCGTGGATGACCGTGCCGCAATGGATCATGCCGCTCTGTGCCGATTGAAATCAATCGCGAATGTATTTCGGATCCGGTGTCAGGTAGATCGTGACGCGATGATCGAGCAGTCCCGGTGGCGTCACGCGGTTCAGGTCGAACGAGACGATCTGCTGGGAGTTGTTGAACGCCCAGGTGAATGTCTTGCGGCCCGTCTTGCCTTCGACAATGAAGCGCACGATCTGTCCGCTCTCGATGTTGGCCCAGCGTGTTTCCGGCCGGATCACGACGACCTGCGTCGCCGCCGCGTCGTCGACCTGCTGGCCCAGCAAGTGCGTCGGCGGCAGTTCGCCCCAGCTTGCGCATGCAGAAAGCGAGATTGCCAGACACGCAGCCAGTGCGGTATTGCATGAAAAAAATCGCATGATGTTCTCCTTGCCGTCGATGCAGGACATTGCATTACGGAAAACGGCATTCCTGCGCTTACTTTAGCCGATGCATGGCAATCCTGCCGTGCGTTATGCGCTTTCCGTCCAAGCAAACTTGCAATCCGTCATTTACATTAACGGCATCGCTGCATACCATGCGAGTCTTTTCCGATCGAATCTTTCCGACGCAACGCCAGCACGATGCGCCTGCTTTCCACCCTGTTCCTGTCGATGGCACTGGCCGGCGCATGCTGCGCGCCGGCATCGGTGCGCGCAGCCAACCTGAAGATTGCGCTGGCGGCCGACGTCTCGTCGCTCGATCCGCACTATCTGAACATCGCGCCGAACGTGGCGTTTTCATCACATCTGTTCGATGCATTGGTCAATGTCGATGCCGATGGACATCTGGTGCCGGGGCTGGCTGTTTCATGGAAGCCGATCGATGCGACGACGTGGGAATTCAAGTTGCGCCGCGGCGTGAAATTCCATGATGGTTCGCCGTTCACGGCCGACGATGTGATTTTTTCGCTCGATCGTCCTGCCACGTTGACGCGCAGTCCCGGCCCGTTCACCAGTTACACGAAGCAGATCGTCGCCAAGCAGATCGTCGATCCGTACACGGTGCGTCTGAAGACGGCCACGCCCTACGGCCCGCTGGCGCTGGACATGAGCGCGATCTTCATCGTCTCGAAGAAGGCGGCGGAACACGCGACTACCGACGATTTCAACAGCGGCCGCGCGCTGGTCGGCACCGGGCCGCTGAAGTTCGTCAGTTTCCGTCGCGGCGAGCGCATCGTGCTGAAACGCAACGACGATTACTGGGGCGAGAAGGCGGAATGGGACAAGGTGACTTTCCGCATCGTCACCAGTGCCGCGCCGCGACTGGCTGCCTTGCTGGCTGGCGATGTCGACGTCATCGAAGCGGTGCCGACCGCCGATATCGCGCGATTGAAAACCGATCCGCGTTTCCGAATCGAACAGAAGATTTCGTGGCGCACGATTTTCTGGCATCTGGATCAGCGCGATCAACCGTCGCCGACCATCACCGACAAGACCGGTAAGCCGCTGGCCGTCAATCCGCTGCGCGATCCGCGCGTGCGTGCGGCGATCTCGATGGCGATTGATCGGCGCGCGCTGGTCGATCGTACGATGGAAGGGCAGGCGGTGCCGGCATCGAATATCGTCGCGCCCGGCATCCTCGGCTACAACGATGCATTGCCGGTCGAAAAATACGATCCGCAAGGTGCGAAGAAGCTGCTGGCCGAAGCCGGCTATCCGGACGGGTTTGCAATCACGCTGCACGGACCGAGCGACCGCTACATCAACGATCGCCAGATCGTGCAGACGGTCGCGCAATTCCTGAATCACGTCGGCATCCGCGCCAGTGTCGAGACGCTGCCGCTCTCGGTCTATTTCGGCAAGGCGCGCACCGGCGCATTCAGCATGTCGCTGCTCGGTTGGGGCACGCTGGCGGCCGATTTCGGCCTGCGCACCTTGCTCGGCACGCCAGATCCAGCGATCGGCTGGGGCTCGTGGAACTGGGGCAAGTACAGCAACCCGCAGATGGACAAACTGGTGCATGCGTCACTGGCGTCCGTCGACCAGAGCGCGCGCGATGCATATGCGCGGCAGGCGATGGCTGTCGCCTTGCGCGACCATGCGGTGATCCCGCTGCATTATCAGTACGCGACGTGGGCAATGCGAAAAGGGCTGCGCTACACTGCACGCACCGATGAATTCACCTTCGCGCATCAATTCCATACGGATGCGGCAGTGCAGAAAGCGAGCGCGCTGAAATGATAGCTTTCCTGCTGCGCAGACTGATACAGAGCATCGTCGTGCTGGTCGCGATGTCGCTGCTGGTCTTCATCGCGCTGCATGCGATCGGCAATCCGATCGACATTCTTCTCAGTCCCGACGCCGACCAGGCCGAACGCGCACGCACGATCGCCGCCTTCGGGCTCGACCAGCCGCTGTGGCAGCAGTACTTCTACTTTGCGAAGCAGGCGCTGCATGGCGATCTCGGCCGTTCGTTCTCGTTCGGCACGCCGGCGCTGCAGCTGATTGCGGAACGCCTTCCGGCGACGCTGGAACTGGCGATCGCCGCCATCCTGATTGCGATCGTGCTTGGCGTGCCGCTCGGCCTGTGGGCCGGCTTGCGGCCGCACGGCATTGCGGGAAAAAGCATCATGACCTTGTCCATCTTCGGCTTTTCGCTGCCGACGTTCTGGGTCGGCATGATGCTGATCATGCTGTTCGCCGTGCATCTGGGTTGGCTGCCGTCAGGCGGGCGCGGCGAGACGGCGTCGCTGTTTGGCGTGCAGGTCAGTTTCCTGACGTGGGATGGTTTGCGCCATCTGCTGCTGCCGGCCTTCAATCTCGCCTTGTTCAACATTGCGCTGGTGATCCGCCTGACGCGCGCCGGCGCGCAGGAAGCATTGCTGCAGGATTACGTGCGCTTCGCGCGCGCGAAGGGTTTGCGTCCGGCGCGCATCGTCGGCGTGCACGTGCTGAAGAACATCCTGATTCCGGTGATCACCGTCGTCGCGCTGCAGTTCGGTTCCATCATCGCGTTTGCCATCGTCACCGAATCGATCTTCGCGTGGCCGGGCATGGGCAAGCTGATCATCGACTCGGTGCGCGTGCTGGATAGGCCGGTGATCGTCGCCTACCTGATGCTGACGGCGATCCTGTTTGTCGCGATCAATCTCATTACCGATCTTCTGTACGCGGCGCTCGATCCGCGCGTGCGATTGACGGATGCGAAGGGCTGAGATGGAAGAGACGATCGCACAGCGTTTGCCCGAGACGCCGGAAGTACCTGAAACGCCTGAATCACCGCTTCAGCGTTTCCTGCGCAACTATCTCGCCAGCCGCATCGCGCTGTTCGGTTCGGTACTGCTGATCGTGATCGTGCTGGCTGCCGTTTTCGCGCCGTGGTTGGCGCCGCAGAATCCCTACGACCTGTCGCAGGTCGACATCCTCGATGCGCGCCTGCCGCCGGGCGCGCATGCATCGGCAAGCGTATCGACGAATGCATCGGTGAACATTGCGCATGGACCGAGAACCTATCTACTCGGCACCGACGAACAGGGCCGCGACATGTTGTCCGCCATCCTGTACGGCTTGCGCATCTCGGTGACGGTCGGCGTCGCCAGCACCGTCGTCGCGCTGGCGATCGGCCTCGCGCTTGGCCTGATCGCCGGCTATGCGGGTGGGCGCGTCGATGCCTTCATCATGCGTATCGCCGATCTGCAGCTGGCGTTTCCGCCGATTCTGGTTGCGCTGATTCTGCTCGCATTGATGGGGCCTGGCACAGGCAAGATCATCGTCGCGCTGATCGCCGTGCAATGGGCCTATTACGCGCGCACCGCACGCGGTGCAGCACTGGTCGAGCGACAGAAGGAATATATCGAGGCGGCGCGCGGCCTCGGCCTGTCGCCACTGCGCATCGCATTCCGCCATCTGCTGCCGAACTGTCTGCCGCCGGTAATCGCGATTGCCGCGCTGCAGATCGCGTCGGCGATTTCGCTGGAAGCGACATTGTCCTTCCTCGGTCTCGGCCTGCCGGTGACGGAACCGTCGCTGGGTCTGCTGATCGCCAACGGCTTTGAATATCTGCTGTCCGGCCGCTACTGGATCAGCCTGTTTCCCGGCATCGCGCTGGTCGTCACCGTAGTGGCGATCAACCTCGTAGCCGATCAATTGCGCGACGTGCTGAATCCGCGTCTGCAGACACAATGACGATCCATTCGACACAACCGGTCCTCGACGTGCGCCATCTGAGCACGCACATCGCCACGCGCGCCGGCACCGCGAAGGCGGTGGACGACGTGTCGTTCTCGGTACGGCCCGGCGAGATCATGGGGCTGGTCGGCGAATCCGGGTCCGGCAAGTCGATGACCGCATATTCGCTGATGCGGCTGCTCGATGCGCCGGCGAAGATCGTCGGCGGCAGCGTGCTGCTGAACGGACGCGATCTGCTGCAGGCATCGGAAGAAGAGATGCGGCAATTGCGCGGCAACGACATCGCGATGATCTTCCAGGACCCGATGATGACGCTGAATCCGGTGCTGCGCATCGATACACAGATGATCGAGGCGGTGCGTGCGCATGAAGACGTCAGCGTTACCGTCGCACGCGCACTGGCGCGCGAGACATTGGCGCGCGTCGGCATCGCGTCGCCGGACAAGCGGCTGCTCGCGTATCCGCACCAGTTCTCCGGTGGCATGCGCCAGCGCGTGGCGATCGCGATCGCATTGCTGAACAAGCCCGATCTGATCATCTGTGACGAGCCGACCACCGCGCTCGACGTGACGATACAGGGCCAGATCCTGCATGAGATGCAGACGCTGTGCCGCGAATCGGGCACGGCGCTGATCTGGATCACGCACGATCTGTCGGTCGTCGCCGGGCTGGCCGATACGGTGGCCGTGATGTACGCCGGTCGCATCGTCGAATCCGGCAGCGTACGCGACGTGCTGCAGGCGCCGCGCCATCCTTATACGCATGGACTGATCGCGTCGTCGCCGTCGAACAGCCGGCGCGGCGAACCGCTGAAGCAGATTCCGGGTGCGACGCCGTCGCTGCTGAATCTGCCGTCCGGCTGTGCCTTCCGTACGCGCTGCGATCGCGCGACCGAGATCTGCGCCACCGATCCGCCGTTCGAGACGATCGATGGCCACACATTGCGCTGCTTCCATCCGATCTTCGACGAAGGAGGCGCGTATGTCTGAACGCGTATTGCCCGACAACGAAACACCGCTGCTTGCGCTGCACGATGTCAGCAAGCGTTTCGTGAAACCGGCCGATGCGATCGACCGCGTCGCGCGCGTGTTCGGCGCAGGCAAGCCGGAAGAAGTTGTGCATGCGGTTGATCGCGTATCGCTCGATATCCGGCGCGGCGAAGTGGTCGGCCTGGTCGGCGAATCCGGCTGCGGCAAATCGACACTGGGGCGCATGGCGATCGGCCTGCACACGCTGTCGTCCGGCACGCGGCAGTGGAAGGGCGCGGACATCGATGCGATGCCCGCTTCGCAACAACGCAAACTGCGACTGGCGATGCAGATGATCTTTCAGGACCCGTATGCGTCGCTGAATCCGCGCTTGCGCGTGGACGACATCGTCGGCGAAGCACCGGTTACGCACGGCATCGTGCCGCGTGCGCAGCGCAATGCATACGTAGCCGAACTGCTGCAGCGCGTCGGCCTCGACGCGGCATTGGCGCGCCGCTTTCCGCACCAGTTCTCAGGCGGCCAGCGTTCGCGCATCGGCATTGCGCGTGCACTCGCGGTAAAGCCGGAACTGCTGGTTTGCGATGAAGCGGTGGCAGCGCTCGACGTTTCCATTCAGGCGCAGGTGCTGAATCTGTTCATGCGCCTGCGCGATGAGCTCGACCTGACCTATTTGTTCATCAGCCACGATCTCGGCGTCGTGCGTCACATCTCGGATCGCGTCGTCATCATGTATCTGGGCCGCATCGTCGAATCGGCGTCGGCCGACGAACTGTTTGCGCATCCGAATCATCCGTACACGATCGGTTTGCTGGCCTCGGCGCCGACGCTGAAAGTGAAGAAAATCGACTTCCGCGCAGTCGAAGGCGAAATGCCTTCGCCATTGCATCCGCCGTCGGGTTGTCATTTTCATCCGCGCTGTCCGCATGCGATGCCGCGCTGCAGAGTCGAGCAGCCGCTGCTGAGGGAAGTCGCACCGCAGCATTTTTCCGCCTGCCATCTGAACGACGGCTAGATGACTTTAACGGATGGCGCGATCTACCGTCTTGTTCGTTGATCTCGTCTCGTCATCCATCTTGTTAATCGGTCAAGTTGCGCATGCGGCGCAATCGGACGACAGTAAACAATTTGCATTGAAATGACTTTCCGTGCGGAACTTCGCATGCCGCGCGCACTCGCATACCGACAAGGAGGGTAGTCGCAATGAAGAAAGTAATCGGTTTGGTGGTCGTCGTCGCGCTGGCGGCGGCCGGTTATTTCTGGTGGCAGCACAATATGCGCGAGACGGTCGAGCCGTTGCCGCCGCCGGTCGCAGTCGAGCAACCGCCGGTCGTTGAAGCGCCGGCACCGGCGGTTCCGCAGCAGCCGCTGATCCAGCATCCGATCGAAGAAACACCGGTCGAACAACCGCTGCCGGCGATCGATGACAGCGATCGTCAGCTGGCGCAGGCGCTGCAGGCGTTGACGGGCAGCGAACTGTGGCGCTTCATCTTCCTGCCGGATCGCCTGGTTCGCCACATTGTCGCGACGGTCGACAACCTGCCGCGCCAAGAAGTCTCGACCAAAGTGTGGCCGGTGCGTCCTGCCGGTTCCTGGCTGCAGGTCGAGGGCAGTGGCGGCGATCTGCGTCTGTCGCCGTCGAATGCACAACGTTACGAGCGTTACGTGGAACTGGTGCAGCGTGTGGATACGGCGAAACTGGTCGGCGTCTACAAACAGTTCTATCCGTTGTTCCAGCGCGCATATGTCGAACTCGGCTACCCGGATGGTTATTTCAACGACAGGCTGGTGATGGCGATCGACGATCTGCTGGCAGCGCCTGAACTGGAAGAGCCGCCGCAACTGGTGCAGAACAAGGTGTTGTACCAGTACGCCGATCCCGATCTGGAAAGCCGCTCGGCCGGCCAGAAGATCATGATGCGCATCGGCGTGACGAACGAGCGCATCGTCAAGAAAAAGCTGCGTGCGTTGCGCGCGGCGGTGACGAACATGCCGCCGCAGCCGAAATCGTCGGAACTGGCACCGCCGCAAACGGTGCAATGAGGTGTGTCATCGAGCGGCTGGATCGCGTGCGATCCAGCGCCGATGCCAGTTTTCCACCGGGCCCTGTGGATGATGCGACAGCCACCAGCGGCTCAACAGCAGTTGCACCAGCATGATCGCGCCAGCGATTGCCAGCCAGCCGGCTGGTGGCAGCGTCGCTCCCAGTCCAAAGCCCGCACCTTGCAGCAGCAGCGCGCACAATAGCGACTGCATCAGGTAATTGGTCAACGCCATGCGTCCCACCGGCGCCAGCCAATGCTGCACGTGGCGCATGATGCCGTCGCCCGCCAGCATGAAGACGGCGACATAGGCCGCGGCCAGACTCGTCCCGCCGACCGGCAGCCACGAATACAACGAATAATCGAGACGCGCCGGATGCAGCGGATCGATTGCTTCGCCCAGGACCATCGTCGCCCACATCAGGTTGAATGGAATGCCGACCACGAGGCCGATTGCCAGCACGCGCCGCCACAGTGTGCGATGTCGCTCGGGTTGCGTCAGCCAGCGCAGCCGTACCGCCAGCACGCCGAGCAGGAACAGGATTGCGACATGCGGAATGATCAGGATCGATTGCATCGTGACCGCCACGTAATCGTTCAGGCGCTGCCACGCGATCGCGGCCAGCGTGCCCTGCGTATAGACGAGATGCGAAGCCTGGACGCTGTCATACATGGCACGGCCCTGCGCCTGCAGTTCATTGCCGTTCAGCAGCCACAGGTTGAGAAAGAAACCCGTCAGCAGCAGCAAGCCGAACACCAGCGCCCAGTTGCGCAACGATGCCGTCACCGTCCGCAGCCGCGCACCGACCAGTCCCAGCAAGACCCAGAAGCCGGCGATGGCGTATAGCGTCAGGATGTCGCCGAACCAGATCAGCGTGCCGTGCAGCACGCCGCAGCCCAGCAGCCATTGCAAGCGTCGGCGATATAGCCGCTTCGCATCGCCCCAGCTGCCGGTGCGCCGCTTCGTCGACTGCGTCACCAGTGCGAAGCCCGCGCCGAACAGGAAAGCGAAGATCGGGTAGAACTTCTGCTCGGCGAAGAAGGCGACGAAGGCTACCGACAGGATGTCGGCCAGCGTCGCATCGGCCGGCAGCACGCCGTAGCGCAGCGGTTCGAATCCCCAGACGAAGGACCAGATGTTGACCAGCAGGATGCCGAAGACGGCGAGGCCGCGCAGCGCGTCGATGCGCAGATGGCGGTTGGTGGCGGGAGCGGTCGGCATGAGCATGGAGGAGGGCATCGCCCGAAAAATTCCGACAGCATAGCGTCAAACGGCGCGGGCGGGCGGCTGGCAGCGATGCGGTGCTATGCTGCCGGCTGTCGTCCTGCCACCATAATCGTCGCACTCACTGCATGCCGCGCCGCCATCACCATCATGTCTACGTCGTCGAACTGGCGTCCGATGTCTGGTACGAACCGCGCTTTCGCAAGGCCAATCCGGACTATGTGCGCGGCAAGCCGTGCGTCTATGTCGGCATGACGGGGCTCGATCCCGATCTGCGTTTCGATCGGCACAAGGCGGGCATCCAGGGCAATCGGTTCGTCGAACAGTACGGCTTGCGCCTGCTGCCCGAACTCTATGCGATCTATAACCCGATGCCGTATGCCGCTGCCTGCGAGATGGAAGTGGAACTCGGTATTGCGCTGCGCGAAGCCGGCTACGGCGTCTGGCAGGCGTAGAGAATTTGTGCTGCGGACGGGCAACTTTTTGCGTGTGCAAGGAACCTTTCCGCTCTGTGTCTATCCATCCCCTGTTCGACAGTGTCCCGAACCGCCGTTTCGCCTGCGTTATCTGGATTGCGAGGCGGCAAGGGTCGCGGGAGTCAATGTAAAATCCGATACTTGTCCGGCCGCCAACATCCGGTTGCTGCGGTCGGCAGAATAATCGGACGGCACGGCGCATCGGCGCCGCCTTCCCAGAATTCCGCGTCGGCTTCGGCCGCTGACTTGCGTACCGACCGGCAGGCCACCTGCGGTCGGCATGTGATGTGCTTTGATTGGAAACCATGTTCTTGAATGTTTTAAACCCGGTACGATTCTGTCGACAAGCGCGTCGACAAGTACGTCGACAAGCGCTCGTTTTCGCGCTGGCGCTTCTTCCCTGCATTCCTTCCCTCGCATTCGATTTCAATACCGTCGCCAAAAAGGCGAAACAACTCTCTGAAAGCGCCTACAAGGAGCCGAAGAAGAATCTCTCGCCGCTGCTGGCCAATCTCAGTTACGACCAGTACAAGGCGATCCATTTCAAGCCCGAAAAGGCTTACTGGCACGATCGCAAGCTGCCGTTCGAGCTGACCTTCTTCCATCAGGGACGTCAGTACGACACGCCGGTGCGCATCAACGAACTGGTCGGCGGCCGTGCGCGTGCGATTCCTTTCGATCCGCGCTCCTTCGATTACGGCGGCCTGAAGACGACGGCGCAGGATTTGCGTCACCTCGGTTTTGCCGGTTTCAGCGTGCAGTACCCGCTGAATACGGCCAAGAGCAAGGACGAGTTCCTGGTGTTCCTCGGCGCCAGCTATCTGCGTGCAGTCGGCAAGAACCAGGCGTACGGCGTGTCGGCTCGCGGCTTGGCAATCGATACCGCACTGAATTCCGGCGAGGAATTTCCGCGCTTTACCGAATTCTGGATCGAGCGTCCCGGAACGAAGAGCAAGCAGTTGACGATTTATGCGCTGCTCGATTCGAAGCGTGCGACCGGCGCCTATCGCTTCATTGTCAAGCCGGGCGAGCAAACGATCACCGAAGTGAAATCGCAGCTGTATCTGCGCGAGAACGTGACCAAGCTCGGCATCGCGCCGATGACCAGCATGTATTACTTCGGCGAGAACCAGCGCGCCCCGGTCGAGGATTATCGCCCTGAAGTGCACGACTCCGACGGCCTGTCGATCGCTTCCGGTACCGGCGAATGGATCTGGCGTCCGCTGGTCAATCCGAAGCGCCTGCTGGTCACGTCGTACTCGCTCAGCAATCCGACCGGTTTCGGCCTGGTGCAGCGCGACGACCGCCAGAGCAGCTACGAAGATCTGCGCACGCGATACGAAACGCATCCGAGTGCGTGGATCGAGCCGATCGGCAAATGGGGTTCGGGCCGCGTCGAGCTGATACAGATTCCGACGCCGGACGAGATGAACGACAACATCGTCGCCTTCTGGGTGCCGGATCGCCTGCCCAAGCCGGGTCAACCGATCGACTTTGAGTACCGTGCATCATGGGGCAAGCAGTCGCAGCAACTGCCGCCGCTGTCGTGGGTGACGCAGACACGCCGCGGCCAGGGCGTGCCGCGCAAGCCGGATGGCAGCGTCGCGCTGTATGTCGACTTCGACGGCCCGGTCTTCAAGAAGCTGCCGCGCGATGCCAAGGTGGATATCCGCGTGTCGGCCGATGCGAACGGCCAGATTCTGGAATCGGCCGCCTATCCGAATGAAGCCACCGGCGGCTGGCGCGCCGCGGTACGCGTCAAGCGCGTCGACGAAAGCAAGCCGGTCGAGATGCGTGGCTTCCTGCAAAATGACAACGCCACGCTTTCCGAAACGTGGAGTTACATCCTGCCGGCGGAATGATGGAAGCGACACGCATGGCGCCGGCCGCTTGCCGGCAGTATCTGGATCATCTGTCGCTGCCGCTGGCGCAGCGCAGCGAGATCGAATCCCAACTCGAAGCACAACTTGCCGCGCAGCCGGCCGCCACGACGCGCGAAGCGATGGCGATCCTGCATCGCATTCTGGCCGGCGATGATGCCGAGACGGTGAATCCGGCATTCGGTTCGATTGCCGCTCGCGCGCAGACCGCGATCGAACAGGACGACGCATGGGCCTGCGACGACACGACTGCGCTGCCGTCGTCCTCATCCGCATTACCGCAACTGCCGCTGCCGCATCAGCTGAAGGTCGCGCCGCCCATCCACCGTGCATCGATGGTGCCGGAACCGTGGGGTGCGCTGAATCCGCTGGTGCGCTGGTGCAAACACACGTTCGGCCGCGGCAAATCGCCCGCGCCGTGGGAAGCCGGCGAAGCCGCACCCGAACCGGCGCATCCGGCACGCGGCGGCTTGCGCCGGCTGGTGCTGCTGTTCCTGATGCTGGGACAGACGGGTTTGGCGACCTTCTATATGAGCCGTGTATTGCCGTACCAGGGCACGACGCCGCTGGAAATCTCGATGCTCGCGCTGTTTGCCTTGCTGTTCTGCTGGGTATCTGCCGGCTTCTGGACGGCGATGACCGGCTTCCTGCTGCTGGCTACCGGCCGCGATGCCTACTTGATCTCGAAGACGGCCGTCACCGGCGGCGCGATCGATCCGGCTGCGCGCACCGCGATCGTCATGCCGATCTGCAATGAAGACGTCACGCGCGTGTTCGCCGGCCTGCGTGCCACCTACGAATCGGTGCAGAAGACGGGCAAGCTCGACCGTTTCGATTTCTTCGTGCTGAGCGATACCGGCAACAGCGACACGGCCGCCGCCGAAGTCGCTGCCTGGACGCGGCTATGCAATGCAGTGGGTGGCTTCGGCCGCATCTTCTATCGCCGCCGCCAGCGCCGCGTGCGCCGCAAGAGCGGCAACATCGACGATTTCTGCCGCCGCTGGGGCAAGGATTACCGCTACATGATCGTGCTCGATGCCGACAGCGTGATGAGCGGCGATTGCCTGACGAAACTGGTGCAGGCGATGGAAGCCAATCCCGACGCCGGCATTATCCAAACCGCGCCGCGCGCGGCCGGCCGCGATACCTTGTATGCGCGCATCCAGCAATTCTCGACGCGTGTCTACGGCCCGCTGTTCACCGCCGGCCTGCATTACTGGCAGTTGGGCGAATCGCATTACTGGGGCCACAACGCGATCATCCGCATGAAGCCCTTCATCGAACACTGCGCGCTGGCGCTGCTGCCGGGCAAGGGGCCGTTCGCCGGCGAAATCCTGTCGCACGATTTCATCGAGGCGGCGATGATGCGGCGCGCCGGCTGGAAAGTCTGGATCGCCTACGATCTCGACGGCTCGTACGAAGAGATGCCGCCGAATCTGCTGGACGAACTGAAGCGCGACCGCCGCTGGTGCCAAGGCAACCTGATGAACTTCCGGCTGTTCATGGCGCGCGGCATGCACAGCGTGCATCGGGCGGTGTTCGTCACCGGCGTGATGGCCTATCTGTCGGCGCCGCTGTGGTTCCTGTTCCTGATTCTGTCCACGGCGCTGCTGGCGCAGCACACGCTGACCGAGCCGGCCTACTTCACCGAGCCGTGGCAGCTATTCCCCAACTGGCCGCAATGGCATCCGGAAAAGGCGCTGGCGTTGTTTACCGCCACCGCCACACTGCTGTTCCTGCCGAAGATACTCAGCGTGCTGTTGGTGTGCATCCAGGGTGCGCAGGAATTCGGCGGACGCTTCCGCGTCGTCATGAGCATGCTGATCGAAATGCTGTTCTCGATGATGCTGGCGCCGGTGCGCATGCTGTTCCACACGCACTTCGTGGTGGCGGCATTCATGGGCTGGGCATTGCGCTGGAAATCGCCGTCGCGCGAGGATTCCGAGACGACGCCGGGCGAAGCGTTTCGCTATCACGGTTACCAGACGTTGCTGGGGCTGGCATGGGGCGGCGCGATCTTCTGGCTGAACCCGGCCTTCCTGCCATGGCTGCTGCCGATCTGCGGTTCGCTGGCGGTGGCGATTCCGGTCTCGATCTATTCGAGCCGCGTGTCGCACGGTCTGCAATTCAAGCGCGCGAAACTGTTCCTGATCCCGGAAGAGGCGACGCCGCCGATCGAGTTGCAGGAGACGGTGCGCTACGTGAAGGATGCGGCAGCGGAAGCGGATTTCGTGCAGGCGGTGGTCGAGCCGGTATTCAATGCCGTGGTCTGCGCGACCGGCAAGCTGCATCCGCATCGTTCGCTGCTGGCGCAGGAAATGCGCGCCAACCTCGTGCAGACCGCGCTGCTGAGCGGCCCGTCGGCCTTGGCCGATGCGCAGAAGAATGCGTTGCTGGCCGATCCGATTTTCCTGTCGCGGCTGCACTTCGCCGTCTGGAGCAACGACAACGCGCATACGATATGGCGGCAGGCGATCGGTTCGCCGGCGGAGTTCACCGCGCCGGCTGCCTTGCGGCATGCGGCCTGAAACTTCGGATAAAAAAAGCCCCGTTTGCGAACGGGGCTTTTTTGTTTCAGGAGACGATGTTCGTCAGCAGATGAATGCCGGCTCCGAGCAAGACGATTGCCAGCAGGGCCACGCTCAGCATCGGCAGGATGGCGATGCCGTACATCAGCATCTGTATCGCGATACGCTGCAGCGGTGGATGTTGCGTGCCGAAGCGGTTCGCGATCTTTTCTGCCAGCCAGTCGGCCAGCGGCATCACCATTGCTGACAAGACGCCGGATAGCAGCCGGCCCGTCGTTTCCAGCATGTTCTTCCTTGTATGTTTGTGCCGTCGTCAGAACGACAGCGTGCGCCGACTTTCGAATGCGCGTGCCTCGCCGGTCACCGGATCGGTGAAGCGCACCGATTTTGCCAGCAATTGCAGCGGCCGCGTGTAATCCTGATGTGTGCCTTCGTCCGGATGGAGATGTGGGTAGATGCGGTCGTTGACGATCGGTATTCCAAGCGCTGCCATGTGCGCGCGCAACTGATGCTTTTGTCCGGTTACCGGTTCCAGCGCGTAGCGAGCGAAGCCGTCTTTGCGTTCCAGCAGTGCGATGCGGGTTTCCGCATTCGGCTCGCCGGGCATTTCCGTCATCTGCATGAAGGCATCGCTTTCGACGAGGCGGCTGCGATGCACGTACGGCAGCACCAGCTCGGCGCGGAACGGCGCGATCGCTTCATAACATTTCGCGACGCTGCGATCGCGGAACAGCGTCTGATAAAGATTGCGATGCGACGGTTGCACGGTGAACAGCACGAGGCCCGCGGTATCGCGATCGATGCGATGCATGGGCGTCAGTGTGTCGATACCGAGCAGGCGCTTCAGGCGCACCAGCAGCGTTTCTTGCACGTAGCGGCCGGATGGCGTCACCGGCAGGAAGTGCGGTTTGTCGGCGACGATCAGTTGCGCATCCTGATGCAGCACTTCGATCTCGAACGGGATGCGCGGCTCGAACGCCAGCATGCGGTAGTAGAAGACGCGCGCCAGCGGCCGATAGGGTTCGTGCGGCTGCAGCGGATTGCCCTGCGCATCGAGCACTTCGCCGCGCTGCATGCGCGCGACCCAGTCGTCATGAGGGACGGCAGGGAAGCGCTGCGCGAAGAAATCCGCCATCGTGCGCCACGGCCCCGGCGGCAGCGCGACGCTGCTCGGACTGACGCCGGCGATGGCTGGCGGCTGCCATGCGGGAAGCGGGCGCCCCATGTTTCTATTCGCTTTCCTCTAGCCGGCGCGCGCGCTGCAGACGCCATTCCCATTCCGGATGGCCGCCGTAGACGTCTTCCGATGTGGTGGCGGTTTCATGCAGGTGCGTATCGAGCGCGACGCGGTTGTCGAAGACAAAGCATTCGCCTTCCCAATCCTTGTCTGCATCCGGCATCTGCAGGAAGTAGTTGAGGATGCCGCCTTCGAGCTGGTAGACCGGCACGCCCATGTCGCGCATCCAGACACTGGTCTTCTCGCAGCGGATGCCGCCGGTGCAGTACATTGCGACGCGCTTGCCCTGCGCCTTCCACTCCGGCAGATGTTGTTCGATGAACGCGGGGAAGTCGCGGAAGTTGTCGACGCCGGGATCGACCGCATGGTGGAAGCGGCCGAGCTGGTATTCGAAGCTGTTGCGGTTGTCGATGACGACGACGTCGTCCTGCGCGATCAATTCGCGCCATTGTTGCGGACTGACGTCGATGCCGCCGGCAGCCGTCGCATCCACGTCGTCCACGCCGAGCTGCACGATTTCCGGTTTGCGATGCACCTTCATCCGCGCGAACGGCGCGGTGGTGCAGGCGCTGCGCTTGAAGGCGATGCCGGCGAAGCGGCCGTCGAATGCGGGATCGTGCTGCAGCGCCTGTTCGAACGTATCGAGCGCCATTGTGTTGCCGGCCAGCACGCCATTGATGCCTTCCTCGGCGACCAGGATGCTGCCCAGCAAATCGGCAGTCAGTTCGCGCAGGCGTGCGGCGACCATGTCGGGATCGTCGAGACGGACGAATTTGTAGAAGGCGGTGTGGAACAGCGGCGCAGCGTTGTCGGCGCCTGAGGGCAGGGCATTCATGGCGAAATTGTCGCAGATTTGCCGGTGTTTGCCATGGCGTTTGCCGATCGGCGGCATGTCGTTGATGCGTTTGTCACGCTATGTGGAAGCCCGTGTAGTGGCCTATGCGGCGCCGTTGAATGTCGGCAACCCGCTTCGGCCCATGTCGGTCGATAACGCTGCGCATCGGCGAGGCGCGCTGCAAACATGAGCCGTATTCCGACAGGAGTTGGTGCCAATGTCTGATACGCGCGGTCGAGCTGCCGGCATACATTTCCCACTGGTTCACCGAATCCACCTTCAGGAGACAGACATGACGTCCAAATCAGCGCATAAGCCAGCCAAATCAGCCAGCAACGACGCAATTTCGCTGCTGATGGAAGACCACGAGAAAGTGAAGAAGCTTTTCAAGGAATTTGAAAAGCTGGCCAAGCATGGCGACGTCGACGGCAAGGTAGACATCGCCAACCAGATCTGCGAGGAACTGACCATCCATACCATGATCGAGGAGGAAATCTTCTATCCGGCCGCGCGCACCGCGTTCGGTGATGCAGAGGACCTGATCAACGAAGCGGAAGTCGAGCATGCGACGGCCAAGGACCTGATCGCGCAGATCCGCGAAATGGCCGGCGACGATCCGATGTACGACGCGACCGTCAAGGTCTTGAACGAATACATCAATCATCACGTCAAGGAAGAAGAAACCGAAATGTTTCCGAAGGCGAAGAAAGCCAAGCTGGATCTGGAAGGCCTCGGCGTGCAACTGATGGAACGCAAGGAAGAGCTCAGCACGGAAGCCGTCGCATGATGCGTGCGGCGTAATCTCCTTTCTTGTCACTGCACAACGTCGGCGCGATGGCTGCATGCAAATGCGTCCACGTGCCGTTCCCACCGCGACGGTTACGCCGGGCGCGTGCAGGAAAGGCGGGAAATGGGGCGGGAAATCATCATGTCGAAGAAGAACAGCGGCATCAACGACCGGCACGACGAAAGCGGCGAGCAGAGTCACGTGGACGGCAATTCGGGGCTGGATAACCTGATCGATGGCGAAGCGTTGCCCGATCCGCCGGATGCAATCGATGTGGCGCAGGCGCGTGAATTGCAGCGGCGTGCACGTGCGTTGACGCGCACACCGACCAAGCGCAATAGCGATATCTTCTGAATGCGCTTGCACAGAGCGCTAGTAGATTCGCAGAGTGCCGGCAGAGCGTCGAGAGCCGTGTCGGAATTTTTCGGAGAGCACGATGGGCGATGTCATCGGCTGGAGCAGCGCCGCCATCCTGTTGCTGACGGTGTCGGCACAGGTCCTGCAACAGTGGAAGAGCCGCAGCAGCGCGGGTGTGTCGCCGTGGCTGTTCATCGGACAGATCAGCGCATCGGCCGGCTTTGTCGCTTACAGCATTGCGGTCGGCGATGCGGTTTTCACGGCGACCAATACCCTGCTGCTGCTGGCGGCGTTACTGGGGCAGGTACTGTATCTGCGCAATCGCTGCGCCGAACGACGCAGGCGTAACGGCGCCGAGCATCTGGCCGACGGCGGTACGCCGGCAACCTCGCTGCCGCCCTAGGCATCATGCGAAGTTGGCTTCGCGAATTCAGTCAGGGCGGTGCAGTTTTTCCGCTTCGTCCTTCTGGTTGCCGGCCGAGAAGGTCTGCCACAGCGTGATGAACATTGCCGCGATCACCGGTCCGATGACGAAGCCGTTCAGGCCGAGCAGCGCCATGCCGCCGACGGTAGAAATCAGCACGATGTAATCCGGCATCTGCGTATCCTTGCCGACCAGGATGGGGCGCAGGATGTTGTCCACCAGTCCGATCACCAGCACGCCGAATGCAATCAGCACGATGCCTTGCCAGAGCGAGCCGGTCAGCAGGAAGTAGATGGCGACCGGTACCCAGATGATGGCTGCGCCTACGGCCGGCAGCAGCGACAGGAAGGCCATGATCACGGCCCACAGCAATGCCCCTTTTACGCCGAGGAACCAGAATGCGATGCCGCCGAGCGCGCCTTGCACGGCAGCGACGATGATGTTGCCCTTGACGGTTGCACGAATGGCGCCGGTCAGGTTGTTGAACAGCAGTCGCTTGTGTTCCTGGTTCAGCGGCGCGGCCTGCCGGATGTGCGCAGCGAGACGATCGCCGTCGCGCAGCAGGAAGAACAGGATGTACAGCATGATCGTGAAGCCGACCAGGAAATTGAAGGTGTTCTGGCCGATGTTGATCGCCTGCCGCGTGAAGAATTCGCTGCCCTGGATGGCGGCGGCGGCCAGCTTGGCCTGCAGCGCCGTCAGGTTGCCGATGCCGAAACGATCGAGGATGCCGATCAGCCAGCCCGGCATCGCGGAGAAACCCTTCTGGATGAAGCCGGCAAAATCGATCTGTCCGCCGCGGATTTCTGCATAGAAGGCCGAGGCTTCTCGCACTAGCGAAATCGAGATCAGCGTCAGCGGCAGGATTACCACCACCAGACATAGCAGCAGCGTCGTCAGCGCAGCCAGGTTTTCGCGCCTGTGCATCTTGTGCAGCATCTTGCGATAGAACGGTGCGAACAGGATGGCCAGCACGATGGACCAGAATACCGCGCCGTAGAACGGCAGCAGGATGACGACGAAAGCGATCGAGAATACGATCAGCAGCGTCAGGAAGGTTTTTTCGCGGATTCCTTGATAGTTCATGTTGAGGCGCCCCGACGGGCCGCGGCATTGTGGGTGCATCCATCCTACCCGAAGTTGCCGCGCCCGCGACGGGTTTCGGCATCGCTCGGACATTGCGGAACGCATGGCCGATGCGGTTGTCCATGCAGGAAGATCGGTCGGCCATTCTCCGGCTGAAGGAGAGCGCGATGTCTTATCTGATGAAGCCCAACCTGATCCTGCTGCCGGGACTGTTGAATGATGCGCGGCTATGGCGTGCGCAGGCCGAAGGACTGGCCGATATCGCCAACGTGTCGGTAGCGGATCTGACGCGCAGCGACACGATGGCGGGTCTGGCCGCCGACGTGCTGGAACAGGTGCCGGCCGGCATGTTCGCACTGGCCGGCTTGTCGATGGGCGGCTATGTCGCGCTGGAAATCATGCGGCAGGCGCCCGAACGGGTGACGGCGCTGGCGTTGCTCGATACCAGCGCGCGACCGGATACGCCGGAAGCGACTGAAAACCGCCAGCGGCTGATTACGCTGGCGCGCACGAATTTTCCTGCGGTGCCGCGCGAACTCATGCCGAAGCTGCTCTATCCCGCCCATCTGGAGGAACGTCGCATCGTCGACTGCGTCGAGGATATGGCGGCCACCGTCGGTCCCGATGCCTTCGTGCGTCAGCAGCACGCGATCATGGCGCGCGTCGACAGCAGAGACGGTCTGGCGAACATAGATTGCCCGGCACTGGTGCTGTGCGGACGCGAGGATCGCATCACGCCGGTGGAAGTGCATGAGGAAATGGCAGCGCTGATTCCGCGTGCGGCGCTGACAATCGTCGAGCATTGCGGCCATCTGTCGGCGCTGGAGAAACCGGATGCGGTCACGGCGGCGCTGTGCAATCTGTTGCAGGGCAAGCCGTGCTGAATGCTCGCAAAAGCTGCTTGAACTATCGGAATTGCCGGAACGACGGATAAAAAAAGACCGGCGCGAAGGCCGGTCTGAAAAACTGTCTGAACGGAAACCGATCAGTTCTTGCTCATGAACTTGGAACGCATCGGCTTCAACACGAACCATGCCATCAGTGCAGCGGCAGCGTTCAGGATACTTGCCAGCACGAATACTGCGTACCAGCCGCCCGTTGCCGAAGCGATCACTGCGGAGATCGGAACCAGCAGCGATGCCGTGCCTTTAGCGGTGTACAGCAGGCCGGAGTTGGCGGTTGCGAACTTGGCGCCGAAGGTATCCGCGCAGGTCGACGGGAACAGCGAGTAGATTTCGCCCCATGCGAAGAACACGATACCGGTCAGGACCACGAACGCGATCGGATCGTGACCCCAGTGGTACAGCGCCAGGATGCCGACTGCTTCGATCGCGAAGGCGATGAACATCGTCGGTTCGCGGCCGATCATGTCGGAGATCCAGCCGAAGAACGGACGGGTCAGGCCGTTCAGCACGCGGTCGATTGCCAGTGCGAAGGTCAGTGCAGGCAACACCATGCCGAACACGTTGAAGTTGACGTCGAACACCTTGAAGTCGTGCGCGATCGAACCCAGTTGCGCGGTTGCCATCAGGCCGCCGGCCGCAACCATCACGAACATCAGGTACATGATCCAGAACACAGGCTGACGCAGAACTTCGCTCGGCTTGAATTCGTTTTTCGACTGCTGCACCTTGGCGGCGCTTGCTTCGCCTTTCTTGTGCTCTGGAGCACGGGTCAGGAACAGTGCGATCAGGATGACGATCAAGCCCTGGCCGATACCGAAGTACAGGAACGCGGCTTCATAGCCCTTGCTTGCGATCATCGACGAGATCGGGATGATGGTCGCAGCGGAACCGGCGCCGAAACCGGCAGCGGTCAGGCCGGCAGCCAGGCCGCGACGGTCCGGGAACCATTTCAGCGCATTGCCGACGCAGGTGCCGTAGACGGCGCCTGCACCCACGCCGCAGATGATGGCGGAAATGTAGAACAGTGCCAGCGAATCGGCGAACGAATTGATGAACCAGCCGAGGCCGCACAGGATGCCGCCGACGAGGACGACAGGGCGCGGGCCGAATTTATCGACGAACCAGCCTTCGATAGGAACGAGCCAGGTTTCGGTGATGACGAAGATCGTGAATGCCACTTGAATGGCAGCACGGCTCCAGCCGTATTTTTGCGAAATAGGATCGACGAACAGGGTCCAACCGTACTGCAGGTTGGCGATCATCGCCATGGCGACGATACCAAGGATCAACTGCATCCAGCGGTAAGAGGCCGGACGGCTGACTTCGGCAGTCAGCGTAGCGGAAGCGGTTTGATTCATTTTGCCTTCTCTCAACTCTCAAGTATGTAATTGCACGTCACGACCTGTGCCGTGCGCCCGTTGCCATAAACACTTGATTCGATGTGATCATTCTCGGCTGCATCGTTTGCGGGAAAGCCGGTGTCTTTTCCTCGCCGGGTTTGCAGTCCGTGTGTTTACTTTTTCAACGGCATCACTATCAGAGAACGCGCGCTTCGTTGCTATGCTTCAAGTCAGGAATATGTGATATTCAGATTGTGGATATCCCGTATTCGCGCGCGAATGCGTTAAGTGAATTGTGGATACCACGTAAAAATTTTGTGGATAGTACGTAATCGCGGAGAGCGAGAGCTGGCGCGGGTTTGCGGCCGATCGTGTTAAGATTTCGTTAAATTGTTCTGCCTGAATTTTAGGCAGTCCGGTGTTTTGCAATGTTTGCCCATTTTTTAGGCAGTGCTGTTTTTGCCGCCCGAAGGAGGCGTCATGCGTGAACGTGCATGGCGCGGCATTCAATAAAAAAGCGCGCCATTGCGGCGCGCCTTGCATGGTATGCGGTTGCGTTTATGCAACCGATGCGATGGCGTTCAGTACATCTTGTACGGCAGATACTTGCCACTCATGGTGATCTTCACACGATCGCCGTTCGGGTCCTTCTCGCGCGACATGTCCATCTTGAAGTCGATTGCGCTCATGATACCGTCGCCGAATTCCTCGTGAATCAGTTCCTTGAACGTGGTGCCGTATACCTGCACCAGTTCATAGAAACGATAGATCGTCGGATCGGTCGGCACGGCGGTCGGCAGTGTGCCGCGGTAGGGAACGACCATCAGCCATTTCTTCTCTTCGTCGCTCAGGCCGAACAGTTTGGCGGCAGCCTCGGCCTGTTCGGCATTCATCGTCATCTGGCCGAAACAGGCGGCGGTGACCCATTCTTTGCTCATGCCGACCTTGTCGGCAATCTCCGACCATTTCAAGCCCTGCGATACTTTTGTGGAGATGATTTTTTCGGTTACGTCGTTGCGATTCACGTGAAACTCCTGTTGAGAAAGTGGTTGAATGAAAGATCAGGCAATCAGGTGCAGTGGCGCCGGCGTTGTTGGTAATGCCGCCTCGGGTTCCGTTCTATCGTCGGCGAGGCCGGGCTCGATCACCGGCGGGTGCGTCGGAGCACGTCCACCGGAAAGCGTCTTCGAGCGCGCCACCAGAAAATCCACCAGATGATTGCGAATGCGGTAGTACTGCGGATCGTGATGCAGCGTTGCGCGCTGGCGGTCGCGTGGCATTGTGTTGCGCACGATTTCGGCCACCCGTGCACGCGGACCGTTGCTCATCAGCAGGATGCGGTCGGCCAGCAGGATCGCTTCGTCGACGTCGTGCGTGATCATGAAGACGGTCTGCCGCGTTTCGGCGCAGATGCGTAGCAGTTCGTCCTGGATCGTGCCGCGCGTCAGCGCATCGAGCGCGCCGAACGGTTCGTCCAGTAGCAGCATCTTCGGCTCGATCGCGAACGCGCGCGCGATGCCCACACGCTGTTTCATGCCGCCGGACAGCGCGGATGGCTTTTTGTCGATTGCCTGGCTGAGGCCTACCAGGGCGACATACTTTTCGACATGTTCATCCACCTTGGCCGCAGGCCAGTCAGGCCACTTGCTTCGCACGGCGAAGGCGATGTTCTTGCGTACCGATAGCCACGGCATCAGTGCATGGCCCTGGAATACGACGCCGCGCTCCAGTCCCGGGGCAATGACTTCGCGCTCGTTCATGAAGACGTGGCCGCCGCTGGCACGTTCGAGGCCGGCCAGTGTATTCAGGATTGTCGTCTTGCCGCAGCCGGAATGGCCGATGATGCAGACGAACTCGCCGCGGTTGATCGTGAAGTTGATCTGGTCGAATACCGATTCGGATGCGCCCGGATACGTTTTCTCCAGCGCTTCGACGCGCAGAAAGGATTTGTCGTTGACGATTTCAGTCGACATAGGTCACCGCTTTCTGTGCCGTGGCAAAGATCAGATCGAGCAGCATGCCGATTACGCCGATCATCAGGATCGCGAAGATCACATTGGTCAGCGACAGATTGTTCCATTCGTTCCACACAAAGTAGCCGACGCCGGTGCCGCCGACCAGCATCTCGGCTGCGACGATAACCAGCCAGGCGATGCCCATGCTGATACGCATGCCGGTCAGGATCGTCGGCGCGGCAGCTGGCAGGATCACTTCGAATGCCTTGCGCAGCGGCTTGACTTCCAGTGTGCGTGCAACGTTGATCCAGTCGTGCCGCACACCGGCGACGCCGAACGCGGTGTTGATCAGCATCGGCCAGATCGAGCAGATGAAGATGACGAAGATACCGGATAGAGACGCATCCTTGATCGTGTACAGCGCGATTGGCATCCATGCCAGCGGCGAAATCGGCTTCAGCAGCTGGATGAACGGATCGAGCACGCGATAGACCAGCGGGCTCATGCCGATCAGAAAGCCGAGCGGAACCGCGACGATTGCCGCCAGGCCGAAACCGAGTGCGACGCGCAACAGCGAATGCGCGATCTGGATGCCGATGCCCTTGTCGTTCGGGCCGTTGTCGTAGAACGGATCGCGCAACTGTTCGACGAGGGTGTGGCCCATATCGGCCGGAGTCGGGAAGGCGGATTTGACCGGAGCGGTGGCCTGCGCCGGATCCTTGCCCATCAGCTTTGCGTATTCGATCTGTTCCGGGGTCAGCTGCGGTGTTGCGGCCTGTTTCGGGAGCGTGGCCAGTTGCCAGATGCCGACCAGCAGCGCGAACAGCATTAGCGATAGTAGTGGTGAACGGTACTTGCTCAGCAGCGATGTGTCCATGTCATGCCCTTCCGATCGCGAAGCTCTTGGCATAGGCATCGGCCTTGCCGGCATCGAAGGTTTTGCCCATGATCGTGAATTTCGGATACCCGTCGCCCGACGGTACCGGCAGGCCAATTGCCTTCATCTGCTTTTTTGCATCGGTCAGCAGGAAAACCTTTTCTGCGATGTGTTTGTAGTCGACGTCACCCTTGATGTAACCCCAGCGTTTCATCTGCGTCAGCATCCACACCGCCATGCTCTGCCACGGAATGGGATCGAAGTCGGCACGATCCGGTACGTTCATCACATTGCCGAGACCGTCGGCGAACTTGCCGGTCAGCACCTGCGCGACAACGGTTTCCGGCTGATTCAGATAGGCCTGCGGCGAGATCACCTTGGCAATCAGTTCGCGGTTCTTCGCATCGCGTGCCATCGCGGAAGCGGTCAGCACCGCGCGATACAGTGCAGCAAAGGTATTCGGGTTTTGCCTGATGAACTCGGCCGACGTGCCGAATGCGCAGCATGGATGGCCGTTCCACAGATCCTTTGTCAGCAAATGGATGAAGCCGACTTCCTCGTACACGGCACGCTGGTTGAACGGATCGGGCCCAAGATAACCGTCGATGTTGCCGGCGCGCAGATTGGCGACCATTTCCGGCGGCGGCACCACGCGGATCTGAATGTCCTTGTCCGGATCGAGACCGGCTTCCGCCACGTAATAGCGCAGCAGGAAGTTGTGCATCGAATATTCGAACGGCACTGCGAACCTGAATCCTTTCCACATCCTGGGATCGCGCTTGTCCTTGTGCTTCATTGCCAGCGTGATCGCCTGGCCGTTGGTGTTCTGGATCGTCGCTACATTCATCGGCGTTGCCTGCGCACCGACGCCGAGCGAAATTGCCAACGGCATCGGCGACAGGAAGTGCGTCGCGTCGTATTCCTTGTTGAGCATCTTGTCGCGGATCAGCGCCCAGCCCGCGGTCTTGATGACTTGCACGTTCAGGCCTTGCTGTTTATAGAAGCCGAGCGGATGCGCCATGATCAACGGTGTCGCGCAGGTGATGGGAATGAAGCCGATTTTCAGATCCGTTTTTTCCGGCGCTGCCTGCTTTTCCTGCGCCATCGCCTGCAGGCTGGCGACCGGAAATACGCTGGCGATGGCAGCCATGGCGGTACTGCGGCCGACCGCAGACAGGAATCCACGGCGCGTGGCTTCCTGCGGGAACAGCGCCTTCATCAGCGTGGCTTCGATGAATTCGTTCGAATACTGTTCGAATTCTGCAGTCTCGCTGCGCGCACGCAGCGTGGCGACGGCGGCATCGTGTTCGGCCTGGCTGCCGTGGCCGCCGCAGCTGCAACCCACATGCAATGGACGGTCAGGATCGTATGGATCGAAGAAGCTGCTCATGAGATCTCCCTGTGAATAGGCTGAAACCATCATAGGGAGGCATGCCATATCGCACTATCGTGCGAGGCCGCGATTGTTTGTAGTGTCAGCACTACAAGGCCGCGCGCCGCGAACTGCGACGGCGGTGAAACTCATGCAGCGAGTTTTTCGATCAGAAAGTCGATAAAGGCGCGCGCGCGCAACGGCAGATGACGGCCATGCGGATACAGCAGCGAAAAACTGCGCGTGCCGCCGGCGTAGGGTTGCAGCACTTCGACCAGCGCGCCGGAGCGCAGATCGTCCTCGACGATGAAGCGATAGGTCTGGAACAGCCCGGCACCGTTGCGCGCCAGCGTGACTGCGCTGACGTAGTCGCCGGATGTGCGATAACGGCCTTGTGTTGCAACCTCCTCGACGATGCCGTTCTGCCGGATCAGCCACGGGATGTCGCGGCCGCTGCTTGGCAGTTCGAACTGGATGCAGTCGTGCGCGGCCAGGTCGGCCGGCGTGCGCGGGGTGCCGGCGCGCGCCAGATAGTCGGGTGTGGCGACGATGACCAGCGGTGTGTCTTCCAGCTTGCGGCCGATCATGTTCGAATCGACCACCAACCTCCCGCGGATGGCGAGGTCGTAGCCTTCCTCGACGAAATCGATATTGCGGTTGCTGACGTGGGTTTCGATCGTCACGTCCGGATAGCGCGTGCGGAATTCCGGCAGCAGTGGCAGCACGCGGTAGTGTGCATACGGTACCGGCAGGCTGATGCGCAGATGTCCTGCTGGCGCGGTTTGCCGGCCGGTGACTTCATTCTCCGCATCGACCAGTTGTGTCAATGCCTGCCGGCATTGCGCGAAATAGGCCTGGCCGCCATCGGTCAGCCGGATCTGGCGCGTGGTGCGCACGAACAGGCGCACGCCGAGGCGTTGCTCTAGCCGAGATACCGAACGGCTGACGGCTGCCGGCGTGACGCCAGCCACCGTGGCCGCCGCGGTAAAACTGCCCAGTTCGGCCGCTAGGCAAAACAGCTCGATGCTGCCGAGCAGAAGATCATCGAATTGCCGTTTCATTTATTACACAATGTATCAAGTGATTTGTAATTTAATATATTTATCATCGTATTCGGCATGAGTAAAGTCCATTCCATCGTCAAGCGCGGAGACAACCCCCGTGCAACGAAACAACGGCTGGTGATGCCAGCCTCGTCAAACACAACGAAAGGAATGGATCATGAACAGCAACAAGGCAGCTAGAACAGTCATCGTCACCGGAGCATCGAGCGGCATCGGTCTCGCGATTGCCGAGGCTTACGTCAAGCGTGGCGACAATGTGATCGGTAACGCGCGCACCTTGCCCCGCCTGCAGGAAGTCGCGGAAAAACTGGGCGAGCGTTTCGTGCCGGTCGATGGCGACATCGGCGATCCGGCTACGGCGAAGCGCGTATTCGATACCGCGATGGCGCAATTCGGCAAGGTCGACATTCTGGTCAACAACGCCGGCATCTTCCTGCCGAAACCGTTTGCCGATTACACGCCGGAAGATGTCGACCGTATTTTCGACACCAATCTGAAAGGCTTTCTGTACGTGACGCAACTGGCCGGTGCGCAGATGGCGGCCAATCGCAGCGGCCACATCGTCAACGTGACGGCGAGCATCGCGATGCAGCCGACCGCCAAGATCGGCGCGCTGCTGCCGGTACTCGTCAAGGGTGGTCTGAACCAGGCGACGCGAGCGCTGGCGATTGAACTGGCGTCCAGCAACGTGATGGTCAACGCGGTCGCGCCTGGCGTCATCGATACGCCGATGCATGCGCCGGAGACGCACGATTTTCTGAAAGGCTTGCATCCGACGCATACGATGGGCAAGGATCAGGACATCGTCGATGCGGTAATGTATCTGACCGGCGCATCGTTTACGACCGGCACCATTCTCGCGGTAGACGGCGGCGCCTCGGCGGGCACCTGGTAATCATTCATTGAAAAGGAAAGCGATCATGCCATTCGTCAATATTCAGATCACCCGTGAGGGAAACGTCACGTCGGAGCAGAAAGCCGAGCTGATCAAGGGCGCGACCGAACTGCTGCAGCGCGTGCTGAACAAGAATCCGGAAACCACCTTTGTCATCATCGATGAAGTCGATACCGACAACTGGGGTGTCGGCGGGGAGCCGATCACGGTGCGGCGGCAACGCGAGCGCGCGCGCAAATAGGCGCAAGCAAGAAGATCGGCAGTCGGGTGAAAGTCATTCGGGGGCCGACGATTGCCGTACTGCGTACAGCGCCAGTTCGACGTCATTGCGTACGCCGGTCTTTTCGAGAATGCGCGCGCGATAGGTGCTGACAGTGTTCGGCGACAGCGACAACTGCGCCGCGATTTCGCCGACGCTGGCGCCTTGCGACAGCAGCCGGTATACCTGCAGTTCCCGCTGCGACAGCATTTCCTCGACCGGCTTGTAGCCGCGATCGGCCGGACCTGCGCCGACCGAAGACGCCAGCAGTTCGGCAACTGACGGCGTGATGAAGACGCCGCCCTGCGCGACCTTGCGGATCGCCGCGATCATTTGCTCGGAATCGGCGCTCTTATTCAGGTAGCCCGCCGCACCGAGCCGCAGGCTGAATACCGCATATTGCTTATCGGAATAGGTGCTGAGGATCAGCACCGGCAGCTTCGGGAATTCATTTTTGAACTGCTTCAGCATGTCGAGCCCGTCGCGTTGTGGCATGGCGATGTCGAGCAACACAACATCTATGCCGTTTCCGGAGACCACCGCCTCACGCATCATGCGCACTGCTTCCGGCCCGCTTGCCGCTTCGGCGGCAACGTCGATATCGCCGGCATCGGACAGAATCTGGCGGATGCCTTGGCGCACGATCAGGTGATCGTCGCAGACGAGAACACGAATCGGATGGTTCATGGGGTTTCCTGTCGGGTTTCGATGATCAACGGCATGATCAGCTTGACGCAGGTGCCTTGTCCGGGCAGGCCGTCGATCGTCAACCTGCCGCCGAAGTAGCCGGCGCGCTCGCGCATCCCCACCACGCCGTAGCTCTGCGGGCTGTTCAGCTCCTCGTGCGTTGCGCCGACGCCATCGTCACGCACTTCGATGAACAGCACCGGCTCCGGCGGCACGTCGACCAGCAACCGGATCGAGACCGTATCGGCGCGTGCGTGCCGCGCGACGTTGGAGAGCATTTCCTGAAAGATGCGGAACACGGCCGTGGCCTGCGCGCGTTCCGGATGGCCGACGCCGGCGGCAATGTGGATCTGGATGTCGGAGACCATTTCCGCGCTCTTCAGGAATTCCTGCACCTGCCATGCCAGTGCCGCCCACAGGCCGCGATGGTCGAGGATGCTGGGGCGCAGGTCGGTAATAATGCGGCCGACATTGTCGACCGCGATGTCGATCAGTTCGCCCATGCCTTCGCATTTGCGTGCCAGCGGCGGTCGGTCGGCAACGCGTTTTTCCAGCCAGTTCACATCCATCTTTAGCGCCACCAGCAGCGAGCCGAGTTCGTCGTGGATTTCGCGCGCAATGCGCGTGCGTTCGGTTTCACGCATCGTTTCCATATAGGCAGCTAGTTCGCGAAGGTCGGCCAGCGCCTTCGTCAGTTCGCCGGTGCGTTCGGCGACGCGGCGTTCCAGTTCGTCGTTGGCCTGCTTCAGTAGGTGCTCGGCACGTTTGCGTTCCGAAATATCCTTGATCGTGGCGACCGCGCCGAGGATGGTTTCACCGTCGCCTGTGCGTTCAACGATGGGATGTGACGTGTACTCGGCCTGGAACGACGTACCGTCCTTGCGCCACAGCACCTCATCCTCAATATGGCAGGGCAGGCCGTGGCTGAACGCATGGAAGATCGGGCAATCTTCGACTGGATACAGGCTGCCGTCATCGTGCGAATGATGGATCAGCCGGTGCATGTTCTGGTGCAGCGCTTCTTCCTGCGAGTAGCCGATCATGTCGGCGGCCGCTCGGTTGATGAAGATGCAATTGCCTTCCATATCCACGCCAAATACGCCGTCGCCGGTCGATTCCAGCAGCAGGTCGAGCCGTTCGCGCCACAATTGGGCGCCGCGCGGTGCTTGCGGAGAGGTTGCCGTGATTGTCATTGCCTTGTCCTTGGTTCGATAAATAAGCAAAAGCAAGATTCATGCATGGGCGATGCCGGATTGCCGCCCGTTCGGGGGGGACACATCAGGGATGCAGCGTCGTGGCAATCCGCCGGCAGGCGATGCAATGCGGCAACAGCAAGAATTTTTTATCCGGCGTGGGAATAAATCGGGTCGTCCTTTCGTATACCTCCATGTCGGCGCACACTTGCGAAGCGCCGCCGAGGCGCAGTTGCGCTTTCTGCTTATTCACGATCATCCACGATCCATCACGATAAGGAACAACGCCATGAAAATCTCCCGTCTGTTGATGTCTGCAGCCGTTGTACTGTCCTTTTCCGCGACCGCGTTTGCACAAGGCGTTCCGGTCAAGAAGGCCGATGGCATTCTCATTACTAATGGCGGCATGACCGTCTACACCTTCGACAAGGACACTGCCGACAGCGGCAAGAGCGCCTGCTATGGCGGCTGCGCGGCGCTGTGGCCGGTAGTGGCCGCGGGCGACGCCAAGCCGGTCGCGCCCTACGGCGCGATCACGCGCGACGACGGCGTCAAGCAGCTGACTTATAAAGGCAAGCCGCTGTACACCTTCGTGCAGGACAAGAAGGCGGGCGACCGCAACGGCGACAACTTCAAGGACATCTGGCACGTCGTCAAGGACTGAGCGCTTCCGGATGGCAGCCATGCAGGATGAGCGCGAGCGGCTGATCGCCTGTATCCCGCGCCTGCGCCGCTATGCGCGGGCGCTGGTCGGTGATCGTGCGCGCGCCGACGATCTGGTGCAGGACACGATGGAACGCGGCTGGCGCAAGCTGTCTTCGTGGCAGCGCGGCAGCGACATGCGCGCCTGGCTGTTCGGCATCATGCACAACCTGCATGTGGATCAGGTGCGGCGTCCGGCGATC
This sequence comes from Oxalicibacterium sp., assembly GCF_057353965.1. Classification (NCBI taxonomy): domain Bacteria; kingdom Pseudomonadati; phylum Pseudomonadota; class Betaproteobacteria; order Burkholderiales; family Oxalobacteraceae; genus Oxalicibacterium; species Oxalicibacterium sp. The sequence goes on from NZ_JBMQZD010000007.1 coordinate 436,949, forward strand.
CAGACCGATGTGCTGGACGACGACACGCCGCTGCCGCCGGTACGCGCGGCGCAGGCCGATGCGTTGGAAATGCGCGACCTCGAATCGGCATTGCAGACGTTGCCGGCCGAACAGCGCGAAATTCTGCTGCTGGTCGCGCTGGAAGAGATGCCGTACGCCGAAGTGGCGGCGACGCTGGGTTTGCCGATCGGCACCGTGATGTCGCGCCTGTCGCGCGCCAGGCAGAAGTTGCGCGCACAGATGGAAGGGCGGACCGTGGTTTCGCCGTTGAAGGTGGTCAAATGAATCAGCGCACTGTTGTTACCGAAGCTGACCTGCATGCCTATGTCGACGGCCTGCTCAGCGAAGCGCGCCGCGCGGAGATCGACGATTATCTGGCGACGCGGCCGGAAGAGCGGGCGCGTGTCGCGGCCTGGCAGGCGCAGAACGACGGCCTGCGCCGGCTGTTCGATCCGGTGCTGGACGAGCCGGTGCCATCTCGACTGTCGTCCGGCATGGTGGACTGGTCGCAGCGCTTCGGTTCGCACATAGGACGTTATGCGGCGGCAGTCCTGCTGGCACTGGCCGGCGGCGTCGGCGGCTGGACCTTGCACGGCGCGGTGCAGCCCGCCGGCATGCTGGCGCGGTATGCGGTGCCGGATGCGGCCGTGATTCCGGTGGCCGATGCGGCCTTCGCGCGGCAGGCGGCGATCGCGCACGTGGTCTACAGCCCGGATGCGCGCCGTCCGGTCGAGATCGGTGCCGATCAGGAAGAGCAACTGGTCGCGTGGCTGTCGAAAAGGCTGGGTACGGCGATGCGTCCGCCGCATCTCGGCAGTCTCGGCTACGAACTGATCGGCGGCCGCCTGCTGCCGGGCGACAACGGGCCGGTGGCGCAGTTCATGTACCACGATGCAGGCGGCCAGCGTCTGACGCTGTATGTGTCGAACAAGGAAAAGGCCGGCAGCGACACCGGTTTCCGCTTCGCGCAAGAAGGACTGGTCAATGTCTTTTACTGGATAGACGGCAGTTTCGGCTATGCCTTGTCGGCCGGCATCGACAAGGGTGAGCTGGCACGTGTGGCCGACGCCGTCTACGCGCAACTGGAGAATAAACCCCGATGAAAAAACACAAGCCGGCAGGCGCACGCGCGCCTGCCGTGTGGACAGCGCTCGCCTGTGCATTCTGCATGCAGGCCTCGTTCGCACACGATATGAACCATGACACGGGCAATGCCATGCAGCACGGCATGCCATCCATGCAGATGACGCCGCAGGCCGTGCCGCCGCCGTTCATCGCCAGCACCGCCAAGCCGTTCGACGGCCTGATGGGCGACGCGATGGCCGTCATGGAATACGGCATGGCGAGCGCACCGATGAACGGCAATGCCGACCACGATTTCGTCACGATGATGATTCCGCATCATCAAGGCGCGGTCGACATGGCGAAAGCCGTGCTGCTGTACACGAACGATCCGGAAATGCGCAACTTGGCGCAGGGCATCGTCACCGAACAGCAGTACGAAATCCAATTGATGCAGTTGTGGCTGAAACGCCATCCACACACGACTTCTCCGAACGCGACCGCGCAACCGGCGCGATAACTCTTCACCACAAAGGACGAACCATGCATTTTCCTTCTCTCTCGCTGAAACAGACTGCGCTCGCCTGCGCCGCCGCTGCACTCGCTTCCGCACTGGCCGGCGCCGCTGTTGCCGCGCCGTCGGCGCAGGATCGCGTCTACACCGCCGACCAGAACAGCAACACGGTTTCCGTCATCGATCCGGCGACCAATACGCTGCTGGGCCAGATCCGCCTCGGCAACCAGCGGCCCGACGTGCTGTCGCCGCTGTACAAGGGCGAGATCAACGTGCACGGCATGGGCTTTTCACCGGACCACAAGACGCTGATCGTCGTCTCCAACGGTTCCAACTCGGTGACCTTCATCGATACCGCGACGAACGCCGTCAAGGGCAAGACCTATATCGGCCGCTCGCCGCACGAAGGCTTCTTTACCGCCGACGGCAAGGAAGTGTGGGTCGTCGTGCGCGGCGAGGACTACATTTCCGTCATCGATCCGAAGACCTTCAAGGAAACGCGCCGCATCCAGACCGCGCCCGGCCCCGGCATGGTGCAGTTCCTGCCGGACGGCAAGCTAGCCTTTGCCGTTTCCAGCTTCACGCCGGAAGTGGACGTGATCGATGTGAAAAAACACAGCATCGTCAAGCGCATCCCGGTCGTCAGCCCGTTCTCGCCGTTCCTGCAGTTCACGCCCGATTACAAGGAAATGTGGATGACGCACAAGGACGTCGGCAAGGTCACGCGCATCGACACGAAGACGCTGAAAGTGAAAGGTGTCATCGATACCGGCTTCATCACGAACCACCTGGCGTTCGCACAGGTTGGCGGCGAAAGCTATGCGTATGTGACGATCGGCGGCGAGAACTGCGTCAAGGTCTACACAACCGGCGACGAAGCGAAGCTGGTCGCGACGATTCCGACCGGCGCGCTGCCGCACGGCATCTGGACGTCCGGTGATGGCAGCCGCGTCTATGTCGGCCTGGAGAACGGCGATGCGGTCGAAGCGATCGACACCGCCAGCAACAAGGTGATCGCGCACATCCCGATCGGCCAGGCGCCGCAGGCGCTGGTCTACTTGACGCATGCGGTGCCGGAAGGCGACAGCGGTACGCAGAATCTGGTGTCGCGCGTGAATGGCGAATCGATCAACGTTGCGCTGAAGCCGGTCGGCAAGGACGGCAAGGGCTTCGTCGTCGCGCGCAACCTCGGCGTCGTCGATGCGCTGGAAGTGTCGCTGTTCAAGCTGAAGCCGGACACCGACTACAGCGTCTATGTCAGCGGACAGGATGCGCCGGTCGCGCGTTTCCGTACCAATCCGATGGGCATGGCCAACGGCACCGCGATCGGCCCGCTGCGCAACGTGTCGACCACGCTGTCGTCCGACAAGGGCGGCGCCAGCCGCATCGTCGTGATGGAAGGCGATGCGCCGGCCGATGCGGCGAAAGCCGTACTGGTCAGCGCGGTCTGATTCGTCCTCGTTTACTCGTGCCTGTTGCCGGCCGTCGCGATGCTCGCGGCGGCCGGTTTTTTCATCTGGGTATCGCGCTAGAATTCGCAGGATATCGATGCAACACGCATAAGGAGACGACATGCACTACCAGGGTTCCTGCCACTGCGGCAACGTGACGTTCGAGGCGGAAGGCGAACTCGATCATGCGATCGAATGCAATTGTTCGTATTGCAGCCGCAAGGGCACGCTGCTGTGGTTCGTGCCGCGCACGAAATTCACGCTGAAGAGCGGTGGCGATGCGTTGACTACGTACAAATTCAACACGCATCGCATTGAACACCGTTTCTGTACGACCTGCGGTTGCCAGCCGTTTGCCTTCGGCACCGATCCGGCCGGTAACGAGATGGCAGCGATCAATGCGCGCTGTCTGGAAAATGTGGATTTGTCGGCGCTGAAGCGGCACCAGTACGACGGCCGCAGCAGTTGATGCAATCGCTGCCGTATCGGCAATCGGGCACAGCCGAGTGCTACGGATAGCCGACCGGCTTGCCGGGAATGTCCGGCATCGGGATGAATTCGGTTTCGCCGGGCACGGCGGCAAAACGCTGGTGTTTCCAGTCGTCCTTCGCCTGTTCGAGACGGTCGAGAGAGCTGGACACGAAATTCCACGACACATAGCGCGAGCCGTCCATCGGCTCGCCGCCCAGCAGCATCAGCCGCGTCATGCCGGGGCCAGCGCCGCGCAGCGTGACGGCGGTATTCGCCTTCAGTACCAGTAACTGACCTGCTTCGAACATGCCGTCGCGGCCGAGATCGAGTTTTCCTTCGACCACGTACATCGCCTGTTCCGGATAGTCGGCTGGCACGTCGAGCCGCGCGCCCGGCTGCAGCACGACATCGGCGTAGAACAGGTCGGATAGCGTCGGCACCGGCGCGCGCTGGCCGAAGAAGCTGCCGGCGACGATGGTGGCAGAGACGCCTTCGCCTTCCAGCGTCGGCAAGGACGTGGCAGCAATGTGCGCGAAGGAAGGATCGGTTTCCTCGTGCGCCTTCGGCAGGGCGACCCAGCATTGCAGGCCGAACAGCGACGACGGTTTCTTGCGTTTGTCGGCGGCCGTGCGTTCAGAATGGACGATGCCGCTGCCGGCCGTCATCCAGTTGACCGCGCCCGGCTGGATTACCTGCACCGAGCCGACACTGTCGCGATGCTCGATCTCGCCGTCGAACAGATAGGTAACGGTCGCCAGCCCGATATGTGGATGCGGCCGCACATCGAGGCCGGTGCCGGCATCGAAACCGTGCGGTCCCATCTGGTCGAGAAAGACGAAGGGGCCGACCATGCGCTTCTGCGTAGTCGGCAGCGCGCGGCGGACTTCGAAATTGTCGCCCAGGTCGCGCGTGCGCGGGACGACGACGACTTCCAGTGCGCTGCCGGCGTCCATGCTTACACCGCCTCGGTGACGATCTTGATTTCGCCGGACAGCACCTTGTGGATCGGGCACTTGTCGGCGATGCCGAGCAGGCTGGTCTTCTGCTCGTCGGTCAGGTTGCCGTGGAAGGTCAGCTTGCGATGGAAGACGTAGGCACCGTCCTTGTCCGCGTGCTCGACTTTCACGTCGACTTTCTGCAGATCCATGCCCTTGCGTTGCGCATACATATTCAGCGTCAGCGCGGTGCAGGCACCGAGCGAAGCGGCCAGCAGGTCGTGCGGCGTGAAGCCGGCATCCTCACCGCCGTATTGCGACGGCGCGTCGGCGATCAGTTTGTGCGGGCCGACTTCGACCACGTGCTGCAGTTTGCCTTCGCCACGGTATACGTTCACATCCATCCGGAAATCTCCAATATCTAGTCAGGGAAAAGGCCTGTCGCGACACCGCAATGACGCCGCCGACCGTGGACGTACTATAACTTAGGTCGCGTGGCCGAATAAGAAAGCCGGCGCCTGGAAGGACAGCTTTCGGGCAATGCACGCAAAAAATTTCATCGATCGAGGCGCGAACGCTGGTTGACGGATGGGAATACACTGTCCGTCTTGTTCATCGATCGGGAGGACTTCTCATGGCGAACGCAACACCGCACGGCATTCCAGCAACGCTCATCCCCGGAGACGGCATCGGACCGGAAATCGTCGATGTTGTGGTGCGCGTCTTCGATGCGCTGGGCAGCCCGTTCGCATGGGAAACGCATCAGGCCGGTCTGAACGCACTGGAAAAGAATGGCGACCTGCTGCCGACCGAGACGCTGGACAGCATACGCCGCACCGGTCTTGCACTGAAAGGTCCGCTGACGACGCCGGTCGGCGGCGGCTTCCGCTCCGTCAACGTGCGTCTGCGCGAAGCCTTCCAGCTGTACGCCAACGTGCGTCCCGCGCGCACCATTATTCCCGGCCGCTACGACAAGATCGATCTGGTGCTAGTGCGCGAAAACCTCGAAGGCCTGTACGTCGGCCACGAGCATTACGTGCCGATCGGCGGCGATCCGCATGCGGTGGCGATGGCGACCGGCATCAACACGCGCGCCGGCAGCCGCCGCATCGCCCGCTTCGCGTTTGACTACGCGGTGCGCAACCATCGCCGCAAGGTCACCATCGTGCACAAGGCCAACGTGCTGAAGGCGCTGACCGGCATGTTCCTCGAAACCGCGAAGGAAGTCGGCCTCGATTACGCCGACCGGCTCGAATACGACGACCGCATTGTCGATGCCTGCGCGATGCAGCTGGTGCTGAACCCGTGGCAGTTCGACGTGATCGTTTCCACCAACCTGTTCGGCGACATCCTGTCCGACCAGATCGCCGGCCTGGTCGGCGGCCTCGGCATGGCGCCGGGTGCGAACATCGGCGAGGACGCGGCGATCTTCGAGGCGGTGCACGGCTCCGCGCCCGACATCGCCGGCAAGGGATTGGCGAATCCGAGCGCGCTGCTGCTGGCCGGTGCGCTGATGCTCGACCATGTGGGCAAACCGGCGCAGGCGCAGAAGCTGCGCGATGCAATCGATGCCGTATTGGCGACCGACAGCGGCCGCACCGCCGACCTGGGCGGCGGTACGTCGACGTCGAAATTCGGCGATCTGCTGATCGAGTGGATTCGCGGCTGACCGTACGATCGATTCATGAGCGTAAGTGAGCGCGACGCGCCTGTCGTCGCGGGCCATTCGCTACTGCGCTTGAAGTAGCGGCTTCTCTGTCGAGGCGTCCTGCCTCGGCGTCATCGCACATCACTATTGCCGATGGACTGCCGCTGGTAGTGCGTCCGGCAGGTATCCCCGGCTTTTTACTCCCTTTCCTGATAGACGCTATCGGCTGGCCTCTATCGGCCTTTTCCGTTGATTGACGAGTATCCCGCGTGAAATCGATACAACACTGAATTTGAATGATAATAATTCTCATTTATAATGGCGCTTCGGGCGGTTTCCCGCTGGCCGCGTCGGCTGCTTCCTGACCGCCCTTCAGAGTCCATGCTGCGTCGTGCAGTGCGGGCAGATGCTGCATCCGCAACGATGCGGCCGGAGACGAGGCATGGAACATTCCGACGAAGAAATGAACAACATGATGCGCGAGCACAAAGCGCTGCTGCAGCAGTACGGCCGCGTGCAGACGCGTTGCACGGAACTGGTGGCGCGGCAGGCGGCGGAGATCGCGCGCCTGCAGGGCGAACTGGTCAGGCTGCGCGGCGAACTGCTGGTGCGCGAGACCGCGCTCGCGTATCTGCGCCAGGACATGGCAGCGCTGCGCGACGGCATCCCCGGCTTGCCGGCGCGCGTGACATTGGCGCAGCGTGTGGAATCGCTGACGCGCCGCGTGCAGGAGCTGATGCGAGAACGCCTGCGCAGGCAGGTGGTGCCTGTGCCGGCCGATGACGATGCGGCAAACCTGGTCGGCGCGGCGGCAATGGATGCGGTGATCTGCCGCACCGGCTGCGTCAGCCACGACGATTACTGGCGCGAACAGGATCAGTGCCGCCGCACCGGCGAACAGTGCGTGCTGGCGGAGCAGCCGCAGGCAGTACAGTTCGTACTCCGCGACGAGGATGACGTCGCCGACCCCACCGCTGCATCGACAACATCGGCAACAGTATCGCCCATGGCGCAAGACGGCGGGGAGCGCAACCGTGTCGACTGAAATCGCGCATCAACGTGAGGCGGTCGCCGCCTTGTACAGCAATCATCACGGCTGGCTGCTCGGCTGGTTGTGCAAGAAGATCGGCAACGCTTTCGATGCGGCCGACCTGACGCAGGACACCTTCACCCGCATCCTCGCCTCGCGCGACGTGTCGTCGCTGCATGAGCCGCGCGCCTATCTGACGACGGTCGCCAAGGGACTGGTTGTCAACTGGTATCAGCGGCAGGCGCTGGAACGCGCCTATCTGGAAGCGCTGGTAGCGATGCCGGAGCAACTCGCGCCGTCGGCCGAGCAGCGCTACATTCTGCTGGAAACGCTGCACGAGATCGACGCCATGCTCGATGCCTTGCCGAACAAGGTAAGGCGCGCCTTCCTGCTGTCGCAGATCGAAGGCATGAAATACGAAGACATCGCGGGCGAACTGGGCGTATCGCTGATTTCGGTCAAGCGCTACATGAAGCAGGCCTTCCTGCATTGCCTGCTGATTGCGGAGTGACGTGATGGCAAGTTTCGACGCGACGATCGACAAACGCATCCTCGAAGAAGCGGCCGACTGGATGGTGCAGTTGAGCGATGGCAGGGCGACGGCGGCCGACCGCGCCGCCTGCGAAAGCTGGCGGCAGCGCAGCCCGGCGCACGCGCAGGCATGGGCGCGTGCGGAGCGCGTGATGCACAAGTTCGGCGGCTTGCCGCCGGCACTGGCGATGCCCGCATTGAATCGCATGTCGCCGGGTCGCCGCGCCGTCGTTGCCAAGCTGGCAGTGCTGCTGGCGGCCCTGCCGGCCGGCTGGTTTGGCTGGCAACTGGTCGAGGAAAAAGGCTGGGCTGCCGACTACCGTACTGCGCTGGGCGAACGGCGCGATATCCAGCTGGCCGACGGCACGCGCGTCACACTGAATACGCAGACCGCGATCGATGTGCGCTTCGATGCGACACAGCGAACGATCATGCTGCGCGAAGGCGAAATCCTGGTGCAGACCGCGCCCGATACGGCATTTCCGCGGCGGCCGTTCAGCGTGCATTCGGTGGAAGGCGGCATGGAAGCATTGGGCACGCGTTTCAGCGTGCGTGAAGAAGGCGATCGCACGCATCTGGTGGTGCTGGAAGGCGCGGTACGTATCACGCCCAAGGATGCGCCATCAACGCAGCGAATTCTCAAGGCCGGCGAGCAAGCGTTCTTCACCGGCAGAACGATCGAGCGCAGCGCCGAAGCCGATGATGCCGCAGTGTCGTGGACGCACGGCATGCTGATGGCCGACCGCATGCGCATCGCCGATTTTGCCGCGGAGCTGGAACGTTATCGGCGCGGCATCGTGCGCGTCGAACCGGAAGTGGCGAACCTGCGTGTGTCCGGCGCCTTCCCGATCGACGATACCGATCAGGCGCTGGCGATGCTGGTTTCCGCCGTTCCGGTCGATGCCGTGACCCGCCTCGGCGGTCGCTGGATCACGCTGGTGGCGCGTAGTGAAACACATGCGAAAGCACATACGGAAGCGGTAGAAGAAAGCAACAGGAAAAAATAATCGCGAGGCGGTGATACTTTTTCCGATCTCGGCTGGCAAGGAAGACGAAGAAACCATATTGCCAGTCGAAAGGAAGTCCTCCCATGCAATCCGCACGTCCGCTCTGCACGGAGCGCCGCCTCGTCCAGGCGGTTCGTATCGCCCTGTTGGGGCTCGCCATGGCCGGTGCCGCCGGCGCCAGCCAGTCTGTTCTCGCCGCCGGTGTATCACTCGATGGCGCTGCCGCCAAAAACTATCAGCTTGCCGCCGGCCCGCTCGGTCGCGCGTTGTCCAGCTTCGCGGCGCAATCCGGCATTGCGCTGTCGTTCGATCCGCAACTGACGCAAGGATTGAGCGCGCCGGCGTTGTCCGGCAACTATTCCGCACGCGAAGCATTGAGTCGCCTGCTGTCCGGCAGCGGACTGGAAATCGTCGAACGCGAAGATGGCAGCTACACGTTGCGCAAGCAATCGGCTGCCGTGCCGCGCGACAGCGCCACGCTGCCGATGGTGCAGGTTGTCTCCGACATGGGCGCGACCACCGAAGGCACCGGCTCCTACACCACGGGTTCGGCCAGCACGGCGACCAAGTTGAGCCTGTCGCTGCGCGAGACGCCGCAGTCGGTCAGCGTGATCACGCGCCAGCGCATGGAGGATCAGGGGTTGACGCAGTTGTCGGATGTCGTTGTGCAGACACCGGGTTTGACATTGGGCGGTGGTGGCAATGCCGGTTCGGACAGTACTCCTATCTACGCCCGCGGGTTTCAGGTCGATAACTATCAGATCGATGGCGTCGACCAGCTTTATAGCAACTACGGCGATATTTTCCAGACCAACGACATGGTGTTGTACGACCACGTTGAGGTAGTACGCGGTGCAACGGGCTTGATGAACGGCATCGGCCTGCCGGGCGCGACGATCAACATGATTCGCAAGCGCCCGACGCGCACCTTCCAGGCATCGGGACGTGTCGAAGCTGGTTCATGGGATTACTACCGTGCCGAAGCCGACGTATCGACACCAATGAATGAGGCAGGCACGCTGCGCGGCCGCTTGATTGCTGCCTATCAGGAAAACGATTCCTATATTGATCGGCTGGAAGAGAAAAAGAAGATTATCTCCGGCATCGTAGAAGCCGACATCGCACCGGCCACGCTGATGACGGTCGGTTTTACATTGCAGGATCAAGATGCAACCGGCCATGCGCGTGCCGGCTTGCCGAGATTTTTCTCGGACGGCAGTCTGACGGACTGGTCGCGTTCCAAATCCGCTGCAGCTTCCTGGGCCTATTCGAAACGTGACAGTCAGACCTTGTTTGCGTCGCTGGAACATCACTTCGACAACGAATGGCTGGTCAAGGGGACGTATACGTACTCGAAGAGCAGGTACGACGAAGTGCTGGGCTACGCGGCAAGTTATGGCGCCTATCCGAATAAAACGACGGGCGCGGGCATGTCGCTATGGGCAGGCCGCTGGGGTGGCGAGCCGGAGCAGAACAGTCTGGATCTCTATGCCACAGGTCCGTTCACGCTCTTCGGTCGCAAGCACGATCTGGTGGCCGGTATAACGTCGACCTACACAAAAGACGATACGCAAGGTTATGGTCTGTGGTGGCTGGGAAGCTGGAGCAGTGCCATTCCGAATATCTATACCTGGGATGGCAATACGCCGGCAGAACCATACAATCCGGCCAGCAGCGACATCGTGATGCGTGAGCATACGAACAGCGCCTATACCACTGCGCGATTCAAACCGGCAGATGATTTGTCGGTGATTCTCGGTGCACGCTATACCAGTTGGGAGACCGACAAGCGGACCGATTACTACGATCCCGCCGAAACGGACAGCATAGACAATCGCAAGGAACATAAGGTCATTCCTTATGCCGGGATCGTCTATGACATCAACGATAACTGGTCCACATACGCCAGCTATACCGACATCTTCAAGCCGCAGAATAATTACGATGCCAACGACAATGTCATTGATCCGCTGCAAGGAAAAAGCTACGAGATCGGCGCCAAGGGCGAGTTCTTCAACAAACGGCTGAACGTGGCTGCGGCCATCTACAAGGTCAAGCAGGACAATCTTGCGGTAGCGGTAGTGCCATCTGCGTTGACGCCGACGGGGCACACGATCTTTGAGGCGGAATCCGGTACGGAAACGCGCGGTTTCGAAGTTGAAGTCGGCGGCGAAATCTTGCGTAACTGGCAGGCATCGGCCAGCTTCTCGCGCAACATCACAAAGGATCGCGAAGACAAGCCGCTCAATACGAACGTGCCGCAGAATACCTTCAAACTCTTCACGACCTACCGTATCGCCAGCATCGGCAACGGTCTGACGGTTGGTGGTGGTGTGCGTTGGCAAGGCGACACTTACAGCGACGATCAAGGTCCGAACAGCGTTCGCTTGAAGCAAAAGGCCTACTCGGTCGTCGATCTGGTGGCGCGTTACGACATTTCGAAGAATCTGTCGGCAACTTTCAATGTGTACAACGCCTTCGACAAGTCGTACTACCTGACGAGCGATACCAATTCCTACTACGGCGCGCCGCGTAACGTCCGCGTCGGCCTCGATATGCGCTTCTAACCATGTACCGCTAATTGTTTCCTGCCCTTACGCGAGCCGCGCTGTACCCGGCTCGTCTTTTTTCTTTTCATCGGGAGAATGTCATGTTGAAAAAATCGTTGTTGTCGCTGTTGCTTGCTTCGTTCGCCGTTTCCGCATCGGCGCATCAGATCTGGATCGAACGTGATGGCAGTGCGCCGGCGCGCATCTACGTCGGCGATGCCGACGGCCAGCACGATACCGGCGACGATGTCGTCAAGCTGAAGACCGCCACGCAAGTCTTCACTGCCGATCGCGCCAAACATGCGGCACTGACCGTCAAGCAGGATCATCTGGAAGCGGACGTGAAGGGCGCCGGCGACGTGCGCCTCGTCAACGATCTGGTGTGGGAGCCGTGGAAGAACCGCGATGGCAAATACGAAGCAGCCATCTTCAACGCGCGTGCCGGCCGCAGCGAAACGGCTGTGAAGCTGGATTTCGAACTGGTGCCGACTGCGGCCAACGGCAATGTCTTCACGTTGACTTTCAAAGGCAAGCCGCTGGCCGGCAAGGAAGTTACCGTCATCAATCCTGAAAAATGGTCGAAGCGCTTCCAGACCGACAAGGAAGGCCGCATCACCGTGCCAGCCGGCGACAAGGGCCGCTTCGTTCTGGTCGGCCATCACCAGGTTGCGGCCGATACGGAAATTGCCGGCCGCAAGGTGGAAAAGCTGAGCTACATCACCACACTCAGCTTCGTCGCGCAGTAAGCAGGGCGGACAAGGTTGTCGGCTGCACGCCGCTTGGCGAAGCAGCCGGCTTCAAGGCCGATTTCATTCGGTGCAGATTCAAGGTTGATTGCTGATGCAGTGGGATAAACAGGCGAAGGCGCTGCTTCGCCGCAGAACGGGATGGATCGTCGTCGCCCTGCTGGGCGTGGTGGCAGCCGGCGCGCTGTGGGCGGGACTGCGCGACACGACGCGCTACGAAACGGCGCCGGTCGCGCGCGGCAACATCGAAGCCAGCGTGACGGCAATCGGCACGCTGCAGCCGATGCGTTCGGTCGAGGTCGGCGCGCAGGTGTCGGGCCAGATCACGCGCATCCACGTGCAGCCGGGCGACGTCGTCAAGAAAGGCCAGTTGCTCGCCGAGATCGATGCCAGCGTGTTGCAGGCGACGGTCGAAGCCGGCCGGGCCGAACAGAACGATCTGCGCGCGCAACTGGCGGAACAGCGCGCCTTGCATCGTCTGGCCGCACAACAACAGGCGCGCCAGCAGCAACTGTTACGCGAAGAAGCGACGCGTCTGGAAGACGTGCAGACGGCAGAAGCCGAACTGGCCGCGGCCGCCGCGCGCATCGCCCAACTGGAAGCGCGCATCGTGCGCACCCAGTCCAGCCTGAAGGCCGACGAAGCGCGGCTCGGCTACGCGCGTATCTATGCGCCGATGGCCGGCACGGTGATCGGCGTCGATGCGAAGGAAGGCCAGACGCTGAACGCGACCTACCAGACGCCGACGCTGATGCGCATCGCCGACCTGTCGCAGATGACGGTGTGGACCACGGTGTCGGAAGCCGACATCCGCCGCGTCAAGGCGGGACAGAAAGCATCCTTCACCACGCTGGCCGGTGACAGCCGTAGCTGGCAGGGCACGGTGCGGCAGGTGCTGCCGGCGCCTCCGCAGCCGGAAGGTGCGAACCAGAACGGCAGCGGCACGCAGACGCCGGTCAGCAAGGTTGTGCAATACACGGTGCTGTTCGACGTGGACAACGCCGATGCCGAACTGCTGCCGCAGATGACGGCGCAGGTGTTGTTCGTCACTGCTGCCGCGCGCGACGTGCTGGTGGCGCCGCTGGGCGCATTGCAGGCAATCCCGGAAAAGCCGCAGCGCTATCGCGCGCGCGTGCTCGGTAACGACGGCCGGCCGCAGGCACGTGAAGTACGCGGCGGCGTGGCGGACAGGTTGGCGGTGCAGATACTCGATGGCTTGCGCGAAGGCGAGTCGCTGATCGTCGGCGAAATGCAGCCGCAGGAAGGAAAACGGAGATTCCAGTGGTAGCACAGGAAGCGCCGTCGCTGATCGAACTGCACGACATTCGCAAGCAGTATGGCGGCGAAGACGGCGCGCCGGCGGTTGAAGTGCTGCACGGCCTGTCGTTGCAGATTCGCGCCGGCGAATTCGTCGCCATCGTCGGCACCTCGGGTTCCGGCAAATCGACGCTGATGCATCTGCTCGGCTGTCTGGATCGGCCGAGTTCCGGCCGTTATCTGTTCAACGGCCGCGATGTCGCGACGCTGGACGGCGACGAGCTTGCCTGGTTGCGCCGCGAAGCGTTCGGCTTCGTGTTTCAGGGCTATCACCTGATCGCGACCGAATCGGCGTGCGAGAACGTCGAGGTGCCGGCGATCTACGCCGGCATGCCGGAGGAAGCCCGCGCCGAACGCGCGGCGGCATTGCTGACGCGGCTGGGTTTGCACGACAAGCTGCACAACCGGCCGAATCAGTTGTCCGGCGGCCAGCAGCAGCGCGTCTCGATCGCGCGCGCACTGATGAACGGCGGCCGCATCATCCTCGCCGACGAGCCGACCGGCGCACTCGACAGCAAGAGCGGCGCCGAAGTGATGGCGTTGCTGCACGAGCTGGCCGATGCCGGCCACACCATCATCCTGATCACGCACGATCGCGATGTGGCGGCGCAGGCGCGGCGCGTCATCGAAATCCGCGACGGCAACATCGTCGGCGACAGCGGTACACAATCAAAATCGAACAACGCATTGCCTGCGCCGCGCATGGAAGAAGCCGGCCGCGATGCCGAAGGTGCGACCTGGCGTGCGGAATTGCGCGAAGCGGCACGTACCGCATGGCGCGGCATGCGATTGAACCGCGTGCGCACCGGCCTGACGCTGCTGGGTATCGTCATCGGCGTGGCGTCGGTGATCGTGATGCTGGCCGTCGGTGAAGGCGCGAAGCAGCGCGTGATCGCCGAAATGGGTTCGCTCGGCACCACCATCATGTACCTGGGCAGCGGCTATCCGTCGAATGGTGGCCCGCCGGGCAGACTGACGATGGATGATCTCGATGCTGTCGCCGCGTTGCCGCAGATCGGTCACGTGATGCCCATCATCGGCGATCCGGTCACCGTGCGTTATCGCAATGTCGACCGGCAGGTCTATGTGTTCGCCAGTGCGGCAGTGATGCCGCAGGTGCATCGCTGGCGCGTCGCACGCGGACGCTTCTTCACGCAGCAGGAAGATCGCGGTCTGGCGCCGGTTGCCGTGATCGGACACAAGGCGTGGCAGAACTTCTTCCCCGATGGCAGCGATCCGATCGGCAAACAGATTCTGATCGTCGACGCGCCGTTCGAGGTGATCGGCGTCATGGCCGAGCGCGGCGCCGATTCCGGTTCGCAGGATTACGACGAGATGATCTTCATTCCGTACGACTCCGGCCGCATGCGCGTCTACGATGCGCGCGCCGAGCCGGACTACACGGTGGTAGAAGCGGCGTCCGAGGACGTGGTGCAGGAAGCCGAACAGGCGATGAAGGAGCTGCTGGTCGCACGGCGCGGCCGCGACGATTTTCGTATCGGCAATGCCGCCGCCAAGCTGCAGGCTGCCGCGCAGACCAGCAACGCGATGAAGATGATGCTGGGCCTGATCGCCGCCGTCTCGCTGGTGGTCGGCGGCATCGGCGTGATGAACGTAATGCTGATGACGGTGCGCGAACGCACGCGCGAGATCGGCATCCGCGTGGCGACCGGCGCGCGTCAGCGCGACATTCTGCGCCAGTTCCTGACCGAGGCGGTGCTGGTGTCGGTGGTCGGCGGCGCGATCGGCGTGCTGGGCGGGCTGGCGATTGGCGCGGTACTGCTGCTGTCCGGCGTGCCGGTGATCTTTTCGGTGACGGCCATCATCGGCGCATTCGCCTGTTCGCTGGCGACCGGGCTGATTTTCGGCTACATGCCGGCGAAGAAAGCGGCCGCGCTCGATCCGGTCGTGGCGCTGGCTTCCGAATGAACGAGTCGATGACAATGAAGAAACTGAAGATCCTGACGACGACAGGCATGTTGCTGATGCTGTCGGCCTGCGCACTGCAGCCGCCGCCGCGCGAGGCGGCGTCGCCCGCGCCGGCGCGCTGGCTGCATGCAACGCAAAACGAACAGCAGAGAAATGCAGAGCTGACGGTCACACTCGACTGGTGGCGCGCTTTCGGCAGCGCCGAACTGGATGGACTGATCGAAGCGGTCCAGACGCAAAGCTTCGACGTGGCCGCCGCAGCGGCGCGCGTGGAGCAGGCGCGCGCGACGGCGCGCATTGCCGGCGCCGCGCTGCTGCCGGAAGTGTCGGCCAGCGTTGACGCACGACGCAACGGCCGGCTCGGCGGCCATGCCGAGACGACCGGCACCACCTACGCGGCCGGCATTGCCGCCAGCTACGAAGTGGATTTCTGGGGACGCAACCGCGCCATCCGCGATCAGGCAGGCGCCTTGCTGCGTGCCGCCGAATTCGATCGCGATACCGTGCGCCTGACGGTGACGGCTGGCGTGGCTTCGGCGTGGATGCAGGCAGTCGGTCTGCGCGAACGTGCCGTGATCGCCGCACGCAGTCTCGACAGCGCGCAGCGTCTGCTGAAACTGGTCGAATCGCGTGCGCGCGCCGGCGCGGCCATGCAGCTGGAACTGGCGCAGCAACGCGGCGTGGTGGCCGCGCAGCAGCGTGTGCTGGCGGCGCTGCAGCAGCAGGAGCGCGACAGCCGCACTGCGCTCGCCATCCTGCTGGGGCGCGACGTCGCTTCGCTGACGCTGACGGCCGGCGATCTTGCCGCATTGCAGGTGCCGACGATAGGCGCGGGCGTGCCGAGCATGCTGCTGGCGCGGCGGCCGGACATCGCACAGGCCGAAGCGCAGCTGCGCGCGGCCGATGCCGACATCGTTGCTGCGCGCGCCGCGATGTTTCCGACGCTGACGCTGACGGCCGGCATTTCCGCGCGCAGCAATCGCTCGCACACGCTGTTCGACAATCCGGTCTACGACACGGCCGCCGGCCTGTTGGCGCCGATCTTCAACGCGGGGCGACTGGCGGCCGGCCGCGATCTGGCGATGGCGCAGCGCGAAGAGTTATTGGCGCAGTACCGGCAGGCAATCGTCGCCGCGTACGGCGATGTGGAAACGGCGTTGAACGCGATCACTGGCATCGATGCGCAGCGCGTGGCGCAGGAAGAGGAAGCGCGCCAGGCGCAGCGCGCATTGACGCTGGCCGAATCGCGCTATCGCGCCGGCGCGGAAACCGCGCTGGTGCTGCTGGATGCGCAGCGCACCTTCTACGGTGCGCAGGATGCCGTCGCGCAGCTGCACATGCAGCGGCTGCAGGCATCGGTCAGTCTGTATCGTGCACTGGGTGGCGGCTGGCAGTTGCCGGGAGCGAAAGCTTCCTGACGACGGTGATCGGAGACGTTACGGTTGAGGTGCGGCGGTTGGCGGAACGGTGGTTGGCACAACATTTGCCGGAGAAGCGATTGACGGCGATGCCGGAGCCGATGTCGATACTGCTGTCGGCGCGGGTGTTTCTGCGGCATGCGAGGCAACGGTTTCGGTGGCGGCTGCAGCGGTTTGAGAGGATGCCGCGGCAACTGCCGCTGCATTGGCCACTGTCTCGGTTGTCGTTGCGGTAGCGACAGGCGCTGCGATCGGCGCGTCCGGCGTTGGTGCAGGAGTCGTCGCTGCAGGGACTGTTGCAGGAATTGCTGTAGGAGTTGTTACTGGCGCGGGAGCAGTGGAAGCAACCGCCGCCGCAGTTGCGACCGGAGGCACGATTATGGGCGCAGGCGTCGCGGCAACTCCGGATGCAACAGCAGCGGTGGTGGCAGCGCCAGACGTGACAGACATGGCCGGCGTGGTCACTGCAGGAGCAGCTGCCACCGGCGTCTCACTTGTGGCGGAAGACGGCATCGTCGTCACTGGACGCTCCGTCGAAACCGGCTTGACCGGAGCGGGCTTGGGCGTCGCCGCTGGCGGCGCCAGATGGTCCTCGTCCTCGTCTTCTATCGTGGCGTTGTCCAGGAAGCGTTCCACCAGATAGAAGAAGCGCGAATAAAACTTGTCGGACGAGATCGTCTCGCTCGCCACCTTCACCAGCGAATCATCGCTCGACGAGAACGGCAGCGATACCGAACCCAATACGCCCACGCCGAGGCTGGCGACGTTGTTGACCTTCTTCAGCGCATAGCGGTCTTCCAGCGCATTCACGTAGATCGACGATTTGTCGCCCTTGGCGTCGTCGTCGGTGCAGACCACGCGGAACGAAATCTGCACATGCGCATCGTCGCGCGGCTGGAAGCTCTTGCTGCTGGTGACCTGGTTGGGGCTGGATGTGACGATCACGTAACCCTGGCTCAGCAGCGTGCGGCGCACCGCTTCGCAGGCGACGGTGGAACTGACTTCGAAACGGCGCGAATAGATATTCGTCGAATCGAACTTTTCTTCCGTATAGACCGCGGGCGGCGCGCTGGAGCAGCCGGCGACGGCCAGCAGCAGCGCCGACAGCAGAATGCGAGTACTGAATTGCATGAAGGAGTTTCCCGATATTCCTGAACGGCTGACGCCCGTCTGTGCGCGCGCCTGGCATCGGCGGCAAATGTCGATGAGCAGGCAACGCGGCGAGCGTCAGCGGCGTTGACGCCATGTTCTCATATTGATTGCCGCTTCGTGCTGGCAGATGCGCCGGAAAAGCCGGTTTTTTCTGCAAAACGGCGATTTGCATGGTGATTTGTGCAACCGGTCTGCAGCGATGGACGTTCCGTAAAAGCATCTGTTGATAAACCGACATTCGCAATCTCGGTTAATCTTGCACCTTTGTGTTTCCGATACGGAAAAAGAATGGGCAATCTGGTCATCGTCCGCCACGGCGAGTCGCAATGGAACATGGAAAACCGTTTCACCGGCTGGACGGATATCGACATCACCGAAAAAGGCCGCCAGCAGGCGCGCCGCGCCGGTCGTGCATTGGCGGAGGCCGGTTTCCGTTTCGATTTCGCCGTCACCTCGCTGTTGAAGCGCACCATCCGTTCGCAATGGCTGATCCTCGAAGAAATGGATGCGATGTGCCTGCCCATCGTCAAGCACTGGCGGCTGAACGAGCGCCACTACGGCGCGCTGACCGGGCTGCGGCGCGAGGACACGATCGCGCAGTTCGGCGAGGAACAGGTGTGGAAATGGCGTCGCGGCTTCGACAGCCGTCCGCCGCTGATGCCGGCCGACGATCCGCGCGCGCCGGTACTTGAAGCGCGTTATCGCGACATTGCGCCGCAACTGCTGCCGCTGGGCGAATCGCTGAAGGATACGGTCGAACGCGTGCGCGTGTTCTGGGACGAAGCCGTCGTGCCGCAATTGAAGCTGGGCAAGAACATCATCATCTGCACGCACGGCAACAGCCAGCGGGCCCTGGTCAAGCTGCTGGAAGACATGCCCGACGACGAGGCGGCAAGTTTCGAAGTGCCCAACGGCGTGCCGTTGATCTATCGTCTCGATGCGCAGATGCGCGTGCTGGATCGTCAGTCGATGCAGATTGCCGAAGCGACGCTGTCGACGATTCTTTGAGCATTCCCTGATTTCGGGGCGGCGTGCCGGCT
The DNA here is from genome assembly GCF_057353965.1 of Oxalicibacterium sp. Classification (NCBI taxonomy): domain Bacteria; kingdom Pseudomonadati; phylum Pseudomonadota; class Betaproteobacteria; order Burkholderiales; family Oxalobacteraceae; genus Oxalicibacterium; species Oxalicibacterium sp. Next base: position 455,749 of record NZ_JBMQZD010000007.1, read on the forward strand.
GGTGCCGCCCTCCATTCGTTCTCTCTATTTAGTCAGTCGGCTGCCATCGGCTCATTCCGGTGACGTCAGCCCCAGCCGCGCATGCCATTCGGCCAGCGATTCTTCCGGATAAACGCTGAACTGCTTGTCCTTTTTCCCCGCATCGATCTGCACCCACGGCGCCTTGAAATCCAGCATCAGGTGCGTGGTTTCCGGCGGCGCCGGCAGCGGCGTATCGATGGCCGAGGCGAACGGATGCATCAGCTCCGGCCACGCCGGATCGAACAGCCATAGCGCGCTGCCGCAGCGCCGGCAGAAATGGCGCTCCGCCTTGCTCGCATGCGTGCGCTCGCCCCGAACGCGCATGACGGCGTGGTAGATGCTGATGTCGTCTTTGCCTTTTATCTTCAACGTTTTCGCGTCGCCGCCGATGTTGATCGCATAGCCTCCGCCACCCTGCGTCTTGCGGCAGATCGAACAGTAGCAACGCTGATAGGGAACGGGCGTGGCGCTGTGCAGCGAAAACTGCACGGCGCCGCAATGACAGGAGCCTTCGAGTTGCATGGGTGCCTCCATCTTGGGTTCACGGGAAATTGGATGCAGCCGGCGCGGAGCCGTTCCCCGGTAACCGAGCCAATGCTGCATGGCAACATCGATACAGTGCGGCGATTTTGCATCCGCCTTTGTGCGGTACCCCATTGCGAATGCGTGACTCTCATGGTGCAATGTGCGCAATTGTTTCAAGCGTTCCGTTCAGCCGTTCCTGTTATTCCTGTTGATCCTGCCCTGGATGTTCGAAGCCCGCGCAATTCGGCGGACTTCGACGGGCAAGCATCCGACCGATCCTGCGGATGCCGTCTCTCTGTTTTTCTCTGTCGCGTTTATCGGTGCATTGCTGGCCGATGCATGCGGCGGCTCGTGCAGCAGGCTGGCATGGATTGATCGTGCTAGCCGCACGGGGGGTATCATGTTATTGCCACGCGGCACCATGTCCCACGAATCTCCTGAGCAGGTTTCACTTTGGCAAATGCGCATCGTAAAATCGATCATCGTCTTTCAGGTTATTTGAAGCGATACGGATACCTGAAGGAACACGTCGGCACCATCATCCTGTGGCCGGCCGGCTGCCTGTTGCTGGTAGCCGTCATCTGGGGCATCACGTTCAGCAAGATCGCGATGGACCACGAGGACGCGGAACGCGATGCCATCGCGATGGCCGTGTCGCTCTCCAATGCCTATTCCCAGCAGCTGTCGCGCACTGTCGACCAGATCGACGCCCTGTCGCTCAGCCTGAAGTATTACTGGGAGCATGGCGACGGCAATATCGATCTGCAGGACCAACTGCGCGAAGGCTTGTATCCGCCGGCTTCCGATTTCTACGTCAGCATCATCGACCGCAACGGCGTCAGTATCGCCAGCACCTTGGCCGGTCCGTCGATCAATGCGAGCGATCGCGATTATTTCCGGTTCCATCGCACACATGCCGACGAAAGCATGCGCATCGATTCGATGCTGACGGTGGGGCGCCGCTCCGGCCGTTCGGTGATCCGCTTCACGCGCCGTCTCGATGCGGCGGACGGTTCCTTCGCCGGCGTGGTGTCGGTCGGCGTGGATCCGGCTTTTCTTGCGTCGTTCAACGACGAAAGCAGCCTGAAGCCGCGCGATTTCATTTCGATCCGGCACGACAACGGCACGCTGCTGGTCAGCGAGAAGGGAGCGGACATCCGTGGCGGCCAGGTGCATCTGCGTCCGCCCGTATTCGCAGCCGAAAGCGGCGTGCGGCGCATGCCGGCGGACAAGTACAAGGATCACGAGGCGCGCATCCTTGCCTGGCACAAGCTGCAGGGCTATCCGCTGGTTTCCTATGTCGGCCTGGCGGAAAAAGACCAGTATGCCGCGCAGAACGAGACTGCCGCCGGCTATCGGAAGATCGCCGGCATCGCCAGCCTTGCGCTGTTCCTTGCTGCATTGGTCGGCATGCATTTCTCCGCACGGCTGGCGTGGCGCAAGAAACAGGCCGAAGAGGTGAAGCGCACCTATCACCTTGCCATCGACGATGCGCGTGAAGGTTTTTACATGGTGCGCGCGCTGTACGAGCACAACAACGTGCTGCAGGATTTCATGATCGAGGATTGCAACGAGCGCGGCGCCTCGCTGCTCGGATACACGAAGCGCTCGCTGGTCGGTATGAAGATCTCTGAAGTTAATCTGGGGCAGGACGCGCAGCAATCGCTATCCGTCTATCGGCGCGCGATGGAATTCGGTTTCTATGAAGACGAATTCCAGTTCACCGATGCGAAGCCGGGGCAGCCTAGCTGGGTGCATCGCCGGCTGGTGCGTTCGCAGACCGGCCTGGCCGTCACGCTGCGCGACATCTCGGAAACGAAGGAGCATGAGCAGCTGCTGCTGACGATGGCCAATACCGATGCCCTGACCGGTCTGCCGAACCGCTACTGGCTGATCAACTTCCTGCCGACCGCGTTGCGCAGCGCGAAGAATCGCGACGGCATCCTCGCGATCCTGTTCATCGATCTGGACAACTTCAAGAACGTCAACGACACGCTCGGCCATACGATGGGCGACAAGCTGCTGCGGCAGGCGGCGGCACGGCTGAAATCGGTGCTGCGCGCGGAAGATCACGTCATCCGTCTCGGCGGCGACGAATTTACCGTGCTGCTGAATTCGGTCGTCAATCATGACGAAGTGGTGCATGTCGCCTCGCGCATTACCGAATCCTTCCGCGAACCCTTTGTCATCCTCGGACGCGAGATGCGTATCGGCACGTCGATCGGCATCAGCATGTTTCCGGATGACGGCGAAGAACCGGATGCGCTGATCCAGAAGGCCGATATCGCGATGTATGCCGCCAAGGAGGAGGGCAAGGGCACCTTCCATTTCTACGATCAGAAACTGTACGACAGCATTCGCAGCAAGCTCAATGCGGAAGCCGAGCTGGTGCGCGCGATCGCAGAGAACCAGTTCGAGATGCATTACCAGCCGCGCGTGAATGCCTTCACCGGCCGGCTGACGGGGCTGGAAGCGCTGGTGCGCTGGCGTAATCCCTTGCGCGGCCTGATCCATCCTTCCGAATTCATTCCGCTGGCCGAAAAGAACGGTTGTATCGTCCAGCTCGGCCAGCTGGTGATCGACCAAGTGTGTGCGCAGATCGCGCAATGGCAGCGCCAGGGCGAACCGCTGGTGCCGGTTTCGGTCAACATCTCGCCGACGCAACTCAACGTCGGCGGTGTCGATACGCTGATTGCCGGCCTGCTCGAAAGCCATGGTATTGCGCCCGAGCTGATCGAGGTCGAACTGACGGAATCGGCGATGATGAGCGAATCGACGGACGTGATCGGCCAGCTGGCCGCCATCAGCAATCTCGGCATCAAGATTCATCTGGACGATTTCGGCACCGGCTACTCGTCGCTGTCGCGTCTGCAGGAAATCGACATGCAGATCATCAAGGTCGATCGTGCGTTCACGTCGCGGCTGGGCGAAGGGCGGGAAGGCCAAATCCTGTTCAAGACCATCGTGCTGATGGCGAAGGCGCTCGACATGGGCGTGATCGCCGAGGGCGTGGAAACGGAAGAACAACTGCACATCCTGCGCGAACTCGGTTGCGACGAAGTACAGGGATACCTGATCGCGCCGCCGCTGCCGGCCGCCGACATCCTTGCATTGATGCACCGCCAGTATCTGCTGGCGGATACGGTGACTACCTGAGTCCTGCTGCTGTTCCGCTGCTGTTCTTTACGCGCTCGTTCTTCTTTTTCTCTTCTGTATCTTTTCTTGTAATGCGCCATCTGCATGGCCGGCGGCAGAACTATTCGCATGCAACGAACTCCCACAGGCGGAACGTGCGGGCAAGATTTTCCTGCCTGCAATTGTCTGATGGAGAAACAAGATGGTGAAGAAACAGAGTGCAACACGTTGGACGATACGACTGGCAGGCGCGACATGCGCTGCCATGCTGGCCTGCGCTGCGCCGCTGCATGCGCAGCAGACCAACACCGATCCGGTGGCCGCGACGGCGGAAGCGCGCGTCAGCAGTGGCGACCGCGAGCTGATACGCGATATCGCGCAAGCCAACCTCGGGGAAATCGATACCGGCAAGCTGGCATTGGAAAAATCCGAGGACGAGAAGATCAGAAAGTTCGCGCAGCTGATGATCGACGATCATACGAAGGCTCTGGAGGAGCTGCGCGCATTGGCGCAATCGAAGGGAATCACGCTGCCGGAGGAAACCGATCTGCAGCACAAGACCCTGCACACTGCGCTGGGCCTGTTGAGCGGCAGCACCTTCGATTCTCAATATATTGCGCGTATCGGCATCGGCGACCATGAGCGCGCGGAACAGCTGCTGGATAAAACCATACGCGAAACGTCGGATCAGGAACTGAAGGTCTATGCGGAGCGCAACATCAAGGTCGTTCAGCGCCACTTGAGTGTGGCGCGGGCCATCGATACGAAATAGTCGACGATAAAAAGAAATCCGGCGGGCAGGTGGTGAATGCCGCGGCCGGATCGGACATTGCGTTCGGCGCATCCGTTTCATCCGATGACCGTTTGATTGGCCCTAGATTGCCGATCGATTGCGGTTCTGATTGACGCTTGTTGCGCTTTATTGCGCCAGCCGGAATTCCTTCTTCAGGAAATCCTCCAGCTCGGCACTGTCCTGCGGCCGGGCCGACAGCACGACCACGCGTCCCAGACGGCGCGATTCCCAATGGAAGTCGCCGCGTTCGGTCTGCCGGATCAGTTCGATCATGCGGCGCACGATTGCCGTATCTACATCACCGTTCAATCCTGCATCGACCTGGATCAGCTGTCGCGTATCCGTGCGTCGCCGTACGTTCCAGCCGCGGAAGATGAATTCCGCGGTACGCGCGCCCTTGTAGGTGATCTGGAATACGCCGCCAGCTTCCTGCTGGCCGTGCGATTGCATCTGCAACATCTGTTGCACGTTGGCGCGCGCGATCGCGCTGTCGTCCTGCGGTTCCTGCTTGCTGCTGTCCGGTTCCTCGATGCCGGCGGCGCGACGGCGATCGCGTGCGGCGGCCAGCATGTCCGAGATGTCGGCAGTGGGCGGTAATTTCTTCGATGCCGTCTTTTCGGGCGGCAGCGATTTATCGAGCGCGGTTTTTGGCGCAGCCTGTTTCTTCTGTGCGACGGCGGGTTTCTGCTTCTGGCGCGGTTGCTGTTTCGCCATGGGCGGCGGCGCCAGCACCGAACGCGGCGGGGCCGGCGTGGCGGGCGGCGCGGACGATTGGGGCATCGGCAGCAGGCGCACGGTCAGCGGCATGTTTCCCTTGGGGCCGGGCTCGTTGATGTCCATTGGCGGCGGCGGTTGCGTCGCGAAACGGAACAGGATCAACGCATGCAACAGCAGGGAGAGTGCCAGGCCGATCGCGGCGCGTTTGCGCGGGTGAGCGAGAAGAGGCTGGGACTTCATGTGCAACGACAGGTGTAAACCGCTCCATTATGAGGCCGCTGCAACATCCGTGCGGCGAGAACGATGCGGTGCGAACCGCAAATAAGAGTGGCTGCAGCCTGCTTGGTTCCTTTCATTTTTTCTTCACAAACGATGCCGGAATTACCTCTGAACTACGTATTAGTACGTATTTTTGTTACGTACAAATACGTATTGGCGCAGAAAGCCTAAATCCGTATCGTCACGAAATCTTAACGACACCCTAACCTGTTTTTAAGAAAAAGGCCGACCCCGGCCGAATGCTTTTGCGACTAACGCTTTGACCGGCCTGACGGCGGACAAGGGACGTTACCAGAGAAGCAATGTTCTCGGAAGGCGGGGTTTTCTGATTCGTTCCTTCCGGGAACCGGTTTTGACGAAAGCGAGGTGCAGCATCCGATCATTCCACACCGCAAGGGCGATCGGCAACGGATCGTAATAGCGGAAGGCGGAACGGCGTTCGACCGGACCTGCAACATGGCCGCCTGACAAAACAACAGATTTGCGCGTCGCTGCAGTTTGCGACATCAACAAACAATCGTCTTCCGGGGGTTGCGCCAAGCAAGCCTCGCAGATGGCAAGAGGAACAATCATGACAGAGGTATTCATCCCATCGGGTGGCGCTTCCACGCGTGCATCCCGCAATTTCGTTCAGTGCGATTTTGTTCAGCAACATTGCGCTCTCCAATTCAACCCATCGATTCAAGGAGCTGGCAAATGAGCGGCGCACCTTCGGCTACCCTAGACAAACCGGTTTCCAACAAGCGTTGGTGGCAACTGGTCGTCGGCGTGATCTGCATGATCGCGACCGCAAACATTCAATACGCATGGACGCTCTTCGTTCCTGAAATCCAGGACAAGTTCGGCTGGGCACGTGCGGAAATTCAAATTGCCTTTACGCTGTTCGTGCTGGTGCAAACCTGGCTGGCGCCGATCGAAGGCTATTTCATCGATAAACTCGGCCCGCGCCTGATGGTCGCATTCGGCGCTATCTTCATCGGCGTGGCATGGGTCATCAACTCGCAAGCAACGTCGCTGGCTGGCTTCTACGTCGGCGCGGCATTCGGCGGTATCGGTGTCGGCTCGATCTACGCAACCTGTATCAACAACGCGCTGAAATGGTTCCCGGACCGTCGCGGCCTGGCAGTCGGCCTGACCGCTGGTGGTTACGGTGCTGGTTCCGCTGCAACGATTCTGCCGATCGCGGCCATGATCGAATCGTCGGGCTTCCAGGAAACCTTCCTGTTCTTCGGTATCTTGCAAGGTTCGCTGGCGTTCATCGCTGCATGGTTCCTGCGTTCGCCGGCCAAGGGTGAAGTTCAGGCTTCGGCAAAACTGGCACAGGCAACCCGCGACTACACGCTGAAGGAAGCGATGAGCACCAAGCTGTTCTGGCTGATGTTCTTCATGTTCATCTGCGTCGTGACCGGCGGCATGATGGCTGTTGCACAGCTGGGCGTGATCGCAACCGATCTGGGCGTCAAGCACTTCGAAGTCAACCTGTACTTCTTCACGATGGCTGCGTTGCCGCTGGCCTTGATGCTCGACCGCATCATGAACGGTATCTCGCGTCCTCTGTTCGGCTGGATCTCGGACAACATCGGTCGTGAAAAGACCATGGTGATCGCGTTCACGCTGGAAGGCTTCGGCATCATCGCTCTCGGTTACTGGGGTCACAACCCGTGGGCATTCCTGATCCTGTCGGGCGTCGTGTTCCTGGCATGGGGTGAGGTGTACTCGCTGTTCTCGGCACTGGCTGGCGACGCCTTCGGTACCAAGCACATCGGCAAGATCTACGGCGTGCTGTACACGGCAAAAGGTATCGGCGCCCTGTTCGTTCCGGTCGGCAACCTGATGATGGAAGCAACCGGAACCTGGTCGACGGTTCTGTACACGGTGGCGTGCATGGACATCACTGCAGCAATTCTCGCGGTCGTGGCCTTGCGTCCTACGCTTGCCAAACACGTTGCACGTTCGAAAGAACTGCAGCGACAGGAAAGCGCTGCTGGCGGTACTGCAACAGCAACGGCCTGACGCAATTTGTAGTCTGTAATGCTCTCAACTTTCAGGGCCCCTTCGGGGCCCTTTTTTTATGCGCGCGTACTTTGTGCGTAGGTTGGTACTTCGTTCATGCATGGCTGGCGCATGCGCGGAGGACTAGTCGGCGGCATCGGATCGTCCTGCTTTCCGATGCCGCCGTGCTGTCATGCAGCCTGTTGCGCGCCGGTGATTGGCGTCCTGCGTACTTCCGACAGATACATCAGGATCAGCGAGACCCAGACGATCCCGTACAGGAACATGAAGCAGCTGGAACGGATGCGGAAGATGTCGAGCAGCGCGCCGAAGATGATCGGCAGCAGAAAGCCTCCAAGTCCACCGGCCAGGCCGACAATGCCGGTGACGATGCCCATGTTCTGCGGAAAATCGTCAGCGACGTATTTGAACGTCGACGCCATGCCGAACGCGAACACCGCACCCAGCAGGAAAGTCAGTGCGACGAAGACGAGCGGCGGAATGTTCAGGGCGATCGTGAACGGGCCGTCTATCGTGTGGATGACGAAATCGGTAGGCGGATACGACAGCAGGAACAGGCAGATCCATGCCACCCACAATCCCCACCACGTTACGTTGTGTGCGCCGAATCGATCGGCCAGGATGCCGCCGACCGCGCGCAGTACCGCGCCCGGCAGCGCGAAGCCGGCAGCGAAAGCCGATGCCATCACCAGCGTCATGCTGTATTCCGCCTTCAGGTATTGCGGAATCCACAGCGACAGTGCGGTGAAGCCGCCGAAGGTGATCGAATAGTACTGGCACAGGCGCCACACGCGCGGATCGCGCAGCACGCGGAACGAATCGAGCAGCGAACCCGAAGTCTTGCCCGCGCCCGGATCGCGCGCCGATGCGAACCAGAAAATGACGGCGGTGACGAGCAGCACGACCGCATAGACGCGCGGCACGAAGCGCCAGCCGTAGGCATCCAGCAGTAGTGGTGTGACGAACAGGTTGACCGCTGCGCCGACGGTGCCGGCACCGAAGAAGCCCATCGCGAAGCCGCGCCGCTGCGCCGGAAAGAAACGCGCAACATACGGCGTGCCGACCGCGAACGATGCGCCGACGCAGCCGAGGAACAGCCCGATTACGAGGAATTGCCACAGCTGCGTCGCATAGCTGACGATGTAGACGGGAATGGCGCAGATCGCCAGCAGCAGCGTCATCACAATGCGGCCGCCGAAGCGGTCGGTCCAGATGCCCAGCGGCAGCCGCATCAGCGCGCCGGTCAGCACCGGCGTCGAAGTCAGCAGGCCGAATTCGGTGCCGTTCAGCCCGAGGTCTTCGCGCAACTGCACGCCCAGCACACCGAACATCATCCAGACCACGAAGCACACCATGAAGGCAAAGGTGCTAGCCAGCAGCACCGACCATGCCTGCGCCGTGACGGTGGTTGGCTCTGTGTGGAGAATGGGAAAAACGGAGGAAGACGGCGCGGAAGTATCGGTTGCCTGCATGATCGCTTCTCCTTGATGAATGGCTACTGCACTAGCGGCCCGTTCGCCGCGCCGAGATCGACGCCTTCCAGTTGCGCCTGCGACGCCAGTACCGTCACGTACTGTTGCATCGCCTTGTGCCGCACGCGCTCGGCGAGGAAACGCGCGATGTCGTCGGCCACTTCGTCGAATGGGATCGCCTCGCCGTCGATGCGGCGGTCCACGCGCACGATGTGGAAGCCGAAGCGCGTGTTGACCAGGTACGGCAGGATGCCGTTGCTTTCCACGTCGAAAACGGTCTGTTCGAATTCCGGCACGCTGTCGCCGCGCAGCAACTGGCCGAGACTGCCGCCGACGCCGCCGGACGGGCAGTTCGACAAGTCGCGCGCCGTCGCTTCGAAGGCTTCCGGCGTTGCGCGCAGTTGCTGCAGCGTTTCCTCGGCCTTGGCGCGAATCAATGCCAGTGGTGTTTGCGCGGTAACGGCAAACAGGATGTGGCTGGCGTGGACGATATCGTTGCGGCGGAAGCGCGCGGCGTGGTGACGGTAGTAATGCAGGCAATCGTTGCGCGTGGGAGAGGGCGTTTGCAATTCGGCGGCAAGCAGCGCATCGAGCGCGTCGTCGTCCAGGGTGATTTTTTCCTCGCCGATCAGATGCAAGGCTTGCGCACGCTGCCGCAGCAGTTCGCGGATTGCCAGTGCCTGCCGTGCGGAAGCGGACGGATCGGGCGCGTCCGCGTGATGCAGGCATTCGTCGCGGATGGCATCGTCAGCTATGGCGACGCCATTGACGCGCAGCGCTGCCGTCTCATGTGTTGTGCCGGTTTCGCATACGGAATCCATGATCACCTCAGCGTTTGCGTACCAGTTGATAAGGGCGGATCAGATAGGCAAGCGAAGCGACGCCGCTCCAGATGTGCACCATGCGCGTGAACGGCGAGATCAGGAAGATCGTGAAGCCGAGCGCGATGTGCAGGCGATAGGTTAGCGGCACGCCGACCAGAAGGTCGGCCACGCCGGGTTCGAAGGTGACGATGCCTTTGACGTAATGCGTCAGCTGCTCGAACATCACGCCATCCATGTGGCGCGTGGACAGCACGACGGTGCCGAGGCCGAGTGCCAGTTGCGCCCACAACATCAGCACGACGACGATGTCGGACGTGCGGCTGTTGCGGCGGATGCGCGTGTCGGACAGCCGCCGCCAGATCAGGATCGTCAAGCCGATGATGGCGACCACGCCGGCGGCACCGCCTCCGACCATCGCCAACAGCTGATGCTGCGAAGCTGACAGGAAGGGCGACACCATCCAGTGCGGCGCGAGGAAGCCGGCGAAGTGGCCGATCACGACCACCAAAATGCCCCAGTGGAACATGTTGCTGCCGAGGCGAAGCATGCCGTGCCGCAGCATCTGCGACGAATCGCTCTTCCATGTGTACTGCTCACGGTCGAAGCGCACGAGACTGCCGAGCAGCAGCACGGCAAGGCAGATGTACGGATAGATGCCGAACAGGAATTGATGAAAGTAGTGTTCCATGCCGTTCTCCTGATGCAGGTTTGGCCGCATGGCGTCGCCGTCATGCGGGTACAGCGTTCAGCGCATTCAGCTTCCGGGACGTTTTTCGTGGAAGCGGATCGGTTCTTCTGACTGTGTCATCGATGCCATCGGCGTCATCGGTGATTGTGCGCCGACGAAGCGCACCGGTTCATCCGCATAGGCGGCATCCAGCGCGCGGTAATGTGCGGCATCCGGAATCGCATCGGCGTCGTCTTCGTGCAATTCCTGTTCCGTCGATACCGCCTGCCCGATGCCGGCCAGCGGCAGCAGCGCGCCGATGACGAAGGCATACGGGCTGCCACGTTTACCCAACTGTTCGGCAATCGACTGCAGGATCTCGCCGGTCTCGGCCAGCAGCGGCAGCGCCTCGTCGGCCGGCAGGCGCGACAGGTATTCGAGAAAGACCGGTAGATAATCCGGCAACTGGCCGTCGTTCAGATACAGGCCGTGTTTCTCGTACATTTGCAGCAGATCGACCATCGCCTGTCCGCGATCGCGCGATTCGCCGTGCACATGTTCGAACAGGTGCAGCGAGGTGGCGCGGCCGCGATCGAACAGCGCGACGTAGTTTTCCTGCAGCCGGATCAGGTCGCGTTCTTCGCAATAGTCGAAGAAGCGATCCAGCCTCAGCCGCGCTTGCTGCGGCAAGGCGCGTTCCTCGTGCAAATGCACGCGTGCTTCGGGCAGCGCGCCGAGCAAGGCGTCGTCCGGATAGTCGAGCAGTGCGGACAGGATGGGAAACAGCAGCGGCGACGGCGGTGTGCGGTTGCGCATCTTTATCAACCCTTCATAACTCCTGCTTGATCGGGATCGTGCGGTTGCGCTTCTTCGCGGTGGCGAACAGCCCGGTTTCGGTGCGGCCATCCGAACAGCCGTTGCCGAACGAGAAGCCGCACGACGAACGCAGATCGAACGCATCCTCCGCATACTCGCGGTGCGCGGTCGGGATCACGAAGCGGTCTTCGTAGTTGGCGATTGCCAGGTAGCGATACATTTCCTCGACCTGCGCGACCGACAGCCCGACCTGCTGCAGCACTTCCGGTATGTCGGCGCCGTCTACGTGGCGGCCGCGCATGAAACCGCGCATCGCCAGCAACCGCTGCAGTGCCAGTTTCACCGGCTCTTCCTTGCCGGCCGTCAGCAGATTCGCCAGATAACGCAGCGGAATGCGCAGCGATTCCACGTCCGGCAGCCAGCCGTTCATGCCGAGTTCGCCGCTGTTGGCGGCGGCGTTGATCGGCGACAGCGGTGGCACGTACCAGACCATCGGCAGCGTACGGAACTCCGGATGCAGCGGGAAGGCGATCTTCCAGTCGATCGCCATCTTGTAGACCGGCGAGCGTTGCGCGCCTTCTATCCAGGCAGCTGGCACGCCATCGCGTTCAGCCTGCGCGATGACGGCTGGATCGTGCGGGTCGAGAAAGACCGACAGCTGCGCTTCGTACAGATCGGTTTCATGCTCGACACTGGCCGCTTCCTCGATGCGGTCGGCGTCGTACAGGAGTACGCCCAGATAGCGGATGCGGCCGACGCAGGTTTCCGAGCAGACGGTTGGCTGGCCGACCTCGATGCGCGGATAGCAAAAGATGCATTTCTCCGCCTTGCCGCTGTGCCAGTTGTAATAGATTTTCTTGTATGGACAGCCGGAAACGCACATGCGCCAGCCGCGGCATTTGTCCTGGTCGATCAGCACGATGCCGTCTTCCTCGCGCTTGTAGATCGAACCGGACGGGCACGAGGCGACGCAGGCCGGGTTCAGGCAGTGCTCGCACAGCCGCGGCAGGTACATCATGAAGGTGTTCTCGAACTGGCCGTAGATATCCTTCTGCACGTTCTCGAAGTTGACGTCCTTCGAACGCTTGTCGAACTCGCCGCCGAGGATTTCTTCCCAGTTCGGCCCCCATTCGATCTTTTCCATCCGTTCGCCGCTGATCAGCGAACGCGGTCGTGCGACCGGCATCGCCTTCGCGTCGCCCGCATCCTGCAGATGCGCATAATCGAAGGTGAAGGGTTCGTAGTAGTCGTCGATCTCCGGCAGGCGCGGATTGGCGAAGATCTGCGCCAGCAGCCGCCACTTGCTGCCGAGGCGCGGCGTGATCTTGCCGTTGGCGTGGCGTGTCCAGCCGCCGCGCCAGCGTTCCTGATCTTCCCAGTTCTTCGGATAACCGATGCCGGGTTTGGTCTCGACGTTGTTGAACCACGCGTATTCCATGCCCTCGCGGCTGGTCCAGACATTCTTGCAGGTGACCGAACAGGTGTGGCAGCCGATGCACTTGTCGAGGTTCAGCACCATTGCGATCTGCGCGCGCACTTTCATGAGGCTTCTCCTTCGCGAATCTTGTGTTCAGTGGCAGGGTTGACCGGATCGGGCGGCGCGGGCGATGTTTCGTCGAGCCAGTCGATCCGGTTCATCTTGCGCACGATCAGGAATTCGTCGCGGTTCGAGCCGACGGTGCCGTAGTAATTGAAGCCGTAGGAAAGTTGCGCATAGCCGCCGATCATGTGCGTCGGTTTCAGTGCGATGCGCGTGACAGAATTGTGGATGCCGCCGCGCGTGCCGGTGATCTCGGAGCCGGGCGTGTTGATGATCTTTTCCTGCGCGTGATACATCATCACCATGCCTTCCGGAATGCGCTGGCTGACCACGGCGCGTGCGCACAAGGCGCCGTTGGCGTTGTAGCACTCGATCCAGTCGTTATCGACGATGCCGACTGCCTTCGCATCCGTTTCCGACATCCAGACGATGGGGCCGCCGCGCGAAAGCGTCAGCATCAGCAGGTTGTCGGTGTAGGTGCTATGGATGCCCCATTTCTGGTGCGGCGTCAGGAAATTCAACACGCGTTCCGGGTTGCCGTTGGAGCGTGTGCCCAGCATGTGCGCGTAGTTGCCGGTATCGATCGGTGGCTTGTACACGCACAGCGATTCGCCGAAGGCGCGCATCCACGCGTGATCCTGATACAACTGCTGGCGGCCGCTGATGGTGCGCCATGGAATCAGTTCATGCACGTTGGTGTAGCCCGCGTTGTACGACACGTGTTCCGATTCGATGCCGCTCCAGGTCGGCGACGAGATGATCTTGCGCGGTTGCGCCTGAATGTCGCGGAAGCGGATTTTTTCATCTTCGCGCGCCGATGCCAGATGCGCGTGATCGCGTCCAGTGAGCGCCGAAACAGCCTGCCACGCCTTGACGGCGACCGTGCCGTTGGTTTCCGGCGCCAGCGTCAGGATGGTTTCGGCCGCATCGAGCGCGCTGTCGATGCGCGGCTGGCCGTCGCGGTCGCCAGGGCGGTCGACGCGGTAGTTCAGTTCGCCAAGCAGTTCGACTTCTTCCTTGGTATCCCAGCTGATGCCCTTGCCGCCGTTGCCGAGCTTTTCCATCAGCGGGCCGAGCGATGTGAAGCGCTCAAAGGTCTGCGGATAATCGCGCTCGACTACGATCACCGACGGCATCGTCTTGCCGGGTTTGGCTTCGCATTCGCCGCGCTTCCAGTCCTGCACGTCGAACGGTTGCGCCAGTTCGCCCGGCGTATCGTGCGCGATCGGCGCCAGCACGACGTCGCGTTCCAGCCCGAGATGACCGTGGCTCAGTTCGGAGAAGCGTTTCGCGATGCCCTTGAAGATTTCCCAGTCGCTCCTCGATTGCCATGCCGGATCGACGGCGGCCGACAGCGGATGGATGAAGGGATGCATGTCGGACGTGTTCATGTCGTCCTTCTCGTACCAGGTCGCGGTCGGCAGCACGATGTCCGAATACATGCAGGTGGTGGACATGCGGAAATCCAGCGTGACCAGCAGATCGAGCTTGCCCTGCGGCGCGGCCTCGTGCCATTTCACTTCCTCCGGTTTCGCGCCGCCGTTGGCGACCACGTCATCGCCCTGTACACCGTGCGTGGTGCCAAGCAGATGCTTGAGGAAATATTCGTGGCCCTTGCCCGACGAGCCGAGCAGGTTGGAACGCCAGACGAACATGTTGCGCGGGAAGTTGGCCGGATCGTCCGGGTCTTCGCAAGCCATGCGCAGTGCGCCGGATTGCAGTTGTTGTGCAACGTTCTTGCCGGCCTGTGCCGCATCGTTCAGCGAGCGGCCGACTGTCAGCGGATTTGCCTGCAGTTGCGGCGCGGACGGCAGCCAGCCCATGCGTTCGGCGCGCACGTTGTAGTCGATCGTCACGCCGTGGAAATCCTTCCTGTCCGCCAGCGGCGACAGCAGGTCGGCTGGATTCATCGGGTCGTAGCGCCACTGGTCGGTGTGCGCGTAGAAGAACGACGTCGCATTCATCTGGCGTGGCGGGCGATGCCAGTCGAGGCCGAAGGCCAGCGCGGTCCAGCCGGTCTGCGGGCGCAGCTTTTCCTGGCCGACGTAATGCGACCAGCCGCCGCCGGATTTGCCGATGCAGCCGCACATGATCAGCATGTTGATGATCGCGCGGTACGACATGTCCATGTGGAACCAGTGATTGATGCCGGCGCCGAGGATCACCATCGACTTGCCCTGCGTCTTGTGCGCGTTCTCGGCGAACTGGCGCGCGACGGTGATCACGTCTTCGCGCCTGACACCGGTGATCGCTTCCTGCCACGCAGGCGTATAGGGCAGGTTGTCGTCGTAGCTGTGCGCGATGCCGTCGCCGCCGAGGCCCTGATCGAGCCCGTAGTTGGCGACGAACAGGTCGTAGACGGTGGCGACCAGCATTTCGCCTTCGCGCGTGGCGACGCGGTGCGCACCGATGCGGCGCGAGAAGGTCGACGGATGCGAAGTGTGCGGAAAATGCGGATGCTCGCGGTTGCCGAAGTAGGGGAACAGCACGTCGACGGCTTCGTCGCGCGTCTGCACCAGCGACAGCCGCGGCACGATGGTGCGGCCGTCGGCGGCTTCCGACTGCAGGTTCCACTTGCCCTTGTCTTCGCCTTCCTTCTGTCCCCAGCGAAAACCGAGCGAACCGACCGGCACGACCAGATCGCCATCGGCCTCGTCGATCATCACGGTCTTCCAGTCGGGATTGTTGGCCTGACCGAGGTTGTCGGTGAAATCGGAGGCGCGCAACAGGCGTTCCGGCACGTAGCCATCGCCATGCGGCACCAGCCGAACCAGACATGGCATGTCGGTGTAGCGGCGGCAGTAGTCGAGGAAGTAATCGCTGTTTCCGGCGAGATGGAATTCCTTCAGGATCACGTGTCCCATCGCCAGCGCGAGCGCGGCATCGGTGCCCTGTTTCGGGTGCAGCCAGATGTCGCCGAACTTCGCGCCTTCCGAATAGTCGGGGAAGACGGAGACGATCTTCGTTCCCTTGTAGCGCACCTCGGTCATGAAGTGCGCATCCGGCGTGCGCGTCTGCGGCACGTTCGAACCCCACAGCATGATGAAAGTGGAGTTGTACCAATCGGCCGATTCCGGCACGTCGGTCTGCTCGCCCCAGGTCTGCGGCGACGCCGGCGGCAGATCGCAATACCAGTCGTAGAAGCTGAGACAGACGCCGCCGATCAGCGACAGGTAGCGCGAGCCGGCCGCATACGACACCATCGACATCGCCGGAATCGGCGAGAAGCCGATCACGCGGTCGGGGCCGTGTTTGCTGATCGTGTGGACGTTGGCGGCGGCGACGATCTCGTTGACTTCGGCCCAGGTGGAGCGGATGAAGCCGCCGAGCCCGCGCCGGGCCTGATAACTGCGGCGCGCCGCTTCGTCATCGACGATGCTCTGCCACGCTTGCACCGGCTCCATCGTACGGCGCCGGTCGCGCCACAATTTGACGAGCGCGCTGCGCACCAGCGGATACTTGAGGCGGTTCGCGCTATACAGATACCAGGAATACGATGCGCCACGCGAGCAGCCACGCGGTTCGTGGTTCGGCATGTCGGGGCGCGTGCGCGGATAGTCGGTTTGCTGTGTCTCCCACGTGACGATGCCGCCTTTCACGTAGATCTTCCACGAGCAGGAGCCTGTGCAGTTCACGCCATGCGTGGAGCGCACGATCTTGTCGTGCTGCCACCGCTGCCGATAGGCATCCTCCCATTTCCTGTCTTCATCTGTGACAGCGCCATGACCATTGGAGAATTCCGGCCGGGCCGTCGTGAAAAAACGCAATCTATCCAGGAAGTGACTCATGGGCGATCCGTATTCCAAGGGAGGGTGCGGACATTAAAGGATGTGAATCTCCATTCGTCAATATGTCATTGGTGCATGTCGCGATAAAAGATTGCGTGTGGCGCGGTCGGATCGTGCAAATGAGAATGATTCCGCCGTGCAGACTGTCGGTGCGACCCTGTGCAAAGGAATGTAGCGATGGAAGCGGGATAAAATCGCAGCAGGCGGCCGGCAATCGTGGCTGCGTTGTTTTATCTTTTCTGGAATACGCATGAGCACTCTCCCATCCTGTCCCCAATGCCAGTCCGCTTTCACCTATGAAGATGGCGGCCTCTACATCTGCCCCGAATGCGCGCACGAATGGCCGCAGCAGGCGGCGTCCGAAGAAGCGGAATCTGCGCGCATCTATCGCGATGCGAGCGGCGCCATTCTGCAGGACGGCGATACCGTCACCATCATCAAGGATCTGAAGCTGAAAGGTTCAGGCGGCGTGCTCAAGATGGGAACCAAGGTCAAGAATATCCGTCTAGTCGACAGCGACCACGATATCGATTGCAAGATCGACGGTTTCGGCGCGATGAGCCTGAAATCGGAATTCGTTCGCAAGGCCTGACCGGCCTTATCATTTGTCACATCGTCCAAGCGCACATCGTCCACATCGTCCATGTCGCAACTGTTCACCGTCCCCATCCGTGTCGAATGTCCGCCCGGCGCATGCGGCTGCGATCGGGAACTGTTGCTGAACGATCCCGCCAGCGACCGGCGCATCTTGTTGCTGACCAAGCAGGAAGAGAAAAAGCTGATCGCGCGTATCGAGGCAATCTCGCATTACGCAGAATTGCTGTACATGATGCAGCGCATGGACGAGCAGCTCGGCATGGTGCTGCAGATTGTGCCGGGAGACGGCGAGGTGCGCACCGTGCGCGGCCTGAACATTCGTCTCGTCGAGCAGCCCGGCCTGTGCAAGAAGACGCGGCAGACGGTGCCCGCTGCCGTGCGCCGCTGCCTGGACCAGCATCCGGAAATCGTCTATGCGATTCTGGATGCGCAGGGATTGTTCGGCGCGGTGCCGTGAGTCGCCGCCTGTCTTCGCCGTTGTGTGATGTAACGGTTTCTTCCCGATAGTCGATTCTGAATCCATAAACGAAAGCGCTCCATGCCCATCGTCCACAGCTTGCTGGAAACCGATCTCTACAAGTTCACGATGTGGCAGGCATTGCTGCACAGCCACCCGGCGGCGCAGGCAAGCTATCGTTTCGTTTGTCGCAACAAGCCTGCCTATCCGCTGACCGAATTGAAGGAAGAAATCGAACGCGAGCTCGATCATCTGTGCACGCTGGCGTATCGGGCAGACGAACTGGCCTACCTGCGATCGTTGCGCTTCATCAAGAGCGATTTCGTCGACTTCCTCACCGTGTTCCGCTTTCAGCGTCACTTCATCGAGGTAGCGACCGATGGCGACACGCTGGAAATCGTCGCGCAAGGGCCGATGGTGCACGTGATGGGTTTCGAAATCCACGTGCTTGCCATCGTCAACGAACTCTACTTTCGACGTTTCGATCAGCAGACCGCGCTGACGGAAGGGCGCAGGCGGCTGCAAGAAAAGATTGTGTTGTTACGTGCATTCGGTAGCGAACCACCGCGCACGCATCCATTCGAATTCTTTGACTTCGGCGTGCGCCGCCGCTTTTCCGCCGCGTGGCATGAAGAAGTCGTTTCTACCTTCGCGCGCGAGATTCCGCAATTCTTCAAGGGCACGTCCAACGTCCATTTCGCGAAGAAGTTCGGCCTGGTACCGATCGGTACGATGGCGCACGAATACCTGCAGGCCTATCAGGGATTCGGCGTGCGTCTGCGCGATTTTCAGAAAGCCGCGTTGGAAGACTGGGTGCAGGAATATCGCGGCGACCTCGGCATCGCGCTGACCGACGTCGTCGGCATGGATGCCTTTCTCGCCGATTTCGATCTGTATTTCGCCAAACTGTTCGACGGCCTGCGCCACGATTCCGGCGATCCGTTCGAATGGGGAGAAAAGGCGCTCGCGCACTACGCGAAGCTGAAGATCGATGCACACACCAAGCGCATGGTGTTTTCCGATGCATTGAATCTGCCGCGTGCGCTGGATTTGTATCGGCACTTCGTCGACCGCACGATGACGGGCTTCGGCATCGGTACCGATCTCAGCAACGATGTCGGCTACGAACCATTGAGCATCGTGATGAAGCTGGTGGCCTGCAACGGCCAGCCGGTGACGAAACTGTCCGATTCTCCGGGCAAGGCGTTGCTAACGGACGGAACCTTTCTGGCTTATCTGCAGCAGGTGTTTCATACCGGGAACAGGTAACACACATTCGATGTCCCGTTTTCGCCCTTTCACATTCCGCCTTCCGGTGAGAGTCGCCTAGAATGCAGCACGCCCATTCAGGCGAAGTCCATTAAGGCGAAAAATTGCGATGAACGATCCGCTGAAAAAATTCTCATGGGACGACCTGCGCATCATCAAGGCGATTGGCGACAGCGGCGGCTTGGTATCCGCAGCGGCCGCGCTCGGCGTCAATCATTCGACGATGTCGCGCCGGCTGGCGGCCATCGAGGAGGCGTTGGGCGTCGTGCTGTTCGATCGCCGCCGCAACGGCTATGTGGCGACGGAGGCCGGACTTGAAATGATTGCGCTGGGCGAACGCGTCGAGCGGGACATCCTCAGCGTGGCGTGCCGCATTTCCGGCCACGTGCAAGGACATAAGGGCGATCTGCGTATTACCACCAGCGATGCGTTGCTGCTGGATTTTTTGACGCCGATCATCGCCGATTTCCAGAAGGGCAATCCCGGCATCCGGGTGGAAATGATCGTCGGGAACAAGCCGCTCAATCTGGCGCGCGGCGAATCGGATATCGCATTCCGCGCGACGACCGCGCCACCGGAAAACCTTTTCGGCCGCAAGGCGGCGACGGTCGCATGGGCCGTCTACGGCCGTCGCAACGAATACGTCGGCATGGCGCCCGGACCGGACGAATTGTATCGATGCCCGTGGGTTTCCTATGGCCGCGGCCTTGCCGGCCTGAAGGCCTATGCCTTCGTCAACGAGCGCGTACCGAAGGAAAACATCGTCTATCGCAGCGATTCCGTTGCCGGTGTCGCCTCGGCAATCGCGGCCGGCATGGGAATCGGATTCCTTCCCTGCATGCACGGCGATCTGATCAACGATCTGGTGCGGATCTCGCCGATCGAGCCGGAGGTCTATGACGAATTGTGGATTCTGACGCATCCGGACATCCGCAAATCCGGCAGGATCTATGCATTCATGACCTACTGTGCCGACGCCATTTCTATGCATCGCGATTTCATCGAAGGCCGCGCCGCGCGTTAGCAGGTATTTCTTCGGCCCTTTTCAGTCTTTTTCAGAATTTTTCGTGCCGTAGGTCGTATTCCGGCCTTGCTCGCCATTTCCTTCTTCTGGCGCATTCTGATCGACAAAGCAGAAACGGCCACGGCCATGGCTATTTGAAGCCACACCGATCGGCATATCGACCGATCCGCAATTCTGCATAGTCGATTCCGCTCAAATGCACACTGCTGCATGAGGTTGTCAACCTAGAATCAATTGCGCGTCAACTCACACATTGAATCGCGTATTTGAATCACGCATTAGATCGCACGCAACAGCGGTCGACAGCTTCCGTCGATCTTCTCGCTCATCAGACTCCACTGCATCCACCGTTACCTGCATCTTGAAAGGACATCACGTCATGAGCATCAAAGCTATTGCCAAACCTGCCAGCTCGCTTCTCAGCCCGACCGATCATGCGCTGGTGCTGATCGATCATCAATCGCAGATGGCATTCAACACCAAATCGATTGACGTCACGAATCTGCGTGCCAATACCGGCATCCTTGCGCATGCAGCAAGAGGATTCAACGTCCCGACCATCATTTCGACGATCTCGAAAGACACGTTTGCCGGGCCGCTGTTCGATGAAATCACCGAAGCATTCCCGAATGCAGAAGTGACCGATCGCACCACATCGAACGCATGGGAAGACGAAAACTTCATCAAGCGCATCAACGCCGTCGGCAAGAACCGCCTGGTCATGGCCGGCCTGTGGACTTCGGTCTGCTGCAACGGCCCCGTTATTTCGGCGCTCGAACAAGGGTTCGAAGTCTATGTGGTGACCGATGCCTGCGGCGACTGCACACCGGAAGCACATGAACGCGCGGTCGAACGCATGATCCAGGCCGGTGCACGTCCGATCACGTCGCTGACCTATCTGCTAGAACTGCAACGCGACTGGGCGCGCACCGAAACCTATGACGTGACAACCGGCATTTCGATGAAATTCGGCGGCGCATTTGGCATCGGCATCCAGTACGTGAAGACGATGTTCGGCGCGCATGAAGGGAAGTAAGCCGGCCGCTCTTTGGTGATGCCATTGCCGTAAATTACTGGCGATAAAAAGGCGCTACGGAATGGATCGCGTAGCGCCTTTTTTATCGATCTGCCTGATGGCGATCCGTATCGAATCAGCGTATTTCCGGTACGGGCATCGTTTGTTTGATGTTTCTCGTGCTCAGGGAAAGTCTACGGTGCGATATCCCAATGCTCCGCCCAGTCCGTCTCATCCTTGACGATGCCGCGCAGCAGTTCAAACGCCTTGTGCAGCGGTTCCGATTTGTTTTCGCGTGAATAGATCAGGAAAACCGGATACGAAAATTCTGGCGCGTTCTTCACTTGCGTGACCAGCCCTTTTTCGATCGCGCGGCGTGCGACGCGGGTGCGGAAATAACCGCTGCCGCCATTCTTCATCAGGTACTGAAAAGCGAGCGGGCCGAGATTGAATGACATCGCGTTCCGTGCCTTTTCCGGCAATGCAGCGTCGTGTGCTTTCCTGAATGCCTCGCCCCAGTCGATGTAGATGTACGGTTCGGGATTCTGCGTCGAGGCCACCTGAATCAATTTTTCTTCCAGCAACTGTTCGACCTGCATGCCGGTCCAGTATTCCGGCCGGTGCACCAATGCGGCATCGAGCAAACCATGTTCCAGCTTGTTCTGCAGCGTCGGTCCTTCGCCGACTTCGATACGCACTGCCTGCGTCGGCAGTTCGTCATGCAGACGCGTCGTCCATTGCAGCACCAGCGGATTGCACAGGCTGACTTCGCAGCCGAGCGCGATCGAATTGCCGATGCCGTCCGGCAACGGCAGGTCGCGCCGCGCGGCATCCCAAGTCTGTACCAACTGGCTCGCATAGCCGGCAAAGGTTTCGCCGGCATCGGTCAGCCGTGCGCCGGCGCGGTTGCGCACGAACAGCGAGCAGCCAAGCTGCGATTCCAGGTTCTGCACGCGTGCGGTCACCGTGGTTTGCGTCACGTGCAGGCGGTTCGCGGCGGCGATGAAACTGCCGGAGCGGACGATGCAGAGGAAGGTGCGGGCTAGTTCGATATCCATTTTTAGTAGCAACTTTCTTGATAATAAATGCAGGTTTTATTCATTATTCATGCACTTTTTAATATGCATAATATATACATGTTTTGAGAGAACAGCGCATCGCCGAAGGGAAAAGCCGGAAAGCGGCGCGTTGTTGGAAGCGCAACATCAAGGCAACACAAGGGCAATTTCAATAAACGGTCATGGAGAAAGGAACCGCAGTCATGCATGTACAGACCTTCGCGCCGAACAGCCAAACGCAACAGACTGGATTGCTGACAAGCAATGACCGTCTGTATCGCGCCACTGTCGAACTGCTCGGCAAGGCATCCATTCGCGTCAACGGATCGGATCCGTGGGACATGCAGATTCGTGCCCCCGGTGTGCCGGAACGCGCTTTCGCGCAGGGCAACCTGGGATTGGGCGAAGCCTATATGGATGGTGCATGGGATGCGGAAGCGCTGGACGAGTTCTTCGCCCGCCTGCTCGGCACGCGAATGACCGACAGCATCAAGCCGCTGCGCCTGCTCGGTTATGCGTTGACGGCGAAATTGCTGAACCGCCAGGACATGAAACGCGCGAAGCAGGTCGGTGAAGTGCATTACGACCTCGGCAATGAGTTCTATGCAGCGATGCTGGATTCGCGGATGACCTACACCTGCGGTTACTGGGCCGATGCCGACAATCTGGAAGAAGCGCAGACCGCGAAGCTGGACATGATCTGCCGCAAGCTGCAATTGCAGCCGGGCATGCGCCTGCTGGATATCGGTTGCGGCTGGGGCAGCCTGATGGCTTACGCGGCGCAGCACTACGGCGTCGAATGCGTGGGCGTGACGATTTCGAAGGAGCAGGCCGCGTGGGCGCAGGAACATTACGGCGATGCGCTGCCGCTGGAATTCCGCCTGCAGGATTACCGCGAGCTGGACGAGAAGTTCGATGCAATCGCCAGCGTCGGCATGTTCGAGCACGTCGGCCGCAAGAATTACCGCACCTACATGCAGGTGGCGAACCGCTGCCTGAACGACGACGGCTTGTTTCTGCTGCACACGATCGGCAAGAACGTGCGGCGTTCGACGCCCGATCCGTGGATCGACAAATACATTTTCCCCAACGGCGATCTGCCGTCGATCGGCCAGATCGGCGATGCGGCGGACGGTTTGTTCGTCGTCGAGGATTTGCACAACTTCGGCGCCGATTACGACAAGACGCTGATGGCCTGGTTCAAGAATTTCGATGCGGCATGGCCGCGCTTCGAAGCGGAACTGGGACCGCGCTTCTATCGGATGTGGCGCTACTACCTGCTGTCGTGCGCCGGCGCATTCCGCGCGCGTGACATCCAGCTGTGGCAATGGGTTCTGTCGAAGGAAGGCATACGCGACGGATACCGCAGGGAGAGGATTTGATCCGCGGTGCCCGCTGGGCACATGCGGATGAGCAGAGCAATCGGTTCGATTCGTCGTCCATCCGGGCGGCATCGATGTTGCACTTGTCAACTACAGGAGGTCGATATGACAGTCATCGAGGAATTCAAGGTCAAGAACGCATCCGGCAAGGTCGTGATCCTGCAACACATCGGTAAGGGCATCAGCTATCTCGATTTTGGTTCGACGCACCTGCCGCGCGACTTCGAAGGTTATCGCGTGAAGTACACCGACCGCATCGCGCAACCGAAATCGGACGGTACGTTCGAGCTGCGCGACAGCCACGAGGCATTCAGCCGCGTGTAATGCGGGAAAGGCATCCGCTTCGTGCGGATGCGTGGTGCGTAGTGAATGCACTGGTCAACTACAGGAGGTCGATATGACAGTCATCGAGGAATTCAAGGTCAAGAACGCATCCGGTAAGGTCGTGATCCTGCAACACATCGGCAAGGGCATCAGCTACCTCGATTTCGGCAACACGCACCTGCCGCGCGACTTCGAGGGTTATCGTGTGAAATACACCGACCGCATTGCGCAACCGAAATCGGACGGCACGTTCGAACTGCGTGACAGCCATGAGGCGTTCAGTCGCGTGTAATGCAGTGACGCCGGTATCCGCTGCATGATTGAGCGGATGAACGGATAGTTCGTATCGCCTTTCGGCATGACTGCCGGGAGGCGATTTTCATTTGGCGATGCGAAATTGGAAGTGCCGACGAAACTGGCGACACGCAATGCGTGCATGATCAATGCGTCATGGAGCGGAATTCGGTAAACGTCGCCACATCGGAGAGCGTCTCGACGATGTGGTCGTAGACCAGCCGGATGCGTGCCGGCACCGGTCCGCGGCGCGGACGGTAGATATAGAGATCCCACGGCGGCGGCTGGTAATCGTCGAGCACGCTGATCAGTTTTCCTGAGCGCAGATACGGCTCTGCCATTTGCGCGAGCACCTGGCCGTAGCCGATGTCGGCCAGCATCGCGCTGAATTCCACTTCCGGATCGTCGGAAACGAAAGCCGGTGTGGCCGGCACCAGGTTGTAGTTGTCGGCGAAGAACCATGGCCAGATGCGGCCGGTGTTGTGATCGGTCAGCGCGGTCATCGGCAGATGCTGCAGGTCCTGCGGCGTCGTCGGTTTGCCGCGGGCGGTGGCCAGCTTCGGCGTGCCGACCACGACAAACGGCATCTTCACAATTCCGCGCGCGACGAAGCGGCTGTCGCGCAACGGGCCGATACGCACGCCGATGTCGATGCGTTCGTCGACGACATCGGCGACCACGTCGGTAAATTGCACATCCAGCCGGATGCCGGGATGACGCGCGGCAAGCGGCAGCAGCGCCTTCATCAAGTAACGCCGTCCGATCACGCGCGGTGCTGTGATGCGCACTACGCCGGTCAGGCCGGCATCCGGCAGGCGGCTGTGCTTGTGGAACAGGTTGTCGATGTGGGAGACGCCGTCGCGCGCATGGATTGCCAGTTGCGCGCCGAACTCGGTGATCTGCACGCCGCGCGTATTGCGGTGGAACAACAATTCGCCGACCGCTTCTTCCAGTTCCTTGACGGCGCGCGTGATGGCCTGCGGTGAAGTGCCGGCGCGGGCGGCGGCTTCCTTGAAGCTGCTGGCCTCGGCTGCGGCACAAAAGAGGCGGAGCATTTCCAGACGATTCAGCATGGAGTCGTGGGTTGAGCGTGGCTTCCGATTGACGGGGATCAAGCAGTGGCTGCATTCCAGATTCTGGAATTCTCAAATCTTAACATTTTCATTTATTGCGAGTTTGCAGTTACGCAATACTGTCCAGCGCAACGATACGGGTTGTTTCCCCTTCCACGTTTCCCTCAGAAAAATCATGGCGAATCTCATGACGAATCTTACGATCAACGGCAAGCAAACACAGGTCGAGCTCTCCGACGATACCCCGCTGCTGTGGGCACTGCGCGACCATCTCGGCATGACCGGAACCAAGTTCGGCTGCGGCATGGCGCTGTGCGGCGCCTGCACCGTGCATATCGACGGCCAGCCGACGCGCGCCTGCGTCACGCCGCTGTCGGCAGCGGCGGGCAAGCAAGTTACGACCATCGAGGCGATGGCAGAAGACAGTATCGGCAAGAAAGTGCAGAAGGCATGGATGGATCTTGGCGTGCCGCAATGCGGCTACTGCCAGGCAGGACAGATCATGTCGGCCACGGCCCTGCTGAAGAGCACGCCGCATCCGACCGACGAAGAGATCGATGCGGCAATGAGCGGCAATCTCTGCCGTTGCGGCACCTACACGCGCATTCGCGCCGCCATCAAGCAGGCAGCTTCGACGAAAGGATGAGCGACATGGACACCGTATTGAATAAAAAGGCTGCGCTCGAAGATGGTGTGGCATCACCGGCACGCCGCACCGTATTGAAAGGCATGGGCGCGATTACCTTCGCGCTGACGGTCGGCGCATCCGGTGTGGTGCGTTCGGCGACGGTGCAGGAAGCGAAGAAATACGGCGGTGCGGCGATGCCGGGCGGCCTGGTCGAAGATCCGTTGGTGTTCGTCTCGGTCGGCGGCGACGGCATCGTCAGCATCATCGTCCACCGTTCGGAAATGGGGCAGGGCGTGCGCACCAGCCTGCCGATGATCGTGGCCGACGAGCTGGAGGCCGACTGGAGCCGTGTGCGCGTGGTGCAGGCCGAAGCCGATGAGAAGAAGTACGGCAACCAGGATACCGACGGTTCGCGCAGCGTGCGTCAGCACTTCATGTCGATGCGGCATATCGGCGCAGCCATGCGCACGATGCTGGAAGCTGCCGCTGCCGCGCAATGGGGCGTACCGCAGCAGGAGGTGCAGGCGAAGAATCATGAAGTCGTGCACGCCAAGAGCGGCCGTCGCCTCGGTTACGGCGAACTGGCTGCGGCAGCCGGCAAGCTGACGCCGCCGGCGATGGCGACGCTGAAGCTGAAGAAACCGAACGAGTTCCGCTATATCGGCAAGCAGGATGTGCGCGGCATCGACTATGCCGACATCGTGACCGGCAACACGCAGTACGGCATCGATACGCGCCTGCCCGGCATGCTATATGCGGTGGTCGCGCGTCCGCAAGTGCTGGGCGGCAAGGTCGTGAAGGTCGATGCGTCTGCCGCATTGAAGGTACCGGGCGTGATCAAGGTGGTCGAGCTGAAAAATTCTCCGCCGCCGACACAGTTCAATCCGCTTGGCGGCGTCGCCGTCATCGCGACAAATACCTGGGCTGCGATCAAGGGGCGCGAAGCGTTGAAGATCGAGTGGAACGACGGGCCGAATGCGCGTTACGACTCGGTCGAGTTCAGGAAAACACTGGAAGCGGCGGCGCGCAAGCCGGCGAAAGCGGTGCGCAGCGACGGCGATGCAGTTAAGGCATTATCGGGCGCGGCCAAGCGCATCGAGGCCGAATACTATCTGCCGCACATCGCGCACGCGACGATGGAGCCGCCGGCCGCGACAGCGCATATCGTCGGCGGCAAGTGCGAAGTGTGGGCCTGCGTGCAGGCGCCGGAAGCCACGCGCGATCTGGTCGTCAAGCATCTGGGCATGAAGCATGAAGACGTTACCGTGCACGTGACATTGCTGGGCGGCGGCTTCGGCCGCAAGTCCAAGCCGGACTTCGCCGCTGAAGCGGCGCTGCTGTCGAAAGCGATGGACGGCAAGCCGGTCAAGGTGACGTGGACGCGCGAAGACGATATCCATCACGACTATTTCCACACGGTGTCGGTCGAACATATGGAAGCGGCGGTGGACAAGGCCGGCAAGCCGACCGCGTGGCTGCATCGCACGGCAGCGCCGACCATCGGCGCGCTGTTCGTGCCGGGTGCCAGCATGCAGCAGCCGTTCGAGCTGGGCATGTCGGCCGTCAATATTCCGTTCCCGATTCCGAACTTCCGCGTCGAAGTGCCGGAGGTCGATGCGATGACGCGCGTCGGCTGGTTCCGTTCGGTATCGAACATCCCGCATGCGTTTGCCGTGCAATCGTTCGTTGCCGAGCTGGCGGCGGCGGCCAAGCGCGATCATCGCGACTATCTGCTGGAGCTGATCGGCCCGTCGCGCAAGATCGATCCGCACCGCATGGCCGACGACTGGAACTACGGCGAATCGCCGCAGCTCTATCCACTTGATACCGGCCGCATGAAACACGTGATCCAGCTGGCGTGCGACAAGGCGAAGTGGGGCCGCAAGTTGCCCAAGGGCCATGGCCTTGGGCTGGCGGTGGCGTACAGCTTCGTCACCTACGTGGCGGCGGTGATCGAAGTCGTGGTGAACGAGAACGGCGAGATCACGATTCCGCAAGTCGACATTGCCGTCGATTGCGGACCGACGGTGAATCCGGATCGCGTCCGTTCGCAGGCGGAAGGCGCTTGCGTGATGGGTGCGAGCCTGGCGCTGACCGGCGAGATCACGTTCAAGGAAGGCCGGGCGCAGCAGAGCAACTTCCACGATTACGAAGTGTTGCGCTCGTTTGCCGCGCCGCGTGACATTCGCGTGCATATCGTCGAGCATGCGTACGGCATGCCGCTGGGCGGCGTGGGCGAACCTGCGACGCCGCCGATCGCGCCGGCGCTGTGCAATGCGATTTTCGCCGCGACCGGCAAGCGTATCCGCAGCTTGCCGATACGCGATCAGCTGAAGTCGGCCTGAGTGAGTGAAACATGCATGAGCAGACGGAGTAAGCGATGGACAGTATCGATCTGGAAGTGCTGAAGGCGGCCGATGCGTGGATAGACGCCGGCCAGCCGTGCGAACTGGTCACCGTGATCCAGACCTGGGGTTCCAGCCCGCGTCCGGTCGGCGCGACGATGGCGATACGCGGCGACGGCCGCGTGGTCGGCTCGGTGTCCGGCGGCTGCATCGAAGACGATCTGATTGACCGCATGCGCAATGAAGGCATCGTGCGTTCGTTGCCGGAACTGGTGACCTACGGCATCAGCGCCGAAGAAGCGCACCGCTTCGGCCTGCCGTGCGGCGGCACGATCCGTCTGACAGTCGAACCGCTGAGCGAAAAAAGCCGCATCAAGGAATTGCTGCAGCGCCTGGCGCGCCATGAACTGGTGACGCGTCAGCTCGATCTGGAAAATGGCGCCGTGCAATTGACGAAGGCTGCGGCCACCGATGTGCTGAATGTCGATTGCGGCGTGCTGACGACGGTGCACGGCCCGCGCTGGCGGCTGCTGGTGATCGGCGCGGGACAATTGTCGCAATTCCTCGCGCGTATCGCGACCGGACTCGACTATCACGTGATCGTCTGCGACCCGCGTGAGGAATATCGCGCCGGCTGGCAGGTCGAGAATGTGGAAGTCGTGCATGCGATGCCGGACGATCTGGTGCTGCAATTGCAGCCGGACAGCCGCACCGCCGTCGTCGCACTGACGCACGATCCCAAGCTCGATGACCTGGCATTGATGGAGGCGTTGAAATCGGATGCCTTTTATGTCGGCGCGATCGGTTCACGCACCAACAATGCACGCCGTCGCGAACGTCTGAAGGAATTCGATCTCGACGATGCGCAACTGGCGCGCCTGCACGGACCGATCGGCCTTTATATCGGCAGCAAGACACCGGCTGAAATTGCGATTTCGATTCTGGCTGAACTGACGGCAGTGCGTAACGGCGTCGCCGTGCCGAAGGCGATGGACGTGGCGGTCGCCAAGCAGGCGATCGAAGCGCCGACGAAGAAAGGCGATGCCGACGGGCAGCGTGGTGATTTTCCATCCTGTACACGCAAGGAGAGCATGTCATGGCAATGATGAAAACGACCCTGATGACCGCATTCACATTCGTCGTGCCGGCTGTGATTGCATTGCCCGCGCAGGCGCTCGATGCGGCCGCCGCTTCCGCGCTGGCAAAAAAAGGCGCGTGCATCGCCTGCCATACGGCGAACAACAAGATGGTCGGCCCGGCATACAAGGACATTGCGAAAAAATATGCAGGCGATGCGAATGCGCCGGCCTATCTGGCGAAGAAGATTCGCAGCGGCGGTTCCGGCGTGTGGGGACCGGTCATGATGCCGCCGCAATCGACATTGAGCGATGCCGAAATCGGCACGCTGGTCGAATGGGTGTTGGCGGGTGCGCCTGCCAAATAGATGTAGCGCTGCGAAACGTTCGCGCATATCGACGCTGCCCGCGGGCAGCGTTTTCTTTTCGGTAACGCGGAACGAAGGAACGATGTTTGCGTTTGACCGTTTGTGCCGTATGTGGCGTCGCAGCAATTTCTGCAATGGTTGAATGATGACGACGCTGCGGCGTGTATTGCAATTGCCGCGTTGTCGTCCTTGCCGGTGTCGTTGCCTGACTATGGACTATGACTTGGATTATGCGGCGTGCCGGGAGGCCACCGCCAGAGACAGCTTTTCAGCTAGCCGGCCGCGTGCCTCGTCCATTGCAGCCGTCACTGCTTCCTGCCCGAAGACCAGGCCTTGCAGTGGAAAGAAATGCACGTCGGCGATGCCGATCGAGCGCAACGCATAGCGCAGATACGGCGTCAGGAAATCAATCTGCTTCGCGCGTTCGCCGGCGTGGAAACCGCCCGAACTGACCAGCACGAAAGTCGGCCTGTCCTTCAACGATCCCACCTTGCCCTGCGGCGTCGATTCGAACGTGCGGTTGATACGGATCACATGATCGATCCACAGTTTCAGCGCGGCCGGTACGGTGAAGTTGTGCATGGGCGTGACGATGAACAGCATGTCGTGCTGTTCCAGTTCACGGATCAGCTTTTCCGACCAGTCGAACTCCTTTGCATCGTGCGGCGTATGTGAAGTGATCGCCAGTGCGTAATCGCGGCCGATGGGTGGAATCGGCGTTTGCACCAGATTACGTTCGGTGATCTGCGTATCTGCGATGCCTTGCGCGGCAAGCGTTTCGCGCGCCAGACGGTAACCATGGCTGGCCGTACCGTGCGGGCCGCTGTTCAACAACAGAATCTTCGTCATGTTCATTCCTGTGAATTATTGCTTGAGCGGTTCGACGAAATGCATGCCGCGGGCAAGCAGACCTTGGCGGAAATAAAAGCGCTGTGCCAGTGCCATGTGCAAGCCGGTGTCCAGCACGAAGTGGCTGCACTGCAGGGCGACCGCTTGTTGCCGTGCCTCCTGCAGCAGACGCTCGCCGAGGCCGGCGCGGTGCAGCGATGCGGTGACGACCAGATCGTCGACGTAGACGAAGCGGCCGTAAATAAGATTATCCATCTGCCGATAGCCGGCAAGGCCGACGATCGTGCCATCCTGCCATGCCGCCAGCAGGCGATAGCCTTGCGTGCGCTGGTGCATGACTTGCACAACGTAGGCTGCCGCATCTTGCAGGTGAGGGCGCAGTTCCTTCATGACCGGGAATGATGCTTCCAGATCGGCATCGGTTTCGATGTGTCTGATTTCCACGTGATGCTGCATGACCTCTCCAGAAATCGCCATCCCGCCGGAGACAGGGATGGCTATTGATCGATTTGTTCGTTGGTTTGCCCGTTCAACCGGCTGCTTGCGCGTTGGCGGATGACTTCGCAAGCCAGGCAGCGAATTGCGTCGGCCCGATGCGCGCGTCGCCGATTGGCGTCAGCGACTGGTCGTTCAGGATCGCGCCGTAGTAGGCGGCTTCACGATCCGCGACGACGGCGCGCTTGTCGCCGCGTGCGGCGAGATAGCGCTGCACCAGTTCGGCCAGGCCGACTTTTTCCGGGCCGGCTGCATCGAAGGTGCCGTTCAGCGGTTGCGCCAGCGCGGTATCCGTCACGATTGCGGCGATGTCGTCTGACGAGATAGGTTGTACATGTGCGGGCGTCAGGCGGATTTCGTTGCCGACGGCGCCGTATTGCGCGATGCCGTCGAGGAATTCGAAGAATTGCGTCGAGCGCACGATGGTGTACGGCACTTTCGATGCCTTGATCAGATTTTCCTGCGCCATCTTCGCGCGGAAGTAGCCGCTGTCCTGCATGCGGTCGGTGCCGACGATGGAAAGCGCGATGTGATGCTTGACGCCGGCGGCTTCTTCCGCGGCCAGCAGGTTGCGTCCGGATTTTTCGAAGAATTCCAGCACGGCGTGGTCTTCGAACGAGGGCGAGTTGCTCAGATCGATGACGACCTGCGCGCCTTTCACCGCTTCGGCCAGGCCTTCGCCGGTGACGGCGTTGACGCCGGTGCGCGGCGATGCGGACAGCACTTCATAGCCGAGCTGGCGCAGGTTCGCGGCGACTTTGGTGCCGATCAGGCCGCTGCCGCCGATGATCAGGATTTTCATGGGGTGCCTCTCTTGTATCTTGGGGAAGGCCGCCATCGGGCGGCCTGGTTGGTCGATCTTATTCCGGCATCTTGCGGAAGGCGATCGCGAAGCGGTTCCAGGTGTTGATCGATCCGATCAGCAAGGTCAGTTCCGACAATTCGGCATCGGTGAAATGCGGGCGCACGGCTTCCCATACGGAATCGGGCACATGATTCTGCGAAACCAGCGTCAGCGATTCGGTCCATTCCAGTGCGGC
Organism: Oxalicibacterium sp.; assembly: GCF_057353965.1. Classification (NCBI taxonomy): domain Bacteria; kingdom Pseudomonadati; phylum Pseudomonadota; class Betaproteobacteria; order Burkholderiales; family Oxalobacteraceae; genus Oxalicibacterium; species Oxalicibacterium sp. The sequence goes on from NZ_JBMQZD010000007.1 coordinate 487,633, forward strand.
GCGTTCGCGGTCGGTGAAGAAAGGTGATTCGCGCCAGGCGGAGACAGTCGCCAGACGGCGATGCGTTTCGCCGGCCTTGAGAGCGTCGGTCGTGTGCATGTCGAGACAGAAAGCGCAACCGTTGATCTGCGATGCGCGGAGACGGACGAGATCCTTTAGCAGATGATCCAGTTTGCTTTTGGCGATCTGGGCTTCGACGCCCATCTGGGCTTTGAGGACATCCGGGTTGGCGGTATAGAAATCGAGTCGGGTTTGCATGGTGAATCTCCTTGTTGATCGTGACTGGCTTGGCGGTTTGAACAAAACTGGCGTTTCGTTGACAGGAAGTATGCGAATATCTTGGCCACACTAGAAGTGCCAAGAAATGCAAAAAGGACTAGGCCATGAAAGCTGCCGCACAGAAACCGGCTCTGGAGCTGGAATTGGACCTGCACATCGACCGCACGCTGGAACTGCCGATGTACCAGCAGATCTGCCAGCGTTTCAAGACGGCGATCGAACGGGGGCATTTGCATCCGGGAGACCGGGTGCCGGCCGCGCGGGCGCTGGCGGCCGAACTGAATCTCGCGCGCGGCACGGTCGACATGGCCTACCGCATCCTGACTGACGAGGGTTATTTTCAGGTGCGCGGCGCTGCCGGCACGATCGTTTCGCCGTCGCTGCCGCAACCAGCCGTGCTGAAGCCGCAGGCGACGCTGCCGGAGCAGCCATCCGCCGTCGTCATCGAACATAGCGGCAAGGCGCCGCGCCCGTTGCAGCTTGGCCTGCCGGCACTGGATGCCTTCCCGCGCAAGGTATGGAACCGGCTGGTGACGCATCGCCTGCGCTTCAGCGAGCCGATGCGATTGGGCTATCCGCACCCGGCCGGCTACGACCAGTTGCGGGAGCGGATCGCGACGTACCTGGGTGTCTCGCGCGGCGTGGCTTGCCTGCCCGAACAAGTGTTCGTCACCACCGGCCTGCGCAACACGCTGGAACTGACGCTGAGCAGCCTTGCCACTCCGGGCGATGCATTCTGGTTTGAAGATCCCGGCTACGTCCTTGCTAGACCATTCCTGCAGAACGAGGCGGTGCGTCTCGTGCCGGTGCCGGTCGACGAGGACGGCATGATGATCGAAGAGGGCAAGCGGCGCGAACCGTATGCGAAGTTCGCGATGGTGACGCCCTCGCATCAGAGCCCGCTGGGGATGATGCTGTCGCTGGAGCGCCGGATGGCCCTGCTCGAATGGGCAGACGGTGCCGGCAGCTGGATCATCGAAGACGATTACGACAGCGAATTCCGCTATCAGGGTAGGCCGCTGCCGGCGCTGAAGAGTCTGGACCGCAACGATCGCGTGGTCTACAGCGGCACGTTCAGCAAGGTGATGTTTCCCGGCTTGCGGCTGGCCTACGTGGTGGCACCGCTCAGCGCGGTGGCGCGTTTCAATGCAGTCGCCAACAACCTGAATGCCGGCTGCCCGTACCTGCTGCAGGCGAGCGTGGCGGACTTCATGGCCGATGGCCATTTCGCACGGCACCTGAAGAAGATGCGACTGCTGTATTCGGAACGCCGCCTGATCACGCAACGCGTGTTTCAGCAGGTGCTCGGCGATCGCGTGCGCATCGATCTGCGGCCTGGCGGCTTGCATATGCTGGCGAAGCTGGCCGATCACGAAAACGATGTGCTGCTGGCCGAACGGGCGAGCGCCGCCGGCCTGTCGGTTCATGCACTGTCGCACTGGTACATCGAGGCCAGGCCGCAGCAGGGATTGTTGCTGGGTTTCGCCAATGTGCTGGACGAGAACGATGCGATGTGGCTGGCGCAACGACTCAAGGAAGCATTGACGTGATGCAGATTATGGCAATGTGTCGCTGGAAGGTTGCCGGCATGCAGCAACATCACTGACGTATCCGGTGCAAAAAATCTGTCGTTCCGGAGCGGCGTGTCCTGGTATTGACGCTGGCATCCGCCCGCGTCATTATTGGATTGCAACGGCTTGCCTGATGATCAGTGACCATGCTTCCGGAGGATGTGATGGACGCCTTGTTCTATGCGATGTATTGCTTTGTGCTTCCGCTATGGATTTTCGCGGGGCTTTATCTGGCGCTCGAATTTACCGAGATGCTGAAGAAGCGGCACGTCAAGAAATAATCCTGCTTTCAACGCTTCTTTCGCGTACGTCTGCCTGCGTTGCTTGCGCAGGCAGCGTGCCCCGATAGAAGCAGGTGTTCTGCTTTAATTACCGTGCGCCATCTCTGCATTTCCGTTTCTCTCATCATCCTTTCCGCTCTCTTCAGTTCGCGTTTCGTCCCCTCCTCATTCATCGATTAATCCACTTCTCTTTACGCACTTCGCCGTCTTCAAAACTGCGTTTCAAAACGCATCGATTGCTTACCCGTACACTGAATTGTGAGTACGTGCCAACTCCATTTTTGTGACATCGATCTTCAAAATCAAAGACACAAATTCCACGAGATTTTCCGCAAGACATTTCGTGTAACAACACGTAACGATTTGTTTGCTGTGTTTGCTGAACTATCTTGCAGCCGCTTCTCTCTGATACGCGGGCCGATCGCAGTGCATGGTTCGAAATGCATTGTTGGATGAACCGGTCCGCCGCTTTTTTCGACAGACCTTTCCGACAGACCATCGTGCCGCACGGGCGGCGCGTCATTTTTTTGCGAGGCATATCATGACCATGACGATCGTTGCTTTCTACCTGGACTTCAGCAAAAACTTCAAATCCTTGTTTGCAGGCTTGCATGCTTCCACGCTGACGCGTGAAGAGCGTCAGGAACTCATCAATTGGTGAGCATGATGTGCCGTGATGCCGCCATCATTCGACGGAACGACAGGGTTGCGCGGCTGCGCAACCCGCAGCCTGCTCATTGATTGCCCGTTCCTTATCGGCTTCCTTGAGCTTTCTTCTTCTCTTTTGATATTGGCTTGCATGCGTTTCCAACGCAGTCGCGGTTCCCATCACGCAGCCATGGCGTTTCATTTCCCGTCGCCTTCACCTGTTACCGGTACTCATCGACGTTTCTTAGGTGTGGCGCGCCAGCAATTCCAGAATAAAAAAACGGCCGCATGCGCGACCGTTATACGAGAAACTTACTTCTACTTCAGCGTAATGACGCCGCACGCCAGACGCTTGCCGGAATTGCCGGTCGGCTGCGTGACATAATCGTCCGGATCGCTGTGAACGATCAGGCCGCGGCCGATGATGCTGGACGGCGAGTTCTTGCTGACGTTGATGTCGCTGATCGGAATATTGAGTCGCAGCGCGGCTTTGCCGCTGGCATCCGCAATGATGTTGCCCAGGTCGCCACCGTGATGCTGCGCCTGTGCCGGACTGCCGTGTTTCATGCCGGACGGATTGAAGTGGCCGCCGGCGCTTGATGCATCCGGTGCGCTGCAATCGCCTTTTTCATGGATATGAAAACCGTGCGGACCTGGCGGCAGGCCGGTCAGCCGCGCATCCATCAGCAGCTGATCACCCTGTTTGACGAAAGTGACGGTGCCGGTTGCCGTGTTGCCCTGTGTCGGCTTCATGTTCGCCACCGCGATCGGCGGCGACGAATCCGACATGCCGGCGCAGCCTGCGAGGAGAACGGTGCCTGTCAATGCGGCGATAAGAACTTTCATGCTGGGCTCCTTCGAGAGAGGAAAGTCGTTTCGGCCGCATGCTGCGTCGGCCCGTCGATGCGGTCTTGATGCCGCATGATCGCTTGTTGTACCGCCGTTCATCGGCGGATTCTGTTAGATACCGCACATTGCCGCGGGAAGCGTGATACAGCAGCGGCGTCGCTGATCGATGTATTGAATCGAGGTGAAAACAAAAAAGCCCGCTTGGGCGGGCTTGTCGGCATGCAACGGTCAGACCGGTGTGCGCATGGTGACGAATTCCTCGGCCAGCGTCGGATGCACGCCTATCGTCGCATCGAACTGCGCCTTGGTCGCGCCTGCGTTCAATGCCACCGCGAATCCCTGCACGATCTCGCCGGCATCGGGGCCGACCAGATGCACGCCAAGCACGCGGTCGCTGGTTTCGTCCACCACCAGCTTCATCAGCACGCGCTCGCTTGAACCGCTGATCGTGCTCTTTAGTGCGCGGAATTCGGATTTGTAGATACGCAACCTGCCGTGGCGGCGGCGCGCCTCGTCTTCGCTCAGGCCCACAGTACCGACATTCGGATGGCTGAAGACGGCCGTCGGAATATTGTCGTAAGACACTGCGCGCTTGCCGTCGCCGAACAGTGCGGACGCGACCACCATGCCTTCTGCCAGCGCCACCGGCGTCAGCGCCACGCGATCGATGACGTCGCCGACGGCGTAGATCGACGGCACGCTGGTGCGGAAATGCGCATCGACGACGACGGCGCCGCGCTCGTCGCGCTGCACGCCGGCGTCGTCCAGCCCCATGCCTTCGACATTGGGCTGGCGACCGGTGGCAAACAGGATGCAATCGGCATCGATGGTCTCACCGTTCTTCAGCGTGACGTGCCGGGTTTCGTCTTGAGCGGCGGTGACTGATGCGATCTGCATGTCGAGCCGGATATCGATGCCTTTCTTTTCCATTTCCTTTGCGAGGAAGAGGCCGAGATCGGCATCCATGCCGCGCAGCAGCTGCGCACTACGATGCACCAGCGTGACCTTGCTGCCGAGGCCGTTCAGGATGGAGGCCAGTTCGACGGCAATGTAGCCGCCGCCGACCACTACCGCGTTCTTCGGCAGCGCCGGCAGATGGAAGAAATCGTCGGAGACGATGCCCAGTTCGCTGCCGGGTACATCAGGCCACATCGGCCGGCCACCGGTGGCGATCAGGATGTGCTGCGCGGTGATGCGCTTGTCGCCGACGACGACCGTATGCGCATCGACGATGGTGGCGTGTCCCTCGAACAGCGTGACGCCGGCATCGTCCAGCAGCTTGCGGTAAACGCCGTTCAGGCGCGCGATCTCGCGATCCTTGTTGGCGATCAGCGTGGCCCAGTCGAAGCGCGGATTGTCGATGGACCAGCCGAAGGGACCGGCATCCTGCAGATCGTCGTGATAATGCGCCGCATACGACATCAGTTTTTTCGGGATGCAGCCGACGTTGACGCAGGTGCCGCCAAGATCGCGCCTCTCGGCCAGCGCCACGCGTGCGCCGTATTGCGCCGCAAAGCGGGCCGCGCGCACGCCGCCGGAGCCGCCGCCTATCGTGAAGAGATCGTAGTCGTATTGCTGTTGCGGCATGTTTTTTCTCCCGTTGCGTTCATTCGGCGCGCTGCAGTGCGCGCGACATGAGACGCACTATAGGGCAACCGTTCGGATTGCCCTATGCCCGATCGACTCGAATGATAGTCAGATCGTCTCGATTTCTGGTGCGTTCGGAAGAACAAGTGGTTAGGAAGTGGTGCGCGACTGCCATTCCCGATAGATATCGGGCTCGCCCATCGGCATCTGCGAGATGGAAATTGATTGCTGGTCGAGTGGCAGCGCCATTTGGGTATAGACGGCGGCGGAGGAAAGACCGAACGGCTGTGCATCGTTGTTCGAATAGGCAAAGATCACTTCACGGATGCCGGTCAGATGAATGGCCGCCAGACACATCGGACAAGGCTGGCCGCTGGCATAGACTGTGCAGCCTTCCAGACGTGGCGAGCCGAGTTTTTGCGATGCCTCGCGGATGGCGGATAGTTCGGCGTGCGCAGTCGGATCGTTGGTGGACATGATTTGGTTGACGCCGGTGGCGAGAACTTTTCCATCCTTGACCAGTACCGCGCCGAAAGGGCGTGCGCCGTGGCTGCCGTTTTCGCGTGCGAGATCGATCGCCATGCGCAGGAATTTTTCGTTTTGCATTGTTTTCTCCGGATTACAGATGGGAGTTAACTGTAATCCGGAAACGCCGTCACGTCATGATGATCGGCTGCGAGATAGGTTGCGAGATCCGACCGCGATGGCGAACGGAATCGACGGCTGTGCGCATCAGTGCGCTGATGCCTGCTCCTTGCCCGGAAAAGCCAGCGCGCCGACGATCACCAACACGCACAAGCCGGCCATCGCCTGCAGCATCAGTGCGAAGCCGCCGCGTTCATGCAACCAGGCAACCAGCCCGACCGAAGCGCCGGCCGCGGTAAAGCCGAGAAAATACCGGATCGCATAGGCGCGGGCGCGCCATTCGTCGCTGGTGTAGCGGCCGATCATCGCATCGTTGACCGTGATCTGGCCGAAGATGCCGATGATGATGCCGACGCACACCAGCACCAGCGGCAGGCCGGACAAGGTGGCGCCGAGATACAGCAGCGGCGCGAGGATCAGCGCCAGCGGCAGGAACAGCGATTTCAGCGAATGGCGATCGAGCAGATGGCCGATGATGTATTGCGCGATCGCGCCGAAGGCGTAGGTGGCGGCGGCGATGGCGCCGATCAACGCCGGGCTGGTCGTCAGGCCGGACAGGCGTTCGGTGAACAGCTTGGGCAGCGAGACCGTCAGCGCATTGAAGGTGGTGGAGCTGGCAATGATGGTGACGGCCAGCGCGAACAGGATGCGCGCCATCGTCTGCTTCGATGCGCGGCCCATGCCGTGCGCCGGTTTGGCTGATGTAGCGCGGGTCGGGCTGCTTGCATGTTGCACGTTGCCGGCGAACGCGATGCCTGCTGCGATCGCGATCAGCCCCGGCAGCACGAACGCCCAGCGCCAGCCGAGGTACTGGCAGACGACGCCTGTCACCAGCGCCGACGACGCTACGCCGAGATTTCCCCAGACGCCGTTGACGCCGACTTCGCGTCCCAGCTTGTCCGCATGCGCGACCAGCATGGCGGTGCCGACCGGATGATAAATCGCCGCGAACAGGCCGATGGCCAGCAGCGCGAAGCCCAGCTGGCGCGGCGTCTGCGCCAGTCCTGTCGCGATCATTGCCAAGCCGATGCCGATGAAGAAGATCAGCATCATGTGGCGGCGGCTCCAGCGGTCGCCCAGCCAGCCGGTCAGCAGCGAGCCGGCGCCGAAGGCAATGAAGCCGGGCGTCGCATATGGCAGCAGTTCGGCATAGCCGACGCCGAAGACCGGCGCCATGACGACCACGGCGGCGGCGAAGACCAGCATCGCGTAATGGTCGATGAAGTGGGCGATATTGATGTAATTGATGACGGTACGAGCAGAGTGCATGACGAGCCTTTCCAAAAGATCGCTGACAGCGTAATCTGTCTGTTCCTAAATGAAAGGACAATCGTCATCGATAAGACGCCAAATAATACGCAAAAAACCGCGCCAAAAAATGCATCAAAGGATGCGCCGTCGCGTGCGTCGGAAGATGTGTCGCCTGTGTCACGCGACACGCCAATCCTACCGCCGTACGCGGAAGGCAGCGGAAAGATGATCGTCGCCGCGACCCGCTATGCGCGCGGCGCGCATCTTGGTTTGCATGTGCATCGCGAGGCGCAATTGTTGTACGCATCCAGCGGCATCATGCAGGTGACGACGCCGAAAGGACGCTGGCTGGTTCCGCCGGCACGCGCCGTCTGGTTGCCGCCGGGCATCGAGCACGCGGTGGATGTGCTGGCCGATATCGAGATGCGCGCGTTGCTGGTGCCGTCATCCTGGCTTGCCTCGCATCCGGAAGCGCAGCGCCTGCAGCGCGAATTCGTCGTGGCGGTGCGGCCCTTGCTGCGCGAAGCGATACTGGCTGCTTTCAGGAGCGGCGTGCAGCCGCAACGCATCGATCTGCTGGTATCGATTGCGCTGTTCGAACTGGCGGAAGACGAAGATGCCGCGACCTTCATGCCGCTGCCGACCGATCCACGCGCACGGCGTGTCGCCGATCTGGTGCTGGCCGATCCGGCCGGTGCGCAGGATCTCGATTTGTTGGCACAGGAGGCTGGCACTTCGGCACGCACGATCACGCGCTTGTTTCCTGCCGAAACCGATCTGACCTTCAAGGCATGGCGCCAGCGCGCGCGCATCATGTCGGCAGTCGAGGCATTGGGCAGCGGGCATACTTCGATCAAGCGGCTCGCGGCGCAGCTCGGATTCAGCAGCGTGGCTGCGTTCAGTCACGCCTTCCGGCAGGTGATGGGAATGACGCCGGGGGAGATGATGCGCAGGACGGAAGCGGCAGACTGAGTTTCATCAGGATTCGCCAGCGTGTTTGAATTGCGCATCACTCCAATCTGCGAAGTGTGTGAGACGAATAGGCGTATGCACATGACAAAGACGCTCACGCCATGGTCGCAACATGCTCACAAAACAGGCAAGTGAAACAACACAGCGAAAGACAGTTTCGATGAAAGACGATATGCATAAAGCGGGAACCGGCGATGCGCGTTTTCACATGCTGGAGCCCTCCTTCTTCGACCGCGACAGTCCCGCGCTGGCACGTGCACTGATCGGCAAGGTGCTGCGTCGGCTCTGGAGAGGCCAATGGTTGTCTGCGCGCATCATCGAAACCGAAGCCTACCGCCTGGACGAACGCGGCAGCCATGCATCGCTGGGCTACACCTACAAACGACGCGCCTTGTTCATGGAGCACGGCGGCACCATCTACATGTACTACTCGCGTGGCGGCGATTCCTTCAATATCGGTGCGGCTGGTGCCGGCAATGCGGTCCTGATCAAATCGGGATATCCATGGATAGACGAGATTGCGGGCCCCGAAGCGTTGGCGGTCATGCAGGCGGAAAATCCCGATGCCGGCGGCGAGATACGGCCCTTGCATAAACTTTGTGCGGGGCAGACCTTGCTGTGCCGCGCGCTGGCGTTGCGCGTGCCGGACTGGGATGCGCATTCGTTCGATCCTGCCGAACTCTTCATCGACGATGTGGGCGAATCACCGCAGGTGCTGATTCAGACCACGCGTCTGGGAATTCCGGCAGGACGGGACGAACATCTTCCATACCGCTTTGTCGATCCTGCCTATGCGCGCTATTGCACGCGCAATCCGCTACGCAGAGGGCAGACTACGCCTCTGCATTATTGCTGGGTGGATCGCGACGGAAACGTGGTGGCAGTGCCTGATGGTTTTCCGAAATAGCGGATCAATGCAGACGGCAAGAATGATCTAGGCCTGGAAGGGCGTTATTCCACCGTTACCGACTTCGCCAGATTGCGCGGCTTGTCGACGTCGGTGCCGCGTGCCAGCGCCGTGTGATACGCCAGCAGCTGCAGCGGCACCGTGTGCAGGATAGGCGACAGCAAGCCGTAGTGTTCCGGCAAACGGATCACGTGCAGGCCGTCGTCTGACGCGATGCGCGAATCGCCGTCGGCGAACACGTACAGTTCGCCGCCGCGCGCGCGCACTTCCTGCATGTTGGATTTCAGCTTCTCGATCATCGAATCGTTGGGGGCGACGGTGACGACCGGCATTTCTTCCGTCACCAGCGCCAGCGGGCCGTGCTTCAGTTCGCCGGCCGGATATGCTTCGGCGTGGATGTACGAGATTTCCTTCAGCTTCAGCGCGCCTTCCAGCGCGATCGGATAGTGCAGGCCGCGGCCGAGGAAGAGTGCGTTTTCCTTGCGCGCGAAGGCTTCAGCCCACGCGATGATCTGCGGTTCCAGCGCCAGCACCGACGTGATCGCCACCGGCAGGTGGCGCATCTGCTTCAGGTAGGCGGCTTCCTGTTCGTCGCTCAATCGTCCCTTCACTTGCGCCAGCGTCAGTGTCAGCAGGAACAGCGCGGCCAGCTGCGTCGTGAATGCCTTGGTCGACGCGACGCCGACTTCGACGCCGGCGCGCGTGATATAGGCCAGTTCGCATTCGCGTACCATCGCGCTGGTCGATACGTTGCAAATCGTCAGCGTGTGCGTCATGCCTTGCGATTGCGCGTGGCGCAACGCGGCCAGCGTGTCGGCGGTCTCGCCGCTTTGCGAGATCGTGACGACCAGCGCATTCGGATTCGGCACGCTGTCGCGATAGCGGTATTCGCTGGCGATTTCGACGTCGACACGGATGCCGGCGACGGCCTCGATCCAGTATTTCGCCGTCAAGCCGGCGTAGTAGCTGGTCCCGCAGGCAAGGATCAGCAGCGAATCGATCTTCTTGAAGATGCCGTAAGCCTTGTCGCCGAATATTTCCGGCATGATGGCTTCCACGCCTTCCAGCGTATCGGCGATCGCACGCGGCTGCTCGAAGATTTCCTTTTGCATGTAATGACGATACGGGCCGAGCTCGACGGCGCCGGTGTGGGCATGCACGGTCTTCACTTCGCGCTGCACCTGTTTGCCGTTGCCGTCGACGATCCATACGCGCTGCAATTGCAGATCGACGACGTCACCTTCTTCCAGATAGATGATCTGGTCGGTGGTGCCGGCCAGCGCCAGCGCATCGGACGCGAGGAAGTTCTCGCCATTGCCGACGCCGACGATCAGCGGCGAACCGCGGCGCGCGCCGACTACGCGGTGCGGTTCGTCGCGGCAGAACACGGCGATCGCGAAGGCGCCGGTCAATCGCTTGGTTGCCAACTGCACGGTTTCGAACAGGTCGCCGGTGTACAGATGATCGACCAGGTGCGCGATGACTTCGGTATCGGTCTGGCTTTCGAAGACGTAGCCGGCCTTCTTCAGTTCGTCGCGCAGCTCGTCGTGGTTTTCGATGATGCCGTTGTGGACCAGCGCGATGCGCTCGCGCGAGAAATGCGGATGTGCATTATGCGAGGCCGGTGCGCCGTGCGTGGCCCAGCGCGTGTGCGCGATGCCGGTAAAGCCGGCCAGGCCCGAGTCGCCGATCTGTTTTTCCAGTTCCGCCACGCGCGATGTGCTGCGCGAGCGTTCGAGTTTGCCGTCCACGTGCAGCGCGATGCCGCAGGAGTCGTAGCCGCGGTATTCAAGGCGCTTCAGGCCTTCGATCAAGATGGGAGTGATGTCGCGTTGCGCAACGGCGCCGACGATACCGCACATGGAAACCTCGTTTCATTGAATGAATGGCAAAGAGTCTAGACGAGGGTTTGTGAAATAAGTTTTCAAAATAATTAAAAAGTTGACTTAATATTTTACTTAAGTAGACTTGAGAAATAATATTTCAAATATTTGAAAAATATTTCCAAATGAGCGATGAACTTATTCTGGATGAATTGGATCGCCGCATCCTGAATGTGCTGCAAGCCGATTCATCGCAGACTAATCATGAATTGGCCCAGGCCGTGCATGCGTCGCCGCCGACCTGTTTGCGGCGTGTCAAGCGGCTGGTCGATGCCGGCGTCATCGAAAAGCAGGTGGCGATCGTCGCGCCGGCCAGCGTCGGTGCGCGGCTTACGGCGATCGTTGAAATCACCTTGGATAATCAGGCGGCGGAGCGGCAGCAGGAGTTCGAGGAACTGGTTGCCGGCGAGGCCGCGGTGTTGCAGTGCTATCGCGTGTCGCCGGGACCGGATTTCGTGCTGATCGTGCAGGTGGCGGACATGCCGGCCTATCATGCGCTGGCGCATCGCGTTTTCGCTGCGCATGCCAATGTGCGCAACGTGAAAAGTTTCTTTTCCATTCATCGCAGCAAGTTCGAGACGCGCATCGACGTCTGACGTTGCCGCTTCTTCATGCGAAGAAGGGCAATTGTGATTGCTGCGAAATCATGGCGCCAGTCGCGTAAAGACGTAGTCGTGATTCTTCACCAGCGCCTGATGACAGGCGAAGCAGGTTTGATGCTGCGCCAGATCTGCCGGCTTGCCGTCGATGAAGCGGCCGAAGCCCCAGCCGCCGGTCGCTGCATATTTCTTCGCATCCTTGACCATCACCTGTACCGTCGTCGCTTTGCCCGGCACATAGGCCGGCGCAAATTCGGCCGACTGCACGTGTTTCCACGCCAGTTTGACGAGAACGGTGCCATCGGGGAACGGCAGCTGGTTTTTATCGATGGCGGCGATGGCTTGCGGATTGCCCAGCACGACACGCAATTCGTCGAGTGGTGCCGTTTCGTGTGCCGGGGCGATGAACTGCCATTTGCGATAGCCGTCGGGAATTGTCACGCCGTAGATCGGCGAGGTATCTGAACTCGCGGAACTCGCGGAATTTGTGGCATTGGCGGCGGCTTTGCTTGCTTTGGCAGATTTGGCGGAAGCGGTATTCGCTGACGTTGCCGGCGCATCGGGAGCGGCCAGTGCCGCAGTTGCGCAAGCCAGCGACAGCATGGCGAAAACGGTTTTCGTGCGAAACGTGTGAATCGTGCGGATAGTACGGATAAATAGGCGTGATTGAAGAGAAGGCATCGGTGTTCTCCTGAATGGGAATGACGGCTTTATATCCCTTCGTCGATACCGGTTTGTATCGTTCTGTATCCTCTCCTCGCCGGTGCTACAAAACATTGCATTGCAGGCAGTTCCGCATGTTTGCGCTAGAACATTTCCAGGAATTGCCTGGCGGCAGCCGACAATCGTTGGCCGCGCAACCAGGTGATCGCCACCGCCGATTCGAGCCGGCAGCCGGCGATGTTCATGATGTGCAGCTCGTCGCTGGGTTTCAGCAATGCTGCCGAGCGCGGAATGATGGCCGCGCCCAATCCGAGCTCGACCAGATTCAGCAGCGCCATCACGTTGTCGCTTTCGCAAAAGACGGTCGGTTCGACATCGGCCGCGCGCAACTCATCCCACACCATGTCGTGACAGAAGATGCCTTGCTGGCGCTGCATCAATAGCAGCGGTTGCCGCGCGAGTTCCGGCAGCACGATGGACTTCGGCTGGCGCTTGCCCTTGATGCGCCGCGTGACGGCAACCCACGGTTCCGTCAGCAAGGGGATCTGTTCGTAGACGTTGTCGTCGATCGGCAAGCGCACGATGCCGACCTCGATCACATGTTTGTCCAGCAGTTCGAGGATGCGGTAGGTGTTTCCTTCGCGCCACTGGAAATTGACTTCCGGATATGCCGCATGGAATTCGGCAATGCGCGGCGGCATGTAGAGATGGCCGATGCCGGGCGGGCTGCCGATTGCCAGCATGCCGCGCAGGCCCTGATCGAATTCGCGGATTTCCTTCGCCGTGGTATCGACCAGGCCGACGATCTGTTCGGCACGCTGATATAGCGCATGGCCGGCTTCGGTCAGTCGCAGGCTTTTCGTATTGCGTTCGATCAATCGCACGCCGAGTCCGTCCTCCAGCATTTTCAATTGCAGGCTTAGCGGCGGCTGCGCCATGTGCAGGCGTCGCGCAGCGCGGCTGATCTGACCTTCTTCGACGATGGCCATGAAGTATTTCAACTGGCGGATATCCATGCGTGCTCCTTGATTTTTTCCATATTTTATCGGTATGAATATATGACAGAAACAGTATTTTCCTTATAAGTGGATGCCACCTAGACTGCGATGCATCTTGTGATGCGATAGGAAGAACATGGTGAAGAAGTCGACAATCTGGATCATGGCGATCACCGGCGGTGTGGTCGTTGCCAACAACTATTACAACCAGCCGCTGCTGGTGGAATTCGCGCATACCTTTGGCGTGACGGAAAAATCGGCCGGCATCGTCGCCGCGCTGACGCAGTTCGGCTATGCGCTCGGCATGCTGCTGTTTTTACCGCTGAGCGACAAGGTCGAGCGGCGCGGCATGATCCGTACACTGTTGCTGGTGTCGATGTGCGCGTTGATCGCTGCGGCACTGGCGCCGTCGATGTGGTGGCTGTCGGTCTTCGGTTTCGCGATCGGTTTCGCCAGCGTCGTGCCGCAATTGCTGACGCCGTTCGCTGCGCAACTGGCTGAACCGAAGGAACGGGGCAGCGTGGTCGGCATCGTGATGGGTGGGCTGCTGACCGGCATTCTGCTGTCACGTACGATCGCCGGTTTCGTCGGCGCACATCTGGGCTGGCGCACGATGTACTGGATCGCGGCAGCCTTGATGATTGTGTTCTTCTTCATTCTCGGCCGCGCGTTGCCCAAAGGTCCGCCGACGTTCAAGGGCAGTTATCTGTCGTTGATGAAGTCGATGGGGGAGCTGATCTGTACGCAGCCGGTATTGCGCGAGACGTCACTGGTTGCTGCGCTGCAGTTCGCCGCCTTCAGCGCGTTCTGGACCACGCTGGTATTTCATCTGCACAATCTGCCGCAGCATTACGGCAGCGATGTCGCCGGCATGTTCGGCCTGGTCGGCGTGATCGGCGCGATGGCGGCGCCGTATGCCGGCAAGCTGTCGGACCGTCGCAGTCCGCGATTGACGGTGATGCTGAGCAGCATTCTGTTCGTCGTCGCGTTTGTCGTGTTTGGTTCGGTTGGATATGGATTGCTCGGCGTGGCAGCCGGCGTCGTGTTGCTGGATCTCGGCATGCAATCGGGCCATGTATCGAACATGACACGCAACTTCGCGTTGAAGAGCGAAGCGGGGGGGCGGCTGAATACTGTCTACAACGTCACGCGCTTTCTCGGCGGCGGTGTCGGTTCCGTGGTCGGCAATCTGGCGTGGAACCACTGGCAGTGGACAGGTGTATGTGTGATGGGTGCGGTGCTGTCGTTGCTGGCGATTGCAGTGCAGCTGTATTTCGGTCGTCGCTATACGCTGCCGGCAACGACCGGCGTCACTTCTTCTTGACGGGCCGCTGCCAGCTGTCGACCGTGACCTGCTTCGCGCGTGACACGGTCAGCTTGTCTGCCGGCGCATCTTTCGTCAGCGTGGTGCCGGCGCCCAGCGTTGCGCCGCGGCCGACGCGGATCGGTGCGATCAGCTGCGTTGCGCTGCCGACGAATACGTCGTCTTCGATGACGGTGCGCGATTTGTTCACGCCGTCGTAGTTGCAGGTGATCGTGCCGGCGCCCAGGTTGACGCGCATGCCGACGGTGGAATCGCCAACGTAGGTCAGATGATTGGCCTTGCTGTGTGCGGCGATTTCGCTGTTCTTCACTTCGACGAAATTACCGATGTGCACGTCTTCCGCCAGCACGGTGCCGGGGCGTAGCCGCGCGAACGGACCGATGATGCAGTCGTCGCCGACGACGGCGTTTTCGAAATGGCTGTACGGACGGACATGTGCGTTCTTGCCGATCTTCGTGTTCGCCACCACGCAGTAGGCATCGATGCGTACGCCATCTGCCAGTTCGACGTTGCCCTCGAACACGCAGCCGACGTCGATCGAGACGTCGCGGCCGCAAGTCAGCGAACCGCGTACATCGATGCGGGCCGGGTCTGCCAGCGTCACGCCGCGTTCCAGCAACGTGTGGGCGATATTGCGCTGATGCGTGCGTTCCAGTTCGGCCAGTTGCACCTTGCTGTTGACGCCGTCGGTTTCCCAACCATGATCGGGCTGTGCCGAGACGACCTCGACGCCGTCAGTCACGGCCTGCGCGACGATATCCGTCAGGTAATACTCGCCTTGCGCATTGTTGTTCGACAGCTTCGTCAGCCACGTCTTCAGCTGCCTGGTCGGCGCGACGATGATGCCGGTGTTTATTTCATGGATCGCGCGTTCGTCGTCGTTTGCATCCTTCTGTTCGACGATGCGAACGATGTTTCCCTTGCCGTCACGCACGATCCGACCGTAGCCGGTCGGGTTATCCATGTTGACGGTCAGAATGCCCAACTTATCGCGGCCGGCCGTGTCCAACAGGCGTTGCAGCGAAGCAGCAGTCGTCAACGGCACGTCGCCGTACAGGATCAGCGTCGGCACATCGTCGTCCAGATGCGGTACAGCCTGCATGACGGCGTGGCCTGTTCCCAGTTGCGGCTCCTGCTTGGCGAACTGCAGATCCTTGGCCTGCAGCAATTGCGGCACCTGCTCGCCGCCATGACCGTAGATCACACACAGTTTTTGCGGCGACAGCGTGCGCGCGGTATCGATGACATGCGACAACAACGGCTTGCCGGCGAGAAGGTGAAGGACTTTTGGTAGCGCAGATTGCATGCGCTTGCCCATGCCGGCGGCGAGGATGACGATGTTCATAGGAAACCAATGAAAAGAATGCAAAAGTTTATCATGCGGCCGGACCGTTTCTGGATGCAAAAACTGTGCGTTGCCGGTATGGCGCTGCTGCTGTTTGCGTGCAGTGCGGCACGCATGGGTTATAACAATGGCGAGCTCGTTTCATACTGGTGGCTGGACAGTTATATCGGCTTCGAAAACGATCAAAAACCTTTGGTCAGACAGCATATCGATGCGCTGTTTGCCTGGCATCGCAAGACGCAGTTGCGCGATTACGCGCAATTCGTGTCGCGCATCCAGCATCGCGATTTTTCGACTGCCACGCAGGCGGATTTGCTGAACGACTATAACGAAGGCAGAACGCGCATCTTGCGCGTCGCCGACCGCGCCGCGCCGGATCTTGCCGACCTGGCGTTGTCGCTGACCCCGGCTCAGATCGCCAACATCGAGCAGAAGTTCACACGGAACAACAACAAATTCCGCAAGGAATATCTGTCCGGCGATACGGACGAACGCCAGAAATTCCGTTACAGGAAGATGATGAAGCAGGCCGAATACTGGTTCGGCAACTTCGATCGCGATCAGGAACGGCGCCTGCGCGCATTGTCCGATGCGCGGCCGCTGAACAACGACATGCTGCTGGCCGAACGCCTGCAGCGCCAGCAGGAACTGCTCGCGCTGCTGCAGAAAATTCATGCGGAGCGGCCGTCGCGCAACGAGGCGGCGGCGATGATCCGCAGATACATCGCCAACACCGTGGATCGCTTCGGCGATCCGGAGCGGCAGAAGTTTGCCGAAGCGAGCAATCAGGCCAATGCGGCGCTGGTGGCGGAGATGATGCGCATGGCGACGCCGGAACAGCGGCGGCATTTCGTCAACACATTGCAGGACTGGATCGGCGACTTCAACCGTTTGTCCGCAAAGGTGCGCTCTTGATCATGTTCGCGATCACGTTCGTAATCACGTTTCTGCCCAAACTTTTGATCAAGCCGGCAGCAGCATGACAAGCTTGTGGCCGCGGCTCGACGCGACATTGAGCGTCACTTGCTCGTAGCGCAGTTCGCCTTTCTTCGGATGCTGGAACTGGCGCAGTCCGCCGTCGCGGCCGACCACTTCTTGCGAATTCCATAGACGATCGAATTCGGTGCTGCCCTGCCGCAGTTGTTCGATCATGCCGGCCAGCGGTTCTTCGTCCGCCGCCTTGCCGCAATCGGCGCGAAATTCCGCTACCAACCGTTGCGCACGTTCCGGCCAGTTCGTGATCAGCGTGCGCGCTGCCGGCGACAGGAAGGTGAATTGCAGCAGGTTCGGTCGCGGCGATTGTTTTGCGCCCTTGTCCAGCCAGCCGGTGAACAAGGTTGCTGCCGGCTTGTTCCATGCGACGACATCCCATTGGCGATCCAGCATATAGGCCGGCACGTCGATGGCCCTGACGATGGCATCTGCGTCTATCGTCGCGCGTTCGGTTGCGGGTTCGCGCGGATCCAGCCGGTCGGCCAGGCGGAACAAGTAGGCCCGCTCGGCAGGCGTCAACCGCATGACGTCAGCAAGCTTGGCCAGCACCTTCACCGAGGCGGCAACCGGCCGCCCCTGTTCCAGCCAGGTGAGCCAGGTCGGGCTGACGCCGCACAACTGCGCCAGTTCTTCGCGTCGCAGGCCCGGCGTGCGACGCGGCCCGGTCACGTGCAGGCCGATGTCCTGCGGCTTGATGTGTTCGCGATGCGTGCGGATGAAGGAGCCGAGCTTGCTGTGCATGACGATGAACCTCGTGAAAATCCGGAATGCCATTCTTTGGCTGGCAGAAAACATACCAGGATGTTTTGTTGTCTTGTTACAGGATGAATGATTGCATATTCTGGCCTCGTCCTCATGCAACCGGAGAATCACGATGAAGCAAACGGCAGTGGCAGCAAAACAGTTCGGCGAAACGGCATCGGCCTATCTGACCAGCGCAGTGCACGCGCAGGGTGAAGACCTGAAGCGGCTGCAGGTGATCGTCGGTGAATATGCGTCGACGAATCGCACGGCAAAAGTGCTCGATCTCGGCTGCGGCGGAGGCCATGTCAGTTTTGCGGTGGCGCCATCCGCGGCTTCCGTCGTCGCCTGCGACCTGTCTGCGCAGATGCTGGAAGTGGTTGCCGCGGCGGCCGGGCAGCGCGGCTTGTCTAACATCGCCACGCAACAGGCGCAGGCGGAGAGCCTGCCGTTCGACGATGCGTCGTTCGACATCGTGATCACGCGTTTCTCCGCGCATCACTGGTCCGATGTGCCGGCCGGATTGTGCGAGGCGCATCGTGTGCTGAAGGCCGGCGGCAGGATGATCGTCGTCGATATCGTTGCGCCAGAACAGCCGCTGCTCGATACGATGTTGCAGTCGGTGGAGATATTGCGTGACGCGTCGCATGTTCGCGACTACCGCGTATCCGAATGGTCGGCAATGCTCACTGCTGCCGGTTTCATCGTGCAGGATTCGGTGCAGCAATGGCGGCTGAAGATGATGTTCGCCGACTGGATCGCGCGCATGCGTACGCCGGTAGAGCGTGTGGCGGCGATTCGTAGTTTGTTCGATGGTGCATCGGACGAAGTGCGTCACCATTTCGCGGTGGAATCCGATTATTCCTTCACGATCGATTCGGCTTTCTTCGAGTCGGTGAAGCAGGGTTAGGCTTGTGCAGGAAATCCGGCGCTAGAATGGTCTGCATGATCCTGCATTTCCAGGCCGCTCGTCGGCATAACCTGAAGCAATAACGCAAGGAGAAATCCATGAAGCGATTGGCCATTCTGTTACTGCTGCCTTCCGTCTCTGCGTTTGCCGTCGCAGGCAATGCGGCGGCTACCTGCGAGCAAAAGCGCGCAGATATCCTGCAGCAGATCGATCATGCCAAGCGGGATGGGAACGACAGACGGGTCGCCGGCCTGAACAAGGCATTGCGCGAGCAGGAAGCCAACTGTTCGCCGGAATCCCTGCGCAAGGCGCGCGAGAAGGATGTGGCCGAAGCACGAGAAAAGCTGGCCGAACGCGAGCGCGAACTGCAGGAAGCGAAGGCGGAACGCAAGGATGCCGACAAGCTTGCCAAGCGCGAAGCGAAAGTGAAGGAAGCACAGGACGAATTGCAGCGCGCACAGAAAGCCTTGGGCGACTGAATCGCGTACGCGTGAAATAGAAAAGGCAGGCAGTCGAATCGACGCCTGCCTTTTCTTATTTCAATGCTGCATCAATGCGGTGTGGCGAGTTTCATCAACACCAGGCCGCTGACGATCAGGACAACAGCGACCATGCGCAACGCTGTCAGCGGTTCGCCCAGTACGGTGACGCCGACTGCGAAGGCGCCGACCGCGCCGATGCCGGTCCAGACCGTGTAGGCGGTACCGAGCGGCAGCGTACGCATCGCCAGCGACAGCAGCCAGAAGCTGGCGATCATCGCGACGAGGGTGATGGCGGTGGGGCCGAGGCGGGTGAAGCCGGCGGATTGCTTCATGCTCCATGCCCAAACGACTTCGAGCACGCCGGCGATCAACAGATAGATCCAGGACATTTCGTTTTCTCCAAAGCGGGTCGTCCCGGACAGATGACAAAGGCGGGAGGTCGTCCACCCGCCATGAGATTGTACTGGCTCCTAGTTGTCCGTGCTGTCGTCTGCACCGTCATCGGTATGCAGCGTGATGATGCCCGGCCGGGTTGTCGGCGTCGAGCATGGTTCCTCGTCGAACGCGATGTCGCCGTTTGCCATCGCTTCGCCGGTCGGCTGCAGATCGGCGAAACCGAACAGGTCGCGATCCATCAGATGCGACGGCACCACGGTGGACAGCGATGCGAAGATATTGTCGACGCGGCCCGGATGCTTCTTTTCCCATTCGCGCAGCATTGCCTTGATCTGCTTGCGTTGCAGGTTCTCCTGGCTGCCGCACAGATCGCACGGAATGATCGGAAAATTCTTTACCTGCGCGTAGCGTTCCGTGTCGGCTTCCTTCACGTAAGCCAGCGGACGAATCACGATGTGCCTGCCGTCATCGGATTGCAGCTTGGGCGGCATGCCCTTGATCTTGGCACCGAAGAACATGTTCAGGAAGAAGGTTTCCATGATGTCGTCGCGATGATGGCCGAGCGCAATCTTGGTCGCGCCCAGCTCGTCGGCCACGCGATACAGGATGCCGCGGCGCAGGCGCGAACACAGCGAACAGGTGGTCTTGCCTTCCGGGATCAGGCGCTTGACGATGCTGTAGGTGTCCTGATTTTCAATGTGATACGGAATGCCGAGTTTTTCCAGATAGGCCGGCAGCACGTCGGCCGGAAAGTTCGGCTGTTTCTGATCGAGATTGACGGCGACGATCTCGAAATTGATCGGCGCGCGCTCGCGCAGAGTCATCAGAATGTCGAGCAATGCGTAGCTGTCCTTGCCGCCCGACAGGCACACCATCACCTTGTCGCCTTCCTCGATCATGTTGAAGTCGCCGATCGCCTGGCCGACCTGGCGGCACAGGCGCTTGTGCAGCTTGTTGTTTTCGTAGGCGATCTTCTCGGCCTGCTTTGCCGTCAGCGGAGCGGCTTCTGTGCGCGGCGCGGCGAATTGCAATGCGGTGTCGGACATGTTCAGTCCTCCTTGATGCGGAACACTTCGACGCCGACCGACTGGCAGTCCGGATAGACGTCGGGTTTTTCGGTGGAGACGCGCGCGGCGCGCACCTTCGGGTGTGCGAGCATCGCCTTGATGACGTCGTCGCACAGCGTTTCCTGCAGATGGATATGGCCTTCCGCCATGCGCTTGGCAATCGTCGCGCGCATGAAATCGTAGTCCACCACTTCCTCCAGCGAATCGTGGGTCGGCGTCGATTCGTTCAATGGGATGAACAAGTCGACGTTGATCAGCACGCGCTGCTCGCCCTTCTTTTCGAAGTCGTGCACGCCGATGTTGATCTGCACTTCATAGTCGCGCAGGAACAGGCGGCGGCAATCGGCGAGGCTGGGATGGAAGAGAAAGGAATTCATGATTGTCGGTTGGGACGAGAAAGCGGGAAAAGAGGGGAAAAGGAATCAGCCGGCGACGAACATCACGTCGCGCGGCAGAGAAATCAGGTGCTGGCCGCCGTCGACCACCAGCGTGGTGCCGGTGATGGCCGGCGATTCGGCGGCGAAGCAGACGGCGGCGGCGATGTCGTCCGGTGTGCTGGAGCGGCCAAGCGGCGTGGCCTGGTGCGCCTTGGCGAAACCGGCTGCGGTCTGGTTGCCGGATACCAGCGTGATGCCCGGCGCAACGCCGACGACGCGCACTTTCGGCGCCAGCGCCTGCGCCAGCATCGTGGTGGCGCCGTGCAGCGCTGCTTTCGACAGGGTGTACGACAGGAAGTCGGGGTTCAGGTTGTACAGCTTCTGGTCCAGCAGATTGATTGCGACGGCCTGTGCGTCTTCCGGTGTTGCCTCGTGCAGCGCTTGCGTCAGCAGAACTGGTGCCAGCAGGTTGGCATGCATGTGCGCGTCCAATGAGGCGCGCGAAATGTCCTGCGCCGTATCGTAGTCAAAGCGCGAGGCGTTGTTGACGACGCAGGAAACGGGGCCGAGCGCGGCGCAGGCGCGGCGCAACAACTGGCGTACCGCAGCTTCGTCTTCCAGATCGCATTGCAGCGCGACGGCGCGACGGCCCAACGCTTCGATTTCTCGTATGACGCCTTGCGCTTCTTCAACCGAATTGCGGAAGTGAACGACGACGTCCCAGCCGCGCTGCGCCAGTGCGAGCGCGATCGCGCGGCCGATGCGCCGGGCGGCGCCGGTCACGAGGGCGGTCTTTCTGGAAGCGTTCGGCTGTGCGGACATGATCGGTTTCGGTTGTGCCGGAATTTTTGTGTTGGATGTATCGGTTACGTTGGATTCGCGTCGGTTTCGCGTTGGTTCGGATTATTTGCGCCGATTTCTCTACAATACGCGCCATGCAAGCCCATGCCCATCTGCCAGAACCCGCGCCGGACGCACTCGCCGCGTCGCAAGCCCTGAAGAATCTGATCGTCGACGACATCCACCGCCATGGCGGCTGGATTTCCTTTTCGCGTTACATGGAATTGACGCTGTATGCACCGAACCTTGGCTATTACAGCGGCGGCGCGGCCAAACTCGGCAAAGACGGTGATTTTACAACCGCGCCGGAGATGACGTCGCTTTTCGGCGCCACACTGGCGCATTCGATCGGCGAACTGATGACGCAGAGTGCGCCGCACATTCTCGAATTCGGCGCCGGTACCGGCAAACTGGCGGCCGACATCCTTGCCGAATGTGCAACAGCCGGCATCGCGGTGGAAAGCTATGCGATCGTCGATCTGTCCGGAGAATTGCGTGCGCGCCAGCGGGAAAGGCTGGCCGCCTGGCCGCAGGTGACGTGGCTGGATGCGATGCCGCAAGCGTTTTCCGGCGTGGTGGTCGGCAACGAAGTGCTGGATGCGATGCCGGTATCGCTGGTGGCGAAAGGTGAACAAGGCTGGCGCGAACGCGGCGTGGCATGGCGCGACGAGCGTTTCGTTTTCGAGGATCGCGATTGCGACGCGGCGCTACTGGCGCAGATTCCGGATGCCGATGCGCTGCCGGTCGGCTATGTGACCGAGGTACACCCGGTTGCCGCCGGTTTCATGCGTTCGCTGGCGGGCATGTTCGAGGCAGGCTATGCGCAATCCGGCCGCGGCGGCGCGGCGATCCTGATCGATTACGGTTTTCCGGGGCACGAATACTATCTGGACCAGCGCAGCGCCGGCACGCTGATGTGCCACTATCGGCATCATGCGCATGACGATCCGTTCTATTTGCCGGGTCTGCAGGATCTGACGGCACATGTCGATTTCACGGCGATGGCGCACGCGGCGGTGCAAGGTGGGCTGGACATGATCGGCTACATGAGCCAGGCCGGCTTCCTGCTGGCGGCCGGTCTGGCCGATCGTCTGCTGAGTACGGAACCGGAAAACGTACAGGCTTACCTGCCGCAATCCAACGCGGTGCAGAAATTGACCTCGCCGGCCGAGATGGGCGAGCTGTTCAAGGTGCTGGCGGTCGGCAAGGCGGTGGAGCTGCCGGATCGCTTCGATCGTGCCGATCGGAGCTGGCGTCTCTGACATGTTGTCTGTCGGACGGTGCGTCAATCACGTTGTTTCCCCTGAAAGGCGGTCATGGTCCGCTGGTTTCTTGTTATCTTTATAGCCGTCATCGTGTTTTCGGCCGCGCTGCCGTGGCTGGAGAAACTTGGCATCGGCCGCCTGCCTGGCGATTTGCGTTTCCAGTTGTTCGGGAGAACGCTGTTTCTGCCGTTTGCATCGACAGTGCTGTTGTCGTTGCTGGCCCTGTTGCTGGTGCGCCTGCTGTGACGGCGCGATTCGTCATGGAGGGAGAATGATCCGCTGGGTTATCGCGATTTTCGTCGGACTGACGGTTTTCTATGCGCTGCTGCCGTGGATACTGGAAAAACTGGGCGTCGGCCGCATCATCGGCGATGTACGTCTCAATCTGGGTCGGCTGGAGCTGATGCTGCCCTTCGGCTCGACGGTGCTGTGGTCGGCAATCGTCTTCTTGATCGCAGAGGCGGTGAAGCGATTCTGGTAAGGCTTCCGGCAATGATACGGACAATCAAAGTTTGCAGAAAATGTCACGTTTTGCGCGGGGTTTCGGCAGTTTTGACGCATGGATGCGTGCGGATGTTATGATTCCAATCCTTTCAACAGCAGGGCAGGCGGGTCCAAACCGTCGGTTCCCTTCGTAGTGGACATACTTATCATCATCGGTTTGATTCTCGTCAATGGCGTATTCGCCATGTCGGAAATCGCCATCGTTACCTCCAAACGCATTCGTCTCCAGAAACTCTCCGAAAACGGCAGCCGCGGCGCCAAGGCAGCACTCGATCTGTCGGAGAGCCCCAGCCGCTTCCTTTCCACGATCCAGGTCGGCATCACGCTGATCGGCATTTTCAACGGTGCATTCGGTGAAGCTTCGCTCGTCGAACGGCTGACGCCGGAAATCGCGCTGATTCCGGTCCTCACTGTCTATGCGCGCGAGATCGCGCTAGGCATCGTCGTCGTCGGCATTACCTTCGCTTCGCTGATCCTGGGCGAATTGGTGCCCAAGCGCATCGCGATGCAGTATCCGGAAACGATCGCCTCGCTGGTGGCCGCGCCGATGCTTTGGCTGTCGCGCCTGATGGCGCCGTTCGTCAAGGTCCTGACGTTCACGACGGAATTCATGCTGCGCCTGCTCGGCATGCATCACAAGAAAGACGATGCGGTCACCGAGGAGGAAATCACCGGCCTGTTCCGCGAAGGTGCGGATGCCGGCCTGTTCGAAAAGACCGAGCACGACATCGTGTCGCGCGCGCTGCGGCTGGACGACCAGCGCGTCGGCAGCCTGATGACGCCGCGCATGGATATCCATTACATCGATATCGAAGATCCGATCGAGACCAACCTGGCCAAGATTGCCGACAGTTCGTACAGCCGCTTCCCGGTCTGCAAGGGCGATCTGTCGCACATTCTCGGCATCGTGCACGCCGGCAGCCTGTTCGATCAGGCGATCCACGGCAATGCGATCACGGCGGTCGATATCGAAGCCGCCGCACGTCCGCCGCTGTTCGTGCCGGAAACCATCAGCGCGATGCAGTTGCTGGAAACGCTGAAGAAGAACCGCGCCGAACTGGCGTTGGTGATCGACGAATACGGCGAGATCGAAGGCGTCGTCACGTTGAGCGACGTGCTGGGCGCGCTGGTCGGCGACGTCTCGGTGATCGACGAGCATCACGAAGTCGACGGCGTGCAGCGCGACGACGGTTCGTGGCTGATCGACGGCGGTATGTCGTTCGACCGCTTCCGCGAACTGTTGCAGACGGAAGTGCGCTTTCCGGAAGAGGCCGCGGGCACCTATCACACACTGGCCGGTTTCGTGATGACCTTCCTCGGCCACATTCCGCAGATGTCCGATACCTTCGAATGGGAAGGTTATCGTTTCGAAGTCGTGGACATGGACCGCAACCGCATCGACCGTCTGCTGGTCACGCAACTGGAAACGCCGGCTGAGGAACCGGCGGCAGAAGCGGAAAGCTGATCGGTAGTAATTGGGAAAACGACGGGCCGGCTTGCTGGCCCGTTTTCTTTTGTCGCATTGCGCTTGGGGCGAGAACCGGGTGTGCTCATGTTCGAGCTGGCCCGCTCGCCGCTGAAGAATTTACTGTGGCCGTCCTGGGCTTGTCTTTACGCCAATGAATCCGGGCACTTGCGTCAAATTACAACGGCATCCTTGCAATAAGTTTCCGTAAGGTAATATCCTGAGCGAGACGGCAGCTTTCCGTCGTCTTCGTCACTGGTTTTACATCATGCAAGAACTCGCTGGACTCACTGCCCTCATCATCGAGCCGCATGCAGGCATGCGCGCCAGCATCCACAACATGCTGAGCACAGGCGGCATGAGTAAGATCGAATATGCCGCCAGCGCCAGCAGCGCCATCCGCCCGTTGAAGAACAAGGCATTCGATCTGATCGTCTGCGAATACGACCTGGGAGAAGGGCAGGACGGCCAGCAATTGCTGGAAGATCTGCGCCACAACAAGCTGATCCCGTCTTCTACCATCTTCGTCATGGTGACGGCCGAGCGCAATCACGAGAAAGTCGTCAGCGCCGCCGAGCTGATGCTCAACGACTACATACTGAAACCGTTCACCGCCGAGATGCTGCTCGAGCGCATCGCCAAGGCTATCGACAAGCGCAATGCGCTGGCACCTGTGCAGCAGATGATCGACCACGGCAGCCTGAATGAAGCGATCGAGGCATGTGAAGTTGGTGAGCGCATACATTCGCGTTATCAGGCGGATTTTATGCGTCTGCGGGCCGAAGTGCACATGATGCTGGGCGAACTGGACGAGGCCGAGGCGCTGTATTCGGAATTGTTTGCCAAGCGCTCGATCGGCTGGGCGCGGCTGGGTCTGGCGACCACGCTATTCATGCAGAACCGGCTGGCCGAAGCGGAGAGCATGCTGCAGACACTGGTCGACGAAAAGCGCCAGTTCCTTGAAGCCTACGACTGGCTGGCACGCACGCAGGAAGAAATGGGGCGGATGAAGCAGGCACAGCAGACACTGGAAAATGCCGTGCATCGTTCGCCGTATGCGCTGCAGCGGCTGCGTCGGCTCGGCCGCGTGGCGCTGGAGACTGGCGACACCGATACCGCGCACCGCGTCTTCCAGCAAGTGGTTGCCAAGGCGCGGTTTTCGGAATTTCGCGAGCCGGAAGATCATGTGCGGCTGGTCGAGACATCGATCAGCAAGGGCGAGCTGCAATTGGTGACGTCGGCGATCCGCGAACTGGCGAAGTCGCTGGCGAATATTCGCAAGACGCCGGCCTGCCGTGCATTGGCCACGGCGATGCTGCACAAGCACAATGGCGATACGCAGCAGGCGATCGCGGAATTGGAAGCGGCGATTGCCGCCTGCCGTGAACCGATCGGCATGTCCAACGAGTCGAAGATCACTCTGGCGCGCAACTGTCTGCAGAGCGGATTGGAGCAGGGCGCCGTCGAAGTGATGACGGCGGTCGTGGGCAACGCATCCAACAATACTGCGGTGTCGCGCGCGATGCATGTATTCCGTGAAGTAGGGCGCGACGATCTGGCCAAGCGCGTGGCGCGCGAGAGCAAGAGCCAGGTGGTCGATCTGGTGGCAGCCGGTGCGGAAAAGGCACGGCTGGGCGATTACCACGGCGCGGTGGCATTGATGTCGGAGGCGGCCGCCAAGCTGCCGGAGAATCCGCAGGTCGTCTTCAATGCGGCAGTTGCCGTGCTCAAATGCCTGGACAGCGTCGGCTGGGATGCGCAGCTTGGGGAACAGGCACGCGACCATATCGCCAATGCCCGCCGTCTCGATCCCCGCAATCCGCGCCTGTCATTGTTGACCAGCATGTACCGCGACATTCTGAAGAAGTACGAAATCACGCGCGCCTACAAGTTGATTCCGCGTACGTCGCTTGCTGAATCGGCCAGCCGACCGGCCTAGTTTCAGTCTGCCTGCAGGATGCGTTCGACAAGCTCCGGCGGGCGGGCAATCACGGCGCGGCCATCGAAGCGGACGATGGGACGTTGCAACAGCGCGGGATGTGCTGCCAGAGCGTCCAGCAGCGTATCGGCATCCGCAGCGGCAAGGTTTAATTCGGTGAAGACGGTTTCGCCGTCGCGCACCATGTCGCGTACGGTAACGGCGCCTTCGGATTGCAATAGCCGGTGCAATTCCGCCAACTGCACGCGCGTCAGCGGCGTCTTCTGGTAATCGACGATCTGCAAATCGAGGCCGTGTCGTTCGGCAAACGCGGTCGCCAGTTCCAGTGCACCGCGGGATTTCGAACAGCGTGGGTTGTGATAGATGGTCAGCATGATGGTGATGGTCGGCGAAAAAGACGTGTGTCGCAAAAACGTTTGTCGCATTATGCCGTGTCGGGCGCATGCACGTTTGCCGATACAGCGCATGTCTTTCTATAATCGGAGAGGCGGTTCCGGCCGGATTCAGACTGCGGCTTGCACGTCGAAGCAGGCAAGCGCGGATAATTTGGCAAAAGCGGTTGTCTATTCCTGTTCCAGAAACTGAAGCGAAGCCATGTCCGATCAATCCGATATCAATTTACCCCCTGTTCCTTCCGCCACGCCGGATACGCGTCCCACTGCAGACCCGTTGCCGCCCGATCCGCCTGCCGCACCGTCAACTCCTGAGGCCGCTGCGCCGCGTACGCCGTTCGTTCCGAGCGCCAAGCTGGAATTCAACCGCGAAGGCACGCCGGCCTATCAGGCGCCGGACGATACGCCATGGAGGCATGTCTGGCGCGTGTTTTCGGCGCGCATGCAGAGTCTGTCCGACCAGGCGGGTCGGCGGCTGACGCAGCGCACGCTGAAGATCGGTGTCTCCGCGCGCATCTTCCATCCCGAAGCCGGCGCCAGGGGTTTGCAGGCGAAGACCTTGCAATACCTGGAAGAATCGATCGCGCAATGGGTGATGTCGCGCGACGTGCTGGTGTTCATGATCCCGACCGTCAACACCAATGGCATGCTGCATCCGAGCAAGATTCGCCTGCGCGACTATGCCAAGCATCTGGACGGATTGGTGTTGCAGGGCGGCGCCGACGTGGCGCCGCAGACCTATTCGCAAACGCCGACGCGGCCCGAGTGGATCGGCGACAGTGCGCGCGACATGTACGAGCTGGAACTGCTGCACGAATTCATCGAGGCCGGCAAGCCGGTGCTCGGCGTATGCAGGGGTTGCCAATTGATTAATGTGGCTTTCGGTGGCACCTTGTACCAGGATATTGCGACCGACGTGCCGGAGGCGATGCCGCATGTGAACGACTTGTACGACAGCCATCGTCATGCGATCAGCTTTCCGCCCGGTTCTTCGCTCGGTGCGTTGTTCGAATCGCATGCCGCACCGCTGGTCAATTCCATCCATCATCAGGCCGTGCGAGACCTGGGGCGGGATCTGGTGGTCGAGGCGATCTCCAAGGAGGACGGCATCGTCGAAGCGGTCCGTCACACGAAGTCGCGATTCGTGATGGGTTTGCAATGGCACCCGGAATTTCATCGTGCCGGAGGTGCGGAACTGCTGGATTGCACGCCGATTCTCGACAATTTCCTGCGCGCGGCACGCGAAACCCGGTTTTGATCTCGATTGCCGATCGTCGGCTGGTGACCGGCGCACATCGGCTGGTGACCGGCGCACATCTTTTGTCCTTTGGGCTGCAAAAATAAGTAAGGAGATACTTATCTTTTGTTGACAAAGGTCATTCACTCACATATAGTTTGGGGTTCCCCGCGGAGGGGTGGCCGAGTGGTTAAAGGCAGCAGACTGTAAATCTGCCCTCTTACGAGTACGCTGGTTCGAATCCAGCCCCCTCCACCAGATGTAAAGCGGGAAAAGAATTGAAGCAGCAGGTTTGTTTGGCGAAGCAGGTAGCCCTCGCGGGTGTAGCTCAATGGTAGAGCTGAAGCCTTCCAAGCTTAAGACGAGGGTTCGATTCCCTTCACCCGCTCCAGTTTTCAAGTCGGACGCGCGCAGTTGGCGCGGGCGGCATGGCAAGCCCTTGTAGCTCAGTGGTAGAGCACTCCCTTGGTAAGGGAGAGGCCACGTGTTCAATCCACGTCAAGGGCACCAAAGCATTTCAGTTGTTTTCGCGGGTGCGGTTTTAGTTTCAAACAAGCAGTCGGTCGGGCGTGTGCCTGAACATTCTCATCAAAATTGTTAGGAGTTCAAGATGGCAAAAGGCAAATTCGAGCGGACGAAGCCGCACGTGAATGTGGGCACGATCGGTCACGTTGACCATGGCAAGACGACGCTGACGGCGGCGATTGCGACGGTGTTGTCGGCGAAGTTCGGCGGCGAAGCGAAGAAATAC